>CP160629.1:0-1463201 GCA_038993745.2 Aliivibrio fischeri | reverse complement strand
CCGTATGGAATTGCATGCTTCTCCACAAAACTTAACACCAGAGCAAGAAGCGAATGTATTAGCGAATGGTTTAATTCGTTACTCAGAGCGTGGCGAGGCATATGTTGAAGAAATTCAAGCGATGATCCGCCACAACAGTCAATACTGGAGATAAAATGAAAAAATGGATTAGTGCGACGACGTTGTCACTATTGTGTTTGGCACTACCTGTGAAAGCTGAGCAGTACCGCTTTACGTATACAAAGCTTTACTATCAATTAAAAGTGAACCAGAAAGAAGGACATGATGATGTTCGCATGGCACTTTTCTTTAACGATGCTAAAACAGGTAAAGCTTGTCAAATTATAAAGGCATGGATGGAAAAAGAAGAGCATTATGAGGAATTTACGATTCCGAGTAACCAAGAACTGCCTCTTCCAATCGATAACAATTTAAAGTCAGCTAATCCGTTAGTTTATATCCAAACAGAGGAAGGTAAACAGTGTGATATCTCTATGGAGGTATTAGCAAATAAATCTTTCCGTGATTCTGTATCAGCTAAAGAACTCAGAGACTTAACGGTTCAAATGGATGCGATGCTTGCAGATATTGGCGGAATGTTTGCCAAATATTTCATGCCTGATGTTGAAGGCGTCACCTTCATTTTTAGTGACACTGTCACTAGTGGTATTACTGTTTCAACAGGGGATGTACTGCCACTTAATAATGGAAAAGTAACAGTAGATCTTAGAAAGTATAAAGATGATGTGAAATTTGTTTTACCAGGTGAAGCATTAAAAGTTACTCCATGGTTAGTAAAATAGTTCGAATAAAATCAAAATAAAAAAAAGGCGCAAACGGTTAACGTTTGCGCCTTTTTATTTGGTATTAGATAATTAATCTACATTCACAACATCTAATTTTAATGATGGGTCAAACTCTGCAACTGCATCGTCAGCATCAACGGGTAATGTTGGCATTTCTTCTTTATCAAAACCAATATCACCACCGTTAATAACACCTGAATCACGGTTGATGCTCTTAAAGTCAAATGTATTAAAGTCAGCTAAATGACTTGGAACTACGTTTTGCATTGCAGTAAACATAGTCTCAATACGTCCAGGGAACTGCTTATCCCATGTATTAAGCATTTGTTTAACGTTTTGGCGTTGCATGTTAGGTTGTGAACCACAAAGATTACATGGAATGATAGGGTAATCACGCATATCAGCGTATTTAATAATGTCTTTTTCACGACAGTACGCTAAAGGACGGATTACAACGTGCTCACCATTGTCTGAAACTAGTTTTGGTGGCATGCCTTTTAATTTACCGCCGTAGAACATGTTTAAGAACATAGTTTCTAGAATATCATCACGATGGTGACCAAGAGCAATTTTAGTTGCACCTAGCTCTTTTGCTGTGCGGTATAGAATGCCACGACGTAAACGTGAACATAGAGAACAAGTTGTTTTACCTTCAGGAATTTTATCCTGAACGATAGAATAGGTATCTTCTTCTACAATTTTGTATTCTACACCTAACTTCTCAAGGTATTCAGGAAGAATATGTGCAGGGAAACCTGGCTGTTTCTGGTCTAGGTTTACAGCGATTAAGTCAAATGAGATCGGCGCACTTTTCTTTAAGCTCATTAAGATATCAAGCATAGTGAAGCTATCTTTACCACCAGATAGACATACCATGATGCGGTCACCGTCTTCAATCATATTGTAATCGGCAATAGCATTACCTGTATTACGACGGATTTTCTTTTGAAGCTTATTGAAATTGTATTGCTGCGCTTTAGTTAATTCGCTCATTTACTTACTCTAAACTAATGGTGGAACTGATAAGGCGGGTATTATACCCAAACAAGATCAATAAGCGAGTTTAGACGAGATTATTTTGGGAGAAAAGGGCCTAATACTTGTTCAGAATTAGGCCTTATTGAAATTTAGCTGATATGGTTAGGGTCCAAAGGGCTAATATAACCATCTGGTTTTAATGCTAAAATATCACAGTTAAGTAAATCTAAAGTGTTTTCAGCAGTGTTACCAATAAAAATTGCAGACAACCCCGTTCGGCCTGTTGTACCAAGAATTACAAGTCCTGCGGTAAGTTCGTCTTCAACTTCAGAAATGACTTCTTCAGTTGGCCCTTCATATACGTGAGTTTGCTCTTCTGGAATACCGTATTTTTGTCTTAATGCTTTCATTTGTGTCAAATGGTGACCACGAATAGCATCTTTATATTGCACAGCATTAAACTCAGGTAATTCCACATGAATAGATGGTGGTGTTGATGGATAAGCATTAACTAGGTGAGGTGTTGAGTTTAACACTTCAGCGAAATAGATGGCTTCATCAACCATTTTATCATTCAGTTGTAAGTGTGCAGGGTTTTCAGACCCAACATGTACTGAGGCTAGAATGTTACCATTTTCAGGCCATGGGCGCTCTTTAACCAATAAAACAGGAATAGGAGACTTGCGTAACAAATGCCAATCCGTTGGCGTAAAGAATACGGTCTCTAATTTTGCGTGTTGACGTGTTGCCTTTATCAATATGTTATAGTTGCCATCGAAGATTTCATTAATGATGGCTTCATAAGGACGGTTATGCCAAACGACTTTGATGGTTATGGTGACATGATCTGATTTAGAATAATCAGCAATAACATCATTAAGCATTTTTACTTTTTGTGAGACTACGCCATTACGCATCGCCATCCGCTCATCAGCTGATAGCATAGAAGTCATCTCATAAGAAAAATCATAAGTAGTACAAAACAGAGTGATCTCACTTGGTTTTGTAGTTCGATTAGCAATATCTAATGCACGTTTTAGTGCAGGTTGTTCTTCCTGATCTATGATCCCAGCAACAAGTATTTTACGGTAGCGGTTCATACTAACCTCCTTGGTAAAAACCAAATTCATAAAACTGTTCTGTTATCTATACTGTAGCAGTTAGGGAGTGAAAGTGGGGAAGTTAGATGCAAAAAAGTGAGGTACATCAAGAGATATACCTCACTTTTTAAAAGCAGTAATTTTTACGATTTACTTAATTTCTTTCGCAGAACCGGCAAGCTCAGCTAGGGCATCATGATCGTTGATTGTGATGTATTTGCCTTTTACTGTTAGCATTTCAGTTTTTTGGAAACGACCTAATAAACGGCTAATTGTTTCAACCGTTAAACCTAGGTAGTTACCAATATCACCACGTGTCATTGTTAAACGGAATTCTCTTGGAGAGAAGCCACGTTGATGAAAACGAGTCGATAGATTGTAAAGGAATGCCGCTAAACGTTCTTCTGCATTCTTTTTAGATAGAAGAAGAATCATTTCTTGGTCGCCTTTAATTTCATTACTCATTAAGCGCATGATTTGCTGACGAAGTTTTGGCATTTTTCCTGATAAATCATCTAAGATTTCATAAGGAATTTCACATACCATCGATGTCTCAAGAGCTTGAGCAAAACTAGGGTGTTGAGCTTCCGTAATTGCATCAAAACCAACGAGATCACCAGCTAGATGGAATGCAGTGATCTGCTCATCACCTTGTTCTGTGATCGTATAGCTTTTGATTGTGCCTGAACGTATAGCGTATAAACACTTCAGTTCATCACCAGCTTTAAATAGCTCTTGGCCTTTTTGAATAGGCTTTTTACGTTCAATGATCTCATCTAACTGATCTAATTCAGAATCATTCAAAGTAAATGGGATACATAACTGACTGATACTACAATCTTGACAGTGAATAGCACAACCGCCTGACTGAATTCGTTTGTTTGCTGAGTTATCTGACATCATCTCATTCAATGCTCTTATATTTGATATAGGTCAATTTTAAACTAAGTCGCACTAAAGTGGTAGCATAAAAATAAGACTATGCAAAAATTTTGCGATTAACTTAATTGATTTAGCGCAATATATATCGTTTGAAGACCATAGCTCATTAACAGCAATCCACTAATATTTTTGGTAACAACATGATTTAACCATTTTTTTAGTGCTTCTGCGCCAAGACCGACAAGTAACATTGCTGGTAAAGTTCCTAATCCGAATGAAAGCATTAATAGTGAGCCATTAATGGCATTTCCAGAAACTGCAGCCCAACTTAGTGTGGAATAAACCAATCCGCAAGGCAACCAACCCCAAAGAAAACCGAACGGAACCGCATGAAATGGGCTTTTTAGAGGCAATAGTGGCTTAGTAAGAGGTGAGATGTAGTGCCATAAATTTTTACCTAATAGTTCGATATAAACTAAGCCTTTCCACCAGTTTGCAATATAAAGTGCAAGCAAACACATTAATAAACCTGCAAATATACGTAAATAAACTAATGCACTATAACTTTGACTTGCGCTGGCTATCGACACAAAAACACCACCAATAACAGCTCCAAAAATAGAGTAAGAAAGGAGTCTTCCAATATTGTAACAAACTATAAATTGCCACTTAGGAAAGCGGCTAGTAGAAGCGTTCATGGAAATTACTGCAGAGATCCCACCGCACATACCTATGCAGTGCCCAGCACCCATTAAGCCCACAAAAAATGCAGCAACAAAATCAATGTTCATTTTTTTTATCTTTTACTGAGGCTTTCGTCTCTTCATCAAAAAGGATTTCGGAACCTTGTCTATCTAAATCTTCAAATTGATCGCTTTTTACTGCCCAGATGAAAATAGCGACAGCGACGCAAACCAGCATGATCGCGATAGGGATTAATAAATATAAACTAGCCATTTTCTTTTAATAACCTCAATGAGTTAGTTACTACAATAATAGAGCTCCCAGACATTCCGATAACGGCAATATAGGGTGCAACTAATCCCATAACAGCAAGTGGTAGAATGATTGCATTGTAACCTAAAGCCCAAGCTAAGTTCTCGCGAATAATTTTACGTGTTTTCATCGCTAATTCTCGAGCATCAATTAATCGTGTTAGTTGATCGCCAAGTAAAATCATATCCGCAGAAGCTTTAGCGACATCAGTTCCTGATCCCATAGCTATGGATAAATGAGCGCCAGCCAAAGTCGGTGCATCATTTATTCCATCACCAACCATTAAACTAATTTCATGCTCTGGTAATGAGGTGAGATATTCCAATTTTCCTTGCGGAGAAGCGCCAGAAACGACTGTATCAATATCCAATTCATTGGCAACTTTAGATACTGCAGAGCTACTATCTCCAGTAAGCATAGTTATTTTGATGCCTAACTTATGCAAAGCATCAATAAACTCTTTACTCTCTTTTCTTATTGGATCATCAAGTGAAAATGCAGCTACAACTTGATTATCTTTAGATAACCAAACTTGATAGTTATCTTCATCGGCAATTTGAGTTGACGGAGCTGCAAACGCTTTATGACCAATTTTCCATTCACTGTTATTGTGATAGCCAATGAGTCCAGAGCCAATAACATTTTCAACACGCTCAAAATAGGTAGTTTCAGGCTTTCTAAATGATGAAAATGCTTGTGCAATTGGGTGATTAGCAAAAGATTCAAGTTCTGCAGCAAGCGCTTTGCATTCTTCTTCAGTTGTATTAGTGAATGTATTCACCTTAACTAAGCGAATATTACCTTCGGTTAAAGTTCCGGTTTTATCTATAACTAGACGATTTATTTTACATAACGTTTCTAGAACATGTCCTCTACGTAACATCAGTCCAAATTGTGCTAAGCGTGATGTGGAACAGGTAATGGCTGTCGGAGTGGCTAATGAAAGGGCACATGGACAGGTTGCAACAAGTACTGAAAGCATAATCCAGAAGGCGTCATCTGGTTTTGTTTCGTGCCAATAGAACCAAGTAAATGCAGAGATTATCAATATTCCAGCAACAAAATAGCGAGCAACAAGATCGGCGATTTCTGCCACTTTTGGTTTGGACATTTGCGCTTCATCTTGCAGTTTCACAATATTAGAGATGAGCGAGTCTGCTTTTGTTTTGGTAACTTTGATGGTTAGGTTGCCATCACCATTGATCGTACCTGCATAAACTGTATCGGATTCACTCTTTGCAATTGGCATTGATTCACCGGTAAACATGGATTCATCAATAGCGCTTGTTCCTGAAATAACAATACCATCAGCTGGAAGGTGTTCACCTGGTGGAACAACAACAATATCGTCTATATCTAATGTACGAGCCGGAACTCGCTTTCCTGAAGATAACGTTGCCATTACTGGGATAAGTTTAAGGAGGTTACCTGTAATTGCTGCGGCTTTTCTTCTCGCACGCATTTCAAGAAAGCGACCAAGTAATAAGAAGAAAGTAAACATCGCCACAGATTCAAAGAAAACCTCTCCCGTTTCAGTCACAGTTGCAACGACACTTGCAAAATAAGCAAATAACATTGCAATTGAAACAGGGACATCCATACCTAATGTTCGTGCTTTAAGGCTACGCCACGCATTCATGTAAAATGGTAAGGCGGAATAAAGCATTACTGGCGTTGCAAAAACCAGACTGACGTAGCGTAAGTAATTACGGAACTCTTCGTCGAGATCACCAAATACTTCAAGATAAAGAGCAACAGCAAGCATCATTACCTGCATTGTCGCTAATCCAGCAATACCTAAACGATATAAATATTGCTTCATTGAACGATGATATTCTTCTTCTTGTTTGTCTGCTTCAAAAGGAGCTGCTTTATAGCCTAGCTGATGAATTAAAGTAAGTAGGGAGCTAAGCTCTGTTTCTTCTGGATTCCAACTAAGCAATGCTCGATGTGTTGAGGTATTCACTTTAATTTGATGAATGCCTCTAGCGGCTGAAAGTTGTTTTTCAATTAACCATGCACATGCTGCACAAGATACACCATCAAGTGACAATGTCACTTCACGATAATTATCATTTGTTCTCACAAACTCTTTTTGAATTTCTTCGTGATCATAATGGGTAAGAGCTTTTAATTGTTCAGGGATTAGATCTGCTTTATCTGCTGGAGCTGTACGATATTGATAATAAGAAGACAGGCCATTTTCAACGATAGTTTGCGCTACTGATTCACAGCCTGGGCAACACATATCACGAGTTTCACCTAAGATATCAACATGAAAATTTGAGCCTGATGGTACAGGCTCATTGCAGTGGTAACATTCCTTCGACATATGGTCTACTTATTTTAATTATTTACCTAAAGGGAAAAAGTCTTTGCTAGGGAAGTTAGTTCGGCCTTGAACCATCCATGAACTGTCATGTGGTAGTAATTCAATAAACCAAGGGCCGGTAATAGGTTCTTGTAATGTAATACGGTAAATGCCTTTCGCATCAGAAGTTAAGACTTGCGAAAAGTCATGATTTGGTAATGTTCTATGAGTAAAAATAGCTTTAATTGCTGGGTTATGTTCTAACTTACCTTTATCTAACTTTATTTCAATAACGTTATTAAGGTTACGAACTTGAGCGTGAATAGATAGCTCTTGAGCGACTTTAATCTTAGAAAGATCAACATTAATCGCTTTTCCTTTTTTGTAATAATCTTCAGCAACAAGATCAACATCATTTTCGACAAAAAGGACAAACGTTGAAATACATGCAACGACAACAGTGGCTGGAAGGATAATGAGAAACCAAGGCCAGAACTGCTTATACCAAGGTTGAGGCATAGTAATAATTCCTATAAAAGACTCTTATTCAAAACGAATAAGAAAAGAATAAGCCTCTGATAATACAGAGGCTTTTATTATATTATTTGTTGCTTAAACTCCAAACGTAAGCAGAGAGAAGTTGTACTTTTTCTTCACCTAATACGTCTTTCCATGCAGGCATAACACCCTGACGACCATTAGTCACAGTTTCAGTAACAGCGGCTCGTGAATCACCGAATTGCCAGTCCTGATCAGTAAGGTCAGGAGCACCTAATGCAGGGTTACCTTTACCATCTGTACCGTGACAAGCAGCACAGACAACAAAGCGTTGTTTTCCTGCTGCTGCTTCTTTAGCGTTTACTTTACGGCCTGATAAGCTAAGCGTATAAGAAACAACTTCTTTTACACCGTCAGCACCTAAAGCGTCTCCCCAAGCTGGCATGTTACCAATACGGCCTTCCATAATGGTTGTTTTGATAGCTTGCGGTTCGCCACCATATAACCATGCTGTATCCGTTAGGTTAGGGAAGCCAATCATGCCACGAGCATCAGAACCATGACACTGAGAGCAGTTTTGTAAGAATAGACGTTGTCCAACTTTTAATGCTTCATCATCATTAGCTATGTCTGTAATTTCACGGAAATCAGACGTTCCTGGTTTATATGCAAGTTTTGAAAAGGTTTCACCAAAGTTCGTATTTGCATCGTCCAGTTCTCGTGCAAATTGATCCAATGTTTTCTCTTTGTGAGAGCGCTCAATAGATGCACGAGATTCTTCAATTGTTCGAACGGTTTGATCCGAACTTGTCCAACCTAACACTCCTTTAAAGTTACCTAATCCCGGGTAAAGGATTAAATACACAATCGAGAATATTAGTGTTGCCCAAAAAAGATAAGACCACCATTTTGGTAATGGGTTGTTAAGCTCACGAATACCATCGTATTCATGGCCCATGTCTTCGCCTTCTTCAATGCCTGTCGTATTTTTTAAACAGAATCGAAGTAAAATAGCACAACCAACCAACGTACCAATGGTAATGACACTTATCCAGAGACTCCAAAAAGTACTCATTGTTTGTCAACTCCTGTCGTTTTGTTGCTTGAAGTAGTATTTTCTTCCTCATCAGCAAAAACTAAATTCGCAGCTTCTTCAAAGCGTGCTTTTTGTTTTTTACTGTATGCCCAGAAAATAATGCCTACCATGCTTAAAAACAGTATGACCGTCCAAATTGCATGAATAGTACCAGCGTCCATAGGGACCTCCTTACTTCATTGCATGTCCAAGAGACTGAAGGTATGCAATTAATGCGTCCATTTCAGTCTTGCCTTTTACTTCTTCTGAAGCATTTTTCACGTCTTCTTCAGTGTATGGAACACCAAAGTTATCACGGAAAATGGCGATTTTCTTCGATGTTAGTTCACCATCAAGTACGTTTTCTTCCAACCAAGGGAAGCCAGGCATATTTGATTCAGGAACAACATCACGAGGGTTGATAAGGTGAACACGGTGCCACTCATCAGAGTAACGTTGACCTACACGAGCTAAGTCAGGACCTGTACGTTTAGAACCCCATAAAAATGGATGTTCCCAAACACTTTCACCAGCCACAGAATAGTGACCATAACGTTCTGTTTCAGCTCGGAATGGACGAATCATCTGGCTATGACAAACATTACAACCTTCACGGATATAGATGTCACGGCCTTCCATTTCAAGCGCAGTATAAGTGCGTAGGTTTTCTACCGGTTCCGTTGTCTGTTTTTGGAAAATTAGAGGCGTAATTTCAACTAATGCACCAAAACTGATAGCAACAACGATAAGAACCGCAAGAAGACCAACATTTTTTTCTATGATTTCATGACGATTAGAACTCATAACATGGTCTCCTTATTGTGCCGGTTGTGGAATTGCTTTAAGGCTGTTCTTCGGAGCAGTAATGGTCTTATATGTATTGTATGCAAGTAAGAACATTCCTGATAAGAAGATTAAACCACCTATAAAGCGAATGAAGTAAAATGGGTATGATGCTTCTAATGATTCAACAAAGCTGTATGTTAATGTACCGTCAGCATTTACTGCTCGCCACATCAAGCCTTGCATTACACCAGAAATCCACATTGCTACAATATAAAAAACGGTACCGATTGTTGCTAACCAGAAGTGAACATTGATTAGTGATACAGAGTACATACGTTCTTGACCAAATAGCTTAGGAATTAAGTGGTATAAAGAACCAATTGAAACCATTGCAACCCAACCTAAAGCACCAGAGTGTACGTGACCAATTGTCCAGTCAGTATAGTGAGATAGGGCATTTACAGATTTAATTGCCATCATTGGGCCTTCAAATGTCGACATACCATAGAAGGACAAAGAAACAATTAGGAAACGTAAGATAGGGTCATAACGAAGCTTATGCCAAGCACCAGATAACGTCATAATACCATTAATCATGCCGCCCCATGATGGTGCGAATAGAACTAATGACATCACCATACCCAGTGACTGTGTCCAGTCAGGTAGTGCGGTGTAATGTAAGTGGTGAGGACCAGCCCAGATATAAAGAGAAACTAATGCCCAGAAGTGAACAATAGATAAACGGTAAGAGTAAACTGGACGTTCCGCTTGTTTCGGTACGAAGTAATACATCATACCTAAGAAACCTGCAGTTAAAAGGAAACCTACTGCATTATGACCGTACCACCATTGAACCATCGCATCGACCGCACCTGAGTACATTGAATACGATTTTGTTAGAGATACAGGAACCGCAAGGCTATTCACAATATGAAGAACAGCAACGGTTAAAATGAAGGCTCCAAAAAACCAGTTAGCGACGTAAATATGAGATGTTTTACGTTTAAACAAGGTTCCAAAGAATACGATAGCATATGCAACCCAAACTAGTGTAATAGCGATATCAATCGGCCACTCTAATTCGGCATATTCTTTACCTGATGTAATACCTAGAGGCAACGTAATTGCTGCTGCTAGAATAATTGCTTGCCATCCCCAGAAGGTGAACGCAACTAATGGACCACCAAACAAACGTGTTTGACAAGTTCTCTGAACAACATAATAAGATGTTGCGAACAGGGCACTTGTACCGAATGCGAAGATTACTGCATTGGTATGCAGAGGGCGCAAACGGCTATACGTTAGCCATGGTGTGTCGAAATTTAGTTGCGGCCAAACTAACTGAGCGGCAATTAGTACACCTACACCCATGCCAACAATCCCCCAAAGTATGGTAACTAAAGAGAACTGACGAACAACGGTATAGTTGTAGTTTTGTTCATGCTGCTGTACTTGGCTCATAATTGCATGCTTCCACTTTTATTATTAACTACACTTTACTTTCCTTAGTGCGAACAATAATGTCCGCAATGCCATCCAAAATTCTATTTCTAAATAATTAAATTTGTGACTCTTTTATTTTGAAATATCCTTTTTTAATGCAAAAATGGCATTTTCGGCATCAATGATACTTCACTTAAAAATTGAATGACAGTTGGTCGCCACATTAAATTTACGGTTAAGCAACATTTTTTCTCTTTTTTTGAACTAGATAACAAAGGTTTTTACAACTATGGCAGTGGAAAAGTTAACAGGCCCCCGTTTATTTCAACTTATTTTCTTATTATTTGTCTTAATCGCCGCATTTACTTGGAGAACAATTACCTACGTTCCTGAAAGTGGTTTAACATCGGATAGTGAATTATCAAATATATGTGATGTAACGAAACAAGCATGTTTGATTAATATTGATAATAATCAAATCATTATTGATGTTGCTTCAAGACCGATACAACAAAATGCCGAAATGATTGTTAACATTAAAGGTGAGGATCTTGCCTTTAACCTTCAAGCGAAAGGTGTCGACATGAATATGGGCATATTGAAATTCACAAAAGAATTAAAGAGCGATGATGTAGCGTCTTATTCAACCTTTGTACCTAAATGTAAACATAATGAAATGGAATGGTTAGTTGTGATTACAGCAGATGGAAAAAGTAAAGAAATCACATTTACTGCAAAAAAATAATTTCTTTTCATAGGGTTAAATAGATAACGTTCAAAAATCAATCGCTCGAACATAAATATGTAGAATATGCATATAAATATGACTATTTGGAGCAATTTTGAAGATAATTAGTGGCGTTTCGCAAAAAAACAATTCATATGATGCCGTATATGACTGTATTCGAAATATGGCTACTGAACAATCTGCTCCAAATTTAATTTTATGTTATTTCACTGAGAGACATAATAAAGAAACGATCATCTCGACACTAAAAAGTCAGTTTCCGTCTAGTAAAATTCATGGGTGTACGTCTTGCCAAGGGATAATGACCGATCAGGGATTTGCTGATGACCACTCCATAGCGGTATGGGGAATTTTCGATTCCGGTTTAGGTTGCTATGGAACAAGTATCAGCCAGTTTGTTTCTCACTATGATATAGAGTCATTAACCATCCACTTATTAGAAGAAGCAATTAAAGATAGTGGTAGAGAAGGGGAATTACCTTCATTAGTATTATTACACGCAACTTCAGGCCATGAAGAAAAAATAATTTCAGTTATTGATACTTTTTTTGGCTCTCCAGTTCCACTTATTGGGGAACTGCCGCAGATAATCATAACCAAGGCTTATGGAGCGTCTTTACTCAAGATGGTTGTGTGAAAAGCGGTATTTCCATTTCAGTTTTCTATCCTTCCTGTAAAGTTTCTTACTCATTTCACTCGGGTTACGCACCTTCAAATGTCTCTGGCATAGCCACGAAAACCGATCAACGAACTATTTATGAAATAGATAATCGTCCAGCTCTTGAGGTTTATAAAGAGTGGACGAATATGTCTTGTTTGTTAAACAAAAGAACTAATTTATTAGAAAACATGGCTCAATACCCATTCGGACGTATTGCAGGTTATATGTATGATATTCCATACTTTAAATTGGCACATCCAACTAAGATAACGAATGACGGAGGGATTGAATGCTTCGCTAATATATATGAAGGCGAAGAAGTATTTGTTATGTATGGAGAAAAAGATCAAATCATATCACGACCTCAACGGGTTATTGACTCCGCGACGAATTTTAAACAAGAGAAATTTGTTCCAATTGGTGGCATTAATATTTTTTGTGCCGGTTCAATGATGCACATTAAATCCTCTATGTTAGATGTCTGTGATTCTGTGAATGCGGCAATGCATGGAGCTCCTTATATTTGCCCATTTACGTTTGGTGAACAAGGTCGTTTTACTGGTGGGGAAAATGCTCACGGTAACTTAATGGTATCAACCGTTTTATTTCATAATTAGGTATTGTCTGTGAAAAATCATTCTGAAAAAGAACAATTTCAAGAGATACTGTTGGAATTAAAGCGAAGTAAAGAACGTGAAGCCCAACTTCATAAAGAAAACCAAGTTATTTTGCGAGGGGTATCTGCAATTTCAGATGCTCAAACAAAAGAAGATATTTTTAATGGTTTATTAAATGTCATTAAGGAATTTGTCGAATTCGATAATGCTATTGTGGTTTCATCTACAGATAAAGACAGTTTCTCTGTATTAGCATCAACAAATCCGTATTTCGATCATTTAACATGGCGTTATAACGATCTTTTTCATCGAGCCTGTCATGATGAAACTATCATCTTATTTCAACCGCATAAAACAAATGAATTTCTATTCAAAAATACAGAATTACAGAGCTTATTTTCTTCTGTGGCAATATGTGGTTTAAAATCTCATTCTGGCTATGCTGTTATTATTTTAGCGTGTTCTAAGTTTGGGGCTTATTCAACTCTCGAGAAAGAGAAAATAGAACGCTTTATGCCATTAGTTGAGCGAGCAGTAATTGATATTGATTATAAAGAACGCCTCAATGCGATGGTTTCACTGAAGACAAAAGAACTTTTTCTAAGTAAAGAGCGATTTCAAGACTTTGCTGAAACCGTTGGTGACTGGTTTTGGGAAACGGATCCTCAATTTAATTTTACCTACTTGTCTGATACCAAAATAAATAACACATCCATCATCTCTCAAAATCTACTTAGCTTGATCAGTAATGATTTCATTAATTCTACGATAATTGAATCAGAGAAGAGGCTTGCGCCATTTCACGAAGTTGAATGGAACCCTGATATTTTCAATAATAAAGTTTGGTTAAGCCTGAGTGGTAAACCATTTTTTGATGAGTTTGGTACTTTTGTTGGTTACCGAGGTACGGCCAAAGATATTTCAGCGAGAAAAAAACGAATCAGAGATATTCAAACCGCTAAAACTGAAGCTGAAAAAGCCAATAAAGCAAAATCACAATTTTTAGCTATGATGAGCCATGAAATTAGAACACCATTAAACTCAATACTTGGTCTTGTTGATGTGTTTCATAGTAGCTTGCTTTCTGAAGAACAATTAGATTGGTTAAATCAAATGGAAAGTTCCTCTCAATTGCTGCTTACAATAATCAGTGATGTACTTGATATATCTAGGATAGAAGCGGGAACATTTGTTTTAAATGAACAACCAATTGATTTATTAAGATCTTTAAATACATCTATTAATTTTCTAGATACAAGAGCTAAAGATAAAGGAATAACTTTAACTGTTACGGCGTCACAAAATGTACCTAAATATGTTTTTGCTGATGCAACCAGGTTATCCCAAGTAATCTTCAATTTAGTTGGTAATGCAATTAAATTCACTAATCATGGACATGTCGCTGTTAAGATCGAGAAGCTACCTAATAATTCAATATCCATATCAGTTAGTGATACCGGTATCGGCATTGCTTCAACAACATTAGAGCAATTGTTTAAACCATTTGTGCAAGCAGACAGTTCAATAACTAGAAAATACGGTGGAACTGGTCTTGGTTTAGCCATTATTAAGCGCTTAGTTGAATTAATGCAAGGAACGATAACAGTAGAGAGCCGATTAAATATAGGCAGTACTTTTAAAATAACTCTGCCTTTAAAAGAAATCAGCGATTTACCGAAACAATTAAATAATGAAGCTAAAGAATTGGTTAATCAGCGTAGCTTAAATATCTTGTTAGCAGAAGATAATAAAGCAAATCAGGCGGTTCTTCAGATATTGCTAGAAAAACAAGGCCACCATGTATCAATAGTCAGTAATGGTGAAGAGGCCATTTCAATATTTAAACATCAGACAAACGGTTGTTTTTTTGATGTGGTTCTTATGGATGTATCGATGCCAGTTAAAGATGGCATCAGTGCAACTACTGAACTAAGAAAGTTAGGTATAGAGCTGCCTATAATAGCAATCACAGCTCATGCAATGGAGACAGAAAAAGAAATGTGTTTGGAAGCTGGTATGAACGATTTCATATCAAAACCAATCAGAGCAAAAGACTTATCAGATATTTTAATCAAATACAGTTGTTAAGTAACTTAGCTTGTAAGAATGAGGCTAATAATCAATAGATAAATACGAAGTATTATTTAATGATTATTAGCTATTTTATGGTAAATACGATTATGGTTAAATTGAAGCTAAAAGTAGTGAAGACAAGAGATAGTGCAGTATTACAAGCAACAATCTATATTAACCCGAACCCTATTTAACATAATATACAGTGAACGCCCTTTCTTAACATGTCTTTATTCTCTTTTAAATCATAAACTTAACCACTGTCTCACGTTGTCCCATTTTAGGAATTTAAATGGGTACTCGTTTGCGTTGTTGCTTGATTGTTATTAGCAGCCAATAGGGTGGTAACTCTATCGGTATTTTGTCTAGAATTGTTATTAATTAACCCGCTCAATAACTCTATAGCTCTTTGATTTTTAACTTTATTTTCGCATAAGTTACTAATTAGAACATCTAGTGGGTCTAACTCCAAAACATCAGCGACATGTAGGGCTATATCTATAGATGCAATATTGCCTCTATAGTAGCCACTTACAGAAGTTCCAGTAATTCCTAGTATTTTTGCAATTTCCCTGTCTGATTTACAGGCAAAACGGGCTCTCACGGAGTCCATTAATTCAATTGTAGTTATCATAAACCCTCCTTTTTTGAAGAGGATATTTGTAAAAGAGGGTGTGAGACAGTCTCTTGCACACAAAAATGGCAGATAGTATCTTTCATTCGAACTATTGAGATCATTCTGTGATCTATTTAACGAGTGGAATGTATGGACAAGCTAGTATTAACGAAATTACAAGAAGCAATTATTGAATCCAAAAAAGGAATGGATGGTGTGCTTAAAGCAAATACAGAATTAACTATTCTGGATGCTCAAAAAGCACAATCTATGTACTTAACAATGATTTTATCTTTTGTGGTTGGTTTAGTATCAGACAAGGAAATAGTTAATGGTTTATCTGAACTATTAGCCGAGCATATTAATAGAAGTTTGATTGAATCAGCTATTGGTGCTAATGCCGATGTATATTCGGATCTTAATCGTGACACTCTAAAATTCGTTACTAAAGCCGCTGTGCAGGCGAAAGCAGCATAATGACGGCTACTATCTCAAATAAACAATTTAAACGCAGTGGGCGTCCGCTTGCTGCGCTTAATCGTGCTTATTGGGATGGTATGGTAAAAACTCCTTCAAAATTTGAAGTATTACAAGCTCCATGCGGTCAAGCGACTAGAAGAAGCCTAGTTAAAGATGTGGCGGCGTTTATGGATACGCTTGTATCTAATATGTGTTTTGTTTCTCGTAAAGTAGGCCGCAAGCCAAGTGCAAACGGTACTTTTCTTTATACGTGGGAAGCAATTGCAGATCTAATGAAAGTCCCTACATACAGAGTTAAGCAATGTTTTGAGTATGCAAGTGATCGCGGTTGGGTAGAATCAAGCGATCAAGCTAGGGAACGTGGCGAAGATGGTAAGTTTATCTTTAGAGTTACCACCAAGAAAGTGACCATGAAGTATTTCACTGATTTGGGACTTATCGAAAAATTCAAAGAAGCTCAAGAAGCAGCAAAAGCATACCTAACGAATAAAGCGAAAGGGTTAGGTGTGACCACTCAATTAATGCTTACGCCTGTAGGCATCCTCAATGCTATCAGAAAGCGAAATGCTGAAAAGGGTAGCTATACACCTGATTACGTCGATAAAGGCGAAGATATACCGTATTAGACGGTTTTAGACCTAATAAATAAAAAGAAAGCCGCTTAAGTGCGGCTTTTTTGCGTTTGCTTGTTTTTATTTGGTAAAAAACAGGCGTAACTATCCGTAAATAATTAAGACATTAATTTTTAATTAAGTCAAATTAAATCGTAAATCATTAATTTTGCTATTGAATTGCTCATATATTAATCAGGTTGTGGGTAACTGTGGATAACTTCATGTATAACGCTCGTTTCAACTTCTCAACTACTCCACGTAGTAACGCTATCTACATTTACTGCATAGATTCTCTATATGTTCTAAAGAAATAAATAAACTTAATGATTAAACCCCGACAAAGTCGGGATAAGTTAATGTAACGGCCTTTCGAGGGCTTCGCCCTGAGGCCTTGTTGTCGTCGCGTTAAGTGCTTTTTGTCATACGACCGTCATGTTGGTCACACTATGAATATTAAGTGGTAGTTCTTATCGCTGCGCGATGATTCTGGCATGAAGAGAAAGGCAAGATTTAAGAATGGCGTTTATCTGGCGTTATTTCGCAATCTGAGAGCTTTTAAACATATAACCCATACCATTTAATCAATACATATCAAATTGAGCTTAGAAGCGTTTACAGAAGCTTAAGTATTAAAACAACCGTTTTTATGAATAAAAAACCGTTTTTAAAACGGTTATTGCATATTTATTGAATATAATATCTAATATATTCACTTTATTTGTATATATATTCATTTTAGAGGTTTTAGATGTGTAGAAAAAATTATTTCTTATCGTTAGTTGAGTTTGTAGGGCTCTCTTTGTTATTCGGCTTTAGCTCTGGAGCACTGCTTGCTTTTGGTATATCCGTATTTAATACCTTTTTACCTAACTTTTGGGGCGACCCACTCACGCTCTTAAAAACGCTGTGGTTTTGGCTTATGGGGCTTTTTGCCGTTATCGCTTTTATTGCTTTTATATTTGGTTTGTATTCTGAGCAGAAAGCAAAAGAAGAATTATACGCAGCACAAGCACGTAATCTGGATATTTGATAATGATTGAATTAAGCCAATTAGCTGATATAGCCGACGAACTAAATAGCGCAGAACGAGCGCGAACGCTTCAAGGTCGTGTGCTTCTTTCTGAATATGAAGAATTAGGCAAAAGCATGATCAAGAAATCATTTGCAAAAGATTTAGAACCTGTAGTGAAGTTCATGAATTTGGTTAGTGAAGAAAAGAACCTACAAAATGAACTTCTTATGAAACAAAACGAATTATTAATGAAGATATTAGGGGGCGTTGAATAATGGCTACCGAAGTCGGTGTATTACATTGTGTTGGTTGTAACACTCTTGCGGCTGTGTGGGAGTGTGGCGGCCAAAAAGTCGGAACGTTCTATACGAAATGTAAGTGCGGTACTAATCAAAATGCAGGTTTAGAACGTCAAGAGTTCATCAAAAACAATATGTTTAAAACGGTTTCTGAATACGAAGAAAGCCTTTTGCAAAAACCGTTAATAATCGAAGAAAAACCATTGGAAACGGTTTCAGAAACAAAGGCTGAAATTGAAAACCTAGAAATAACGGTTATTGATAATGGAAACAATCAGTTAGAAACCGTTATTGAACCGCTAGAAACGGTTATTGAAACCGAGAAAAACCCACACGGAAAGGGTTTTATTGCTATGTGTGTCGGGCTAGGTACGGCTTTAGGTCTATGTGTTGGTTATAAATTGGGGGTGCGTAATGCTTGAACCTTGGAAAGATACCGTTATTGATGATCGCTTTTGTAGCATGGTTGAAGAACTCAAGGCCGCTGATGCTCGTGCAGAGTTAAACCAAACGCCAGAAGAGCAAGCCGAAGCAGAGGCCAATAGTGAGCGCTTTGAAGCAGTATGCGCAAATGCAGAAGCTCGTGCCGCCGTTTTTACTCTCGAAAAGTTAGCGCAAAAGTTTATCCATAAGCGCATTAAAATTGATGAAGAAGTAAAGGCCGAAGCAATAGAAAACTTTGGACCACTTCTGGTCAAATACGGTGCACTGTTGCCGTCATGGTTTAGTCAATATGAGCAAGAAATCATGGCACTTAAATCGATGGGTCAAATTGGTTGGGATGTAGCGAAACAAGCGAAACAGTACAAGCAAGAAGATGCACAAGCCATAGCCCAGCAACATAACCAAGAAGAATACAAGGAGGCGGCATGATTAGCATTGCTGAGCCAGTAAACCCAAACAACGCGCTAGATTGTTGTAATGCTATGTATGTCGGCTCATCGGGTAGTGGAAAGACTACGGCAGTAAAAAACCTAAACATAGCAGCGAATGATTGTGTTGTTTTCTTTGATGCGTTCGGAGACTACGAGGGCACATTTAAAGGTCAACAAGTTTTTACTTACTATACATGGGCTGATTTTTCAGAGAATCTATTTAAAGCTCGTAGTTCTGGTAAGCCGTTTAAGATTGCACGTGGTTTTAAAGGCCGAATTGAAAAAGGTGACTTTGAACTATTTTGCGCCCTTGCATGGGCGTGTGGTGACGGCAGTAAAGAGCCGTTAAATGTAGTATTAGAAGAATTAGCGAAGTTCTGTGATACCGCGGGAAAAATGGACGGCTATGTAGGAGACTTGATCCGTATCGGTCGTAAATTTGGACTACGTACACACTGTATTTTTCAACGTGGTCAAGAAGTCGGTAAAACCGTGATAGGTAACTGTCCGATTAAGTGGATAGGATACCAAGACCGTGAAAATGATGCGGTGTATTTATCAAAAGAGTTAGGCATAGCATCCGAAGCAATCGCAAAACTTGAAAAACTCGAATACATCATAAAAACGGAAAAACACGGAAAAGGTGAATTTGATAACGGTAAATTCACCTTTAAAAAGTGATTTAAATCACATTTTAAGTGCAAATAACCTATAGGTTTTTAACGGTTTTGGGGATTGACTCAAAACCGTTTTTTTATGTCTTATGCAATCTCATTTTTAACATGAGGTTCATTAATTGGACAAAAAAACACAAAGCACAGCGAAGATTGTAGGCGGTACGGTCTTACTTACTTTTGCTCTGATGGCGTTTATTCATAAGTTTCAGCCTATGGATTTAGACCACACTTTTGGCCTTAACGATTAAGTAGGAAAGCATTATGCAAAATTGCCGACATAAAAAATTAAGTGCCTTTTCTGGTGTGGTTCGCGGTGGTACTGCCACATTAGTATTACCAACAGGCGGCACGTATGAACAAATCATTCTGCGTACTAACCTTACTGAAGATGAATTACAGCGCGTTGAAATTACGTTGAATGACGATAAGTTTTATAACGTAACATCAAAACACCTGAACATGCTTCAAGGTTATCACATGAAGAAAGTCGTAGAGGGTGTATACGTTATTCCTTTCTCTGATTTTAATAACATTGAACGTGGTTCGGTTTCAGCTACCGCTTTCGTAACTCAATTGAATGATCACATCACACTTGATTTGAAACTATCTGATTCGATTGCTGAAAATAAAGCAATCAAAATTGATACGTTTGCGATCATGTCTGATGCACAGCCTTACCGTAAGTTATTGCCGCGTCTTTACACGCAGACAATGACGGCTACGGCATCGGGTGAAAATGATTTCTCTGGTTTATTGTCGTCACCAAGTCGCTATGTTCGTCGCATGCACTTCAAAACCGACAAAATGGATAAATTAGAAATCAAGCGTGATGGTCGTGAAGAGGGTGAAATGCACAAAGATGTATTGTCATTCGTAGCGGATAACAATGGTAAAAAATGGCAAGCAGGCCATTTTCACTATGATCCACTTGTTTATGGTTTCATGCGTGATTTCGTATTACCAACTCAACACGCAAGTGAGTTCTTTTTCCGCGTCAATACGACCGAAGTCGTGCAATCAATCGAAATTCTAATTGAAGGTCTCGAGCAAGTCGCAGCGTAAGGGGGCTAAATGAGTTTTCTTGATAGTCTTCTTGAAACTGGCGGTGATATTTTTGATTCCGTTGTTGATGGCGTACAAAGTGGCCTTGAGGCTGTGGGCGATATAGCCAACAGCCTAGGCGGAACAAGTGACAGCATTGCTGATGCATCCGATAAGGTCGATAACGCCGTTGATAAAGTGGACGATGCAAAAGATACGATAAATAACTCGTCTGGCTCTCAACCTAAGCCCATTAATTGGGCTTATGTTGGCATCGGTGGCGTTGTTCTGATTGGGGTTATCTACGCAGTAACAAGAGGGAAATAATATGGCGTTGCCTTTATTAGTTCCTATCTTGGCTCTTACTGGTGGTTCGCTCGGTGTTGCGGCGATTTATGGCACCGCAAAAGTTGCAGAAGAAACAGGCGAAGCGGTCGAAAAGTCGGAGGGCTTTTTGACTCGCGTTATTGTTCTAACTGTGATTGGTGGCGCGATTTATTTCGGGGCGAAGGCGGTTAAGTAATGCTAAATGACATTCTTGGTAATTTTGACGAAGTAGAAGATACGCTGTCCCAGTTCGGGAATGTTGGAAATCTACCAAACTTAGAAAACGTTCCGGATTTAGGAGGAGTTGGAAACATGATACCGGGAATGGGTGGAATGCCTAGTTTAACTGGTGGTGCGGGTGGAGCAGTTACCAATACGACAACCACTAATAATAACAGTGGTTTTACTGGTGGAAATATTCAATTCGGTTCTAATGCCACCATATCACCGTTGGTCATTGTTGCAGTTGTTATTTTTGCAGGAGTCTACTTTGTCAAACGTAAAGGGTAAATTTAAGAATGTCTCTTGGGGACGTGTTAAACATCGTTTAAAGCCTATCCTAGGTACGCATTTTGAAGAAGCAGAACGACGAGTTTTAGCGGGTACTGAGCGCGTATTCGTTATCAATGATTATTCTATCGTGTTATTGCGACAAGAAGGCTCAGAATTAGTTATAGCGGGTTTTGAAGGCAATCTTGAAGAGTGCGCCCCATTAATTATCATGCAAGCTCGCAATAATGGCTTTAAAACAGCTCGTGCACATGTCGAACGTCGTTCGCATTTACGATTGTTAAAACGTATTGGTTTGCCGTTTCAGATGGTGAGACAGCAACGATGCAAAGAGCTAAATTGTGAAGAATTTATCATTAGGATGGTGCTTTAATGGGTGGCGGTTCAACTGATAGCACAACAGAAACAACAACGACCACAACAAACACCAGTGGTTCTAATGCTGCACAAGGTGACAACCTTGGCACAATGATTTCGGGTGTAAACAACTCAACAATCAATACAACAGTAACCGACCACGGTGCAGTAAGTGGATCTCTTGATTTTGCAGGTGATGTTGTTGATAAGGTGCTCGAAAGTAACACAGCAGCAAATAATAACGTTACTGAAATTGCTAACACTGCCATGAGTACGGTTAAAGATTCAGCCTCACAAATGGCAATTAATGCAAAAGAATCAATGAATTTTGCCAAAGAAATGGCAACAACCACGATAACAGGCGGCAGTAGCGAGGGACAAAAACAGATTGTCATTGTTGTACTTGGCTGCGTTGTTGTTGGTGGGCTTGTCATGGCAATTAAGGCTTGGAAATCATGAAAAGAAAATACACTTTAGCGGTTGGCGAAAGTTATACATTTACAGTAGGCCAAGCCGATAATTATTTGATTTTACGTGATGCAAGCCATTCGTTAATTCTTGAAAGTGATTCATTTAAAAACGTTGAACTAACGCGAAGTGATACGGTAATCATTACCAATTATCGCAATATGGAACTGCGCTTTTTAAATACAAGTACAGAGTCTATTTATTTTGAATTTCAACTATCAGAAGTTGATATTCGAATTAAAGAGCAACGAATGAGTGTCGAGGGTGGTATCACCATTGATGAAATCATTCAGCCTGTAGTGGTTAGTGAAGTACAAAAGCCAGTATCTATTCGTGGCACTGTCCCTGTATCGTTTGAACAAGTGGTTCAAACTGAATTTGTTGAACCTCAAGAAGTGGTTCTTACTAACCATAAAGAGGTTCAGAAAGTTGAAGTACTGAACCAACCAAGCGTTATTACTAACGTTAGGGCTATCGGTGATATTCAACTGACGGCAACAGGGCAACATACGATTTCAGGTAATAACGAGCGTAAAGGCTTGCTAATACAGGCAAGTGATGAAAATAAAGAAATCATAGTGCTGTGCGGTTTTATGCGTTTAAAAGCGGATGGTATGGCAACATTGCCCGCTTGTAATGATGTGATTATTACAGGTGCAGAGGGTGATACCGTTTATGTTGGAGAAATTTATTAATGCAGCCTTTAATGGTTTTAAATTCACCTAAAGTGACAGTATCGGGCGATAGTTCGGGCGGTGGTTCATTGATTGGTGCGCCTATCTATTGGCCTTTAGCTTCTTGCCCTAAAGGACATTTGCCTATGAGTGGTCAAGCATTCGATCCTATTGCTTATCCAGAATTAGCACTTGTGTATCCTGACGGTTTTTTACCTGATTCGCGTGACGATTATTTTCGTGTTGCAGGTGAGGGACAAGAGCCGCTAACACGTCAAGAACAATCAGTGCAGCCGTTGGGGTTTGAAGGTGTTCCGCTTCCAGTGCATAGACATCAAATTAAATTTTCAACCTATACGACTGGCGAAGGTGATTCCCGATATGGCGGCGGAGCAAACCGTGGGGGTACTAAATATACTGAAAACGTATCAGCAGGGACACCTGACGGAATAATTACAGGAACGGGCGAAGAAACTCGCCCACGTTCTTTATTGTGGAATTGTATAACGAGGGCTGAGTAATGAAGTTTGAATTTTCTAAACATGACCGTGTTCTAGCTTTGCATCATTTTGATAAAAACGGCGAATACACGTTAACTAAAACGTGGACTATTCATGCTCACACGGGCTTGCCAGCTAAATCGACATTAAAGCCATTACCACAGTTAAATGATAATGAGCGAGCGTATTTTATTAATGATGATTGGGTTAAAACTGAATTTTTCATTGGTCGTAAATATTACGATGAATACGCGCATGAACTCGTAATTAATGAATTTCCTTTCGTTTTACCTGACGGACATTCATTTGAAAAACCATTACCAAAAAAAGATGGTTACTATGTAAAGCTGGTAAATAATCAATGGGTTTATCTAACTGATAATATTGATAAAACTGCCTATTCGAAATTAGATGATAATGATTTTATTATTGAATCTAATGGCGAATTACCAGACACGCACACATTGATTGAACGTAAAGCGTTTTCTGTTTGGAATGAACAATCTAATGATTGGATATATCAAAAAGAATTAGAGCGACCAATTAAAATTATTCAGGAAAGAGAGTGGCGCGATAATCAATTAAATATTGTGTTATCTCGAATTGACCAATACGAAAAAGATAAAAATTACCCTGTAGAACTACAGACCTCATTATTATCTGAATCACAATTCCTTGAGTTATTGAACGATAGAAAATTACTGTGTGATTATCCACAGCAGCAAGGTTTTCCGTTTTGTGAGCGTCCAACATTGAACGGAGCGTATTTTATCAATGCTTAAAAAAATATTAATTATCGGGGCTGTATGTGGCCTTTTATATGTAGGAGTTAGATCAAGTATGCCGTTAGGTATTCGTAACAATAATCCGTTAAATATTAAATTTAACAAGGCTAATAATTGGGATGGTCAAACGGGCGAAAATCGCGGATTTTGCACATTCTCAAGTTCTAAGTATGGTATTCGAGCGGCAGCTCGATTGCTTCATAATTACATGACTAAGAATGAATTGACTTCTGTTGCGTCAATTATTACTAAATGGGCGCCGGGTTCTGATAACAATCCGACAAAAGCCTATATTGATTTTGTGGCTAAATACATTGGAGTAAATGCTGCGGATAATAATCTTACTAACGCCCATATACCGTCTTTAATTGCGGCAATGACACGATTTGAAAATGGCATACAACCATACTCAATGAGCCAAATTAAGGCAGGTGTAGAGCTTGCAGGGATTAAACTATGAAGAAAGGGCAAGTGATTGCACTAGAAATTTCTGTAAGTGTATTTACTGCGGTTCTATCAGCATATTTAATTGCCAAAGTGCTAAAACAAAGTGACGTTAAAAAATGACGTTCTTAAAATCTATTTCACATTATCTCGGTAGTTTCTTTGTTAATAGAGCAAAGTTAAAAGATAAAATGACCAAAATGAAAATAGAGGCATTAATTAAGCAAGACGATTTCTCACAACTAAATCGTGGTTGGAAAGATGAATTTCTTTTATTGTTGATCATCTTTCCAATGATTTTAATGTTTATACCACAGACTCAATCATTTGTATTAAATGGGTTCATTGCTCTTGAAAAAGTCCCTGAGTGGTATTTATATGCGGTTGTTCTTGTCTTTGTTGATACATTTGGTTTCCGTTCAATGTTAAGGAAAACAATAGAAAGCAGGTTTAAATGATCGCGGATTTGGCAATTGTTCGCTTAGCGATAGAGCTAGGATTAACGCTAGAATCGGGTGCAATCGCTTTTCTCGGTTGGCAAATGTTCAAAATGAACAAACATTTAATGAGTTTAATTTCTGCGCATGATAAGCGCATAACAATATTAGAAGTAAGGAAAGATCATGGCTAAAGCGGGTTTAAAATCAAACGGTAAACTAAAGAAAGGCTATAAGTTTAAAAAGGGCGGCGGTGTGGTAAAGGTATCAACTACAAAGAAAAAGCCGACAAAACGAAGTCGTAAAAAGAAGTAGTACCAGGATTAATATTAGTGATAACTAATGTTTGACCAGGACATAAAAAAAGCCGGTGCATGAGTACCGGCTTTTTTGTTTCGATTAGTTTGTGATTGGAGTTTCACCCCAAATAATATGACTAGGATTCGCTTTATTATGGAAAACAGCAAGTAAATTAGTTTTATTTAATTTATTCACAGTAAAGAAATAACCATTGTAAGCGCCATCGCGTGCTGAATCAGTACAGCCAGAAGCAATAACAGTGCTTGAATAATACAGTCCTTTGGTCATTTTTAGAATACCGTCATAGGTACAACCTAATGCATTACCGTAGGAATTAAATGTACCATCCTCACTAATATCAGTAACTTGACCTGCATGTGAGTGTGTGCCGGCTAATTCTGCTAATGATTTGCTCACTGGTTGTTTGGATAAATCATAAGTAAACGGAGTACCGTTAATATTAGCCGTCGTTTGTACATTATTATCGTCAAATAATGCATTCATAGTTTGATCTGAAGAGTGACTGTATACACCGTTAGACCAAAGATTAGATCCTTTGAATGTCATTGAGTCATTATTACGAGTAAAACCATCGAAGCTTAAAATATGTGTTCCATTACTAGCAATTGCGCCATAAGTTAGTGCGGTATCAACTAACATTACCGCGTCACTATTTGCATAAATGCCATCAAAAGAGTTAGAAGATGGCGAATTGCTATCGCTACCACCGCCACAGCCAACAAGAGCGGTAGAAATCAGAGAAAGCAAAATTATTTTTTTCATTTTTAGACGTCCAAAAAATAACCTAGTATGAATAGGCTACTTGTTAAAATATATTTTATTGTTTTGATTCTTCATATAGTTACATGCAGAACCGTCTATTATTATAGATGATTCTATCCATGCAGAATAGTTTTCTAGTTGTGTAATTGTGATCCTACGTCCGTGAGGGGTTGTGATACCGTCCTCATCTATCGTCCATTTATCCCACCGTAAACCGTGACCCCGTAACGCCCGACAATTTCTATTTCTAATCATATCTAGGGCCCAAGTGGGGAGTTTATCAGTCTGCATCCATCGGTAAATTGTAGAACGTGACACACCAAACCAAGCACAAGCCGACGAAATATCACCGTGAAAGTGCATATCAATCAATATTTTTACTGGGATTTTCATAAAACCAACGATGAAAATTTTTGATTAATGGCATATTTCCATGAAATATTTTTATCGTAAGTAGTGAAAAATGCCAAAAATCGCCAAAAAGAAAAGATAGTATTATGATTGTTTTTTTGAATATATGCAGTAAAGGGTTGATAATCTTATTAATTAACAAAGTAATTTAACATAATATACATAATACGCACTAAGGTATCAGGTTAATTATCAGATCAAATCAGCTTTAAAATGCTATTTTTTATTAGTTTCTATATGGTTTCTACTTCTGGTACTGTCTTGGTTTTCTGTTTACTGATTCATTTCTTTAAATCGCTCATTTAAGGCGTATCGTCATTTTTACTATTCACTCGTTCTACTAAGTTATCATGACACTTTAAGTCAATACTTGGTGATATCTTACGTTTTAATTTGTTATTACTTTAATCTACCAGTAAACTGTATCCGATATTTTTCAAGTAGTTACATTGTCACAACACCTAATTACTATTCAATATGGGACTTCCATGAATCACTGTAAATCAATGCTATTATCTCTGTCTTGTGTTCTTTCATTATCTGGATGTGCTAGTTATTCAGTTACAGAGCAAGAAATGACAGATTATCTTTCTAATGAAGTTCATGTTGAAAAATCTGTCGGTATCCCTGGTGTGCTTTATGCGCAAGTAAATGTTGAGGATGTTAACGTCACTATTGGCCGTGTAGATGCTAATCGAATTGCTGTTTATGCAAATACAACCGCTGATGTTGAGATCATGAATCAACTCACCCAGAATTTTGCTTTATCTCTAGAGTTCAGTGCGATTCCTGAATACGATAAAAAAACAGGTGAAATTTATTTAAAAGCACTTAGATTAGAAAAATTTGAAGATCAAAATGGCGAATTACCGCAAGATATTGCTGCTCTTTTAAAGCCTGCGGTTTCAATTATTGGCTACGCACTTTCAAATGAACCAGCATATAAGCTCGATTCTAATAAGCTTAAAGAATCTCTTATTAAGTCCTCAGAACCTAATTTAGTTATAAAAAACAATAAGCTAGTGATTGAGTTATTTGATTAATTAAATAACTCAATTAAGTTATAGTGCATTAGGAGTAATGAAAAAAGCTCCTATTTCAGGAGCTCATGTAAGTCTGCCTTTAATGAAGAAACAGTTCGGCTAACCTTTTCTGTTTTTGACGCTTCACTAAGTAAATATTCGATGGTATCTGATAGCGTTGAATCTAAATCTTGTGCTCTTAATGAAAGCTTTTCCCATACTCGATAATCAAGATCTATGGATTTCTTGCGTGTATGTTCTTGTTCTGCATTAAAATGACGTTTACGTTTAGCTCTTATTGCTTGTTTAAGTTTATTTTCAAGATCTGGATTCATGTGTTTTTGAATCCACTCAAGCGCTTTAACGGGCTCATGTTCAAGTTTTACAAACTCATCAACCCACTTTTTTTGTTCACTTGAATCAATATAACAAGTAATAGATTCTCCCATACGGTGCTTATTGAACAAATACATCCATTTCCAACCAGCTTCTAGGTTTTCAAGTTGTTGGTATTTCATAATAAGTCACTCGTTATAAAAGAAAATGTTGGGTGACAGTGTAACTGTAGACACGGATAAGTTCAATTAAATAACAACAAATATGAGATTCTGATCTAATTGCTAATGTAAGCTCTGAAAAATCAGACGTTTTACATTATGTCATGTATAATCGATTTTATTTTTTAGTCATAAGTAAGCATGCAGTTAGTAGACACGCCATTTACAATTTCACCAAATTTCGCGCATATCGAAAACGATTTGAATAATGCACTCTTATCTGAAGTTCAAGACGCCTACTCTTTGCAACCTCGATTAGTTCAAGCACTGACGAATTTCTCTCAAATCAATGGCATTAATATACTTCAGCTAACCGCATTAGATAATCGAGTTTATCGTGAATATGCAGCTACATGGCTAAAGAATAATAGCAAGAACCGTGTTGATCAGGATACTGATGTACCAATCATTATTGCTGAAAGTGCATCTGAAGCAGAGTTATTTGGCATCTATCATAATAAATCTGACAGTTTAGAATCAGGCTTACTTCAGCAAGCCAATGGTGGTTTTTTAATTATATCGCCAAGTATCTTACTTGCTAATCCATACTTATGGCCTAGATTAAAAAGCGTACTTCAAGGCAGTTCTATAACGATTCCTTCAAGTGATCTTAAATCACCTAAAACAACAATCCACCAACTGTCTGTCGATGTAAAATTGCTCATCGTTGGTGACCGAGCTTTATTAGGTGAAATTGAACAGTTAGAACCCGACTTACTTGCCGGCATGTCAATGTACTCTGAGTACGAATTTGATACAAAAATATCAAGTGACAGCGTAACTGCTTACGTTCAACTCATTAATACGATGTTAATCGATAACGGACATTTACCATTAAATGACGGCCTATCATTATTGCCTTTATTAAAAGTTGGTGCGCGTGAGTGTGAAGATCAAACTCGATTAAACTTATGTTTAATTTGGTTAAATTCATTTCTAGCTCATGCTTCATTAGCTTCTGAGTCAAAAACGACTATTTGTGCAGACGATTTTAATCGAGCGATTGAATCTAAATACTATATTGAATCTTATTTACCATCACGAGCGTTAGACGATATTCTTGAAAACAATATTCTTATTGAAACACAAGGTGAAAAAGTTGGCCAAATTAACGGGCTAACCGTCGTATCAGTTCCAGGACACCCTATTTCTTATGGTGAAGCTTCACGCATTTCTTGTGTTGTACATACTGGTGATGGTGAGCTATCTGATGTTGAACGTAAAGTGGAACTTGGTGGCAATATTCATGCTAAAGGTATGTTGATCATGCAAGCTTATATCTTAAGCCAACTTGATTCTCGTGAACCTTTACCTTTTACCGCTTCAATGGTATTTGAACAATCTTATTGTGAAGTTGATGGCGACAGCGCTAGCTTAGCTGAACTGTGCGCATTATTAAGTGCCCTATCAATTAAACCAATAACTCAGAGTATCGCCATTACAGGCTCGGTTGATCAGTTTGGTTCTGCTCAGCCTATTGGCGGTGTTAACGAAAAAATTGAGGCCTTTTACCAGTTATGCCAAAAACGTGGGTTAACTGGTGAACAAGGTGTTATTATCCCAGCAACAAATGGAATTAATCTTGTACTTTCCGATGATGTCGTTAAAGCTGTAGAAGATAACTTATTTACTATCTACCCTGTAAATAACGTTGAAGAAGCAGTTGAGATTTTATTGGGATTACCTTTACAGTCAGAAGAACATGAGTCTGTTTTCTCTTTAATTGCTCAACATATTGAAGATGTTGAGCATCACCCAACTCATTGTTCCGCTTTATTATGTCGAATTAAACACTGGTTTAACCAGCGCTGATCCGACTTGATATGAGTACAAGTGTTAGCTAGAATTTCTGCAACTTATTTAGGAGTAATACTTTAATGCAAAACAAACCTAGTTCTTATGATCGCGAAGATTTACTAGCATCAAGCCGTGGCGAATTATTTGGCCCAAATGGTCCACAACTACCAGCACCAAACATGCTAATGATGGATCGTATCCCTCTGATGTCTGAAACTGAAGGTGCATTTGGTAAAGGTAAAGTGATCGCAGAGTTAGATATTACTCCAGATCTTTGGTTCTTTGATTGTCACTTCCCTGGTGACCCAGTAATGCCTGGCTGTCTTGGCCTGGATGCTATGTGGCAATTAGTTGGTTTCTTCCTTGGTTGGATTGGCGGCGAAGGTAAAGGTCGTGCTTTAGGTGTGGGTGAAGTTAAATTCACAGGCCAAGTACTTCCTACTGCGAAAAAAGTAACTTACGAAATCGATTTCAAACGTGTTATCAACCGTAAACTAGTTATGGGCCTAGCTGATGGTCGTGTACTTGTTGATGGTAAAGAAATTTACGTTGCAAAAGATCTTAAAGTTGGCCTTTTCCAAGATACATCTGCATTCTAATTAAATTTTTTAGTATGATTAAAAGCTAGCTTCGGGCTAGCTTTTTTTATTGCCCCTTTGACAAGTTATAGTGCGTTAGTACTGTTTTATAACATATGTTACCTACTCTAAGTGTTAGATTACTTAAACTCGTTTTTCGTAAATTCTAGAAAAAATTAAAGCCTCATATAGAGGCTTTAATTTTAAAATTCTTTTTATTTATGGGTTTACTTAAACAAACCGGACTGTTTGTCGTCTCTTGCGTCCCGCCAGCCTCCCAGCCAACATGAACGAGCATCCATTGATTGATATGGGCAGTGCTCTGATGAGCGGCCATTTAAGCCTGCTTTATACCCTTGTGATTGCGCTCGCTCTAAACGGTCACGCTTTTGTCTCTTCATAGTTCAGTCCTCATAGATGGAAAGCATGTTGCTTCATAAATGTACTACTTTACTACTTCACCCTTTTATTTAGTTAGGGTTCATCATGAACATTTCATGATGACAATATTAAGAATCGACTAATTTTGTGTGTTTTTCAAGTATAAAAAAAGCCTGAAGCCACATAATGTGACTTCAGGCTTAATCTTATTAATTAAGTTTTATTTAATTCGTTTGCGCATGAAACCAAATAAACCAAGTATGGTCAAAGCACCAAAGCCTAAACCAGCACCTTTACGTTCAGTTGCTGTACTATCATAGCTACGAGGTTCTATCGCAGAAGCATCAGATCCTGCAATTGGAACTAACTTAACCGCCACAACTTTTTCAGTTCCGTTACCATCTCCACAATATGCGTTATGTGATGTAGAGTCATAACCACCAGAACATTTCACTGCTGTTGCTGAGATAACACCAGCATCATTGATGCCACTGGCATCATAGATACGATATTGGTTATTGTTACTGCTTTCAGAACCACCATTCGTTAGATCATCAAGAAGCCAAGCTTTATTTTTAAATATCGCTCTTCTAGCAGTAATTGCAGCTTTATCTGCATCAGCAACTCCAGATGTTTCTCCATACGGATAAATAAATGCACGTTGGCGACGTTGCTTGCCATCGTATTCACGGTGATTCTCAGAGTCAATACGACCAACAATTTCATTGTAATTGTTAATACCACCCATTTCACCACCAGCACCATCAAAGAAGATACCACCATAGAAGAATGAAGCATTAATTGAACTTGCTGATGCATCAGGAACAATGAACAAACGATTCGATGCGGCACCATTTTTCGGGTAACCACCAGAACGTTTTGCTTGACCAACCACAACTAAATTCTTATTAATATTGGTAGCTACCGAGTTAGAGTGAATATTATCACCACTAATATCTACTTGAGCATTATTAATTTGAACTGAGTTAAGATTAGTTAAATTTGTAGTCGTTCCTTTAAAAATAGTTGCATTCATATGTTGGTCTTTATAGTTGTTATAGCCAACACCATAAAAAGTTGTTCCATCTACATATAAATCACGCATACTACCTTGAGCGTAATAATCTCCATCTTGTTGATTATTATATGCCCATTTAACTGCATTTAAAGTTGTTCCATTCCATACTGCAGGTTTTGAAAAATAATAATAACGCTCACCACCAGTACCTGTACGAGAAGAGACGCTTCCAACACTGTAAGTTCCATCTGTTGCCCATTGACGCCCTTGTTTCCATCCCGTAATGTCCCCATTAATCGGAGTGTTACGAACTGCTGCAGTACTGTAATTACCAATAGCTGAGCCAGATGAATTAAGTGAATTAATCACTGTATTTTTCGCATCAGTAGGTAAAACGGCTGCACCTTCAATAAATGCTAATGAGTTAGGTGTATTACTGCTATACGTCTCATTGTACCAACTAGACCAACGATCAGAAGCCCAGTATTCACACGTAGCATAACCTAATTGATAGAAACAGTAATCTTCAAAACCATCGTAATCATCTTCAATGTACGCAAATGAATTGTCCATTGCAAAAGGAACTTCTTCACGATATGAAAAACCATCAGGACGATTACGAGTTTCGCCTGCTAATTTATAACTAGCCCCATCAGCACAATCATCAACAAAACACCCTTTTGGATCAGCTGTGGCCCCGGGTTGAATAGCTGTTCCATATACTTCATTACCAGAAACACCTGGGGCTACTTCCACCACTTTATAAAGCGCTGCTTGCGCAGGAAGCGCAGCAGACACCAAAACAGCTAATGTGGTTAATTGTAATTTACTACTCATTTAACTTCCTATTGTAGAGCTTCAAGTTCTTCCCAACGCTCGAATGCTACTTCCAACTCTTGCTCTGCTTGAGCCAAGCGAGCCAATACAGGTTCAGTTACCTTCGGCTCTTGTTGGAAGAAAGTTGCGTCGTTCACTTTCTCTTGAAGTTCTGTAATTTCGTTTTCTAGTTTCTCTAAAAGTTCAGGTAGCTGTTCAAGCTCACGCTGCAACTTATAAGATAATTTCTTTGGTTTCGCTTGCACTGCGGCTGTTTCTTTAACTTCAACAGTTTCAGGCTTCTTCTTGGTTACTTTAGGTGCCATTGCATCACGAGCGGCCTGTACATTAGCACGTTGTTGCTGTGCATCGTGATAACCACCTACGAATTCTTCGATCTGACCCTCACCTTCGAAGATCCAACTTGTCGTAACTGTGTTATCAACAAACTGACGGTCATGGCTTACTAATAATAACGTACCCTGATAATTGGCAAGTAATTCTTCTAAAAGTTCCAATGTTTCGATATCTAAATCATTGGTTGGTTCATCAAGAATCAATAAATTATTAGGACGCAGGAATAAACGAGCAAGTAATAAACGGTTTTTCTCACCACCAGACAATGCTTTAACTGGTTGACGAGCACGTTTTGGAGAGAATAAGAAATCTTGTAAATAACTTAATGCATGACGCTCACGGCCACCTACGGTCACTTCTTGCTTACCATCGGCTAAGTTATCAATTACCGTTTTTTCAGGATCTAACGCTTCACGGTATTGGTCAAAGTACGCCACTTCTAACTTAGTACCACAATGCAAACGACCTGAATCAGGTTGTAATTGATCAAGCATCAGTTTTAATAATGTACTCTTACCACAGCCATTTGGACCAATTAAAGCAATACGATCACCACGCATGACATTAAAGCTGAAGTTTTTAACAATTGTCTTACCTTCAATAGCGTAATTAATCTTTTCTGCTTCAAATACAATCTTGCCTGAACGACTTGATTCATCCACTTGAATGTTTGCTTTACCCATTACCTCACGACGCTCTGAACGCTCACGACGTAACTGTTTTAATGCACGCACACGCCCTTCATTACGGGTACGACGCGCTTTAATACCTTCACGGATCCATGCTTCTTCTTGAGCAAGTACTTTATCAAATTGGGCATTCTGCTCTGCTTCTACACGCAGCATCTCTTCTTTCGCAAGTAAATAACCTTCATAATCACCAGGGAAAGAAGATAATTGACCACGATCCAAATCAACAATACGTGTCGCCATTGATTGAATGAATGCACGGTCATGCGAAATAAAGATAATCGAACCTTTAAAATCTTTTAAGAAAGTTTCAAGCCATTCAATCGTTGTCACATCTAAGTGGTTCGTCGGTTCATCAAGAAGAAGAACATCAGGATTAGAAACTAACGCACGAGCAAGTGCTGCTTTACGCTGCCAGCCACCAGATAAATCTGTTAAAAGTGTATGACCGTCCAGTTTTAATGATTCTAATACTGATTTAATGCGGGTATCAAAGTGCCAAGCACCTAGGTGATCAATTTTTTCTTGAGCACGAGAAAGCTTATTAATATTTGATTCACTTGGATCTGTTTCTAGTAAATCAAGCAGACGGTGATATTCTTTTAAATATTCACCCGCCTCTGCTAATCCTTCAGAAACGTAGTCAAAAACCGTTCCCGCTTCATTTCGAGGTGGATCTTGCTCTAAACGTGAAACCACCACATCTTGATTAATTTGTAATTTGCCGTCATCCATAATGATGTCACCAGCAATTACCTTCATAAGCGTCGATTTACCCGCACCATTGCGACCAACCAAACAAACACGCTCATTTTCTTGTAAAGCGAAATCAGATTTATCTAATAACGGATGATCGCCAAAAGCCAGTTGTCCGTTATTAATTGTAAGTAATGCCATTATCTTCTAACCAATTCTTTAGTTGTGATGCATCAAAGGGCCAATTTAGCTCAGATAAGCCATTCGCCACTACAGGGATAGTGACACCGTAACGAGAGAAAAGCTCATCGTTAAATGCAATATCGACGGTATCTACTTGTTCCATATCTACACCCACCTCAACAAGCAAGTCAAACGCTTGCTCGCAAAGGTGGCAGCCTTCCGTGCTATAGAGAGTGATCATTATCTCTTAGTCTTCCTTGTGGGTAATAATCCAACAGTTATGGATATGCTTGTTACGAGCAAAATCAAGAGGCAAAGTTTGCTTAGAAATATTCTTCGCTTTAAGTCCTGCTTTCTCTAATGCTGCTTCATCCATTTTGAAGTTACGTTTATTGTTAGAGAATACAATAGTACCGTTCTCACGTAGCATACGTTTTAAGTTTTCAAGCAGCATAATGTGATCACGCTGTACATCAAACGTTTGTTCCATACGCTTAGAGTTAGAGAACGTTGGTGGATCGATAAAGATTAAATCGAATTCACCGTCCGCTTGTTGTAACCATTGTAAACAATCAGCTTGTAAGAACTGGTGTTGTGTACCTGTCTGACCATTGGTATTCATGTTCTTCTGCGCCCACTCTAAGTAGGTACGAGACATATCAATCGTCATGGTAGATTTAGCACCACCACAAGCAGCGTGAACGGTTGCTGAACCTGTGTAAGCAAATAAGTTTAGGAAATCTTTTCCTGCTGCCATTTCACCTAACATTTTACGAGTCAATTTATGATCTAAGAATAAACCGGTATCTAAGTAATCTTGTAGGTTAACAATCAGTTTTACACCGTACTCTTCAACATCAAAGTAACGAGATTTCTCTGCCAGTTTTTGATATTGGTTTTACCAGATTGTTTTTGACGAACTTTTAAAATAACGTTATTAGTTTCAACACCCGTTACTAGAACTGTTGCACGGATCATATCCGTTAAACGACGACGCGCTTTATCTTCAGAAATCGTTTTTGGTGCCGCGTATTCTTGAATGATGATGTAATCTTTATAGACATCAATTGCCGCATTGTAATCTGGTAAATCAGCATCGTAGATACGGTAACAATCTAATTTCTCTTTACGTGCCCATTTACCAATCTTGCCTATGTTCTTTTTAAGACGGTTCATGAACTCAGGAGCAACTTCAATGCTTACCGCTTCTTTACGTTCAGCAGATTCAGTAATTGAGTAGTTCTTCTGAACACAAGGTAATGCACCATTGTTCAATTTAAATTGCTTATCTGCACGCATACGTAAACAAGCAAGTAGATCATCATTGCTTGAATAGATAGATGCCGTACAACCGCCAAATACTTCTTTTAATTGGCGACCAAATTCGCTGTACAGTGCAATCAATGCAGGCTCTGTACTTAGACGCTCACCATAAGGAGGGTTACAAAGAATAACACCATTCTCAAACCCTTCTGGGCGCTCAACTTTCGTAGCATCGCCCACATCAAAAGTAATTAAATCTTCCACGCCAGCACGACGCGCATTTTCACGAGCGGTTTGAATAACACGGTAATCACGATCAAAGCCGTAGAAACGAGCATCTACTTTCTTAACGCCACGGCGACTCTTAACACGAGCCTCAGAACGAATCTCAGCCCAAAGCTCAGCGTCAAAATCATTTAGTGCTTCAAAACACCACTTCTCACGCTTAACACCAGGAGCCATTTCACATGCCATTAGTGCCGCTTCAATCAGTAAGGTACCAGAACCACACATTGGATCTAGTAGAGGTTTTGACTCATCCCATGTACTACGCATAACAAGTGCTGCTGCTAGAGTTTCACGAAGTGGCGCACGACCAGCCTCAGTACGGTAGCCACGTTGGTGCAAACCAGAACCCACCAAATCAAAGCCAAGAATCCCTTTCTCGCCTGATAAACGCATATGAACACGTAAGTCTGGTTCTACTTTACTGATATTTGGACGCGCTAAGTCCGCTTTTGTAAAACGGTCAACAATTGCATCTTTTACTTTTAATGCACCGTATTGGCTATTTCGAATCTCACGGTTAGTACCGTTAAAGTCCACCACTAGCGTTTTATCAGCAGAGAAATAACTAGGCCAGTTAATTGAAGATGCGCCTAGGTATAAGTCCATATCATCACGGACATCGAACTCAGAAAGAATTTGAATGAAACGTGAAGCAATACGGCTCCACAAACAACAACGATAAACGACCTCGATTGGTGCTTCGAATTTAACACCAGCGTGAACCACTTTAGGGTCAGTCACACCAAGTGCAATCAGTTCATCTGCAAGTAAGTTTTCAAGGCCTTTAGAAGTAATGGCTAAGTATTTTTTCATGGGATTCTTTTCGTTATTAAATTGCCTCGCATTATACATGAATCTATATGAAATAGGACATTTAGATAGCAGATAAATGACAACTCTTTTATCCACTTAATTTCTTTTAAAACAAAAACTTATTAATCAAACAAGAGATCAAGTCCAAACTTCGTTTCCACAAAGAAACACAAAATAGCGCAATACCCATCGTGAATTCTGGACTATACCAATAGAAAATTAGCTATGTAATTTACTTACAAAACATGGGAAACAGGGAAAATAATAATGAAAAGGCCTATTTATAGACGTACTAAACTATTGTTCTGAGTGTTGTTTTTTTATACTTCTTGGCTCTAGGTCTCACTTTTAAGAGTTTAAATGTTGAGCGTTTTCATCGCAGCCTCTTTAAAAATCTTAAGTACTACGATTTAACTTACCTATTTCAAGCAAACGATTAGATAGATAAATACAATCCAATAAGACGGTATCTGGCCGTTCTATAGGTGCGTATTAATACTATGTGAGGTATGTATTTAATTAGAGAAGCGCTGGTTGGTAGCTGCATCAAAGGAAGGAAACGATATAATTAGAAAGGGAAATAAAGCAAAAACAAATGATAAATTAAGGATAAAGAAACGTCGTTTTGCCTTAACCTACCATTGCATAGTACGAAGAGTTGACTACCTGCATTGGAGCCATGCGGTCATGCATTACTTTAATTGGTTCACAAAAGGCCATGTATTTAGTCGGATTTAGAGCGAAAGCGTCCATGTCCACCAGCATACACATACTTGCACATTCGTAGTTTTCAACAATAATGAAGTGCCCTTCCCCTAAATCATTCTTAAGAGAGATAACTTCACCTTCCTCAGGAGCATAGCCTGCATCGCTTTGAGTCTCAAAAAACCAGCTTTTAGGAAGCATAGGCTTATGAAAACGTTTAGCTGCTACACAATTAAGAGCAAGCTCTACTTTACGAGGTTCAGATAGAGGGAGATAAGAAATGTGTTCAACGAACATTTGATAGGCAGATGCATCATCTACAGAGAATTTGCATTCAGAAAATGCGCCTTCGACTAATACTTTATGTGGAAGGTTTACACAAAAGACCATATCCATGCCCAAATCAAGCATTAGAGATTGTGCTTTATTATCGTAATACCAAGTCCATGTATCACTAGGTTTAAGCATTATGAATTCTCTCTTGAAAATGGGAAAAATCCCGTGCCAGCCAAATATCAATGGATGCAATTTTATAGCGAAAATTTCCATCTGTTTTCGCGTAAAAAATTCATTGATGCAATTAACTGTTAATTTTACAAGAGGTTAGCAATAAAAAAAGGGGAAAATATTATTCTCCCCTTTATTAAAATCACTTGTAATCAACTTACTGTTGAAATTTCAGCCTTAAATATTGTTAACAATATCTCGAACCAGACCTGGACCTTTATAAATAAAGCCAGAATAGACTTGAACTAGCTCTGCACCAGCAACCATTTTCTCTTTTGCTGCTACATAAGAGTCAATACCACCTACTCCAATAATTGGTAGATTATCGCCAAGTAATTCTTTAAGGCGACGAACAACTTCAGTACTACGTGTTTGAACAGGACGACCACTTAAGCCACCCATCTCTTCAGCATGCTTCATGCCTTCAACCATAGAACGATTTAATGTTGTGTTTGTTGCAATCACCCCATCAATTTTATATTTGATCAATGATTCAGCAATTTGTGTCAATTCATCGTCTTCTAGATCCGGAGCGATCTTAAGTGCAACAGGAACATACTTACCGTATTTCTCTGCTAACTCTTTTTGTTTCTCTTTTAATTGAGATAAAAGATCATCTAACGCTTCACCATATTGAAGAGTTCGAAGTCCTGGAGTATTTGGAGATGAAATATTCACCGCGATATAACCGGCATATTGATATACCTTTTCCATACAGATTAGGTAATCTTCCGTGCCCTTTTCAATTGGTGTATCTTTGTTTTTACCAATGTTAATGCCGATAACGCCATCGTATTTTGCTTTCTTAACGTTCTCAACAAGGTTATCTACGCCTAGGTTATTAAATCCCATACGGTTGATAATACCTTCAGCTTCAATAAGACGGAACAAGCGTGGTTTATCATTACCAGATTGAGGACGAGGTGTTACAGTGCCGACTTCTACAAATCCAAACCCCATAGCGCCAAATGCTTCAATACATTCACCGTTTTTATCAAGGCCAGCAGCAAGGCCAACAGGATTTTTAAATTTAATACCCATCACTTCTACCGGTTTAGAAGCAAGGTTTTGACGATAGAAGATATCAAGAGGAGTGCCGTTGAAGCGTTTGAAATTTTGAATTGCTAGGTCATGTGCTTTTTCAGCATCAAGTTTGAAAATGCCAGCTCTGGCGATGCGATATAACATTGTAACTCCAAAATTAAGTCCCGTATAAACGGGGAGACATTATTCACTGATTTTATTCACAATTCAAACTTAATCGTACTTTATTCATAATTAATTATTGCAAACTGACACCTTATATTTATCGCAATTATTAAATATTCACTTCTTACGATTAAAAATGTAAGTAAATGAGAAAATTATCGAGATAATAAAAAAGGAAAGTGAATAAAAAATCACTTTCCTTATAGAAGAGCAAACGTTTGGCTTACCCTATTTTTATCTTGCTAAAGCAGAAGAACAACTCAAATTTAATAAGGTTAATTCTCTCAATGCGACTGAAAATTTAGCAAATTCGTGCACTGAACCGACCTTAAATTCATTCAAGATGTTTTCCCAACGCTCAACAGAAGCAGCATTATTCAAACACCATTCTTCTATTGCATTTTCGATGCTTGTATCATCTTTATATTCCGCTAAAACCAAGGTCGTTAATTGACGTTGTTGCCAATCAAGATCTTCCCTAAATGATGCTCGAGCCAAGGCTTGCCAATGATTATCAACTCCTTGGTTGTTAATTTGTTTCAAGAACCAATGAAGCGATAATTTATCACCTAATACATAGTATAAACGTGATGCGACAGACACTGGTTGCCCTGCAGCTTCTGCAACTTCTGAAATATCCATTGCTGAATATAAACTACTTAAGCGTGCTAGCACATTGCCAAGTTCACACGGAACCCTAATTCAAAGTAATGATTAGCCTGCTCAATATGTTCCACCACCTCATCATTAACCAAATACCCATCGAGATTCACTTTAATATCATCAACCGCTGATTTGTATTTTTCGATAAGTGCTTGAATGGACATGTTTTGAGAGCCATTACGCAATAACCATCGAGTAACACGACGAATTGTACGGCGCATTGCAAAGAAGGCTTCATATTGTGCTTCCGTTGTTGCCGTATTATCCAACTCACGAATTTGCTTAAATAAATCACCAAATTCAAAGATAGCTCGAGTTGCGGCATACGCATTAGCAATATCAGTGACAGCGTAACCAGTTTCTTCTTGCAGACGAGTGATAAAATTGCATCCCATCTCATTAACCATCTGGTTGGCTAAACAGGTAGCAATAATCTCTGAACGTAATGGATGGTTATCCATTGCGGCTTTATAGTTACGTTGTAACTCAGTTGGGAAATACGTTGTTAATAAATCAGCATGATACGGATTATTTGCGATTTCATCACAAGCTAGCTGATCTTTTAATACCATTTTTCCGTAGGCAACAAGAACAGAAAGCTCTGGACGAGTTAATGCCTGCCCCATTTTCTCACGCTCAATTAAAGTTTCATCGTCTGGAATAAACTCTAAAGCACGATCTAACTTACCTTGTTTTTCCAAATGGTGAATAAAGCGGATCTGCTCTTTCACCAATGATGTACCTTGTTGCTCTGTTACAGAGATCGATTCAGACTGACAATACGCATCATCAAGAACAATTTCGCCGACTTCATCTTCCATTTTCTCAAGAAGTACGTTGCGTTGTTTATAAGTAAGATCACCATTAGCCACTAAGCCATTCAGTAAGATCTTAATGTTTACTTCATTATCAGAACAATCAACCCCACCAACATTATCAACAAAATCGGTGTTAACTCGACCACCTTTTAGTGCATATTCAATACGCCCTAATTGAGTCATGCCTAAGTTACCACCCTCGCCAACCACTTTAGCATTTAGCTCTGAGCCATTGATACGTAAGGCATCATTAGCACGGTCACCAACATCAACACTGGTTTCTTTACTGGATTTAACGTAAGTACCAATCCCGCCGTTCCATAACAGATCAACCTCCATTTTTAAGATCATCTGAATAAGATCATTTGGAGCAAGAGATTGCTTGCGAGTACCTAACATTTTCTGAATTTCAGGAGAAAGTTCGATCGATTTCGCTCGGCGAGAGAAAATACCACCGCCTTGAGAGATCAATGATTTGTTGTAGTCTTCCCAACTCGATCCCTGAAGCTCAAATAAACGCTTACGCTCTGGCCAAGTCAATTCAGAATTAGGATTTGGATCGATAAATATATGTAAATGGTTAAATGCGGCTTGTAATCGAATGTGTTTTGATAAAAGCATACCATTACCAAACACATCACCAGCCATATCGCCAACACCAATGGCTGTAAAATCAGTTGTTTGACAATCAATTCCCATTTCACGGAAATGACGTTTTACCGACTCCCAAGCCCCTTTTGCTGTAATACCCATGGCTTTATGGTCATAACCATTAGAACCACCGGAAGCAAATGCATCCCCTAACCAGAAGTTATACTCTTCTGATACTGAGTTAGCTAAATCAGAGAAGGTTGCGGTACCTTTATCTGCTGCAACAACCAAATACGGATCATCGTCATCATGACGAACAACATTAGATGGAGGAACCACCTCGCCTTCAATAATATTATCAGATACATCCAATAACGCTCGAATGAATTGTTTATAGCAGCGTTGACCTTCAGCGAAGATATCTTCACGAGTCGTAAAGTTATGCTGTTTCTTACAAACAAAACCGCCTTTTGCACCAACAGGAACAATAACCGTATTTTTAACTTGTTGTGCTTTAACTAAGCCAAGCACTTCGGTTCGGAAATCTTCTTGTCTATCAGACCAACGTAATCCACCACGAGCTACCTTTCCACCACGTAAATGCACACCTTCAATATCTGGCGCATAAACGAAAATTTCGTACGCAGGTACTGGTGCTGGGATTTCAGGAATATTTGATGGTTGCATCTTTAACGATAACCAAGGCTTAGCTTGCCCATCTTCTGCAGTTTGATAGTAGTTGGTACGTAACGTCGCAACGATCATTTCTACATAACGACGAATAATACGATCATCATCTAGACTCTCTACTTTATCCAAGCTTGAATAAATGGCATCTAGTTGTTTTTGTTCTTTTTTATCAGACCAATTCGATTTAGGATCAAAGCGGAGTTCAAACAGTTTAACCACAGAAACCGCTAAATCAGTGTGGGTTGATAATGTATCTTCAATATATTGCTGACTAAATGGGAAGCCAACTTGACGCATATAACGCGCATAAGCACGTAAAATAGTCACTTCACGGCCAGATAAACCAGCACCTAGAACCAATCGGTTAAAACCATCACTCTCTAATTGACCATTCCAAATCTGAGCAAACGCTTCTTGAAAACGATCACGAGCTTGACGAAGATCCACTTCAGCTGATCCATTATGAATCATCGAGAAATCTAAGATCCAATCAACCGATCCATCACTCTTTTTCACCGCATATGGTGACTCACCAATAACTCGTAACCCTAGGTTTTCAAGCATTGGCATCACATCAGATAAGTGAATTGGCTCATCACGATGGAACAATTTTAATTTAACGTTGGCTGACCCTTTCTTCTCTTCTTGTGGACGATAGAAAAGCATACCTAATTTGTTATCATCGTTTAGCAGTTCTAATCGTTCAATATCCGCAACCGCTGAACCTGGTAATGTCGCTTCTTTATACGAGCGAGGAAAAGCACGTTGATACTGTTTAGCTATTGCCGTTCCTTTGCTCTCACCTAAATTAGCAACAATCACATCACAAAGACGATCATCCCATGTTGAAGCGGCTTCCATTAGATTATTTTCAATGTCTTTCACATTAATATCGCCATTATTATTATCGACACGAACGATGTAATGCGTTCTTGCTAACGCACTTTCAGAGAAGAAAGTCGTAAATTCAACTTCTTGTTTTGAGCCAAAATAATTTTGTAATATACGTTGAGTTTGTCGACGTAACTCTGTGTTATAACGCTCTTTAGTGACATACACCATGCATGAGAAAAAGCGTCCGAATGGGTCACGACGGACAAATAATCGCAATAAATCACGATCTTGCATTTTTACCACACCTACGCCAACTTCAAGCATCTCTTCTTCATTAGCTTGGAATAATTCATCTCGTGGGTACGTTTCTAGAATATTATGCAGAGCTTTATAAGAGTGTGAGCCCTTAATGTATTTGCTCGCATCCAAGATACGTTCAACTTTATTACTCAATAATGGAATGTTTGAAACGCTTTGATTATATGCTGTTGACGTATAAAGACCTGTAAAGCGATGCTCGCCTATTACCTTACCTTCTTTATTTAAACGTTTGATACCGATGTAATCAGTATAAGCAGGACGGTGAATTCGTGATTTGGTGTTTGATTTGGTAAGAATAAGAAGATCTGATTTCTTTGCTGCAGCTCGTGCAGAAGATGGCATTTCGGAAAGCTTTGTCGTATGAATTCGTGACGCTAACGAGAACAGCCCTAACCCTTCCTCTTGGGTTGGAACCAACTCATGATCACCTTCTACTGCTTGTAAATCAAAGTTCTTATAACCCATCAAAGTGAAGTTGTGATTTTTAAGCCAAGAAAGAAATGAAATGGCTTCATCTATCTCTTCTTTTACTATTGGTAAATCCGACGTTTTTAACTCTTCAATTACCTCTGTCAATTTATCTGACATCGGCTTCCATTGATTCACGACCGATGGATGTCTTGTAGAACAATAAGCAATTCATTTTGAAGCCTTTCCATTTCAACCTTGTCATTTAAATGATCAACTTCAAAATGGAATAGAGTTTGTTGCATCCCAGCGTTACTCTCACAGACTGAAATGATCTCACCGCTTTCGTTACGGCCAAAACAATGTGGTCCGTGAAGCATAAAATGGCTCGTCATGTCTAAACGAGCTAAAGCCATTTTTACGGAATCAACTAAAAATGGGCTATCTGGTGTAACAATCTCAACTACAGTATGTGTTGACTGCCACCCATCTTGACTGAGTTTAGGATTAAAAACACGAACCGAAATATCTGATATTTTAACATCAGATAAGTGGTTCCAAAGACTGAGTGTTGCACCATACATATCTGATTCATTGCGTTGCAGTAAATCGTCATCATCAATGTTAGCAAATAAACGCTGAGCAAGTTGCGTTATTAGGGATTGTTGAGGCATTTCAAGCTTTTCAGCAATAAGAGCGTACACTTTCTCAAGTAGTACAGGAACAATAGGATCACGCGTCGTCATAAAGCGAATGCTCCGTTTTTTATGATTAGTATTATTTATATAGTGTAGCAGTTGAAACTGCCCACGCACCTTACATTGTAAGGATTATATGGCAGAAACGTTATGACTTTTTTGCGTGCTAGAAGCTTAATCGTTAGATTTGTGATTAAGGTAGCGCTTTATCCTACTTGCTCTAAATTTAGAAAACGATTATTTTGGTCTGTAGTCAATCTGAAGCGTCCTTTCACTCCTAGTTGAGTCAGAAACGAACGAAAACGTGACGCAGGCAATTGTAATTTTAACCCTTGTTCTGTTACGACTAACACCGTGCTTGCTGCACCAGAATAATGGCTTAAAAACGCTTGATAAGTAACATTCATTCTAAAGTAATAAAATTTGTTCATTATTCTCTATTACATATTGGATATATGGGTGATTTATTTTTCTATTTTGGATCTTAAATAAAAAAATGGCCAGTAAAATACTGACCATTTTCATGAATTAAGATCGAGTAATTAAGCTAATGCTTTCGTTACTTTCTCATAAAGATCTTTAGCTAGGTTATCAAGATCCGCTAAGCGCTGTAGTTGAGCCTTGATAAGCGATTGACGATCACTATCGTATTTCTTAAATTTCAACAATGGATCAACCAATCGTGAAGCAACTTGTGGGTTACTCTCATTCATTTCAATAAGAATATCCCCTAAGAATGCGTACCCTTCACCTGTTTTACTATGGAAGTTAACCGCATTACCACCAGCAAATGAACCAATTAAGCTGCGTGTTCTGTTTGGATTTTTCAAACTAAACGCTTTGTGATTCATTGTTTCTTTGATGATTGATAACGCTTCTGAACTTGGGTTTGATCCTTGAAGAATAAACCACTTATCCATAACTAATCCGTCATGTGACCATTTCGCACTAAAATCATTCATTAATGTTTGACGAATTGATAACTCAGCAGCATTCGCGGCACCCATTGCAGCCATAGTATCTGTCATGTTGTCTGCATCTTGATACTGTGCCTCAACTAACGCTTCACCAATTTCTGTTTTTGCAAGATAACTTAATGAACAGTTTCGTAAAGCTCGTTTACCAATCGCATCATGTTCTACAGAGTAACTACCCTGTTTTAAACTATGATACGTAGCAGAAAATTCATCTTTCAATTCTGTCGCTAATGTTTGTTTGATAAATCCAAGCGCCTTATCAATCGCATCGACATCGACAGTATCAAACCAACCGGTGATTTCATTATGATTTGGTAATACAAACATTTCCGCAATAAAAGCATGTTCCAATTCAGCATTGAGTAATACCCCACGGAACGCATCAACGACAGATTGAGGAAGAACAAGTTCTTTATCGTCTTGAATATTAGCGATGTTCTTACGAATATAGTTAGCTAATAACATTTGGCCAGCATCCCAACGAGCAAAGTCGTTTTGTGCGTGAACCATTAAGAAAATCAACTCTTCATCTGAATAAGCGTAATTTAATTTAACAGGTGCTGAAAACTCACGAAGTAAAGAAACAACTGGTTTTTCAGAAACTTGCTCAAAAATAAAGGTTTGTTCTTCTTCAGTTACATTCAATACATTGCTGACTTTTTCATTGTTACAGCGTAACTGAATAATTGAACCATCTTGTGCATATAACTCAATATCAAAAGGAATATGAAGTGGCAATTTATCCGTTTGATCTTCTGTTGCTGGAGTATGTTGTTTTACCGTTAACGCATATTCATTTTTAGCATCATCATAAGAAGAACTCACCGTCAGTACCGGTGTACCTGACTGACTATACCAACGACGGAATTGAGTCAGATCGATACCTGATGCATTTTCCATTGCCAATACAAAATCTTCACAGGTTGCAGCAGTACCATCATGACGTTCAAAATAAAGTTTCATTCCTTTTTGGAAATTCGCTTCACCTAATAAGGTATGCATCATACGGATCACTTCACTGCCCTTTTCGTATACCGTTAAAGTATAGAAGTTATTCATCTCTATCACTTTTTCGGGACGAATTGGGTGAGCCATTGGACTCGCATCTTCAGCAAATTGTGGGCCACGCATAATACGAACATTATTAATTCGATTTACTGAACGAGAACCAAGATCAGATGAGAACTCTTGATCACGGAAAACCGTTAAACCTTCTTTTAAACTTAATTGGAACCAGTCACGACAAGTCACTCGGTTACCAGTCCAGTTATGAAAATATTCATGACCGATTACCGCTTCAATACCTAAATAGTCAGTATCTGTTGCCGTTTCTTGTTTAGCCAAAACAAATTTAGAGTTAAATACATTTAAGCCTTTGTTTTCCATCGCACCCATATTGAAGAAATCAACGGCAACGATCATGTAAATATCAAGGTCATACTCCAAATCGAAACGCTCTTCATCCCACTTCATTGAGTTAATCAAAGAAGTCATTGCATGAGGAGTTCTATCTAAGTTGCCTTGGTCAACATAAATCTCTAGTGCAACATCACGGCCAGATTTAGTTTTATAAGTATCTGTTAATACATCAAAATTACCCGCAACTAAAGCAAAAAGATAAGCCGGTTTTGGGAATGGGTCTTGCCAGTGAACAAAGTGTTTTCCACCGTCAAGATCACCTTGGCTAATGCGATTGCCGTTACTTAATAAATGTGGGTATGCCTCTTTATCTGCAATCACTTTTGTGGTGAAACGTGCAAGAACATCAGGACGATCCAAATAATAGGTAATTCGACGGAAACCTTCTGCTTCACATTGAGTACAGAACCCATCACCTGATTTATACAAACCTTCTAATGCGGTATTTTCTTGAGGATTAATTTCAGTAATGATTGTTAATGTAAAATCACCGCTAACATTATGAATAGTTAGTTGAGTGTCTGTTTGAGTAAAGTCACTGTACTCAACATCATCAATTTTTAAAGACACCAACTTCATCCCTTCACCTTCAAGAAGAAGATCCGTAGATTGTTTTAATTGTTGTACTTTTGAAGTGGCCGAAACTAATGTGTTGGTATCATTGAGATCAAAGACTAAATCGATATCTGAAATTGTGAATTCTGGAGATTGATAATCACTGCGAAATTTAGCCTGAGGTTGTTGGCTCATAATATATCCTTATGATTTCTATCACTGAAAACAAAGCTAGTGATAATAGCTATTTAACTCCTCCATTCTCGCATAAGATCCAACAAATTTGTTATTAAAAAATATTCTAGTCTCATATTTCTATACTTGGAGTAACATTAATCCCGAACTAATAGCGCATACATTCCAAATTGCTCATTTTTTAACTCAAGTGCATTTTCATTAATTTCAAATGTCGATTCCTGCTCCCCTTCATCATATAAAAGAACCAAGTCATCATCTTCAAAGTAATAGTAACCAATTTTTTGATTTCGTTTACCTGTACTCGAAATCACTTCTAGTGAAAAAATAAAATCTGACCCTAAAAACAGATTCAAATTTTGAACATCACTGACCATAATATCTTCACCAGAAACGAGCTGTGAACGCCAGGCTCCAGTGTAGGTTTCAGGGACAACTTTAAAGAATTCAACACCATTTAAATACAATCTGTTATGACTAACTTGGTAGTGATAAACATGAGATTCATCTTCACCGCCTTTAAACAAAATTCGCTCTGGTGATAACTGAAACTCTCCCGACCACGAATCTGCCGTATTCTTTTCTACTTTTATCATTTCAATCGTAAATTGATGATCAGAATTGAGTCGAATATGAAGAACATCAAAATCATTTTCGATATGTGGTGGTTTAAAGAAGTACCAATCACCTAATAAAAATGGATTTTCAAAATACGTTAGCGATTTATTTTCTAACTCTACCGTTGCGTTAGATACAAAGGGACTAATAAAGAAAAGTAATACAGATAAAATCATCGGCTTCATATCAAGACTCCAAGTAAATTGAATGCTTACTATGTTAAGCCTAGTTGTAAATTCAATGATTTGCCGTTTTTTAGACATAAAAAAACAGAAGCCATCATGACTTCTGTTTTAAAATAATTCAGATCGAGATTACTTTTTCTGATTCATTAGTGCTAAATCAATCGTAATTGAAACCGCTTCATCTAAATAAGCATCAGGCACTTCGTAATCTTTTGGAATATCATCAAGTGTTTTAAACTCTTCTTTTCCAAGTAATTTTTGTCTCTCATTTACACGAGTTAGACGACGAGCATCTGCATCATCACTTTCTTTCTCACGAACTTTTTTATTCAATGAAATAGAAGTAATGTCTTTTTCAGCTTTATAACGAGCAATGTCTTCTTGAATAAAACCAAACTCTTCATCGGTTTTAATTCGTTCAACATGTTTTTTCGCTAATGGTTCAATCGTTTCTGCGATTTGATTTGTTTTAGCATAATCAGCAGCTTTAATGCTATCCCATGGGAGTGCGTTATCTTCAACACTCTCACCAGTATCTTTTGGATCGATAGCTGTTGGGAAAGCAATATCAGGCACAACACCTAAATTCTGAGTACTACCACCATTGATACGGTAGAATTTCTGAATTGTGTATTGAACATGACCAAGTGGTTTATCAAACAAGTCATAGATATGATTTAATGATCTATGCTGTTGAACCGTACCTTTACCAAATGAGTTTTCACCCAAGATAACCGCACGACCATAATCTTGCATTGCTGCAGCAAAAATCTCAGATGCTGACGCACTATAACGGTTAACAAGAACCGTCATTGGGCCAGTATATGAAATTTCACCATCAGTATCCGCATTTACATTAACTCGACCATAACTATCACGCACCTGAACAACAGGTCCTGCAGTAATAAATAAGCCAGATAACGCAGTTGCTTCCGTTAATGCCCCACCACCATTGTTGCGTAAATCAACAATAATACCTGAGATATCTTTCTCTTTTAGCTCAGCAATTTCTTTTTTCGTATCTTCAGCAAGACCAACATAGAAACTTGGTACTTCTAGTACACCAATTTTCTTGCCATTCTGCTCAATCACTTCAGATTTTACTGCTCTGTCTTCTAAACGGATCTTATCTCGAACAATTGTGACAGTGTGACTTTTTGAATCCTTACCTTCAGGTAAGATCTCAAGCTTCACTTTTGTCCCTTTTGGTCCTTTAATAAGTTGAACAACGTCATCTAAACGCCATCCAATAACATCAACAATTTTTTCACCTTCTTGGCCAACACCGATAATTCGGTCACCTTCAGACAATTTTTACTTGTTAATGCCGGTCCACCAGCAACCAGAGAACGAATAACAGTATAGTCATCCGTTGCTTGTAATACTGCCCCAATTCCTTCTAATGATAAATTCATTTCTGATTGGAATTGCTCTGCATTACGTGGAGATAAATAACTTGTATGAGGATCAACTTCACGTGCAAACGCATTAATGTAAAGTTGGAACGCATCTTCATTGTGACTTTGAGTTAAACGCTTAAGCGCATTATTATAACGCTTGCCTAACATCTCTTGGATTTCAGGCCAATCTTTACCTGCCATAGACAAGTTAAGTGCATCATATTTAACACGTTTACGCCAAAGTTCATTTAACTCAGCTTCATCTTTTGGCCAAGCCGCTTCAGAGCGATCAAGTTCAATAGATTCGTCTACTGTGTAGTCAAATTCTTTATCTAATAATGACAATGCATAAACATATCGTTCAAAACGACGTTTTAAAGATAAGTTATAAATATCAAAAGCGGCTTTGGTGTCACCAACTTTTAATTGGTCATCTAATTGAGTTGATAATGGGGCGAACGAAGCAAGGTCTGCTTGTGTAAACACGTTTCGATTATAATCAAGCATATCTAAATATCGCTCATAAATGGCAACTGAAAAGTCATCATCTAATGAGAAATGCTTATAATGAGAACGTGTAAAACGAGAAGTAACGCGCTTACTTGCAGTGGCATGCTGCGTTTCTGCGGCTAATACTGGTAAGTCAGTTTCGGAAAACTTGGCGTCTAATACCTTAGCTTCAAGTGCGTGTGCAGATGCTGCTAGCATAACGCCAGCAGCAATCAGCGAGACTCTAAATCGACAATTCATGCGTCGGGAGTGCTCCTTTATGAACGAAGATTCTCCGCTTTAACAACCATTTGTAGGCCGTTCGATAAGCGAATTCGTACATCATCCTTGTTAATTTCAACGATTGTCGCAGGCATATTACCTTTACCCATGTTCACGCTTACGTTGTTACCAACAGTAATTTCATCAGCGTTTAGAGCACGAGTTTCAACTGGCTGTTCAACTTTCTTCGCAGCAGGTTGAGGACGACGCTTAGGTGGAGTAGCAGCACGAGCTGTTTTCTTAGCTTTTGCTTCTTCTCTTGCTTTTTTAGCTTGCTCTTTACGACGAGTAGCAACTTTTGCTTTGCTCTCTTCTAGAGTCGCTTTAGCGTGTTCAATGTGCTCTTCTTCTAGTTCACCACAAGGGTTACCATCTAAATCAACACGAGATGCGCCCGGCTTAACACCGTGTAGGTAACGCCAAGAAGATGTGTATTGACGTAAACCAGCACGTAGCTGAGTTTTACTTACTTTAGGATCATCGCTTAAACGTTCAGCAAGATCTTGGAAGATACCAATTTTAAGAGGTTTAGCTTCGCCTTCTAAAATAAAGCATTTCGGGAAACGCTCAGCAATGTATGCAATTACTTCTTTGCTGTTCGCTAATTTTTCAGAGTTTTCCATGTAGTTTCCTGATAGTACGGTTCTAGCCGTATTTAGGTTTATTTCTAGTAAAGATATTCCGCTATTATAGATACTTAAGCGTGAAAAACCACTACTGAAAGAAAATTAAAGTCTCTTTTCTGCTTCTTTCATGAAATCAACCAGTCCTTTTTCGTCGATTTCGCTAAATCGATTAAATTTTGGACTATCAATATCCAACACTCCTGCAAGTTTTCCATTTCTATAAAATGGGATAACAATTTCAGAGTTGCTTTCTGCATCACATGCAATGTGACCAGCAAATTGATGAACATCGTCAATACGTTGAACTGTTTCTGTAGCGAAAGCAGTGCCGCACACTCCCTTCCCTACGCTAATTCGAATACAAGCAGGTTTACCTTGGAATGGACCTAAAACTAATTCATTTTCTTTAAATAGATAAAAACCAACCCAGTTAATATCATCCAGTTCCATATTCAATAGCGCACTGATATTTGCCAAATTTGCAATATAATCAGTTTCACCTTCAATCAAACCCAGTGCTTGCTGTGTTAATCGCGCGTAATGTTTTAATTCCATCTTTTTATTTATCCTGTATTTGTACCAATCACTTGCGACTCTATTTATACTGAGTACAATGCCCTTGAAAAGATAATAATAGGAATCATTATCACCATGAGCAGTACCATAACTTCTACAATTAACTGGAATTGGCTATTAAGGCAAGCAAAAAACTACAAAACACGTTTAGTTGCAGCAAATGTCATCGCTATTATTGCAACTTTAATTAGTGTCCCAATTCCTTTACTTATGCCATTAATGGTAGATGAAGTTTTGCTACATAAACCCGCATCCGGTGTTGAGATCTTAAATCACCTTTTACCAACTGCTTGGCAAAATGCGACGGGTTATATCCTTCTTGTGCTTGTTTTGGTTATTCTCATGCGAGTAATAAGTCAAATCCTCAATATAGTTCAAGGTCGCCAATTTAGTTTGGTTTCAAAAACGATCACTTATCAAATTCGACTGCAACTCTTAGATAAGCTAAGTCGTATCAGTATGAAAGAGTATGAATCACGCGGCAGTGGCGGTATTAACTCTCATATCATTACTGACATTGATACCATTGATAAGTTCCTTGGTCCGACACTAAGTCGTTTTATCGTCTCTTTTTTAACCGTTATCGGCACGGCTGGTGTTCTACTATGGATTAACTGGCAACTGGGGTTATTCATTTTACTCGTTAATCCAATTGTTATTTATTTCTCTCGTAAACTTGGAAACCGTGTACAAGACTTAAAGAAAAAAGAAAACCAATCTTATGAGCGCTTCCAATCACGTTTAATTGAGACCTTAGATGGTATTTATCAATTACGTGCATCGAATCGTGAACGTCTTTTTCTAGAACAACTCAAAAATCAGGCCGATGACATTAGGCACAGCGCAGACCAGTTTGCGTGGCAATCAGAAGCAGCTGGCCGCCTATCTTTTTTATTATTTTTACTTGGTTTTGAGCTGTTTCGTGCGGCTGCAATGATCATGGTGCTATTTAGTGATTTAAGCATCGGTCAAATGTTTGCCATTTTTAGCTACTTATGGGTAATGCTCTCTCCTATTCAAGAACTACTTAATATTCAATTCTCTTGGTATGGTGCATCCGCTGCTTTAAAGCGAATTAATACATTACTGCATATTGATGAAGAGCCTAAAATTCATTCAGATATCGATCCTTTTTACAAAAGTAGCACCGCTGAAATATCTATTAACAATATAAATTTCAGTTATAACGAGGAATGCCAAGTCCTAAATGATTTATCTTTGAACATTCGAGCTGGTGAAAAAGTCGCCTTAGTTGGTGCTAGCGGAGGTGGGAAATCAACACTTATCCAGCTATTACTGGGTTTATACCAACCGTCTAACGGCACTATCACCTTTAATGGTCACAGTACAAAAGAAATTGGGTTTGATAATATTAGGAATCAAATATCAGTAGTGCTACAACAACCTATACTATTTAATGATACTTTAAGGCATAATCTCACGTTAGGCGCTGATTATTCTGATGATTTACTTTGGGAAGCTCTTAATGTCGCGCAATTACAAGATGTGGTAGCACAATTAACAGAAGGACTTGATACTCAAATTGGTCGTCAAGGCGTTAAACTTTCTGGTGGACAACGACAACGTTTAGCTATCGCAAGAATGGTGTTAACCGACCCTAAATTTGTAATTTTAGATGAAGCAACCTCGGCATTAGATACGGCAACTGAAGCCGCTTTACATAAAGCACTCAGTGACTTTTTAGTTGGACGTACTACACTAATAGTAGCTCACCGTTTAAGTGCGGTGAAACAAGCCGATACGATTTATGTTTTAGATGATGGTAAAGTATCTCAATCAGGTACACACCACGAGTTAGTTACACAGCAAGGACTGTATCAAACACTGTATGGCACTATTCAAAGCTAATTTGACGGATCACAGAAGTGGATGACGCTAAATTTCGTCGCTGCCACGGCTGTGATCTTGTTGTTGAGGTAGCGAAGGTAAAGAAAAAGCAAAACGCTCATTGCCCTCGCTGCAACACACAGCTTTATCGTGGTAACCGAATTTCATTAAATAGTGATCTTGCTATCGCCATCGCTGCGCTATTACTATTTATTCCTTCTCATTTTTTCCCTATGGTAACCATCAAGCTGTTTGGTGTAATGATCCCAGCAACCTTGCCTTCTGGAACCATTACTTTAATGGCTGAAGGTTTCCCAATGCTCGGTCTACTTATTTTATTTTGTAGTTCAATTGTCCCCTTTCTTGTATGTAGCTCTGTGGTTACCGCTCACCTAGCACTTCGAAAGAAATGGTTCAAAACCTACAGGTTAAGTTTATCTATCATTCAACATTTAAAAGATTGGATGATGCTTGACGTATTTTTAGTCAGCTTAGCCATTGCTTGTTTTAAAATTCAAGATCACGCTGATATATTTATCGGCTCAGGATTATATGGACTTGTTCTGCTTCAATTCACAACGTCTTTATTGTTAACTCATGTTAGTGTGCGTCGTTACTGGCGTGTTTGGCAAAGAAAACATCAGCAGAATACTGAAGCTCCTATTGTCGACCCTAAGCATTCTGTCCATTGCGAACATTGCCATTTTACTCAACAAAAAGGCAGTCACTGTATTCGTTGTAAACGCCCAATTCACTTTAGAAAACCTAAGTCGATTCAAAAAACCTGGGCTTACTTAATTGCTGCAGCTATCTTCATTGTTCCTGCTAACATTTTATCTATCTCAATTTTACTCACCAATGGTAAACGCTTAGAAGATACGATTTTTTCAGGTGTTGCAGGCTTAATCAGAACTGACATGTATGGTATTGCGGCTATTATTTTTATCGCTAGTATTATTGTACCAGTTGCTAAAATTCTTGGGCTTGGCTATTTATTGCTTTGTGTGCAATTTAAACGCTCAGTTTTTCATCGTCAAAGAATGTTCATTTATACTGCGGTTAAATGGATTGGAAAATGGTCTGTAATGGATTTATTTGTTATCTCTATTATGATGACATTAATAGATCGCGGACAAATTTTAGATTTTACTCCCGGCCTTGGTGCTGTGGCTTTTGGTTTAGTAGTCGTATTCACCATGCTAGCAGCCGAAAGTTTTGATTCTCGTTTAATTTGGGATAATTATGAACCAACCAAAAATCTTGATTCATCGATTGAGCAAGTCAACATCAAAGAAGAGCGTGGCATTTCACCCCTTTGGATCCTACCTTTACTCGCTTTATGTCTTGGTGGTTGGCTTGTTTATTCTTCTCTGATGGAAGCTGGGCAACGCATTCAAATTTATTTTGAAGACGCTCAAGGCTTAATGGCTGGACGTACGACAATTCGTTATCAAGGTCTTGAAGTTGGTATGGTTAAAAACATCACCCTTTCAAAAGACCTTTCTAATATTTATGTTGATGCGGATATCTACCCTGAAGCCAGTGACCTATTAAAGGAAAATACTCAATTTTGGTTAGTAAAACCTCAAGCATCTCTTACTGGTATATCAGGATTAGATGCATTGGTTTCTGGTAACTACATTGCTATTTTACCGGGTTCTGGTGAGGCAAAAACAAAATTTACCGCTTTAGCTAACTCTCCTGCCATTCAACCAAACACCGCAGGCTTGAGTGTGACGTTACGCTCTAAAGATTTAGGATCTATTTCTGTTGGTTCAAAAATTTACTATAAAAAAATTCCTATTGGTGAAGTCTACAATTTCAAACTTGACCACAAAACAGACAACGTTCGTATTAAAGCGTTAATTGAAGAACAATATGCACATTTAATCACATCTAAAAGCCGTTTTTGGAATGCGAGTGGTATCGGCGCTAATATTGGTTTTAATGGTGTAGATGTTCAATTTGAAAGTTTATCAGCTCTTATTGGTGGCGCTATTGCAGTTGATTCTCCTGATGATGGCAAAGCCATTGAGAATGGCAAAGAGTTCCGACTTTACTCTAATATCAAAACTGCAGGACGTGGCATTCCGATTAAAATCACTCTGCCAGATAATAACCAAATCAGTCCAAATGGCTCTGCCATCATGTATCGTGGCTTAGAAATTGGTCAAATAAACAGTTTAAAATTATCTGATGATAAAAAAGACATTATTGCCTCTGCCACTGTTGAACCTGCTTTTACGGATTATTTAAACGATGGTTCTCGTTTTGTATTAGAAGAAGCAAAGTTAGGCTTATCTGGTATTGAAAACATTGGTAACCTTGTTCGAGGTAACTTCCTAACACTGGTTCCAGGTACAGGTGAACGCTCTCGTGAATTTACTGCAATTCGTAAACCAGAACTGATTAAGCAAGATGCAAAAGCGCTTACTTTCTCTCTGTATGCAGATCGCTCTTTTGGTTTAACCCCTGATACTACTATCTTGTATAAAGGAATTAAGGTCGGCTCGATTACCCATGTCGCGCTAGTTAATGACAGAGTTAAATTTGATGCAATGGTATTTGAGAAATACAAACACCTTATCAAATCAAACAACAAATTCTTTGTTTCAGGTAGTGTCTCTGCTGAGTTAACTGACTCTGGTTTAAATATTGATGTGCCTCCAACACAAGCTTTGATTTCTGGTTCGATTAGCTTTACGAGTGAAGGTAAAGGCTATAAACAAAAAAGCTATACCCTATTTAAAAACAGCTCTCTTGCTGAGCTGGCACAATTTAAAACAGAAAAAAGCACAGAACTCACGCTATTTAGTACAGAGTTACCGCCAATCACCAAAAACAGCCCAATTCTTTATCGTAACCTTGTTGTGGGTAAAGTAACGGATTTCAACTTAGGTAATGATGGCGTTAACATTAAAATAAACATTGAAAAGCAGTACGCGCATTTAATTCAAGCTGATACGGTTTTCTGGAACTATTCAGGGGTTAATGTAGAAGCGAGTTTAAGCGGTGTTAACATTCAAGCGGCACCATTAATGTCGATGATCCGTGGTGGTATTGGTTTTGATAATATTCAAGGTGTTGAGAATAAACTAGGTAAAAAGTGGAAACTTTACTCTAACCTATCTGAAGCCCAAGAATTTGGAAAAATCATCGCGTTTACAGCCAAAGACAGCAATGCGATAGACAAAGGAACACAGATTAAATATAAAGGTGTTTCTGTTGGTGAAGTAAGTAAAATAACACCAAACTTTTCTAGCGATAACGTTTATGTACAAGCTCGTATTTACCCTGAATATGTTGACCAAATTGCAGTTGCAGGTAGCCACTTCTGGGTTGTAGAACCAAGCATTAGCTTAGCTGGTGCAGAGAATTTAGACACCCTACTTGGCAGTTACATTCAAGTAACGCCAGGCTCAGGAAAAGCGAAAACTCAATTTACATTGTCGGATCAACCACAAGGTGATCAATTCATTTCATATACGTTAGAAGCGCTTTCTCGTGGTTCAGTCAAAGTTGGAACACCTATCCTATTTAGAGAAATCGAAGTTGGTGAAGTGACTGATGTAAGACTTGGTGATTTATCAGATCGCATTATTATCACGATTGGTATTCACTCTGAATTTGCATACCTTGTTCGAGAAAACAGTGTTTTCTGGAATGTATCAGGTGTAAATATGTCTATTGGTTTAAGCGGTGCAAAAGTTCAAGCCGGTACGGTAGATAGTATCCTGCGTGGTGGTATTGCTTTCTCTACACCAGATGATGAAACGCTAAAACCACAGGCAAAAGCACATAAATCTTACCTACTGCATAAAACCGCAGAAGAAGATTGGGCATTGTGGAATGCAGCCATTCCAAACCCAAATAAATAAGCACTCAAAGAGTTAACTAAATAAGGCAGTTGATGTTCATTCAACTGCCTTTTTCTTATTCATCAACACACTATTTCATCTATTATCCTTAATTCCATTTAGACAATACTCACAATAGCGTTTACACTTCCTGCCATTACATCATCCAATGAGATTCATCTGTGCACGATAATATTTTTCTTCCTGACGCTTTCTTGGCACAAGTACAAGAGACCATGCCTTCCCACTTATCAATGGATGAGTTTATTGCCGCTTGTAAACGACCTTTACGTCGTAGTATTCGTGTGAATACCTTAAAAAACAGTGTTGAAGAATTTAAACAACGTGCCGCTGAAAAACAATGGGATTTAGAACCTGTGCCTTGGTGCGATACTGGTTTTTGGATCACGCGTCCTGAGAGCGACACAGTAAAACTAGGTAGCACCGCAGAACATATGGCTGGCCTATTCTACATTCAAGAAGCAAGCTCTATGATGCCAGTTACCGCATTATTAAAAGATAATAATGATATCGAAATGGCTCTCGATATGGCTTCAGCTCCCGGCTCTAAAACCACACAACTAGCTGCAGGAATGAAAAACCAAGGCGCTCTCGTTGCTAACGAATTTTCATCAAGCCGTGTAAAAGTGCTTTGCTCAAATATACAACGCTGTGGTGTAAGCAATGTTGCTCTAACCCACTTTGATGGTCGTATTTTTGGTGGTTGGTTGCCAGAAACTTTTGACACAATCTTATTGGATGCACCTTGTTCTGGCGAAGGTACCATTCGTAAAGACCCAGATGCAATGCATAACTGGAGCCCTGAATCAGTTATCGAAATTGGTGACACTCAACGTGATTTAATTGAAAGTGCGTTTCATGCCTTAAAACCGGGCGGCGTAATGGTGTATTCAACCTGTACATTAAACCACGAAGAAAACCAAAACATTTGCCATCATCTTGTTGAACAATTTGGTGACGCCGTCACGTTTGAGCCACTAGGTGACTTATTTGAGAATGCAGAAAAAGCGTTAACCAAAGAAGGCTTCTTACATATCTACCCTCAGATTTTTGATAGTGAAGGTTTCTTTGTTGCTAAGATCCGTAAAAATAGCTCAACCACGCCTCCAGAGGTGAAAAAACGCTTAGGCAAATTCCCTTTCGCACCGGCTTCAAATAAAGAAGCACAAGCTATTGAAGCAGAATTAAAATCAACATTACAATTAGCAATCCCTGAAGATAATGAATTTTGGATCCGAGATAAAGAAGTCTGGGCTTTCCCTAAACGCATGAAGCCATTGATTGGTGAAATGCGCTACCATCGAATTGGATTTAAACTTGCTGAAACCCATAAAAAAGGATATCGCTGGCAACATGAAGCTATCATGGCACTCGCGACAGCCGATAACCCGACTTGTGCTGAACTAAATACAGAACAAGCACGTGAATGGTATATGGGACGAGATGTACGTCCGGACTTTTCAGGAAAAGGCGAAACGATTGTTACTTATAAAGGCGCAGTTATTGGCTTAGGAAAATGGGTGGGTAACCGAATCAAAAATGGATTACCTCGTGAACTTGTTCGTGATGGAAACTTGTTTTAAATAATACGTTTTTAAATTAGTGCCAATCTAAGTAAATCGTAAACACACTTAGATTGGTACCATACATCAAGCTGTAGGAATAAGGATATGCCTTCACAATATCGTATCAATCGAATTGTAGAGATTGGAGATACACTGCACCGTTGCGGCTGTGCTCCCTATAAAGTAGAACGCTACACGACCTTTTACGCCAACAAATATGGCGTTAATTGTATGATCCAAGCAACACCAACTTCCATTAACTATCAGTTTCCAGATGATAACAACGCCGTCATCATGAAACGTCATAAACCTGCAAGTATAGATCTTGGTCTCCTTGCTAATACGATTATTCAATTACAACAACCACTAACTCCCATTCCACAAGCTCCTGCAGAAGGAATATCTTATCCGTCATGGGCCGTTTGTTTAGCAAATACCTGTATTCCCCCTGCCTTTCTTATGCTTGTTGGATCAACATTCGAAGCGTTATTCGTCAGTTTTCTGCTTGGTTTTTTAGTTTGGTTATCTCAAGTTTTTTGTAGCAAGCGTCGTACTATTGCTGTTGAGTTTTTTGGTGCCTTAATTGTTGCCTTTACCGTAGCATTTATTGCAAGTCTTGGTGTTCCCATACCTATTCTCGGACTTTGTATTGCTGCTGTTGTTCTTTTTGTTCCCGGACTTTCTATTTCAAACGCATTAGAATGTTTAGCCTTTAACGATCTTGTCTCTGGTACTAGTTTACTTGGCCAGTGCTTTCTCACTTTAATAAAACTTCTTATTGGGATCATTATCGGCTTACACATTGGCGAAGCCATTTTTGGTACGACTGAATCCATTGAATATCAAAATGAATTTCCGCTGTGGCTACAAATACTAGGCTTACCTATTATTTCATTCTCATTAGGTGTGATGTTTAAAGCTCGCCCAATCGATACACTATATAGTCTACCGGTTGCTGTATTAGGTATGTGGGGCCCATTTTATCTTGGTTTTGATGGTGGCTGGGTTGTGGGTACATGGGTAACGACAGTATTAATCACCCTTTATGGAACATGGATTGCTCGACGTTTAAATCTAACGGGGATCATTTTTATCGTACAAGGGATCATCATTCTTGTTCCAGGCAGTCGTATCTTAGTAAGTGCAAGTCAAAGTGTATTTGAGCAATCGATACTCCCTATCCCAAGCATTGGTTTATCGGCGCTCTTCATGTTTTCTGCCATTGTTGCAGGACAAATTACCGCTTACTCGATTTACTCTCCAAAAATTGAACGAGACTTGTGATACTCAAAATACAAGACATAAAAAAGGCCAGCTATTAACGAATAGCTGGCCTTTTCTTTATGTTTTTAACAGTATTAAAAAATACTATCTAAAAGCGATTAAGCACGGCTCATGAACTTGTGTTCAGTCGTGTTGATTTTCACTTTCTCACCGTTTGCGATGTACTCAGGAACTTGTACAGTTAAACCTGTAGTCATAGTTGCAGGTTTTGTACGAGCACTTGCAGAAGCACCTTTAATTGAAGGAGCAGTTTCTACGATTTCTAGATCAACAGCAGACGGTAATTCGATTGCTACTGGTGCGCCATCAACGATAAGAATTTGAAGACCTTGAGTCTCTTCAGTGATGAAAAGTAGTTCTTCTTCAATCGCTTCTTTGTTGAAGTTGTATGGAGTGTAGTCTTCAGAATCCATGAATACATACTCATTACCATCAACATAAGAGAACGTTGCGCTGCGACGACTAAAGTCAGCTAAATTGATCATGTCATCAGCTTTGAAGCTTTCATCCGATTTAGCACCTGTTGCAACATCGTACATACGCATACGGAATAATGTTGCACCTGCACGGCCACTTGGAGTTAGCTTGCTGATTTCTTTAACGAAAAATACTTTACCGTTGTGTTCAATTGCTGAACCTTTTTTGATGTCACTTGCCTTTGGCATGATAAAAAATCCATAAATAATTGGTAGGTGGAAAATACCACGAACTTTTTATATCTCCAATAACTATGTGACAGAAACTCGCATTTTATAGCGCTTTATTTGTCACTCGGCCTTGCTGCCATGAACGTAACATCATAACTGCAGTATAAAGAACCACAAATGCCACTAACCAAGCAAGCATATCGACATCAAGAGATTTAACAATGAACGCCGCAATTAACACGCCAATAGGTCCGGTAATCGCCACCACCAAAGATGCTCTTGAGTTCACGGCTTTCTGCTTGATAAAACCGCCAGCAGAAAAGAAACATAAAAATGCGCATGAACACATCATAATAGGAAATGCCGCTAACGGGTTCATACCTAACAAGTAAATCATCGTCATACACGGTGCGTATAAACCAATCCCTACCGTCATTAATGCACCAAAAATAAAGTTACCAATAATACCGATAACCAATTTTTCACCACTTAATCCTAACGCTTCACCACCTAGTGGGAATAAATCTAAACGTCCTGCAAACATCAGTAATGCAACAACCAACAAAGCGCCAGCCATAATCAAACGAATCAATTGGCGATCAAAATTTGATACTAATCGAGCACCCACTGTTGCGCCAACACACGCTGCAATAATTAAGCTAAGTAGCGTCGTTAAATCCACATTAACAGCGGTAAGAAAAATCAATGCTTGAAAAACCGTTGCCATGGTTGCTTGAGCATTCAAGGTGCCAGGTAATACTTTGTCATCGATTAAATTAAACTGCTTATAACCAGCCGTTTTAATGGCAAAACTTCCAACACCAAGAGTGTCACAAAAGTTTGCAAAACCACCAATTAGACCAACTGCCCATATATTAGTGTCTTTTTCTGAGTCCTTTTTCTTAAGCCATAATGATACAAGCATAAAAAGGAACGTTAGGCCTCCAATAACAAGACCGATCTGTAAGAATAATAAAACTGTCATCAATACATCACACAGTTGAAACAAAGCTGAGAATAGTAATTCAGATTAATAAGAAAAACCAGTGCAGCCCTTATGTGGCAAAGGCTCACTCCATTTCCTCAATAACAATTAATCCATATTATTTACATTTGATGGCATTCAAATAGATTAGATCAATACATATGGTAACCATCCACTTGAAATATGTCTCACTCATGTTTTTTTATCGTTATTTATAGAATGGTTTGATCTGTTTATTTACAAAATAGTGATAAGTTTGTTAGTTAAATTAATAAACAAAAAGATTTGATGATGAAAAAGAAACTTTTATGCATATCTGTGCTATTTGCCGCTTCCTTCACAGCTCACGCAGATCGCTTAGATGAAATCCAAGAAGCCGGAATTATTCGAGTCGGTACAACGGGTGACTATAAGCCCTTCTCTTCTTTCGATGGTAAGCAATTTTCTGGTTATGATATTGATGTTGCTAAATACATAGCAGAACAGCTAGATGTAAAACTAGAGTTAGTTCAAACCTCATGGAAAAACCTCATTCCCGATCTTAATGCTGACAAATACGACATCGCTATGGGTGGTATCACACGTAAAATACAACGTCAGTTGCATGCTGAACAAAGTCAAGGCTACATGACTTTTGGTAAATGCTTTCTTGTTGCAAAAGGAAAAGCTGAAACTTATAACACCATTGATAAAGTCAATAAATCAAGTACTCGTTTAGGTATCAACATTGGTGGTACTAACGAGATATTTGCTGATACACATCTACAAAGTGCAACGTTCACACGTTACAAAAATAACCTTGATGTACCCCAAGCCGTTGCGACAGGAAAAGTTGACGTAATGGTAACCGAAACACCAGAAGCGCTTTACTACCAAGCAACAGACAAGCGATTAGAAGCGTCTCGCTGCGACGACCCATTCACAAAAAGTCAATTTGGTTATTTAGTACCTAAAGGCGAGCAAGAGCTGCTAAATGCGGTTAACTTCATTATGGATGAAATGAAGCTAAAAGGTGTAGATAAAGAATTAATGAAGAAAAATGCCTTGTTATAAAGTAAGCAGTTAACGATATTTTTTATCTAATCACTTGCTATTTTATTCATTCACACCCAAAATAACACTGTACTTATATACAGTGTTATTTTATGAATGTAATTCCTCTTCACGCCAGTGCTGGTATTAGTGGCTTTGAAAGCCCTGCTGCTGAATACTCTCAGCTTTCTTTTGATCTCGATGAATTATTAATTGAGCACCCAAGTTCAACCTTTATTGGGCGTGCCAGTGGTGATTCAATGCAAGGGGTTGGCATTTTTGATGGCGATTTACTCATTGTCGATCGTTATGTAACAGTACAAAGTAATGATGTCATTGTCGCTAATTTTAATGGTGAATTCGTCTGTAAAATACTGGATACACAACGCCGTTTATTAGTTTCAGCCAATGAAAAATACCAAACCGTTCCCATTAATGATTACGATACCTTCACCATTGAGGGCGTTGTTACTCGCTCTATTCGCTGCCACCGTCCAAGTTATTTACTGAGCCAATCATAATGTTTGCTCTGGTTGATGCTAACTCTTTTTATTGCAGTGCAGAGCAAGTCTTTCGTCCTGAATGGCGTAACCGCCCTATTATTGTGTTATCCAATAACGATGGCATGATTGTCGCAGCCAATCGCCAAGCGACAGAAGCAGGTATACCTAAATTTAAACCTTACTTTCAAATAAAAAACAATGTGAAGAAAAAGGCGTTATTGCTCTATCGTCTAATTATGAATTGTATTCTGATTTATCGTCTAAGATGATGGAAGTTATTGGACGCTTTGCGCCAGAGCAACATATCTACTCCATTGATGAATCCTTTCTCTCTTTTAAACGTAGCTTTCCCGCAATACCTTGTTTACGTTCACATGCAAATCAACTACGTAAAGCCGTATGGAAAGAGTGTCGATTACCGGTTTGTGTCGGTATGGGAACCACATTAACCTTGGCTAAGGTAGCAAACCATGCAGCCAAAAAGTTCGCAGGCTATTATGGTGTTTGTGTATTGGATAATGAACAAGAACGTTTGAATGCACTCCATCTTTTACCTGTTGAAGAAGTATGGGGGATCGGTCGAAAACTCTCTGAACGTATGCATCAAATGGGTATTCATACAGCACTTCAACTGACCAATATGCCAATCGGCTTAGTGAGAAAAAACTTCAACGTTGAAGTTGAACGTATTGTATTAGAGTTAAATGGAACGTCATGTAAATCATGGGATGTTGCTCGTGCAGATAAAAAACAAATATTTTCAACTCGTAGTATGGGAAACCGCATTACCGATCTTGATGCATTACAACAAGCGTTAGCAAAACATGCAGCTATTGCTTCACAGAAAGCCAGAAAACAAGGTTCATTATGTAAAACATTACTTTGCTTTGCTTCAAACTCTCCTCATGATGATAAACCAGTAAATGGACGTGCAACTCACCACTTTGCTTACCCAACAGCTGATGTAAATCATATCACCTCAGTGGTCACACACATCGCTAAAGAGTTGTTTCATCCAGATGTTCGCTATTATAAAGTGGGTGTTGGTTTATTAGATTTACTTGATGGAAGACATGAGCAATTCGATTTATTAAACCCAGCCCCAAACAATAATCAGTTAATGACTATTTTTGATAAAATCAATCATAAATACGGCACAGACACTCTATTTCTTGGCGCTCAAGGGATAAATACCCAATGGGGAATGAAACGAGAAATGCTCACCCCGCAATACACTACCAAATGGAAAGACATTCCTAAAATTCGATGTTAATACCAATTATTCTCACTATTTTCATAGATAATTGTGTGAATTAATATACTATCCAAAAATGAGTTCCAGCTCCCAGATTGGGAGAATGAATTTCGTCAAAGTAGACACCTTTATATTTCCTTCCTAGCTGTATGGTGAAGAGCATCCTCTCTTCCCTTTTTAAGGACAAACTATGCTTGATAAAAGCAATCCTATTGAACGCCGAATGCAGATCACGACATTAGCGTGGCCGATTCTGGTGGAAATTTTACTGCGTACAGCCATTAGTACCAGTGATGTATTCATGCTTAGTGGCTACTCTGATCTGGCAGTATCTGCTATTGGGGTTATCTCTCAAATCATTTTCTTTTTAATGATCATTTCAATGATGGTGAGTACCGGTACTGGCATTCTTATTGGTCAATACAACGGCTCTGGACGAACTCAACAATCAACAGATGTTGCAGTAGCCAGTGTTGTGCTTGGTGGGATATTAGGACTTAGCCTCAGTTTATTTGCCTTTTTTGCCGCAAATCCTATTGTCATCATGTATGGACTAGAAAGTGACGTTGCAACTTTTGCCTACGATTATTTGATTATTACAGGCTCTTTCACGTTAACCGTAACCCTTGGTATCGTCTTCTCTACCATATTACGCAGTAATGGATACTCTCGTACACCAATGATAGTGAACCTTCTCACTGGTGGACTTAATATATTTGGTAACTATTGCGCTTTGTATCAACCTTTTGGATTGCCTGTTTATGGTGTTCAGGGTGTGGCTGTTGCGACTGCGTTTAGCCAAGTCATTAATACGATTATTTTATGGGTAATGATCCATAGAAAACACATTGCGCTGCCGATGATGAGCTTTAAAAAAATACCTCAAACAACCTATAAAAAGATCATGCATATTGGGGTAATGAATGCAGGTGAAATGCTCTCATATAACTTGTCGCAAATGGTCATTGTTTACTTAGTAGTAAGAATGGGTACCGCTTCGTTAACCGCTTTTACTTACGCTCAAAATATTGCTCGAGTCTCTTTTGCTTTTGCATTAGCCGTCGGTCAAGCAAGTCAAATACAAACCAGTTATTACGTAGGAAAAAAATGGATTGAGCAAATTCTTACACGAGTTCAGTTCTACTTCTTAGTCTCTTTTGCTGTCTCTGTTGCCCTTACTTGTATCGTCTTTTTCTTCCGTTATGAACTGCTCGATATATTCACACAAGATCCAGAGGTCATAACTTTAACGGCAGGATTAATTGCAGGCTCTATTTTAGTGGAAGCTGGACGGGTATTTAATCTTGTCTTTATATCCGCACTTAAAGGGGCTGGTGATATTAAATTTCCAGTTCAATTAGGGATATTAAGTATGTGGGGAGTGGCCGTTAGTCTGACTTATCTACTCGGCGTTCAATTTGGATTTGGTGTACTTGGCGCATGGCTCGCACTTGCAGCAGATGAATGGGTTCGTGGAATAATTATGGCTCGCCGTTGGCGCTCTAAAGTATGGACTAAGTTTAATCTTATCTAATACCAATCGTAGTAAATAAAAATGGGCAAAAGTAAATAAATACCTTTGCCCATTCTCTTAGTAAGCTCGGTTATCCTGAGTAAATGACAAATCCATCGCTTGAGGTCGGATCCACGATTTAAATCCGCACTCTACTCTTAAAGAACTTACTATGTCTTTTGCATTTTCATAGGTAGTAAAGTCAGTCACTAAATAGTACGTATCTTCTATTTTATATAGTGTCAGCATATTACTACTGCATACTTTGAAATTTAGATCAGGCATAGATGAGAAAGCATAAGCTTGAACTCGATACATCTCATCTTTGTTGCTCTCAGCTTCTTTTTCAAACAATTCACGACCAAAAGAAGTACCGCTGAAAAGTACACCTACTAACAATAAATACTTAAACACCCTATTTATCCGGCAGCCGATTTAAGATTGAATAATAAGGGAATCGATCGTCTCATTCTATCCAAAATATGAGAATCTTTTAAAGCCTGACTCAACATCTAAAAATCAGGCTTTTTGTATAAAACTAATCCATCAAACTTTTGGATTTTATCGCTTTTTTAGATAGTTCTTTTGCAAAATCGGCGATATCTGATTCAAACGCTTCAACACTTTGTCGAATATCATCTAATTGAATCGTCTTCATCTGACGCTGCTCCATGACCACTTTGCCATTTACAATCGTTGTATCCACGTTACTTGGGTTGGCTTGATAAACCAATGTTGCGTATGGATCATAGCTTGGCATCATGTTCGCTGATTGAGTTTCAACAATAATGATATCCGCTTTCTTTCCGACTTCTAAAGAACCGATCTCATCTTCCATATGCAATGCTTTTGCACCACCAATGGTTGCCATTTCAATCACTTGTTCCGGGATCATAATTGTTCTGTCTGAGTTTTTTAAGCGCTGCATATTTGCGGCATAACTTAAGGTTCGCCATAAATCCACTTGGTTTGAACTCATTGGTCCATCCGTTCCTAAACCAACTCGCATATCCGCACGAAACATATCCCAAGCCGGAGCAATGCCTGTTGCCCCTTTCGCATTCGCCATTGGGTTATAAACCACTCCCGCATCCGCTTGTTTTAATAACGCTTGATCATGTTGAGACAAATGAATGCCATGAGCAATCACCATACGCTCGTCCAGTACACCAATCTCTTCTAGATACTCAACAGGAGATGTCGCTTTCGTTGGATCTTTAATTCTTGCCTCTTCATTTGGAAACTCAGCAACATGGATTAAAACAGGCACATCGTAATCTTCAGAAAGCTGATTGATCTCTTGAAGCTTTTCTTTACTTACCGTATACACGGCATGAGGTGCATAAGCTGGCGTAATTAACGGATCGTTTTGATACTCTTCAATAAATGACTTCGCATATTGAATTCCACCATACGGTTGTTTTGCATCCACCACTGGGAACTTAATAACCGTTTCACCAAGTACAGCTCTTAACCCAACCTCTTTGGTCGCTTTAGCCATTTCATCCATGTGATAATACATATCGGCATAAGTGGTAACGCCACTCTGGGCTAAATCGATAGCACCAAGCTTCGTTGCATTATAAATCAGCTCACGGCTTAACTTTTGTGCTTCTAACGGGAAAAAATAAGCAAATAGTCGATTAGAAATGCCTTCTTCACCTAAACCACGAAATGCAATCATCGGAAGATGGTTGTGAGCATTAATCATTCCTGGCATCACAATACCGTCATTAGCATCAATATTTTTGGGTGCATAATATTGCTCTAGTAGTTTTTCGTCGCCAACAGCAATAATTTTGTCATCTTTAACCACCACAACACCATCATCAATCACTTCCATATCAGTATTAACGGTTAACACCTGTCCATTATTGATGATCAAATCTGCATTATATTCTTGTTGTTTTGCTGTTGTTCCACAACCAGATAGCAAGACAGCGCTAATACTCAATACCAAGCTTTTAAGCTTCATTCCTAAACCTTAATCATGCCCCCGTAAATGAAAAAAAGAAGCATTGGGGAAAATGCTTCTTCTTAATTAATTTAATTGATAAATATAACGATTACGAGATGATTCTGCCCACCAAAAGATAAGATTGTGGGATAGGTCTCTCTATCGACTACTCTTTTACTTGAGAGCGACGCTTTTGGATCTGTCCCATAATAAATTTAATGATAATTGGAAACAGGCCAAGTAAAGCGAGGGAACCTAAAATTTGTGGTGAAATTAGCCCAGACAACGAGGTTATTTCTGAGAGTTGAGTACCTGCATTTAAGTACACCATTGTCCCGGTAACATACCTAACTGACTAAACAGATAAAAACGACCTACTGATATTTTGGTTAATCCCATAAGTAAATTGATTAAGAAGAACGGAAACACAGGGATCAAGCGTAGTGTCAGCAAATAGAATGCACCATCTTTTTCCACACCGTCATTAATCGCTACCAACTTATCTTTGAATTTACTATCAACCCACTCCCTTAATAAATAACGGCTGCTTAAAAACGCAATGGTTGCTCCAATGGTACTGGCAAACGACACCAGTAATAAACTCCACCAAAAACCAAACAATGCCGCACCAAGCAAAGTGACAACCGCAGCACCAGGAATAGACAATGCAGTAATAACAACATAAGAGATAAAATAAACGGCACTGTATACAAACAGATTAGCTTGTATGTCATTTTGCACATTTTGATGGAATGCTTTCACTTGCTCAAGTGTCAATAAATGCCCGAAATTGACATACACAGCAGCAAATGACGCAAGAAGAATAAGTAATAAAATCAATTTTTTATTCATATTAATGCCCCGCTTTCACGTCAGTGTTCATCTGTTTAGATAAATCATCAAAACCACCAACGTATTTACCATCCAACCAAATTTGAGGCACTGTCACAGGCGTTTTCTCACCAATAATGGCTTTAACCTCTGGATCATTCGATATAGAGCCGCACTGTCTTTCACCACATCGTGATAAGTGTATTCAACTCCGGCCTCATCCAGCGCCGCTTTTGCTTTAATACAATAAGGACATGTTGCTTTACCAAATACCACGTTACCTTTGATATCATCACGCTTGGCGACTTGAGCTATAACAGCTTGAACCAAAACACCACGATTTAGCGCTTCACCTTGGCTTATCACTTTATCTTCAACAATGATAATCGGAGCATGCCACGCTTTAAGCTTTAAAGGCTCCCACCAGTAAGACAGCCAATCTTTCACTTCAAGCTCAATAGGAATGCCATCAAGCTCGGTGTTAAATGTATCTTCAAGAATGTCTTTCGTTAAAGTGCACTCTCCACACGGGATATTGACCTTAAATGGCCCCAACTGCCTGCCCAACGATATAATGTAATTTTTACTGGTTTCATTGCGACTTCCCCTATCAGCAAACTGATTTATCAAAATTAAACTGAACCGTTTAGTTTAATTTAGTTGAATTTCAATTTAAGTCAACCTTTATGATCCATTTATGTTGCGAAATATAAGTATATGCTAAGAAAAATAGTTTTGAGATATCAATAATTAGAAATTATAAATAGTTGGAGAGTTCAATTAAATTACCATCAGGATCTCGTAAATAGACTGAGATTATTTTACCCATCGCACCTGTTCGTTGAATTGGACCATCAATGATAGTCACGCCTTGTGATTCAATATGGCTTTGAACTTCATTAATAGGCGTATGAGTAATAAAACACAGATCCGCACTGCCGCTTTTAACCTGTGCCGCTTTGGGTTCAAACTCATTGCCTAATTGATGAAGGTTTATCTTTTGCTCCCCAAAAGTAAGGGCGACCCTGCCCTCACCAAAGGTAACAATATCCATTCCGAGTACGTTTGAATAAAATTGACTCGTAACTTCAATGCTGTTAACCGTTAAAACAAGATGATCTAAACGTGCAACTTTCATGATTCATTCCCTATGAAACAAAAACGTAAAACATTATTCAGATTTAAAGATAATCCCTAAAAACATTTGGTGAGCGAGTTCAATCAGCTCTGCATCTTTTGTTAACTGTAACGATGCCAATAGCCCGTTATAAACTAACCCTGCTTTTTTGGCCTTCAATTCTGCATCTTTAATATCGTGTCTTTTAAATAACTCGATTAATAGCTCTTGTGTGCGTTGTTTGTATTGCGCACTTACCTCTGTAATACCTTGATCTTCACTGCTGTATTCACTATACGCCAATTGAAAATAACAGCCATTAAATGACTCAATATCAATACACCCAGCAAGGCCTTCAAAACGAAGCGCAATTTTTTCTTCTAATGTCAGTTCTGTATTTTCAAATAAAGCTTGAACATGAGAAAGAGATTGCTGACTAAACAGCTCTAATGCATTGGCAATTAAATTCTCTTTAGATTGAAAATATTTATAAATGGTCGCTTTAGATAACCCCGTCGCCGCGGTAATTTTATCCATGCTCGTACCATGAAAACCATGTAATGCGCACAGTTCTATTGTCTTTTTAAGTGCGTTTACTCTTTTTTCTTCTTTCATACATCACTCTCCATTAATGCTGTGATTTTAGCAAAATAAACTGTTTAGTTCAAAAATTGATTGACAGTATCAAAATAAACGATAAATTAAACTAAACAGTTTAGTTTATTAGCCAGGAGATAAAAATGAATACTCAAACTTGTAAAGCCATCTCAGAAGAAACGTCATTAGGTTATAAAATTGGTGTTTTTGGTGTCGTACTTACCCTACTTTGGATAGGTATTTTTAAATTTACCCCAACAGAAGCGGCAGCTATCGAACCATTAGTTGCAAATCACCCTTTAATGGGCTGGATATACGGATTTATGTCAGTACAAACGGTATCTAATATCATTGGCTTGACTGAAATTGTGATTGCAATAGGACTTATCGCTGGCTTCTTTAACCCTAAAATTGGTTACTATTCAGGGATCCTTGCCTTACTTACATTTATTGCGACACTTAGCTTCTTAGCAACCACACCGAATACATGGAAAGTCGTTGATGGCGTATTAACAACCAACTTCTTTTTACTTAAAGACATTGTGTTTATCTCTGTATCACTACTTGTGATTGAGCATAATAAACCACACCTATGATAGATAATCTATTATAGATAAAAAATAGCCTGCTCATTCTTCATTGAGCAGGCTGTTCTTTTTGATATGAGCTAAATTAGCTTGTCTTAAAACTGCAGTGAATCACCTTGCTCAGGAAAAATAAAATTTACACCTAAGTCATTTGCGTCTGCTAACTGCTTTTTAATAATTACTTTAGGATCTTCACTGTTCTTTAAGCTGTATTTGATATGGCTTATGGCTACATTTAGATCTTTTAGAGAACCCTTGCCATTCATGTCTTCAAGCACACTTAATTCTTTAACTAACCAGTTTGGCGTTAAATGTCCAAATAAAGATTTATCTGGAGTTTCATTGGTAAAAGAAACTTCAATAATGATCCCCTTTAACTTCTCTTGTTTTACAAAAGGAGCTAATGCAGACCACGCGGTTTTCATTGCCGAACTTTTCTCTACTTCATCAGGCCCTGTATCACCAAAATAAGCAAATACATCCCCTTCACTATCTTTTAGAATAAATACCGTAGATTGCCCACCAGAATGAGACAAAGGCAATGACATCACACTCATTGTTGTTTCAGCTATCGAATTCCAAGCACCCGGTTGAAGATCCACATAATTGTATTTGTTCAGTTTAAAGCCTTCACCTTTGTTACCAAAATTAGGCCATGCTGACCAATTAAAGTAATTCTTCATGAGATCTTTATTTGTCGCTGCTAATCCATATATCGGTTTTTTACTATCATCAGGAGAAGAGATAATTAAACCGGCAACATGATCTAAATGAGCATGACTGATAAAGTAGCCCTTAATCTTATCCTTTAATAGGTAACCAACTTTGGTGTAAGAAGAACTGTCTGGCACGGTAATATCTTTAAACGCTCCTTTCTGCTCTGAAACAATTAATCCATTAACAACAGAGCCTGCATCAAGCATAACAAAATTAGAATCCGCCTCACTTTTAATTAAAAAAGCCGTTAAGTTACCATCTTGGATCCCACCTTTACTTCCTAACGTAACGGTATCAAAACTCCCAGACTGAGCCGAAAAAGAAAAAACAGACAAACACGTAAATAACACTGCTAATTTATTTTTAAACATATCCAACCTTAAATAATACTGCACACCCTTGTGCTCAATCAGATAATACAATGAGATAAATGAATGATGTATTAAATATTTAAGACTATTGATAAGAAGGTAATTATAAACGGTATGCTCCACAGAATTTGATAGTTCTAACATCTTTATCGAAAAATCCGCGCTACACTCTGACTCAATGTTAATCACCATAAGTAGTCATCATGGCGACAATCAGTGACGTTGCAAAGTTAGCAAGGGTATCTACCGCTACCGTTTCACGTGTAATCAATAACTCCGCTTATGTTGAGCCGGTAACTCTTGAGCGAGTACAAAGTGCCATTCGTGAACTAAACTATCAACGAGATGCAAGAGCCAGCGCCTTAGCTAAAAAAACAAATAATACTCTCGGATTATTAACCGGCAACCTAGCAGATCCTTTCTTTGCCCTAATAGCCAAACACGTAGAAGAAGTCGCACGTAAACATAAATGCCAATTAGTAGTTGTAAGCGGAGGTCATGATGCACAGCGAGAAAAAGAAGGGTTGGATTTTTTGATAAGTCAAGGATGTGAAGCCATGGTGGTTCACGCAAAAATGCTAGATGATGCCACCCTATTACGATACAGCGCTCAACTCCCTTCGATGGTATTGCTCAACCGTACCATTCCACAAATCTCAAATCGTTCTGTCTATATTGATAATAGAGCTGGTGCAAAAGAATCTGTGGTTCATTTGATTTCACAAGGTCACCGCAAGATCGCCTGTGTCACCAGTGATCTTCCTATTGAAGACAGAACAGAGCGACTTAACGGTTACCGCGATGCCATGGCAGAAGCCAACATTACCATTGAACCTAACTGGATAATAAATCAGAACTTTAGCGAACAAGGTGGAGAACTTGCCGGTGAACAATTATTGTTTCAATGCCCAGAAGTCACTGCTGTGGTTACCTTTAACGATGTAATGGCCGCAGGTTTAATGGCAAGCCTGCATGAAAATAATATTCGTGTTCCAGACGATATTTCTATTATTGGGTTTGACGATGTTTTATTGGCTCGATATCTCTACCCACGCTTAACCACAATGCACAATCCTATTGATGAAATGTCGAGTTATGCTGCTGATTTAGCATTAAAAATAAAAAACTCCGGTTATGTTCCACCATCTAATCATCGCTTTAATGCCAGCTTGGTCGAGCGACAAACCGTTATACCTTTTTCAAATAAACAAGCCCTAAAAGTGTGATGAGCATCTTAGGTAAGAACTTCATGTAAGCGCTTACATGAGTGCGTTACCTGTCTCTCATATTCTAATTAATAGAACTCTTATTATGACCTCATAAAAACAAAACAACCCTACAACTTTTTACGAGGAATACAAAATGACACATTCATCAAAGCCTCTTCCATCCTTTGCATTAGCAATAGCTCCTATTGCTGTAATGTTTGGTTTACTGGCAATTGGATACGGCCTATTTGGTCTACAAATCGAAGCGCTATTGCTAACTTCAGCAACTTTCACTGGTTTCATCGCTTATAAAATGGGATACAGCTGGGATGAAATAATGAATGCCATTGTTGAGAAATTAGCGAAAGCAATGCCGGTTATCTTAATTTTAGTCTCGGTTGGTGGTCTAATCGCAAGTTGGATGATCAGTGGCACTATCCCCTACATGGTTTATTGGGGATTAAAAGTTATTAGCCCTCAATATATTTTAATCGCAGCTTTCTTTGTTACCAGTGTGGTTTCTGTGTGTACTGGTACATCATGGGGATCTGCAGGAACAGTAGGTGTTGCGTTAATGGGTGTAGCAGCAGGTCTTGACGTATCCTTGGCGGCAGCTGCTGGCGCGGTGGTTTCTGGCGCTTACTTTGGTGATAAAATCTCCCCTCTTTCTGATTCAACAAACTTTGCACCTATTGTTTCTGGCACTACATTATACGAACACATCCAACATATGCTTTATACCACGCTACCAGGCTTTGTTATTGCTTCTGTTGTCTTCTTCTTTGCTGGTCAATACGGTGATATTACAAATGTGAGCGAACCTCAAAAAGTAGTTGATATCATTGCTGGCTTAGACAGTTTATATAACTTCAGCATTCTATTAATTGTGCCACCAATCATGATCTTATGGGGCGCATTCACGAAAAAACCAGTACTTCCTCTGATGCTTGCAGCCTCTGCCCTTGCTCTACTTATTGGTGTATTTCTACAAGGCTTCAGCTTACAACAAGCACTGCAAGCGTTTGTTAATGGTTTCAATATCGATATGTTGAACACTAATGGTCACACAACAGATGGTTTAGTTCCAGATATTGCAAAACTGCTTAATCGTGGTGGCCTGTTCTCTATGATGAGCACCATTCTTCTTGTATTTTGTGCCTTTGCTTTTGCGGGAATTTTAAGTCTAACAGGTGCATTAAATGTGGTTCTAGGCCGCTTCTTACATCTTATTCACAGCACTGGTCAGCTAATTCTATCAACTGTGATTGCTACGATTACCGTGGTATTCACAACCTCTGATGGCAAACTTGCACTCTTAATCCCAGGTGAATTATTTCAAAACGCTTATCGCAAAATGGGATTAGATACAAAAAACCTTTCAAGAACTATTGAAGATGCCGGCACCATTATCGAACCACTGGTTCCTTGGACAGCAGCTGGTATTTACATGGCAAGTACTTTAGGCGTAGCAACGCTTGATTACCTACCATGGGCAATTCAATGTTACACCGGCGTGATTTTCGCCATCATTTATGGTTTCACTGGCTTTGGTATTGCAAAAGCGCCAGCAACTCAAGACAACGACTCACTATCTCCAGTTGACGTAAAATAAGGTTATCTCATGACAACTTCTTTTGATTACATTCACAACCGTTGTAACACCGGCTCATTAAAATGGGATTTCATGAAAGAAAAACTAGGGCTAGATGGCACAGACCGTTTACCTATGTGGGTATCTGATTACGATTTTCAAGCGCCACCACAGGTATTAGAAGCACTTCATAATCGTATCGATCATGGTATTTTTGGCTACGCAGAACGCAATGATGACTACTACCAAGCGATCATCACTTGGTATCAAGAGCAACATCACATTCAAATTGAAAAAGAGTGGATAACAACCGTACATGGTGTATTACCAGGACTTTCAATGGCAATTCAGCTACTGACTGAAACCAATGATAAAGTGGTAATGCAAACACCGGGCTATGGTTCGTTTCGTAAAATCGTAGAGTTTAATGACCGTGTATTGGTTGAGAACCCATTAATTGAGCTGCAAGGAAACTACACTATCGACCTTGCTCATTTAGAATCTTGTTTTCAGCAAGGTGCTAAAGTAATGATCTTCTGTAACCCTCACAACCCTGTTGGTAAAGCATGGTCAAAAGAAGAGATAACTGCGGTAGCAGAGCTATGTCATCAATACGATGTATGGCTGCTAAGTGATGAGATCTGGGGCGATTTAGCAATGGGAGATAACACTTACCATTCAGCGTTATCATTACCAGAGAATCTACAACAAAAACTGATTGTCGCTACGGCGGCGAGTAAAACATTTGGTTTGTCTTCTGTGCGTATTTCTAATTTCATGATCCCAAATCAAGAATTAAAAGCACGTTTGGTTCGCCGTTTAGATGCTCATGGTATGGATGTTTATAATAGCTTGGCGATGTGTGCAGCCACTGCTGCTTATCAAACTTCAGCACCGTGGTTAAATGAACTGAAAACCTATCTACAAGAGAACATTACTACCCTAGCAGCTTTTATTGAAAGCGAACTGCCAGAGCTACGCTTTACCCCACCAGAAGCGGGTTATTTAGCATGGGTAGATTGCCGAGATCTTAAACTAACAGATAAAGAACTAGAGCGTAAATTAATAGAAGCAGGGATAGTTCCAAGCATGGGGATTGCGTTTGGCAATGAAGGTTCAGGATTTATTCGCTTAAATCTAGGTTGTCCTCGTGAGGTACTTATTCAAGCAATGCAACGAATTAAAGAAGCCTTAGAGAGGTAACCCACACCTCCGCAAACCATAAAAAAAGCCGCTATTGATTAGCGGCTTTTCGTTACTTATTTAACACCATTATTTGATGTTGATAATTTGTCCAATAAGTAGACGTCTTGGGTTTTCAATTTTTGGGTTTAATTGAAGTAGTTCATCTACTGTTAAACCAAACTCTACTGAAATACTGTAAAGCGTATCGTCTTGTTTAATTGTGTAGAACTTATCTGCTTGCTCAACTTGTTGTTGTGCTTGCTGTTTCAATTTACCTTGCTCTGTATTTAGCTTGTTTACTTCTTGGTAAATATCTTTATCAGTTTCTTTTTGCGCTTGTAGCTCGTTCTCTAACGTTGTTACTCGAGACTCTAGCGTACTTACCGTTGATTCTAAGGTGTTAATTTGTTCTGCATGCTGCTTTTGTTGTCCGATCAGCTCATCGTTTGACGCACAACCAGTAAGAACTAACGAAGACATTAGCGACGCTACCAGAATAATACTTTTTTTCTGTTTCATACTTTTCTCACAACTTCATCTGTTTGATAAATAATTTCGAGTATTGTCATAAAAATAAGATGTATGCACAAGTAATAAATGGTTTTATCATTTGATTCTGCTGAGTTTATGGCATTTATACAGATAACGGATCCACTGTAAAATTAATAAACACCACCTTATCAATGTCTACTATGTTTGTATCCTATATTTGCTACTTATAAAACCAATGTAACAAAGATACCCTAGAGCAGTACCTGTAACTTCTTACAATTACCCTTCAAAATAGATCAGCCTACAATGCCTCTCAATTGAAGGCTAATTCTGCATCCCTTTTGCTTCATTATTTAAATAGCTAAAACGGCATCCACCTTAATTAGGAACTCTTAAAGCATCATCGAGAAAACCAATTTACATATACAATATAGGAGTATCAAACATACTTATGAAACAGTTAATTTTCATACTCACTCCCTAGTTTTAATCCCCGAGGCAATGGCTGAGAGCGATAAAAAAGATATATCTTTAGGCCTTTCACTGGGTGTTTTAAACGGAGCATCTAAAGAACTTGTATATGACGACACTGGAAGAAAGCTAAGTCAGCTTGATTGGAGAATCGATAATGTTCCTATCATAAAATTAGAAACGGACTGGAATATTAACCAAAGCTGGACTTTAACGGGTGATTTTTGGTCTATATTAACCGATGATGGTAACGCCCATATGGAAGACCGAGATTGGTTAATTGAAAACCAACATTTTCCTACTGATATATCTATAAGTCCAAAAACAACCTTGAAAAAAGCTTATCAAGCGAGCTTACATATCACTTATTGGTTGTTCATTCAAAACAATTACGAAATAGGCGCTCTAGGAGGATTTCAATATAACCAATTCAAATGGGAGGATTTAGGTGGTACTTACTCATATAACAACGGTACTGATGTGGGAACTTTTCCTGATGTTGTAGGCATTGATTATAAGCAAGAATTCGGTATGTTTTATGTTGGGCTAACAGGAAAATACAGACTAGATAACTCTGAGTTTAGTTTTTTATTAAAATTAAGCCCTTGGGTTAAAGCCAAAGATGTTGATAACCACTACCTAAGAAACCTTACTTTCTATGAAAAAGTAATGAATACTCTGATGCCGTTTCTCTGTCGATTAACTATAACTATAACTTCGGTCCAAATATGAATCTATACACCGAATATGCTTATACCAAATATTTTGAAGCCAATGCAGATATGACAAAGGTTAATAACAAAACAAACGATTCCAGTTTTTTCGAAAATGCAGCTGGCCTAGATAATCTATACTCCACACTCTCAATAGGATTGAAATATAGCTTCTAATTACAAAATCACTTTTAAAAATAATGGATAAAACAACAAATCACAGATACAAAAAACAAAAATTTTCGAACGGTTGGGGCCATTCTACAAGGCTAACTGACATATATCCTATCTAACCTAGTTAGCACAGCCAATTGTGAGTAACAATTGGCTTTGATTTAAAAAGGCACGCCACACTTATCTAAATCTAAATCATACGCGACTGCTTTAACCGTTAACTTTTCATTAAATTTAAATGACTCTAACGAATCATTGAATTGAGCATGCTTAGGATAAATTAAATACACTATTCCCTCGCCTTCTAAGTATTTATGACCATAAGCAAACATTTGATACATATCGGCTTGGCTTATTCCATATTTTTCTTTAGCCGTTCCTTGATTTTCATATATTCGCTTCCACTTAGTATCAGCGACACAAACCACTTTATTGGTTTTCTTTTCACTAATCACAATATCAGGCTTTAATTTAAACCAACCCTGCTCTTTCTCTGCATTAGCTGGAGTATGAGAAACTAAAGATTGGCTGCTTGCCTGTGTTTTTAACTTCAAATGTGGCGGCAGATCTTTTTGTAGTTTTATCGCCACATATCGCTCAAAAAGAGTTTCCATTGGAAATAAAAAAGAAACCCCTTTATGCGCACCAGACAAAGCAATTGGAGATTGGTAACTCAAAATTAACTCACACCATGGCTTCACACTCCGATAGTGAACTAACGAACGATCAACAGACCATTTTCTGAAGTCGAGAGAATAATTCGATAATAATGGGATCTCATCAAAGACAAATAATAACTCTTTACCCAAACGATGATTCTCATTGCTCTTTGTCCATTTCAGTACTTGCTTCAATGCTGAATGCATTAATCTATTTTCTGAACGGTCAGAGGAAAATTGATCATAAGATACGTTAAAACGATTTTGGCATCCCGGACGCTCACGAAGCTGCCTTGATGTTTGAAGTTGCCCTTTCAAATACGGTGTTTTTGCTTCTACACGCTTATACTCACTACGGATACCACGTTTAACAACATCAGCGACCTCTTTTAAAAAATACCCTATTAGCACTTCAAACAATGGCTGCTTTACTATTTTTAAAGATGATTGTTCAAATTGCTGCATAGACAGCTTGTTTACCGTTGAAAGCATTTTTAATAATACTTTCTTCGCAGTCTCTAAATCATGTTGATCTGATATCTTAGGTAGAATCTCAATACGAGTGCCACACGGCGTTTCTAACACTCCAACATAGTTAACCACTTGAAGTGCTATCTCTTTGCCGTATTTTTTTACTCTAACTAATTCAACTGATTTGTCATTAGCGCTTTGTCCGTTCACTAATAACCATTCAAATGCTTTTTTCTTGATTGAATGGCAATCAATGTCAGATTTGTCGCCCCCATTGAGCAACAAACCAAACTCACGCACCTTAACAATAGAATTGCTCTTTGTGCTTATCATCGAGTATAAACACCAATATACGCTTGAAAATTTAAAAATGCTTTTTGATTACGGCAATAAGGCTGTATTCCTTGCACTTCCCAATCATCACCCATTAACTCAGCGATCTCACTATTACCAAATTGTTCAATAACAAAACGTAACTCATGGTTATCTTTTAAATGATCACCTAGTACTTGCTCTACACGTTCCCAATCTTCAAAGAAGTACTCTTCTAATAGCGGTAAGATCTGTAACTCAAAGATCTCTGCTAATAATTGTAGACTTGGGTTACCAAGTAACGGTAAAAAGAAACTATGACCAATCGTATGCTCTCGGTCATACAACAATTCAATACGTTGATTCATGGTTTTAACAAGCTTAGCAACGTTAATGCCTTCGATATCTGGAATTCCTTTAAGTAACTCGTAATTTGTCATCATTTCAACAAATTCAAAGCGACGACGAAGTGCGATATCAAGCTGTGCCAGTGATTTATCTGCGGTATTCATCGTACCTATGATGTGCAAGTTTGATGGTACAGAAAACGTCTCTTTTGAATATGGTAACTTCACAGACAAAGACTCCGTGCCACCACTACGCTTACTTGGTTCAATCAATGTAATTAGCTCACCAAAGATATTAGAGATATTACCTCGGTTAATTTCATCAATGATAAGTACACGATCATTGCTTATTTCTGTTTTGTCTTCTATCGAAGGTAATGAAAAGATACCCTGTAACTTATCTAAGTCAATAGTTGCGCCATAAAGGCGATATAATGTCATTTGAGATAAGTTCTTTTTGAATAACTCATCTACAGGTAATGACGGTTCATACACTCGATGCCAAGTTACTTTTCTTACTTGAGAGTATCCACTATCACTCACTAAAGTTTCATCAAAGATATAATCACTCGTAATTTCAGCAATCGCCCTAAACTTACGATTACCATCAGAAATGACAATTAAATCACCAATACTCATTTCGTTCTTAAAGTTATTTACCGATGTGACTCTGTAATCACTACTTTCTTTTTCAATAATAACTTCATTAGTACGATAGGCTTCAATTACCTCTTTGCGATTAGATGTATTAGAGAAATCGATGTCATAACCGTAGCCTAAAAGAACATAATTATTTTCAATACATTGTTGATAAATAAAAGCATCCTCTCCAGAGGTATCTCCTAATGACATTTTCCAGATCTTTCGATTTGATATATCTAACGCTTGTTGTTCAGTATTAACTGTTGCTTTTACACTTGCAGAATTACACATACTTTTGAAAATACCATCTTCAACATCATAGCTAATCTGCTTATCTTCTGTCGTTGATGCTTTAAGGCCTTCAACAAAATCTTCATAACTAAAACTTTGATGAAAAGTCACAAATCCAATACGATTATTATTCAGGAGTTCATCAAAACGACATTTCAATTTTTCACGGTCATCTTTATTTTTAAGATAAAAATCAGGAGCCACAATCTGCAATGCTTTATTAATTGTGGTGTAAGTTTTACCTGTTCCCGGCGGACCATAGAGAATTTGATTTAAGGGAGCGGCATTTGTATTTACGTTGTTCTTGAACACGTCATACTCCTCTTTTGGCTCTTCAACCAGGACTTCAGAATTTAATGGATAGTTATGTGCAATTCTTTCATAAACAGAAAGTAACGAGTCTAGATCCGAAATAAGCTCTTGATCAGAAGGAATAGACCCTACAGGATAAAATTTGGCAACAACATTCGGTTCTTCATAAGATTTACCCGTTATTGTCTTGGCTTTTAAGTCTAGCGGACCTTTAGTCCAGCCTTTTTGAGTTAGTAACAATTCACAATATGGGAATATTGAGTCAGCATTTTTCTTAGCTTCTTGCTTAGCCCCTTTGGTTCCAAACTTTTCTTTTAGCTTAGTTGTACCTTGGTTAAGAGAAAGGTATACCCCGCTTCCATCAGAACAAAACAAATACACAGGGTAAATCCCGCCTTGGGTCGTCTGAGTTATAGCACTATGTAAGATAGAAACCAAGGAACATCGGCCCAATTCCCAGCACCGATCGAGCCCTTTAAAACAAAGGTACTCTCCTTGGTACTAGCAATATTTTCTATTTCTTGAACGAGCTCGTTTCTAATAACTTGACCAAGACGATGCCCAGAAAAAGCTTCCTTTTTAGCGCTCTGCCAGTTCTCAAGTACATCTTTTAGTTTCTCTCTTAACATTGTACCTATCTACCTTTCTTATTATTTTACCCTGAACCAACAATATGAAGACCTAGAGTTCCTTCGCACCTGCACTTAAGAAATATTCGTAAGTTTCATCGAACAGTGCCTCCTGGGGGAAATAAAACACTACGCCATCTCTACCCCTTGTCATCAGTACCAGGTAACTATAAGGCTCAATACCACGTGTTTGTATTCTGATGATTCAACGCTGCCACGCAGTTGATTCGCGGTATCCCACAGAGTTTCTTCAAAGCCTTTGCTTGGTTTTGCTTTGGTCGCTTTTTTCGCTGGAGCTTTAGCCATAACGTTTACTTCTCATTTTGTTGTTTCTACTTGCAAAAGATACAAGATTTAATGCGGCGTATTGTACATTAAGTTAGAGAAAGATCATTGATATGGTGAGTAATTTTGAAGGGTTAATGGCGAAAATATGTATAAAAAAACCGCTCTGCTGAGCGGTTTAAACCAAACTATTTAATTTCTGTCTTTAAAGCTGCGTCAACTATTTGGTTAAATGGGTAATCAGAAAGAGCAACATTACCTTTTGTGAGGCTTTGGTCATATTTTCCTGTGCGATAATCACTAATTACAGGCGTATCACAACTTAATTGTCGCTTACCTATAGTAATACCTTCCATCCAATGCTCTTCGCCATAGTCTCCCATATATGCACTATATAATTTTTCATTATGATGCAAAGTAAAAGATATGAAATTATAAATATTTTCAGAATAATTATTTACTTGTATTAACTGTTCAGGTGCTTGTATATCCACAGGAATTAAGTCTTTTTTATGCTCTGAACCTAATCTCCATTGAACGTAACCTTTGTTCGGTTGATTATTGTCTCTAGCACAAATAGAAACGATTTTCTGGTCTTCTAATTTACAACTAAAATATACAACTTCATCTGCATTACACAGTGTTGCAGCATTAACAGAAGTCGTTAAAAATAATGTAAGTAAGCCATTTAAACTAGTCATTCAATACACCTAACTTTCTCAATTTAATAAAATTATCATACCTAAGCTCGTAACTCTTTGTATTTTTGTTAATAACTTCAGTTATGGCATTCGAAACTATCTCTTTATCGCCTTGATCTGCTTTTTCATATAATTTATGTTCTATCCAAAAATATGCAGCAGATCTTGTCGCATATTTTAATTCGAGTAATCGTTGAGGTTCATTTATAAAATTCATCTTTTTATCTTCAGGCCATTCGCTTACATTTTTAGTATGCCAATCAGAAAAATGATTATAATTATCTTTACCTGTTAATTGTTTTAAGCCTCTTCCTCTATAACGCCAGCCATCACCAGTTTCACTATCTCCATTATTCATTCGATTCCCATACGCATAATTTGCTATAGCTTGGTAATCAGAAGTCGACATATTTGAACCATCCGTTTTAACTCTACGTCTAGTTATTGGATCTCTATGACTATATCCGTATTTAATTGCTAAACTTGGTTCTTTTCTAAAGACTTTAAAAGTACTTTTTAGACCTTCAATACTGTAAACAAAGCTCTCTTCTAAACTTAGTGATTGCCCTGTTTCCTGCATTATTTGTGCAAAAAAATGAGCTCTTCGTAAAGGTGTATCTAACTTATAAAACTCAAGATGGTTATTAAGTTCATCTGCGATAGCTTTTAATTCTTCTTTTTTACTATCTTTTACTGATGGATAAATATCTTGCATTATTGATAACGTAAATTTAAATTCACCTCGCTCATAAACCCACTTACCAACAACTGCTTCATCTAACGCCAATAATGTATTCTTTCCTACTATTCCATCGGCGCTGCCGATTTTGTAATCTGCATGAATTTTATTTGTTGGTGTATAGGTAGTTTGGAATGTTTTTATCACACTTTCTGTTCCAGAGCCAAACTTACCATCTGCGCCTGCGCTTCCCAAGTCAAAATTGAGTTTTAATAATGCTTTTTGTATTGCTTTAACACTTTCTCCGTCTGCCTTTTTCTTTATTAGCTGGCCTTTTCCATTAGCAAGTAATTCTAAGTCATTTGAAGAAGACAACTCGGTTGATCTTAATGTTTTCTTTCCTACATTCACAATGGGCGTATTAGCTGGAATATTTTTGTCACTTAATGCGGCAACCACAAATGCATTTAATAGCCTCTTACTCATAGTGCTAAAGCTATTCACAAAACTAGATACTTGTCCTATATGCGTTAAAACAATAGGTGGTAATGTGATTCTTTCTTCTTTATCTTGAGCTTGTTGTGAATCATTTACACATAACTCATCACCCACTTTTAACGCAGATGGATTGTCTTCAAACATTGGATTTAGTTTAAGTAACTCCTTGGGGCCATACAATGCTGCTTGGCTATTTCATCCCATGTTTCTCTATTACCATCTCCATTTAGTACCACAACATGAGCAGAGGCTGCGGTGTTTTCATTCTTCTTTAGTTCAATAACAAGGGTATCACCTACCTTTATCTGCCCTTCTTTTCCTTTGTATTGAGGATTTAGTTCAACAAGATTCTCAATAGTTGTCCCTTGTTGATGGGCTATTTTCCATAACGAATCACCAGATTGAATCACATAAGCTACTGAATTATTATCTGTTTTCTCACGCACTAATACGCTTTCATTTTTTGATTTAACTATGGTTTCTACATCTAATAGGCAGGCATTTTCATCTAACCAAGTTGCGTTTAACTCTGCAAACTCTTGTTGAGTCATTTTTTGTGGTAAATACAATAAATGCTGCCTTGTTACCGGTGAGTTATTGATTTTCCAAGGAATAAGTATGAAATTGTACTGATGATCAGATAAAAGCGATGAACTTAACTGATCTACGCTCGATTGAGTAACAAAAAAAGTAGATGCGTCATTACCTACGATCTGATATTCATGGGCTAATTTATCATCAACAAAATGGTAATAAAAACCAGCCGTTGGCCAACCAAGTTGCTCACCTACTTGAACGGCTGTTTTAATAGGAACAAAAGATTCGGTATGTGTTCCTACTCCTTTTTTAACAGGAGTAACCTCTTTAAATGAAAGAGCCTGACCACTTAATGAAAAGAATTCACGATAAAGTGTTTTAGGCTCATTAACCATAATAGACGCAGTCAATAGAGTAAAACCTGCTTGTGATGCGGATTTTTTCCATGAACTAATTAATGGTTCGTTATCTGTTTTTCCAAGTGAAAATGCACCTATCTGATACGTAACAAGATCTTCTTGTGCGCACGCTATTTCAATATTGTATTCGTACGCAGCAACTGGAGCGCTCTTTTCTACTACTGGTTCATTATGAGGTTGTTCTTGTTTGGCTTTTTGCTCTGGTGTAATAAAACCATCTTCAACTGGTTTATAAAAAGCATTTCTATACGTTGGTTGCTTCTTGGGTTTAGTTATTTCGCTTTCTAGTTCATCAAGATCAACAAAATCTTCTAGCTTTTCATCCCACACTTTCATTACTCATTTATTTCTAAAAATTACTTTCGAAGAATAACCTAGAAGTAAATTGCATTTTTACTAAATGAATAGGCAAATTTACCAAATATTGAAGATTGAGGATGTTATCAAAGGATTATGTAAATCACAGATACAAAAAAGCCCACACAATAGGTGGGCTTCTTCGTTTAAATAATGGTGCGTCCGAGTGAACTCGAATCACCGACCCCTACCATGTCAAGGTAGTACTCTAACCAACTGAGCTACGGACGCACTGTGTTCTAAATCTTCTATAAAACCTATTGTGACTAAATCAATAGTTGTTGTTTGACAAAAACAAACAGAAGGAATGGTGCGTCTGAGTGAACTCGAATCACCGACCCCTACCATGTCAAGGTAGTACTCTAACCAACTGAGCTACAGACGCATTCCTTTAGAACGAGGTTGATATTATCGAGTTCAGAATCAGTCTGCAAGTAATTTTTTTTCATTATCAATCGTTTGTCTATTTCTCATTCAATCCGAATAAAATCAGAACATATTGATAGAGTCCATACTTTCCAATACAATTGCATGTACCGTTAAAAGGATTTTAATCTTATGCCTCAATCTCGTCTTCAGCGCTTATCGTTCTTACAACCAATTATCATCTTACTCTTGGTTGGGATGGCTGCTATTTCACTCACGTTTAGTGTCAAAAACTTTAAATCTGTTGAAAAAACAATCAAAACATCATCCTTTCAGGCATTCAACAACTCAATTGAAGCCAGTTACGATATTGTAGACACTGCACTTAATGAGTCTATTAAACGTTATTTAAAAGGCATAGTGACAACCTCTGCTGAATTTATTTCTCAAATTCAAAACTCTCCAGTATTAAGTGCTGAGCAAAAAAAAAGAGTCATACAAGACTATATTAACGACAGCAAAATTGGAGACACTGGCTATCCTTACATTCTAAACTCGAATGGGGATTTACTGTACCACCCTATCTTTCAGGGTCGTAATGTTGGCCAGTACCTGCATATTCAGCAACAAATTGGCAATGATGATAATTTTGTTGAGTATTTATGGACAAACCCTGGAGATGAGAAGCCAAGAAAGAAAATCACTTACTCGGTTTACTTGCCTGATTCTGATCTTATCGTATCGGCAAGTGCTTATAAGGACGAACTTCTTCACTTTATTGATAAAAGCTTACTTAAAGGCAAGTTAAATAAATATCAATATGGTGAAACTGGTTATGTCTATGTCATCGACCTAGATGGTAAGTTATTGCTTCACCCTAGCTATGAAGGCGAAAATGTTCGTGACTTAATTGGTTCTCACGCTGATGGACTGTTAGAAAAAATACGTCAGTCTGCTCATGCGTACAATTTACAGATGAATCAACATCAAACCACTTCAAGTGATCATTCTCGTATGGATATTGAGGATTACACTTACCAAATTACTTTAGATAATAAAACGTATCAAAAAGATGTGTTGTTTATCTATTACCCTTATTTGGACTGGGCGATCATTTCAGGTATTTCTCGAGATGAATTAAATCAACCAACCAATACATTGCTATATAGCTTGCTGACTTTAGTGATCAGCTTAACGACTTTAATCTTGATTTTGATGTTGTTACTTAACCATCGCCATAGAAAATTAATTAATGTACTTAATAGAGACTATTTAACTGGCTTATACAACCGTGGGACGTTTCATAGCAAGGTATCGCCACTCATAAAATCGAGTAACAGTAATAACAAATTTAAACCCTATTCGATTATTTTATTGGATATCGATTTCTTTAAACGTATTAATGATAATTACGGACATCTAGTTGGCGATAAGGTGATCGCTATCGTGGGTAGAACAATGGCTCAATACCCTAATGTATTAGCTGGTCGTTATGGTGGTGAGGAGTTTATTCTTTTTATTCGAGATAATGACATTGAGTCAGTGATTGAATTTACTGACCAAATACGTACGCAAATCTCAAACTATAATACGCTTCATGAAGACATTACCTTGAGTGCAGGGATTACGACAATTAATAAACCAAACGTACTATTAGATGATGTAATTGAACAAGCGGATAAAGCGCTATATTACTCAAAACATAATGGACGTAATAAAATCACTCACTATCAAGATATATAATTGCAGAAAATAAACTGAAGAAAAACTGGACAGAACGAGCCCTTGAACTACGCTAAATAAGGTAATGCTTTCCATTTTATTATTAGCGCAAGGCTCGCGATGAGCCGTTTCCCAAAGCCCGTGACCAGGAATAGTTACGGGCTATTTTTTTAGGTAAAAACGTTATTTAACTAAATGAATACCGTCTTTTTCGATGGTGATCTTGCCTGCTTTATATAAACCACCAATAGTTTTCTTAAACGTGCCTTTACTGGTTCTAAACTCAGCAAAAATTGCATCTGGTGATGATTTATCACTTAGCGGTAAGAAACCGTCTTTCTTCTCTAATGTCGCAATCACTTTTTCACTTAAGTCATCCATACGTGCTTTACCTGGACGTTGAAGCGATAATGAGATTTTACCATCTTCACGCACATCACTAATGAATGCTTTTAGTTGCTTACCAATGAACAGTTTGCCAAATACATCAGAGTGGAAAATTAATCCCCAATGCTCGCCATTCACTACGGCTTTGTAACCAAGATCCGTTCGCTCAGCAATTAAGATATCAACTTGTTGACCTTTCTCGTAGTTTGCTGGTGTCTTATCTAACCACTTGTTGAAACGTGTTGTTCCTACGATACGACCAGAGGCTTTATCTGTGTATACATAAACAAGGATTGATTGACCTTCATTTAAACGACCACGTTGCTCACTAAATGGAATAAGCAGATCTTTTTTAGCAATGCCCCAATCCACAAATGCACCGATACTGTTTGTACCGATCACGTTCATTAGTCCAAATTGACCCACTTGTGCTTTTGGCGTTTCAGTTGTTGCTACCACTTCATTTTCTGAATCAAAATAGATAAACACATCCAGTGCTTCGCCTACTTCTGTGCCTTCTGGAACAAAACGACTTGGAAGAAGAATTGAACCAAAATCTTCGCCATCTAAAAAGACACCAAAATCTACGGTTTTTGTTACTTCTAATTTGTTGATTTGACCAATTTTAACCATTACTTCAATTCCTAAATAAAATACTCGGTGATTATACCCGAACTCTGATATGCTTGCTGTATGAATTAGCATTTTTATAGGAATTTCCTGTGATTACAGTTGGTAAGAAGGATGGCTTATCACTAAAAATTTCTCATATTGTTGAAGAATCCAAACAACATGAACTAGAAATGTTTCTTTTTATTCCTGGTGAGCTTGGATTAAACAAGGATATGATTTCTGAATCTGAGTTTTATTACAACTCGATTCAAAGCCAACGAACCTATTTTAGTGATAAAAACCACCTACCTCTTGTGCACTCTCGCCTTGCACAACGTGGACGTTTATCGAGCGAACAATATCGTTTAAGTTTGAGTTTATACGCCTATCAATATGCCCTTGCATTAGAGAAAGCGATACAACAACTAAGCGATACGACTCGTGACGACATTACGCACGAGGAAGTTGAAGATGCTATTGAACTCGCAATTGATATTCTTAGAAAGTTACGCCGTAACGTTCCTTATGACGATACGCTAAAGCGTTACTACGCAAACATCGACAATTACCTTTCTTGGTACACCGAGCAGAAGTTTCTTTCTCTGATTGCGCACATGCCGCGTAATGAAGAATATAAAGAAGTGAAAGAGAAGCTTATCGATTTCTGTGAAAAAGAAGATCTACATCGTTTAGATAAGAGTTATAACTCTCGTAAAGCTCGGGAAGATATCACTCGTATGTCAAACAAAATGCGTTTACTACGTCGTTTAATCGAATTCCCTATCGTACTTAAAGAAAAGAACCTTGCTTTAGGTAAACATATTAAGCGTATGGTAAAAGGCGGTGCGACGGCTGTGGTTATGATCTTTGTATCATTAATGGTGATTCAAGCTCGTGGTTTCTTGGGGGAAATTACGGCCTCTTTCATTTTTGCGGTCTCATTTATCTATGCCATGCGTGAAGTCTTTAAGGATGACTTACGTGATGTAATGTGGCGTTGGATACGTAAAGGACAACCTAAGTGGCGTAAACGCTACCTTGACCCAACAAGTAATACTTATGTTGGAAGAAAATTAGAATGGCTTGATTACATGACGTTTGCTGAGCTTGATTCTGATATTCAAAAATTACGTAAACACCGTGTTGTGCAACGTGAAGAAGTGGTTTTAGCCTATAAAAGTCAAACTAAAATGGCCATTACCAAATTCATGAGTGGTTATGAACAAACTCGTGAAACCATGCTGATTGATTTGCGCCCTATCGCTCGTTTAATGGAGAAAGGGTCTCAAAAGATTTATCACTTAAATGATGGTCAAGTCAGTAAAGAATCTGTTGAGAAACGTCATTTAATTAATTTGGTCATTAGAGAGACAATGGATGATTACAGCACGCAGTTGCACCGCTGGAAAATCATTGTTAACCGTTCAAAGATTATTGATATAGAAAAGATATCTGACGAAAAATAATTAAACAGCTTATGATACAAAAAAACGCCTTTATTGCTTAACGAAATAAAGGCGTTTTTATTGTAACTTAATAATATTAAGTTACGCGGTAACTACAACATCTACGACATTCAGTTGCTCTAACAGCTCTTGAATACGAGGGTTTTGAGCCAGTTCATCAATGGTGGTTAATACTGGTTTATTTGCTTTATTCGCTGATTGAATAGCATGCCCAATAAGGTGGATAACCGCATCGTTTTGTGGATCAAAATGATGTTCTAGTGCTTCATTTTGCTTATCAACGCCTAATGTAAACTGGGTTAATGTATCAACATTAATCACCATACCATCAAAGTATTGCAGTAATTTATCTGCCATTAATGCAGCAGCTGGCACATCACACACAAAGTGTACTTTTAAACTATCTAAACCACGCGGTAAGCCTTGAATCGCTAAGCGATCAATAATGGTTGCAGCATCACTTAAATTACGAACAAATGGTACGACGATTTGCACACTTGCTGATGTGTTTGCAATGACCTTTTTGATCACTTCACACTCTAGTGCAAATTGATCGGCGCTAGCGTCAGAAGCGTATCGAGTTACTCCTCGAACTCCCATCATTGGATTGGCTTCTTTCTCTTCTAGTTGACCCGCAAGAAGGCCTGCAAAAGCGGCGCTATCCGCATCTGAAAATGCAATTTTAATTTCTTTTGTCGCTTCAGTAACATTCGATAGAATCACGTTTGCTAGTGTATCAATAAAATGCGTTTTTCCATCTGCTGCGCTTTCAATGATTGCAGCAAAACTTTGAGCATCAATTGACGTCATTTCAGGTGCTTTGATTACTGCTTTTGGGTGATAAAACAAATGCTCTTGAATTAATGCAGCAATAGATACATACAGTGAAGCGTCTGAGTCTGTTTCTGATTGATATGAAGGTAAACTCGCAACACGATTAAGTGTTGGTAAAATTGTGTCTGTCATGCTTGCTCCAGTAAACGCGTAAATACCATTTATGTTATTATTAATGTGAACATACCGATACATTGCCAACAACTCAAGTCCAAAAGATACAACAAGTTAACTTTTATTTACTTATTGTGGCTAACAATAAAAGTTTTGGGTTTCATCCCCTCTCATTTTCCGTTATCTTAGTCGGTGTGTATTAAAAAAGAATTAACAGGCGAACTTTTATGCCATTTCAAACAGATGAACTTCGTACTCAGCCTCTAGGCCCAATGCCAACGCCAGCTGAGCTTACGACTGCTCACCCTATTACGGACGATGTTGCTGAACATATCGAGCAATCTCGTGCGCAGGTTGAAGCAATTTTAACTGGCAAAGATAAGCGCCTTTTAGTTGTTGTGGGACCATGCTCTGTACACGATACAGAAGCAGCATTGGATTACGCACAACGCTTAGCAAACATTCAAGAACAGTATAAAGATGAGCTTTTCATCGTTATGCGTACTTATTTTGAAAAACCGCGCACGATTGTGGGCTGGAAAGGCTTAATTACTGATCCTAATTTAGATGGCAGCTATGCACTTGAAGCTGGCTTACATAAGGCTCGTAAACTACTCCTTGATATCAACAAACTGGGTTTAGCTACAGCGACTGAGTTTTTAGATATGATCACAGGTCAGTATATTGCTGATTTGATCACTTGGGGTGCTGTTGGCGCTCGTACAACTGAATCTCAAATCCACCGTGAAATGGCATCTGCATTATCATGCCCTGTCGGTTTCAAAAACGGTACAAATGGTAATATTCAAATTGCTATGGATGCGATTCGTGCAGCGAAAGCTTCTCACTTTTTCTACTCGCCAGATAAACAAGGCCGTATGACAGTTTACCGCACTGCGGGTAACCCATTTGGTCATGTGATCCTTCGTGGTGGTAATGATAAGCCTAACTTCGATATCGATTCAGTGACAGATGCCTGTCAACGTTTAGCGGATGTTGATTTGCCTCCTCACCTAATCGTTGACTTTAGCCATGCTAACTGTCAGAAAAAACACCGCCGCCAGCTTGATGTAGCCAAAGATATTTGTGCTCAAATCGAATCTGGTAGCAATAAAGTTGTTGGTATTATGGCTGAAAGCTTCATTGTTGAAGGCAACCAACCAATGACGGATTTAAATAACCTAACTTATGGTCAATCTATTACAGACCCATGTTTAAGTTGGGAAGATACCGTGGCTATGTTAGACATGTTATCGAATACTATTAAAACATCTCGTTAATTTAAGGATTAAAACTATGCCTGCTTTTGATATTGTCTCTGAAGTTGATAATGTAGAACTGAAGAATGCGGTTGATAACGCAACACGTGAACTTGCAACTCGCTTTGATTTTCGTGGCGTTGACGCTAGCTTTGAACTTAAAGGCGAAAACATCAAAATCAAAGCTGAAGATGATTTCCAACTGTCTCAACTAGTTGATATTCTTCGTGGTAACCTAGCAAAACGTGGCGTTGATGCTCGTGCTATGGATATCAAAGATGCGGTTCACTCAGGTAAGAATTTTTACCAAGACATCGATTTTAAACAAGGTGTTGATACGCTAATTGCTAAGAAATTAGTAAAAGAAATCAAAGCATCTAAAATCAAAGTTCAAGCAGCGATTCAAGGTGAACAACTGCGTATCACTGGTAAAAAGCGTGATGATCTACAAGCGGTAATGGCATTAGTTCGTGAAGGTGATTTTGGTCAACCTTTCCAATTCACTAACTTCCGTGACTAATTACTGTTAGTTTAAGTTTGATAGATAAAAAAAGCGCCTCTACTTTTCAGTGAGGCGCTTTTTATTATTTACTGTTCAATTCTATTCACTAATCAAACGTTCAAATTCGTCAATTTGATTACTAACTCTATCCAAACTCTGCTGCCAAAATGTCTCTTGTGTTAAGTCCATTTGTAGGTGTTTTTGTACCACTTCTTCAGCTCGCATGGTTCCTGTATCTCTTAAAAGATTAATATAATCTCCATAGAAATCAGCCCCTTTCGCTTCTCTTTGTGCGTACACACCAATACTGAATAAATAACCAAATAAGTATGGGTAGTTGTAGAAACTTACTTCAGGAATACTGAAATGCAATTTGCTTGCCCAGAAAAGTGAATCTGCTTCACTCATTGAGTTACCATACCACTCTTCCCAAGTGACACGCATTAGCTCAGATAAACCTTCAGCACCAAGCTCTTTTGATGAACGCTGCTCATAAAATGCTTTTTCAAACTCATAACGAACTGGAATATTAATCGTCAATGCTAATGCTGATGACAACTCTTCCCATAACATTTCAATTTTATCTTCTTTGGTTTTCGCTTTTGCAAGCAAAGCATCACGTACTACGTTTTCAGCAAATATAGATGCTGTCTCGGCAAGTGTCATTGGGTAGCGTGTCGTGCACAATGGCATATCTCGCATTACCCAGTTATGAAACGCATGACCGAGTTCGTGAGCAAGAGTAAGCACATCAGACATGCTGTCACCCCACGTCATGAAGACCAATGGCGTACGTGAGTCAGCAAACTTTGTGCAGTAAGCACCAAGACGTTTGGTTTCTTGTGGTGCGGCATCTATCCAACCGTTTTTCACCATTACATCAACAAAATCAGCCATCTCTTGTGATACACCTGAAAATGCATCTTTTATGATATCAATGGCTTCATCAAAACTATAATTAGAAGCCTCTCCAACTAATGGTGGCATTGATGCAAGTTGATCCCAAGGCGTTAGCTGCTCTGCTCCAAACATTTTGGCCATTAATCGCCCAGCTTTTTGTCCTACTTCTCGATTCTTTTTCGCCACAGACATCATACTATCTAGTGTCGCTTGTTCGATTCGGCTGCCATGTAAACTTGGCTCAAGAAAGTGAACCGATTTTTCTTTACTGCGCTTTTGATATTCCGTTAAACGCCAACCCGCTAACGCATTTAAGATGGCAGAGAAACTCTCTTGATTCTGTTTCATACCTTGTTGAATCGCTCGCCACGCAGGTTCTCTACGTAAGGTATCACTGCCGTATAAAATGCTTGCTGCTTGTGACAGTCCATCACTTCTTCTGTACCATCAGCCAGTACCAATGTGACCTTCATAGAGCCTGTTATATTATCGTATAACTTACCCCATGCATTTTTACCATCAACACTCATCGCAGACAGCAATTGCTCTTCTTTTACACTTAAGCGGTTTTCAACAAGCTTGCGCTCTTCTTCAAGCAGAAAACGATGTGCATTCAGCTCTTCATTTTCTGAAATGATCTGCTCAAACTGTTCAAGAGGTGAATTTACGATACTATCTAAAAATGGGCTGAATACTTGTGATAATGCAGAGCCTAGCTTTGTCATATGATTAACTAAGGCTTTTGCTTCGTTATTCGAAGAATCAACCGAGGCAATGCAGTTTGCATAACTAGCCACGGTTGCAAGATTCACAGTGATAGCTTCTTTCATTAAAATAGCGTGCTGCAATTGCGATACAGCAGCATCAGAGTCTAACTGCGGGAAATCGGCAATCTGTTGCTCTAATTGAGAAATAGTCTGTTTTAATTTCGGATCTTGAAGTGATTGGAATGCGATAGAAAGATCCCAGCTTGGTGCTGTCATAATAGTGTCCTTATTTATTTTTCCTCTATCATATCAAGCTACTGTCCAAGGTAAAGCCTTCCACTTCATCGACTCAATTTATAAGACAGATAAGCATATTATTTACACTTTTGTACGAGCAAACACGCTCTATGACCAATCTCTACATTGGCATTAGGAAATACAACCGATTCACCACCACTATCTGCTTTGTAGTGGTCAACACCATCAAGAGCTAATGACTCGCCCTCTTCAAAATAGGTAAAGTTTGATAAATCCGCTGCAAAAGAGAACTCAAATTCATCACTTTTTTTCATAATGCTTCGAGTGACTTGATACTCAGCAATCTCTCTATTGCTTAATTCTGTAGCATTCGTATCTGAAGAAGAAATAAATCGCTTTAACTCTTGAATAAAACCACTCAGCAACGAGAAATCATTCTCTCCCATTCGGGATACCTTCCCTAGTTCAACCGTCGCCGCATGTGCTCCATGATGCTCTGCGCTGTACCAACTAAAAGTAGATGCTGGCGCGTCTGAATATAAACACGCCTCTATCTGACTCTGTTTTAAAAATTGAAGTAATGGTTCAGAGCGTTGGTAATGACGATTAAAAGGATGTATTGCAAAAGTATAATGTTTAGAACGCCTAATCGCACAATGCAGATCTAAATGCCATTTTTCTTTTTCAGAATATTTAGCATAGAAATCATCAACAGAAGACATTAATTGATTAGCAATAGCGACTTCTTGAATAGCATCGTCTGGTGCTTGGTAGTGTGAAAACAATCGATTTAAATTGGTATCAATGAATCGGATATGTTGATGCGTTGCTTCTGGATGCCCATAGATAAACAAACATGGATGCTGCAATACTAATGAGCCATCTTGAATATCATTGATTATGTTATTAAGGATTTCAATTGGTGAGGTTTCATTTCCATGAATGCCTGAAGATAAAACGATCGCTTTACTTGATGGATTTTTAGGAACAATTTCGATGATTCCTCTAGCTAAATGGTTAACTTGCGTTCCATTGCTTAATAACCAAGTTGTGCTCTTTATTGGCTTAGAGAAATCCAGTGTGTCTTTAATAAATGCAATGCGATCCATCGGCACTTCCTGTTTTTAGTAAAACTTAATACTAAAAACTGTACCATTACAAAAACAAAACAATAATAAATTAAAAACAAATATGTGATAACAACCTGAATAATACCAACCACTGTAAGTAAATGTTCAGAAATAACGCAGCAAAAATGCTTGGGAACCAGGCGGCACTTTTCAAGAAATAGTTTCGATAAGTCGTTATTCTACAATCCAAAAATTCAACGCAGTTATACTACAATTGGTATAAACCTTCCACTTCATAGAATTAATATTACAGGCAATAAAAAAGCCATGTGATTAACTGCATCACACGGCTTCTCTCTTGTTCGCCTAAAATGGCAAGACTATTTTTCTACAGGTAGATTCTCTACACGAGCTTTCAGCTTCTGACCCGGTTTGAATGTTACAACTCGGCGTGCAGAAATTGGAATATCTTCCCCAGTTTTTGGGTTACGTCCAGGACGCTCACTCTTTTCGCGTAAGTCAAAATTACCAAATCCTGATAATTTCACTTGCTCACCACTCTCTAGAGCTTGCTTAATCTCTTCGAAAAATACTTCTACCGTTTCCTTGGCGTCGCGTTTACTTAATCCAACTTTTTCAAATAAGGTCTCAGCCAAATCAGCTTTAGTGAGTGCCATAAAAACTACCCTCAAGTTACGTTAGACAGAGTCACAGCATTGCTGTAACTGGAAACTGAACAGTTAGTACGATGCATCTGCATTGTTTAACTAATGACAGTGTATGCCAACCGACTGATTTTCGCCAACTTTTTTCTAAAATTTAATGCTGCATTTATGAGATAAAGATCAAGTTTATAAGTCTTATCTACTGAAATCTCTTATTATTTGCCATGCTAAGTTATTGAAATAATATCTAAACCTAAATATTTAAAAATAACAGGATAAAACTCTGTTTTTAACTCTGTGATAAAGGCCAAACTTTTATTAATAAATTTAAAGATAGTCCATCTATATGATTATGTTGTAGTTAGTTTTAGCCGCTAAATAACCATAAACTCACGCTTATTGTGGTTTCAGGATTATATACTGAAAGCGCCTATTTCTTTACTGATTTAGCGTTAATAAGGTGGAGTTAATATGTTTCACATAAGATGCATGAATGTGTTATCAAGATTAATTTATCAATCTTAAATTTTGAATAAAAAAATCCAGTACCAACAAATGTCAGTACTGGATCTTATATTCTTTCGTTAAAAAAGAAGTATATTAGTCACGCAGTGTTGCTGAGAACTTCTCACCAATTGCAGCAACGATAGCATCAACAGCTGAAGTGATATCAGCCTCTTCTAGCGTACGCTCAACAGATTGAAGTGTCAGTGCGATTGCAAGACTCTTCTTACCTTCTTCAACGCCTTGACCACGGTAAACATCGAACAGTTTCGCGCTAGTTAATAGCTCGCCACCTGATGCTAGACATTCAGCAACGATGTCACCAGAAGCAATTGCTTCGTCTGCAACGATCGCGATATCACGACGGTTTGCAGGGAACTTAGATACTGATGCAGCTTCTGGGATAACGCGAGTATTGATTGCGTCCCACTCGATTTCAAACATGATTGTACGACCGTTTAAGCCAAACTTACGCTCTAGCTCTGGGTGTACTGTACCAATGAAACCAACTTCTTTACCATCAACAACGATAGCTGCTGTTTGGCCTGGGTGAAGTGCTGGGTGCTTAGCCGCTTTAAACTCATACGCTAATTCGTTAGCAGTTAGTTCAAGAACCGCTTCTAAATCGCCTTTAAGATCAAAGAAATCAACTGTGTTTGTTGCGATATCCCAGTGTTCTTCACCACGAGTACCAGCGATGATACCAGCAAGCATCATTTCTTGACGCATGCCGTTTTCTGCTGATTCTTCTGGAATAAAACGCAGACCAGATTCGAATAAACGAACGCGTGGTTGTTGACGTTTTTGGTTATGAACAACGGTATTGATCAAACCAGTCCATAGGCTTAAACGCATTGCTGACATTTCAGCTGAGATTGGGAATGGCAGAATTAACGGCTCAATCTCAGGCACGATCAGTTTTTGTTGCTCTGGCTCTACAAAGCTGTAGGTAATTGCTTCGTGGTAACCACGGTCAACAAGAAGATCACGAACACGCTTAAGCGGTTGGTTTGCTTCTTTGTGATCGTTCATGTTAAGTGCAGCAACAGGCGCTTGGTTAGGAATGTTATTGTAACCGTAGATACGACCTACTTCTTCAATTAGGTCTTGCTCGATTGCAATATCAAAACGCCATGATGGAGAGCTTGCAGTCCAACCTGTGTCAGTACTTTCAACTGCACAACCTAGACGAGTAAGGATCTCAACCACATCTGTTGATGGGATGTGATGACCTAATAGACCATCTAACTTACTACGACGTAATTCAACTGTGTTTGCTTTTGGTAAATCAGCTTCTGATTCAACAGCAACAACAGGAGCTACTTCACCACCACAAAGTTCAACTAGAAGCTGTGTTGCGCGCTCCATTGCTGCTGCTTGTAGCGTTGAATCAACACCACGTTCAAAACGTAGAGAAGAATCAGTGTGTAGACCGTATGCACGTGCACGACCACGGATGTGATCAGGTGCGAAGAATGCACACTCAAGCATGATGTCAGTTGTTTCAGAAGTAACACCAGACTCTTGACCACCAAAGATACCAGCGATTGCTAGTGCTTTATTTTGGTCTGCAATCACTAATGTGTTGTCGTTTAATTTTGCTTCGTTGCCATCAAGAAGAGTCAGTTTCTCATCTTGCTCAGCCATACGAACCACAATGCCACCGTCGATCTTAGCTAGATCAAACGCGTGCATAGGTTGGCCTTGCTCAAGCATTACGTAGTTTGTAATATCAACAATCGCATCGATTGAGCGAATACCACAACGACGCAGTTTCTCTTGCATCCAAATTGGTGTTTCAGCTTTAGCGTTTACGTTCTTGATAACACGACCAAGGTAACGTGGACATGCTTCAGTTGCTTTAACTTCGATAGATACTGCATCTTCAATGCTTGTCGCTACTGCTGCAATAGTAGGTTCTGTAACGTCTGCACGGTTAAGAACACCTACTTCACGAGCTAAACCACGAATGCTGAAACAGTCAGCACGGTTTGCTGTTAAGTCAACGTCGATAGCAACGTCGTTAAGCTCTAAAATATCACGAACATCTGCACCTAGTGTTGTACCTTCAGGTAATTCTAAAATACCTTCAGATTCAACATCGATACCTAGCTCAGAGAAAGAACAAAGCATACCGTGTGATGGAACACCACGTAGTTTTGCTTTCTTAATTTTGAAGTTACCAGGAAGTACTGCGCCAACAGTCGCAACTGCAACCGTTAGTCCAAGACGACAGTTAGATGCACCACAAACGATGTCTAAAAGCTCTTCTTCGCCGATATCAATTTTAGTTACACGAAGTTTGTCTGCGTCTGGGTGTTGACCACACTCAACCACTTTACCTACTTTAACGCCGGTGAACTCACCAGCAACAGGTGCAACTTCATCAACTTCCAAACCAGCCATTGTGATTTGGTGAGCTAGCTCTTCGCTGTTAATAGCAGGTTTAACCCACTCGCGTAGCCAAGATTCACTGAATTTCATAAGTTTCTAGCCCCGAATTACTTGAATTGTTTAAGGAAACGAAGATCGTTCTCGAAGAACGCACGAAGGTCATTTACGCCGTAACGAAGCATAGTTAGACGCTCAACACCCATACCAAACGCAAAGCCTGAGTATTTTTCAGGGTCGATGCCAACAGAGCGAAGTACATTAGGGTGAACCATGCCACAACCTAATACTTCTAACCATTTACCATCTTTACGCTTAACATCAACTTCAGCTGAAGGCTCAGTGAATGGGAAGAATGAAGGACGGAAACGCACTTCAACTTCTTCTTCAAAGAAATTACAAAGGAAATCGTGAAGAATACCTTTAAGTTGTGCAAAGTTTACGTTCTCATCAACTAACATACCTTCCACTTGGTGGAACATTGGCGTGTGAGTTTGGTCGTAATCGTTACGGTATACACGGCCAGGTGCAATGAAACGGAATGGTGGTTTACCGTTTTCCATTGTACGGATCTGAACACCTGATGTGTGCGTACGTAGCATTAGATCAGGGTTAAAGAAAAAGGTGTCGTGGTCAGTACGAGCTGGGTGATCTTCTGCAATGTTTAATGCGTCGAAGTTATGGAATGCATCTTCGATTTCAGGACCAGACTCAGTGCTAAAGCCTAGCTCGCCAAAAAATTGCTCAATACGCTCAACAGTACGAGTAACAGGGTGTAAACCACCGTTCTCGATACGACGGCCAGGAAGGCTCACATCGATAGTTTCAGCAGCAAGTTTTGCTTCAAGCTCAGCCGTTTGCAGTGCGTCTTTACGCTCTGTTAGCATTGCTTGTACTGCTTGCTTACCTTTGTTAATTAATTGACCCGCTTCACGACGCTCAGATGGGTCAAGTTTACCTAGACCTTGAAGTTGAAGTGTTAAGTGGCCTTTTTTACCTAAATATTGAACACGGACTTCGTCCAGAGCGACTAAAGAGCCAGCTTGTTCAATTTCTGCCGTTGCATTGGCAATGATCTCGTCTAGATGTTGCATCGTTTCCTCATCCACTTATAGGTGGTATCCGTTGCGAGTAAAATACATATAACAACACATAGTAATAAATCACAGCGCTAAATCCAAATTGAATTAGATAAAATATTCAATCTAATAGAAAAAAGTGCTTTTCTTAACCAATTGCTTACCCTATCTGCACTATTTCTTTCTTTTCCACTGTCTTTCTTCCCTATTTCAAATCAATTTTTGCTGCCATAGAACAAAAAACGAAAAGATCAAATAAAAATGATAGTAATTATCATTCGCAATATGTATTATCTCCGGCGAATTATGAGAGGACAACTTCAAAGGAAAAATTCATGTCTAATAAAAAAACATTTTTAGCAGCGTCTATTCTCGTTGCACTATCTCCCACTCTCCAGGCTGAAACCTCATCAAATAAAGAAACAACCATGTTTGATGAAGTGGTTGTTTCTGCAACTCGTACAGAGCAAAGCATTAAAGACACATCTAGTTCAATTTCAAAAGTCACATCAGATGATATTGAAAAAACAATGGCAACCGACATTCAAGATGCTCTGAAATACACTCCAGGTGTTTCGGCTAATGGTGGTGGCCGTTTTGGTCTATCAGGATTTACCGTACGAGGCATGAGTGACAGCCGTATAAAAATGTTAGTTGATGGTGTTCAACAACCAACGCCTTATAACCCTGGTGCAAACGAACAACGTAAATACCCTAGCACTATTGAAATAGATACGCTAAAAGCAATTGAGGTAAACAAAGGACCTTCTTCTACTCTATACGGCTCAGATGCACTTGGCGGAACAGTGCTAATGGAAACGAAAAATCCTGAAGATATCTTAAGAACCGATGGCGATGAAAATGCATTTGAAGTAAAAACCAGCTATAACAGCATTGATACAAGCTCAAAGACAACGGGCACATGGGCAATGCGTGCGGCAGAGTTAGAAACACTTATCATGCTAACGTATAAAAAAGGCAATGAATCACAAACTCATTCAAATGGTGCTGATATTGAAGGTCCTGATCGCGGTGCTGCTAACCCAGCCGATGCACAAATCGGTAACCTTCTTGCTAAAGCCTTTTACCAATTAAACGATTCACATCGTATCGGTGCTACTGTTGAATACTTCACCTCTCAATACGATGAAGATGAATTATCGCAAAATGGTTATTCGATGATGAGTCGAGGCACCCCAATCATTACTTATTATGACAATTACAATAAAGATACAAACACTCGATTACGTGTTGGTTTAGAGCACGAATGGCAAGCGAATAATTCATTATTCGATACGCTAGAATCAAAATTAAACGTACAACAAACTGAATCATTGTCAGAAAACTACGATACTTCAACAGGTCCTTATGGTAGTGGTCGTCGTATGCGTGAACGTATTGCTACTGATGATTCTATCCAGTTTGACGCACAATTTGATAAAATTGCCGAGTTTGGAGAAGGATTCCATCAAATCACTTATGGTGTAAGCTTTAGACAAAACAAGTTCGCAACTGAAAACACCGATTATAAATACGACAAAGGCACCGTTGGGCCAGGTCATACCGATATGCCTGATGCAACAATGACTCAATACGGTATTTTTGCACAAGACCAAGCTTTCTTATTCAATGAACAATTAGTGCTAACAGCAGGTTTACGCTATGACTCATTCAAAGCAGAACCTGAAACAAATGATGGCTTTAAAACAAAATATCCTGATAGCCAAAATGACGCTTTCACAGCTAAGTTAGGTTCGGTTTACCATATTAATAATAATTTCAGCGTACTTGGTCAAATTAGCCAAGGATTCAAAGCCCCGACTCTGCAAGATATGTACTACTTTTACGATAGTGGCGCTGTCATCGATGCAAACCCAGATCTAAAAGCGGAAAGCAGTATTTCGTATGAAGCAGGTATTCGAGCTCAATCTAATGCCGTACAACTTGAATTAATCGCTTTCTATAATGATTATTCTGATTTCATCAATCAACAATACTTAGGTAAAGTCGTTGGTGGCCCGAACGATGGTAAAGAGCATTATACAAAAGAGAATATCGATTCAGCGGAAATTTATGGTATTGAATTTAGCTCAACGTATTTATTAGATAAAGCCTTCAATGCACCTCAAGGCACGTACTCTAAATTAAGCATTGCTTACGCAGAAGGCCGAGATAAAAAGACAGGGGCTCCGATAGACAGTGTTGCTCCTCTTACTTCAAACCTAGGCTTAGGTTATGACTCTGTTGGTTACACTTACGGTGCTTTATTAAACATTAATATGGTTGCAGGAAAAGACAAATGGTCAAATGAGGGTTATGAAAACATCAATGTCGCTGGCTACACCTTGGTGGATTTAACCGCTTACTATAAACCAATGAAAGATTTAACACTTCGTGGTGGTTTATTTAATGCATTTGATAAGCAGTACTGGTTGTACAACGACATGATTGGTACTGAATCTGGCGATGATGGCATTGATCGTAAAGCTCAAGCAGGTCGTAACTGGGGTATTGAGTTAGATTATAAATTCTAAAAAATAGCACTCAACGTTAATTGGCTAGTTCAAAGCGGCGTCATCGCCGCTTTTTTATGTTTGTTGTATTATGATTTTGCTATTGCAGAGGGTTCAAATGGAGCGTAGTCATTTATTTCTTTATCATTCATTATTTAATGCGCCTTTACTATTTCACATCAATCCTGAACGATTGAATGTAAGAACTCTTTATATTTATAATGGGAATATATATCATCTTCTTCCTCTACCTCATAAAAATAACCATTTGGATAGAATTCCCTTAATGTATTGAAAATTTCATTAATGTTTGCTGTAATATCTATATAATTTTCTTTGCTTGTTTTAAATATCACGGACTCATCAAAATACAAACTTTCAAACATCATAGGTTTCAGCCTAAAGTTAACCAGTTTGAATGAGAGTAATGCACTGGCCCCTGCCCCAACGAACGCCATAGGGCCAACAAAAACAACGGCAACTAAACATGCAACAACACCCACTCGACCTATCATTCGCATGCATTGATAAGCGTACTCTGGTACCACATCTGCCTGCTCGGTTAATATTCCGTTTTTAGTGAACTTGTAAATCCGCTTTATGTCTGCAGAACCAAAAAATATAAAAAACAATGTCATGAAAATGGTAAGTAAACTAAATGCCACCACACCACCTGTATCTAGCATATCTTGACTAAAGTCATATAACATCCAACTCATAACACTAAAAAAACCAACACCAGCAAAATACCCTAAATATTGATGCTCTATGATTTCATACTCATAAAGCACTTCTTCGTTATATAACTCCATTCTCATGGTTTCTATTTTGTCTGTATTATCTATATCTTTATGAGTTAGCATTATTTAACCGCATCCTTGAAATGTCACCTCAATCTTGATCCATTGGATGTAAGAACTCTTTAAATTTTTCATGCTCATAAATATCATCTTCTTTCTCAACCTCATAAAAATAACCATTTGGATAGAATTCTTTTAAAGTATTAAAAATATCATCTACATTTTCTTTATTACAAAAAAAGCCCATTCTAGAGGCTGATATTTTTCCATTAGGAATTACTGATATATAACTCACATCCGAAGCTTTAATTAATACCGTTTCATCAAAATACAACGTTTCAAACAACATAGGTTTTAATCTAAAGTTAACCAGTTTGAATGAGAGTAACGCACTGGCCCCTGCTCCAATGAACGCCATAGGGCCAACAAAAACAACGGCAATCAAACATACAACAACACCCACTCGACCTATCATTCGTATGCATTGATAAGCGTACTCAGGTACCACATCTGCCTGCTCGGTTAATATTCCGTTTTTAGTGAACTTATAAATCCGCTTTATATCGGCTGATGCAAAAAAAATAAAAACCAAATTAAGTAAAAGCCCACCTCCTACGTAAATAATAATCTCTCCAACATCAAGTCCATCATGACTAGAATCATACGACATCCAAAAAATAAATAATGAACATAACAATGCCACAAAATACCCAAAATATTGGTGCTCTATTGTTTCATACTCATAAAGCACTTCTTCGTTATATAAATCCATTCTCATGGCTTCTACTTTATCGTTATTGTCTATATCTTGATGAGTTAGCATTATTTAACCTCACAATCTCCATACCTAAACTTTCATTTTTTGAATAATCATTAAATGAAGTGATTTTATTTATACTTAGATTTATATCCCCACTACCACCTTGAAAGCCGGAATAAGAAATCACATGAGGCGTTCTATTGGCTAAAACATCTAAATAAATAGTTATATTAGAAATATCTTCTGAATGGTTCCGTTCAATCTTCATTTGATAACAATTATTATCATTGCTTACTTTAGTGAAGTTGACCTCTACTTCTGATTGACTCGCTTCTTTATTTCCAATGAAATTATAATGTTTTATTGCTTTTTTAGATGCGCTTTTAATTACTTTAATTCCAAACCATTTATCAGATAAGTAATCAGGTAACTCAATAGTTAACGTCCATTGTTTGTCTGAATCAGAAATTGACTGATACGTCCTAACTATTCCAATATCTATCTGGGCTACAGGTTTATTTAATATGTTTTGCAAGTTAACTAGTTCAATTTCTGGTGACCACTTAGCCGTCTTTACTCCCCATATGGATTGCACTAACCACACCTCCATATCGGTTCGTTTAAACATATTAATGAATACCGTTGCTGCAATATAAGCAATACCAAATACACTTAACCAAATAACCATCCAAGGAGCAAAAATAGCGCCTATTGAACCATTCATAAAACATGAAATTAGTTGAGTTGTAAAAATACCAGCTTGCCCAATTAACGAAATAACTTTCAATTTTTCAGCTAGCACTTCCTCTTTTGATAAAAGAGGACTATCTAAGCGTTTATAAACATAATAAATTTCAGACACACTGGCGATTAATCCAGTAACAGCTACTAATCGAGTTAGATTTACAAATTTAGTAATGAGTTTTTTATTTGTTTTTAAAGCTTGCTTTCTTCTTTCATTCAATAAATCCTTATCTTTCATCACTTCAGACCATGCAGCGTCTCTTGATACCAAAGCGCACGCATTGACCGTCCAAGAAGCCGTATAAACAACCTCTGCGGCGACTGATTTATATTCCTCTGTCGTCTTACTTTCTTGGTTTCTTTGAAGTAAATTTGAAAAAACGGTTATTGAGTTCCAAATGTTTAATGCTGCAACAACCCCATTCCAACTTGCTGCTCCTTTCCACTTCCTTTCCGAAAAACTAACAAGATCTGCCTTTGTATTCTTATATGCAGCCCAACTCTCTGCTACGCCTTTGCTGATTGCTCCTTTTATATTCAACATTGATCCATTTTGCGAAACCTTAAGCATTTGAGGCATGTTCTCTGAAATAAATTCAGATGCTTTTTGTACTAGCACCGCTGCAAATTGTTCTTTCCGAATAATCGCAGCCATTGTTTTACTGTTAGATAATAAAAACTGATCATATTTTTTATTAAATGCCGCCAGTTCTTTAGGGTAATTAGGATTTACAGAAACAATAAAACTGCTATCTGCTAGATTTTCCATAATGAGAACTCTGAAGCGAGTCATAAAACTAAGTGCACTGAATTGATTAGTTCGAGGTTGGATTGCGTTGAGCATCTCCATCGAAGGTCGAAATTGCAGTATCGGATTGGCTTTATTACTGGCAATAAATGCTGCAAACACGGCTTTAATATTGATATGAAGCAGCTTGTACCAATCAGAATCTTGAATTCTTACGTCACCTGTTAATGTATCGAATTCTGATAATCGAGTATGCAATGCGATCATGTCGCTTGGGCTGCTCATATTAAGTGCAGATCCACCTTCAGAGTAAGTGGTTAACTCATCCACCACTTCTTTTGAGTAAGCAAACGGGCTAGTGCTAATAAATTATTTGGTTTGCTCAGATCTAACATTTTTTCTAGGTAATGCTTAATCTCAGGAACATTAAAGCCTGATTGAACAAGCTCTACGGTTATTGGTGAAAATAGTTCAGATAAATAACGTTGACCAACCTCTGTTTGGTTATCAATCCCGAAATACATAGGGTCGATACCCATCTGTTCAATGGCATCTGTTACCTCTTTATGCTGATAAACTAACTTACTGTTTAATGTTTCTACTTCTGATAATTTATCGTATTGTTCAAATAGGTATTCATTCAGTTCATTCCATCGAATTTCATCAAAATTTCGATATTGCCTTTTCCACTGAGAAGTATGTTCCTTTTTAATTTCAAAATTAAACTGCTCTTTTATGGCTTGTTTTTTCGCTTCTAACGCCTTATACCATGAGGTATTTTCTACCCCTTCGCCGACATGATATTCATAAGATGCTGAAGATTGTTGGACATTTTGCTCTTGGTATAAATACTCATTTATCTCTATTTCTAGTTTTAACCGTTCAATTGGATCTGATTTAATATGTTCAGGAAGTTGATCATCACTAAATGTTACCCTTGCTAAAGATCGTGTTAATTCAGCCATTTGAGCTTTGTATTCATCCTCCTCTGTTCCTTGTAGTTCAACAATACGCACGTATGTTTCTGACAACTTCAAAAACAAATCCGTTATATCAGCCAACTGATCATCCAGTGCGATATACAAAGCGCTGTTCTTTTCTAGTAAATCACATTGATAATCGGTTTCTAATACGGGTTTCTTATGAGTAGCGAGATGAAACTCATCATCAGAAGGATCATCGTCTTTTAATGGTGAACATGTTTTTTCAAACAAGACATCGGAGGGTTTGGGAGTTCCAATATCAGCAACGGCATGGACAAAATCACGCATGCCACCACCGTGTTCTATCTCTAGTGTGTTTGAATAGGTTTTTAAGTCGACAGTTCGCATCCATTCGTTTCGACACTGAGTATTTGATCGCATGTGCTCACATAAACGCCATGTCCAACGTTGGTGAGAAAATGATATCGTTAATGTGTCATTCTTAGAGTAAGACAAACAGCTTTTAGCCTCTCCTGCTTTCCCTCTCTCTTCTGGTGCTTTATCGGCTTCATTTGAGTCCCAATCAATCTTAATGAATTGAGTGCCTTTTACCTGATATTCATGAAAAGTTTTATCTTTATTGCTATAAACGTAAAGCCAACCGTCTCTTAATTGTCTTAATGTATATTTTGAATGAGCAACATCAAAAAAACCGTTCCCTTTATGAGTTTCAAGTAATGGGTGTTTCTGCTCTTTCTCTTCATCATCCATATCATCAATCGCATAACGGACTGGAACAATGTCAATAACGCCAAACTTTACAGGGCAAGACCCCGCTGGTTTTTTTGCATCTTTTTTATTGCCACACTTGGCTGCATTGTTTTCTTCGCTCATTCTTGTAAATCCTTTTGCATAGATTGACGATATTGATAGGCTAAATCAGCCGCTTGTTTAATTCTTTGTGATGGGGTTTGCTGTGATGTTTGATAAATCAATTCTGTGATTTTTGGATATTTATCGGTTGTGATCGCTTCTTTTCCTAAATAGCCCATCACATTCATAAATAGACAGACGTCAGATTCATTTTGAAACCCTCTGCTATAAGCGGCCTCAAACCAATACTGAATCCATTTTTGTTTATCTGTCACGTCCACTAAACAATGTGGGAAGAAGTGCTCTACATGATTAAGCACATGGGCATAGGCATTTTCAGTTACTAACTCTCCTAACGCTTGCCATTGTTCGTCCGTTAAACGATAAGGTTTGACACTTTTCATCTCAGAGCAAGGCGATAAGTAATGCGCCCATCCCTTTTTATATGGAAGCCAAACTTCATCAATGTGTTGCCAATACCAATCAGTTCCTGTCGAGAATAAAACATTGGCACACCCTGAATGCGCAGATTTCAATATGATGGATAAACCGTAAGGCGACTGAACCTTAATCACGCCTCTTAAATGCTCTGCAAGGCTTTCTAGATCTAACGCCGAACTGAATAAGAAACCGTCTAGCTGACCACGTTGACTTTCAAACCATTGCGCAATAACAGGCGCTGCTTTTACCAAATAAGGAGAGACAGATATCATGTCATTCCAAGGCTCATACAAATAAAGAGGCTCTTGCTCAATCACCGTATCTAATTGATATAATTCTTTTAATACGTCTGCTCTCTGACATGTGTCTAGCATCAAATAAAAGGAGGTGAAGTCATCAATATTCAGAGAATCAAAACACTGCATTTCCATTATTCTTATTCCTGCTCTTGTTCACATTCTTCACAAACAGGATCCGATGTCTTTAGTGCTTCTATCTGATGAGCAGCGTTAATTTTACTTCTTGTGTATTCAGAGGCCGTTGCGATTTCAGCCGCGCTGCCTGCCGTTTCACTCTGCTTCATAATAGGTTGTGTAGCTGTAATACCAGCATATCCACTACCGCTTCCAGGACTGCCGCCCTTATTTAAGTCAATGGCCGCTCCAAGTAAATGAATACCACCAGAATCTAACTTCATTGTGCTACTGCCTGTAGTGATGGTCAGTTCACTGCCGGCATCAAGGACCGCTTTATTGCCCACCTTAATATGTAACTCTGTGCCTATTTGTTCAAGCCGACTGCCTTGGATCTTTTGTTGAACAGAGCCTGATACTTGCTGGTGTGCGTCACCTTTAATTGAGCTTAAATTATCTGATTGCGCGGTCAGATGATTATCTTTGGTGATTTGATGAAATTGATCATGATGCACAACAGAGTGATCATCATTAAATATCTCACTAGTACGGTTGTTTTGAATTTGACTATCCATGTCTTTCGCCGCATGAATATAGATCTGCTCTGATACTTTTTTATCCTCAAAGCGCAGCTCATTAAAATTATCCGCACCAATAGAGCTTGATGTTTTAAATGTGCTTCGTGTTTTATGCTCTGGCAATGGATACGGCGGTTTATTATCCCCGTTATACAGTGAACCGGTGATGATGGGTTTATCGGGATCACCCTGAATGAAACTAACGATCACCTCGTGTCCTATTCTTGGCAATACAAACTGACCGTATTGATTACCAACCCAGCCTTGTGAGGTACGAAGCCAACAACTTGTTTTCTCATCCTCTTGGCCATTTCTATCCCAATGAAATTGCACTTTTACTCGCCCATATTCATCACAATAGATCTCTTCATTCTCAGGACCCGTTACTATTGCAGTATCAATATTATGAATGCGCGGTTTCTCTATTTTTGCTAAACGATAAGGAACTGACCAAGGAATACAATGAAAGCGAGATTCAAAATGAGAGGTTCCTTCTGCCAGTTCTTCTAGCACTTGCGGTTGTCTCCCTTCATAATTCACTGAAGTAATTAACCAATTAGTATTCCACTCTTCTATCGGATGGTTTGATATAGGCTGAAAATAGCCTGGTGTTAATTGTGGACTGTCGCTCTCTCCACGTAATACGATTTGATTGGTGCGTTTTCTTTCAAGATAAAGGTTGGCTTGATTTAATGCTTGATAATCGTAACACTCTAACGCCTCTTCACTCGCAGTATCTTCTACTTTCTCTGTACTCTTTTCAGCGTTAATCATTTGCTTTGGTTGCTGAAAAACATAATCTTTTATTGCATATTTACCGGTTTGAATGTTCTGTTCTTTAGCCAAAGAATAAATAACATCACTTTCCTGAACCATGCCATTTTCAGGTATAAATTCAAGTTCAGGGAGATTAGTGTGTGTTTCTTTACCATCTGAAATAATTAATTTAGATTGCGACTCTGTATGTTCAAAGTAGGAAATTAATCCTTCTTCTGACATTAAACGTTGCACAAATTGCGCATCGGTTTCACCATATTGCACACAATAATCTCGATTCTCATGAGTATGATGAAGTTCTATATCATAATGATGATTTAAAATACCAGCTTGAGAATAAACCTCTGAAATGATCTCATGCACTGGCTTTTGCTGAAAAATCTGATAATTATGACGAAGTGATAACAGAGAAAATACTGGAACTAATGACAGTCGATACGTGCTGAATCTAAATGATGTACTCATTTGTTCCATAGACTGAATAACACCATGAACAAACCGAGTATTAGAATCGCTATTTACATTATCCCCACAGATACTTAATCGAGCAGGCAGTTGTAGCCACTGTTCTAAAATAAGATCTGGGTCTTCGCAAATGAAGGTGATTTCAAACTGATAGCTTTCACCTATTTTTTCTTCACCAGTAAATTCATAGACTTGAAGCGGTATATCTACCGTGGTTACATCCAACTCAAACTTTGATTGATTAGCATCCTGCATGGTCAACTCAGCCCTTAATTAATAGATTAATCAGTTACTTAGTAAAATTCACACTGAATGATATCAAGTTAATATTTAGTTCCTAATTTGGTGAAAAAATATGCGATCAACGGCACTTTCACGCTTGAAAATCAATCAAACTAAAATTCATGCCAAAATTATTGGTCACTTATTCTGTTTGCTACTTTTTCGAGTGAGATCTGATACCAATCACAATAAATACATGTTCTGCAATTTTATAATCAAAAATGCTAACGAAGTTTTCAAGCATTTTAACAAGTTAGAGTGCCCCGTAACTTACTACAATTAATATGGTATTCCAGATACAAAAAAAAGCCCAAAATATTGAGCTTTAGTCTTAAATTCTATTGATGTTATGTAGCTGGAATTAAGCAGTTCTTTTCTTGTGCCCTTCATCTAGGTGAACAAAGTCGACAAGATCATCACCACTTACTTGAAACGCTTGACCAAATCCTTTTACAAACAATCCTTGAATGGGTTTTAAACGGAACATTTTAAAGTCTTCCAACGAACTCAAGCCGTCGATAATATCGCCAAAGCGTTGTTTCATTTCATCAACCGCCAGCTGCCAATTGGCTTCTTCTCTATCAATTAAAATCGCCGTCGCATCAAACGTTAATCTTTTTCGAGCGAATAATTGTTTCGATGAATCTTCATCTTCGACAAGCATTAACGATACATCAGGGTTTTGTAACAGGTTTCTTGCATGGCGTGCAATCTCTGAGATCAAGACATAGTAACCATCTTCTAATAAAACAAAAGGGGCGTAACTTACGTTTGGCTTTCCTTCGCAATCTACTGTTGCTAATTGAAGGGTTTTACGTGAGTCACGAAACTCTTGAATTTCAAGGCCAAGACGATTTTGTAATCTTTCCTGCTTAACATTTGAGTTCATTTTTCTTTCCTTTTAAATTTGGTGCTGAGTTGTATGCTGAGCTGACTATTTTTTTATTTATATTCTTGTTTTAAGACATTAAACGCTTCAACTTGTTCAGGAATAAGTTGGCGCTTTTTATCTCGACCTAAATAGATCTTAAATACGGAATGCCCGTCATGATTAAAGAAGCCAAAGTAATGGCTTTCAGTTCCTCTGAACGGTTTGCTAATTAATGCGATATCTTGAATTAAATCTAATTTTAAGTGACCGTGTAACTGCCCTTCTCGCCCCATCAGGTTATAATAACCATGCGCTATTTTCCCGTTTGGAAATGGAGCTTTAACTTCAAAGATAGAACCAAATGAATGTACGATGGTTGTTACATCACCAAAACCTACTAGCCCTTCTAAAATATCTTGGTTTTCAGGCCAGAAACCATAGTCACCATCTCTTTAGGTAATGATTTAACCACTTCGACTTCACTAATAGACAGTTGCTTAGCTATATCACTTGGTAATAATGATGGATCATTTTCTAATAATTCGATAACGTGTTTATTCACTGGAATACTCTTATTATATTGATTAAATTTATGCGGCATGTTCATTAAAAACAGGCTGTTTGTTCGTCATTGATAAAGCGGATATCACACTTTGTGCTAAAGTCACTGCCCAAAATTCACCCGCTAGCGTTAAACTTAAATAATCGCATTAACCTTAACTAATCCATGGTTTTGCCACTGTTTAAATAGTGGCATTAAGTATTGATAGACATCCTCTGACGTCTGCTGCAATAATGATTTTCTTGATAGAACACCACGATCAAACCCTGCTTTAATCATTGAGAATAACCCTGCTGAAGAAGCGGATTGTGTCATCATTGCAATCGGCATTTGTTGAGCTTTAATTGACTGAATATAGGCGTCTAACGTGCGATGTTGCATAATGCCTACACCGCCAAGATTACCACCAGCACCACACCCCACAGGCAATACCTCTGCAGTGGTTTTAGCTAAACTGTTGTAGATGCTTCTTTCCCGATTACTTCGCGCCCAGTGATTAACGCTCAAGCGATTAAGGTGATGTTTGTTCATGAACTCCACACCATATTTATACATATAGGCTTTTTCTTCGGTTGATGCGGGTGTGGCAATTTACCTTTATCAATCATGCCTTTCATAGGAGTTCCGCCCATTTCGATCAGCTGATAAAGATCAACACCATGTGCGTTTGTCTCTAAAAAATCGTTGAGATCTTGTTGCCAGATCTCGGAAGTTTGATAAGGAAGGCCATAAAGTAAATCAACCACAATGGGCGCTTGCTCTGAATCACTTAACTCTTGAATACGACGTAATACATACTCTTTATCATCAAGCCTCTTGGCTGAGCGTCTTACTTTTGTATTAAAACTCTGTACGCCAAATGAAAAACGATTAAAGCCACCTTCTAATGACTTATCAAACATCTCTTCATCAAAACGGTTAATTCGCCCTTCTAGCGTAATTTCACAATCAGGGGTTAATGGGAACTGAGAGCGAATGGCTTTGCCCAATTGTTCAATTTGATCTGCAGTAAGATCCGTAGGCGTTCCACCACCAATATATACCGCATGAAATGGCGCAGCTTGAGTCCAAGCGAGCTGTGCTTTCCATTTCAACTCAACTAATAAGGCATCAAAATATTCTTGTACTAGTTGCTTGCTTGATGCGTGCTGAAAGAAATTACAGTAAGTACATCGCACACGACAAAAAGGGATATGAACGTAAAGGCAACGATGTTTACTGATCTGTGTGGTTTCCGATGAAACGGAAGAAAAGCGCTCATTAAACAAATCCGCCGAGATTGGTGTTGCGCCTCCCCCAGCATGAGCGGATGCTTTTCTTTGAAAGGCATACAGCAATGGCTCTGGTGTACTTTCACCGACAAGTGAAATAGGTAGCTGATTTAAGTCAATTTCTGTTCTCATGATTTCAATTCTTTTTAACTCGTTACTTCAAAGAGTTTTGCTTCTTTTTACATCATAAAGTATTTTTAATGAGAATGCAATTGATAATTGATCTCATTATCGTTTTGTTTATAATGTTGTCATCTTAAAAAGTACTGAATTAAATGGAGACATTCGTGCTGAACTTTCGTTATCTAGCTGCAGCTGGTATTTCATTAGCTATTCATACCGCGCTTATTTGGTCTGTTCCTGAAAAAAAAGCCTTTGCTATGCCTACCGGTAGTACTTCATCACAAGTAAACATCCAGTTTGTCGCACCAAGTGTTCCTACTCCTCAATCAGTACAAACGAAAAAAAATGAGGTAACAAAACCGAAAGAACAACCAAAGCAACAAACCACAGTTGAAAAAACAGTTCAAAAACAAGTGGTGAAAAAGAAACCCGTACAATCTAAGCAAAAGCCTAAACCAAAAAAGAAAATGGTAAAAAAACCAACGATTTCAAAGCCAATTGAACCAGAAAAAAAGATTCTTAAAGAAAAGGCAGAAACTAAGCCAACAACTAAAACGGCTAAGAAAACAGACAAACCTGTAGAAAAAGAGTCAACAGCAAAACCTGTTGCTTCTAAATCAGGGGCAACAGAAAAACCACAATTAGTCCAAAAACCGAGTTTCTTAAAGCGTCCTAATGCACCACGTTACCCTCGCATCGCGCAACGTAAAGGCATTGAAGGTACTGCGCTATATGAAATTTGGCTAAATGAAAACGGAAAACAAATTAAACAAGAGTTAATCACCTCATCTGGCGCACAAGTTCTCGATGAAGCCGCTCTTAATGCGATTCGTGATTGGCAATTTTCACCTCAAGTTATCAATGGCCAAGCGATTGCACACCGAGTGCAGATCCCTGTCAGATTTTCACTAAATTAATCAGTTATACCGGATTTAACTATGCTTAACTTTTCACACTTATATTCGCAACTTGGCATTATGGCTTTACCGCTATTAGGCTGCTCATTACTCACTCTTGCCTTGTTATTAGAACGAACCATTCAGCTTTTGCTTTTTTCTGGCTGTTCTCATAAAAAAATACAGTCGACGCTAAATCAATTAGAAAAAGACGATACACAAGGTATTCACTCCTTTATTCAAGAATTGAAAAAACGTCGTGCTCTCTCAGCAAAAGGCAATGCCATGCTACTTGCTCATCGTGATTTTGAAAAAGGATTACGAGAAGATGTAGCTGGATTATGGCTTCAAGAGAAGCGCCATCAATTGCGTTCTGGATTACGTCTTTTAGCTCTTATTGGCATGATCAGCCCATTACTCGGCTTATTAGGTACGGTTCTTGGCTTAATAGATATGTTTAAAGATGTAGCAGCAACAACGGGTTCTATCACACCAAATATTCTGGCTGATGGTTTAGGGTTAGCAATGCGTACAACGGCAATTGGTTTGATCATTGCCTTACCTGCTATCGCAAGCTCACAACTTCTAGGCTTATGGGCTGATCGTATCTTGTCACGTTTAGAGCATTCATTAAATTACACTAATTTGTGGATTGAAGGTGTATTTAGCTCAAATGATTCAATGAGTGAGAACATCCAACATAAAATCATCAAGGTGAATGCATGATTAAGTCACCTTCTTTCACTTCTGAAGAGTCCATTCAGCCTGATCTGACCCCTTTACTCGATATTATTTTCATCGTAATGGTTTTTTATTACTCACCGCTACCGTGAAACTTCAATCTTTAGAAGTGAGCTTACCGACAGCGGATACCGAATCGGTAAGTGACGTAGACAGTAAGTCTTTTACCATCAATATATTAGAACAACCGCCATATTGGGGTTTGGATGGTCATTCTTATTCTACTTGGCCTTCTTTTACTAACGCATTACTACAAAAAGTAAAAAGTAAGCCTGATTTTCAAGTGGTTATTGCCTCAGATAAAACCGCTGAAATTCAGCATATGGTGAAATTATTGGCCTTTTTACAAGATAACAATATTAAAGCAACTCAAATTTTAATGGACGAAAATAAATCATGATTAATTCTAAACTTACCTCCTCTTTCTTTGCTATAGCATTGCTTTCATTCTCATCCATTAGTACAGCACAAGAGCGTATTATTAGTGCTGGAAGTGCCGTTACGGAGTTAATTTATGCACTAGGTGCAGAAGACTCTCTTGTTGCCGTTGATGTAACGAGCAAAATTCCGCAGACACAGTCTTTACCTAAAATTGGTTATCACCGTCAATTATCGACAGAAGGGTTATTAGCCTTACAACCAACACAAATTATTGGTTCCGACGAAATGGGACCTCAAAGTACACTAGATTTGCTTTCTCAATCGAATGTAAAAGTGAATATCGTAAACACCACACCAACAGTTCAAGGTTTATTAAATCGTATTGACGAAATTGCCTCTATTACTCAGCATCAATCGCAAGCAGAAGCGATCAAGGATCAAGTAAATAAAAAGGTCGCATTACTAAACAGTAGTATTCCAAGTAAAGCGAAGCAAAAAAAAGTCATTTACCTTTTATTACATGAAGGCAGAGCCCCTTATGTGGCTGGCAGTGATACAACAATGGATGAATTGATCCATTTAGCAGGTGCAAATAACCCTGCACGCTCATCTATATCATCGTTTAAACCTATTTCAATGGAAGCCATGATCTCAATGCAACCTGACGTTGTTTTAGTCAGCAACCGTAGTATCAAGAAGTTAAAAGGCATTGATAAAATTATCGAATCGATTCCAACCTTAGCCTCCACACCTGCTGGTATTAATAAACAAATTATTGGTATTGATGGCTCAGCACTCGTCGGTGGCCTTGGCTTAGCAACACTTGATGAGGCTGCTCGTTTGAATACCCTTCTTTACCCTTAAGTGATTATTATGTTGTTAAAATACATCTCTTATTCAAAATTACTGTGGTTAAGTGGCTTTTCTCTGCTAATTATCGCAGTAAGCTCCATTGCGACAGGACCAATGAACATTACGCTAAGTGATAGTTTTAATAGCCTTATTCCTTGGTCAACCGCTGAAATTCCGGCACACATTAATTTGATCATTCATCAAGTTCGCCTACCAAGAACCATCCTTTGTATGCTTGTTGGTGCCATATTGGCTATTTCTGGTGTTGTCATGCAGGGGTTATTTCGAAATCCTCTTGCTGAACCTGGGATCATTGGTGTATCTTCTGGGGCCGCACTTGGTGCAGCAATGGCAATCGTATTATTTTCATCCGTTGCTCAGCAATTTCCTATTTTTATGAATTTTGCTGCTGTTCCTATTTTTGCTTTTCTTGGTGGCGCAATAACCACACTCATTGTCTATCGATTAGGTAGCAGTAAATTTGGTACCTCAATTACTGTTATGCTACTCGCTGGTGTTGCTATTAGCGCTTTATCTGGTGCTGGAATTGGCTATTTGAATTTCATTGCCGATGATCAAATGCTTCGAGATCTCTCGTTATGGTCTATGGGATCGCTAGCGGGTGCAAAATGGAATGACTTGCTACTTGCAGGTATTGGTCTTATCACCTTACTTGTTTTATTTATGAAAAATGCGTCAGGACTTAATGCCCTACTTCTTGGTGAAGCAGAAGCAAAACATTTAGGCATTAATGTTCAATCATTAAAGAAACGTATGATCATATTAAGTGCTGTAGGCGTTGGTATTACCGTTAGCTTATCTGGAATGATTGGGTTTATTGGATTAATCATCCCTCACCTTGGTCGTATGCTATCTGGACCAAACCATAAAACCTTATTACCACTTTCAGCATTACTTGGTGGTCTTTTATTAACTGCAGCAGATATGTTTGCTCGTGTTGCCGTTAGCCCTGCTGAACTGCCTGTTGGTATCGTGACGGCTATTATTGGTGCGCCTTTCTTTTTGTATTTACTCTTTACCCAGCGAGGTAAAATTTAATGAGCCTTTCTTCATTAGCTATCTCAGCCAACAACATTTCTTATCGCATTGGTTCTAAAATAATTTTAGATGACATTAACTTAGAACTTCGTTGTGGTGAAGTGACCACATTACTTGGGCCAAATGGTGCCGGAAAAAGCACATTACTAAAATTGCTATGTGATGAAATCACCTCTTTTAATGACATTCGTTATTTTGGAAAAGCAAAAGATCAATGGGATGGTAACGAACTAGCAAAACGACTTGGGTTCTCCCTCAACACAGTACCCTCTCTTTTGCTTTTAATGTAAATGAAGTGGTAGAACTTGGAGGGTTGCCATTATCGTTATCCAATCAAGCATTACGAGAAATCACATCGAACATGATGCAAAAGACGGGAATAAACCATTTAGCAGAAAGAGCCTACCCCTCTCTATCTGGTGGTGAAAAGCAACGAGTTCATTTAGCGCGAGTGCTAACCCAAGTAAGCCAACATCAGCAGAAGATCGTGATGTTAGATGAACCAACATCAGCGTTAGATCTTTCACATCAACACAATACATTAAAATTAGCAAGAGAGTTAGCGAGCGAAGGTGCTGCGGTTATTGTGGTACTGCATGATTTGAATTTGGCGGCACAATACTCTGATCGAGTCATTGTTCTTCAAGATGGAAAGCTGCAAGCAGACGGATCGCCATGGGAGGCGATAACATCAGAAATGATAGAGAATGTTTATGGACACAAAACCTTAGTGCAAGCTCACCCTACGTTGAATTTCCCTGTAGTGTTTGCGGCATAAAGCCCAAAGAGATTTCAAAAAAGAGCCAATATGTTTATGTTGGCTCTTTAAAATTAAATAAAAATACAGATCAACGCATTTTAAATATTTCTTTATGAAATGATGCCTCAGGAAGACCCTTTTCCATCAAACTTTGCTTTAAACTCATTCCAAACCCTTCAGCCCGCAAAAACTAACAGAAAATGACTCATTATCAATTTTCTTTAGAATATCCTCAGAGGTTAATCTATAGCCCTTATCTGACTCAATAAGGTGTAATTCAATAAAATCCATCTTACGTAAAACAGCTTTTATTTCACTACTAAAAAAGGCTTCCTTCTCATTATTTACACAATAAAAAAGGTGAATTTTTTCAATCCTTTTTGTGGTTTTATCGGTGCTCTTTTGTAACCAATACAGTCGAGATAATAATGGTACGATACCAATTCCGGCCCCTACCCATACTTGGTTCATATCAGATGGGATTTGGAAGTAACCATAACCGCCTTCCACTGTTGCTTTTTTTCCTACTGCAATTTGATTAACTAATTGATGCGTATAATCCCCAAGATCTTTAATCCCAAACTCAACCACCCTTGTCTTTTCGTTATAATTTAGAATAGAAAATGGATGTGGCGCTTCACCGTCATGAAAATTGATATAAGCAAACTGTCCCTCTTTATATCGCAATTTACTCTCAAGTTTAATTTGAAGACGAGCCACCACAGTAAATTCAGAATCATCTTTAAATTTATCAACTTGAACTACTTGACCACCTATTTTATTTTTCTTACCAATAGAGCCCGTTAGTGAAAGTATTGCACACCAAACTGAGATAGCAGAGATAAGTATAATAGCTATATTCATTGGGATTAATGAAAGATCCCATTTGATCAAAAACAGCGTATGAAACACACCAGCTAACATTAATGCTCCACCAATTTTGTGGATCCCTTTAAATTTTTTATAACTGATTCTTTCAACCAAACTAATGATAGTAAAAAGTATAAAAACCTTAAACGATATATCACCCACTTTCTCCGCAACAGAAATCCAATCAACACCTGTGATAACTCTCTCTTTTCCTGCATGTGTTGGGCGTACAAGCCAACCTAGTTGCACAGCCCAATGCGCAGCTTTAATCACTAACCAGTGCAAGAGCAGAGCAATAAAAGCTGAAATCCCTAATTTTTTATGTAAACCATAAGCCTTATCTAGCCCTTTTACTAATCGTTCCGTCCATTTAAAACGAGCGGAAAGAACAATAGCTGCGCCCATATAAGCAAAACCAAGCCAACCAGTTAAGACGATTAATTGTTTACGTAAATCCATCACACTATCAAATTCAGTAAGTAATGAAACAAAAGATGGCAGCCATAGCAAAAGCAACAGAATAGTAAATTTACGCATTTTCAATACTCATTAAATGAATCAATTGAGTAAATAATAGGCTTTTGTTTTTAAATCAAAAGTAACTTTACGTTAGTTGTATAAGCTTTACAGAAACTGACAGATAGAAAGGGAATTAGGAGGTTAATGCTTAATATATGAATAAATTGCAGGCATAAAAAAAGGAGAGCTAGTGCTCTCCTTTCTTAGTCTTAAAGCCTTGAAACTGTTCTAATTAAAGAGCAGCTTTCGCTTTTTCAACTAGAGCAGCGAATGCTACTTTGTCGAATACAGCGATGTCAGCTAGGATCTTACGATCGATTTCAATAGATGCTTTCTTAAGACCGTTGATGAAACGGCTGTAAGACATCTCGTTTTGACGAGCTGCAGCATTGATACGAGCGATCCAAAGTTGACGGAAAACACGCTTTTTGTTACGACGGTCACGGTAAGCATATTGACCTGCTTTAGTTACCGCCTGGAAAGCTACACGATAAACACGTGAACGTGCACCGTAGTAACCTTTAGCTTGTTTCAGAACTTTCTTATGACGTGCACGAGCTTGTACACCACGTTTTACGCGAGGCATTATGTCTCTCCTAAACTAAAATTATAAATAAATACTAAAAATTATGCGTATGGAAGCATACGAGCAACTGCTGCTACTTCACATTTTGGAAGTAGAGAGTTAGGACGAAGCTGACGCTTGTTCTTAGTAGTACGTTTAGTCAGGATGTGACGTTTTGTAGCGTGCTTAAATTTGATACCACCAGCAGTTTTCTTGAAACGCTTAGAAGCACCTTTGTTTGATTTCATCTTAGGCATGATGAATATAACTCCGCATTGTTGCGTGATTAAACATACAGTAATTAGGCGAATAAAACAGGGTAACTGCGAACAGCTACCCTGCTGTATTACTTGAATGCACTAAATTACTTCTTCTTAGGGGCCAACACCATAATCATCTGGCGACCTTCAATTCTCGTTGGGAAAGATTCGACTACTGCAAATTCTTCAGTATCCGCTTTCAAACGATTAAGAACGTCAACACCGATGTTTTGGTGAGCCATTTCGCGGCCACGGAAGCGAATTGTTACCTTCACTTTGTTGCCGTCTTCTAGGAAACCAGTCAGGTTGCGTAGTTTTACCTGATAGTCTCCTACATCAGTTCCAGGTCGGAATTTAATTTCCTTGATCTGAACCTGTTTTTGCTTTTTCTTCTGTTCTTTAGCAGCCTTCGCCTTTTCGAAGAGGAATTTGCCATAGTCCATCACACGACAAACTGGTGGCTCGGCATTTGGGCTGATTTCAACTAAGTCAACACCAGCTTCAAGTGCTGCATCCAGAGCTTCGTTTAGAGAAACGATGCCTACTGACTCACCATCTAGGCCTGTTAGGCGCACTTCTTTAACGCCACGAATTTCACCGTTTAGACGATGAGCATTTTGTTTAGCCGGCTGTTGGGCTCTTTTTCCGCCTTTAATACCTTATTCCTCCACAGTATTGAGCGTTCGGGCACTAACTTCTTGCTGCAGGAATGCAACAAAATCATCAATTTTGAATTTACCCAAATCTTTACCTTTACGAGTACGTACTGCAATTTCTCCAGCTTCCATCTCCTGGTCGCCACAAACAAGCATATACGGTACACGCTTCAAAGTATGTTCACGGATTTTAAAGCCAATCTTCTCATTTCTCAAGTCCGCTTTCACTCTAAATCCATTTTTTTGCAGTTTTTTTGCAATTTCTTGTACGTAATCAGCTTGTTTGTCCGTAATTCCCATAACAATCGCTTGTTCAGGAGCTAACCACGTTGGGAAAAAGCCTGCATAGTCTTCGATTAAGATACCAATGAAACGCTCTAGTGAACCTAAAATCGCGCGGTGAATCATCACTGGTGTGTGACGTTCGTTATCTTCACCAACGTAAGTTGCACCTAAACGCTCTGGTAATGCAAAATCAAGCTGTACTGTACCACATTGCCACGCACGGTCCAGACAATCATGCAAAGTAAATTCAATTTTCGGTCCGTAGAACGCACCCTCACCCTCTTGAATCTCGTATGGAATCTCCATTGACTCTAGAGCAAGTTTTAAATCTGACTCAGCACGGTCCCACATTTCATCAGAACCAACGCGTTGTTCTGGACGTGTAGACAGCTTAACTACGATATTCTCAAAACCAAATGTTTGATATGTATCGTAAACCATTTCAATACAAGATTTAACTTCTTGTTGAACTTGTGCTTCTGTACAAAATACGTGTGCATCATCTTGAGTGAAGCCACGAACACGCATAATGCCGTGTAAAGCACCAGATGGTTCATTACGGTGACATGAGCCAAACTCAGCCATACGCAATGGTAAATCACGGTATGATTTCAGACCTTGGTTAAAGATTTGAACGTGACCTGGACAGTTCATTGGTTTAATTGCGTATTCACGGTTCTCAGAACTTGTTGTGAACATCGCTTCAGCGTATTTGTCCCAGTGACCAGAACGTTCCCAAAGTACGCGGTCCATCATTAATGGGCCTTTTACTTCTTGGTAATCGTACTGAGTTAGTTTTTCACGAACAAATACTTCTAGTTCACGGAAGATAGTCCAACCGTTGTGGTGCCAGAACACCATACCTGGAGCTTCTTGCTGCATATGGAACAGATCAAGTTGCTTACCAATTTTACGGTGATCACGCTTTGCAGCTTCTTCTAGGCGGATAAGGTGTGCTTTCAGCAATTTCTTATCTTGGAATGCAGTGCCGTAGACACGTTGCAGCATTTTGTTGTCACTGTTACCACGCCAGTATGCACCAGCAACGTTCAGAATCTTAAAGTTCTGACAGAAGCTCATGTTAGGAACGTGAGGACCACGACACATATCAATGTATTCTTCGTGGTGATATAAACCTGGACGATCGTCTTTAGATACGTTTTCGTCAAGGATTTCAATCTTGTAAGTTTCACCGCGTGCTTCAAAAGTATCACGCGCTTCTTGCCAGCTTACGTTCTTCTTAATTACTTGGTACTTGGTCTTAGCAAGATCCTTCATACGCTTTTCAATCTTATCAAGATCTTCTTGCGTTAAAGAGTGCTCCATATCGATATCGTAGTAGAAACCGTTATCGATTGTTGGACCAATCGCCATCTTAGCTTCAGGGAAAAGCTGCTTAACTGCGTGACCTAAAAGGTGCGCACAAGAGTGACGAATGATTTCTAAACCGTCTTCATCTTTTGCTGTGATGATTTCAAGTTGAGCGTCATTTTCAATTAAATCGCACGCATCAACACGAACACCATCAACACGACCAGCGATACAAGCTTTCGCAAGACCTGGACCGATGTCAGCAGCGACATCCATAGTTGAAACAGCGTTATCGAATTGACGTTGAGAACCGTCTGGAAGAGTAATTACAGGCATGTTTTATCCTTTACAGTGGTGTTGCACACGAAGCAACACATGCTAAAAATTAATAAACGAAAAATACGTTGTATATAGAATAGTTGAGAGAATCAATCAACCACACAAAGGTCGGGAATACTCACAAGAGCGCTATTGTACGTTTCTTAACTCATTAATGCAAAAAAAGAATCAAGATCACAAAAATGATATTTCCCAGTTATTTGATTCTCGCTTCATTTCCATACAAAATAATGCAATAACTCAACAGACCTATGATATTTATGTGTGAAATATTTGCTCATCAGCCAACTGAAAACTACCAATTCATCACTCGCTCTATTCGAATTGATGGTCATGCTACCAGTGTAAAACTAGAAGCCAGCTTTTGGGAAACACTTGAAGAAATCGCTGAGTACCAAGGTTTAAGCGTCCCTCGTTTTATTTCTACAATATACAAAGAGGCATTAGAACATAACGGAGAGGTCACTAATTTTGCTTCGTTACTTCGCTGTGCTTGTTTAATTTATTCACGTAAGCCACAAGAAACACTCTCAACTCTTTAATGACACATTCATTTTAATAGATTTGTTATTTGTCGTACTCACGTACTACCACCCTACTTTCAACTCTCATTATGATGTTCTCGTTCACAAGGAGAACCCATGACAAAACTAATACATAGCATGGTGAGAGTGCATGACTTACCTGCCTCCATCAAATTCTACCGTGATGCACTAGAGCTAGAGATCGTTAATCAATATCGTTTTGATGATTTTTCACTGACCTACCTTGCTAATTCTGAAACAGGATTCGAAATCGAATTGACTCATAATCACGACCAACACGAACCCTATATTCACGGTAATGGCTATGGACACATTGCGGTGAGTGTTGATTGTATTCATACAACACATAAGCGCCTAAATACATACGGTATTAACACTTCGGATATTAAATCATTTGACCATGAAGGCGTGCTATTAGCGACGTTCTTTTTCGTTACTGATCCTGACGGCTACAAGATTGAATTTATTCAACGAGCTGGGCGTTACTTATAATAAATAAATCGGAAATACAACATGATTCACTTGACTGCACAATTCTGCGCTAAGATGGGAAAAGAAGAGGCATTATATCAACTGCTAACAGCAATATTAGCTCCTACTCGTAACGAAAAAGGCTGTATTCGCTATTGTTTATTTCAAGACCAATCAGATAGTCGTAAGTTTTTATTTCAAGAACAATTTAGTGATAAAAATGCGTTCGATTCGCATTGCAAAGAGACGCACTTTACTGATTTGATTGCTAACCTTAATGGTCTTTTAGAAGAAGAACCAAAAATAACGTTTTATAATGCTATAGAAGCATAAAACAAATAAAGCTCTCTAAATGTAGAGAGCTTTATTAATGCATTTAATCTTTTTATTTACACCGTACTTCGTCAATCTTTATACGCGTAAAATTCGCTGAACAGCATTATTTATTTCAGCACTTGAGACATTTAGACCTAAAGAGAATGAAATATATTGATCACCACGATTAAAACCAAGAGAACGGTCAACTTCCGCTAAGCAATGGAGAACACTGCCATCCAAAATAAATGACAATTCAATTTCTTTCTTATTAATAAAGCCGCTACTTCTAAATTCAATTTCTTGGTAACAACCAGAATGAGACTTGAAGTGACCTCCATTTAAAAAGCCCTTCTCAACATCTGCTTTTACCATGTTAAAGCCAGCTTGCTCAACTTGTTGGATAATCGCTCCAGCGACAGGTAATGGTTTTACTATTAGTAAATCTCGATCTGTTGGATCTAATGCAAAATCAATATCCAATACCGTCTCAACCCATACGTCACAGTGGTTATTACGAACATTTAATGCCGTAATTGGTGTTTCGTCAGGTAACTTAATAGTAAATGGTAATTTCTTTTGTTCACCAGCTTGGATAACAAATGGATTAACCGCTTGTGTATGAAATAGAGTGAATGTTTGATAACTCACACCATTATCATTTTCAATTTTAATCTCTGTGTTCAGCTTGATATGAATAGCATCAATTTTCTGCTCTATATCGCCACCTTGAATATGAACGGCACCGATAAGCTTATCCCCTTGGAAAAGCTCTGGATTTTCTAAAATGGTATCCACTTTTGCGGCACCAATGCCAAGAGACGCTTTTAATTTTTTAAACATCCGTAAATTCCTTTTAGCTATTAAGAGCTAATAATCTTAATTTTAGAGATTAAGTTCCTAATATTTGCATAGGTAATTGCAACAAAGCATCACCGCTACTTGCGAAATACCAAATAATGCCAATTAATGAACTCACTAACCCTACATACCAAACCGATGAAATAATTTGTCCGTATCGATCCAGTGGCAATAAATGACTGTGATGACGAGCTCGCCATTCAAATACAATTTCTAAACTACCCATGATAAGTAAAAAACCAAACAGCGCTAGGCCTAAATAGTAACTTAATATGACACCACTAACAGCTGCTAGTGCACATAAAAAAATACCAAGCTTACTGTTCATTGAAAAGCTAATACTTTTTAAAACGTGCCCACCATCTAATGGGAGTATTGGTAATAAATTAAATAAATTTAAGAATGCATTAAATACAGCAAGACCAGCAAAGAACATCTCCCCTGTTATCCAATATACCACCATAAGAATAAGCGAAAGGATTAAGCCAAAAAATGGCCCCATAATCGAGATAACAACATCTTGCCATCTCGTATTTATCTTCTCATCACTCAGAGCTAAACCGCCTAAAAATGGTATAAGGTAAATACCTTTGGTTTTCATTCCAAAATATTTCATCGCTTTTATATGTCCATACTCATGAAACATTAAACAAGCGATCAAAGATAAAGCGAATTCAATAGAGAATAACCACGAGTATGCAGCAAGACTTGCAGAGGCTAAAACAACCTTAATTAATTTGGCACTTTTTAATGCCTTCATTCCTAATGAAACTAACCCTATTAAACTGAATTTACGCTCAGCTTTAATAGGAGTATGTGGAACCTGTTTTTCAATGTCTTTTTCGTTACGGCTGCCTTCTGCTACTAACTCACCATCAATCATTGCTCGGTATTCAATAAGGAATGGTTGCCAAGTCACTTTGGCCTCTAACTGACAAGTGATGATTTTTTCACCTTGAGTTAACTGAAACTCATGATGAAAGTGATCATTATGATCCGCCGATGCAGCGTGTTGAGCAACAAGAGTATTACTCCAAAATAATTGCTGCCAACCTGCCATTGAACCTTCTAAACGAAGTGGCTGACCTAAAAAGTCGATAGATAATAATTCCATTATTGACCTCTATTTCCTTTAAACTAAATGATAAGAGATAACGTAAAGTTGACCTTTATTTGGGTAAATTTCTTCGATAATATTTTTTAGTTCTTCTAATGTCATATTCTCTTGCTCAGCATGGTACTGATTAAGATCATCAAAATTAATTGGTTCAACATTGTCGATAGCTAATCGGCAAAAACGACGATTATCTTCATAAGTACTAACTTCAACTTCTGTTCCAATCACGTAATCTTTTTCTGATTCATCACGAATCGTGATCACTTTCTTACCCGATAAAATATCTGATTCAAAACGCTCAAAAAACGTCATTTCTGTTGGTGCTGTTTTCATTGTCTTTTCCTAATACAATTCGAGCTGCGACAATGCAGCTCGAAAATTAACAATTAATAAAATAGAGCTCATTACCCAAAGCAGTAATTTGCCCAGTGTGCTAATCCTGCTGTAACAGAGCCAAAATAATTACCACCAACAATCTCAATGTTTGGTAATTGCTGTTGTAATGCTGAACGTAGAATTGGAGAACGAGCAGAACCGCCAGTTACATAAATGATATCTGGTGTCGTGCCTGCTTGAACGATCGCTTCTTTAATCAGCTTATTAATGTTCTCTTGTGGCTTCGCAATTGCTTCTGCTAGACATTGTTGAGAAATATTCAAAGTTAAACCTTCATCAAGGTAACTTAAATCTACCGCTTGCTCAGCGTGAGCAGAACCGCCAGTTACATAAATGATATCTGGTGTCGTGCCTGCTTGAACGATCGCTTCTTTAATCAGCTTATTAATGTTCTCTTGTGGCTTCGCAATTGCTTCTGCTAGACATTGTTGAGAAATATTCAAAGTTAAACCTTCATCAAGGTAACTTAAATCTACCGCTTGCTCAGCGTATTCTGATAATGCTATTTTCGTTTGCTCTGCATCACGTAGCAGTTTGTAACTTAATTTTTCATCATAAAGTTTAATTAAACGTGCAACTTTTTCTGGCTCTTGAGTATCATTAAGCATCTGCATTAAATGTTTACGATTACCAAAACCAAAGAAGTCCAGTTGAGCAACAATGTTATTGATGGCAATTGGATTCCAAAACTGCGTCATTGGTAATTCTAAGCCTTTATGAGTTCGACTCTGTGAACCAAGTAAAGGCATAAACTGACGATGTGCGAGGTAAATGTCTAAATCGTTACCACCGATACGAGAACCACTGTGAGATAAGATCCCTTTCGTTCTGTCATGATGTTCACGCCAAGACGGCCCCATTTGAATCATTGAACAGTCCGTCGTACCACCGCCGATATCAACAATCAGAACCGTTTTGTCTTCTGTTAATGTTTGTTCAAAGTCTAAACCTGCCGCAACTGGCTCAAATTGAAACTCAATATTTTTAAAACCCACACGCATTGCTGCACATGACAAAATTGAGATCGCTTGTGCATTAGCTTCGTCACTAGCTGCGCCTTGGAAGTTAATTGGACGACCAATTACTGTCGACGTAATATCTTGCTGTAGTTCTTGCTCTGCATTGTTTTTGATGTTTTTCATCATTGCAGTAACAAGATCTTCGAATAAACTCACTTGTACATCACGTAAACCAGATACCCCTAAGAATGATTTTGGTGATTTTACGTAATACACTTCTTCAGGATCTTCGATGTACATATTTAATGCTGCTTGACCAAATGTCATCGACTCAGCATCAACATCGATATCTTCTTCACGATTGTATGAAATTGCAGTGTGAAGCAAACGTTCATTTATATCTGTACTTGGCTGAACGCCCCAAATACGAAATAAATATTCAGAAACCGCTTCACGAGTAGGTGCACATAACGCAGAAGGAATAAAGGTGTTATCCCCTTCTAGTTTTAGTAATTTTGTTTGGTTATTTTGAATGGTCGCAACTGAACAGTTAGCGGTTCCGTAGTCAAATCCAATAAACATTGTGGTACACCTAGCATTATTAAAAGGGAGCTGATTTTACTCGCTTGTACACCATTTGCCAATTAAAATGAGAAAGATGCTGCAATTCCAACGTGATCATCATTGATCACTGGCGCAATCATTACGCTATTTGAATCAAGGTACTTATCGGTAACCAAATATTGAATGGTTGTCGCTAATACCGCACCGGCAATAACATCACGCCAATAATGGTGTTCATTCTCTACACGTGAGTATCCAACTAAACTCGCCCCTATATACGCAGGAACCCCATATTCCCAACCATAACGGAACTGTAAGTATGAAGCACCTTGGAACGCTGACGATGAATGCCCGGATGGAAAACTTAAGTTGTCCTCCCCATTCGGTCGCTCCTCTTTTACCGTATATTTTAACGCTTGTGTTGCCGCTAAAGTATAAGTAGCTCCTTTAGCAAACATCCAAAAGCCATCGTAATCTTCTTTATATAAAGCTATCGAGCCTGCAATAACAGGAATCCCAACCGCACCGATGTCTGCAGCGAGATCTCCAGATTGCTTTTCTTCTGCCTGAGCACTGTAACTTGATGCTATTAATGAAAAAACTAGCCCTACCGTTATTAACGATTTCATTTTTTAACCTTAATGTTCAACCTTAGATACAATAAATACACTGGTTGATGTGAGTACTTCGTTTGTGATTATATCGAGATAACCGTGAAGTAAATGTCAATTTATCTACATTTTGAAACGTTTAACTGATTGTTTTTACTTTTATTCGCACTGGATAGACCATTAGATGAGAAGAGATTGGTTATACTAGCCAAGTTATTTCATTAGCTAGGTTTTTACCAAATTTATTATGCAGTTAAATCAATATTTTTCAGAAACAGATAACTCATTTGAATTCACACGCCAACAAGCAAGCGATTTTGCGAAAAAAGTGGCTGGTGATTTTAACCCAATTCATGATGTGGATTCTAAGCGTTTCTGTGTTCCTGGTGATTTATTATTTGCAGTTTTATTATCTAAAACTGGTATTAGTAATAAAATGCATTTCGATTTTGCAGGTATGGTATCTAACGGTACAGCATTACATATTAACCACACAGAACAAGGTGAATATTCGCTTTCAGACGATAATGAAAAAGTGTACCTTCACGTAAAGCGTAGTGGTGAAAAAAATCTTAACCCTAAGTTTATTGAGCATGTCGTAAAACAATATGTTCAATTTTCAGGAATGAACTTCCCTCATATCATGGTTCCATTAATGGAAGAAAAACAATTAATGATTAATTGTCAGCGCCCATTAGTAATTTATGAAAGCATGGATATCGAATTTACTCGACTTGACCTTACTACACCAAGTGTTGAATTTACCGGCGCAACCATGGATATCGAAGGAAAGCGTGGCGTTGTTAAGTTAAACTTTAAATTTACTGAAAACGGTGAAGAAGTTGGCCATGGTACTAAACGAATGATTGCGACAGGTTTAAAGACTTACGATCAAACTGCTATCGATGATTTAGTTGAACGATTTGTTGCACTAAAAACCGCTTACAACAATTAAAATTTATAAACTAAATAATGACTTATAAAAGAGTGCTTCTGCACTCTTTTTTATTTTAAAAAAGATAATCTAGATCACAATCTGCATTATTGTTTTACGAGCCATATCATATCATACTTCTTTATAGGTATCTCATTAATGAAATTTATGTATCTCATTATTAACACCGTAAAGTTGGCTAGAATGAAAACAATAATAAAAGATGAAAGACAAATTAAATTACAACAAGCTGCTTTAAACGTAATTCCTGATAAAACTCATTTACGTTTAATTAATGCTCATTATTCATGTGGCGAATGCTATGCTGCGTGGTTTGGCCCACCTGTTTGTATTTCTTGTGGTAAAAAAACGTTTGTTATTGCATCAAACTTATATTCAGAACAAGGCATTTTCGACGTTTTTTAATGATAAAAAAAGCCCGCTTATTTCTAAGCGGGCTTTTTATTTGAAAACATCAGAATAAATTATTCTTCTGTGCTCTCAGCGTCAGTATCAGCTTGAGGAGTATCAGTTGCTTCAGTTGTTACTGCAGCCTCTGTTACTTCACCCTCTTCACCTTCAATGATTTCAGCTTCTTCAACTTCATCAATGCGTTGCAGTGCAACTACATTTTCATTTTCAGAAGTACGGATCAATGTTACACCTTGAGTATTACGACCCACTTGGCTAACTTCTGATACACGAGTACGTACTAGCGTACCTGCGTCAGTGATCATCATGAATTCATCGCCATCTTCAGCTTGAACTGCACCAACAACACTGCCGTTACGTTCAGAAACTTTGATAGATACAACACCTTGCGTTGCACGGCTCTTCGCAGGATACTCAGAAAGAACAGTACGTTTACCGTAACCATTTTGAGTCACTGTTAAGATATCGCCTTCATTAGAAGGAACGATTAACGAAACAACCTGATCTTCACCAGACAGTTTCATACCACGAACACCAGAAGCTGTACGGCCCATACCACGAACTTGTTCTTCGTTGAAACGAACCACTTTACCAGCTTTAGAGAACAGCATGATTTCACTTGAACCATCAGTGATATCAACACCGATTAGTGAATCATCTTCACGTAGATTTACTGCGATTAAGCCGTTTGCACGAACTTTTGCAAATTGATCTAGTGATGTTTTCTTAACAGTACCATCACCTGTTGCCATGAAGATAAACTTATCTTCAGAGTATTCAGATACTGGTAGAATCGCTGTAATACGCTCACCTTCTTCTAGAGGAAGAATGTTTACGATTGGCTTACCACGAGCAGTACGACTTGCTTGAGGTAATTGGAATACTTTCAAGCTATACGCTTTACCACGTGTAGAGAAACAAAGGATATTATCATGAGTATTCGCAACAAGTAGACGTTCGATGAAATCTTCATCTTTCATCTTAGTTGCACTCTTACCTTTACCACCACGACGTTGTGCTTCGTAATCGCTCAGAATTTGGTACTTAACATAACCTTCACGAGAAAGTGTTACTACAACATCTTCTTGTGTGATTAGGTCTTCCATGTCGATGTCATGGATTGCAGCACCGATTTCAGTGCGACGCTCATCACCGTACATGTCGCGAACCATCACTAATTCGTCACGGATCACTTCCATTAGACGTTCAGTGCTTGCAAGAATATGCATTAGCTCTGCGATTTCATCTAATAGTGCTTTGTATTCATCTAAAATCTTCTCGTGCTCTAAACCAGTTAAACGGTGTAGACGAAGTTCTAGAATTGCTTGAGCTTGTTGTTCTGTTAAGAAGTATTTACCTTCACGAATACCAAACTCTGGCTCTAACCAATCAGGACGAGCAGCATCAGTACCAGCACGCTCTAGCATTGAAGCAACGTTACCTAAATCCCAACCACGTGAGATTAGACCTTCTTTTGCTTCTGCTGGTGTTGGTGCATTCTTGATCAATTCGATGATTTCATCGATGTTCGCTAATGCTAGTGCTAAACCTTCAAGGATATGAGCACGATCACGCGCTTTGCGTAATTCAAAAATAGTACGGCGAGTTACCACTTCACGACGGTGATCGACGAAACACTTCAACATTTCTTTCAGGTTGAATAGTTTTGGTTGACCATTATCTAGTGCAACCATATTGATACCGAATGTAGTTTGAAGTTGAGTCAGAGAGTAAAGATTATTAAGAACAACCTCACCTACTGCATCACGCTTACATTCAATAACAATACGCATACCATCTTTATCAGATTCGTCACGTAATGCTGAAATGCCTTCTACTTTCTTATCTTTAACTAGCTCAGCGATCTTTTCGATCAAGCGAGCTTTGTTAACTTGATAAGGGATCTCTGTAACAATAATGGTTTCTTTACCATTCTTGTCAGCTTCGATATTTGCTTTAGAACGCATGTAAACTTTACCACGACCTGTCTTATAAGCATCAACGATGCCTTTACGACCACTGATCAATGCAGCTGTCGGGAAGTCAGGACCTGGAATGTAGTTCATTAGCTCATCGATCGTGATTTCTTCATTTTCGATGAAAGCCAAACAACCATTTACCACTTCTGTTAAGTTGTGTGGTGGGATGTTTGTTGCCATACCAACGGCGATACCTGATGAACCATTTACAAGTAGGTTCGGAATCTTTGTTGGTAATACTGCAGGGATCTGTTCTGTACCATCATAGTTAGGAACATAATCTACAGTTTCTTTGTCTAGATCAGCCAATAATTCGTGAGCGATTTTCGCCATACGAACTTCGGTATAACGCATCGCCGCCGCTGAATCGCCATCAATAGAACCGAAGTTACCTTGGCCATCAACAAGCATATAGCGTAGTGAGAACGGCTGCGCCATACGTACGATGGTGTCATAAACAGCACTATCACCGTGAGGGTGATATTTACCGATTACGTCGCCAACAACACGGGCAGATTTTTTATATGGTTTATTCCAATCATTACCTAGTACATCCATTGCGAATAAAACGCGGCGGTGTACTGGTTTTAGGCCATCACGCACATCGGGAAGAGCACGACCAACGATTACTGACATCGCATAGTCTAGGTAAGAACCTCGAAGCTCATCTTCAATATTTACGGGCGTGATCTCTTTAGCAAGATCGCTCATAGAGCCAATATCCCTCAATTAGTTCTGTCGTATCAATATCAATTGCCTTAGCAAATAATACTACTTCTATGCACCAAGATAATTAATACTGATAAACGTGCAAGATTGCAAAATATAGCACAGTTAAGTGGGATTTCGCACCGTTTTAATTTGCAAAATGGCTCTTAAGCTTAAGAATCCTGCGAAATCAGGAGCAAGTCACATACCTGAGCATCATATTCTTGATAAACCTCAGAAAATGTGCTGAAAAAATCGCCATTTTAAATACTCACTTTCTCATTTTTTTCTGTATATAATAGAGGGATATAAAAAAGGAATATTAACTATGACTCAGCAGTTAAATGTCGACCCGGCAGAAATCAAAAAATTTGAAGATATGGCTTCACGTTGGTGGGATTTAGAAGGTGAATTTAAACCTCTACACCAAATTAATCCTCTTCGTTTAAATTACGTGCTTGAAAACGCGAATGGCCTCTTTGGTAAAAAAGTACTTGATGTAGGCTGTGGTGGCGGGATTTTAGCTGAAAGCATGGCAAAACAAGGGGCAGATGTTATTGGTTTGGATATGGGGAAAGAACCTTTAACTGTTGCACGCTTACACGCTTTAGAAACAGGAACCAAACTTGAATACGTTCAATCAACGGCCGAACAACACGCTGAAGAGAACCCTGAGACGTATGATGTGGTTACCTGTATGGAAATGCTTGAGCACGTACCTGACCCACTTTCAGTTATCCGCTCTTGTGCAAAAATGGTAAAACCTGGCGGACACGTATTCTTCTCAACCCTGAACCGCAATATCAAGTCTTATTTATTTGCTATTGTTGGTGCAGAGCAATTATTAAAATTAGTACCAAAAGGTACACACGATCATAATAAGTTCATTCGTCCTTCTGAACTGTTAAAAATGTTAGATCAAACTGCATTACAAGAGCGTGGCATTACCGGTTTGCATTATAACCCTCTTACCGATACCTACTCTCTTGGTAAGAATGTAGATGTTAATTATATTGTTCACACTACATTATAACCTTCTGCTTCTTTCTTAATCTAAATGGCTTTTTATTATACAAGCGTCTCATTAAAGAGCCATTTATAACCTTAATTAATATACTGCTATACCTAAATTCTACATTTCATTTATCATGCCAAATTGAATGAGAAATCATCATTTTTTTCTAAAATGCAAAGATCCTCATAAACGACAAAAATCAAGAAAAATATTTTTTTAACTGCTTACTTATCAACCATAATAAAAAACGTTATTTCTGACACCTTGATATCACTAAAGTGATTAGGTTAGTAGATACTTACTGTTTTTTTTAATTCATAGGTTATCCACAGGAGACAATGATTTTCAAACTTGATCAGAGGCAAAATAATCACTATCTTGTAGTCAATTAATCATTAAGCCCTATATCTTGTGTTTATTTCAAAGCGCACCACTATGAGCTTGATCACAAATTAACAACGAAAATTACAAAAATTACATCTTCGTTCTTTATTGAAAGGAAAAGTAGACAAATGACTCAACAGCTTACCGTTACTAAGCGAAATGGCAGCACAGAAAAAATTAATCTAGACAAGATCCATAAAGTGATCACATGGGCTGCAGAAGGTCTAGATAATGTTTCTGTATCACAAGTCGAAATGAAATCTCATATCCAATTTTACGATGGCATGAAGACTTCTGATATTCATGAAACCATCATCAAAGCTGCCGCTGATTTAATTTCTGAAGACACTCCAGATTATCAATATTTAGCTGCTCGCTTGTCTGTTTTCCACCTTCGTAAGAAAGCATATGGCCAATTTGAGCCACCAACGCTATTTAACCACGTTCTGAACCTTATCGAGCTTGGTAAATACGATAAACATATTGTTGACGACTACACTCAAGAAGAATTTGATCTAATGGATCAAATGATCGATCACAATCGTGACATGGACTTCTCTTATGCTGCAGTTAAACAACTTGAAGGTAAGTACTTTGTTCAAAACCGCGTAACGGGCGCAATTTACGAGAGTGCACAGTTCCTTTATATCCTTGTTGCGGCGTGTCTATTTGCTAAATATCCAAAAGATACTCGTCTTGATTACATCAAGCGTTTCTATGATGCTACGTCACAATTTAAGATCTCATTGCCAACACCAATTATGTCTGGTGTACGTACTCCTACTCGTCAATTTAGCTCATGTGTATTAATTGAGTGTGACGATAGCTTAGATTCAATTAACGCAACAGCAGGTTCTATTGTTCGTTATGTATCTCAACGTGCAGGTATCGGTATCAACGCAGGTCGTATTCGTGCTCTTGGTTCTGAAATCCGTGATGGTGAAGCATTCCACACAGGTTGTATCCCATTCTACAAATACTTCCAGACAGCTGTTAAATGTTGTTCACAAGGTGGTGTTCGTGGTGGCGCAGCAACTCTGTTCTACCCTATTTGGCACCGTGAAGTAGAATCTCTACTTGTTCTTAAAAACAACCGTGGTGTTGAAGAGAACCGTGTTCGTCATATGGATTACGGTGTACAAATCAATAAACTGATGTACACACGCTTAATCAAAGGCGGAAACATTAGCTTGTTCTCACCTTCAGATGTTCCAGGGCTATACGATGCATTCTTTGCTGATCAAGCTGAGTTTGAACGCCTATATGAAAAATACGAGCAAGACACGTCGATTAAACGTGAAACAGTAAAAGCAATTGAGCTGTTCTCACTACTAATGCAAGAACGTGCATCAACTGGCCGTATTTACATTCAAAACGTTGACCACTGTAATACACACAGTCCATTTGACCCAAGTGTTGCTCCTGTACGCCAATCTAACCTATGTTTAGAAATTGCACTTCCAACTAAGCCACTAACTCACGTTAATGACGAAGAAGGTGAAATTGCATTATGTACGCTTTCTGCATTTAACTTAGGTGCAATTGAAAAACTAGAAGAACTTGAAGAGCTTGCTGAGCTTGCTGTTCGTGCTCTTGATGCGCTTTTAGATTATCAAGACTACCCTCTTCCAGCGGCATACAAATCAACAATGAACCGCCGTACATTAGGTGTGGGTGTTATTAACTACGCTTACTACCTTGCAAAAAATGGTGTGAAATACTCTGATGGTAGTGCAAATGGTTTAACGCACAAAACATTTGAAGCGATTCAATACTACCTATTAAAAGCATCTGTTGGTCTAGCAAAAGAGCAAGGCGCATGTCCTGCTTTCAATGAAACAACCTATGCTCAAGGTATTCTACCTATCGATTCTTACAAAAAAGATATCGATGCTATCTGTAATGAAGAATTGCATTTAGATTGGGAAACATTGCGTGAAGAGATCAAGACACACGGTCTACGTAACTCTACACTATCTGCACTGATGCCATCTGAGACGTCTTCTCAAATCTCAAATGCAACTAACGGTATTGAACCACCACGTGGCTTTGTATCGGTTAAAGCATCAAAAGATGGTATTTTGAAACAAGTTGTTCCTGATTTTGCGAATCTGAAAAACAACTATGAGCTACTTTGGAACATTGGTTCAAATGATGGTTATCTACAGCTTGTAGGTATCATGCAAAAATTCGTTGACCAAGCAATTTCAGCGAATACTAATTACGATCCAAACATTCAACCAAATGGCAAAGTGCCAATGAAGCTGTTATTAAAAGACCTTCTAACGGCTTATAAGCTTGGTCTTAAAACACTTTACTACCATAACACTCGTGATGGTGCTAGCGACTCACAAGACGACCTAGGACAAGATGACGATTGTGCAGGCGGCGGTTGTAAGATCTAAGTTTTCACATTAATATTTAGCCCGCTTTCATTAGCGGGCTTATCATCTTTAGTTTCAACATCTTTAATGGTTAATCCAATATGTACCTAAGTTCGTATAGGTATCTATCGGCATAATTTTTAAATAAAGAGCCCTTTTCTATTTCTTTGGCTTTGATAACATTGAGGTTTCCATGGCGTACAGTACTTTCCGACAAGAAAAAAATGATCAATTGAAAGAACCTATGTTTTTAGGTAACTCGGTAAACGTTGCTCGTTATGACCAACAAAAGTTTCAAATTTTTGAAAAACTTATCGAAAAACAACTTTCATTTTTCTGGCGTCCGGAAGAAGTTGATGTTTCTGGTGACCGTATTGATTACAACAACTTACCAGAACACGAACAACACATCTTCATCAGCAACTTAAAATACCAAACGTTACTTGATTCAATTCAAGGTCGTAGTCCAAATGTTGCTTTACTTCCTCTTGTTTCTATTCCTGAACTAGAGACGTGGATTGAAACTTGGTCGTTCTCTGAAACAATTCACTCACGTTCTTATACTCATATTATTCGTAATATCGTTAATAACCCTTCTGTTATTTTTGACGATATTGTTGAAAATGAAGAGATCCTAAAACGTGCAAAAGACATTGCTCACTATTACGATAATCTAATTCAAGCAACAAATGATTATCATCGCTTCGGTGAAGGTACACACGTTTTAAACGGTCAAGAAATTACTATTTCTAAGCGTGAGCTTAAAAAGAAATTATACCTATGCTTAATGTCAGTTAATGCATTAGAAGCCATTCGATTCTACGTAAGTTTTGCTTGTTCATTTGCTTTTGCTGAACGTGAACTGATGGAAGGTAACGCAAAAATCATCAAGCTGATCGCTCGTGATGAATCATTACACCTAACAAGTACCCAACACATGTTGAACTTACTTCGTACTGGACAAGATGACCCTGAGTTTGTTGAGATTGCAGCAGAATGCGAACAAGAATGTTTTGATCTATTTAAAGCAGCAGCTGAGCAAGAAAAACAATGGGCAAACTACCTATTTAAAGATGGCTCAATGATTGGTTTAAACAAAGATATTCTTTGCCAATACGTAGAGTATATTACAAACCTTCGCATGAAAGCGGTTGGCCTAAATAGTGCGTACGAAGGTGCAACACAGAACCCTATTCCATGGATTAACTCATGGTTGAGTTCTGATAATGTTCAAGTTGCTCCACAAGAAACTGAAATCAGCTCCTACCTAGTAGGCCAAATTGACAATGACGTTGATGCTGATGATTTAGGCGATTTCGAATTATAATCAAACATATATAAGCACCAAAGCCGAGCTTTTATGCTCGGCTTTTTATTACCAGCAATAACCTTATTGATAGATTTGCGGATAATAATTCAACCTTGCGCACAATTTTCATTTTTAACAATTCAAAAATGAGACTTTGCTTCATATAAACACTCATCCATGCGATAATCTCTTGTAATTAGACTAAAAATTATAAAAAAGAATTATGGCTAAGAATCAATGGAATGAGTTGCTGCTCGAACAAGTACGACAATTACCTATGGCTTCTTCAAAAGAGCAGGTACAGTTACGCCTTAACCTTTTAGTTGTCGAAGCATCAAAACAAAACAAAACCATCCCAACAGAATTTGAACTCATTTTTCAAGCCTATCAACTTTCTCGTTCAGGAAAGCTCATTGACTCTATTAGTGTCTTTTTTGATGCGATTAATTTTAGTCAACAAAACCAACAAGAATTTTTAATCTGCTTCTGTCATTACAATATCGGCACGCTTTATGGCATGCTCGGAAATTACTTTTATGCTCAAAAGTTTCTGGCAAAAGCCGAAAAAATGCAGCAATTCTGTGATGGTTACATTACGGGCATCATAAAAAACAACATTGGTGATATTTTTCGTCAAATTGGTAATTTTAATGAGGCTTTAATCTACCTAACACAAGCTGCCGAACTACTTTCTCAACACGGTCCTAAGACCGCCACAGCCCTGTCATATTTTAATATTGCAGAAATAAAAGCTAAGCAATTCCTTTTTACCGAAGCAAATGAATTACTTGAAAACCTATATCAAGATATTAAAAATGAGCCAAGATATTTAGGGTTTTACTACAAAATTAAAGCAGAGATAGCAAGCCATTCAGGTGAATTCGAACAAGCTGATAAACTTCACCTTTTATCCATCAAGAATATGCAAATATGCGAGCATGATTATTATTATGCTGAAATGATCTTAGAATATTGCCACTTCTTAACTAGTTGCTTGCAATATAAAAAACTTGATCAGTATATTGATCTAGGCTTAGCAGTGGCCAAAAAAATAGAGAGTGACAAGCTCATCGATGGTTTCAACGATATTATTCTATTAAGAATAAAAGACATCAATGATATCAATATTCGTGAGAAACATTATCAAACCCTTACCTCTTCATTGCTTAACTCGAGAAGAGAATTACTTAAACGTGAAGGTGATTATTTACAACAGCTGTATCGTTTAAACGTTGCTAAATTAAACTTAAGTACCATGAAATCACTTTCTGATAATTTAGCCGTTATAAATAAAGTCGGACATTACATTAATACCAGTAGTGATATTAAAAATGCATTACCTCAAATACAGCAAGACCTTGCCACTCTGTTTCAAACAGATACGCTCGCTCTGGGATTTTATAACCCTGAACAAGATCAAATTACGATTCATTACTTGGATAATAATTTGCCAGCACAAACGCCATATATTACCGACTGTAAAAGTGAAGCTACTTATATGAGTTACTGTATAAAAAGTAATTCTGCTTTTTATTTTAATCATATGAACAGCGAACAAAAAGTAGCAATGTTAGGTGATCGTTGTGACAGCAAAGTGCAATTTAAATCGGCTATGTTCTCCCCTATTACTATCAATGGTGAAGTAAAAGGAGTTTTCACCATACAAGCAAGAGAGAGCTATCAGTATCAAACCTTCCATTTTGAGCTCTTTTCACAACTCATAAGCTACATTTCCATCGCTCTTGAAAACCAGTATAACCGCCAGCAGCTTTTGCATTTATCCCAGACAGATCACCTAACACAAGTATGGAATAGAAAGTCTCTTGAAGCTCATTTCAATCAATTAAAACAACAGCAAAATCAAGAGTACACAGGAATAATGATCGACATCGACCATTATAAAGAATATAACGATACCTATGGTCATATTGCTGGTGATGAAGTTCTAATTCAAGTTAGTCGTTTAATCAAACAAGGCTTCCATAGTTTAGAAACCCAAGTATATCGCTATGGTGGCGATGAATTTTTCGTCCTGATACCGAACATAAAGCCTGAAAGGATTCATCAAAAATTAGACAAGTTATTAATTGAAGTGAAAAAGCTATTGATACCACATAAAGCGTCGACCTGTTCATGCTATTTATCAATCTCCGTTGGTATTGGTTATAACAAGGATCCTGAAAACAAACTTAGTCTAAATTCCCTAATTAATACTGCCGATAGAGCGCTATATCAAGCGAAAGAAAATGGTCGAAACTGTTATTTTGAATTATCGCATATCAAAGAAACCATATATTAATTTCTCACTTATCACCTTCAATATTTCATGGCTTGTGTTACTCTTTCTTAAGGGAAATAAACTACAGCTCTTTAAATATGACTAAAATACACATCAACAAGATAATAATGCTACATAACACGCCACATGGTTCTTTATTAGAAGTAATGGAGCAACAAGGACTGATTGTTGAATCTCAATGCCGAAGTGGCGATTGTGGTACTTGTCGTTGTACTCTAGTGTCAGGCGAAGTGGAATACCAATCTTTCCCCCTTGCCTTTATCGGACCAAATGAAATTCTTCCTTGCGTTTGTAAAGCGAAAACTGACTTAGTTATTGAAGGGCTACAATTTCAAACGTTGATTAAAAAAGCATAAAAAAGCCCAACAAGAGTCATCCTATTGGGCTTGTGTTCTATGTCTTATTTTGAAATGTATCTACAGTGCACTTTGTGGTACGTAGATTTCTGATTCTCTATTTAGCGATTGGTACTCACCAAACATAGGCTTGCGTTCTAAGCAACGGCGCAACATATCTAACATTAGTGTTGAAATAATAGAGCGCATTTCATTATAGCTATAGTCTCGCTTCAAGCTTACCAGTTGTCCCCACTCACCATACGATGTAGAAAGAGCTACAGCGACTTTTCCTTCAAGCATTGGTCCTGAAGATAAACCAATTGATGTTTGTGTTCTTTCTCTTGTTGCTGCAGCTAATGCTAACGCAGCAGCCAATGGATCCTGTCCCGCCATTTGCTGGTCAACTTGAGATGATAAAATCCAACCTTGTTTCATATGAGAACGAATTTGTTCATCCTCTTGCAACCAATTAGTTAACCACCCACCTGTCGCTTGTTCAGCAACCGTGAAGTTTAGTGAAAATTCATTTAAAAGTGCACCTACGTTAGGTAGCATCGATTCATCAACACTCACTACATTATCACCAAGTAAATGATACATTTTCTCTAAAGTAGGAAAGCGTCCATCATGATTTTTAGGGCCAAACAATTTCACTTCAATAAATGGAAGTGCTGAACGGTAACCAATTTCAAAACCATGAGGTAAACGAACTTGTTGCAGTTTATCTTGAATACCAGATTCTGATAAACCAAAGGTAAATAAACGGCTACATTCAGACGCTTCAACCATTGGATGCCATTGTTTCATTCGAGGCAAGATCTGGTGCTCTACCATCACTTTGAATTCTGACGGTACGCCCGGGGTAAAAATAACAATTGATTTGTTTATTTCAATAAAGAATCCACATGCAGTCCCTACCGGATTATCAATAAGCTGTGCACCTTCAGGTAGCATCGCTTGCTTGATATTACTGTGTGGCATTTCTTTACCTTGTTCAAGGTAACGAGCTTGCATACGATCAAGCCAATATTGAGACATAACTAAATTAGTGTTCAATACTTTTGCCGCTGCTTCGCTAGAAATATCATCAGAAGTTGGACCTAATCCACCATTAACAATTACGATAGATGCTTGATTAGTCTGATGGTGTATCTCTGATACTAACGCATCAATGTTATCGCCAACAGTAGAGCGATTTGATAATTTGAAGCCATGCTGATAAAAAAGTTGCGACATCCAAGCAGCATTGGTATCAACAATATCACCATGTAAAACTTCTTCGCCTGTGCTAATCATTGCTACTTGCAACATGCACCTTTCCTCTTTGATATTTCTATAATTACTTCTAATTTATCACATATGTGACTTTAAAAAACCATCTTACTTTTAATTTTACTCTATTTTGATAAAAATGCCTTTCAGCCTTAGCATGTAAACATATGATTACAACAATTGTATTTATAATTGTACATTTTTATTGTATTCAATTCAGAATAGTCGTACATTTCTACCATCGAAAATAAGCACCCAAATTTACTCTAATTTAAGAAAGAAGAAGTAGAAGTATATGAAGACAAAAGTACTTGGAAGCTCGTTAATTATAGCAGGAACAACCATAGGGGCTGGCATGTTAGCCTTACCTCTTGTTTCTGCTAGTCTAGGATTCTTTACAGCAAGTTTATTAATGATTGGTATTTGGGCAATCATGAGCTATACAAGTCTACTTATGTTAGAAGTTCATCAATATGGAGAACAGAGCGCAACGCTTCATAGTTTAGCTCGTCAATTTTTAGGAAAACACGGACAAAAAGTTGCAACCTTCTCTATGTTGTTTCTTTTTTACGCTTTGTGTGCAGCTTACATTGCAGGAGGAAGTGAACAATTTCATTCTAAATTAAATGAGCTGCTTCCTTTTGAATTTTCAAATTTTGCATCAACGATTATCTTTACCTGTATTGTTGCAACCATCATTACATTTGGTACGAAAACAGTTGATATTATTAACCGTGGTTTATTCACGTTAAAGTTAGTTATGTTAGTTTCTATTCTGTTCTTTTTAACGCCAAGTATTACTGGAGAATACCTATTAGCACTGCCTGTTGAGCAAGGTGTATTTATCACAGCATTACCCGTTATTTTTACTTCGTTTGGATTTCATGGCAGTATTCCAGCAATCGTGAACTACCTTGAATTAGATGTTAAAAAGATCAAAATAAGTTTATTAGTGGGTTCTTCTCTACCTTTAATTGTTTACTTATTTTGGCAAGGAATGACATTAGGCTTGTTGTCACAAAATGAATTTGGCCAAATAAACGGACTAAATCAATTCATCACTGAAATTCAAAGCACAATAGATCACCAATTTATTCAACAAGCACTCTCTTTGTTTGCCGATCTTGCGCTATTAACTTCATTCATTGGTGTAAGTTTAGGATTATTTGAATTTTTACGTGATTCATCTAAAAAATGGCAACAGTCATCGATTGTGACCGCTTTATTAACCTACACACCACCATTGTTATTTGCTTTATTTTACCCACAGGGCTTTATTATGGCATTAGGTTATGCTGCTATTGCTCTTGTTATTCTTGCTCTATTCTTACCTGTTGCTTTAGTTATTTCAGCTAGAAAAACTAAAGAGAGTTCTGAATACCAAGTAATCGGTGGTAATGGAGCACTCATACTAGTCGTTGCTTTTGGTGTACTTATTATTATGAGTCAACTTATCAGTTCTCTATAACAACTTATTTTTTGATCTTCTGTTGAGCCAGTTTGTCTATATTTAACCTAGATAAGCTGGTTCTTCTTATTTTTATGTTTTGCATTTTTTCTCGAATAGTAGATAATTGTGAACTAGCTCAGAAATTTAACTGTATTAAGGACTTTTCGTGAAAAAACAAGCAATAGCCAGTTTGCTTTTAGGGTGTACAGCATCAACAAATGCTTTCGCACTAGATACTAATAGCGCTTACGATATGGATTATCAAAACGACTGTTCTACAAATATCTACTCTAGCTATTGTTCAAATGCGTCATTTGATTTTTCTCCAATGCGTTTAGATGGTGAAACACCTTCTAAAGTCGCTGAAAATGATTCCCTAGCACAAAGCACACAATTACCGCACTACCTTCGCGTTTCAGATGAGCGTGACTGGGACTACCTAATGGAACAGTCATACACTATTCTTGGTTTAAGTGTTGCAACGGTTGGTTTAATGACTTTTCTTCCGGAAAGCATCACTAAGTGGGATTCTGAAGATTCAAGCATTAAAAACCTAGGCTCTAAGTGGAAAGATAACGTAAGCCAAGGCCCTGTATGGGATAAAGATGAGCACTTCTTAAACTATGTAATGCACCCTTACTTTGGTGGCGTTTACTATACAGCTGCTCGTCACGCAGGCTTTAACGAGTTTGAATCTTTCTTATACTCGACAACAATGTCAACGTTCTTCTGGGAGTATGGCGTAGAGGCATTTGCCGAAGTACCATCTATTCAAGATTTATTCGTTACTCCATTCTTTGGTGCTGTTGTCGGTGAAGTAATGCTTCAACAAGAACTTCGTATTACTGAAAATGGTGGCGAAGTAATGGGCTCTGAAACATTAGGTAGCGTAAGTCTATTCTTCTTAAACCCTGTAGGTCATATCCATTACTGGGTAACCGATGCTTGGGGTGATGAGACAGAAGTTAATCTAGCTTACAACGCATGGTTTAGTAATGGTGATGCTGCTCAATACGCTTACGATGCGGGTATGCCTTATACCGACCAATTTATCGGCCTTGAAGTGAAACTTAAATTCTAAATTCACATCAATCAGAATGACAGAAATAAAGGGCATCTTAGTATGCCCTTTATTTTTATAATTAGATGAACATTAATGGAATTGGTACTATTTAAGGCACAAAAAAACCGAGGTAATCTCGGCTTCTTTGTGTCTATAAAGTAGTTTATTAAACGATTAAGCCGCTTTATAAATCACTTTATTACCAGCAAGTTGTTCACGTACAACTAGGTTTTCTTCAACTAGCTTCTTCAAGCCACCTGTTGCCCATGCTGCCGCTTTTGCTTCTTCTTGACCAGCTGCAAGGCCAATTTCTTTTGAATTGATGCCTTCAGGATTTTGACAAACAATGTCAAATACAGTCTGTTGCTTTGGCGTAAGTGCGATGTCCGTTGCTGCTGCTTTTGGTGCTTCTGCAACTACTGCTTCCACTTTTTTCTCAACTGGTTTAGCTACTTTTGCAGGTTTAGCTGCTTTTTTCACTTCAGTTTTTGGTGCAGTAACTTTAGCTTTAATGCGTTTATGCAGCTTAGACTGAACTTTACGTTTGTGAGCAATTTTCATGAAACTTAAACTCCGTTGCGCTATATCTATATTTGTGAGTTACCCTCTCAAATCGATAGCGGAAAAAAGATGTCAATTCCTAAAATGTAACTCAAATAGTTGTATTGGAATTGGCGAAGCGCGTTTTATACCAAAAAACGCGCCATATTTATAGACATGACGACACTGTATGGTGAAAAGTCCGTCACTTTTACAAAATTTCTTACCAAAGTGGCATTTTATCAGCGACAAATGGGTTAGTTTGACGCTCGTGACCAAATGTTGACTCTGGACCATGACCTGGTACAAATCTCATGTCATTACCTAACGGCCATAGTTTTGTTTTGATAGAAGAAATAAGCGTATCAAAGTCACCTTTAGGGAAATCTGAACGACCAATAGCACCTTTAAACAGTACATCGCCAACAAATGCCATTTTTGCTTCTTGATTAAACAGTACTACGTGACCTGGAGTATGCCCCGGCGTATGCAGGACGTCTAATTTTTGATTACCAAACTCAATCACATCGCCTTCATTTAGCCATTGACTTGGCTCAAATGCCTCTGTGTGAGGGAAACCAAATCGCTCACTTTGATTTGGAAGACCTTGCAACCAGAAATTATCTTCTTTATGCGGGCCAACAATCGTTGCATTAGTAATAGCAGCCAGCTCTTCTGTACCGCCAACATGATCTAAATGACCATGAGTTAATACCATATGCACAACATCAACATTTAATGCCTCAATTGCTTGCTTTAGCAATTGAACATCACCACCAGGATCGACCACAACGCCTTTCATGGTTTCATCACACCATACGATTGAACAGTTTTGCTCGTATGAAGTCACAGGAATAATTTGATATTGTAAGCTCATATTTGTCTCTTCCTAAAATAATTACACTAAGAATAGCACGGCTATTATTTTAGGGGAATTCGATTCCAATGGTTATCCCACATCACATTCGTTTGATGACTTGTGACAATACCACTTTCAGTTCTATTAACCACTTTTCCGGATCCTGAGCTAATATGCCATTGCGGTGAGTTAAGTCCACTTTGCTCAACCACCACACCAGACGCATCCACTAGTGATATAATCTCAGTTAACTGGTTTGTTTCAAGATCCCAGACACCATAGCAATTTCCTCGAGGAGATGTGGCAACAACATGTGTTCCTAATACAGCAATGCTTGCTATGTAATGATTAAATCTAAGCCATTCTTCAGGTTCCGCTTTCAGTGGAATTAAAGCCCCACCTCGTTGATGTATTGCCACTAAAGGAACCCCATCTTCAGGCTCTCCTCGATATTGCTGACCACATAACACGCGTCCGTCATGAGTTTGAGATAAATGGCGAATACTTAACTTATGTTCGGCTAATCCAACCCGTTCAACAACTTCTCCAGACTCAGTAGACAAATAGACCAACGCTGGTTGCATCGACTCTAAATTTAAGGGCGTTCTACCATCTGTATGAACGCCACCAACACCTATCGCTAATGTTGTGTCATCAACACGGATCACTTCATGAGGGCCAATACCAAAGCCTGAGAATTCGTTTACTTTAATTAACTGGTGATCACGCAATTGATAAACACCAATAATGCCTTGGCTCGTCTTCTTTTCACCTTCTGTGGTATACAGAGTCATTCCATCAGAAGAAAACACACCATGACCATAAAAATAGCGGTCAGGGCTAGACGCAGTAATGGCATAACTTTTACCCGTTTCTATATTAAACAACTGCATATAGTTACCAGGGCGTCGAGCAAATGCGACACCTAACTCACCATTAGGCGAGATAGCAACACCATGACCTCTTTCTGGTAGTGGAATCGAATAAATTGGGTAACCGTTACTGTCCGCAACAACTGCACTAAAATGCCCATTAGCGGTACGAGAGCAAGATACCAATGCCGCTTTTTCTCTCTGAAGCGACGAAGAAGAACACGCTGTTAGCCATGGTGACAATGCCAAAGCAGCCGCACTACTTTTTAATAACTTACGTTTATGATTATCAATCGCCATCAGTTGCATTGAACCCTATTACAATATTCAACTCTATCGCTACTTCTTCATGAATTAGGTACTTCAAATACTCTAATTTGTTATATAAAGAGAGTGTATCTTGATAGCCTGATTTAGTTTGCAATGCAGCAAACAACGACGAAGATGCAGGCCACGATGCTAATGTAGAATCAAAATGATCATTAATTCGATCGGCTAACTCTGCATGCCCTTGTTTACGCAAATAATTATCAAGACCAACACCATTAGCTATATAAAGTGTGCGCATTGCTTCAACATTGTATTTAAGCCACGTTAATGACTTTTCTGAACGCCATGACTCAGCAAAATATGGACGTGGTTGTCCAATTTTTGCCAGTGGACGGCTCAGCTTTTTCATACTGTAATCCAGTTGATTCGCTAACAACGCAATATATTCATTTAGCCACATTGTTTGATCAAATTCAGACCATGGATTAACTTGCCATGCTTGTTCTATTTTTTGCGTATTAAGCGCCAAATTACGTGTAATCGCATTACCCAACTGACACGCTTCAGGTTGTGGCAACGTAGATGATTGGTCAAACAGCAACCACTCAACAGCTCCAAGGCCTTGAGCTGTCACACTTTGCTGTTGAATTAACTTACTATTCCAACTCAGATCTTGTTGTAATAACTGAGACATTTTTCGACCTGTTGTATTTTTTTTATCCGGCCAAAATTGAATATTCCAATTTAATGCAAGTGCTGCTTCTGGGCCCCTTTCTTGCCCTTGTAATGCCATCCAAGAGTGCATTGTTTGCTGCCACTGCTCTTCAACCTCTTGCTTATCAGCTTGCTTTACACAGTAAGATTCAAACTTTTGCGCTAGTTGTAAACTTGACTCAGCTAAACGTTGGGCGGATTGTTGTTCAATAACATAAACTTGCTCAATCATTTCATTTGATATCGAGGTTTGGCTAGTACTTTGACAGGCAGTAAGCAAAACCGTACTGCTTAGTAATAGATACTTAGGTTTCATTGCTTATCCTTTATAATGAGTTCAGAAATTCAAGTAACGCATTGCGATCTTGCGTTGATAATTTAACCACGGCATCACGAGCTGTTTGAGCTTCACCACCATGCCAAAGAATCGCCTCTAATGCATTTCTAGCTCGACCATCATGCAGCATTTCTGTATGCCCATTCACTTCCTGTGTATAACCAAGTCCCCACAATGGTGGCGTTCGCCATTCTTGCCCATTCGCTAAAAACTCCGGTCTATTATCTGCAAGCCCCTCCCCCATATCATGAAGTAGTAAATCAGTATAAGGATGAATTAACTGGTTAGATAACGCAGGTCTGTCTTTAATTTTTACTGTTTGTATATTGCTTTTATGGCAGCTTTCACAGCCAATATTTTTAAATAGTTTTTGACCTTTAATAACTTCGGGATCATTTACATTTCGACGAACCGGAACCGCTAAATGCTGAGAATAAAATTCAACAAAATTTAAAATCTTATCGCTAACCTCTGGCTCACCGCCATGGGGAAGCTTCGCACACGCTGTCTGAGCTTGAGTACAGTCATCTTTCGGGAACATGTTGCTCGTTAAGCCTAAATCCCCGTTAAACGCTGCCGCATTTTGTTGCATAAGTGTCGGTTGTCCGGCTTTCCAACCAAAACGTCCTAATTCAAGTTGCTTTGTTTTTGCATCCCACACTCGGTTTGCTTTACCTGAAACGCCTTTATTTTCATTCTTTTGTTGTTCAGCAAAACCTAGGATGGTTTTTTCAGGGATCGATTCTAATAAACCTAAACCGATCATAGGTGGGGCAATTCGTGCAGACATCATTACATTCTCATCCATGTCACCATAAGCTAATTCAGTAATGGTCAAATTTGGCTTACGCAATGTGACAACGTAACCATCAGAAAGCGTTACAGGTAGATCATTATAGGTAATGTGTATTTGTCCTTCTGGCTTTAATCCAGATAACGAGAAATCTTGAAGCTGCCCACCATAAGTAGGCTCAGGGATCACCCCTTCTAAAATAATGCGTTTTTTCTGCTCTGGAGTAAAAGCTGGAATACTTAATCGAACAAGCATAGATACAGCATTTGTATCGCCTTCTCGAGGAGCATGTCCTCTACCATCTTTAATATGACAATTTTGACAACCGTTAGTATTAAATAAAGGGCCGAGTCCATCTCTGGCATCTGTTGACGCGGGTGCTTGTACCCAAGGATTACGAAAGAAACTGTTACCGACACTAAAGTCTAGTCGTTTACTCATAGGTAAATTTGCAGCAGGCAAAGAAAAGGCATTCTGCCCCTCTTTTTTTACGCTTGTCTTACCACCAGAGGCAACATCAATAGGGTTAACATCAGCTGAGAAAGAAGAAAAAGAAAATGTAGATAATAAAGTTATTGCTCCAAGCATTGCGGGTTTCATAAAGTCGCATATCCTGATCGTCATATTATTATGGGTATCGATGGGTATTGTTTATCGTTATTATTTCAATAACCACAATAGAAAAAAGAAAAGAGCTCAATCACTAAATCGGGGGAAATGTGATTGAGCTAACACCTATTTCTAGGTCGCTATCATTGTATTACTGCTTTTTCTTAGAATTAAAATTCGTGATCAGCTGTATCAGGATTTAAACTCGTAATGCCAATAACGTTTGCAGCACGTTCAATAGAAGCGGTTTGCAAAACTAACGACATAATTGATTTGTTTACTAATGCATTACCAGCAGCGTTATCAGCGGCAATCAATTGATCAAAGTGTTGATTATCCTTCTCCGCAGCAGAAACCAATGTACCTACTTGAGTACGAGTTGCATCAAACTGCTGTTTAATCTCTTTTGCTGCTTTGGCATCTTTCTTTGCAACAAGATCATGAATACTCGGTCCAGACAATTGAGAACCATCAGCTCGTGTATAAGTCCCCGTATAGACGTTATAGATACCTTGTTCGTTGTAGTAATGAGAGTTATGTGTATTATCAGAAAAACAATCGTGCTCGTCTTCTGTTGAGTTTGCTTCTAATGCAACCTTCATTCGCTCGCCTGCTAACTCACCTAGAGATAATGACCCCATACCAAATAGCATCTTACGTAAACCTTGCTCTGATGATTCAGATAAAAGCTCAGCACGATAATTTTTCTCACCTTCTTTCCATTGTTTTTCCATCCAAGAAAGGTCTTTAATCAACAGCTCAGAAGCCGCTTTTAAATATTCAGCTCGGCGCTCACAATTACCATTAGTACACGCAGAACCGATAACATAATCAGTGTATGGACGCTCACCTGCACCAGAGTTAGTTCCATTTAGGTCTTGACCCCAAAGTAAAAATTCAATGGCATGATAGCCCGTTGCTACATTTGCCTCAGAACCACCTAACTCATTTAAATCTGCCAATTGCTCTGCCTTAATTGATGTTACATCAATCGTTTCGGCACCAATCTTTATTGACTTAGACGCAACAATATTCGCTTTAGCACCATCATTACCTAATTCATATTGATAATCGTCTGCAACATAATCAATTAGGCCTTCATCTAAAGGCCAAGCATTTAATTGCCCTTCCCATTCATCAACAATCGCATTACCAAAACGGAAAACTTCCGATTGTTGATAAGGTACACGAGCCTCTTTCCAAGCCAGCTTTACTGCCTCTAAACCATCTTTAGAAGGATTATTCAAAAAAGTAGTAATGGCTTTGTCCAGTTTTTGAGCTGTAGATAAAGAGTCGCTATAAACAGCATGAGCGATATCAGCATAGTGCTCTACCACTTCCGATTGAGTCGTTGCTTGTGAAATAGAAGGAATAACAAATAAAGATGCGGTAATTAAATTTCGAGCAAATTTGACGTGATTCATGAATCGTCCTTGTTGAGCAAATGAATATGACTTGTAAACCATTAATTGAAAACTGTAAGAATTCATTAATGATGATAATTTTTATTTGCGTAATATACTCATTCTGAATCTAAATGCAAATCCTTATCATTTATTTTACCAATTTTGTGTAACTCATAAAAAAACCCCACAAATAAGTAAGGTTTTTAATAGTTAATAATAAAGACAATATTATTTATCAAAATTTAACTTATGCCCGTGTGCGGCCTTTGAATGTAAATAATGCTCATTGCCCTGTTTTACATGGGCATGAGTATTAACAACTTCATCAATTTCAATACCGTAGTTTTGAATATCCTTAATCTTTTTTGGATTATTCGTAACTAGCTTAATCTTAGATATATTCAATGCTTCAAGCATTTGTGCCGCTTCTTTGAAGTCACGTAAATCATCACCAAACCCTAAATGATTATTTGCCTCATAGGTATTCATACCTTGGCTTTGTAATTCATAAGCATCTAATTTGTTATATAAACCAATACCGCGTCCCTCTTGGCGTAGGTATAATATAATCCCGCCACTTTCAGACATTCGGTTGATCGTTTCCTCTAATTGTTCACCGCAATCACAGCGAGATGAGTGAAATACATCCCCTGTTAAACACTCGGAATGCATACGTACTAAGGGAGTAGATTGATGTTTATCGGCTTGATTAAAAATAACAGCAACGTGCTCTTTCTCAGTCTCTAGCCCTTCAAATGAAAGCATTTCTGCAGGGATATTACTTTTTTGCCCTACCATTAACTCTATACGAGCTCTTACGTTTGCCATGCTAATTTATGCCTTTTTCAATGAGAAGATCAAATCTTCTACGACTTAATCAGATAAGAAGATCATAAGCATACCCTAACGTGGAAGCAAGAATCAAAAAAAAGGCCTAACAATTGTTAGACCTTTCTAAACTAATTAATACTTTTATCTATAAGAATTACATTGCTGCTTTGAAGATACTTACGATTTCTTCGTGCGTCGCTTGCTTAGGGTTAGTAAAGCCACATGCATCTTTTAATGCGTTTTCTGCAAGCGTATCGAAATCTTCCTCTTTGGCATTAAGCTCTGTTAGACCAGAAGGAATACCAACATCTTTTGATAATTGTTTAATCGCTTCTAATGCAGCTTGAGCGCCTTCTTCATTTGTCATGCCTTCAACATTTACGCCCATTGCTTTTGCAACGTCTTTTAGACGTTCAGGACATACTTTAGCATTGTAGCTTTGTACATGAGGAAGAAGAATCGCATTACATACGCCGTGTGGAAGGTCGTAGAACCCACCTAGTTGGTGTGCCATTGCGTGAACATAACCTAGAGAAGCATTGTTAAATGCCATACCCGCCATGAATTGTGCATAAGCCATTTGCTCACGAGCTTCTAGATTTTGACCATCGTTAACCGCTGTACGTAAATGCGCTTGGATAAGTTCCATTGCTTTAATTGCTACAGCATCAGTTACTGGTGTTGCTGCAATTGATACGTATGCTTCAATAGCATGCGTTAACGCATCCATACCCGTTGCTGCTGTTAATGATGCTGGTTTCGCAAGCATTAATTCAGGATCATTTACAGACATCAATGGTGTCGTGTGCTTATCTACAATCGCCATCTTAATGTGACGAGCTTCATCTGTAATGATACAGAAACGCGTCATTTCAGATGCTGTACCAGCCGTTGTATTGATCGCAATTAGAGGCAATTGTGGCTTAGCTGACTGATCAACACCTTCATAATCAGCAATCTCACCACCATTTGCAGCAACTAAAGCAATACCTTTAGCACAATCGTGAGGAGAACCACCACCTAAAGAGATAACGAAGTCACACTCATTATCTTTAAGAATTTTTAAACCTGCATTTACGTTACCGATTGTTGGGTTTGGTTGCGTACCATCAAACACAGCAACTTCAACACCGCGCTCTGCTAATAAATCTGATACTTGTTTAACCATACCAATTGCAACTAGTACGTTATCAGTAACGATAAGACCCTTTTTGTAACCTTGAGATTTGATGCTGTCCATCGCTTCTGTAAGACAACCTGCACCCATTAAGTTTACTGTAGGGATAAAAAATGCACTCATAACCAACTCCATTAGTATTTATATAAATTTTTAAGAACTGTTTATGTTTTAACATTGATACAGGTAATAACTTTTTGATCTAAGACAAAAACTGCAATAAGGAAGAGAGCGTTACAATAAAACTGAGAAGTGAGTCATACTTTAGTGGTAGATAGAAAGCGAAAGGCGTATTAAAACTTAACCTATTGATAATAAAGCCAATAATATCATCTTATTGGCTTGTAATTTTTGTGATAAAGATCTAAGAACGCTTTGGCTGTTGGTAAGTTTTACCCGCTGCTTGGTACGTTTCTTTTTGCTTCATATCAAACATTGCGTAGAAGAACCAAGCGACGAATTTAATAACATCATCACCTTCGTTCATGATCCACTCTGCAAGTTCTTGCTCTTCACCATTTTCGTCTTCATCAGTAAATACATGATAAATACGTTGCTCACCTTCTACTTCTGCAAGGCGGAACTGACCTGCTAGCGATTGAGCTGCTTCAACAATGTCTTGGTCTTCACATGTTTTTAAAGCTTCTAGCACTTGAGGAAGGTTTTCTTTCTTACACAGTTCTTTAACTAATGTTTCAAATTCATTCTGTTGCATTTGATATTCAACTCTGAGGTTAACGATGAATGTGATTTTAGCAGCAAAAAAAATTTATTCGACCTCAATTCACTTTATTCCTTGATATTTGGTGCTCATTTTGGCTTTATGGGGATATTATTTACTTATAATCGAATGGATTCAGATGTCAGATAAATTAGAGACCAAATACGTCACCGCCGGCCGTAACAAAAAATGGACAAAAGGCGTAGTTAACCCACCAGTACAACGCGCTTCTACTGTGGTGTTTAATACGGTTGCAGAAAAAAATCACGCTATGGTTAACCGTGCCAAACAAACGCTTTTTTATGGGCGTCGTGGGACCGAAACCCACTTTGCTCTACAAGATGCCATGGTTGAGCTTGAAGGTGGTGCAGGCTGTGCTTTATACCCTTGTGGTACCGCAGCTATTGCCAATACCATTTTAGCCTTTGTTAAAACGGGTGATCACATCTTAATGGTAGATGGTTGTTATGAACCGACCCGTGACTATTGTGAAACCATCTTGAAACGAATGGGGATAGAAACCACCTATTATGACCCAATGATTGGTGAAGGTATTCGCGAACTTATCCGCCCAAACACAACGGTTTTATTTACTGAATCTCCATGTTCTATCACCATGGAAGTTCAAGATTTACCTACCCTTAGCCGTATTGCGCACGAAACAGATATTACCGTCATACTTGATAATACATGGGGTGCGGGTGTGAATCTTGCCCCTTTTGATCACGGTGTCGATATTTCTGTACAAGCAGCAACCAAATACATCGTTGGTCACTCGGATGTGATGCTCGGTACAGCCGTAGCGAACGAAAAACATTGGGATCAACTGCGTGAACAAAGTTATTTAATGGGGCAATGTATTTCTCCTGATGATGCATATCTTGCAATGCGTGGTATTCGCACCATGGGCGTTCGATTAAAACAACATGAAAAGAGCAGCATCAAAGTCGCTAAATGGTTAGAGGCACATCCATTAGTGGATCATGTTCGCCACCCTGCTCTTGCTAGTTGCCCGGGTCATGAGTTTTACCAACGTGATTTCAAAGGCTGTAATGGTTTATTTTCCTTTGTTTTAAAACAATCCGATACCAAAGCAACCACCGCGTTATTAGATGGCATGACACATTTTAGTATGGGATATTCATGGGGAGGATTTGAAAGCCTTATTCTTGCCAATGAGCCTCGAAGCTTCAATGCATTAAGAACCATAGCTAATCCAAACTTTAAAGGGACATTAATCCGTGTTCACATTGGATTAGAAGATGTTGAAGATCTAATTCACGATCTCGAAGAAGGACTGCAACGCTATCAAGACGCATTAAACGCTTAACAATAAATAAAGGCGATATTGCATAAGCCGTATCGCCTTTCATTTCTAATAATTAACGTTTTCTTTCTTGCTTTGTCAGTTCAAAATCAAACTCGTCAGGGAAAAGAACTTGCCCTTCTTCATTTTGATTTGGGAATACAACCACAGCTAATTCATCATCTTCTAAGCCGTTAGTCCAACGACTATGCCATTTATTTAATGAGATAGATTCAGCTTTACACACGTCCCACTCACCCGTTGCCCATGCTTCTGCAAACTCTTGATTTGGCCATACAGGAACACAATCTTCCTCTTCTGTGTTCAACATTACACAACCATGCTCATCGGTTAAAATCCAAATTTGACGATTTGCTACTACTTCTTTCATGAAGTAATTAAAACGCTCTTCTTCATTGTAGTTTTGGATTTTGTCTATTGCTTGTTGATCTAATTGGCTCATTTTACGGTTCCTAATATGTGAACTGCGTTCATCTTATTCAGATTGTTAGCGATAGAATACCACAAAAAAGCCCATACTAGATACTCTAATATGAGCTTTTAACCAGTTATTAACTACGATTAGTATTCAACCACTTTAATTCTGTGGAACATTCGATATAGAACTGGAACCACAATTAGAGTAAGAACCGTTGCAAAACCTAAACCAAACATAATCGTTACCGCCATTGGCTTAAAGAAGATATCCGGTAGTAGAGGTATCATACCTAAGATTGTTGTGATCGCTGCCATACAAACAGGACGCACACGGCTCAATGCCGCATCAACCACCGCATGGTAAGGCTCTTTACCTGATTGTATCTCTATTTCAATCTGATCAAGTAATACGATACCATTTTTCAATAGCATACCACTTAAGCTCAAGAAACCGAGTAAAGCCATAAAACCAAATGGCGTATTAAGTAACAATAGACCACTAGTTACACCAATAATAGCTAATGGTACCGTTAGCCACACAATCACCGACTCTTTCACACTGTTAAATAAGAAGACAGTAACTAAGAACATGAATAGATAACCCAATGGCATCGTTTGGAATAATGATGCCTGAGCATCACGTGACGATTCGTATTCACCGCCCCACTCTAAACTGTAACCCGTAGGAAAATCGATCGCCTCAATTTGTGTTTGTAATCGTTTCTGCAATGTTGCCGCAGTTTCTTCACCTAAAATATCTGGGTCAGCCATTACGGTTAACATACGTTTACGGTTCTTACGAACAACTTGTGGATCTTCCCAAATCACATCATACCCAGAACAACCTGTTGTAATGGAATATATTGAGACAGTGCCGGACTCCAAATTTTCATGCCTTCAATCGTACTAATATCAACACGTTCATTTTCAGGTAATCGAGTAACGATTGGCATTAATGTTGTACCATCACGGTAAACACCAATTGCTTTACCTGAGAACGCCATTTCTAATAGTTCGTTTACATCTGTCTTTGAAATACCATAACGACGAGCCTGACTCTCATTAAATTGAGGCTCAAGTACTTTTGTACGCTCACGCCAGTCATGACGTACGTTTGTTGCTCCTGGGTCATTATGCATAATGTCGATAACTTGCGCCGCTAAGCCACGTAATACCGTTGGATCAGCACCAACAATACGAGCTTCAACTTTCGCACCGCCACCCGGACCTAATTCAATTTGTTTCAATTTATATTGAATTTGTGGGTATTGATCTTCGATATGCTGACGGAACTTCGCCATCAAGGGCTGTAATGCTTCATAGTTATCAACACGAGTCATTATCTCACCATAAGCTGCATAGCTTTTCTCTGGTGCATAAGTCAACATGAAACGCTGTAAACCTTTACCAGCAGTTGTTGTTACGTGTTCAATATGTTGCTGTTCTAATATCCATTCTTCTAACTCTTTTAATGTTGCATTAGTTGAACGAATATCTGTCCCTTCAGGCATCCATACATCCACCATGAAGATTGGCGTTGTTGATGATGGGAAGAAAGATTGTTTAACTTTGGTAAAGCCATATAAACTACCACCAAGAGCTACAACCAGTATTACCATGGTTGCTACAGAGTAGCGCATACAAAACTCTAGGAAACGCTTATAAACAACAAAGATCATCCCATTGTATGGGTCTTTCTCTTCAAGACTCTCTTCTTCGCTTTGTACTCTCTCCTTAAAGAATAAAGAAGCAAAGAAAGGCGTAAGTGAAATAGCAGTAAACCAGCTTAGCATTAACGAAATTAGCAAGACGGTAAAGAGCGTTCCACAGTATTCACCGGTCGCATCATCAGATAAACCAATTGGCGCAAACGCGGTTACCGCAATAACCGTTGCTCCTAGCAATGGCCATTTTGTTTGTGTCACAATATCGGTAGCGGCTTGTAAACGTGTCCTTCCTTTTTGCATCCCGATGAGTATGCCTTCGACCACCACAATGGCGTTATCTACGAGCATACCGAGAGCAATAACCAGTGCACCAAGAGAAATACGTTGTAAATCGATAGCAAAATACTTCATAAAGACGAAAGTACCAGCAACGGTCAATAATAGGATAAGACCAATTAATAGACCTGAACGTACTCCCATAAAGAAAAGTAAAACGATAATTACAATCGCAACAGCCTGACCAAGACTGACAACAAAACCACTTACCGATTTATCCACTTCTTTTGGTTGACTGTAAATTTCAGAGATATCAATACCAATAGGCTGCTGCTCTTTAAGCTCAGCCATTCGTTGATCAACTAATTTACCAATTTCAACTACGTTAACACCTGCACTAAATGAAACACCGAGGTTTAGAGCAAAATTACCATTAAAGTTCACAATATTACTTGGCACTTCAACATAACCACGCTTAACTTCTGCGATGTCTTTTAAATAAATCAGTCCTTGAGCACCACCATCAGTAATGATTAAATCACCAAGTTGTGCCACATCTTCAAACTCCCCTGTTGGGTGAATTTGAATATATTCCGTTCCGATTTTTACAGCACCAGCACTCGATACCGTATTTTGATTAGACAATAAGCTATACAAAGTCTGAGGAGAAATTCCTAAACTTGTCATACGCTTTAATGACGCTTCAATAAAGACTTGTTCTTGTTGAACACCACTAACAGATACTTTACTAACGCCATCAACAAGCTCTAATTCACGACGCAAATAATCAACATAATCTAGAATTTCTTTATATGAGTAGCCTTTTCCTGTTACGGCTAAAAGCACACCATAAACATCACCAAAATCATCGATAACTGATGGTTCACCAACACCCGGAGGTAATTGACGTTTTAAGTCATTCACCTTACGGCGCAGTTCATCCCAGATTTGTGGTAAATCATCAGGACCATAATTGTTTTTCATGGTTACAGTGATCTGAGACAGTCCACGACTAGACAGCGAGTTAACTTCATCTACATAAGTCAACTGTTGAATTGCTTTTTCTAGTGGGTAGGTTACTTCTTCTTCCACTTGCTCAGGTGTCGCACCAGGATAATTGGTTACGACCATTGCATCTTTAATGGTAAACGCAGGGTCTTCTAAACGGCCTAAACCAAAAAATGCGGATGTACCACCAATCATAAAGATCAGTGTTAACATCCAACTGATGACTTTATTCTGTATGAAATAAGCTGCAATTCCTTTTTCTTGGCTCATTTTTTCTCCTCCGCATTAATAACATTCACTGACATGCCATCACGCAGTCGTGATACCCCTGCTATTACAATGCGATCACCGGTTGATAAACCTTCAACAACTCGTAAACCAGATGAAGTCGCTTTTGTCGTTACTACTTTTTGTTTTTTCACTGTATTGTTTTCATCAACAAGCCATACGTATTTTTCAGCAAGATCAATAGTGTCACCATCTTCATTAAAAATAGCTTCAATCGGAATTACCATGCCTGCTTGAGTTGATAAACGAATTTCACTTTCACTAGTTGCCACCTCAACTGCCATACCATCCAATATAAATTGGTCTTCAGGCATAGGCATTGTCAGTGTAACTAGATAAGCACCTGAATCAGGATCAGGCTCTGTGGTGTATTCTTTAATTCTTGCGGAGTAGCTCTCACCACTATCAAGGCGAACTGTTGCTTTAATGCTTTCAATTATTTCTTTATTCGGTTGCTTTGCATAAAGCTTGTCAGGTACTTGAACAATAATATCTACCGCATCTCGGTTATTAATATTAAAGATCTGTTGCCCTACTTGAATATTTTCAAATTGCTCAACACTTACTCGAGAAATAACACCATCAATTGGCGCCTTTAACTCGGTAAAACTTAAACGCAATTTTGCTAACTCTAAATCCGCTAGTGCAATTTGTCGTTGCGCTGCTAATTCATCGAATTGTGATTTAGCTAACAATCCTTTATCAACTAAGGGCTTTGAACGCTTATATTGACTGTTTGCTACGTTGTAGCGAGCTCTAGCATTATCAACATCAATGTTGTAGTCGGTTTTATCTAACACAGCTAAAACTTGACCTTTTTTAACGATTTCCCCTGCTTTTATATTTAGCTCTTTAATCTCACCAGAAAGTCGAAAACTTAGATGAGAACGATCAGCAGCAGTGGCTACCGCAGGAAGATAAAGGCGATCACTTACCCCATTTGAATTAATATCTTTAATCACAACATTCGGAATTTCTACGACAGTTTCCGTCGGCGCAGGATTACAAGCAGTAAGAAGTAACGTGCTGGAAAGTAAAGATAGTTTCATTAATCTTTGCATTATTATAATCCTCTTTCCTTAACCCACTTGCGAACTTTCATTCCCTCTTCTAGCCCTGCGATACCTGAAGATACAATTTGATCTGAATCTTCTATTCCAGAGACTACTTGACGTTTCTCATTTAATTTCACTGCCACTTTTTCAACAATTCCATCTTCTTTCACACGCCATACATACGTGGTATCACCATCTTGATCGATAGCTGAAAGTGGCAGTTTTTCACTTCCGCCCTTAGGAATAGTTACTTTCACTTGTCCAGACATCCCCGGAAGAACCCCTAAATCTTTAGGACGCGGCATACTCATTTTTACCGTGTAACTTGATGTTTTACGATCGGCTTCAGTATCAATTTCTTCAAATTCAAGAGGAAAAGTAGTGTTTGGAAACGAATCAAATGAAACTGTTGCTGATACATCTGTAAAACTGAAACGTTGAAGCAAATAATCCGGAAGTTGAAAAACAACATATAGAATATCGTTAGTTTGAATATGCATAATCGATTGTTTCGCATTTACATATTCAAAGTTTTCTGTCGGAAGAAGTGAAATCGTGCCGTCATATGGTGCGACAAGCTTAGTGTAGCTTAAATTAGCAGAGGCTTGGTCAAGAGAAGCTTTCGCAGTTTTTCTATTGGCAACCGCTGTATCATAATCTTGTTCTGATACGACTTTATCTTTTCTTAACTTTTTAATCCTTTGATATTGCACATCAATCAATCGATATTGTGCTTGCGCTTGTTTCTGGATTAAACGGTATTCATCTGGATTGATTGTAGCTAGAAGCTCACCTTTACTAACCGATTGGCCAGCATGCACATTCAATGTATTTAATTGTCCAGGAACTCTAAAAGCCAAAACGGCTTTATCGCCCGCTTCGGCTTTAGCTGGAAACAAGCGTGATGTTTCGTGGTCACCAACAGAAACGGTTAAGATCTTTGCTGGACGAGAGTTAGGCTCTGCAATACTAGGCTCTTTACTGTCACAGCCTGCGAGTAAAATGGAGCCAAGCACTGCGGCTATTGCAGTCTTTTTGAACATATGCCGTTCCTTGTCATTATTAATTGATTACATAAAGAATTATTGCCTATATTTATTTGTTCATCCAGTCAACAAATAAAATTAGTTATAAAAAACAATGTTTTTATTCTTTTTTATGCTTTTTCCCTTTTTGATATTCATCAGAGTAATTAGAATCAATTTGATCACATAGTCCGAAATAAGGTTCTTCACTTAATCCCAATATATATGGATTTTGTGAACAATAGACTTTTGTGCCAGCCTCGTGACCCTTTACATAACCATTATAGAATTCGGTTGTAATTTTCTCTTCAGGATAACGATCAACAAGTCGTGATTCTGTTTGCAATAAAAATCCATTTTTCGCCCTAGCTTCACCTATCGCGAACCAATCATCAACGTTCTTTTCTTGTTCAACATCATCAGAGGAGGCGCACCCAGCAAGTACAGTAATGAATAACCCAATTGTTAACTTCTTCATTGTTCCCTCATTTATTTATCAAATAGTTATTTATATATTACACCCAAATGATTAACATAAAAGACACAAAAATAAAAAAAGCACTCAAAATGAGTGCTTTTTCATTATTTAAGAAGCTTTATGATGTAAATTAATTGCTCATTTCAGCAATTTTTACCTTCCATGTATCAGGACCAATTTGATGCGCATTTACACCTGTTGAATCAACGGCCACAGTAACTGGCATATCTTCAACCTCAAACTCATAAATAGCTTCCATTCCAAGATCTTCAAAGGCAACAACACGTGCTTTTTTAATCGCTTTAGCAACCAAGTAAGCAGCGCCACCAACAGCCATTAAATATACCGCTTTATTTTCTTTAATAGATGCCACGGTTGCTGGACCACGTTCCGCTTTACCTATCATGCCCGTTAAGCCTGTAGCTAACATCATATCGGTAAATTTATCCATGCGAGTAGATGTCGTTGGGCCGGCAGGACCTACCGCTTCATCACCTACAGCATCAACAGGGCCTACGTAGTAAATGAATTTACCATTAAAATCAACACCATCAGGTAAACCTTCACCGCTTTCGATCATTCCTTGAAGACGTTTATGTGCCGCGTCACGTCCTGTTAGAATTTTACCATTAAGCAAGATCGTTTCGCCCGTTTTCCACTCTTGAACGTCTTCTTTTGTTATCTCATCAAGATTAACTCGACGTGTATTTGCTCCCGCTTCCCACGTAATATCAGGCCATTCCTCTAACTTTGGCGGCTGAAGATCAGCAGGACCTGTCCCATCAAGGGTAAAATGTACGTGACGAGTAGCAGCACAGTTAGGAATTAAACACACAGGTTTAGAGGCTGCGTGCGTTGGTGCTGATTTAATTTTTACATCAACAACAGTAGTAAGTCCGCCAAGACCCTGAGCTCCGATACCTAATTTATTAACACGGTTAAAAATATCAAGACGAAGTTCTTCTTCTGCATTCTGAGGACCTCGTTCAATAAGGTCTTGAATATCAATGTGTTCCATCAGTGCTTCTTTTGCTAATACAGCTGCTTTCTCAGCCGTACCGCCAACACCTATACCAAGCATACCTGGTGGACACCAACCCGCCCCCATTGTTGGAAGCGTCTTTTCTACCCACTCAGCAATATCATCTGATGGGTTTAACATTACCATTTTAGTTTTATTCTCAGAGCCGCCACCTTTTGCAGCAATTTGAATCTCAACTTTGTTTCCCGGAACCATATTAATATGAACCACTGCTGGCGTATTATCTTTTGTATTTATACGTTTACCAGCCGGATCAGACAATACGGATGCCCTTAATGGATTGTCAGGATTGGTATAAGCTTGACGAGTACCTTCATCAATCATTTGTTGAACAGTTAAGTCTCCTTCCCACCTAACGTTCATACCAATATTAACAAAACAAGTTACAATTCCCGTATCTTGACAGATAGGACGACGCCCCTCTGCTGACATACGTGAATTAATTAGGATTTGTGCAAGCGCATCTTTTGCAGCTTGGCTTTCTTCTCGGTGATACGCTTTTTCAAGTGCTTGAACAAAATCTAGCGGATGGTAATAAGATATATATTGCAGAGCATCGGCTACAGAACTGATCACATCTTCATTACGAATCAATGTTTCTTGGTGAACGTTAATCATAGGGCCCTCTTTTTATAAGCTTCCATGGCAATTAAGGATGATTTTTATTGTGTATGACGTGAGCAATCGCCATCTATTATTTTCTTTTAGAACTCGCATTATGATACTCTTGCTCTCCATCCAAGGCTATCGTTGCTCATCACATTCTGGTTATAAAACTCAAAATGAACAATCAATTAGATGCAAAACTAAGTATCACTCAACTTGATTATCAATCTAACTCTGTGATTGATTTCTTTTCTGCTATTGCAAATCAACCTTGGGCGATGTTGCTTAACTCATCAGCACAAAAGCACATTGATAATCGATATGACATTTTGGTTGCCGATCCTATCGCTACATTACAAACACACGGCAATATCACCACGATTAATGTAATAGGAAAACAACCTGTAACCAGTGAAGCATGTCCTTTTCAGTTACTTGCGCATTATCAAGAACGTCTAACCCCTTTTTGCAAACCAATACAAGCATTACCTTTCATTGGTGGTGCGTTAGGCTATTTCAGCTATGACTTAGGACGTCGTGTCGAAACGATTCCAAATACGGCACAACATGACATTTTATGTGCAGATATGGCTGTAGGAATTTATAACTGGGCACTGGTGGCAGATAATAAAACATCAACGTTGTATTTGATACAACCCGAAGGTGGTGATCGATTGCATTGGCTTCAGCAATTTATTGCTATAAAAGAAGTAGATACACCATTTAGCTTAACCTCAGACTGGAAATCGAATATGACCGAGTCTGAATACGCTAAAAAGTTCAATACAATTCAGCACTACCTAGAATCAGGGGATTGTTACCAAATAAACTTAGCACAACGATTTAAAGCACAATATCAGGGCTCTGAATGGGAAGCGTATCAAAAACTAGCCACACAAAACGGGGCTCCATTCTCTGCTTATATAAAAACTCCAGAAGTAACGATTCTTTCTGTTTCTCCAGAGCGTTTTTTACAAGTAAAAGAGCGAAAAATTGAAACAAAACCAATTAAAGGAACCCGACCTCGTTCAAATTCTCCTGAGATTGATAAACAAGAAGCAGAAACGTTGCGTAATAGCCCAAAAGACCGCTCTGAAAACCTGATGATTGTTGATTTGCTGAGAAATGATATAGGCCGTGTTGCTACACCGGGCTCTGTAAAAGTACCGAAACTGTTTGATATAGAGTCTTTCCCAGCTGTGCATCACTTAGTAAGTACCATTACAGGTGAACTCAATACAGAATACTCTGCAACAGACTTACTTAAAGCATCTTTCCCTGGTGGTTCTATCACAGGAGCGCCTAAAATCAGAGCAATGGAGATCATTGAAGAACTCGAACCACATCGCCGTAACTTATATTGTGGCAGTATTGGCTACATTAGCCGCTGTGGAACAATGGACACCAGTATAACCATACGCACATTAATTGCTTATGAAGGAAGCTTATATGCATCTGCAGGCGGTGGTATCGTCGCTGATAGTCAAGTTGAACTAGAATATGAAGAGACATTGCATAAGTTAAGCAAAATCTTACCTATTTTATAACGATAAGGATCGGTTTATGGACACACATTTACTTTCTCATTTGTTACTTCATAAACCGATAAATTACAGCTCAAGTTTACTCTCCCACCCTTTATTGAAAAATGGCCATTTTAAATCAGCAGCCGTTCTTGTTCCTATTGTAAAAAGAGATACGGGTTATCACTTAATTTTAACCCAACGAGCGCCACATTTACGTCATCATCCAAGTCAAATTAGCTTCCCTGGAGGTAAGGCTGAACCCGATGATTTGTCTCTTATTCATACAGCTATTCGTGAAACGAATGAAGAGATTGGCATTAATCCTGCACACATTAAACCATTAGTAAAACTTAACACAATACCAACAATATCAGGTTATAAAGTAACCCCTATCGTTGCATTAATTGATGAAAATTATACCACCGCAATCGATTACGGTGAGGTTAGTAGCACATTTGAAGCACCGATAAATCATCTTATTAACCCAAAAAACACCTACAATCATCACGTTTTTAACAAAAAACACACATACAATCTGATTTTTATTCCTTTTGATAAAAAACTCATTTGGGGCGTAACTGCCGAAATAATTCATGCAATGAATTACATTACGACTTAGAAAATTTATCATTAACGATAAGTTTTTCTAATATTGCAGTTACAACTACTGTGATCATTATCAATTATTTTTGGATCTTCGTTCATCTTTTTTCATTTCTGGATCTGGGTCAAAGTTTTTCTCGTCAAAATAACGACAATAGCGCCGTTCCTAAAATTCCTGTTCCAAAAAATTAAGAGTATGTTAATTATGCAAACAACAAATACTGCATCTATCGATGCAAAAAAAGCTAAGTGGACTTATAAAGATTTCACTTGGTGTCTGTCTCTGTTCGGTACCGCTGTAGGTGCTGGTGTTCTTTTCCTTCCAATTAAAGCGGGTGCTGGTGGTTTTTGGCCTCTAGTTATTCTTGCTCTAATCGCTGCACCAATGACTTGGTTTGCACACAAAAGCTTGGCTCGTTTCGTTCTTTCAGCTAAAAACCCAGATGCAGATATTACTGATACTGTAGAAGAGCATTTCGGTAAAACAGGCGCGAACCTAATCACTTTTGCCTACTTTTTCGCGATTTATCCGATTGTACTTATCTACGGTGTTGGTATTACAAACACAGTAGATTCTTTCATGGTTAACCAAATGGGTATGGAATCTATCCCTCGTTGGTTACTATCAGGTGTTCTTATCACTCTGATGACATGTGGTGTAGTATTTGGTAAAGAACTAATGCTGAAAGCAACTTCAGCAATGGTTTACCCTCTTGTATTCATCCTAATGGCTCTTTCTGTATACCTAATCCCTGGTTGGAACACATCTATGATGTCTGTTGACCCAGATTGGGGTTCAATGCCTTCTGTTGTTTGGTTAGCGATTCCTATCATCGTTTTCTCTTTCAACCACAGCCCAGTAATCAGCCAGTTCTCTAAAGAACAACGTCGTGTATACGGTGAAGATGCAGTTGTTAAAACTGACATGATCACTGGTGGTGCGGCAATGATGCTAATGAGCTTCGTTATGTTCTTCGTTTTCTCTGTAGTTCTTTCTCTATCTCCAGAGCAACTAGCACAAGCACAAGCACAGAATATTTCTGTACTTTCTTACCTAGCTAACGTACACGAATCTCCACTTATCTCTTACTTAGGTCCAATCGTTGCTTTCGCTGCGATTACTTCAAGCTACTTCGGCCACTTCCTTGGTGCTCATGAAGGTCTTGTTGGCCTAGCTAAATCTCGCTCAAATGCACCTGTTGCTAAGCTAGAAAAAGCATCTCTAATCTTTATCGTTGTTACTACATGGATCGTTTCTATCGTTAACCCAAGTATCCTAGGTATGATTGAAACAATGGGTGCTCCAATGATTGCAGCTATCCTATTCCTTATGCCTATCTTCGCAATGCGTAAAGTTCCAGCAATGGCTAAGTACAAAACTTCAGCACCTGTGCAAATCTTTACAGCATTATGTGGTGTTGCGGCGATTACTTCTGTAATCTACGGCGCTCTTTAATAACTAATTTGTAAACTAATACAAACTTAGTTAAACGAAGTTAATAATAATGATAATAAAGCCCCTCTTTTGGGGCTTATTCGAGGTAATTACATGATTAGTGTTTTTGATATCTACAAAATCGGAGTTGGTCCTTCTAGCTCCCACACCGTTGGTCCAATGAAAGCTGGTAAAGAGTTTATCGACGATTTACGTGGCATGGGCAAACTGCGTGATATCACTAAAATCACTGTTGATGTTTACGGTTCATTATCACTGACAGGGAAAGGTCACCATACTGATATCGCAATCATTATGGGTCTGGCAGGTAACACGCCAGAACACGTAGATATTGACTCTATTCCGGGCTTCATCGCTCGCGTTGAAGAAACTGAGCGCTTACCAGTTGGTATGCACTGCCACACGGTAGAATTTCCAAAAGAAGGTGGAATGAATTTCCATACTTCTAACCTATCACTTCACGAAAATGGCATGCAAATCCATGCGTGGATTGACGGTGAAGTGGCTTACTCTAAAACTTACTACTCTATCGGTGGTGGTTTTATTGTTGATGAAGAAAACTTTGGTAAAGAAGTAGAATCATCAATCCAAGTTCCTTACTCATTCAACTACGCTTCTGAACTTGTTGATTTATGTAAAGAGCACGGCTTATCTATCAGTACTCTAGTAATGAAAAACGAACACGCGATTCTTGCAGAAGATGAAGTTCGTACTTATTTTGCTAAGATCTGGAAAACCATGCGTGACTGTATGGAAAAGGCATGAATACTGAAGGTATCCTTCCTGGACCTCTACGTGTTCCTCGTCGTGCTGCAGCTCTACGTCAACAATTACTGACTTCTGAAAAAACGTCTCACGACCCTATGGAAGTAGTTGATTGGGTTAACATGTACGCATTTGCTGTAAACGAAGAAAATGCGGCAGGTGGTCGTGTTGTTACCGCTCCAACTAATGGCGCATGTGGCATCATCCCTGCTGTTCTAGCGTACTACGATAAGTTTATCCAAACAGTAACAGAGAAAGATTACATCCGTTACTTTGCAGCTTCTGGTGCAATCGGTGGTCTTTACAAACAAAATGCATCAATCTCTGGTGCAGAAGTTGGCTGTCAGGGTGAAGTTGGTGTTGCCTGTTCTATGGCTGCTGCAGGTCTTGCTGAGCTTATGGGTGGTAGCCCTGAACAAGTATGTATGGCTGCAGAGATTGCAATGGAACATAACTTAGGTTTAACTTGTGACCCTGTTGCTGGCCAAGTACAAGTTCCTTGTATCGAACGTAACGGCATTGCTGCGGTTAAAGCTATCAACGCAACTCGTATGGCTTTACGTCGTGCATCAGCACCTCGTGTATCTCTTGATAAAGTTATCGAGACAATGCTTGAAACAGGTAAAGACATGAATGCTAAATACCGTGAAACTTCTCAGGGTGGCCTAGCAATTAAAGTTATTTGCTAATAGAGCATAACATTCCATGACTAAGGGACGATTTATCGTCCCTTTTTTATGCTTTACAAAAAAATACTACAAAATTCAGCTATCTAAACTACAATTATTTTAAATATTTCTATTTTTTACAAAAACTTTACGCTTTCTCACCACTTCACTATTAACAATATGCTCAATTAATGTAATATTGTCATTAATGCATCAACACACAACATAATGAATATGAATAAGAAAAAGCACACTCTATCTCCTAGAGCGCAAAAGTTAAGAGCTGAATGGAAAGGTATGAAAAGTGATTATCGCTTTATTTCCCATTCATTCAATTGCGTAAAAATACATATCCATACACCTGATGATGGTATGTATAACCGCTCGGTTGGCTGCTTAAAAGAGGGCCGCGAAAAAGCATTAAAAGAAGCAGTGAAACAACGAAACAAAGTGGGTAAAGAACTATGGGGTAGCTGTTGGAACGCAGTATTAAATACACCAAGTTTGTTTGAACGCCTTCCTCACAGCCTTGAGCCTGATATTATCACTAAAAAACGCACCCTACTCTCTGGTGAAGTAAGAACCACTGATTACTATATTGTTCGTTGGAAAGAATTAGTTGATGGTGAATATAAGCCGAAAAGTCGCCTATTCTCGCATGGTAACGGCAACGACAAATTAAGTGCTTATACTAAAGCGAAAAAAGTAATGCTTGAAGTGAACAAAGAGTTCATTCCTATATTAAAGAAAATGGGACGCTTTAATATTATTAAAGTAGATTAGTTATAAAAAATGGCGGGAATTCCCGCCATTTTTTATATCAAAACCATAAGTCATTTACATATCTTTAGTGTGTGAATGATAGCCACGTAAGTAATCATACTTAAAATCTTTATTTATGCTGTCACATACACCAGTATAAACCTCACCCTTCATACCTAATTCATAAGCATCTTGCTGACAATACTTCATTTGTCCATTAGCATAGCCTGCTGTATAAGCCTGATAATTAGATACTTTTATTTGTTGACCATCTGAAGCATTATTTAATTGCTCCTGTGTCTCTAGGTTCCACCCTTTAGATCCTCTGTCAAAACCATACTGGTTCCAATCACTATCTTGCGTTGAAGTGATTGGTGCAGTTGTAGAACAAGCAAACAACAAAGAACTAAGTACTACAGTTATAAATGCTTTCATGTAATGTCTCCTTACATCGAATGATTATTTTCACATCCCATTCGCAGTTGAAAATCGACCACTGTTGTAGTCTTCTCGGAAAGTCCAATCGATAAGATCGCATATTCCGTTATATGGACCACCAGTTACACCAAGTATATACGCATTTTGCGAACAATACTCATTCTGACCTTTTTTGTAACCAGCTAAGTAGGCTTGATAATTGCTCGATTTTAAATTTTGATCGTCTAGTAATTTATCTAGTCGTGATTCTGATTGAGCTATTTGTCCTTTCATGGCTCTTTCGTAACCAAAGGTTGACCAGTCACTATCGAGCATTGAAGTAGGAGGAGGAGTTGCGCATGCCGCTAAAAATAAAGCAGAAAATGCAATAATTAAGTATTTCATAATGCTGACCTTCTACAGTAAATATTCTTTAACTATTACGTTAACTGTATCAGGTCAGATCATAATATCTATTAAATTTGGCTAATTAATAGCAATAAACCAAATAAAAGAGTTAAACCAAGAGCTAATTTACCACCTTCAGCTGTATAAATATGAAGGTTTTGATGCACTTCCTCTGTCTCTTTTTTTCTTAACGTTACAACCATTGCTAATGGAATAAAAATAGCTAAGAAAACCAAGATAACACCAGCATAACCAAGTACAGATAAGAATTGATCAGCCGCTAAACCAGCACCTAATAAAGGCAAAATGAACGTGCACACATATGTCACAATCTTATTATGTGAAATCATATCTTTATTTTGATTATATAAAGCCATCGCCACACCAAGGAAAGAAGTCAATAATGCTAATGATGTGAAAATCGACAGAATAATTTCAATATATTCATTCTTCGCACTGAATGTTTGAATCAAATCAGAGATATTAGAAAAATGCGTAATTTCATTTGCTGTTAAGTTACCAACAACCGCATATAGCCATACTAAATAACAGATCAATGGAATGATCGATCCTAGAATAACCATATTTCGCAATTGTTGTTTTGTCGCTTCCTTATTATAAGCAACTAACGAAGGAATTACTGGCATAGAGGCAAAGCTAGTAAACAAAATCGTGCTGGTATCAAATAGCATACCTTTATCATGGTTTGTTACTTGCGATAGATTTTCCACTGTCATACCTGGAATTAGAATGATTAAAGTCAACACCAACATGGAAATCATAAAGAAAAACAACAGTCGATTTAACTTATCAATAATTTGTGTTCCACAAACAACAAAAGCACTCGCAAACAAGGTGAATGCAACCTGAGCAAATTCAATGCTCATTTCTACATTCATCATAGAAAATATACGTTTAATTAAATCTGCTGCCCCTAAAATATAAGCAATTAACATGCAAAATAATAAAAGGTAAAACAGAGCATTAGTAACAAGTTGACCACCTTTACCAATGGTCTTATTTGCTACAGTATTAATCCCAAATGCTAATTCTGTTTTTGAACATGCTTCTGTTAATAGCAAAGCTGCGTATGTTGTTCCTGCACAGATAATCAACATTAGTAGAGTGCTATAAAACAATCCAAACTGTGCCAATACCATAGGGATAGCCAGCATCCCTGCGCCTAATGCTGTACCAGATAAAATTAACGCACTACCAAATAATTTAAAATTCATTGTATATCATTCTTTTTGAAACAAATTTATATCAACACTGTAATTAGATTGTCGATATGAGGTGCTCTTATTCATAGTATGTGACAACACCATAAATAAGAGCTTATAACGTTAGATCACTTGTGAAATCAGAAGAAAACCACCAAAAGCAAAAGAGAAAGTCAGCATAGCTACCCACCCTCAGCAATGTATGTTTTCTCGGCATTCTCTGATTTTCTTAGTTTTACCACCATTGCAAGAGGTACAAAGACTGCAAGAAAACTAAAATGATCCCTGCGTAACTTAAAACAGATAAGAACTGATCAGCTGCATAAATAGCGCCAGTCAGTGGCAAAATAAAACTAATAACATAAGTTACTACTTTGTTCTGTTTAAACATATCTTGGTTTTGAGTGAAAAGCGCCATTGCTACACCTAAGAATGAGGTTAATAAAGCAAGACCTGTAAAACCAGATAACACAACACTAATAAATGCATGTTCTGCACTAAATACAGAGATTAACTCAGAGACGTTTGTAAAATGAATCAGTTGTTCAGCCGTTAAATTACCAACCACAGCATAAAGCCATACTAGGTAACAAACTAATGGGATTAATGAACCAAGAATAACCATATTTCTCAGTTGCTTTGGTGTTGCGTCATGGTTGTAAGATACCAATGATGGGATAACAACCATAAAACCAAAACTGGTAAAAATAATTGCACTGGTTTTAACTAAATCGGTCGTACTTGAATTCGTCACTTGTGTCATATTCTCAAACGATATGTCAGGAACTAAAAATACAAGCGTTAAAACAAGCATCAGCAGCATAATGCCAAATAAAACACGGTTTAATTTATCGATAACTGCAGTTCCCGAAGCAACAATAATGCCGGCAACCAATGTAAATGCAATCTGGCTTTGAATGAGTGACAACTCAACACCAATACCACGCAACAGCTTATTTAATAGATCACCAGCACCTAAGATGTAAGCCATTAATAAGCAGATTAAAAGCGCATAAAGCAGACCATTAGTAATAATTTGTCCACTTTTACCTAAACTTTTACGAGCGATGGTGTTCATACCTAAACCACCACCAACATTAATACTCGCTTCTAGAAGCAATAAAGCGGCATATGTTGTTCCAAGACAGATAAACAACATTAGAGCAGTACCCCATAGTAGGCCAAATTGAGCCAATACCATTGGGATTGCCAGCATACCAGCGCCTAGCGCAGTACCTGAAATAATAAGTGAGCTTCCGATTAATTTTAAATTCACAATGTTTCCCTTACTTTTATTCGAGTTTGAGCTTTAGTTTTATTTTTTGTCAAATTCAACGCGCAAGAAATTACCCACAAAGATAACGCGGTTGAAATTAGAGCTGATTAATTACGAATAAAAACGGAGAAATCGAAAATACGAGAAGAAGTGAAACGCGAGAAACTGAGACGAGAAGAAACGCAGAGAAAGAACAACTGATGACTTGAAACCAGTATGATGGGGTGAACCTTCTGTAGGCTCTAACAATGGGCCTGATGTTAGTTGGAAAATCATGTGTACATCCTAATTAGTCACATTCCATTTATAATAATAGGTCGTAAATCCTTTACTGACCGAACTACCAAACTAGTAGTCCGATCCATTCTATATAATGAACTTGGCAATGCAACCCTTAAATAAACTTGTTTCCCCTATCCTTTAACATCTACTAAATTATTTATCCATTTCTTACTTTTTAAACGCTAGATAGAAACTGAACAAATAACATAATAGTTATTTATATAAACTGAATTTTTTGGTGATCCCTTTAATAGTTTCAGTATCCCCAAACAAACATATTCCAAGGTATTCGAAATCTTCATCCTTCGTTTCACTGGTTGTCTGTTGTTGAACGATAGAGCCACCTTCAATCATCGTATGAGTAAAATCCGTAAATTGAATACCAAGCTCTAACGCTTGCTCACGAATAGTTCTGATTTTATTCGAGTTTGGCGCTTTTAAAACAATAAATGGGTAATGAGAGATATTAGGATGGTGGTGTTTATCTTTATCATAGTAATCAACAAACTCTGCATCACTCTGCTCAAGTAAATCAGATAAGCCGACACTAATATGGCCAAGTACATTGAGTGTACGCCCTAAATCCATCTTTTTATTTAAGATGGCTACAAAGCGTTTTTGATTCTCGTCTGGTAATGATGCCATTAATTTATTCCTCTACCTTATTGTGCGTGTTGTATTATCTTAATACACACCAAAGTAGATTTTGTGTCTATATCAGCGTCATTTAGAAGGTATACGCAATATAATTCAGGCTAAACATACATTTTAAAATTATATTGCGCATAGAAAAAACAATAGGAAATTTTACTCTATTTTAAGTATTGAACATGTGCTTCCATCTCTTCGCCTATCTCTTTACGCATATTCATCAGTTTGATAGCCGAATCCCTTAATTTTATGTCTTCTTCTGTCTCTGGTACCCACTCAGGAACTGATGTCGGTTTACCATTTCCATCAACCGCCACCATGATAACGATACAATGCGTCGTTAAGCGATTATTCTGCTCTTTAGGGTCACTTGCTTGCACATCAATAGCGATGTGCATAGACGATTTTCCGGTATAGATGACTTTACCTGTCACTTCCACAAGGTTGCCAACAAAAATAGGCTCAACAAAACGAATGCCACCTGCATATGCGGTAATGCAATATTTCCCACTCCAACCCGCCGCTGATGCATAAGCTGCGAGGTCGATCCATTTCATTACCGCACCGCCGTGTACCTTACCACCAAAGTTGACATCGCCCGGTTCAGCTAAAAAGCGTAACGTTACTTCACGTTTTGTTTTACCCATTATAAATTCCTTTTACTGCTCTATTTGCAAAATTAACTGACTTTTTTATATTGTTTTTCTAGCTCACTCACGCCTAATCCGCTACGTTTGGTGACTTTTATTTGAACTGGAATACGTTCTTTCATCGCTTCAATATGACTAATTACACCGATCATTTTTCCAGATGCATTTAGATTGTCTAACGCATCAAGCGCCATATCTAGCGTTTCGCTATCTAGCGTACCAAAACCTTCATCTAAGAACAGCGAATCAATACTCGTTTTGTGACTAACAAGATCAGAAAGCGCTAACGCTAACGCCAAACTGACTAAGAAACTTTCACCACCCGATAAGGTTTTGGTGTCACGAACCACATCACCCTGCCATGTATCTAACACTTGCAGTTCTAATCCATCGCTGGCTTTACGTTTAAGCTCATAGCGACCATGCAAACGCGTTAACTGCTTATTGGCTAAATAAACGAGGTTCTCTAACGTTAATCCTTGGGCAAATTTACGGAATTTATCCCCTTTTTGCGAACCAATTAATGAATGCAGATATTGAATATCATCGTATTCAGACTGATACGCTTCTATTGCTTCAAACAAGGCCTTTTGGTTGGTTTTGCGTTCATCATCTGAACGTAAGGCTTGAGCTATCTCACCTTCACGTTTCACCAAGCTTTCAGATAACGACTTCACTTGAGCCAATTCACTCTCAACGGTATCTTTTGGTATTAATTGCCACTCTGTCGCTTTTGGCATTTGATAATGCTGTTCCTTCGTGTGTTTTGCACTGTCTAATAACGCACTTGTTCGTTCAATCGCTTGTTGTATTTCTGTTTTCAGATCAAGTAACTGTTGACGTTCTTCTTCTGAAATCAAGGCTGCTTTGAACAACTCTAGTGTTTCAAATGGACTATGCAATAATGCGTCTTTCCATACGCCACTTCGCTCTGCTGTTAACTTGTCATTATTAGCATGACTTTGTTTTAAGCTCGTCACCTTACCTTCGATAACCGCGAGTTCTTGTACTAGAATTTGCAGCTTTTGTTGCTCAACCTGATAGCGTTGCTCAGAATCACCCAATTTCCCAGCCATTTCAGAACGTGCGACTTTGACTTCTTGCAGCCCAAACAACTCAACACGTTTTGCTTTTTGCTGTTCTAGATCTGAAGTCAGTAATACATTCTCCGCTTGAACTGTTTTTAATTGGTTAGTTAACTCACTCAATTGATCTAATAAATGGCCATGCTCACTCTGCAGCTTTTGTTGCTGCTGAGTAAACCTTTGTTGCTCCAAGATCTGTTGTTGAATACGCTGTAAATCTTGTTCTTTTTGCGTAAACCACGATTCTATTTCCGCCAATTTAGGGGCGTTAAACCCGGTTTGCTCAATTTCAGCAACCAATTGCTGTTTCAACTCAGCAGCATGTTGTTGCAGTTGCTCTAATTTAACCGAATCATCAAGCTGTAACTGTGCTGCTACTCGATGTGATTTACGGTCATACTCTAATCCAGCAGTGACCGTATCAAAACGATGTTGAGCTTGTTGTAATTGATTTTGCTGCGCTCGGTATTTTTCATCCGCTTGGCGTACTTGTTTAACTTGTTCATTAAGTGCCGTTAACAATGCTTCGCATTCAGCAATCGACTGATTAATCGTATCCGTATCGCCCAAATTTAATGTTAATTGAGTCGCCTCTAACAAGGTAGACCACTGCTGCTGAGTCGATTTAACAATATTTTGAAACTGCACGCACTGAGATTGGCAATGTTCTTGTTTTACCTTAAGTGAATCCAATTGCTCACGTACCGATTTGCCCTGTTCAACAATCTCTGCTCGCTTTTGTTCAGCTTCTTTTTTGCGCTGCATTGTGGCATTAAGATCAAGAGATTGAGACTGTTCTAATAATGGATGATGTGTTGAACCACACAGCGGACAATCTTGATCTTTCATTAATTCAGCACGATATTTTGCTAGCTCGCCTTCTTGCTCAATTAATGTGGTTAAATCAATTACCTGTTGCTCTAGTTGCTTAAACTGCGAACCTAGTTCAGCACGCTGCGCTTCCAGCGTCTGAATCTCTGAAGATTGCGTTTTCTGCATCATCTCTAAGGTTTGTAGCTCTTTTATTGCTCGTAAATACTCATTGTTTACATGAGTCAATTCAACACGATATTGATGACGATTAGTTAGTGCTGCGACTTGCTCTGCCAGTTGTGCTTCTGTGCCTTTTTCTTGTGATTGCTGTAATGCAAGCTCCGCAGCTTTTAACGCATCCACTTCAGTATTAACAACAACTTGAGCTTGGTGTAGTTCCGTCTCTTTTTTGGTCATATTCGCAAGTAAAGCGTCTAGTGTGGCCTTAGCTGATGTCACTTTGCTATTTAACGCACTCACTTCTTTATCTTGCTGTGAAATATAACTAACTTGACGCTTCCACTGACCTAAATAACGCTCAAGTTGCACATCGGATTGATGTTTCTCAACATAGCTTGTCAACTGAGCCAATGTTTCCGTCACATCAGATAACGTCACCGTTAAGTGTTGTTGTTTTTTATGACTCTCTTCGTAGCGTGTCGTTAGGTGGGCAATGTTCTGTTGTCTTTCCTGCGACTGCTGAGTTAATTGACTTATCCTTGTATCAAGCGGTTGCACTGAATCATTAATTAACGCCTCTAATGTTTTACTTTCCACTTTAATATCATCAAACACTTGTTTTAGCTGCGTAACATGAGACTCAAGCGTCAATTTATCACTTGTTTTTTGTTGATGAGATACCTCGGTTAAACTCAATTCTTTAACCACTTCATCAAAGCGCTCTTGTGCTTCTTGCCACAGCTGATAAGGCGCACGCAGTTTTTCAGCAGGTTCACTTTGTGCTAAACGATGTAATTGTTCGCTCGCTTGTTTTTCTTTATCCAAGGCAAATTGATGATGTTCAATCGCTTGTTGGTATTGCTGCTGGTTTTTAACCTCTGCGTTCCACCACTCAACATGCGCCTGCCATTCAACTAACTGCACTTGTTGCTGTTTTTGGTTAGCTTGTAGTTCGGTTTGCTCGTCGATTAACGCTTGTTTATCTTCTTCAGAAAGCAGCTCAACCCCTTCAGCTTTTGCCTTAAGTTCTGCCAATTTCTGTTTTGATGCGGTGTAATGCTCATGCACTTTTTCTGAGATCTGACCGTAAATCTCTGTACCGGTTAACTCTTCCAATAACCCAGCACGATCATTCGCATCCGCATTTAAAAACGCGGCAAATTGACCTTGAGAGAGCATCATGGACTTTGTAAAACGAGAGAAATCTAAACCTGTAATGGTATTAATTAGCTCATCTTTCTTTTTAACTTGCGTTGCTAATACTTTTTCAGAATCCACCTCTGCAAGCTCTACAGTCGCTGCTTGTAGATTACCATCCACTTTGCCACGTGAACGACGCTGACTCCAAAACGCACGGTACGCTTTGCCTTTCACTTCAAATTCCACTTCCGCAGAACATTCCGCCGTGCCACGAGTCATGATTTCATTACTTGATGTTGAAATACCACCAAGACGAGGGGTTTTATGATAAAGCGCTAAACAGATCGCATCTAAAATCGTCGTTTTACCTGCACCTGTTGGGCCTGTAATCGCAAACAACCCGTTTTCTGCAAAAGGAGATGCTGAGAAATCAATTTTCCACTCACCTTTTAATGAGTTTAAATTTGAAAAACTTAGACTTAAAATTCTCATGCATCACCTTCTTGTGGATCCGTATCTTTATGTTCTACTTCTGACAGAATTTGTTTAAATTTCACTGTCATTCTTTCAGCTCGTTGCTGCTCTTTTTCTGTCTCAAACGTCTCTTGCTCTATACGTTTAGTAAACACATCAAAAGGCGTTAACTCAGCTAAGGTTTCTGTTTTTTCTTGTGCTAAGGTTTGTTCACTGCGATTTCTTGCTCGACGCAATTGCAACACTTCTACATTCAAATCTTGAGTTAATGTTTGAATGCGTTGTTGTAGATCGGAAAGATAATCTTGCACTTCCACTTCAATACATAACCAAGTTGTTTCTTCACACTCTTTAAATTGGGCTAATTCTTTTTCGATGGTTTCCAAATCGCCCTTTAACGTCTTCATTTGTTGAAACATAGGCACATTAATTAGCGTAATTTGAGTGACATCTTGCTTATCAAACTCAACCATCACCACTTGTTTTTGAGATTTTAATTCATCAAAACTTAATGGGATTGGCGAACCCGAATAGCGAATATGCTCAGATTTAGCGACAAGTTGAGGGCGGTGTATATGGCCTAATGCGATGTAATCCGCCGGCGGGAAACCATCCGCAGCAAAACCATCAAGTGTACCGATATAAATATCTCGAACCGAATCCGATTGTTTTACCCCTAGCGCGGTTAAATGACCGGTTGCAATAATAGGCGCTTCCACATTTAATTCTTTTCGTAGCTCTAGCGCTTTCTGATACAGCTGGTGATAATGCTGTTTAATCGCTTCACCGAGTGCTTGTTGCTTTTCTACACCCGTTGAACCCGCCACACTAGTGACAACGTCACGCGGGCGAATAAATGGAACCGCACATAAAATAGCGCCCACGCCCCCATCATTGTCTGGAAGCGTTAATAATTGAGTGGATAAATCATCATTGGTATTGGCAATCACTCGTGCGTTCAAGTGAGCCAATAATTGTTTAGATTCATTTAATGTTGAAACTGAGTCATGGTTTCCACCAAGCACAATCAACTCACAATTTACTTTGTTCATCTCCACCACAAATTGGTTATACATTTCGCGGGCATAGCTTGGAGGCGCCCCTGTATCAAACACATCCCCTGCAATAATGACGGCATTAATGGCATTTTCTTGTACTTGCTCAAGTAACCAGGTAATGAATTGTTGATGTTCATTACGACGACTTTTTGTGAAGAAATTTTGACCTAAATGCCAATCGGAAGTATGTAAAATACGCATATATATCAACTTGTTCGCTAGATGAAGAATACTATGACTCAGTTATACCATTTGAAAGACAAACTATGTACTTTTATAAGCTTTTAAAATCAAACTATTCACTGGCAAGAGTGGACTAACCCCTTTACACTGAAGGTATATCCACTTCATATTCATCATAAAAATAAAGAGCCTCGTATTTTGTCATCACCAGAAAGCCTCACCTTTACCACCATCAATATGTTCAACTTTGTTGAGCCGCCTAATGCATTCTATGATTTTGAAAACATATTGACCCATGATGAATGGCAAAAGAAGCAAGGTTGGTTTAAAGATAAAATTACCGAAATAAACTCTGATGTGATTGGTTTTCAAGAAGTATTCAGTCCCAATGCGCTAAAAGCGTTAGTGAATGAGTTGGGGTATGCGTATTTTTGCACAGTAGATGAACCAAAATCTGAAGATGGCTATGTCTTCAATTCCCCTGTTGTTGCCTTTGCTTCACGCTATCCAATATTAAACGCTCAACCTGTAATAGCTGAACAAACACAACTTGAACGATTTGGCATTGAATTTGAATTTAATCGTATTCCCGTTCATGCCAGTATCGAACTGCCTCACTTGGGTATAACAGATTGCTATGTCGTGCATTTTAAATCTCAACGCCCAAAAGAGGCTGAAGTTAATAATGAGATAGATGAAGAGAGTCTCTCCTCCCTTAATCAACTCCATGATGAACAATTAGGATCTTGGCTTTCTACCGCTCAACGAGGGTTGGAAGCGAATATTCTACATAACCACATTATTCAGCAACGCAAAAAAACAAACCAAGCTGTTGTCGTCATGGGTGATTTTAATAAGCCCTTGTTTCACGATGAATTCAAAGGGTTACTCTCTCATGAATTGCGATTTGATAAGTTTAGCTCTGACTATTTAGCTCAATTTCAACTAAAAGACAGTTGGGATCTTTATGGAAAATTAAAAGGGATAGATTTATTGGAAGAACGAACTTATACGCATTACTACGGCGCAAAAGGCTCTGTGTTAGATTACATACTGCTTTCTAATGAATTTGATAGCTCATTTTCTGGCAATATTTTAGAAGTAGTTGACTACACGGTGACAGATAAACACATTGTAAACCCGACATTCGATATTGATCAATTCAGTACTGATCACGCTCTAGTTTCCATTACCGCTCGTATACGTCAGGCATAAAAAATGTCTAATACCCTAAATGTTTAATTAATACCAATCACATAATTTAATTCAGATTTATAAATAGCGTTCATACAATAATGAAAAAACTAATATGTGCCGTAACCTGTCCGATTTTACAGTTGGCCGAATATAGTGACTGCAATAGACTGGAAGCCACTCACTAATTTCTGTGTTGCTGTAGACAGGCGTTACAGGTTTGGGACTCAAAATTTAGCCAATTTAGCCAATGAGTCCCCTTTTTTTATTTAATTTCAGGACATATGCTTCACCTGAACTTTAATCATTATCTAATTTTGATACCTATAACCCTTTATATAATTTAGACGTTATTAGACCTAATTGTGAATATAAAAAAAGGCGCCTAATTGTAGGCGCCTTTTTAATTTCTCAGAATACGAGCTTACTCACCGCGGTAAGTACAACCTGCTGTACAGGTTTCTTTAATTTCGATTTTGCTTAACAGTGGTAAATTTGGTTTTACTTCATTCCAAATCCACTTAGCTAATACTTCACTTGTTGGGTTTTCTAACCCTTTAATGTCGTTTAGGTAGTAATGGTCAAGACGATCATAGGTTGGTTTGAATGCCGCTTTAATTTCTGCAAAATCAACAACCCAACCTGTATGTGGATCAACTTCACCCTCAACATACAAACGAACTAAAAAAGAGTGACCATGAAGGCGACCACATTTATGACCTTCTGGTACATGTGGTAAATGGTGTGCTGCTTCAAACATGAAGTCTTTATATAGTTCAGTTGTCATTAGTTAAAATCTCTATTACCTATATTATGAAGCAGGGATAGTACTCTACTTCTCTACTAAACAACAAGACTCGTGACACTTAAGTATATATAACATCACCATATTGGTGTTTTTTTCGACGAATTTAGAACGAAAATTGATTCTTATCCTGAATTTTTATCTTTATAGCGTAACAACACTTGATGCGAGCTATAAGAAAGGTAATATGTCACTCTTGAAATAAAAATATTCGTGCATGTGGCACAACAATGGAGAATGTATTTAACATGACTTACGCGCCTGTAACAGACGTATTAAGCGGTAAACTAGCGGTTGACAGTGAAGTAACTGTTCGCGGTTGGATCCGTTCGCGTCGCGATTCTAAAGCTGGTATTTCTTTCCTAGCTGTTTATGACGGTTCTTGTTTCGACCCGATTCAGGCCGTGGTTCCTAATGACTTAAATAATTACAACGACGAAGTGCTTAAACTAACAACAGGTTGTTCTGTTGAAGTGACTGGTACTATCGTTGCTTCTCCTGCTAAAGGCCAAGATTTTGAGCTTGCTGCAACTGAAGTTAAAGTTGTAGGTTGGGTTGAAGACGCAGAAACTTACCCAATGGCTAAGACTCGTCACTCAATTGAATATTTACGTGAAGTTGCACACCTTCGCCCACGTACTAACGTGATCGGTGCGGTTGCACGTGTTCGTAACTGTCTATCTCAAGCGATTCACCGTTTCTACCACGAGCAAGGCTACTTCTGGATGTCTGCTCCACTTATCACTGCATCTGATGCAGAAGGTGCTGGTGAAATGTTCCGTGTTTCTACTTTAGACCATGCGAACCTTCCTTTAGATGACAAAGGCAATGTTGATTACGACAAAGATTTCTTTGGTAAAGAAACATTCCTAACAGTATCTGGTCAACTTAATGCTGAAACTTACGCTTGTGCACTAAGCAAAGTTTACACATTCGGTCCTACTTTCCGTGCTGAAAACTCACACACAAGCCGCCACCTAGCTGAATTCTGGATGGTTGAGCCTGAAGTTGCTTTCGCTACTCTTGATGACGTAGCTAAACTAGCTGAAGACATGCTTAAGTATGTATTCGAAGCCGTTCTTGCTGAGCGTCGTGATGACCTTGAGTTCTTTGCTTCTCGCATCGACAAACAAGCAATCACTCGTCTAGAGCAATTCGTAAGCTCTGATTTCGCACAAGTAGACTACACTGACGCTATCCAAATCCTTAAAGATTCTGGTCGTGACTTTGAGTTTGATGTTGAGTGGGGCATCGATATGTCTTCTGAGCATGAGCGTTACCTTGCTGAAGAACACTTCAAAGCGCCAGTTATCGTTAAAAACTACCCGAAAGACATCAAAGCATTCTACATGCGTCAAAATGACGATGGTAAGACAGTTGCTGCAATGGATGTTCTTGCACCTGGCATTGGTGAGATCATTGGTGGTTCTCAACGTGAAGAGCGTTTAGACATTCTTGATGCACGTATGATTGAAATGGGTATCGACCCTGAACACATGAGCTGGTACCGCGATTTACGTCGTTACGGCACAGTTCCTCATGCTGGTTTCGGTCTTGGCTTTGAGCGTCTAGTATCTTACGTAACTGGTATGGGCAACGTTCGTGACGTTATCCCGTTCCCACGTACTCCACGTTCAGCTAACTTCTAATTCGTATTATCTCAATTGAGATAACCTAATTAGCAAGTAATGCATACAAAAATGGCGACCACATTGGTCGCCATTTTTTCAATAAGTATTCATTACCAAAAACGTACTCTACCCGTATCGATATGAACAAAGTTGCTACCCGGGTAATAACCTACTCCACCCGCTTTTAATGATAATGCCGCTTTTCTTACTTCAGCTAATGGAACCCCTTCTAAACGAAAATCCATTGCTTTACCAAGCATATGTAAGCTTTTTTTCGCTACACCACCGTGAGACTTCCCACGTAACATTTCATTTGTAGCTGGTGAGCGATATCCTGAAATAATTTGAACTTGTGTATCACAACCAATCACATTTTGAATCGCTGATAACTGATCAAATAGACGTTTATCCATCTCAATACTTTCGTTACGACGGAAATCTCGGCATAAATGATTTAACTTATGAAGTTCCGCACTTTGATATTGTCGTCCATTGAAATATTCTGTTTTTAATTCTTCACCTGTGTGTAAATTGCTCAAAGCTAACTTACGAGGCGTCTCTGCAAATTGTGAAGCAAAAGAGAATGAAGGAAATAAACTTAAACCAGCAGTAGCTGCGCCACCAAGAAGGATCTTACGGCGTAATGGACTAAATTCAGACATGCAGTAAAGGACTCACTTATAAATAGATCAATCAGTAACTGAGCGCAAAGATACACACCAATTATCAATTGGTCAAATAATAAACAGTTAATTTTATCTGCCTTATGAGCCCAATTTAGCTTACTTATTGAACAGTAAATGATTTTTTATCACTATCCAAACAGCTAATTTTTATCAATTTCGACTTTTACTCCATTCATCGTATTTGTATATATCATTTCTAAACTGCACTTGGTTATCTTCTCCAACCCAGGAAGTTTGATATATGGTATAAACGGATATCTGCTGATCCAACGAAACTTTACTTGTCTCTGGTAACTCATGATAATCCTTATAATCTTGAGTTGAGAAGTGAGATTCCTTCATAAGCAATTGGGCAAACTCCGAGGCCTTTTCAACCCGAATGCATCCTGAACTGTATGCTCTATGCTGCTTACTAAATAGTGAACGAGATGGCGTATCATGCAGATAAATGGCATTTCGATTAGGTGTATTAAATTTATATCGTCCCAGTGCATTGGTGTTACCTGATTTCTGCTTTAACTTATAAGGAAAAGTCTCTACATTCACCTGCTCCCAATCAATATCATCAATAGAGATAACCTCTTTACTTAGCCATGTAGGAATAATCTCGAAATTTTGTGATTGTAAAAAATCTTTATTATTTAATGCCTTTGGTAAAATATCTTCTCGCATTATTTTTGTTGGTACTTTCCATTCAGGATTAAACACAATTGCATTTAACCTAGTAGTGAAAATAGGTGTTCGCCTTTCAGGTTTACCAACAATGACTTTACTCGTAAACACCAACTCTCCTTCTTGCCAATAAGCCATCTCGTAGGACGGAATATTCACTAATACGAAATTCGAGTTCTTATTCTCCCATAAGCGCAAACGCTGAATATTTAATGCCATGATACGTACACGCTCTTTCGCTGTCATATTGAGCCAATGTAAGGTTTTAGGGCCGATTATCCCATCTTGTTTTAAACCATGCCTTTTCTGAAACTCTTTAATGATTAAAACCAAGGATGAATCATAATGATCATTACTTTGCCTTAATAACATGTCTGCTTCTTGATGATTAATTTCACCAGAAACTTGTAAACGATAAATAATGGCGTTCACATCAGTGAGTTGGTTTGGTCTGATCAAGCGCTCTTTAATGAATACACTTTCACTGTCTTCATAGGGTTGATAATAATGAAATAGACGCTGATAGAGCTCCTCATATTGATCAGAGCTAGGTCGCAAAGCATGAGTAAAACTCACTAAATCACGTTCTTCAATTGCTTTTGTTATTCCTTTGATTGTTTCAGGTTGTGGTTTAGGTAATGATGCTTCTATTCGCCCACCAAAAAACCATTTCTTCCCTTTTGCTGAAACACTAGATTGATAGGTTCTGAGATAAATTAATGTATCGGTTGCTAAAATATCGTACTCAACACCATCCATTCCTTGTAATTGATAGTAACGAGCAGTGACAGAGTCATTTAATTGGGCTAATGCCAAAAGTGCGAGTTGATTCTCAAGGTATTTTCTTGCTAAGGGAGACTTCCACTTTAAAGTATCATCGTTATAAAGGCGTTGAGTTATTTCAGGATAAAAAAGTTGTTCTTGATAATACTCTATGTAGGTATCAATCAAAGCGGCATGAATAGGCTTGCATAAAGAGGAAAAAAGCACAAAAAGAATAATTATCAATCGTCCCATATCAGCACCTATTACATGATTGGTATATATTGATCTTAGACTTCATTACGCAAATAGCAAAAAAGCCAGTTGAATAACAACTGGCTTTAAACAAACGTTTTCTTATTAAAGATTATTGAACAACTTCACCGCTATCGATAACAGTTTTACGAACAACCTTTGTAAATTCAATAAGTTCTTTACGGATTTCATCTTCATTAACCGTTAATAGTTCACGATCTTTCATCAGAATTTCACCATCCACAATTGTATGGCGAACATTCCCTGAGTTAGCAGAGTAAACTAACGCTGAATATGGGTTGTAAACTGGTAACATATTTGGTGCTTTGGTATCTACCACAATGATATCTGCTAATTTCCCAACTTCTAACGAGCCTATCTTATCTTCCATATGTAATGCTTTTGCTGCACCCATTGTCGCCATATCAATGACTTTTAGCGGTGGCATTGCTGCACGATCTTTATTCACCAGTTTATGAACTTTCGCTACTTGGTTAAACTCATCAATAATGCTTAGTGTATTACCTGACATTGGACCGTCTGTACCTAAACCAATACGCACGTCCTCGTCGTACATTTTCAGAGCTGGTGATACCCCTTTCGCAGACTTAATGTTTGCACTCATATTGTGAGCAACACCCATATCCGCTTCTTTTACTAACTCAATATCTTTGTCATCAATTAAGATCATATGAGCGCCAATCAGGTTCTTATTAAGCGCTCCAATACTGTGCATATATTCAACTGGAGACATCCCATTAGAACGCTCAGCAATTACCTCCTCTTCACGATGAGATTCTGCCAAATGAATCATAACAGGAACATCTAACTCTAATGATAACTTGGCAATTTTTTGCAATGTTTCAGTAGTATTTGTATAGGGAGCATGAGGAGCAAACGCTGGTGTAATACGAGGGTGATCTTTATATTCCTCGATAAAATTTAGAGCGTATTGAATACCCTCATCGGCATTTGCAGCATCAGCGACAGGGAATTTAATAACACTCTCACCTAAAATTGCACGCATACCAATCTTATCGACTGTTTTTGCAACTTCATCTTCAAAATAGTACATATCAGCATAAGTGGTCACCCCACCTTTTACCATTTCAACGTTACCCAAATTAGCACCAATACGGACCATATCACGTGACACTAATTTCTTTTCTAGAGGGAATATATAACGGTGTAAACGGTCAGGAACGTCATCACCTAATGATCGGAAAACCGTCATTGAAGCATGCGTATGGGTGTTAATTAAGCCTGGCAGTACAATATCGCCATCCACATCTAATGTGGTCTTCGCTGAGTATTTTTTAGCAAGTTCCTCTGTACCTACCGCTAAAATTTTATTGCCTTTAATCACAACAACACCATTTTCATAAACGTCTTTTGCAGCGTTCATTGTCAGTACTGTTGCGTCAGTGATCATTAAGTCTGCTTGTTGTGCAGAAACAGCAGAAAAAGAAAATAATGAGCTTGCTGCAACGGCTGCAGCGACTAGCGATTTTCGTAAATACATGGGTCAACTCGTTATTAATAAAATTGACAGGAATGGTATACGTTATTGTTTTTATATCAAGATCATTGTGATTAATTGATATGGCACACATCACAGTTTCCTTTAAATCTTGAATTCACTCGCAGCAAGATGTCACATTTACGTGACATACAACACATAAATGAGAGTTAATTTTACCATTCAAAAGTCCTTTTATAACGTAAAGCTATATCAAAACACTTCTTATAAGTAATTGGTTTTCTTATTTCTTATTGTTTATTTGCTCAATAAGCATACAAAACTAAACTTCTCTCTCTTAAAAATCAGACGTTATTTTTTTCTTTTAAATATATTAACAATATGTAAACATCCTGTTGAATTCTCAGTCAATAGAGAAACGTTATAGAAATCACGTATTAGTGAACACAATATCCGGAGTAAAGGAAAATTATGAAAAAGTCACTTTCCAGTAAAATTTTTATAGGTTTATTCGCAGGCCTATTAATAGGTACTGCTATTCAATATATGTTTAATGGCATTGCTTTTTTTGATTCATTTATATTAGGAGCTGCCGAAGGCGTTGGTGGGATGTTTGTCTCTCTAATTAAACTTCTTGTTGTTCCTCTTGTTTATGTTTCGATAGTTTGTGGCATCGTTGAATTAAAAGACATTGCCTCTTTTGGTCGCCTTGGTGGTAAAACTTTTGCTCTTTACCTTATTAACACCATCATTGCGATTGCTGCTGCATTAACAGTAGGTATGATATTTGCGCCAGGCGCTGACGCAAATTTAGCAGGAACGATTGCTGCAGGTACGGTTGAATTAAAAGCAACAGAAACACCTGATATCTTTTCTCTAATAACGAATATTGTACCAAGCAACCCTATTCAAGCGTTTGCAAGTGGCGATATGCTGCAAATCATCTTTATGGCAATTCTAACTGGCCTAGCTATTCAGGCACTTGACCACCGTGGCGGCCCTGCAATTAAGACCTTTAAAGTTGCGAATGAAATCATGATGAAGCTAATTAGCTTAGTAATGAGTCTTGCCCCTTATGGTGTTTTTGCGCTTATGATTCAATTAGGCGCTACTTTAGATGCAAATACACTAATGTCAGTGGCTAGTTATGTTGCTCTTGTTATCGCTATGCTTGTATTCTGGATTTTTGTTTTCTACCCAATAATGGTAGGTCTAACTACAGGTATTTCGCCAAAAACATTTTTACGTGCCGTTCGTGAACAAATTCTATTTTCGCTATCAACAGCAAGTTCAAATGCAACTATCCCTGTAACGATGCGTACTCTTACAGAGAAACTGAACGTATCTAAATCAGTAGCAGGCTTTGGTGTTCCTTTAGGTGCAACAATGAACATGTCTGGCGTATCAATCTATATCGCACTTGCTGCTATCTTTGTAGCAAATGCATTTGGACAACCGATTAATTCAGCTGACTTATTCACTCTTGGCTTTACCATCCTATTACTTTCTATTGGTGCTGGTGGTGTTCCTGGCGGTGGCGTTGTTATGGTTGGTGTTATCTTGCACCAATTAGGACTTCCACCAGAAGGATTAGCAATTGTTGCTGCCGTTGACCGTATTAACGATATGTTCTGTACTTCATCAAATGTGGTTGGTGATACCGCAGTAAATACCATTGTTGCAAAATCAGAAGGCGAAATCGCAGAAACAGAAGTTGAAGATGGGGCAACATTCGCTCAAACAATGAGAAATTAATTATAATTTAGTCACTTAAGTAACGATAATGGGAGAGCAATCACGGCTCTCCCTTTTTATTTATGAGCAAAGCAATTATAATGAATCGCCTTTTTATTTAACATTTTATATTTATGAACCCTCATTTATTTACATTTATTCTGTTACTTTCTCTTATTCCTTTCAGAACAAGTGCAGAATCTCTATCACTTTACTCAATGAATACCGGTTCTTTCTTGTATCATTTAGTGCCATACGATCCTGATTCACACCAGTACTTTGGAAATCAGTATTTTTCTATCGAACGTAAATTTAGCGAAGAATCTGATTACAGTTTAATGGTTGGTACTTTTTTAAATAGCCAAGCTAACCGCTGTATGCTTATTGGTGTACGTAAAGATTGGTATCAAGTTAACGATAAAGTCGTGATCAAAGGGATTTATTCTTATGCCGGTGAGTTTTTCTTTGATGCATTCGATGATTGTGGCGATGGCGGTATTTATAAAACATCCAAAGAAAAATTTGGTGTTGGATTTGCCCCTTACATATATCACGCCGCTCAATATAATTTAACAGACTATTTTGGCGTTGAAGCGGGGTTCATCTTACCCGGAATTATCGTGATGAGTATGCAATGGAGCTTTTAACTCTACAAAAAAACCACTGATTATTCAGTGGTTTTTTTATTCATTCTCTATTAAATAGAGAGCTTATACGAATTACTTAGCTTCTTCTGTTGATTCGCCACGTAAGTTTTGTTGTACAGCTTGTAAGAAGTTACGTAATACTTGATCTTTACACACACGGTAATGTTTATGATCTGGTTTACGGAAGAAAGCACTTAACTCATGCTTGCTTAAACGGAAGTTAACTAATTTTAGAAGATCTAAAACCTCATCAGCTTTAAGGTTCAAAGCAATTTGTAGTTTCTTCAGAATAATATTGTTTGTTAACTTTTCTTCAGGCTTTGGTTGTTCGCCTTCACGCTTACCACGTTTATCGTTAATTAAACCATTTAAGAACGTTGCTAATTGTACATCTTGACAGCTTTTGTAATCTTTATCGTCATCAGCTTTCAACCAGTTACATACTTCTTCACGAGTTACTTTCAGATCAGCTGCAGCAAACAATGCAATCATTTTTGAATCGTTGAAATCGAATGTGTAGCGAATGCGTCGTAGAATGTCGTTATTAGTCAAGGTAGATCCTAAATGTATTAATTTAAATTAGGTGCAGACTATAACTTGTAATCATCTTTGGTAAAAGATTTATGTGATCTATACATATAAAAAAACCCGAGAAAGCCTCGGGTTTTTATCTTTAAATTAAAGATTACATTTGACGAAGAGCGTCAATACGTTTCTCTAGAGGTGGGTGGCTCATCAACAATTCGGTTAACGATTTTTTACCGTTAATACCAAATGCCATCATAGAACCTTCTAGCTGAGACTCCTGCCCCATACGTAAGCGTTCAAGAGCTGCAATCATTTTTTGTTTACCAACTAACTGAGCAGCACCCGCATCCGCATGGAATTCACGGTGACGGCTAAACCACATCGTTAGGAAGCTTGCTAAGAAGCCAAACGCTAATTCAAGTACAGTAGACACAATGAAGTACGTCATGAAGCTTCCGCCTTCACCTTCGCCCTCTTCATCGCTTGATGTAAAGCCACTTACCGCATTAGCAATCATACGAGATAAGAAAATAACAAAGGTATTCACAACACCTTGCATTAACGTCATCGTGATCATATCACCATTCGCAATATGGCTAACTTCGTGCGCTAATACCGCTTCAGCTTCATCGCGAGTCATGCTGTGCAATAAACCTGTAGAAACAGCCACCAATGAATCATCACGCTTTGCGCCAGTAGCAAATGCGTTCATGTCTGGTGAATCGTAAATAGCAACCGTTGGCATACCAATACCAACCTGTTGAGCTTGACGAGAAACCGTTTCTAATAACCAATGCTCTGTTTCATTGCGAGGCTGTTCAATTACCTCGCCGCCCACAGAACGTAGTGCCATTGATTTCGACATCATTAAAGAAATTAATGAACCACCAAAACCAAACAATACTGCCATTACCAATAAGCCAGATAAACTACCTTGTTGGATCCCCGTAACCGCGTAAACGATATTCAGAACAATACTGAATACAATCATTACCGCTAAGTTTGTTGCTAAAAACAGCGCTATACGCTTCATTTCTTTACTCCAATAATTAATTCAACCTGCTCATTTTTTGTATATCGTCTTGTTGAGCAGACCCCTGATTATCGTTTCTAGCACGATAAATCAGGCATAACGATAAGATAATGTCATTTTCTATAAATACAAGGGTTTGACGCACTTTGATACACTTTCTTTGTGCTTATTTACCTTTACTCATGACTTTTTCCTTCGACAAATAAAAATCATCAATCAAGAGCCTTAGACTTTGGTCGTATTGTCATCACCTGCAATTGGCTTTACTTTAGTGACTAATTCAATGATAGACGAAAAAATCAAGGACATGACATGGCTGAGCAAGAAACTCATTTGATGGCAATTGATATGCTTTGTTGCCACCTAGGAATATCAAAAGAAGAAGCAAAAGAACAATTAGGTATTTCCTCTTCTAATGATTTACAGCAACAAATTATGGAAACACAAGAAGCATTAATGTCTTTAGACAAGTAAGCAATTTCTTACAGACACAAAAAAGGCAGCTCTTTTATGAGCTGCCTTTTTCATGGAAACTTAAAACTTATGCAGTTACTGTTTCTGCTTTAGCTTTTACTTCACCAACAGGTAATACAGTACGACCGTACTCACCGTTAATTACTTGAGCCATAGAGAAGTACATTGCACTTAGGCCACAGAAAAGACCAACGTAACCAGCTAAGTGGCCAATTACTACACTACCTGTAAAATCACGAGCTGCAAGTAATGCAAATAGAATTGTTAGGCTTGCAAATACAACTTGTTTTGCGCGTGGGTAGTTAAATGTACCTAAGAACAAGAAGAATGTTAGTACACCCCACATAGATAGGTACCAACCCATGAATGTAGCTGAAGTAGCTTGACCTAGACCCATTTCAGGCATAAGGATAAGTGCAACTAAAGATAACCAGAAGAAACCGTACGAAGTAAATGCAGTCGTACCGAATGTGTTACCTTTTTTGTATTCCATGATGCCAGCAATTACTTGCGCAGTACCACCATAGAAGATACCCATAGCTAAAATAGCTGTGTTTAATGGGAAGAAACCAGCGTTGTGCAGGTTAAGTAGTACAGTTGTCATACCAAAAGCCATTAGGCCTAATGGTGCAGGGTTTGCAAGTTTGTTTGACATGCCGAAGCCTCAAAAAAAAGTGTAAAAATTAAAAAGGTGTTTAGGTTTAGGCGCGCAGTTTATTTCCGGGTGATGAAGATCACAACCATCATTTATGAAATCTTACATTGCATTTATATAAGTCTCATAAATAAGTCGTTTTACACAAACCATTAACAAGATTAACTTATATAACTTGCTTACTTAGACTCACCATTAATTTACGATTACACTATAGTCTCAGTCATTATTTTAATAGGTAAACCAATGGAATTGGTGTTTTCGTTATTACAACAATTAAGTGTCTATCTGGTTCTTGCTTACCTATTGAGTAAAACCCCTCTCTTCTTACCAATTACAACGATTTCTGCTCGTTGGAGTCACCGTTTTCTTTGTTACATCATCTTTTCTGGCTTCTGTATTTTAGGAACCTATTTCGGGCTCGCTATTCAAGATGCCATTGCAAATACACGAGCTATTGGTGCAGTAATGGGTGGCGTTTTAGGAGGACCATTTGTTGGATTCTTTGTTGGTTTAACCGGAGGGCTACACCGTTATTCCATGGGTGGCTTTACCGATCTTGCCTGTGCAATATCAACCACAGCTGAAGGCTTACTTGGTGGTTTATTTCATCTTTATTTTGTTAGAAAAAATCAGATTGAACAATTATTTAGACCTCGAACTGTATTAATGATTGCCTTCATTGCTGAATTACTTCAAATGACAATTATTTTGGCAGTAGCAAAACCTTTTGACCAAGCTTATGCACTTGTCTCATCGATTGTATTACCAATGGTAGTCGCTAACTCTATTGGCGCAGCTATGTTTATGAGTATCATTCAAGATAGAAAAGCTATTTACGAAAAATACTCCGCCGCCTTCTCAAATAAAGCGCTCAATATTGCCCAACGTTCGGTTGGGATTTTAAGCCAAGGCTTCAACCAAGAAAACAGCAAACAAATAGCGAAAATCATCTATGAAGAAACTGGTGTTGGTGCGGTTTCAATTACTGATAGAGAGAAAATTTTAGCCTTTATCGGTATTGGTGATGACCACCACTTACCCGATACACCAATCGCTTCTGACTACACAAAAAAAGCGATTAAACGTAGCAAAGTTATGTACATTGACGGTGATGAACACCCTTACCAATGTTCTATTTGTGAAAAATGTAAACTAGGATCGGCACTTGTTATTCCACTTATCGGCGCAAATAATGAGGTAATTGGCACCATTAAGCTGTATGAACCAAAACGGAAACTATTTTCTTATATCAATCTAACATTAGGCGAAGGTATCGCTAAATTACTCTCAAACCAGATCTTAACGGGACGTTATTTACAACAACAATCTTTACTTACTCAAGCGGAACTTCGTGTACTTCAAGCCCAAGTAAACCCACATTTTTATTTAATGCACTAAATACTATTAGCGCAGTGATCCGTCGTGATCCAACTCGCGCAAGAGAACTGATTCAGCATTTATCGCAATTTTTCCGCATGAACTTGAAACAGAACATTGAACAAGTCACCTTAAGAGAAGAACTGCATCATGTACAATCTTATTTAGAAATTGAGTTAGCTCGTTTCGCCGATCGTTTAACCGTACATATGGATATTGATGAAAGTCTATACGGTTTGAAATTGCCTACATTTACCTTGCAACCTCTTGTCGAAAACGCCATTAAACATGGAACATCTAACTTATTTGAAGCGGGTGAAATAACAATAAAAGCCTACCCTTCACATCATCAAATTATTTTAGAAGTCATCGACAATGCAGGGTTATATACTGAACAAAACTCAAATAATGGTTTAGGTACCACCATTGTCGACAAACGTTTAAAGAACCAGTTTGGTGATAATTTTGGCTTAACCATGAGCTGTATTAGTAATCAACAAACAAAAGCAACGATTCACCTACCAATAGAGAATAAAAACCATGCTTAAAGCCATCGTAATAGATGATGAACTCTTTGCTAGAGAAGAATTAATAGAACAATTAAACGAAATTGGGCATATTGATATTATTGCTGAATGTGGAAATGCCATTGATGGCTTAAAGCAAATTAATATATTAAAGCCAGATGTCGTATTCTTAGATATCCAAATGCGAGAATTACTGGAATGGAATTGATCAGCATGCTTGATCCTGAAACCATGCCGAACATTGTGTTTGTCACCGCTTACGATGAATTTGCAGTTAAAGCGTTTGAAGACAATGCGTTTGATTATCTATTAAAACCAATAGAACCAGCACGATTACAAAAAACCATTAAGCGTTTAATTCAAGCAGACAAGAAACAAGATTTAACTCCGCTTAGCCAACCAGATATCGATCTCATCCCTTGTTCTGGTCATAACCGTATTCTACTTCTTCCATCTAATGAAATCGAAGTGGCAAGCATTCAAGCCTCTGGTGTTGAATTATTGTCTAAAACTGAAAAAGCCTGCACGCAACTTACTTTAAAAGTACTTGAAGAAAAGACCCCTTTAATTCGCTGCCATCGCCAATTTTTAATCAATCCACATTTTATTCGTGAGATTAAATTGCATGAAAATGGAACCAGCGAAATTGTCACTCAAAATGGCCATATCGCTCAAGTTAGTCGCCGTTATCTTAAAGAAATAAAAGAGCGTTTAGGTATCCATCATTGACGTGTGAATATCATCAAAACCACTTAATCTGATATAAAACCACTCACTAGCAAAACACAACCACTCACCTTTTTTGGGCGTGAACTCTTTACGCCCAACAGTATTATACGCAGCATCTAATTATAAAATTTACTTAGCTAACTCTTACAAGGAATAGATTATGCTTTGGTTTTTAACTTGTGTTGCAGCACTTATCGGTGGTTACTTTCTGTATGGTGCTTTTATAGAAAAAGTGTTCGGTATTAAAGTAGACCGTCAAACTCCCGCTCATACAAAAACAGACGGTGTTGATTACGTTCCAATGTCGACACCAAAAGTATACTTAGTTCAACTTCTTAATATTGCAGGTGTCGGCCCAATTTTTGGCCCAATCATGGGTGCCCTTTACGGCCCTGCAGCTATGTTATGGATTGTGCTAGGTTGTGTTTTCGCAGGTGCAGTTCACGATTACTTCTCAGGTATGCTATCTGTTCGTAATGGTGGCGCTTCTGTACCAAGTATTACTGGTAAATACTTAGGTAATGGCGCAAAACACTTTATGAATGTATTCGCGATTGTACTGCTGCTTCTTGTTGGTGTGGTATTCGTATCAGCTCCTGCAAGCATGTTAACTAACCTAATGAATGACCAATTTAATTTAGGCATTACCATGACCGCAATGGTAGTTATCATTTTCGCCTACTACATTATTGCGACAATTGTTCCTGTCGATAAAATCATTGGTCGTTTCTACCCACTCTTTGGTGGCCTACTCATCTTCATGTCTGTTGGTCTTATTTCAGCGATTGCGATTTCTAGTGACCATTCAGTATTAGGTGGTTACGAACCAAGTCAAATGTTCACCAACATGAACCCTAATGATTTGCCATTATGGCCTGCGCTATTCATTACCATTGCTTGTGGTGCTATCTCTGGCTTCCACGCGACACAATCGCCATTAATGGCTCGTTGTATGGAAAATGAAAAGAACGGTCGTTTCGTATTCTACGGTGCGATGATCGGTGAAGGTATTATCGCTCTTATCTGGTGTGCTATCGCTCTATCATTCTTTGATGGTATGGAAGCACTTCAAGCAGCGGTTGCTAACGGTGGCCCAGGTAATGTGGTATACAGCTCTGCATTTGGTCTATTAGGTACATTCGGTGGCATCATTGCTTTCTTAGGTGTGGTAATTCTACCAATCACTTCTGGTGACACAGCATTCCGTTCAAGCCGTCTAATCCTTGCTGAATACTTCAACATGGAACAAAAAACATTACGTAACCGTCTATTAATGGCACTACCACTGTTTGTTATCGGTGGCATTCTAACTCAAGTAGATTTCGGTATTATCTGGCGCTACTTCGGTTTTGCTAACCAAACGACTGCGGTAATGATGCTTTGGACAGCAACTGCTTATCTAGTTCGTCATAACAAACTACACTGGATCACAACCGTTCCTGCAGTATTTATGACAAGTGTTTGTATTACTTTCATTCTAAACAACAGTCAGCTAGGTTTTGGTTTACCAATGACGCTATCAACGATTACAGGTGTAGTATCAGCGGTAGCAATTGCAGCTCTTGTAATTATTAAATCAAGAAACAGTGGCGAAGTTGATTCTGAAGAAGAAAGCCTTCAATCTTAATAATCAAGTTAAATAAAAAATCCCCATTAATCATTATTAATGGGGATTTTTGTATATTAGTACTTACCCTTCTCACTTCTTAAGCGTTCAACATCTGCTAAAAACAATGAGTAAACAGGGTTGACGGTTTATTGTGGGTTAAGACCTAATTTTTGTAATACTAATTTGAAGTTATCTTGACGCTCTTTAATGTTATGAACATCACCAGTTGAACACGTCGTATCAGGACAACCACGGTTTACAATACCAGAAACATCATCTATAAATTGAGTCCCTTGCAAGCCGCTATCTACGTACTTTTTCAGCTCGTTATAGTAGTTCCAATCAGCATATTGACCGCCTACATCATTATAAGCTTGTACTGATGTTACCCAGTAGAACAGACCTGCGATCCACTTAATTTCTTTACTCTCTTCAGAGCTACAGATCAAACCTGGGTTTGAACAAAAATCAAGTTCTGCGTAAAGTGGATTTGCTGGTGGCGCTTCTACCGTTACACCATCAATTGTTGTACCAATGGTGTCTGGATCAACGTGTGAACGTCCTAAGTAGTGGTTAAGTGTACCGAAGTTTTGACGGCCCGTTGTTTGGATAACTCCACGCCCCACCAACCACAGCCTTCAACACTTTCTTGGCTGCTACCATCCCAAATAAACGTACCTGCTTTTTGGCCAACGTAGATTTTACATTCATCACGTTCCCATACTTGTTTCGACGTATCTACTTTTTCAGGGACTTCATTACAGTGACCGTTATTTGTCCAACGACCTGCATGGCCATTTACCAATAAACCTCGCTCTTCAAGTACCGCATCTGGAGCAGCGAAAACAGGCGCAGGTGCTCCATACCATTTAGCATGAGTTAAAGCACTTACTTCCATCTTATTATCACGAGGACATGAATACGCATAATCTAACCCAGAAACAGGGTTCACACCGTAATCCGCATACTTCTGACCAAGTTGACCACAACTCGCTGTCATCGGGTAATCAGTTGGTGCACCATATTTAATTTCAGACCAGTTATTTTCATCACACGCATTGTAGCGAATTGTTTCTTGCATACTTTGTGCTAAGAAAGCGGCTATCGCTACTTTCGCGTATTTGATGTTTGTTTCATCATCAACGTCATCGTTCATTAACCAGAACTTATTGCCTGCAACACCAATGTTGTGCATTGCATTTAAGCCATCTAAGAAGTCATTCCACTTGTATACTGTTGATGGGATCCACTGCGATTGCGGTGTTTCATACAAAAATGCTTCATTGTCCATTGCATTTTCAGCAGCAGCTAATTGTTGATTTAAAGCTTCAATACGAGTTAATGACCCTTTCTCTAGCTCTTCGCCTACATAGTACAATGGAATTTTCGCATTCTGATAGCGCTCAATCTTAGCTGTTAGCTCTTGGCTATCTTGATCAAATGTTAGTGCAAATACGTTACTGAATGCCGCTTTACGTAACTGAGGTTTACTAACCGAGTTCCCCATAAAATAATCTGCGGCTTGGTTTGTTGGCATGTTAGCCAACATCGCAGGAGCCTTAATATAATCAGACACTTGTTTTACATATTCTAAAGCATTGTGCCATTGGTCACTTGTTAGAGCCGTTGTTGTACTTGATTTAGTAAACACGACAAAGTCAGCTTTATTGATTGCATCTACTTTGTATAGCTCTAATGTCGCTAGTAGATCAGCGCTGAATACTGACGCGTTATCCCACACGGATTGACGGCCAGAATGCGTATCGTATGCAAAATCACCAATACTCACTGACCAACCAAAATTTGCATTAGGAGCAAGAGTGCTAAGGATTAAGTTGTGCGCTTGAGCCCACCCTTTTAAATCATCAGATAATGCGTTGATAGCTGTAATATCAATATTGCTGTTTGTCATATTGATAGCATTAGTCAATGCTTGTTTAACAGCGACAGTACCTAGAGACTCACCTTTATCTTGAGTTGCAAGATCCAACACATCCGAACTGATAATAAGTGATGCAGCACCTGCATTCTCAGCTTGTTCAATAACAGATACAAATGCACTTGTTAACTGATCAACATCAGCTAGCGAATCACTATTGCTTGCCTGAATGGTTATAGTCGCAGGTGCTAATGTAGATGGGCTCGCCACCACGAAGGTATTTGGCCAGCCCGCAACTTCTAAACGAATAGGATCAAGAGGGTTTTGTAGCGAAAGAACAGGTGCAGTGCCAGGCTCTGAACCATCACAATTTAAATGAAGAGCCCATGAACTATCACTTCCTGGGATGCTTTGTGTCCAATAAACTGCCGAATAAGCGATATTTTCATGCACCATAATGTCACCATTTGTCGCATGATCTCCGCGAGTCCAATCAGGATAAACATTGAAACTCTCACATAGCCCACCAGAAGTAACAGGAGCAACATTGGTTGTTTGAATTACATCTGATGCATACACATAGCCACTAAGCATTGAACTCAATATTGCCAGAGTTATTTTATTTATTTTTTTCATAATTATTATTTCTTTCCATGTTTATATATTTCAACAAATCAAGTATCTGATTCTCTCGATTATTGACCATTGCACTCCGTGCAATTTTCTTCGAATCATTACTTACGTATGTAACACGGTAAATTAGCCCTAACAATATCTCTGTGATTTATTAAATTAAATATGATTGATGCATCAAAGGAAATAGAAGTAATAAAAGTATGAGTGATTTATAAATGTGAAATGACTCTAAAGATGAATTACAGCCATTTTTTGTTCTAAAATAACTATATATCCCAAAATATAAATACATATACAGTTAATTTGAGAAAATATTCACTTTTTCTTTAGATATAAAAAAAGGCTGAACGATTTCGCGTTCAACCTTTCGTTTAGTGCTATTAAATCACTTATTTTTTCGCAGCAATCGCCGCATAGTCACTTAATAATTTAGATAATACAGGTAACCAATTTAACGCATCGGTTGGTGGCTTAGCTAAGATTTTCTCAACCAGTTCACAATGCTGCTCTAAAGATACCGCTTCTTCTAAATTAAATAGCATTGCATAAGTGTGCCATAAGATAAGGCGCATCATTCGTAAGCTATTTTGTTGTGCATTTTCAGATTCAGAAAAAGCGTGCGTCACTTCACCAAGCGCTACAGCAGAAAGACGTAGCATCGCATCTAATTGCGCTGTTTGCATGCGATCTTGATCAGTCGTTTCTTCTTGATCAAACGTAAAGATCTCTTGCATCGTCTCTTCTGGAACCATGCGACTAACAACACGGTGGCTAAATTCTTCTAGCTCATGACGTGGCATAGTTACCAAACAAGAAAAAGTATAATCACGTTGCATAATTCAGCCCTACTTCTTCAATTTAGTAATGCGTGCTTTATTTTGAATCACATTCTTCAAACGCATACGACGTTCAGCTGAAGATTGATCTTCATTTGGATTGTTTGTACGACCTTTACGATTTTTAAATGCCGATTTCGTGTTTACTTTATCAATATAAGCATCACGGTTCTTAGGCTCATAACCCGGTTGTTCAACACGGCGAATACGCTGTTGAATCAATGTTTCAACTTGAACCACAGTTAGCTCTTCTTCACGGCTAACAAATGAAACTGCATGACCTTTTTTACCAGCACGGCCTGTACGGCCAATACGGTGAACATAATCTTCTGCTAAGAAAGGCATGTCATAGTTAATCACGTGAGGTAAATCAGCAATATCAAGACCACGAGCTGCAACATCCGTAGCAACCATTACACGTGCTTTGCCTTCTTTAAACTCTTCTAATGCACGACGACGAGCACTCTGTGCTTTATCACCATGACAAAGAACCGCTTTAATGCCGTCCAGTTTTAATTCTTTTACGATCTCATTTGCTGTTTCTTTGTAGTTCACAAACACCAGCACTTGTTGCCAATTTTTACGACCAATCAGCTCAGAAAGAAGCTCTGTTTTACGCTCTTCATCTACTGGGTAAACAACGTGTGCAATGGTTGATGCTGTTGTGTTTTCAGGATCAACTGAGATACGTTTTGGTTTACGTAAGATATCACTCGCTAGCTTGTTCATTTGAGCAGAAGACGTTGCCGAGAACAGCATGATTTGTGGAGACGTATTTACTTCCATCATGATATTACGGATCGCATTAACAAAGCCCATATCTAACATACGGTCTGCTTCATCAAAGACCAAAAATTCAAGTTAGCGATAGACACGTTTTCTTCTTCGATGTGTTCTTGAAGACGACCCGGAGTTGCCACCAAAATATCAACACCCGGCTCTAGAGCGCGCTCTTGAGATGACATTTTTTACCACCAAACACAGAAGTTACTGTCAATGATGTGTATTTAATGTAATCAGCAATATTTACTGCGATTTGCTCTGCTAACTCACGAGTTGGAGCAAGGATCAACGCTCGTGCAGTACGACGAGTTGCTGATTTCTTAGAATCTAATAATTGTTGAATAACTGGTAATGCAAACGCAGCAGTTTTACCTGTACCCGTTTGAGCATTCGCCAGAATATCATGACCTTTACGTGCTAAAGGAATAGCCTTTTGTTGAATTGGGGTCAGTTTTTGATAACCACATTCAGTTAATGCTTTTACGATTTCAGGTGCAAAACCTTGAGATGAAAATGACATAAAGTGGATTCCTTAAGCAAACAGTCTATGTATTCATTATTAATTTAGCCGCGCATTATAGATGATTTACGGTGAGTTAGCGCACATTTTTTCATATTTAGGTACAAAAAAAAGCAGAAACACCGGAGTATTTCTGCTTTTAAATCTATTTATGTTTATCTATTGGATTAATGTAGCTTCAAGTTTGGACGTAATACACGGTTAATACGACCAACAAGCATCATTAATGCGGTCTTGAATACACCATGAAGTGCAATTTGGTGCATACGATACAGTGAGATGTAAACAACACGAGCTATACGACCTTCAACCATCATAGAACCTTTGGTTAAGTTACCCATTAAGCTACCTACTGTTGAGAAGTTACTTAAAGAAACTAACGAACCATGATCTTTATACACATAAGGCTTCATTTCTTGGTTTCGCATCTTGGCTACGATGTTTTTAAACGCATGACTTGCCATTTGGTGTGCAGCTTGTGCACGAGGTGGAACAAAACCACCATCTGCTTTTTCGCACGAAGCTAAATCACCAATAACAAAAATATCATCATCACGTGTAGTTTGCAGTGTCGGCTTAACAACTAACTGGTTAATGCGGTTAGTTTCAAGACCTGCAATGTCTTTCATAAAATCAGGCGCTTTAATACCAGCAGCCCAAACCATGATTTGCGCAGGGATCACATCGCCATCTTTCGTATGAAGACCTTCTGAATCCGCTTTTGTTACCATTGTTGCTGTACGAACATTCACACCCAGTTTAGTTAACTCGCTGTGTGCAGCAGATGAAATACGAGGAGGTAATGCAGGAAGAATACGTTCACCCGCTTCTACCAAGTTCACATTCAGTTTTGCCGAATCTAAATCACCAAAACCGTATGAACGAAGTTCTTTAACTGCGTTATGAAGCTCAGCTGATAATTCAACACCCGTTGCACCAGCACCAACAATCGCAATATCAACCGTCTTTTGAGTTGGATGTGCGTGCAGTTTCAAGAACTGGTTATTCATTTCTGTACGGAAACGGTGTGCTTGCTCTGGGCTATCAAGGAAAATACAATTTTCACGAACACCCGGAGTATTGAAATCATTTGATGTAGAACCAATTGCAAGAATTAGGTAATCATAATCAATGTGACGAGTAGGAATAATTAAATCGCCATGTTCGTCTTTAATTTCTGCAAGAGTAATAAACTTCTTCTCACGATTAATATCGCACAAGCTACCCATTTGAAATTCGAAAGAGTGATTTTTTGCATGTGCACGGTAGCTGATAGCATCAACACCTTCATCCAGTGAGCCCGTTGCTACTTCGTGTAGTAATGGTTTCCATAAGTGACTTGCTTTACGATCTACTAATGTAACTTCAGCACGGCCCTTGCGACCTAATGTACGACCAAATTTTGTAGCGAGCTCTAAACCACCAGCTCCACCACCAACAATAACAATTTTAGTCATTACAATTATCCTCTAAAAAATAAAAAAGGTTTTAACCCGCACATTCGAATTAAAAAATTTGTGCTTACCTCACAATGCAATATCTAGATTGTCTGAAATGAGTAAGTCTTGAGGAAACAGCGTTCACGTTACGCAAAGTTGAGCAATATATGCTTCTTTTTGTTGTTTTTCGCATTATATATCTGTATTTCAGATGTTATCAAGCAGATATAGATGTTATGAAGAAGATTTTTTAGAGGTGTAAATTAATTGATGTAATTGAAAGGAAATGTAACATTATTTTAATTCTTTGGTTTAGATCAAAAAACCTCACGATAATGTGAGGTTTTTATTATGTTTCATTAGGGTAAAGAGACGGTTGTTTAAATGAGAGTTTCCGCTTCTTTAAATGACTTCATCGCTTGAAGATGCTGTGAGATCTTCTTAAATTTGTGTGTTTCCTTTTCATCCCAAACAATTTGATAATAAGGTTCAAGCTCTGCAGCAGTGTCGCTGTTATCACGAATTTCATCATTTTTAGATAAAATACACAAACAGTTTGCTTTATTCTTCTCTCTGAACTTTTCTACACACTTAGTTGCAATGTCAGCATACTCTTCTGGGCGATCAATACGACCTTCCATATTAACTTCTGGATGCAGGTTCGGATTAAAAATCACTTGGCGAATACCACATAGAAAACCAATGCGCTCAGCCCAAAAACCACCTAAGCCCACACCACAAATAATAGGGTTTGGATCACCAGCTTGCTCTATCACTTTATACACTTCTTTAAGCAAATGCTGCATATCATGCTTTGGATGCAGTGTACTGTAGTTAATAAAACGGACATCTTCATCAATAAATTGAAGTTGAACTACTTTCTCATGATTACCTGGGCTAGTTGAGTCAAAGCCGTGAAGATAAATAATCATGTTTCCCCTGTTCGGTATAAGAGTTTTCCATATAAGTGAATTTAATCTACCACGAAAACTGTGCTTTTAAATCTCTTAACTGAAGCAATACTGAGAACAGTGATCTACACTAGATTATTGCCAATTTATTTATGAATTGATGGAAGTAATTTTATTAATTTACACATTTCTCGTTCTGCTAACTCTTGATAGCAAGTGTTTTTGAGTAATTGATAACCTAATGAGAACCACAACGCCCCCATAAAAGTCACCCACGGGGTCCAATGAATCACCGCCCGCTTCCACTCATCAATATTTAAACTACGTTTTTGGCAATACAATGAAATAACATCATCCATATTAAATTGATTAGCAATAATCATAGATGTAAGGTCTTGGCTTGGGTCACCCATCGAAGCGTATTCCCAATCAATGAGACCATAGCCATCCTCTTTAACAACAATATTATATGCACCAATATCGTAATGGCATAAGCAATGAGAGAAGAAAGCTTGCTCATCTTGCTGTGAGAAATACTCAAAATACGCTTCCATCTCTGGTGTTTGATTTTCTGGCGTAATTGAATTCCAATAATCAATAATTCGATCTTTTAAACTCATCGGCTTATTTTTTATTTGTTCACTTAACTTATCTAATGAAATTTGATGAACCGAACACAATAAATCAACAGCGACATCTTGAGCTTTATCAAGCGCAATAACCTCACCTTCAAACCACTCAACTAATAACCCCTCTTCATTTGCTCCATATACGTTCGGAGAAAAAGATTCATCAGATAACGCTTGTAGAATCTCATGTTCTTTCGCTCTATCCGCTCCTAGAATCTTTGCCTGCAAGGATATTGGACGCCAAACAAACGAGCCTTCTTTTGCTTCAACTTTTAAACACGCATTGGTTAATCCACCACTTAAAGCAGAAACATGGGAAATAGTTAAACCAAAACCTTTAAATTGTTTATCCATAAAATCTCGTTATATCAGTGCATTAGAATAAGCTTTCACGCAGTCTAACACAGAGTGACATTGAGTTTAAAAAAGACCAAAAGACACCGAAAAAAATCATTTTAAAAATTGAATAACTTTATCTATTCAAACAATACAAATTGAATTATTATCCGCGCCCTACGCGTCTCTTCAGGCTTAACGCTTTGTCATTCCTTATAAGACGTTTTTCTTTTATACCTCTCAAAATAAGCAGTTAATCAAACACTTAAAGTAGACTGGTGTTGTAATGGATAGGCTAAAATGTCCTCTAACGCTTTATATACTGATTTATCTGGCTATTACGATTTAATGTGTGCTGACATTGATTATCAATCACAAAGTAATTTTGTACGTCGTATACACCAAATCTTTGGTAATCAAGGAAGAGATTATCTTGACTTAGCGTGTGGTACAGGGCCACATGTTCATCATTTTATTAATTATGGCTACCAAGCAAGTGGTTTAGACATTAACCAACCTATGCTTGATATAGCTAAGCAGCGTAACCCTGATGCGAATTTTATTTTGCATGACATGAGTAATTTCAAGGTTGAAGAACCATTGGATTTAATCACCTGTTTTCTTTATTCCATTCATTACAATGCGAATATAAAAAAACTGAGTGAATGTATTGCAAGTGCTCATGCCGCATTAAAGCCTGAAGGTGTGCTTTGTTTTAACTCTGTAGCTAAAAACAAAATCGACAATCGCTCATTTGTAAAACACGCTGCAGAACATGAAGGCAGTCAATTTAGCTTCCAATCAGGTTGGAACTATTGCGGCGAGGGTGAGCAACAGCACTTATTGCTGAAAATAGAAAAGACAACAGATGGTGTAACCGAAATTTGGGATGACAAACACCCAATGGTTGCCGTTGACTTTAACCAGCTAACAGCCTTGTTAGAGCCGTACTTTGACGTTCATATGTTTGAACATGACTATGAAAAGATCACTCCACTTGAAGCCTCGTCAGGCAATGCCATCGTGGTATGTGTGAAAAAATAGCACTCATAAAAAATCCGCCATTATCAGCGGATTTTTTTTATTCTGATTTATTGAGAATCAAAATTATAGATAGTTAGCATCCACTAAATCGCTCACTTCGACTTTCTTCACTTCTGAACGAGCGTCCAACCAGTTTGCTACCGCTAATTGCTCTTCTTCTGTTACTGAACGGTAACGCTCTATTGAACAAATAAAGCCTTCAAATAACTCAAGGCCACCGCCACCAAAGCATAGGTCAATACTGTTAATGTAATCGATAAACTCATCTACGAATGCATCATATTGATCGAAATCTTTAAACTCGGTAGCACAGCTCACCTCGAAACCAAGAATCGCAAACTCACCTAAGTACAGTTTTTTACGAATACGACGATTTTTGTTTTCTAACTTATTCAGTTTCATCATTTTTCTCTCATTTGATAGATGTGATGTAGTTATACTCCTTTCAGCACAAATACCCAAGCGTTGATTGAAAATAAATGCCATTACATAAAGATCCCTTACTAACATAAGAAAACCGAAAACTTGCCGGTATTATTTTTTATCTTATCTAGCATTAGTCTGCTTAAATAAGAACCGAGCGCCATAAAAAATAAACCATTAAACAACAATAAATTAGAGTTAAATAATTATAAAAACCAAACAAATAGCGCCGTCTTATTTTCTTCTTTTTATATATAAAAAAGCATTAAGAAAACCCATTTATAAATAATTATAAAACCTTTTAAATGAGCGAAAATTTTAATTTCAAACCATAAAATAGCAGTGTAATGTGCGCAATCTATAACCATTATTAACCTTCAAAAAATGATTAAAAAAATAACTTTAATTTTCTGCTTAGTTATATTAACAACGCTTGCTTTAACACTTGTTGCATCAGGAAGTTTCTTAAAATCATACAAAGAAAACAACATGACGCATGCCAGTAAGATTGCACTTGATGTAACTCAAGCTAATTTTAATGCGGCAATAAATGGACTTTATGGCTCAATAAAATCATTATCAGCTGCCATTGAATTAGACCCAAACCAACCATTTGACGAAAAGCTTATCTTAAGCAACATTCAAGATATTGTTAAATCAAATAAAACATACACTAATGTTATCTTATCCAATTTAAATGGTGATGTTTTCTCTGTTGCTGCTAATGGTTGGCATCCAACATTTAACGCTATCAAAGGTAATAGAGAGTGGTTTAACTCTATTATGCAAGATAAAAAAGAAGCTAATATATCAACACCTTACCTTTCTAACAGTGGAATATATGAAATAACAGCGAGTGCTCCGCTTTTATTCAATAATGAAATTGTTGGTGTTATTGCTGTTGGGGTTAACTTGAATGTATTAATACCAGATAGTGGTATTGAATTCGCTTTAACAACTCAGAGTGGTCATATTGTTGCTATTGATAGTAATTCACCTGATTGGCTAAATAAGAATTTATTCGAAATTAGGCCTGAATATAAAGGGGTGACAGACAAGCCAATGTTTATTGATGCTGGGGATAACGAGTTTTTTAGCTTAACAAAGTTGCCACTTTCGCATGGACTTGTTGGTTACGTATTTACAAACCAAACCACCACCTTTGAAAATGCTCAAAATATCCGAACAGCGTTAATCAGTGTTTTAGTTATTCTTGGTTTGGTTTTGACTCTTGCTCAATTTATTGTGGTTCGTAAAGAGCTTTCACAGATCCCAAATGTAGTGAGCAATATTCAACTAATGGCGAGTGGTGATTTTACTAATCTATCCATTCCTAAAACAGGAAACGAAATTGATTTAATCACAGAATCATTAGAGAGCTTACAATCACGCATTTCTGGTGTAATGACAACAACAAACACCATTATGTATAAGCTATCTGAACATCAAGAACAAATCTCTGAGGTGACTAACAATAACGTTACGCGATCTGAATCTGAGCTACAACACATTGATCAAGTCGCTGCAGCTATTACTGAAATGGCTACCACAGCGAACGATATTGCCGCGAATGCACTATCTGCTGAAGGAGAGACGAGCACAACATTAGTTCTTTCCTCTGATAGTTTAAAAACGTTACAAGAGTCCTCTTCTATCGTTGACCGCGTTTCATCATCGGTTAAAGAGTCATCTTGCATTATTGAAGAGTTAAAAATCCTATCAGACAACATCAGCTCAGTGGTTGACGTTATTGGTAATATCTCAGACCAAACAAACCTACTCGCTCTAAACGCTGCGATTGAAGCGGCACGAGCTGGTGAGCAAGGGCGTGGCTTTGCGGTTGTTGCAGATGAAGTGAGAGCTTTGGCGGTTAAAACACAAGATTCAACAGCCAATATTCAAACGATCATTGCGACTCTACAAACAGAAGCGACAAAAGCCGTTGATGCGATGGAAAACAACTTACAGCTAACCAACGATTTAGCGAAAATATCGGATAAGATTGAAGACGCATTCAACAATATTTCAGAGAAAGTAACTCTGCTTGTTGATATAAACTCATCAGTTGCGACCGCTTCTGAAGAGCAATCAATCGTAAACCAAAACATCGCACATAATGTAGAAGACATTAAAAACATGGTGGTCGACAACTTATCAGGCGTGACTCAAGCGATTGACTCAAATACAGAAATGGTTTCCTTAGTTGAAGAATTAAAGGCAGAAGTCAGCTTCTTCAAAGTGTCTTAATCAATATATTCAACGCAAAATAAAAGCCCTTCACTCAACGAGATGAAGGGCTTTTTTATGATTCTAAGTAATTAAGAGATTACCAACCTAGTAGGCTTTTCTCTTGTTGCTTACGGATTTCAGTTTCATCAGCCCACTCAATTAGACCTGTTTCTAAATCCATTAAACGCATTGTCATTTTGTAGTATACGTCTTTGTCGCTACCTGCATTTTTCACGATGCTAGAAAGGTTGCCGTAAAGCATGTATTGAGCACCAACCATTTTACCAAACTGAATTGCTGTATTTTGGTTTACTAGCTCATCATTGTTTTGGAAGTTAAGTTGTGAACGAACTGCTTCCACTCGATCCATATCTACAAAACGGAACTTACCAGAGTTAAGTAGTTTAGTGCTGATTGAATCTGTTACAGATTCAGTATCAATGTGTTCACTTGTTTTGTTTTTAATGCTTTCAACAAAAACAATTGGACGATTACCTTGAGTAATTTGAGCAACAGCACCAGAAGAAAGCATGCTCTCAGTCATCTCACCTGCGATTTTTTGTAAATCAGTTGAACCGAAATCTACAGTTGTTGTTTCAACAGCTTGAGCATCACCATAGCTTACCTTGTTTGAACAACCGCCAAGTAATACAGCCAAGCTTAATAATGCAATAACACTTTTCTTCATTTTGTTTTTACCTCTAGTGAGTCTTTATCTTATAAAAGAAACCATACCCTTCAACATAAATAGCTGACCAAATAATGTTAATAAACAGTGTGGTCAACTATTCATAGAGATGAGTATCAATCTAATGTGCGAATTTGAACACGGAACTGAGTTGCTTCAGGCTTCATAGCCACCGATTGAATGCTCATTGTATCTAAACCACGAACAACAAACGTACGCCAAGGAGAATCAGAACCGTTAACCTCTAAACCTTGTTCATCATACCAGTAAAAACGGTATTGAAGCTGTTGATCACCCGTAAATTTACTTGTAACTGACACAATACCACGCACCAAGCCATTATTGTCTTGTGTTGTGATCTGCTCTACCGATAAACGGTTACCCAATACGTTATCACCAAAGACAACTTTTTGAGTGCTGCTATCAACACTGATCCCTGCTGTTTGACTTGAACTACACGCAGCCAAAGCCAGTGGTAACAAAAGTGCGATAAACCATTTTTTCATTATATTTCCCCTAATTGTTTATGCCACCAAGTGACGGCGTTTCCTTGTCTAGATGACCAGACGATAACGGTATGTCCTTCCTTTACTGTAAAGTCTAGTTCATTTCCTTGATATTGAATTTGATTCTTTCCGGGCTCAATACTCATACTTGTTACACTTATTTGTGCCGGTAGTGTTTGCCAGCTACGTGTATCAGGTTGTTCTGTTAATGTATTAAAGATAGTAAAGACCGCATTAACCAACTCTTCTTCTTTGCTGTTTCTTGATGTTTTTCTTAATTCATCTTTAGCAACAACACGTAAAGCTTGGCGGATCACCATTGCAGGAATGCGTTCATTAAGATCGTTCTTCGCCATTAATGTTACATCAGCAACTTGATCACTCGCTAACGACTTACCATTCACTTTTAGTGGCGGAAATACCTGACGTTTGGTGTTTTTATAGTAAGGTAATGCTAAATTATATTGAACAAAATTACCTTGGCTATCCCACATAGGTAAGCCCAATCGCCAATCAGACAATGGCGGTAAAATACCTTGTTCATCAATAATAATCACACGGCTATCAGAGCGTTTTGGTACTTGGTAAGCACCGTATTGCTTCTCTAACATTTTGATATCGTTACGCATACCCAGTTTACGAGCAACACGTTGAACAGATTCAATCACCGTTTTATTATTCGGCGCTACTGCTAACGCTCGTTTATAATCTATATAAGCATCATTTAAAGAACGATTGGTTTCATAAAGCAGGCCTGAATAATAGAAAAGATAGCCATTTTGAACTGCAGCAAGTTGATTACCCACATCTGGATAATTAGCTAAAATAGCCCCTACGTTGGTTTTAACGCCCTCTTTTCTTGCTTCTTTTTCTGCTTTTTGTAAATCCTTTTCTCTGTCTCTTTTCGCTTGCTCTTGAATATAGTTCGCTTTACGAACCTCAACCAAAGCACCTTCTAAATCATTATTTTTTAAATAATTTAAAGACAAATATAAATGCAAGTAACCTAACTCATAATCCGCTGGTTTATAGTCAATTAAATTATCATTCGTGACTAAAGAACCCACTTGATTTGCTGAATCAGAAACAGAGATAGTCGCTTGGTCACTTTGTACTCTTGCGGCTTGCTCTGCTACTTCAAAATCCGTTTTACTCTCCGCATATTGCTCGCTTAATAAAGCAATACGACCAAGCTCCATATTATCAAGAATTGGGCCACCCACTTCCTGCTCTTCAAGAGTATAAGCTTGTTTTGCTTCACCACTTTTCACTAATTGATAAACATCATTAGTTTGAGCTGAATAATGACTAAACAAATTGCCAACAGACATATTTGCACAGCCAGAAAGCAGCAAAGCAAAAGTAACTATGGTGGATTTCTTCAATATTGAATTCATTATTATAAGAAACTCATCGTTGGAAAAGTAAGGCTCCACAAAAACAGGAGCCTCTATATGATATCTATTAGCTTAGTAGCATTGGACCTAAAGGGCGACCGCCAACTAGGTGCATATGAATATGGTAAACTTCTTGACCACCATGAGGATTACAATTGACGATTAAACGGTAACCATCTTCAGCAATTCCTTCATCTTGTGCAATTTTTCTAGCCACAGTAAACAAACGTCCCATCACCAATTCATCTTCTGGTTCTACGTCATTCGTAGTAGGGATCAATTTATTAGGAATGATCAATACATGGCTTGGCGCTCTTGGATTAATATCGCGAAAAGCCGTAACTAAATCATCTTGATATACCACATCCGCAGGAATTTCTTTGCGAATAATCTTACTAAAAATTGTTTCTTCAGCCATGAAGCGCCTCCAATAATACCCAGAATTCTATTTTATTTTTTACTTTCACTTAGTATGCGTTACAAATAGCTCAAAAACAATCACTTGAGAAATAGTAAAAGCAATCATCTAAAACCCAAACAGAGAACTCACCCGAAATAATGTAAAAATTTTAACAGTTATTGTTAATTTTATAGACAAGGTCGCAATTTGTGTGACGAGTTAATCATATCATGAATAATCACTGTAGCCATTTTAAGACTCGCAAGCAAAAAAATCATCATTGCACAATCTTAATACCCTTTTAGATGAAAGAGAGATACAACATGAACAGTTCGGTAGTTCGTCGCATGTACGCAGGATTCTCCTTAATTGTTATCCTATTTATTACGACGGTTATCTTAATGCTCAACGGAACGAGCAATATTCACAAACAGATGCAATCTGTCTCTTCAGAATCCATGCCTTTAGTGAGCTTATCAAACGAAACAAGCGTCTCCTTACTTGCTGCTGATAAGTCATTTAAAGATTTCCTTACTACTCGCGATACTATTCAAATGCAGCAAGCTCGTGAGCAATTTTCTGTTGCAGAAACCAAATTTAAAAATACCTTTAAACAACTTATCAATACCGCTCAACAAAAAAACACGGGTGCACAACAACGATCAGAACTGGCTAAAATAGAAAGCGCTTATTTCAATGAAGCAAAAGTAGCAATGGATAACTACCAAGCCCTACTAACGGCTGAAGATGAAAAACAACAAGCGATCCGTAACTTTCAACGTCTTTACACTGAGTTAAGTGTACGTATGAAAGAATACATTAATGACCAAGAAAGTATCGCTGTTAAGATGATGGCGAAAAGCTACTTCGTGAAACTAGAAGACGCAGAGCTGATTACTTCGGATGCATTAGCAAGTAACGATATCGCATTGGTTAATAAAGCCGTTAATCAAAACAAAAAAGCAGTTACGCACCTAAACTACGCTTACCGTGGGCTAGCAAACCAATTGCCTGAGCTAAAAGGCACATTTGATGATTCAGTAAAACAATTCAGCGCTGAAGTAGGACAAAAAGAAGGGATTCTAAATACTCACTTTACCTATCTAACGGCTAAAGATGCGTTGTACACCAACATCTCAAACCTTGCTCAGCAAATTGATAAAGCCATTACCCTGCTGACTTCATTTAATCAATTAGCAAACCAAGATTTACAAAACTCACTGCAACAAGCAGACACCATTTACCAACAAAGTCTTTATAAAGGGATTGTTCTGGGTGTGGTTGTTTCTCTGTTAGCGACCTTTATTGGTTTTAACCTAGCGACATCAGTTCGTACCCCACTACAAAACATGCTTAAGATCCTAGAGTCATTAACCTCTGGCGATATGACTCAGCGTATTGAAACCAAACGAAATACCGAATTTAGCCGTGTATCTCGTCATATCAATACCCTTGCCGACAATCTACAAAAAGTATTAATCCAGTTAAGTGGAGCATCAGACGAACTGACTGAAGTGGCACAAAATAACAACGCAACCGCAGAGAAAGCGAAACAACAACTACTGAACCAACGTGAACAAACTACAAGCGTTGCAGCGGCAATGACAGAGATGGAACACTCGGTTGTAGAAGTTGCATCAAGCTCAGAAAGTTCACTACTAAAAGTACAAGAAGTAGAAGCGGCTTCTGAGCACGGTCAGCAAGTCATGAAAAACAACTTAGAGACCATTGAGCAGCTTTCTTCTCGTTTAGATGAATCAGTACAAGCCGTATCAAACCTTCAAAAAGTAAGCAGCGAAATTGGCTCAATTTTGGATGTGATTAATAACATTGCTGAACAAACCAACCTACTGGCACTTAATGCCGCTATCGAAGCCGCTCGTGCCGGCGAACAAGGCCGTGGCTTTGCGGTTGTTGCTGATGAAGTTCGTATTCTTGCTCAACGTACAGCAAAATCAACTTCTGAAATTGAAGTAATGATTGCTAACCTTCAATCAAGCTCAAAAACCACCACGACAGTGATTGAAAGCTGTGTTGAAGACATGCAACAAAGCGTCACTCAAACCAACGAAGCCAATAATGCGATGGTGATGATCCAAAACTTAATTGAAGAGATCAGCCACATGAGTAATCACATTTCTCAAGCGGCAAACGAGCAAAGTGCAACAACAACTGAGATTGCACGTAGCTTAGAAGACATCAGCCACATTGCTGAAAATAACCAAGAAGCGATGAACGACATTGCTAATGTAAGCCAAACATTAAATGAACTGGCTCATCAACAAAGTGATATTGTGCATCAATTTAAAGTATAGTTATCTTAAATAAACAATGTAACAAACAAAAAAGGTGGATAAATTATCCACCTTTTTTATTACGCTTTACTCTAAAAACTAACAATTAACGAGAAAACAGCAAATACGATTTTGCAGGAATAAAGAAACGCAAATTCCCTTGCTGTGGTGCATGATAAGTTTGAGAAGTATGCTCTAACCAAACTATATCCGCCTTAACCGCGACATTCACTTCAATATTATGATCAGATTTATTAATAGCGACTAAACCACGCTCGCCTCGTGCAAACACCAAGTGCTCATCACTGGCTTCAACTTGCATTTGAGTTTCACCATACATTTCATGATAAAACCCAATCAATTGCGTCATGCGTTTAGAGCACCACTCTTCTTTCCAGCGTGGATTACCTTCCATATTTTTAAATCCACTGATCTCATTCTCTGAGTAAATTAACGGAATACCACCATCACGCCCAAACAAATACGCATAAGCTAGCCATTCGTTTTCTTCAGACATAACAAGGTCTTGAAACACCTGGTTATTAGGAATGTCATGAGTAGTAGCAAAAGTAATTGCACGTAATGGAGAAAGCGCCATGCCGTAGACATACGGGTCTATCAAGCTTGTTAATGACCCCTCTCCCTCTAGCGCTTGATACAAGGTATTAAACAGAGGGAAATCATAAGCACCTAATTTGGTTTCTTGTAAATATGGGCTTAAAAAGGTTTCGTACTCTTCTTTTGTTGCACCGCCATCGGTAATGATCTCACCAAAGATATGAATATCATGAGTGATCTCTTCATCCCACACTTTCTCAAGATGCTCAAGACTCATGTGCTTTGCGGCATCAATCCGAAAGCCTTTCACACCAATGGCTTTTAACGCTTTTAAATACGCACGTTGCTGTGCAATAACGTGTTCATTATCGGCTAATGTCGGTAAACCGGGATCGTGTGGACCACCTGAAATACGCCCGTTCTGCACTTCCCATTTGTCATTCCAATTCTCAATGCCAAACGCTTCAACAAAATCGTTCTCAGTAAACAGAGGCTCAGATAAATCACCAAATAAAGTTAATGCCTCGTACTTTTCAGGATCTTTAGCGTAGTCTTCTCTGTCCCATTGATTTGGGTATTCTAAATCAGCTCGAATATCCGATTCGTTGGCCATGTGATTAAACACCACATCCACATAAACCCAAATATTAAGCTCAGTTAAACGTTCAACCATGCGTTTAAAATCAAACGTGTCGCCAAGAGGGTTATCAATCAAACGGTAATCTTGAGGTTGATAACGCTGCCACCACTTGGTTCCTGATGGCAAGTTAAGAGATTTCATGGCAGGAGAAACAAGCACTGAGCGATAACCCAATTGAGCAATTAATTCAGCTTGTTCAGTAATTCGTTGATAGCTCCAATCAAAAGCGTGAAGTATCACGTTACTCACGATAGGAACCGGATCGGAATGCTGCTGTGTTGCTTGACTCATTTCATTATTATCCTTTTTTATGATGTGAGCCAATTATAAAAAGGCCGTTTTTCGTTGCCCTCCTCCCCATTCTATAAAATACAGTAGGAGTAGAAAGGCGTAGAATGATAATTATCTCAATTACAGATTACTTAACACAACGACCTACAATAGATAATCTGTTTTATAACAATAGATTATCTTCAATTGGAATAAAGCGATCTGCCGCATCAATGAGTGAATTAGCGGTTAAATCTGCCACGCCATACACTTCAACTTCTTTATTAAAACGTGACTGAATTCGCTTAATGAGTAAATCAAAATCCCCATCACCAGACAATAAAACTACAATATCAGCCTGCTCAGCCAGTTCAATCGCATCAAGGGTGATCCCTACATCCCAATCGCCCTTTGCCGAGCCATCACGGCGTTGAATAAAGGGTTTTAACTTAACATCAAAACCAATACCACGAAGAATATTATGAAACTGTTTTTGTTTATCATCGCTACGAGCAATAGCATAGGCGTTCGCTCCCACCACGGTTCTTCCTTCGGTTACTTTTGCCCATAATGCGTTGTAATCGAAATGACGCTGGTAGACATCACGCGTGGTGTAATAGATGTTTTGCACATCAACCAAAATTGCTACTGTTTTCATAATCATTCTCTTAGGAAATTCTCTAATGAGTCTATATGAATGACATCAATTTAGGTATACTTCGCGCAAATTTTGTAAGAGAAAGACGGTAAAAATGACTAAAGGCTATTCTTGTATTGGTTTAGTAAACCCAAAAACACCTGAAAACGTAGGCTCTGTAATGCGCGCTGCGGGTTGCTATGGCGTAAACTCTGTATTCTACACAGGAAAGCGTTATGACATTGCTAAGCAGTTTTGTACGGATACAAAAAGTCAGCATTTAAACCTACCGTTAATCGGTGTTGAAGATCTAAGAGACATCGTTCCTCTAGATTGTGTGCCTGTAGCCGTTGATTTGATTGAAGGTGCAAAACCACTGCCAGATTACAAGCACCCACCACGTGCGTTTTACATTTTTGGCCCTGAAGATGGTACGCTGAAAAAAGAGATCACCGATTTCTGTCGTGAAACGATTTACGTACCTACCAATGGTTGTATGAACCTTGCGGCTGCGGTAAACGTGATCATGTACGATCGCATGGCAAAAGGCGACAACTTCTCAAACCATAAGTAATCTAGATTAAACTGGATGAATAAAGGAACTCGACATGTTTGATTTATCACGTATTTCGGGTTTCGAAAACGCATCAATTACTCAGGCCGATACGCTACAAACCTTGTGGGGCGGTTATGGGGAGTTGGTGCGTTTGCATTTATGCAATGCCCCTACTTCCTCAGTTATCATCAAACAAATCACGTTACCAAAACCTAAAGTGCATCCTAGAGGTTGGAATACAGATTTATCACACCAACGTAAACTCGACTCATACCAAGTGGAACTCAATTGGTATCAAGATTATGCCAACTCAGTGTCACTGTATAATCCTGTACCCTGCTGTTTATACGTAGAGCGACGTGATAATGAGCTCGTGTTAGTGCTTGAGGATCTGGCGACCGCTGGCTTTCCTCTTGTAAAAACCGACGTATCATTAGACGAAGCCAAAGCCTGTTTAACTTGGCTTGCGTATTTTCATATCGAGCACTTAGACACGCAGCCAATAAGATTATGGGAAACGGGTACTTATTGGCATTTAGACACACGCCCTGATGAGCTTGAAGCCTTAACAGATTTACCATTAAAAGACGCTGCGTTTAAGATTGATCAAACACTTAAAAATACCCGTTATCAAACTCTTGTTCATGGTGATGCTAAGTTAGCGAACTTCTGTTTTTCTGAAGATGGAAAACACGTTGCTGCGGTTGATTTCCAATACATAGGAAAAGGCTGCGGTATGAAGGATGTGATTTTATTTATCAGCAGTTGCATTCCCCCAGAAAAATGCGCAGAGCTTGAGAGCGAATTACTCGACCACTACTTTGAGCAAATCAAACACGCATTAGGTGAAAACCAATTAGAAACAACCCTTGAAATAGAAGCAGAATGGCGACCTCTTTATTGCATTGCATGGGCTGATTTCCACCGCTTTGTAAAAGGCTGGAGTCCAGAGCATTGGAAGATAAATAGGTATACTGAGGGAGTTAAGTTGAGGGCTTTGGCTTTTTTAAGTGAATAATTGTTTATAAAGTTTGAAATAAAGGCCGTGTAAGCGACCTTTATTGTATGGGAGTTTTATAACTAACTTAAGCCAAAATGAGTTAGAGTTTTACTAATTACACACAAGTTAAGCGTTAATACAACCAAAGTAAATAAGAATCAACAATATAAGCGGTCAATCAATTATTCCCTCTTATCACTTCTTCGCATCAAATCTATTCCAACTATTTGAATATCTCTAACATTAGCAAATTTACTAGAAATAGTTTTCCAATGTTGCTCAAGCATAAATATCAATTCTGAAAAGTTATTAGCTTTGCCATTAGGTAGTACCCAACCAGACTTTTTCTTTCTCAAAACAAGTAAAAAAATACCAATATTTGATCTATTATCTCTTAAATAATCACCACATAGTTGATTTTCTAAACGTTCAACCAATTGTGGTCCTGTCCAGTTTTCTGCAAGTTTGAGCTCAACAGGAACTGGCCCATCAAAACCATTGCCATGAAACCTAATATCAGGTCTTTTTGCGTCGGCCATCTCCTCCTCTTGAGGTACGCTGTACCTACCATTGGATTTACTGCGTAATATATAGGCTATAAAGTTACGCATCTCCGTTTCCACATCTACTTTTTGAAGAGTGCTCGCAATGCTGTCGTCCCCTCCCTCAAGCTCTTGTTTAAGATCTTTTAATCTAAAAACTGCTAACTCAGCTAGTTCTGCATGATTTTTAGGTGTTCGCTCTAAACAATATTGAAAATCTAATACCTGCTTAGCTTTCCATGGCCCTAGTTCACAATCAGCTTTAGCATGATCTTTAACTTTTTCTAGCATCCATTTTCTAGAATTCAGATTAGGATGGGAAAGTGCCAATTGCTGCATTTCATAAAAAGCATCCTTACCTTTCAATGCATCTAGTTCGCGAAAGAGAAGCTCCCTCGCATCTTGAGCATCATCTCTCAAGGTAGGGCTATATACACCGCTATCACAACGATTTATATCGTCCTCTATTTGAATATACTTATGCGTGAGCATATATAAACGCCTTAAATATGCAGGCTGCTTAAAGTCACTTCTTTCATGAGTAACTCTATTTCGACGACCACCGACTAAACTCGTAACAAAAAGCATAGCAAACAGCTCTTGCTCCTTATCATCGAATTTAGATAGTTTACTTTCTAGGCTATCGATAGCTTTTGATGGTTCTATAGCAACCCAGACTGCATACCAACGAGCTAAATGCGTATAAGATTTTAGTTGCTTACATTTCTTAGATGATAATTGTATAAGCGCATCAGACTCAATACTTGAGTTCATCAGAATTTTAAGTAATGTTTCCAAACTCTCAAGATTTTTTGGCTCCCTCTTAATTAAATTGAGAATTCGTGGGGATATTGAATCCCAACACCATTCCCCAGTCCAATTAACTTTATCTAGAATGTAATGGATCTGACTATCTTCAGTTTCAATCTTTAACTGAAACTTGATCTCTCTCCACAAGAAATCGGAGACTTCTTGTGGATGAGCAATAAATACCTTCGGAAGCCAAGTCGGAAATCCATTAAGTTCGTAAGATGCATAACGACAGGCAAGCTCAACTTCCTTAGGAGTAAGTTCAGCTATCCACCCTTTGTTCTCGTGCGCCTCTATCTCTAATCCTGTAAGGCCGAAAATAACTGTACCGCTTGTTTTGTTAAAATCGGCACCTTCCGAGCGTATCTGGGGCTTATAATTTCGCCAAAAGTTAACTGCTCCATCACGATAGAATTTTGCGATGTCTTTCCCAAACACTCCTTCTAAAGAAAGCCAGTTATAACATGTCCAGCGAGAAGAAGAATCATCCGATTTCTCTGTTTGATGATGTAGATACCACAATGCGTTAGTAAGGACTCCAGGTTTTTTTATTTGCTCTGTTGTAATTTTCTTGAAATTAGAGTTCAGCCAACTTTTCCAATCATCATGGAATTTTTTATCTTTATCTTCTCTTGCTTTCCGTTTGATTTCCCATTTTTTATTTTGTTTTTCAAATTCCTGCTCTTTCTGTGAAGGCGGAGGTGGATCTATCAATAAAGACAAATATTCTAAAAGATCAGGACTATCAGATAAACAATCTTTGATTTTAGTTAACCAAGTCGGTCTATCTCCGGATGACTTATATAAATCAAAAACTAAAGACAAAACAACTTTTCGATCATCAAAATCTTTTTTATTACTAAGTTCCCATAAGGCTTGGTCAAAATCATCAAGACCAAAATTCCAGTAATGCCCACATAAAGAGGCTTGCCTAAAGTTTTGCACTTTCCACTGTACACTTTTCCTTGTCTTTTCGAGAGAAGACCAAAATAGCGCCCAATTCAACTCACTCCATGCTGGTATTTTCTTAGAAAAATCTTCTTTTAGGTCGTCAACTCCCTAATATCATATTCACGAACTGTCGATATCATTTGAAGCAGCTCTAACACTTCAGGTTGAAGAGCAATTAAAACTCGCTCATTAATAACCTTATCAATTAATGCCGCTACTACAGGTATTAGCCAATCATACTTTTTTGAAATTTGATAATGCCAAGTATCATGAAGCGGTCCTATTTCCAATAATTCTTTTATTTGAATAATAATTGTCCAACACTCATCAGCTTTAGCACCTTTTAAGCTCTGTATTATGCTCTCACCTAATCTGTCATATGAATATTCTTTTTTTGGAGCTAGCTTTTTAAAACAAGCTATCAACCACTTTAAGTTTTTATTATTTATTTCTAAATCTTCGACTAACTCCGACAGTATTTCTCTATTTAACTCAGAATTATTATTAAAATAGTAATCTCGAATATTATTTACAACTTCAGAAGAGCATATGGCCTTAGCTGCTCTTATCGCAGAAATATGAATATATTTATCAACAACAGGGCTCTCTATCGTTTTAATTACTTCTTTTTCCAATCCTTTGATTCGGCCTCTCCATATCATTCGAAGTAAAAAACCAAGCACTTCTTCATCACAAGAATACATATTAAAAAGTTCTCGGATATATTCTACTAAGTCTTGACTCGCAAAACGCTGCACTGCCACAATATCGTATTGAAGGTGCCCGGGGACTTTTTTAGCTAACTCTTCACATACATCTCGCAAAATATCTTTGCGTACTTTTAGGTCTAATTGACTTGGATCGCCACCTTCAAAAAATACTTTAGGATCTAATTTAGATACGCGTTTACGAAAGTTTTCATTCCAAATGACTAACCATGGAAGTATGGGACGTAATGTAGGGGTTAATACTTCAATACCATACTGAGTTCGAAAAAATTGAGATTCTATATATGCCTGAGAAGTGCTCTTTAACAAAAGGGCATTAATCCACTTAGCCGTCAGGAATTCTCTGACAGAGCGGTGATGGAAACGTACCGCGCCATATATAGCTTCGTCAAATATAGGCCTTTTTAGGAGGTCAAGAACCTGATTACTATTCCAATCAAGCAAAATTGACGTTGATGAATTGCCTGAGAAGTGTCTTGAACCTTCCGGGAGTTCAATATGTGGAATCTGCGTTAAAGTAGCAACTGCTGCCAATGTTTGAGCTTTAGAATAAAGTTCTTCTTGCGGAAGTTCATTCGATTCGATTCTATCGAGAGAACGTTCTGATAATTTCCTCTGAATATTACTTTCCATTAACTCCATACGTGAACCGAGTTTATTATGAACACTCCAATACTCGATAAGATCTATAAGATCTTGAGGACGCGTTGTGAATCCCCAGGCATCAACTCTTTCGATATCATCAAGTAATTTAATTGAATTGGAAATACCTTTTTCTTCAGCAAATACTTGTATTTGTTCACGATTTAGTTCAACCAACTGATAAAACTTAAATGCAGTACGTGTAGCTAAATTGGAAGCTGAAATATTATCAATTGGATTTTCGCCATCTTTAGCATTACCAGTCACATTTCGACCAAGAGGAAGTTTATCGTTGCATAAAGATAAATCACTTTTAGAACGCCATGCCGATGTTCTCCCAGATAAAATAATATGCACACGATCGAACATAGTAGTAAGATGCCTAGATATTTTTTTTATTGCTCTCTCAAAGTCTCTTGGATCAGATAAGCGAGCCTCATCTATTGAGTCTAATAACAACCAACCTTCATTTTCAGATTCCATCCAAGAGGTAAATTCTTCATAGCTACCAATTTCAAAAGCGTCTTCAAAATCACCAGAAAGATCTTCTAATCGAATAAAAAAAGCAGGAAGGTTTTTTGTACGAAGCTTTTTAGTAAGATATTTAAGCTCTTCAGTTTTACCTGTACCAGCTTCAGATAAGATAACAGTTCTATATTCACTAACTACTTCTTGCCAATCTACACTTCCGTAGCCACCCCATCCCAGAGAGAAGTCATATTCTTCGTTTAATTGTTCTATCGGAATTTCTTTTAGCTTTCGTTTTAAATCGATATACACAAACATGTCCTTGGTATGAACGTTAGATATGCAATTTTTCCTCCAATTGAAGTTTGTAGTCAATCAGTTACATAAAAAAACGTGCTATTTTTAACAGATTAAAGCAAAACTTACGTTAATGATGTAATACAATTTTGGAGTTCGAAAATACAAGCAATAATTACTTTTAAAATATTCTTCGGTAAGTTAATTGAATTCGTTAACTTATATTATTTGGCTCAATAAAGCTCATCCATCAAATCAAATAAGAATGCTTAAGTTAAGTATCTCCATTGCATATCGATTTACTCTAATTCAATCATGTACAACACATCACGGTTTAAACTAGTACTAGAAATGACACCACTATTTCTTCTTTGATACACCAACGTTAACTCTGACTACCTTTTTATCTTTAAAAGCATCAAAGTAACGAATAGCATTACGCCCCCCATCCCAAACACGTCTTCACTCTTTATACGCATCAAAAAATAATCAGTTTAGATGAACAAATCTAATGCAGTTTATTATTCTGAAATCCCACCCAGTTACATTAATGATATTTAATTTCAACCAATCAATAACTTATGCAACCTAGTAGACACGTAATTACGTTACTCGACTCGGTTTTCCTAATGATTAATTATTAGAGCATTTAATCTAATGCGAGCTTGATCACAGAGACTAGATTACAAAACAAACAAATATCACGTTTTAATTTTCATAATTAGTTTTTAATGCGCACATAATAACAAACAGCTAGGTGAAATAACTAATATGGATAATAAAGTAAGTATATTAAACCAACCAAAACCATTTAAGATGATATTTTTCATTGAATTATGGGAGCGATTTGGTTACTACGGCCTTCAAGGGATCCTCGCCGTCTACTTCGTAGATAAGCTTGGCTTTAGCATGCAAGACTCCTTCGTTACCTTTGGTGCATTCGCGGCCTTAGTGTATGGGCTTGTCTCTGTTGGTGGCTACGTCGGAGACTATGTTCTAGGAACAAAACGCACCATGATATTCGGTGCCGTTGTTCTTGCTTTGGGTTATTTTTTAATGGGTTTCTCCATTTTAAACCCGAACTTTATTTATGTAGCGCTTGGGGCTATCGCTGTTGGTAATGGTTTATTCAAAGCAAACCCATCAAGCCTACTGGCTAAGTGTTATGAGAAAGGCGATTCACGCTTAGATGGCGCATTCACTCTTTATTATATGTCCATTAATATTGGCTCACTGGTTTCCCTTTCTATAAGCCCTGTTATCGCTAATAATTATGGTTATGAATACGCATTTATCATCTGTGGATTGGGTCTTATCGCTAGTCTATTTAGCTACTTTTCATTGCGCAGTACAGTGCAAGGGATTGGCTCTGAACCTGATGCTCTGCCTCTCAACAAAACCAAAGCGCTTATCGTTTTAATTGGTACTATCGCATCGACCCTAGTGTGTGCATGGCTATTGCAAAACATCATGATGGCAAACTTAGCACTCGGTCTAATCGGTGTTGGTGTGGTTGGCTTCTTCTTAAAAGAAACGTTTAAAGAAACAGGTGAACAACGCAACAAAATGATTGTGGCTTTCATTCTTATGCTGCAAGCGATCATTTTCTACGTGTTATATGCTCAGATGCCAACATCACTTAACTTTTTTGCTATTAATAACGTCCACTCTGAGTTGTTTGGTATTGATATTAACCCTGTTAGTCTACAAGCGTTAAATCCATTCTGGGTGATTTTCTGTAGCCCTATATTGGCTTATCTATACACTTACTATGGAAACAAAAACAAAGATTTATCTATGCCAGGTAAATTCACTGTTGGCATGTTTATGTGTGCCTTTGGTTTCTTATCTGTTGCAGCCGCAGGCAACTGGTTTGCTGACCAAGCCGGTATGGTTTCGGTTTGGTGGATGATATTGGTGTACTTATTCCAAAGTTTAGGCGAGTTGATGATTAGTGGTCTCGGCCTTGCGATGGTGGCGAGTTTGGTTCCACAACGTTTGATGGGCTTTACGATGGGCGCATGGTTTTTAACTCAAGCCGCTTCTTTCATCATTGGTGGTTATGTAGCCACATTCAGTGCAACGCCAGAGCATTTAACCGATCCTCTGGATACACTGCCTGTTTATACTGAGCTATTCCAAAACATTGGTTTTGTTACTTTAGCGGTAGCTATTGTAATGGCAGTCACTGCACCTAAATTAAATAAGATGATGACAAGCTCACAACCTGAAGACGCTGAATTGGTTGAGCAACCATAAGTATTTTTAGCTAATCAGTAAATAATAAAAACGCTCCTAAATTAGGAGCGTTTGACGTTAAATATCGTTATTACGAATTAGCAGTTTAATCTAGCCCTATAATGTACAAAGCTTCACGGTTATAAACTGGTGCCCATGACGGTGCTGCCATTTCTTGTTTGATGAAACCACGGTTAATGTACCAACGCGTATTTATATCGACCACATCACCAACAAAGACTTTCTCGGTTACTCGGCAAGCATCAAATGTACCGGCTTCAACAGTAACAGACTCTTTACCTTCATAGGTTTCAGAGTAATTAATGACGTTACGCTCAAGCTCGTTAAAAGAGCCTCCAACCAAATCTAAGTTCTTAAGTGAAACGAGTGATACTTTCTCGTACGAGTCGGCATAAACGTAATTAAGAAGCTTAGATGAGCTTAATTTCTTCGCTGGTAATGTTGCCTTTAAACTACCCCACCAACCAAAAGAACCGTCAGGGTTTAACCCCTCTTCACCATAATGGTAATCGGCATCGTGATATAGCTCTTCCATTGCTAGTAAGTTGAAATCAGCATCATGAGATTTAAATAATGTTTTATCTAAACTCCCATCTGTAGCTGCAATCCAAGCAGGCATATCATAAATGTTGGTATACGCACTCGCCCATGAGAAGTTATTTCCCATGTATTCCATCGTTTCAATATACTCAGTTAACGCACCATCATTAACCAAGAAACTGATTTTTGTGCACCATAAGTAATCGTATGACCCGACTCTAGAACATAACTTGCATCCTCTAGACTTGCTAAACACGCGTTAAACGTAAGAGCAGTCGGTAAGCTGTCTTTAAGGAACTGAAGTGTATTTGCACCAAACACGTACTCTTCTTCAATTTGAAGCGATATTTCACCTGCAACACGCACAAAACCATCAACGACAGTTAGATACAAACTGCCATCATCTCGATTAAAGTTGTTCCATGTAATATCGTCTCGATTCATTAACGCTTCAGGCGCAATGACTTTTCTTAATACTTTGCCGTGATGATTAATGTCGCTCCATTGACCTACAGCGATAACCTCTGATACGGGGTTCATGTAGTCCCATGTATAAAAGTTAACGACACCACCAGCAACGATTTCAACTAAAATCCCACCATTTGATATACCAGCCATGATTGCCGTTGCGTTTACGTCACCATCCGCTACGTCTTTAAATATTTGATCAAGTGATGTGGCAGGCGTTCCCGGACCAACTCCAGTTTCAACAGCAACCGAGTTACACATTCCGCCACGCTCTGCTTTTTGCTCTTCAGTACACCAATTACCTTCATTAAAGGTGTAATAAGATTCCACCTCTGGCTGCATTTTTAAATTATATGCGTAAGTACCTTGAGGGAAATCGAGAGTTTCTGAATAAAGGCTTGTCCAAACACCATCATCAGCGGTTTTCGCTAAAATCTTTTTAACATTCAGGCCAGATACATCCACTTTTTTCATGTTAGCTTTAAGAGATAAATCTCGAGTTGCCGTGACTAGTGTCTCAGCTCCATCTGGTCTTGATTCAATAGTAACAATTGTGTCGTCAGCAGTAACCCAGCCATCCGCAGTCAGCGCTCGTTGAAGGTTAACCGTCGAGTCTGCAACTTGCAGTTCAAAACCATCGAAATCGGCATTAGAGAAGTATGTTTCTTCATCTACATTGTTATCACTGTCCTGACTAATAACTCCGTATTCTAAGCGTGGTGCGATACCGCTGTTGCTGCCTAACCAAAGTAAGCCTTCATTCCCTGCTAACTCTGCAACGCTTGCTTTTTTCGAACCAAGAGCGGCATTATTTACATCCACTTTGTCTTGCAAATTTTCAGTGGTGATATTAATACTTCCATCTTTAACGGCACTAGCTACATTGCTGACATCGAATCCATCACCGGCAGCTTGAACACTAGAGACAATGTTAGTCACTGCATTGTTTACTTCTTCTGTAATGACATTCATTAACTCTTTGTCTGAAATGCCATTTTGTGCGGCCGAATTTTTTAGCTCATCGAATTTATCCGCTAAAATAGTCGCCGTAACTTGAGCGACTTTATGCAGTTTTTCAAACTCTGCTTTTTCGGCATCACTTAATGTATTGTTCTGCTTTTCTGCAATGTAGTCTTTTGTGATATCGAGTTCTGTTCCCAGTTGACTTTGAACAATCTCAACCGCCTCTTCAGGCGTACTTCCCTTTTCAATTTGATTTTGAACGAATGTACTCACCGGACTGACAAAATCCGATCCCGCAGGAGCCGTCAATGAATAACCTTTAGTGAGTACGACTCCTGGTGCATCACTATCAATGGTTTGATTAGCAATAACTTCAACAAGTAAAGGATGAAGCTCCAATTGTTTTTGAGTGACATCAAGAGTAAATGAACCGTCTTCATCTGTAGTTGCTGAAGGTTCATTATCATCACAGAATTTATTGTTATTTAAATCCAAGCAGACATTTGCGTATTGTAAGTAACCATCTGCTGCTTTACCGACATGAGCAACGTTACTTTCATTTGGTGTGGTTGTGCCACTATCTGATGAAGAATCTCCACCACAAGCTGACAATGACAAGGCGATTACACTGGCCAACAACGTTTTTGGAAAATTCATAATATCTCCGTATATATTGGGTGATTTATATAGTACGGATGTATTTTTTATCAATTAAATAACATTACCAACAAAAAATAAACATCAATGCGATCGACAACACATCATAGTTTTAATTACTGTTATGTAACTCCAGCTTTATTTTTCTGTAATAAAACATTGTTAATAGCATCAATATAACCATTTGAATTTAAAGATTATTTAAATAACACATAAAAGCCACACACAATTCTGCATGTGGCTCTACATTATTGATAAACGCTATATTGCTAATTTATTGAAAGATAAACAAAACCAAATTTACTTATTTACTCAAACGGATTCACCTTCATATTACTTAAGGTAAATGCGTAAACATCAGCCATTAAATCCATGGATTTGGATATCGGCATTCCGGCACCATGACCGGCATTAACATCAATGCGGATCAACACAGGATTATCACCCGATTGTTTGGCTTGCAGCTCAGAAATAAACTTATAAGAATGAGCAGGAACAACGCGATCATCATGATCAGCAGTTGTTACCAATGTTGCAGGGTATTCAACGCCCTCTTTCACGTTATGCACTGGTGAGTAGTTTAATAGATAGTTAAACATCTCTTCACTTTGCTCTGAAGTGCCGTAGTCATACGCCCAACCTTCACCAGAAGTAAAAGTGTGATAACGAAGCATATCCAAAACACCAACCGCTGGCAGAGCAACTTTAAATAACTCTGGTCGCTGAGTCATGCACGCACCAACCAGCAATCCACCATTTGAACCACCACGAATTGCCAAATGTGATGAGTCGGTATATTTTTCTGAGATTAAAAATTCGGCAGCAGCAATAAAGTCATCAAATACATTTTGTTTTTGTTGCTGTGTTCCTGCCTTATGCCACTCTTTTCCATATTCGCCACCACCACGAATATTAGGAATCGCATACACACCGCCAAGCTCTAACCAACTGGCCATTACTCCACTAAAGTTTGGTGTTAAGCTGACATTAAAACCACCATATCCATATAGAATCGTTGGGTTACTACCATCAAGCTCAATGCCTTTACGATAAGAGATAAGCATTGGAATTTGCGTACCGTCTTTTGATGTATAAAACACTTGTTTCGATTCAAACTTCTCTGAGTCAAAAGGTGAAGCAGACGCTAAATACAGTTCTGTCTCGCCGGTTTTTACATCAAATTGATAAATCGTTGGTGGTGTAACGTAATTAGTAAAGGTAAAGAAGAGCTCAGTTTGTTCTCTTTTACCTGAGAACCCCGTAGCTTGGCCTTCACCCGGTAGTTCAATTTCGCGTAATAAATTACCTGAAAAATCGTACTGCTTCACTTGGCTAAGTACATCAACCATATAAGTTGCAAACAAGGTACCGCCGCCAACACTTATATCTAATGGCTGTGGTTGTTCAGGGATAATGTCTGTCCACTCACCGGTAACAACATCATAAGATACCACTTTGCCATTAGGTGCATTTAGGTTCGTGAACATCAGCAGGTGTGTGTCTTCATTCTCAATCACATAGGTATCTGAATCCGTATGATCAAGTACGGTTAATCGATATGAACCGTCTCTGTTTAATGGTTCGATAAACAGTTTATTACCCGATGTTGATGTAGACGCTGAGATCACCAAATACGCATCATCTTCCGTTGTATAACCACTTACATAACGGTGTTTTTCTTCTTCATTTCCGCCAAACACCAAAACATCATCGGCTTGTGGTTTGCCTATCTCATGAAAATAGAGTTTATGCTGATCTGTTCTTGCTGATAACTCACTGCCTTCTGGCTTATCATAGCTTGAGTAGTAAAAGCCTTTTGAACCTAACCATGAAATACCAGTAAATTTAGCATCGACAATTGGCGCTTCAATTTGCTCTTTGGTTTCAGCATTTAATACGATGATTTTGCGCCAATCACTGCCCGCTTCTGAAATCGAATACGCCACTAATGAGGCATCTTTTGAAAAACTAACAACACTTAAAGAAGTCGTTCCCTCTTCACTGAACGTATTTGGGTCAAGAAAAACCTCAACGTCCTTTCCTTCTTTTGAACGATACAGAACACTCTGATTTTGTAAGCCATCATTTTGATAAAAATAAGTGTATTCACCACGCTTAAATGGTTGTGACGTTTTTTGGTAATCCTGACCTTTTGCGATTAAAGATCGGATATCGTCACGAAAATCAATGTGGGAAAGGTAATTGAAAGTGACGTCATTTTGTTTATTCACCCACGCTTCTGTTTCTTCACTTCTGTCATCTTCAAGCCAACGGTATGGATCAGCAATAGCATGTGAAAAATAGTGGTCGACGGTTGAGTCTTGTTTTGTGAAAGGATAAATCATAATGCATCCCTATTTATAATTAGTTTGTGTTATCTGTTTGTAGAATACGCCCATTAAAAATAGGAATGCAACTGTTTGGTGGTTTAAGACTAGTTATTGATACCGAGAGCATTAAGGTTCAATCAAAACCAATCATTGACACTTTTTATTCGTTTAGAATGTTTATTAAACAGCGACTTTTCGTAATTTATTTTTATGATATCCAGATCACACTTTTTATAAAATAAAGAAATAAGTTTGTCGACAGATTGACAAATTCGCTCTATTTTATCGTCGATTCAGGTTAATCGTGACCTGAATATTTTTCGAGCATTACATTACTTACAAAAATACGTCCGCACACAATATTTATACTCTATTTATTTAAGTTGAACCCGTCTGAATTCCCTCAGCACGGGGAATTATTGGTGCGCGCACTTAATTAAATCTGTTTTTATTACGGACAATAAAAATGAAAAAACACTTCGAGCTTATCGATAAACCCACCTTTTTCGGCGCAATCTTACTGCTTTGTGCGGTTGTAGTTCCTTTACTGGTATTCCCAGCTGAAGGTGCCGAGTGGATTGCCGTAGCTAAAACATTTATGACCGACAAATTGGGCTTTGCTTATTTAGGGCTAGGTTTAGCGGCATTTTTCTTCATGATCTACATCGTGTTCTCTGATATCGGCCAAATCAAACTGGGTGATCCAGATGAAAAGCCTGAATTTGCACTGGCGTCTTGGCGGCAATGCTATTTTGTGGCGGTATCGGTGCCAGTATTTTGTACTGGGGTACGATTGAATGGGCATACTACTACCAAAATCCTCCGTTTCAATTAGAAGCTGGCAGTGAGGAAGCAGTACGTTGGGCGGCGACTTATGGCATTTTCCACTGGGGTCCAATTGCTTGGTGTATCTATATGATCCCTGCAATTCCAATTGCTTACTTCTTCTACGTACGTAAACAACCTGTACTAAAAGTATCTGCTGCTTTAATGCCTGTTATTGGCGAAGCAAACAGCTTTGGTAAACTGGGTAAAGTTATTGATGTACTGTTTATCTTCGGTCTATTGGGCGGCGCAGCAACAACCTTAGGTTTAGCAGCACCACTTATCAACGAAGGTATTAGCTACCTATTTGGTATTCCTGCAACAACAGGTAGCCAGATTTTAGTACTTATGGTTTGTACCGCTATCTTTGCTTACTCATCGTACATGGGTATGGACAAAGGCATTAAGATTTTAAGTAACATTAACTTCTGGGGTGCGTTAGGTTTACTGCTGTTTGTATTAGTTTGCGGTCCAACCATCTTTATGTTGGAAACAGGCTTAGACTCAATCGGTCGTATGCTATCTAACTTCTTTGTAATGGCGACATGGGCAGAACCGTTTGGTGGCATGGGTACCTTTGCGGATACGCACTTCCCACAAGACTGGACGATTTTCTACTGGGCATGGTGGTTAGTATTTGCACCAAGCATGGGTCTGTTCGTTGCTCGTATTTCACGTGGCAGAACGATTAAACAGATGGTTTCAGGTGCAGTATTCTTCGGCTCTTTAGGCTGTGCAATGTACTTCATCATTCTTGGTAACTACGGTTTATCACTGCAATTATCTGGTGAATTAGACGTTGTTGGTATTCTTAATAGCGAAGGCGCAACTCGTGCTATCTTCTCTGTTTTAGAACAACTGCCATTCAGTACTTTTGTGATTGCTGTGTTTACTTTGTTATGTGTGATTTTCACTGCGACAACGTTTGACTCTATCTCTTACATTTTAGCGTCAGTAGTACAAACGAACGTAACTGAAGATCCAATGCGTTGGAACCGTCTGTTCTGGGCTTTCACCCTATCATTCATGCCATCAGCATTGATGTTTATGGGCGGCCTAGCAACATTACAAACAGCAGCAATTGTTGGTGGTTTACCTCTATTAGTTATCGCTATCATGCTAATGATCTCTGGTGTTAAAGCAGCCATGCTGGATTTATCACACCAAGATAATTACGTTGATCCTGTTATCAACATTTCTGACTTACCAGATGTTGATCCATGGAGTAAAGAAGGCCAAGCATTGGCACGCTTTGAACAGCTACGTGATAACGCAATTGAAGCAGCTGATCTTGAGCGTGAAGCGAACGATGCTATTTGGATGCTGAAAAAACAATTACGTAAAGAAGCATTAGCTCGTGGTGAATCAAGTGTTGATTTAGGTGATGCACCTGATGAGATCATTGAAAAATTACGTCAACTAACTGATGACTCGACAAATGCTAAAGAAGCGAAATTAGCAGCGTCTGAGCTTGCTCAAGAAGCACGTGTTGCCTTTGATGCACTGATGCGTCAGAAAGTTGAAGAAGAAGCACTACAAGCAAATGAAGAAGCAAAATTGGCGATTAAAACAAGATTGAACACGCCAAGCTAATCTTGCATTAACTCAAATGCTAAATATGAAAAAACCGCTGAACTTCCAGCGGTTTTTTATGTCAATGTAACGAATTATCAGCTCTATTTATTCAAAGAACGCTGGATGATAGTTAACTTCACCCTGAGGCATTTCAATTTCTTTTAATGGCAGACTTAAGAAATACTCAGCAGGTACGCCTTCGAGTATTAATTTTTCATCCGATTTAAAGCCAAAACGTTGATAATATTCTGGCTCACCAAGTAACACAGCCCCTTCCGCACCTTGCTCGATTAATTGTTCAAGACCTAGACGAATTAAACGTGAACCAATACCTTCACTTTGATGCTCAGGTAATACCGAAACAGGCCCTAAACCGTACCATTTCGAGTCCTTGCCATTAATTAATACAGGTGAAAATGCAATATGCCCAATGATGGTGTCACCCTTCTCAGCCACAAGTGACAGAGTAAGTGCATTATTCTCACGTAATCGTTCAATGATTTTATGCTCTGTTGGTTTTACACCCGGAGCATGATGCGGATGGTTTTCAAACGCTTTATAAGTTATGTTTTCAATTGCTTTATGATCGGATTCTTTTTCTATTCTAAATTTCATGTCTATCTCTAATGTTTTAAACCGTTTTGAAGGCGCACCACTTCAAATAAATCATTTCTTCATTTGAAATAAAACGCCTTCCGTTTACTTGATAAAGCATAGACTATGAAGCTTTAGACAGGTCAATAGATATTTTTATTAAAAATGCTGTTCAATTTTTTTATAAGATAAATTTGGCTCTAATCCAAAATAGTCTTTTAGTGCCTTAAAATAGGAAGTTTCATCCGCTAATGTAATTTGCTGAATTACTCCATTTTTCTTTATTTTTAATTGTTGATTCGACAAGGTATTGATTCCCTCTGGTGTCGATAACGCAGCAATCACTCCTGAAGTAAAAACAGAATCAAGGTGTGTTGAAGAGAAATGATTTGCATACTCTAAATCGCCTTTACACACATAACCCATATCTAAGCTATAGAGGCTCAGCCATTCGTCAGATTCTTTAACTTGCAGCAAAACACCGTAATCTTCATCACGAAGAAAACGAAAAACTTGAAGATCCGTCGCCAACTCTTTATCAAACTCAATAGGTAATGGTTCTCTCGGTGTAAACGTGCCAAAACCAGCATCAACCAACCATTGCTGACCGTTGAGCATCACCAAGGTTACTCTATGTCCCCGCCCTGTTGGTTCAGGAGATAAATGAACTCTTCCTAATAGAACTCTTGCTTCAAATCCTAAGGCATTTAACACAGTGAAGAGAAGTCCATTTAATTCATGACAATATCCACCTCGTTTGTTGTTAACAAGTTTTTCGTAAATTACCTCATCAGCTAATTGAATGGATTGGCCATTTACAATATCAATATTCTCAAAAGGAATCGTTCTATGTTGAGCACGATGAATCATTTTAAGGTTTTCAATAGTTAATGCCGTATCCTTAGGTAAGCCAATACGGTTAAAGTAATGAGTTAACATTTCTTGATTCATTTCATGTCCTTGTGTCTAACTTAAGTGATATCTCTAAATTAATAACGTTATAACTATAGTTAAAGAAGCTACCTCATTCCTAATACTATCGCAGCAATACCTGAGATAGAACACATCACTAGTGATACTTTTCTGATGGTGCTTTTATCGATTTTATCCACTACTTTCATTGCGACCAGATAACCGATAACCGAAGCGGGAAGTAATGGCAGCGTAAGATATAAATGATTCAAGCTCATGTATCCTGCAGGTACTTGCACAGCAAGAGAAATAAAACTACTCACAACAAAGAAAGCAGATAAGTTAGCTCGAATAAGGTTCGCTTCTTGATGCTGTAATAACAAGGCCATTGGAGGGCCTCCAATACCTGAACTGGTGCCAAATAGACCAGAGAAAAACCCTGCAATCGTCATTCTTGAATTATTTGGTTCAATACGAAATGGAAGCAGACTAATCGCAACAGCAAGTAATACAACCACACCAATCCAAAGAGACAGCAGTTTTGCATCTACGTAATAAAGCAGTAAACCTCCGAATACAGAGCCGGGAATCCGACCTAAAAATGCGTACCCTAAGCCTCGAAAAGACACATTCGCTTTATGTTTATAGGCATTAATAATGGATAAGAATAAACCGACAATCACTATTGGGGCAGGAACGTAATCAGGAGAAATTAAAAATAGCAGTGGCGCAGTAACAATAGCAAGTCCAAAACCAATCGCACTTTGGACAAATGATCCTATAAAGATAAGAAACATTGCAGATAATAAACCAAGATCCATCAAAGTCGGCTCCATAAAAAATGCCTTCTGAATAAAGGCTAAACAGAAGGCATTATGAACCAGATTTAATTACTGAAACAGTAAAATCAAATAAATGAATCTAAATCACTTATTCTACTGATTGTAGGGTTTCCCAAGTAACTTCACACTCGCCCTGCTCAGTTGAAATAAATGCAGAGTCACCTGTGATCATCACTGAAATATCCATAGTTCTTTGCAGTAATGCGGCAAACGCTTGAATTTGTTCCCAATCAAAACGAACAACATCAACTGAATAAGGAGCAAATTTACTTTGGTTTTGTTTCCACCACACTTCTGATTTTGAATTGAAGCTGTAGACCTTAGTTTCTTTTGACTGACGCGTTGCTTTTTTTATACGATCCGCATCTGGTTCACCCGCATCGATCCATAATGAAATCGTGTCATCATATTCACGAACCCAAATATCAGGTTCGTCAACTTCTGATAATCCTTTCGTAAAGGTTAGACTTTCTCTTGCATTTAAACAAAATGCTAATACACGCGCCATCATGCGCTCAGTGTTTTCTGAAGGGTGCTGAGCAATCGTCAGATTCAATGAATCATAATGATCACGATTCATGTCTGTTAAAGCGACGCGAAATTTATAGATGGTTGGTTTAAGAGCCACAGGCTTTCCTAACAATATGAGAATTGCATGCATTGTACCCTTTTCTTGTTGCTATACCAGAGGTGTCTGATTTTTCATAAAAAAGGCCTCACAGTGGTACCTGTGAGGCCTTAGCGTACTTATAGGGGAAAGTACTTTTTATTCGTTAATTTATTCTATGAACTCGTCTCTTAGCTTAAATCAACATTCTTTGTTCCGAAGAACCAAGTTGCAAGAAAGCCAGCGACGTATGAGATTACCAAACCTGCTGCAAAGACTAGCATTCCGGCAAAGATACCTGCGTTAGATGTCATAAGAGGTAGAGCAACGATACCTGATGGACCAAATACAGTATTCAAACCTACTGGTAAGCCCATGTATGAAACTAAGCCGATAAAGAAGCCACCTGCTGCACCACCTACACAAGCAGTGATAAATGGTTTCACTCGTGGAAGTGTTACACCGTAAATAAGTGGCTCACCTATGCCTAAAAAGCCTGGGATAATAGAACCTTTTACTTGAGTACGTAACAACGCGTCTTTATTTGCTTTTGCATACAGAGCCAATGCCGCACCCACTTGACCTGCACCTGCCATCGCAAGGATTGGGAACAGTGAGTTAAAGCCTTGTGCATCCATTAGAGCAAAGTAAACCGGTACAAAGCCTTGGTGAATACCAAACATTACTGAGATTAAAAACAGACCCGCAAGAATTGCACTACCAATTGGGTTGCCGTTTAAGTTCATGAATAACCATGACATACCTTGGAATAACACACCACCTATCGGCATGATAACCACAAAGGTAACCGCACCCATAATAAGTAACGTCACAACCGAAGTTAAAATCATATCTAGGTTATCAGGCATGTATTGGCGAACTTTCTTCTCAACGCCAGCACCTATAATAGCGGCAATCAATACACCAATAATGTTACCTCTTGGGTCAATACCATGACCAAAGAAGTCCGTCATACCAGAATAAATACCAGAGGTTGCATCAGGGTTATAACCAAGTACAAACAATGACGCTAGGATCGCACCATTTACACCTGAACCACCAAATGCTTGTTGTGCATTGTAGCCAATTAAAATACTTAAGAAGCTGAATAAGCCTTTACTAAAGACTTTCATATAAAGAATTAAATCCACCAGATTCGCATTTGGTGACTCATTACCTATGATATAAATTTGATCAAGTAAAGTGGCGAAACCAAGTAACAGACCAGCAGCAATGAACCCCGGAATTAATGGAGTAAAAATGGTAGCAAACTTGCTCAAAAAACGTTGTGCTGCGCTGGTTTGTTTTTTCTTCAATTTCTGTTTATGTTCTGATGCAACGTCTTTTAAATCTCGGCTTTCGGTCGCTGTTGAAGCAGAGTTATCTTCCTCTCCTTCCATCATTTCATTCATCATCTCAGCTGCTGTTTGTGCTTTACCTGGGCCTAATACGATTTGAAATTGATCATCACTCTCAACAAGCCCCATCACACCTGCAATGCGTTTAATTGTATCTCTATCTGCTAAATTATCATCATGAAGGGTAAGGCGCAGACGTGTCATACAGTTTCCACACTTAATGACATTTGATTTGCCACCAATTGCGGTCAGTATCTCTTGAATCATGGAAGTGGTTATTTTAGCCATCTTCTGTTCCTTTTTAATTTGTTCGTTGAGGTACCAACCTAGATAAAATTTGCTTCATCCAGATTGGTATAAGGCCTTGTTACCAATTACTGGTCTGAAAGTGCATTTCGAATAAAGCCATTATGTTGTGCTAATTTTGCTTTCGCACTTTGTGCATCTAACCCTGACAAGACCATTAAAATGGCTGTTTTACAGTGATTATCACATTGAGATAATGCTTCTGAAGCTTCGACTTCTGAGCAACCTGTTGCTTCAATCACAATATTTTTTTGTCGTTGAACTAATTTTGCATTGGTTGCTTCTACGTCAACCATTAGATTTCCAAATACTTTACCAGTGCGGATCATCGCCCCTGTTGTTAGCATATTCAGTACTAATTTTTGTGCTGTTCCCGCCTTCATTCGAGAAGAACCTGTCACTACTTCAGGGCCTACAACAGGTGTCATGTTAATATCTGCAAGCTCTGTCATTGGGCTATTTGGATTACAACTTAGTGTCGCAACCGTTGCTCCTACTGATTTCGCATATTCCATCGCACCAAGTACATAAGGCGTTCGACCACTTGCCGCAATACCAACTAAAACATCTTTCTCATTAAGACCGAGGTCTTGTAGATCCGATGCGCCTAATTCACGGTTATCTTCAGCATTCTCAACCGCTTTTAAAATCGCTTTGTGCCCGCCAGCAATTAAGCCGACAACTAAATCAGGGTTTGAACCATACGTTGGAGGACATTCACTTGCATCCAAAATACCTAAACGCCCTGAAGTACCCGCACCTGTGTAAATCAAACGACCGCCAGATTGAAAAGCAACGGCAATAGCATCAACAACATCTGCAATTTGAGGAAGAATCGCTTCAACAGCCAATGCAACTTTTTGATCTTCTTGGTTAATAACGGTTAGCATTTCTACCGTTGATAACACATCGATATTTTCACTCGCTTTGTTACGGCTCTCTGTTACTAATGTTGTTAAATCGATTTTCATAATCTGTACTCTTTAAAAGTTAAATGCTTAATTTTGATGCTTGCTATCATAAAGAATAAAAAATTCCATAAAGTGACCAAAATCACAACAAAAGTTATTCTAAACTCTCAAAATAGATGGAATAAATACATTTTAAAATTAAGTAAAAACAGTTCAACAAACAGCCTAAAGCATTTATATACAACAAGTTACAGAAAGATAAAAACAAAAGAATAATATAAGCAAATTTGGAATAATTAATTCGATAAAAATGAGATGGAATGAATATTTTAGAAAAGATACAGAACCAAAGAAGCAATTTATCCTCAAACGGGATTAAAATTTTGGACTTTATTCTTGATGATCCAGCTTCAATCAGCTCCTATTCGAGCCAAGCTCTTGCCGCTAAAGTAGGCGTATCGCAATCAAGTATTGTGAAACTTACTCAACGGCTCGGGTTTAAAGGATTTACGGCATTCAAGTTAGCGATTATTGAAGATCTTGGTCGAAAACAAGCGATCCTCGAACCTGAGCGCCCTATCCATAACAAGATCAATAGTGACGACTCCTCTCTAACCATTGCTCAAAAGTTAGTACAAGAAAAAACTCACGCACTGATTGCTACGACAAACGCGATTAATTTCTCTGAATTTGAACTCATCACAACTCTGCTTAACCAAGCGCAACGTATTCAAATTGTGGGGATTGGTGGCTCCGCATTAACAGCGAAAGATCTGGCCTTCAAATTACTGAAAATTGGAATGACGGCACTGACAGAGCAAGATAGCCATGTACAAATAGCAACGGCAAATACCTTAACCAAACAAGATGTTCAAATCGTTATCTCATATTCTGGTAGTCGAAAAGAAATCCTAATGGCTGCACAAACAGCAATGGATAAAGGAGCAACGGTGATTGCGTTAACAAGTACAAAGAAAAGCCCTCTACGTAAGTTGGCTAACTTTTGTATTGATACTATTGCAGATGAAAGACAATTTCGTAGTTCATCCATTTCATCAAGAACCGCTCAGAATGTCATCACGGATTTACTCTTCATGACGTTGTTACAAATAAAAAGTGATAAAGCTAAGCTGTTGATTGATGAAATCTCATCTACTATGAATAGGATCTAATATAACTAACAGTCAATATAAGCTGTTATACCACTTATAACCTTTTTTCATGACATTTATTGCTAGACTTTATAAATGTATTCAAACGATACAAACATTAGGTGAATAATAATATGAATAAGAAAAAACTCTGTGCCCTAGCAGTCTTATCTGGCTTATCCTTTTCAGCGATGGCTTTAGATTGTGACCCAAATCTACTACCTTCATGGCAAGATGGAGCAAGTAAAACAGCAATCGTCAACTACGTTGATCAATCTACGGATGCTTCAAAAAAAACCTTTATTCCTGAACAAGACCGTATTGCTGTCTTCGATAATGATGGAACATTATGGTCAGAAAAACCTTACTATTTTCAGCTAGCATTTGCGCTAGACCAAGTAAAGAACATGGCAAAAGAGCATCCTGAATGGAAAACACAAGAACCATTTAAATCTGTTCTAAATAATGACATCAAAAACGTGTTTGCTGGTGGTGAAAAAGCCCTACTCGACATAGTTACAGCAACTCACAGTGGCATGACCGTTGAAGAATACCAACAAACTGTCGCACAATGGTTAGAAGTAGCAAAAGACCCACATTTTAATAAAGCCTATACTGAGCTTACTTACAAACCAATGCGTGAAATGGTCACTTACCTACAAGATCATGACTTTAAAGTTTATATCGTTTCTGGCGGTGGCGTTGATTTCATGCGTACATGGGCACCAGAAGTGTATGGTATTCCTGAAGAGCAAATCATTGGTAGCGCATTAAAATACAAATACGATTACAACAACGGCAATCCAACGGTCACTAAACTAGGTGAAATCCTGACCATTGATGACAAAGCAGGTAAGGTTGAAAATATTCAACACATCATTGGTAAGAAACCAGTATTAGCCATTGGTAACTCAGATGGTGACCATGCAATGATGCAATGGGCAACTAGCCAGCCAAATTCAATGGCGATGATCGTTCATCACACAGACGAAGCTCGTGAATGGAAATACGATCGTAAATCAAGTGTTGGCCATTTAGATAAAGCGATGGATGAAGCTAACCAGCGTGATAACTGGTACTTAATCGATATGAAAAATGAGTGGTGTACTGTTTACTAACGCTTTCACATTTCAATAATAAAGTCCAAGTGTTAACGCACTTGGATTTTATCGTTCCATCACGCTAATAATTCGCTCTACTAGAATCGTTAATGCTCTAGGTTGATATTTTCGTTGTTTATATACTAAATAGGATTGCCTTGGCGGAAACGAGTAATCAGGAAAGATCTCAACTAAGTCCATATCAGAAGTAACAAGGTGTACTGGTAATCGAGCAGCCCCTAACCCTTTAACCGTTGCATGAAGTACTTGGTCAAGATCATTCACCTCTAACCTAGGACGCACATGTATTTCCTTTAAGATTTGCTTCTCATCTGTATAAATCAGATTTTTCTGATCATTCAATCGAATCCAATCCAACTCTTCAATATTCTTTGTTTGATTATGTTCCCAATAAGATTTGGTCACAAATACACCGTGCTTTGCTAAAAACAGAGGACGAGCTATCATTCCATCGGCTCTGCTAATATCAAAAGTCAGTACTAAATCTCGATCTGTGGCTGGTAGTGTATCTTCTGCACATAGGTTGACTTCAATTTGCGCCTTTGGGTATTCCAGTAAAAAATCCACGATCAAATCACGAACATAATGATGATAAAATCGATATGGTAAAGATAAACGAATCATCCCTGTCACTTCATCAACGTGCTCATTAAGTTGATGACAGTTACTTTCTAGGTCTGAAAACTGACTTTCAAGCAATTGGTAATAGTGTTTTCCTGTTTCTGTTGGTACGAGTTCTCGTCCTCTTTTCTCTAATAAGCGAACGCCTAACTTCTCTTCCATAGATGAAATCCTGCGTGAAACCGTTGAAACGGGCACTTTCAGCTCTTTTGCCGCACTTTGTTGTGACCCAAGCTGAGCCACTTTACAAAAAAGAAATAAATCATCAATACTTCCAAATATGGAATTCATACTTCTAGAACTCATTATTTTCTATCATTAATGAAACTAATATACTCACTCTTATTAAATTTACCAATATAACTAACCGTTAATTTATTAAAAATAAGAGAGAAAAGATGAGTAGAAAACAATTTTGGGTGTCCGCCTTACTTTCGTCAGTTACCATGGCACTATTAATGTCTGGCTCTATGTCGGCAATTAGAATGGGAGGATTCAGTGTTGAGTGGGTATCAGCATGGATGAATGGCTTTACCATTGCTTGGCCTGTGGCAATTACTGCCAACCTTACCATTCTTCCTAAGATTAGAGAGTTTGCAGCATGGTTATGTCGTGATAAAACAAAAAGCAACCTAGACTTATACCAATCACAGTAATTAATCAGAAGTGGCAAAAGAAAGAGGTTTGAGGGCAAATGATTATATTAAAAACTCCACTTCACTTGCGCATACAGTAAGGTACTTGGGTTTTCACCAAATACACTATCATTCATGCCATCAAAATATTGCACAACCCCAATAAGCTGCCAGTTATCGGATAACGAATAAGTTTGGTTTAACCCTATAAAATAAGAACCATCGTCATAATAACTTCCCATGATATTCATGCGTGATAAAGAAGAGATATCAAAACCTAAGCTTGAATACCAAGTCCAGTGGGTAAAACTGAGGGTTCGCGCTGTTAATGGGAGGTTTAAATAACTCATTGCACTATCTACATCTTGTGGCTCAGATATATGCATAACAGAGCCTTGTAACACCCAATTATTCACACTGTTAAATCGATAATCCATTTCAAGGCTTGATACACTGGATGCAACAAGATCTTGGTTATCATAACGACTCTGAGTGGGTTCAAACCAACTGAATTCGCCTCTCAACCCTGCTCCATAAATATCCCCAGCAAAACCGGCACCAAGCACATAATCAAGGTGAGATTTACCTAATAGAACTTGCATGTCCCACCCTTGTTTATTAAACAGGTATCGTGTTGCATAGCTATCAAGTTCACTGTTTGAATTAGGGTTAAACACCATATCAATTGAGCTAGCAAAACCAAGTTTTTTACTTACCATTATGGCATCCGTTCCTGGACGCTCTTCATAATCAAAATCATAAATGGAATAAGAATTGAAAATGTCATTCGGATTCCAAACCGTCGTCATTCCCCAGTTGATACGGAATCGTCCAGCTCTCGCTTGCCAATCATTTTTATTCCAGTTGATATAAGCGCGATCAAACTGTGAGTTCCCCACAACGCCCTTTTTATCCAACCAGTTTTTCGATAAATCAACGTAACCCGAATCATAAGAGATGTACTCTCCATAATTAGGGTATTCAGCTGTATCACCAAACATAAGGCGGTTACGCATGCCGAGATTCACACGTAAATGATCCGAAAAACGATATTCAAAATTAAAACGCTGATGAATTAAATTATCAAAGGTAGACGGATATAAGGAGGAGTTAGGAATGGTATTGGTTGCCATGTACTTTACATAGCCATTTAAATCCCATTTTTTCTCTGGTGCAAGACCCGGGATTTCTGCTTGTATTTCATAACTAACAAACAACAAAAAAGGCATGAATAATCCGATTTTTCTCATCATATATTCACGCCTCCTTTCTCGTTAAATATTTCCGCTAGTTATGCGATTTCTTTAAACTTCATGAGCAATGTTTTCTGCTCTTCGGTTAAATTTGTTGGTGTTGCTACGGTAATTTCAACCAATAAGTCGCCCGTTACACCTTTACGGCTTTTCACACCTTTTTCTTTCATGCGGAATTTACGACCGTTTTGTGTTCCTGCTGGTACTTTCAGTTTAAAACGACTCTCTAAAGTCTGAATTTCAACTTCACCACCTAAAGCAGCAGTAACAAAATCCGTTGTCACAGGACAAATTAAATCATTTCCATCACGTTTTAATGTTGCGTGTGGTCGAGTATTAATTTGGATCAGTAGATCCCCAGCAGGGCCACCGTTAATACCTGATTCACCTTTACCCGCAAAACGGATCTTTTCACCGTCTTCAATACCTGCTGGTACTTTTACATTGATTTTTTTATTTACGCCATTCACTGGCAGCTCAATGATTTGCTCACAACCTTTAATAGCATCAGCAAAATCAACAGTCAGGTTAAACTGACGATCTTGTCCTTTTTGTGCTCGTGGTTGACGATGTTGAGAGAACATATCCTCAAATCCACCACTACCAAAACCGCCACGCGAACGACCACCAAAGGCACTACCAAAAATATCTTCAAATCCACCAAAACCTTGGCTATGGCCGCCTCCAAAACCACCACCGAAGCCGCCGTTACCGCCATTTTGGAATGCTGCATGACCAAAGTCATCATACTGTCCACGCTTATCTGGATCAGTTAATACTTCGTATGCTTCTTTAATTTCTTTAAACTTATCAGCGGCTTGTGCATCACCTTGATTTTTATCTGGGTGGTATTTCATCGCAAGACGTTTATATGCTTTTTTAATCTCTTTTTCTGTGCTGCTTTTAGAAACACCAAGGACTTCATAATAATCACGTTTAGACATGACTTAACCTCGTCAATGAATAGAATCAGGCGTAAGAACAAACTCTTACGTCTTTCTTTAATAAAAACTAATCATTGGAGTTTATGTACTATCAGATTTAGGTCAAGATCTATCTCACATTATTATTGCTGTTTATCTTCTTTTAATTGGCCATCTTCAAACACGATGATTCTTTTGGCTCTTTCAAATACGCGAGAATCATGGGTAGAAAAAATAAACGTTGTATTCTCTTCTTGGTTTAGCGCTTCCATAATATCTAGTAGCTCTGCGGTACTCTTTGCATCTAAATTTGCCGTTGGTTCATCTGCCATAATAAAACGAGGTCGTGGGGCTAATGCTCTGGCCACCGCTACTCGTTGTTGTTGACCGCCAGATAATTGAGCTGGTCGCTTGTGCTGTTGATCTTCTAGTCCAACTCGCTTTAATAATTGCTGTGCTCGTAATTTACATTCAGCCTCTTCGTGACCCTGTAACAGCATAACAAACTCAACATTCTCTAATGCAGTTAAAACAGGTAATAAACTGTAGTCTTGAAAGATAAAGCCTATGTTGTCTCGTCGAAACTCAATCAGCTGCTTTTCATCCATTTCGGTTAATTCATAATTATCAATACTCACTTTTCCTGACGTTACGGCATCAATACCGCCAAGCATATTAAGTAAGGTGGTTTTACCTGAACCTGATGGACCAATAACAGCAACAAACTCCCCCTGTTCAATAGTAAGATCAAGATGATCAACGGCGTGAACTGGAAACTCTGTATCTTGATTGTATGTTTTGCATAATTGCTTAATTTGAATTGTCATACACTCACCTTATTGCTTTTCTGCCATTGCTTGAACAGGATTCTTTTTAATGATCTGGTGCGCTGGATATAACCCCGCACACACGCTAACAAAGAAGACCATAATGGATACCACTGCGTATTGATGCCATGAAATACTAGGATAAAGTACCGAATCAATACCAAATGCATTAAGGCCTTGTGCCATGGACTCTAGTGGAATACCGGTATGGTTGAACACCGCTATACATAATATGGACAACAGTACTCCTATCCCTCCTCCTAATAACCCTAGGAATCCAGACTCCAAAATAATGAGATAACGAATCCGATCTTTCTTCATGCCAACGGCCATCAGAACACCAAACTCTCGAGTGCGCTCAAACACAGACATCAATAAAATATTAATGATCCCAAAGCCCATTGCGACAATAAAAATGACTAAGATAACTTGATTACCAGCGTTCATCGAACTCATCATCGTTGACAAAATAGGCTGTAATTGCAGCCAATCTTGCACACTATTATCTGAATTTATATTTGCTATTAAGTGATCTCTAAACGCCTCTACTTTTGTATTGTCGTTTAATAAAATCGCTATTTCATGATCTTGAAATACTTTTCCGACTTTCTGTAAGTCTGCTTTACGAACGTAAGTGTTGGCATCATCAAACGTGCTCGACGATGTTTTAAATATGCCACTGACTCTAAACGCAGCTCCAGTAACTTCGCCTGTCGTATCACTAAAAGTAAGCACGACTTTAGAACCCACGCGCAGTTTTAATCGCTCTGCGGTTTTTTGTGATACTAAAATGGGATTTCGACCTGTTTCACTTAGCCATTCACCATCAATGATATGCGTCGATAACGGGGTTATTTTTTTCTCCATTTGAAGATTGATGCCATTTATCTTTATGCCTCTGGTACTTCGTGCTGACGCTATCATGCCGTTGACTAAAGTACGACTTGACCATGCTTTCACTTCCGAGGAATCATTTAATAACTGAGTGATTTCCTTTTCTTCATCAATAACAAGATTGATATCCGGATTTAACGCATAATTCTTTTGATGAATTTGAATATGGCTGGTTTGCCACTGAATGGTATTTTTCACCATATTATCGATAAAGCCAGACATGAACCCCATCATTAAAATCACGCCTACGACACCGAAAATCATAGCGCCTAACATGATTGAGGTTCTCATTTTATTGCGCCACACATTACGCCACGCTAATTTAAGCAGCATGCGAACCTCCTTTTAATGCAGTAACAATATCGAGGTGATAAACACGCCATAATGGATATATTAGGCATAAAAGAAGTAAGCCTGTAACAATCAACATTTGGTTTATAAAAAGCCGCCCACTGATTAATACTGGAATAACAGGATCGTACCCCATTTCAAGCATCGCTTTGGCGGTGTCACCCGTTAATGTAATTGGATTGATATAGAGATAACCAAGAACCGGAATAGCGATAACTAAGCCTAAAAGAATACCTAATAAGCCAATAAAGAAAGATTCAATCACTAATAGCTTTAATAATCGAAACCGAACCATTCCAGTCGCTAACATCACACCAAATTCACGTTGTCTTTCAAGAGTCATCATTAATAATGTGGCGAACAAACCAAAGCCCACAATGCCATATAAGATGTACATCATGATGATACCGCTCACTCTATCGATTTGAATTTGCTGCTCCATTTCAGGGCTGAGATCATTCCACGGACGTACAGACACTGCTTGCCCATATCCTTTTTGTAAGTTATTAACCGTTTGTGGTAACAAAGAAAAATCACGTGTATGCAATACCCATGACGTTACTTGATTCTCGGTACTAAAGAGTTGAACCGCTTCTTGAATAGGAAGGTAGATTAATTGGTTATTTAGATCTGGCATTGGAAAGTGAACAATGCCTTTTATTACGTATAAGCCTGCTGCAGTTTGCCCTCGATAACCTTGCCCATAGAGAACAATTTCATCCCCTACATTTAACTGAAAATATCTCGCCAGTCCTTCTGATAACAATACCGATTTATCCGTTGCGGTAAAATACGCTCCTTGCACCACTTTATCTGCCAAAGATGAATAGGTATTTTCAGGTTGAGGATCGACACCAACAACTAATACACCCTTGGACTTATCTTTTGCGGCAGCAAGTGAAAACGTTTCAATTCGAGGTAAGGTAAATTGGATATTAGGTTGTTGCTTAGTGGGAGCGATGAAGTCGTCACTCATTGGTAACAAATCATCAATACTTTGCGTTTCTTTAAATTCGGGATTTTGCAGTTGAATAAGGCCAGTTGATAAACGTGCGGCATTCTCGATATTTGCTGTATAGCTCCCTTCTTGAATGCTACGCATCAACAACGAAAGTAATAAGGCCAAGGCTAATGCAGAGGCCGTTAATATCGTTCTTCTTTTCTGTCGCCATAGGTTTCGCCAAGCTAATTTAATAAGCATATTCAGCACCTATAGTTAGTATCGTAATGCCTTCATTTGCATTTGAGAGAAGAATTCATCATTAATTAAGAAGTTAAACTGCGCTTTATGGGTGATCATTTCTGTTTTATTTTCAGGCTTATCGGCAGGGATCATGACCATTCTTGTTGCTATCATTCGATTGCCCATTTCTTGGATATCGTAAGTCGTCATCGTGTTTACTAGCTCATCAAACTCATCATAAGACTCAACCTTACGTTGAATAAACGTTTTTTGAGATATCCAAAGACGAACCTTACTCCATACTACTGGTGCATCTGGTTTTGCGATGGCGTCGATTACCCATGTTTTATCACCATCAATGGTCTCTTCTTTTACAAACTTATGATCATAATCCACGACAATCGAAGATTGGTTAATCAAGTCATCATTGGTGAAATCTGAACCCATCCAAGATTGTCCAAGCATCGATGGGGCTATTTTAATCACTCGTTCAATGCTAGGTATCCAGCTCCACATCTCTTTATCACGCTTAAGAGAAGCATTACCTTTATCTTTGGCCGGGCCTGTGATTAATACTAAAGAAAGGTTTTGCTCTTTCGTCCAACTCTTCATACTCATACTACGAGTCCAATCGGGACGAATAATATTCATCGTAATTTCTGAATAACTCGATTTACCACGCATTTGCTCATCTGACTTTGCAACGACCTTATCTGCTGACATGGGCTCTGCGGCAAACACATGCCCAACCACACCAACAAATGCTAAAAACAATACGATTTTTATAATTAATTTAATTTTCTTTTTCATAATACACCCCAGCCATGATGCCTCGTTTATGAAACAATTTTAAATTAATTTAAGTGGTTAATTCGTGAGCTGTTAGACGAATCAGAGCTAATAATGTCAGAGTAATGTAAATTCAAAACCAACGGTTAACTTGCTCTGCATACAATTTGAATTCATCACCAAATATTTTTACCAACGCTCTTTCTTCTGGCTCAATTTGATAACGATTCATATAGGTAACAAACAAAAGAGCACTGACCAAACCTAGCGGATTTTGAGTGTAAATAACTGAACTTATTAATATTAATAAAAAGCCAAGGTACATAGGGTTACGTGTGTATTGATAGATACCTGAATCGACAAGAGATGAGCTGTTTTCTGGCTTTAAAGGGTTAACGGTTGTATGAGCACGTTTAAATTCTCGAACACCTGATAATGAAATCACAGCACCAAGAACGACAAACATAATGCTCAATGTTACCGTCAGTGTTGGTATATAAAAAATTTGGAAAGGAAGTAATCTATCAAAGAGAAAAACGGTTCCCATTAATAGCAACATAACAAGAGGTGGCGGTACTTTTAACTCAAGCTTGGAACACATTATTTATCCTTAAATATAACCGATTAAATCCGTATAACCGTTTATTATTACTTTTTATCAATGCTTTCTAACATAAGAATAGCACTTCTCATTACTTTCAGGATAAAACCATCATTCTTTTTTGTCCGTTAGTTGAGAAGGCCATGAGTAATGATTAATATCATTCACTAAATTTTGCCATAATAAAGTGCGCTGTAATGGGTTATTTGGTAATGCAGGCACGTTTGATGCCCCACCCGACCAAAACGACAACTTTGGCTCATTCGTTCCTAACGATACCACTAAAGCACTTAGTGGCGGAGCTCCATTTTGAGACAAAATTACATTTAACTCATTTAAAACCTTTTCCCAAGAGTGTGGAGAATACCATTCATTTGTGTGCTGTTTATAGTCACTTGATAAGTCGGCATAAGTCTTCGGCTTACCCCATAGACACAATATTTTATAGATGATGTTTACATCTGCGCTCATGCTTCTTTCCATCTCAAAAATGATAACTCAATGAAGTTAACCTGTACGAGTTCAAATGCAATAGCATTGCTCTATTTCTTCGGCGCTAGATCGCAACAAATGTGATCTGAAATCTTTGATTTATTCAAAATTAATACCTTTATTGACCATTCTATGTTTAGATGTGTATAGGTTATACATTTAGTTATTTTTTAAGTACAACGTTCAAAATTGAATGGTTAAAAGGATACAAGAATCATGTCATCTGATTTTTATGGCACTAGTGCCGCTTACGCTCGCCAAGAAAGTGGTTATCGTGAAAAAGCACTAAAATTATACCCTTGGGTTTGTGGCAATTGTGCTCGTGAATTTGTTTATTCAAATCTTCGTGAATTAACGGTTCACCATAAAGATCACGATCATACTAATAACCCAAGTGACGGCAGCAACTGGGAATTACTGTGTCTTTTCTGCCATGATCATGAACACTCTAAATACACTGAACATGATCAATACGGCACTGAAATTAGAGCTGGTGAAGATGACCATAAAGCAGCAACACACAATCCATTTGCTGATCTAAAAGCAATGATGAAAAAATAATAATTAAAAATAATGGCCTTTAACTAAATAAAGGCCATATTAAATTTGGCTAGTTGTAAGAATGAAGATCGAAAACAGTCCTGTAACACAACATGACTTTAATGGTACGCACTTTTATCTAAAACGTGATGACCTACTCCACCCTCAATTCTCAGGTAACAAAGCTCGAAAATTCATGGGGCTGCTAGAGAGTGAATTCCAAAACATAAAAACCATCATTGGCTATGGTTCTCCGCAAGCGAACTCCTTATATTCGATGGCGGCTCTGGCTAAATTGAAACAGTGGCATCTTCATTTTTATGTGGATCATATTCCATCCTATTTAAAAGAAAATCCAATTGGTAATTATCGAGCGGCTTTAGAATTAGGCGCTAAGATCATTCCTCTAAATAAGTTAGAACACGCCAAAGACGACGATGGTTCTACTACTTCATCTGCTGAATACATTTGTAAGATACGACAACCAAAAGAAGATGAAATTTATATTCCTGAAGGTGGTCGTTGTCGTTTAGCTGAAAGTGGTGTTCAGAAGCTAGCAGAAGAAGTATTAGCTTGGAAAAAAGAAGCAAATATAGAGCACCTAACTGTCGCATTACCATCAGGAACAGGAACCACCGCACTATTTTTACATAAACACTTAAAACCTCACGACGTTAAGGTTATTACGTGTTCTTGTGTTGGTGGCGATGAGTATCTTGAAAAACAATTTTATCAATTAGGTGAAACCGATTTCCCTGAAGTTCTGACCCCAGAGAAAAAACACCATTTTGGTAAACTATATCGAGAAAACTACGAGATCTGGAAAGAGCTATATCAACAAACCCAAGTTGAATTCGAGCTATTGTATGACCCTCTCATGTGGCGCTGTTTAACTGACTGGCTACCTAAAAATACCGACCAGACCTTAATGTATATTCACCAAGGTGGATTACTTGGGAATGAAAGTATGCTTCCAAGATACAAACGAAAGTTTGACTAATTTTAATATTAATATATATAGCTGTATAAAAATTATCTTTAGGACTTCTGATGAAAATCAAACCATTTCTATTTGGCCTTATTGTTTTAGCAAACAATGCAATTGCGGGCTCTCTTGCTCAAAATATTGAAGCTATCGAGCTATCAAGCGGAGGTTACATTGGTGTTTCAGTACTGAATACAGAAACAAACAAGACATGGGCATATAAAGGCGACCAACGCTTTCCTATGATGAGTACATTTAAAACCCTTGCCTGTGCAAAAATGCTTTACGATTCAAGCGTCGGTGGCATTGATAAATACAAAACCACCTCTATAACTAAAGAACAAATCATACCTTGGTCACCCGTTACAGAACCTTTAATCGGCAATATTATTACGACTCAAAAAGCGTGTGAAGCAACCATGCTAATGAGTGATAATACTGCTGCGAATATTGTTCTAAATGAAATTGGTGGGCCAAGTTCTTTAACGCAATTCTTGCGTGCTATGGGTGATACAAAAACTCGCCTTGATCGCATTGAACCAGAATTAAATGAATCTAAAAATGGCGATAAACGAGATACAACAACACCCGTTGCTATGTCGCAAACACTCAATGCTTTGTTATTTGGTAACACTTTAAACTCACAGGATGAACAAACATTAAAATCTTGGATGATGAACAACAAAGTGTCTGATCCATTACTGCGCTCTATTTTACCTAATGACTGGTCTATTGCTGATCGCTCAGGTGCTGGTGGTTTTGGTTCTCGTGGTATCACTGCTGCTATCTGGAACGACAAACACCAACCTATTATCATTAGTATTTACTTAACTCAAACAAAGCTTGATATGGCTGAACGTAATCAAGTTATTGTTGAAGTTGGCAATGCTATTTTCAAAGAATTTAAAATTAATTAAGAACAAAATTATGATCATTTTTACTACCAACTTTGGTGATATTCACATTGAGCTAAACAAAGAGAAAGCACCTGTTAGCTCAAAGAACTTTTTAAAATATTGCCAAGATGGTTTCTACGAAGGCACCATTTTTCACCGTGTTATCAAAGGTTTTATGATTCAAGGCGGTGGTTTTACTGCTGATATGCAAGAAAAAGAGATGCGTGCACCTATCGTTAATGAAGCGAATCGCGGTTTAAAAAACTTAAACGGTACTATTGCAATGGCTCGTACTGATGCACCGCACTCTGCAACAAGCGAGTTTTTTATTAATATTGCTAACAATACGTTCCTTGACCATACAGCAACTACCAATGCAGGTTGGGGTTATGCTGTATTTGGCGAAGTGACAATGGGCATGGATGTGGTTAAGAAAATAGCAAAAATCAAAACTAAATCCATCGGTGAGTTTGACGATGTTCCAAAAGAGAGTATTGTTATCGAGAAAGTGACTATCGTAGGCGAATAACCCCCGAAATCACCCGATAAAACAAAAAACGGTGCTAATTACAGCACCGTTTTCGATCGCCCCTCTAATTGATTTTTCTGGGACAATACAAATAACCTAAAGATAATCCCATGTTATTATCTATTTGAAATATGGAACTTCATTTATGTCTTTATCTAAAACGTTAAAACATATTTTTGCTTCTCTGCTTTTTTTCATCTCTTCAATTTGCTTAGCCGATACAAACCTTCCGTTATCGCCCGAAAAGATAAGCTCACCCTACCCTGATGTAAAAGTAACGACTCTTGATTCTGCACAATCTCTTATTAAGGAATTTACGACTCACCAATATTCATTAGACCATGTTATCGAAGAACGCTCTATGCCGACTTTTTTTGTAGAGAATCTGCCGCATGATTTAAATGCGCTTCCTGTTCAAGAAAAGATCTCAGGATTTATTCGTTTATTGTTACCAACAATTATTAAAGTAAATGAACACATTAGTGCTGTTAGAGAGGAAGTAATTGCCCTTTCTAAACGTCCAACGAGTGAATGGACAAAAGAAGAAACATTATGGATGCATAACCTAATGGATTCTTACTTCGTAAAAACCAAAATATTGATGACCTACTCTTACGTCTAAATGTGATTCCAGTAGGAATGGTATTGGCACAAGGTATCGATGAGAGTGGTTGGGGAACCAGTTATTTTGCAATTAATGGCAATAGCTTATATGGCGAACATCTATCGTCTAAAGGTGGCAAATATTTAAGTACTCCTGGCGGCCATGTAAAAGTTGCAGCATTCGACAATTTATTCGCAGGTACTGCACGCTACATGTATAACTTAAACACCACGTCTGCTTATAAAGATCTTTGGAAACTACGCCAACAACTAAGCGCAGAAGGGAAATTATCAGGTTATGAGCTAGTCGAGTCTTTATCTCACTACTCTACCCGTGGTGAAGCTTATGTTGAGAATCTGCAAGCATTAATTAAGCATCATAAATTAGATAGTTTTGATCAGGTCACATTTGATAGCTCAACGCCGATTCGAGTGAGATTTGAGAACTAGGGACTAGGGACTAGGGACTAGGGACTAGGGACTAGGGACTAGGGACTAGGGACTAGGGACTAGGGACTAGGGACTAGAAAAAATAAAGGTTGCGACTTTTTGATCGCAACCTTTTCTTTATTTGAAATTAAGCAATTAACTTAAAGTGACAAAATCACACCAGCGATCGCTGCACTCATTAAGTTAGCTAGTACACCTGCGGTAATCGCTCTGAAACCCATTCTCGCAATAAATGGACGACGTTCAGGAACAAGACTACCTAAACCACCAATCAAAATTGCCATGGTTGAAATATTTGCAAAACCGCACAGTGCGAATGTAACTATCGCAACAGAATGTGGGCTTAGTTGATCTTTCACTTCCATTAATTGAATAAAGGCAACAAATTCATTTACCACGATCTTATTACCGATTAATGAACCAGCAAGAATCGCTTCATTCCATGGCACACCTAAGATGAAAGCTACAGGAGCAAACAAGTAACCAAGAATTAATTCAAAACTTAGTTTGATACCAAAGATATCACCAACGTGCCCTAGTAAGCCGTTAAGTAAAGCAATCACACTGACAAACGCTAATAACGTCGTACCTACCGCAACAGCGATACGCAAGCCAGACATAGCACCATCAGCTAATGCTTCAAATACATTAGTTGCATGATCAATCTCAACAGAGGTGATTTCATCATCATTATTTGCTTCATCACCCGGTGGAACCATCATCTTAGCCATTAATAATCCTGCTGGTGCAGACATGAATGCAGCAGAGATAAGGAAGTTTAGATCCACACCTAATGATGCATAACCAACCATGGTTCCGCCAGCTACAGAAGCTAGGCCACATGTCATCACAGCAAAGAACTGAGAATCACTCATGTGCTTTAAGTAAGGTCGAACAACTAATGGAGCTTCTACCATACTAACAAAGATATTAGCCGTTGCAGCAAGGGATTCTGCACGTCCTGTACCAAGTAGACGTTGTAATCCACCACCAATGAAATTAATCACTTTAGGCATCACACCGATGTGGTAAAGCGCAGAAATGAGTGCCGAGAAGAAAATGATAATACCAAGCACATTAATGGCAAATACAAAGCCAACTTTGCCAGTAGCTAAACCACCGAATAAAAAGGCAATACCTTGTTGACCATAATCAATCACGCCTGATACGCCTGCTGTAACAGAGTTTAAAACTTCTTTACCAGCAGGAACATATAGAACCAATAAGGCAAAAATAATTTGCAGTCCAAACGCCAAAGAGACAGTTCTAAGAGGGATGTTACGGCGGTCAGTCGAACACAAATAAGCAAACAGTAAAATGGCAAAAATACCAAGTAAAGATGTCATGATAGAAACCTATGCTATCGAAAATGAGTTCGCATTCTAATCCGCAAAGGTTTGCGTGCAAGTCGACTTTGCTACCACTCTGTTAATGAGACATAGGTCACATTATGAGCAGCAATTAACTGATTGATTTCTTGTAATAAAAACAATCAGAAATAAGATTGTTTCCATATGGAAAAGATATTTATTTCACGGCACATAATCGATATAACTCATTGATTAAAAAGGCAACAATTTAAAGTATGAAATTCAATCAATGAGGAATAGCAAACGTTACAACTTCACTCGCTTCATGAGCGCTTTATCCCAATATGGCGGTTGGCCTATATGTTCACGAAGAAAATCGATGACCGCACTTATCTTTCTTGGAAGGTGTTTTCGACTTGGGTATACCGCATAAATCGGCATTTTCTGACTTGCTTTCCAATCCGGTAATAATTGAATGAGTTTGCCATCATTAAACTCATTAGTTAGCAAATAACTGGCTAAATAAGCAATACCCCACCCTGATATGGTTGCATCTCTAACAGCCTCAGCTAAATCAACTCGATAATTACCAGATACCTTTACGCATAGAGATTCATTACCCTTACTAAAATCCCAATTACTGTAATCACGATAGCGACTCTGGTAAGTAAGACAATTATGCTCAACAAGATCCAAAGGATGATGCGGAACTTTTTTATCAATAAGGTAATCAGGAGATGCCGCTAAAACAAAATTAGAATCAGCTAAACGCTGTGCAACATAACCTTCAGGCAAGTCTTCAAAATTAGTTACCCATAAATCTAAACCATCTTTTAACATGTCAGCTTGATGATCAAATAAGCGAACTTCAACTTGTAAATCAGGGTATTGGTTTCGCAACTTATCAATAGCCGGAATGATATGCATAGTGCCAAATGATTGGGATAAACCTAAACGTAGAATACCTGCGACTTCATCTCGTTCATCATCCATAATGGCACTTGCTTCTGTCATTGCATTATAAATGGTCTCGCAATACAGAAAAAACTGTTGTCCCGCATCCGTTAGAATAAGAGAGCGTGTCGTTCTATGCACCAATTTTAGATTAAGCGTTTCTTCTAAAGCACCAAGTTGCTTACTGACATGTGAGGTTGATACACCCATTTGCTTTGCTGCAGCAGTAAAACTCCCAGCTTTCGCTAAGGCGTAAAATATCACCATTTGACTCGCTCGGTCATGCATCTATCTGCTCCTCAAACTCAAAGGAAAATTGGGCGCAGATAGTAACACTAGATGGTAAGACTAAACTAGCTTTTGGCATTTGATAAAAATGAAATTAGGGTTTTTAGATAAATACTCATATTTTTCTAGAGATAAATGTTTTACTTCTTCAGCCACTTTGCCTTCAGATAACTGCGTTACAACTAAACCACTATCTGTAATTGCATTCATTATTTCTGTTAATGAACGACGATAGAATGTCACTTCAACTGGCTCGCCAACGGTATTCCACATTTCAGTAATGAATTCTCTTTCAAAATAGTTTCCTGATAATGTGCACTCAAAGTCAGCAAACGGATGATGAGTAGAAAAAGCAAAGCTTCCACCATTTTTTAAAACACGAGCAACATCATTAAAAAGTACCGAGAGATCTTCTAAATAATGAATCATCAATGGAGAAATAATCAAATCAGCGCTTTCACTTGCTTCTCTTATTAACCCAATAGACGCATCTTGTGCATAAGCGGTAACTCGATCACCAAATTTTCGCTTAACAATTTCAATCATATTCGGTGAGAAATCGATACAAGTTAGCTTTGCTACCCCACGATGAATAAAATAATCGGCATAAACACCAGAACCACAGCCAAGATCAATCACATCACAACCGTTCACATCACCTAACATAGCCTGTAGTGACGGTCTTTCTAGGTATGCATTATAAATATTATCTTGAACCACATTGTCATATCGCTCTGCGAATGTTGTGTACATACTCGACATCAATTACTCCTAAATTCACTCTATATTGTCGCAATTTCAATAATACGTGACACAACCTAAACCTGATACTTTTTACTCACCAAATTCTGTTATTTTTCAGCAAAATACTCTAATAGTATTTGATGCCATTCGTTGGTTTCTCGAACTTGTAATAGTGCTCGATTAATTTTCTCTTCATAAGGACTATTTTCAATTAATACTAAACCGTAATTTTGCTTCTCTAACTGATATGGTAATACCGTTAAATCTAAAAATAAGTCTTTTCCCTTTCCTTTCTTAATCATATATCGCAATACAGCATCATCAGCGACAACGGCATCTAATTGACCTTTTTCAAGAGCCAATAAAAGCGCATCCATATCTTGGTAGGTATCGTGGGCAATGCTGTGATTACTCAGTAGTAATGAAGCGGTAGTTCCTTGCTTCGCACCCGTTTTTACTTTTGATAAATCATTGATGCCTTTTACATCAAACCTTAACTGCTCTAATGTGAGTGAACTTGCTAGTACTGCTGTGATACTGGCGATAAATACGGTAGAAAACATGGCAATTAATACCGTTACCACTCTTGCCGACAATGTTTTAAATTCAAAATAATTAAATGGTCCTTTAGTAATAAACAACACACCTAAAATAAACGCTTCAGCTATGCGTCCTCGTTTGGTTGGCATCGAATATAATTTATCGTTATTTTTACGCTCTAATAAGTAATAAAAAGTACCTACTGAGATCGCTACAAATAAGAAGAGACCAATAGCCTTCCATAAGGTTTTATTAGTAATAATGCTAATGAATGAATCAAGATAACTTCGATTTTTAACCGCTATGGCAAGGTGAGTTTCATAAAAGGAATGGGAAAAATCGACATGTTCTTCACGGTCAGGGGTTATTGATATGCATGAAACACCTACATCTATTTCACCCACTTCAGCCGCACTGAGTAACTCTTGAAGCCCATAATGACTCACCTTGTATTCAACTTGCATGATTTCAGCAATACGTTGCCAAAGAATCATACTCAAACCGTCATACTGCTCTGCGCTAGATTCAAAAATAAATGGAGGACAATGATAAGCACCCACCTTTAATTGCGGTTGTGCTTGTACGAAAAAAGAACTAAAAATCAATAGAATTGAGAATAAACGTATCACTCCTTTACACCACAAGCGCTTTACCCTATCTCCCTGCATAATATGAACTCCTTAAAATATAGAGCTTACTCTTTTTATTTATATCTATATTAAAAGGTAGCAGTGGTTATAAATAATCTCGAATATTTGTTATTGATTTTACAGCAATTCACTTAGTCCATAATAAGAATAAAATTGAAATCCCCCCCATCTTAAGCCATCTAAAATAAAAAACTAACACCTTCATAAAATCTATTATTAACAGTAATTTCAGTTGATTTTAGTATAAATAACCACCCTAAAGTGGTAGATAAGATTAAATGCTAATCATATAAAATATTCTTGCTTTTGAGAAAGCAAAACGAAATGTGAAAAAAACACGTAAAGCGAACACAATGCAATTGACAAATACTAATAACCAAAAAATATTATTTACGAAGATTAAGCATCATGAATTTCATAAAAAAACTCTCGTTTAAGCAAAAAATCCTTTTAATCATTACCCTTCCGATTATTGGGATGCTTTTCTTTTCACTTGATACCCTATACAAAACCGTTTCACTACGTTCTGAACTGCAAGACATTACTTCAATGACCGATATTTCAATTGAAGGCAGTTTAATTGTTCACGAACTTCAAAAAGAACGAGGTTCTACTGCAGGATTTGTTAGTTCAAAAGGGGCAAACTTTAAAAGTGAGATGCTTGAACAACGAAAAGAAACAGATTCTGTACTAAATACGTATCTACAATCATTAAAAGAAAAAGCACAATCGATACAAAAAACAAATATTGCCGTGTATAACGATATGCAGACAATATTTACGCAGCTAAATCAATTAAACACTATTCGTAATAATGTTGATAATTTGACAATATCAGCATCAAATGCAGCAAAATATTATACGGATATTAACCGACTGTTCTTATCTTTAAGTAATATGATCGTTAAAACATCAACTGAGCGAACACTAACACCTCACTTGAGAAACTATTCATTATTTTTAGAGATCAAAGAATCAGCAGGAAAAGAACGCGCCAGCTTAAATAACATTTTATCAAGTTCTGGTCCTGTCCCTTTAACCTTATACAAAACATTTGTAGCACTTGATTCAACTCAAAATGCCTACCTTGCTACATTCGTCGAATACGCAACCTCTGAGCAAGTTGATGCTTTAAATAAAATACTCTCTGATTCCATTTCACAAAAAGTATCGAACATCCGTGACATGGTAAATGCGCAATATGTTTCTGGTAAATTTACTGTATCAGGCAGCGAATGGTATCAAGCCTCTACGAATCGAATTAATGAATTTAAACAATACGAAGATTTACTGGTTGATGATATTGAAAAAGTAATTTCACGTCTAAATAGTGAAGTTAATACGGCTATTTATTCAAGCCTATTCATTATCTTGCTTATTTTATCTATTACTATCGTTTCATCAGTCATTATATCTAAACTATTAATTGGCCAAGCTGTACAGCTATCACAAGTAATTGAAACGGTATCTAAAGATAAAGATTTAACCATAAGGGCTAAAGTATTATCTGAAGATGAATTAGGTGTGAGTACTAAATATTTAAATGAAATGCTCGCTGAGTTTCATTCGGTTTTACAAAAAATGGATATTGGTAGCACCCAACTGGCTACCAGTGCAGAAGAATCCAATGTAGTAATGGAAGTAACCGCAAATAACTCTCAGCATGAGTTGGCGCAAGTAGAAGAAATTTCAACGGCAATCAGTGAGCTATCGAGTACATCTAAAGAAGTAACGACCAATGCGACCCATGCTGAAGAAGAAGCTCAATCAGCTATTAATAATGTCGATATTGGTAAACAGCATTTAGAAAATTCGATGTCTTTAACTCGTAGTATTAATGATTCTGTTCAACAAACAGCATCAATGATTGAAGAATTAAGAGCAAATACAGTTAACATTGGTGAAGTGACTAATGTGATCAGCTCTATTTCAGATCAAACTAATCTTCTTGCCCTAAATGCTGCCATTGAAGCAGCAAGAGCCGGCGAACAAGGTCGAGGCTTTGCCGTCGTTGCTGATGAGGTACGTAACCTAGCAGCTAAAACACAACAATCTACACAACATATTCAAGAAATTATTTCAAAGCTTCAATCTCAATCAGAAAAAGCAAATAATAATATGATTGAAAATGTTACGTTAATTCAGCAATCAGTTGTATTAGCTGAAGATGTGAAACTGTCTTTCAATGATATTGAAAACTCAGTTCAAGCCATCTCAGATATCAACACATTAGTAGCCACGGCTTCTCAAGAACAATATTCTGTTACTGAAGATATCGCTAAAAATACAACTCGTACATTTGATTTAGTCAATGAAAATGTATCATCAATTCATCAAACACAACTAGTAAGCCAAGAGTTGGCAAAACTCGCTGAACAGCAGAAATCTGAAATCGCTTTATTTAAATTAAGTTAACCTATCATGCCCACTTGTTAACTCAAGTGGGCTATTCAGTTATTACCTTCCATTATAAGTTATGAAAATAATAACGTAACTTAACATCATCATTTCATTAAAAAAATATACCAAAAAATACGCTTATTAAGCCTTTAAATTAGGCATATAAAATTAGATACTAGATTTAAGGGTCGCTCAACACTATTTTTCGATATTACACTTAGAAACGAAAAATATACCCCCACAATTTAAACAATAAATAAGAGTATATATTTTGGACAAATTTTCAAAGCTAACTATTCGCGCTCGCTTAATAATAGGATTTGGTATTACTTTATTCCTAATGCTTCTACTTACCATTTTAGGAATACAAAAAGTAAATATTATTGATCATACTTTAACTGAAATGACTGACATTAATTCAGTTAAACAACGCTATGCAATCAATTACCGTGGCAGTGTACATGACCGTGCAATTGCTATTAGAGATATTGCTATCGCAAGAACCCCACAAGAAATATCACATTTAGAAAAAGAGATTAACCGATTACAAACCTTCTATCGTGATTCAGAAGCGCAAATGAAAAAAATGCGCCAAGATGGTATCGCATTTACCAGTGAAGAACTCAGCATTTTAGCTAAAATCGAAAAAATTCAGAAAACGACATTACCGTTAATCAACCAAGTTATTCGTGATAAAAAGTCAGGTAAACTCACTACCGATGTTGTTTTAGACTCGATTAGACCTGCGTTTATTCAATGGCTAGATGACATTAACCAGTTTATTGATTATCAAGAAACCCGAAACCAAATCCTTACACCTGAAGCAAGAAATGTTGCTGGTGGCTTCCAACAATTAATGCTAATTCTTAGCATGTTTGCTTTAGCTACCTCATTATTTATTGGTTTGATTATCGAGCGTAGTTTTAGAGTTTCTTTAGGTGGTGAACCTTGGGAGCTATCTGAGATGATTAAGAAGATCTCTGAAGGTAATCTATCCCAACGTTTTAATAACGCTTCAAGTGCGGTTGGCATCTACAATTCATTAATTATTCTTAATGAAAAAGTCGGCGCTGCAATCAGAAATAGCAGTGATATTTCAACTCACGTTGCAACATCATCAGAGCAGCTAACTGAGGTGATGCAAAACACAGCAAATAATGCTCAACATGAATTAGCCCAAGTTGAAGAGATTTCACACGCAATCAGTGAGCTATCGACAACGTCAAAAGAAGTAACATCTAATGCAGTTCACGCTGAAGAAGAAGTGAGTAAAGCAATAGACAGTGTTTCTCAAGGCAACCAAACCTTAGATGAGTCGATTCATTTGACTCAAAAAATCAATGAATCGGTACAACTAACCGCGAGTATGATTGCTGAACTAAAAACCAATGCAATGGACATTGGGGAAGTAACTGCAGTTATCAGTACCATTTCAGACCAAACAAATTTATTAGCACTTAATGCTGCAATTGAGGCGGCTCGTGCTGGTGAATATGGTCGAGGCTTTGCCGTGGTTGCTGATGAGGTTCGTAATCTTGCATCAAAAACTCAAGAATCAACACAAAGTATTCAAGAAATTATCGCTCAACTGCAAGCTCAATCTGAAAAAGCAAACGACAACATGATAAGTAACGTGGAACTTATTCAAGAGTCTGTGGCTTTATCAGAGAATGTAAAATCCTCTTTCAGCTACATTGAGAATTCGGTTCAATCTATATCGAAGATGAACACCTTAGTGGCTAGCACCTCTCAAGAGCAGTTCACACTCACAGAACGAATCGCATTAAATACAACCAACACCTTTGATCTTGTTAATCAAAATGTAGCTGCGATTAATCAAACTCAACAAGCCGCAAAAGAACTATCACAACTGGCTGTTTCACAAAAAGAAGAGCTGGCATTCTTTAAAATTTAAAAAATTGCACTTAAATAAAAAGCCCTTAGGATCTTACCTCTAAGGGCTTTAATATCTGAAACTAAATTCTGTTTTATGTTACTTGAGGTTTTCCTCGCCATTGAGTCAATATCAATCCCGCAATAATGATAATTCCAACGAAACCGGCACCGAATGGATTTAACAAAATTAAAGGAATAGTAGAGAAAGCCAATAACCTTTCAGCTGTTGTTAGTACACGTAATAAATACCCTTCAATTGATACGGCAATCGCTATAATAATCGTCAATGTCTGCACAATCGATAAAGTTAGACTCCAAGCTCCTGCACTAGAATCGACCAGATTTGTATATGCCATCATTATTGGAATAATGAACAAACCACCAGCCAATTTAAATGCTTCTACTGATGACTTCATTGGATTAGCATTAGCAACTCCTGCTCCAGCAAATGCAGCTAGCGCGATTGGTGGCGTTACATTTGATGTCTGCGATAACCAAAAAACAATAAGATGTGCTGTTAATAGTGATAAACCAAAGTCACTTAACATCGGAACCGCCATTACGGCTAATACAATATAAGCGGCTGTTACAGGTAACCCCATTCCGAGTACTAACGCTACAATACTTATTAACCCAAGAGCTATGAGTAAGTAACCTCCCGAAAAATCCATAACAAATTGAGTAAACTGTAATCCAATTCCGGTTTGTCCAACCACACCAACAATTATCCCAGCAGCACCACATGCAGCCGAAATAGGTAATGCCATTAAAGCTCCATTTTTCATGCCTTCAATGAATTTTTGTAATCCTATTCGGCTGTGCTTTCTTAAAGCTGCGGTCACTAAAATTGCAGCACAACCAGCGACGCCAACTAATAATGGAGAATACGCCATCATCAATAATGTTGTGATTAATGCTAGTGGAATTAAATGATGAGCTCCCTCTTTCATAACACTCATTACAGCTTCAGTTCGATTTGCTGCTTTAAGATTCAGTTTACATGCCATTAAATGCACATAGAGCAAAGTACAAAAGAAATACAAAATTGCAGGAGCAATAGATGCAAGCATGATCTCGCTATAAGGGACACCGGTAAATTGTGCCATTACAAATGCCCCAGCCCCCATAATTGGCGGCATTATTTGCCCACCAGTTGATGCTGCGGCTTCTATTCCTGCAGCCTGTTCTGGCTTATAACCGAGTTTCTTCATCATTGGAATGGTGATCGAACCGGTTGTTACCGTGTTCGCTATTGCAGAACCAGAAATAGAACCTAATCCGGCCGATGCTAATACTGCCGCTTTTGCCGGACCACCTCGATATTTACCGGCAATAGAAAAAGCTAAATCAATAAAGAATTTCCCGGCCCCTGTTACCTCAAGAAAAGCACCGAATAAAACAAAAACAAAAACGGTGGTTGCAGCAATCCCTAATGCAGAACCAAATATGCCGTTAGCAGAAAAAATTTGAAACTGAATAAGCTCTTGTAAGGTATATGATTTAATTGCGAAACCTGCAGGTAACATATCTCCAAATGCGCTATAAGATAAAAATAACACAGCAATAAGTACCATTACCCATCCAACGGTACGACGGCAGCCTTCCATTAATAAAATAATCAATGAACAACCCGCAACCATATCGGGTAATTGCAACCCATAAAAGAGATGGTTGATATCGTTATAATCAAATATCGTCATTCGATAAGCAGCAAAAACAATCAAACCACACAAAATAAGATCGATAACTCTCCCAGCTAAATACAAAGAACTCTTTCGATTATTAATTAACGGGTAATGCAAAAAGATGAGAATGAGAACCCAACATAAGTGGATAGGCCTAAAATAAGTAGCAGAGATTGTCGAGCTTATTCCCTGCCATATTTGAAAAGCGGATAATGCAACAGCAATGCTTAAAATTAAGAATCCAAATACGGTGACCGTTCTTTCATGAGGTAAATACTCATCGACATCGCTTTGGTTTTTATCAGTTATAATGTCCATATTAATGCCTGTAGGATAAAGTCAGAAAAGAAGAAAGGTAAGCAGAACTCTTACCCTTCCATTTAATATTGAGTAAAACAGTTTAATTACTTCAAGATTGAATCCAGATATTTTTGAGCTCCCGCATGAAGAGGTACACCCTGTAAACTGTTTGCATTTTCTGGTGTTGTCATTTCAGCCATTTTTACAACTTTACGAACGTCACCTATATTTTCATATGCTGCTTTTGTCAGGTTATATGCCATGTCATCACTCATTTTTGCATTCACCACTAATACATTCCAAACGCTTAATGTCGACACTTCATCAACGTTGTTATATACGCCTCCAGGAATATTGTATGTACTGTAGGCTGGGTACTTTTTCATAAACAGTGCACTTTCTTCTGGTGTAATTGAAAGCACTTTTATTTTATGTGTTAATGCAATTTGTGTTACAGCACCAACCCCTTGTCCACCGACAATAAAACCAGCATCAATTTGTCCGTTTGCTAATGCATTCGTAGTTTCAGAGTAATTTAAATACACCGCTTTAATGTCTTTTTCACATCAATACCTAAAGACTCAAGTAGAGCAGCTGAAGTTACAGCAGTACCACTTGCAGGAGCGCCTAAAGACACTCGTTTCCCCTTTAATTGCGATAATGATGTAATACCAGATTTTTCAAGAGTTATGGTATGAACTAAATTTGGGTATAGCGCAAAAAGCGTTTTAACTGGCATTTTTTGTGGAAATTTCCCCTCACCATTATAGGCATCAAGTACCACATTCCCCATTGCAATACCTGCTATCATATCGCCACGCACAACCTTAATGGTATTTTCAACTGACGCAGCAGTCACCTCTGCTTTGGCTGTTACATCTGGAACATGTTCAGTCCAAACCTTCGCTAATGCACCTCCAAATGGATAATAAATACCACTTTGACCACCAGTGCCAATAGTATAATTTTCAGCATTAACAACTGATGGAATGATAAAGAGTAGAGCAAGTATAAAATTACGTTTAAACACAATCATCTCCTTGATTATTAAACTTTATTTAGATAAATACCTAACTATCGTTTTTATAATAGATTCATTTATTAGCAAGTTCACATTACTCATGGCTAAATTAAAGTCCAACAAATAACGCCGCAAATGTGAAGTCAATGTAATCTTAATGTTAATCTTTTCACATTTGAGAAATCAAACAAAAAAAGGCGAGCCATTAAGGCTCGCCTTTGTTCTAATTAAAGTGTATTTATATTTTTGATTAAGCGTTATAAAACCATGCTTGCAAAAATAAATCCGAACACGATACTGAAGATCATACTTAATAGACCAGGAAGCATAAAGCTGTGGTTAAAAATGTATTTACCGATCTTAGTTGTGCCTGTACGGTCAAAATCAATAGATGCGATAATCGGACCATAGTTAGGAATAAAGAAGTAACCATTTACAGCAACAAACGTTGCAATAATCACTTCTGGTGGTAAGCCTAATGCAATACCTACAGGTACTAATACTGCCGTTGTTGCGCCTTGACTGTTTACCATTACAGATAAACCAAACAATGCAAAAGCAAATGTCCATGGAGCAACTTCAACTAAGCCAGATACCGCTTCTTTCACCATGACATCATGGCCTGCGATAAACGTATCACCTAACCATGCAATACCAAATATAGCTACGATAGCACGCATACCTGCATGGAAAACTGAACCTTGTGTTATTTCATTTCCATCAGGCTTACATAGTAAAATAATTAAAGCTGCCATTGCTAACATTACGATTTCAATAGTATGAGCCATGCCCATTGGAGATCCATTGAAGTTAGGACGTAATGCAGGGAATGCACCCATAATAACCACGGCGAATGCACCAAATAGGAATAGTCCTACCGCTTTTTTTGCTTCTGGTTTAATTTCAATTTCTTCTACTTGTACTTCTTGTTCCATTTCCTTACGGAACGTTGGATCTTGCATACGACGTTGGTATTCAGGGTCGTCTTTTAGCTCTTTACCAATCTTGTTAACAATAACGCAAGCTAGTGCTAAACCACAGAATGTGCCCGGAATCGTTACCATTAATACATCAGCTAAAGTAATTCCTTGTGGCTCTAAAAAGGCAACAACAGCGACAACCGCAGCAGCAATTGGACTCGCTACAATTGCAAATTGAGAAGCAATTACTGCCATTCCAAGTGGACGTTCTGGGCGAATACCACTACGACGGCTTACTTCTGCAATAACAGGTAAAACTGAATAAGCTACGTGTCCAGTACCAGCTAAGAAAGTAAACATGTACGTCACTAAAGGGGCAATAAAAGTAATATGACGAGGATTTTTACGAAGAATATTTGAAGCAATTTTGATTAAATATTCAAGACCACCAGCAGCTTGCATTGCTGCAGCAGCAGCTACTACAGCCATGATCATCAACATTACATCAATAGGCGGACTTGTCGGTTGTAAACCAAAAACAAAACTTAGTATGGCTAAACCAATACCACCCATAACACCTAAACCGATACCACCAATTCGAGCACCGATTAAAATACATACTAGTACGATTAAAAACTCAATTAAAAACATATCAATCTCCCTGATGATAGCTTTTATATAATAAATTTTTAAATTGCTACGTTATTCGTCTGCAATTTAAACTCCAAAATCGAGCGAATAATAATCGGGTTATCGATTTGATAAATAGTGTTAGATCACACATCACTCAAATTAATTTAAGTTAATGCAAAAACAGATAAATCACTGTAATTAAAGCAGTTTTATTTCACAAAGAGAATACAAATCAAATACTAATTTGGTTATTTTATTTAACAAATAACCAAATTTAGTGAATTGTTACTTTATAAAGAGAAACAAAGATAGTTTGTATTTTCATGTTTTTTTCGATTATAAAAATACAATTGTTCGTCATTAATAATATAGTTAAGATCTGTTTCAAAACCTTTTAATGAGTCCAAATCTTGAACAAAAACTGGAGATTTAGCGGGTTTATAATGCCAGTCTATATTTGTATACTTTAGTGATATTTTATTCTTTTTAACCTTATAGCTCGCATCAATAATAACTTCATACTTATGACGCTCTCCATTTTTGAAAACTAACTCACCAGTTTGAAAAATAGTTAAATTAGATGATGAAGCAAAATAGAGTACATCTTTCTCTGTTATTTCTTGGTATTTTTTATACGGTTCTGAAATAAAATTTTTAGATAATTCATTACATGCCCAACGAGAACCAGCGAGCTCAGTATCATTAAAGCTAAATTTATAAAATGCCAATCCCACTAGTATAAGCAATAAAACCAAATTAACTAATCGCATACTAGTTTCGCCCTTTTTAATGCTTCACCAATGATGTTTGGCAAATTATCATATGAAAATTGACTTAACGAATAGTTTCCATTTCTATTATTATTTTTTGCTTCTATGTATCCTTTTAAGGAGTACGTATCATCCTCATATACTGAGTCATACATCCTAATGTAAACATTTGCATTACATTCAGCCAAATTCAAAGATTCAATACCAGATTTGATCTTCTCTATATCTGTTTTTTCTTTTGTCTTATTTAGCAAATAAAAATCCGTGTTATTGACACTAAAGTGCTCATAATTATTGCTCACTAAAAAGTGCGGTATTGATATGTACCTTTGGTACACGACACCAACAATAATCATCGCAACTAGGAAAAAACAACAACTTACTGATTTAACAGAAGGTTTGGTCAATAATTGTTTAAGTATTGCATCAGCTGTTTTTCTATTAAACGCTTCTTTTTTATTTATCTTATTGGCAACAGATGATGGTTCTGATTGTTTTTTTAAAGGTGCAATTTCATTCGTATTTTCAACGATTGTGATTGGCTGCTCTATAGCAAGTAAGTAACCGATTTTACTTACTGTTTTAATCGTTACGTTCTCTGCTTTTAATTGCACTAAATTACGTCTTAAATTCGAAATAACATTCGTTAATGCCTGATCGGTAACAACCATACCTTCCCAACAAACATTAAATAGTTGATCACGAGATACACTTTTTCCTTGCTGATCAAGCAATAATCTAAACACTTCATAAGGTAATGGTCTTAACATTACTTTGTGACCAAACTGGTTTGTTAACGTTCTGCTTTCAGGTTCTAACACTAAATTAGCAATAATTATTTTATGCATTTAAGCCTTATAGTGAAAAATATAAGTAGAAGAAAATTGATTCATATAAATCACACAAAAAATACATCTTCAAATAAGAGGCATTGGTTTCATTTATAAAACTCTGGAGTCTACCTAAAAAAACTGACAAATCAATAATTCTTAGAGCCATATCACTATTTAGTAAAATAAATGCTTATTAAACATCAAGTTGAGACAAAAAAACCTTCAACAACTTTAGTTAAAACAAATAAAAAAACAAACAAAAAACAAATGTGAGTTTTCCATTTAGACTCTATAAGCAACTTTCTTATAATGCCCCCTACTTTTCCTTCCCAATTTATAAATGAGAATCCCATGAAAAAAATTGCACTTTTATTGGTATTATTTTCAGCATTTTCTAATGCTAACGATAACATTTCAGGCTTTTACTTAGGTGCTGGCTTGGGTGCAACCACTTTTGATGATGGTGGCGCATTTGATTACACAGGCGCTTCTATCAATGCTGATGATTCAACCCTTAAATTCATGGGTGGCTACCAATTCAATCGTATTGTTACTGTTGAACTTCAATACACAAAATATGGTGACATCAATGTAAACCATCCTACTGCTAAAGCAGCTGGCTTTAAAGGTATTGATATTGAATCAACGTCTATCTCACTAGCTGCAAACCTAGGTTATACATTTGATAGCGGCTGGCGCCCATTTGGTATCGTTGGTTTAGGTTCATTAGAATCATCAACGAATGTACTAGGCCACTCTCTAAGTGAAAATAATACGTCTTTCCATTACGGTGTAGGTGTTGAATATGCACCAAAAGCACTAAGTGGATTGGCTTTCCGTGTAGCTTATGAAGGTGATATGTTTATTGAAGAGAACGTATATCAAGATTACGGTTACTACAGCTACTCTGATGACTACGCAATGAATATTGGTACTTTTTACGCAGGTGCAACTTACAAGTTCTAAGTTACGACTTATTGCGAATACAAATCAAAACGGGTAGCCAAAAGCTACCCGTTTTTTCTTAAAAAAAGATTATTGTTTATTTTAGATTTACCGCTTTTTCTGATAATTCTACCGCATCACCGTTCATCACTTTCTTGGTTAATAACTTACTAATAGCAATAGCTGCGAATACAGGTAAGAACCAACTTGCGTGCGCTTCAAACAAAGGTACATACTCATTTAACAATGTTGCCAATGATTCTGGTAATAAACCAAGAATATGTAACGCATCTAAACTACCAAATACAAGTGTTATACATACAATTGCTACGTAAGCCGCTAAATTTTGTTTCGTTGTCGGCACAAACAATGCGGTTAAAACAAGTGCAATGGCTATCGGACAAAGGATCAGAATTGCTGGTAAACTGATCGCTAAAATTTGCTCTAAACCAAAGTTAGCAATAACGCCAGTAAGTACCGTTACGATGATCGCAGTAACGGCAAATGGTGAACGAAATGTTTGTTGATAATATTCAGCACATGCATTGGTTAAACCGACAGTAGTAGTTAAACAAGCCATAATAATAATGCCCGCCAATAAATACTGTCCTAATGGGCCAAAGATCTCTGCAACATAACGAGTTAGTAGCTCACCACCATTCGTTGCCCCTTCTGAAATAGAAGCAGAAGTAGCGCCAACGTATGCCATAGCTAAATAGCATGCAGACATCAAAAGAGCGTAAACAAACGTTACTTTAAGCGTTGCATGGAAAATCTCTTTTGGTGACTCACAACCTTTATCTTGAATTGCTTTGATAATGATCCAACCAAAACCAACTGCTGCAATGGCATCCATTGTCATGTAGCCTTGAATTAAACCACTCGTCACGGCTTTGTATTGATAATCAGCACTCGGTGTATTGAAAGCGCCTAAAGGCGTGACGATAGCTGCAACAGCTAAAGCGGCCAACATTAGTACAAGTAAGGGTGTCATTACCTTACCAATATAATCGACTAACTTTCCACGTTGAAATGCGAGTAATAGTGTTACACCAACAAATAATACCGAGAAAATAAGTAAGTGATCGCCTTCAACAAATGGCTTAATTCCCATTTCGTAAGCAACCGTTACTGCTCTTGGCATACCAAATGCGGGACCAATAGCGGTAAACAAAAGAAACCAAAAGGCAATGGAAAGTGGCTTTGGTAATGCCTGTGTTAGCTGAGCACTACTACTTAATCGACCTAATACAATTAATGTCAAAGATGGTAAACCAACAGCAGTAAGCAAAAAGCCTAACATTGCTGGTAAGTATTGTGTTCCTGCCTCTAAACCAAGAAAAGGAGGAAAGATGATATTCCCTGCGCCAAGAAACATGGCAAAAGTCATTAGACCAATCGCAAGCAAGTTGTGTTTTTTCAATGTACAAGTCCTCTTTTGCTATTGGGCTATACCCTAGTAGCTTTTATTATGGACCGTCAGTTTGGCTGGGAAAATATAAGAAGGAGTTTGACTATTCTCCGTCAGCCCGGCTGACGGAAGTGCCGCCAGCCTAGTTAATAATCACTAGAATGACTGCAATAATTGTTGATGTTACACGCGATACAGATCCGAGCATCATTTTGCACAAAGCAACAGATTGTTGGACTGTTAGAGAAAGCATGAAAAATTTCCTAGTTATTTATCGTGGTAACCAAATCAATATATAAGTAATAACTCTCATTGTAAACACTGTTATAGTTAAAAATATTATTATCTCAACAATGATTAGTTGTCTTATCTATATATTAAATCTAAAAAGCCAAGGATTTAATGCCTCACATCAAATCCTTGGCTTAACTATAGTAACCATAAGTTATTCAGGTTTAAGCACTAAAACTTCGGTAATATCTTTATCACTATGACGCTCTGGAACTTGCTCCCATGGTTCTCCCATGTTCTATTCACAACACGTCCACGCTGGACAGCAGTTCTCGCTAATATCATTTTCGCCCAATGTCTCACATGAACATAACTACCTACATCCAAAAACGTTTCAGCATTATATAAATAACCAAGAATCAAATTGCCATACCACGGCCAGATAGCCATATCTGCAATAGTATATTCATCTCCCGCAATATATTGATTCTTAGTTAACTGCTTATCTAATACATCTAGCTGACGTTTTACTTCCATCGTAAAACGGTTAATTGGGTATTCAAATTTCTCTGGTGCATAAGCATAAAAATGCCCAAAACCACCACCAAGATATGGTGCAGAACCATGTAACCAAAATAACCAGTTCATCACTTTTACGCGCTTTTCAGGTGCTTCTGGTATAAACGCATTAAATTTTTCTGCTAAATATAACAAGATAGAGCCAGATTCAAAGACCTCTATTGGCACTTCTCCTGAAGAATCAACAAGAGCTGGAATTTTAGAATTAGGGTTTACATTAACAAAACCAGATGAGAATTGATCGCCTTCACTAATTTTAATTAAATGCGCATCATATTCCGCTTTCTTTATTCCTAGCTCTAGCAACTCTTCAAGCATGATTGTCACTTTTTGTCCGTTTGGTGTCCCCATCGAATAAAGTTGTAAATCATGTTTGCCGACTGGTAGCTGCTTTTTATGTGTAGCACCTGAAACTGGACGATTAATTTTCGCCCATTCACCACCGCTTTCACTATCAAAGGACCACACTTTAGGTGGGATATATTGTTGTTCCATACTGACTCCTAAAAAACGATATAACTATTTTTATAAAAATAATATTAGTGTTTAGCACTTCCGCTTTTGGCAAAATTTTGCGGATAAAGAGAACGATTAGCCTCTTCATCAAACTCTGATTTAAACTCAACGTTGTTTGCTATATTCCGTGCTTTTTCAACAGCAGGACGACTATTGATACCATCAAACCAACGTTGAATATTTGGGTAAGGAGCTAATCCCTCTTCACCTAAAACAACTGTCGCTTTATCAATCCAACCCCATGCCGAAATATCCGCAATACTAAACTCATCACCGACAATATATTCACGACCTTCAAGGTGTTTATCCAAAACGTCATAGTGACGCTGTGCTTCAGATAAATAGCGGTTGATTGCATAAGGTAATTTTTCAGGTGCAAAATGACGGAAATGTACCGACTGACCGGAAAATGGACCTAGACCCGAAGCGATAAATAATAGCCATGAAAGCATCTCGGCGCGGTCTTCTGCTTTGCCACCAAGCTTTCCTCTCGTTTCTGATAAATAAAGTAAAATCGCACTTGAATCAAAAACACGAACTCCATCATCTACGATTGCAGGTGCTTTCTCATTTGGATTAATCGCTCGGTATTCCTTTGTATGCTGCTCACCTTTTAATGTATCTACGGGCATTAACTCAAACGGCAATTCAGTTTCAGCTAAATATAATGCAATTTTCATTGGGTTAGGTGTTTGATGAAAATAAAACTTAAGCATATTGATATCCTTCTAATGACAAAATAAACCAGCATTACAACCGACTGGTATTCGTTGGGCTAAAAACAATATAACTAGACTTGAACGATCGTTCAAGATAATATTTGAACAAATGTTCAAGAAAGTTATTAAAGGCATATTCTTATGGCTAAAAATTCGAAGTTTGATCGCGTACAAGTTGTTGATAAAGCAGTTGATCTTTATTGGGAGAAAGGATTCCATGGGACATCAATGCGTAATCTTCAAGAAGTGATAGATATGCGTCCAGGAAGTATTTATGCCACCTTTGGCAGCAAAGAAGGATTATTTAAAGAATCGTTACAGCGTTACACTCAATCTGGTATTTTGCATTTAGAACAATGCTGTCATGAACAAAAATCTCCTTTACTGGGGCTTAAGTCATTTATTCATAACATTGTTGTAGAGAAACGCTCTAGTGCGCCAAGTGGCATGTGCATGTTAGTAAAAACGGTCACTGAGTTAACGAATGAAAATGAAGAATTATTAACTGAAGCAAAACGCTCTTTGAAGATAATGGAATCTGAATTTGAAAAGGTATTAAAACAAGCGCAAGAGATTGGAGAAATAGAGAAAGAGAAAGATACAAAACAGCTTGCTCAATTTGTTCAGGTCCAAATAGCAGGATTAAGAACCTACGCACGCACTGTAGATAGCGACCTTCCATTACAGAATATGCTGGATAATATGTTTAGTCACTACCCATTCTAAATATCATTTACTTGTGTGGAACAATACTGATCCGAACATATAAATGCTCGGATAGTAAAATATCAGCACAAATGAGCAACAATGAACTAAAGATTATAGTGAGTGTTCCCTTTGCATTTTTCTTTCGTTATACAGCGCATATGCCATATAAGCCACAATAAATACGTTAATAAAAAAGACACCAATACCCAAAAGATTTGTATGAAAAATCATTTCATAAATTTCAAAAGGTAAATAGATAGCGCCGCTCACCAAAGCAAACCATTCAGTCCATACAAGACCTTGCCATAAACCATAAGCTTCAACTAACCGAATTGCAGAATAAACTAATGCGCCAATAGCTAATAACCCCATTCGTGCATCAGTTAATCCGCTAGCAGCATGAATAAAAATACTAGGAAGATGCCCTGCCGGATTCAAATGCAAACGACTAACGATATTTTCAGCAAGTTGACGCATATTATGACCAGCAAGAACATGCAAACCAAATCCAACCAAAAGAGATGCTATACCTTTACAAGCCTCTAATACCGCAACGGCTCGCAACCCTTTTTTTACTACTTTCATGTTTTTCTCTTTTATAACGATGAACACTGTTTATAGACAACAGTGCTTAACAAGAGTCGAAGTATCTGCCTTTATCTTCCGCTTTAAAAGTTATTTATTAATTAGATTCAAAAAGCAATTTTGTACAATATCACTCTATCTCATTGAATTAATCTAATAAAAATTACAAATGGATTAGTAAAGAATGATGGATCAAAATTATTTTTGGCTTAGAGATAATAACGATATCAGCACGGTTGCTACGCTTGGCCCTAAGAGCTCAAGCAGTGAAGCCGCCGCAAACTATTTTTCGACTCTTATCAATCGCCCATTAAAAATACTGCTTTTCGATACGTTTGAAGAGGCATCAGACTATGTTGAGTTATCCGATAGCGCAGCCTTATTAGTTGCAAATGCATATCAAAAAACTGACTTTTTCTATATGAACCCAAAGACATTACTTTCTGGTTCCTTCTTTTTTTCTCCCCTGCTTATCATCTTTGCTGTAAAGACATAAATGCACTACAGCAAAAAGTGAACAATAACGAAATCATCAATATAGATACACATCATGCTCCACTTTCTCGTTTAGATGACTTGATAAAAACAGCCAATCCAAGCGTTATCGATTTATCAAACGCTCGCTTTAACATCCGTCTTTCAACGTCAACTAGTCAAGCTGCCATTCATGTTGCTGAAGGACATTCTGATTGCTGTCTTGTTAACTCGGATTCAATCGCACTATACCAATTAAAGAAAATTTCAGCGCCCCTAACAATAAATATGACATGGGCACTTTTTATAAAAAACCAACAACGTCAAAAGGAAAAGGCTAAATGGATAACCACAAATGCGTACTCGTAATAGATAAAGCTCTACCACAAGGGTTAATTGCGAATACTGCGGCCGTTCTAACATTATCGCTAGGTAAATTGCACCCCGAACTGATTGGTGCTGATAACGTCAATAAAAATGGGGAGATCCATACCGGAATCACATCGATTCCGATCCCTATATTGGCAAGCTCTTCTCATAAAATAAAAGAAATAAGAGCATCTTTAAAAGAAGAAGCCACATTAGTTGATTTTTCTAATGTGGCTCAAACAACCAAAAACTACCAAGACTATTCAGACAAACTTGCAGCAACGAGACCTGAAGATATTGAATACCTTGGTATCGCAATTTATGGCACCAAAAAATCATCAATAAACACACTGGAAACTTGGGGTTAATAAGATGAGTATAATGAATAATATGGTACTAATTTCAGGTCAACCTTACCAAAGAGGGTCGATTTTAAGTTCTGATGAGCAACCAATAAAAACCATCTCACTATCTCCATTCTTTATGGATATACACCCAGTATTAAATAAAGATTACCGTGTTTTTATTGAGCAAGGTGGTTATTCAGACCCTAGATATTGGTCAACAACGGGATTCAAATTCATCCAAGAGCACAATATTACTGAACCTTTATATTGGAATGATCCCAATTGGAATGGGGATAAAAAACCAGTCACAGGGATCAGTTGGCATGAAGCTCAAGCTTTTGCTTGTTTTGTTGGTAAAGAACTTCCAACTGAATCGCAGTGGGAATACGCAGCAAAAGGAAATGATAACCGTATGTATCCTTGGGGAAATACAGAGCCAGATTTAAATATCGCGAATTTCGCTCCCGATTGTGAACCAGTTGAATTTAATCGAAGCTCAACAGACTGGGATGCTCATCCACAAAACCGATCTCCTTTTGGTTGTATAGATATGGGGGAAACCTTGCAGAATGGTGTTTAGATAATTATTTACCAAATTATGCATGGGATGATAACCATGTTGATCCACTTTGTATTTTAGACATCTCTTTTGATCATGTGGTGAGAGGCGGTTCAGGCTTACACGATGAAAATTATATGCGCAGCACCAGCAGAGATAATTATCCCCCAACGGTAAGAGATAATATTGTTGGTTTTCGTTGTGTAAAAAACATTACAGAGTAGGTTGTGAGGTTGTATGGAACAGTTTGAAAAGACCCCTTTTATTGAAAAAAAACCGTCGTCTCTAAGATATTATCAAGAAGGGCCACAAGAAACGCATGAAAATACACCCAAGGTATTAAAAGTCTTTTTACCTAATGAAAGTAAACCGCTAGAAATCACATTAGATGAACTTAAAAATATAGCGCCAATCACTGAGAATCGCCGTGTTGTGTGCGTATGTAATTGGAGTATTCGTCGTACGTGGACTGGTGTACTACTGGCTGATGTAATGAAATATCTCGACATCGATCCGAACAAATACACTAGCCATTTTTTAAAGCAATTAAGCTTTGGTACAGATAAAGGACAATACGATTCGACACTGTCTTATTCACAAGCCATAACAAATCGAGCGATGTTGGTTTGGGATGTAGATGGAGAGCCATTAAGCCTTGAAGAAGGATACCCTCTTAGGCTAATCGACTTTTCACTTTACCGCTACAAAGGGGTTAAATGCCTTTCTGAATTACACTTCACCACCGAATTTAACTCGGGCTTTTGGGAAGCAAAAGCAGGATATTGTAAAGAAGGGAAAATCAAAGCAAAACGCTACAAAATTGTTGATTTACAAGAGCACCGTTTCATTGATGGAACCGGTGAGGTCACTGAATTTTAAGGACAAATGATGACTTTATTTCTTGCTATGGCGATGTTCGCCTTGGTTACTTCACTCTCCCCTGGGCCTGTAAATATTCTAGCAACCATTACTGGGGCAAATCACGGTTATGTAAGGACTATTCCACATATTTTTGGTGCTACTATTGGGTTTGTGTCTATTCTTATTATTTTAGGTTTAGGATTGATACAAGCCTTTGATGGTTCACATACTGCAACACAAGTACTTAATTATCTTGGCAGTGCTTTCTTACTTTATTTGGCTTATAAGGTTGCAACAAGCAGTAAAACTGAACAGGATGAAACAAAGAAAAACGACGCTCCTACTATGTTCCAAGGCCTTTTGTGTCAATGGCTTAACCCTAAAGCTTGGATTGTTTCACTTTCAGGGGTAACCGTATTTTCTAGCAACGGTGTGATTCCACTCGAAGATCTCGGGGCATTTAGTGTGATATTTTTTATCGTATGTTACTGCTGTATATCAACTTGGGCCTTATTAGGCCTTACCATTGGAAAGTATCTCGAACATCCTATCCACTATAAGTTATTTAATCGTATTATGGGAGGGTTGCTCGCACTAACAGTAGTGTATGTATTCTTTATATCAAAATAATAATGGACGTTATGTTGGCTAATTCAAATCCTCACTTTTTAAGATCATCAATTCTTCCGTTTGAATTACGTTATTCAAGTAATTCAAGCGCCTGCTATAAAAAACATACACATCAAGAATTTTCAATTGGTGTCGTGGATAGTGGGATTAGTGAGTATTTCAATCAAAATAAAAAACAAACGATATCCCCTGGTTCTACGGTAATAGTTAACCCCGAAGAAGTTCACTCCTGTAATCCACAGAAAGGAACCAATTGGAGTTATAAAATGCTCTACGTAGAACCAGAGTGGATTGCAAAGTTACAATCTCAAATATTAAATGATAACAACAATACATTCAGACCCTTTCAAATAACCCATACTGATTGCCCTTTCATTTATAGAGGTTTTCAATCTCTGTCTCATACTCTTATAGAAGATGAATCAAAAATAAAAGTAGAACAGACAGCAATCAACTTTTTTTCTGAATTGATTTTAAAAGATACAAACAACCCTTCTCTTGATGTCATTTCTAAAAAGGCGATCGATTGTGCATATCAATATATTTCAGATAACTTTGATAAGAATATTTCTATTTCTGAGATTGCTGAAGTATCTGGATTAAGTGAATTCTACCTTATCCACTCATTCAGAAAACAATACGGAATTACACCTCATGCTTACCAAATTGTTATGCGAATAAATAAAGCTAAATCATTATTAAAAAATGGGGAAAACATTGCATCTATTGCGACAGATCTTGGTTTTACAGACCAAAGCCACTTCCATCGCAATTTTAAAAGTGTTGTTGCTGCTACTCCAAAGCAATATAAACAAAGTTTATAATTTTTACTTCGACTTCTTTGTTGATATATTCCTGCGTTACTGTTTCAATATAGTTAATTAAATAATAATAACACTAGGATTGACTATTCATGAATTTACGTAAGTTATCGCTTATGTTATGTGTAACAGCATCTCCAGTAATGGCTCAACTTGCAGATCAAGAAGGTGTCAGTGGTGAAATAGCAATTACCGCAGGCTTTGCTTCATCGACATCTAACTTCAATACTGAAGGAAGTGACACAATTTCATCTAACACTCAAGCACCAACCTCTGAAGATAGTTTTCTTGCGTTCCCACTAGGAAGCATCACTTACACCTTTGGTGATGCACTAAATCAGCAAGTATATACAGGTACAAGCCGTCAGGATGTGGCAACAGGTATTGTTGTGTTAGAGGTAGGTTATAGATATCAATTTGAATCCAGAATGGTCATGGATTTCGCTATTCTTCCTACTATCATGTCAAGTGAGACGTGGGAAAACCCATATTTAGTCAATCAATCTCGAACAAAAACAGATGAATCAGGCAATGCATTTCGTTTTCAATTGAAAAATATTGCAGGTTCAAACTTTAGCCTTGATAGTGCCTTTGCAACAAAAGAAATAGACACCGACAAGGTTATCGATGAGTTAAAACGCGACGCTAATACGATTTATTTAAAAGGACAATATAGACAACCACTAAGCAGAACAATGCTTGTGATGCCATCGATTATTTATCAATCCTCTTCTGCGAGGGTAAAGCAAATTCATACGACCAATACGGTGTAGAACTCAGCGTATTTAAATTAATGCAAAGACATCAAATTGTATTAACTGCCGGTTATGCTCAACGTCAATATGAATCGACAAATCCGATTTATAATAAAACACGTGAGAATAATAAACTCAGTTTGTTTGCTGCTTATGAATACAAAAATATCATGGATTGGAAAGATTGGTCGCTCGTTGCTTTTGCTGGATATGGCACAGAACAATCAAATATCACTTTCTACGATAACTCTGAATACATTATTTCTACTGGCTTAAATTATAAGTTTTAATCTCAGCGGCCGCCTCTTGAGTACACTCCTTTAACCATTTAATTAAAGGAGTTCTCCGATTTTTACTCGCTACAACAAGCCCTATTTCTCCACCCGGTTGAATAACATCATCTGGCAATAGTAGTTTCTGAAAGTCACTACCTAAGGTATTTGCTAATGATTCTGAGCATGGAAAAAGCATATCCGTTCGTTGTATTGAATTTAAAATGACATCAAGGTAACTGCTTCTCAGCCTCATGCGACATTCTTTATTTAATGATTTTAAAGAATTAACTACATAAGCTTTATGCTCATTCCAATTTGGGATAACAAGCGTCGCAATATCTAATTGAGCTGCATTTTCAAAGCTTTCCTCACCCGTAATTAGAGGGTGTTCTTTACGTCCAATCAATACAAAACGATCGGTGGTCAGTACCGACTGAGAAAGCTGTTTTGAAATTTCTAATGGAAAATAATTTAAACCTAACTGTATTTGATCATGCAAAATATTTTCAGGCGTTGCTCTGTCCCAATTAGAAAATACCACTTCAACATTTGGTGCTTTTTCTAAAATAATGCCACACAAATTAGAAGCAATGGACGGAGCAATAAAACCATTCATAGCGATATTTATTCTTCCCTCTAACTGTGAACTATCAAATTTATCTGATGGTTCTAAAGCAGAAAAAAGTAAAGTCATTGCAGGCGCAATATTATCTCCAATCTCTAATGCCTTAGGGGTTGGCGTTAAGCCATAATGACTGCGTATAAACAATTCATCTTCAAAGAAGTCTCTTAATCGAGCAAGTGCCCTACTGACACCAGGTTGGCTTAAAAACAAACGTTCAGATGCCTTTCGAGTATTACGAACTTCTAATAAAACCGTAAACACTTTGAGTAAATTAAGATCCAGCTGATGAATTTTATGCTTCATTTTGTCCTACTTACTTATCCAAATTAGTACCATAAACGAATCACGCCACCAATGATGACTAAATGATATATCTCATATCCCTTCAATTCATTATCTAGGTTATCAAAAATAAACAACAATGTAATTCAGTTGAGCAAATACCTTTGCCTTATATTGGAGTACACATGAAAAGAACCTTACTTGCTATATCAATTTTCGCTATCACGTGTAATGCATCTGCGAGCAGTTCACCTGATGCCGTATCTTCTATGTCAGATAGATATTCAACATTGGCTAACTTAGAAATGAACGGTGGATTTCCGACAGAAACCAGTCAAAAAATCCTTCAAAATGAAAGCTATTTTCAACGTGCATCCATGCTATATCAATGGGCTCTGCCTATTGTAAATATGAAAGCGATGCAAGAAGGTCACGCAGAGCTAATGAATGGTACCGCCTATAATAAAATAGCCATTTACCAAGATCGTTTAAAACCCAATTCATTAATAACCACACCAAACTCAGATGTTATCTACGCAATGGGCTGGCTAGATATGAAAGAAACAGGTCCTTTAATTATAGAACATCCCGCAGGTTTACAATCATTAATGGATGATATGTACCACCACCCACTACGAGGTCCATTAGATAAAAACCAACCGGGTGGACAATATTTAGGTGATATTGGTAATGCTGGTCCTGACAAAGGTAAAGCGGCGAAATTTCTTATTTTACCGCCAAATAAAAAGCGTGAAGATTACGCACAGCTAGCAGATAAATACTTTATTTATGAATCAAATACTTCTGAAGTATTCTTATTCCTTCGCTCTTTCTTTAAAGACATGAATAACCTTGAGCCTGCAGTTAATCGAGTAAAAGAAATCAAAGTATATCCACTAAATGGCAGTGCTGAGTCAATGGAATTCTTTAATGTCTCTGATGTTCCTTCTAAATCGATTTGGGATAACGATTATCGATTCTATGAAACATTAAACAGAGCCGTTCAAAATATGGAGTTGGCTACGTTTGATCCATATATGAATGGTGTCATGGCCGCAATTGGAATAAGCAAAGGCGTTGAATTTACACCAACTGAAAAGCAAAAAGAGATGCTAACAAAGGCCGCTCAAACTGGTTGGAAAATTAGCAAAGAGATTGCCCTTAACTTTGATGAGAAATCAAGTAAAACCACTGGTGATACATGGTTTTGGAAAGAAGCACCATCGTGGGTTGCTCACGCATTAACTGACAAAGGGAATCAATATCATGCGCTATCAGACCCTTATTATCACAATATAAAAACCGGCTACACCAATGTCGATGCTATCACTCATATGTACACCAACCATTATTCTATGTCTTCAGGAATGATTAACGCCAAAATAGGAGCAGGAGCTAAATACGCTGGTGCATATAAAGATAAAGACCTCAATCCGTTAGTTGGCTCTTGTAATTACTCTTTACACATTCCTGCAGATGTACCTGCTAGCTTATTCTGGTCGGTCACCGCTTATGATGCAGCAACGGCTGCGGGTGTTAATGTTGAAAATCATCAATGGCCTTCACTTGGCGATCGTGATAATCCAATTAAAAACAGTGATGACTCTGTCACATTATTCTTTGGTCCAACCGCGCCAGAGAATGCGCAATTAGCCAAAAATAACTGGTTGCAATTTGATAATGACAGCTGGTTCTCCTTGATCCGTTTTTATGGTCCTCAGCAAAGTTTATTTGATGGTTCTTGGGTCCCTGGGGAATTTGAAAAAATTAACTGCGTGAAATAACCAACAGTTCAATAGGATAAACACATGAAAAAAACACTCATCGCTTTAATGCTTGGCACAATAAGCTTCACTACACTCGCTAATGATTACCTTCCATCTGGAGGTTATGAAACTCTAGAAACACGCAGTGGCCAACTCACCTTTGAAAATGGCTTTGAGCATGGCGTACCAACTAACAAAACATCACAGAAATTATTTGATGAATTGGATTATCAACGTGCAGTACAAGGATATATTTGGGCAACACCGATCGTAAGTTTCTATAAATGGAAAAACGATCACTACCAAACTTGGGGAACAGAAAATGGCCAACTCGTTTACCAAGCTGGTTACGAGTCTAAACTAGGAGGCTTAACTTATAACACTTCAACACCTTATTTAATTGGTTATATGAACTTAAATAATGGACCAATTGTAATTAATCTTCCAGATACGCAATTACGTGGTGCCGTTCATAACATGTGGCAAATTGGTAAAGAACAAATGACTAAACCTGGGAAATATGTCATTTACAAAGCAGAAAATTCAGTACCAAGAGTAAAAGGTGCAACATTAATTGCAATGGATACTAATGACTTCTTTTTTGGTGTGCGTTTAATGAATAAAGATGCCAAAGTTCGTTCAACCATGATGAATTCCATTCAAAAAGGCATTACGGATATAAATGGTAACCCATTAACAAACAAAGGAATTTATCATGTAAAACGTGGGATTGACCATAAACAACCACGAGGTATGGAATTCTGGGAAGTCGTTAACCAAGCTATTCAAGCTAATCCAGTGCAAGAGCGTGATCGTATGATGATGGATATGCTACGCCCTTTAGGCATTGAAAAAGGAAAACCATTTACACCAACCCCAAAACAGCAATCTTTATTAAAAGAGGCAGCTATTGTTGGTGAAGCTATGACAAAAAATATCGATTTTAATAAAACCGGTCGTCTTGATCATGCAGAATATGGTCCAAAAGGTAATCCTTGGGAAATAGCAACCGCATCTACACCTAACCAAGACCGAAATAATGGTATGGATTTAGATGGACGAGCAGCATGGTTTTATGAAGCCGTAACCAATGACATTGCCATGCACGGTATGGACAATGGTGGTTGGGGCCAAGTATATCTAGATAATTACTATTCTGGAGAAAAAGATCACGGCTTAGATGGCGGTAAACACTACACATTAACCATCAAAAACCCAGATATGTACGCTGATTTATTCTGGACAATAACCGTTTATAATGTTGAAAATAGAGCAATAATTGAAAACGATTTAGGTCGCGCAGATGTGGGCTCCAATATCAAAGGTTCGGTCTATAATAAAGACGGCTCAATCACCTTACACTTCTCTCCAAAGAAACCTAAAGGTGTTGCTGAGGCAAATTGGGTTCAAACTAACGAAAAAGAAGGTTGGTTTGTTTACTTTAGAGCGTACTCACCGAAAAAAGCTTTTGTTGATGAAGAACCAAAAACCTTGCTTCCAAACTTTGAAGAAGTGAAATAAAAAATAATATTTAAATAACAGCCTTCTGGTTACTAAAACTAGAAGGCTTTTTTATCAACAAAATGCGCCGTTATTCATTTAGATTGCTATAAAACGTTCATCTATACATTTCTTATGTTATGGTTCTTCTCAACAATAAGGATCCTTATGAACGATTATGAGCTTTTCATAAAAATCAATGACGCTATTCTACTTGAATTTGATGTGTTTAAGCCTTGGGAAAAAACCATGCTATTAAGTACTCAAAACCAAATGATGGATAAATACCCTCTCTCTGAAGAACAAATACAACTATTAAATAAAGTTCTTAATAAGAAAAGACCTAAAAAACGAAGAAAAAAATAAAGCCATATTAAATAACATGGCTTTTCAACCTTAGTGGAATCGACCTTGGTTAAAGTCATCAAATGCTTGTAATACTTCTGCACGAGTATTCATTACAAACGGACCACCTCGAGCAATCGGTTCATTTAATGGTTTACCAGCAACAAATAAAAATCGGGCTGAAGAGTCATCAGCAACAAAGGAAACGTTCTGCCCCTTACCAAATACTGCGAGTGACCGCATATCAACAGTTTGAACTTGATTATCATCACTCTTAATACCCACATTACCTTCAATAACATAGATAAAAGCATTGTGCTCAAACGGTAAGCTTTGTTCTAACATTTGTCCTCTAGGTATATTGATATCCATATACGTAGGATAAACATGAACATTATTCACTGGTCCTTTTGTACCTAGATTTGTTGAACCTGCGATAACTCGGATCTCAATACCATTTTCTCGCTTTTCTAAAGGTGTCGTTTCTGGTGGATACTCTTGATAAGCAGGCTCAATCATTTTTGATGCTTTTGGTAAATTAACCCACAATTGAAATCCTTTCAGTAATCCCTCTTCCTGCTCAGGCATTTCGGAATGCAATACACCTTTTCCTGCGGTCATCCATTGCACGCCACCGGATTCAACAACACCTTCATGCCCAGCACTGTCTTTATGGCGCATTTTGCCATTTAGTAGATAACTGACAGTTTCAAATCCTCGGTGCGGATGCGTTGGAAAACCACCTATATAATCTGAAGCATCATCACTTTCAAAACAATCCAGCAATAAAAAAGGATCAAGCACGTCTAGCTTTTGTGTACCAATAATACGAGTGAGTTTTACACCATCACCATCTGATGTTTCGACTCCAGAAATGGTTCGTACAACTGTTCTGTTTTTTTGCATTACTTCGGACATATAAACCTCCTATGACTCGTTTTTATTACGATTATCTATCGCATACGAGCCCGCACCTTGTGCAAATATCACTAAAAAACCACCTGCTAAGGCGATATTTTTCATAAAGCTTGTCATTTCAGATTGATCGGAAAAATCGACATGAAAAAGTAACGCAGATAATGCACTAAAACCGGCCAATGCAAACGCTGCATATCTCGTTTTCCAACCTAACATCACGGCTAAACCACCAACAACTTCGGTTAAAATAACTAATGGTAATAACGCTCCAGGTACGCCCATCGCTTCCATATAACCTTGCGTCCCTTCATATTGTGTAATTTTACTTAAACCCGATGTAACAAATATTAGAGATAAAAAGAAACGCCCTGTTGGTGCTGCCAGTTGTTGTAATTTATTCATGATTTTTCCTTTTCATACATTAAATTAGACATATATCTTTCATGTCTCATCACTTGGTATAAAGAATAGCCATTGAAGAAATCTTGATAAACAGCAATACTGAGGAAACACTGTTCTCATTTAGAGAACAATAAACAAATAAAGGAATGGATATGGGGCAATTAGAAAGCATGCGAATTTTTATTACTGTTGTTGAAACTGGCAGTATTACCAGAGCAGCAGAGCGACTTAATCTTGCCAAATCAGCCATCAGTAAACGCCTTAGTGAGTTAGAGCAACAACTCGGAGTGAAGCTACTTAATCGAACAACCCGAACATCAAGTTTGACTGAAGCTGGTCAAGTTTATTTGAATAAATGTAAATTAATTTTGGATGAAGTGGACGATCTACATTGTCATATATCATCGACTAGTAGCAAATTAAATGGTGTATTAAAGCTAGCGGTTCCATTAACCTTTGGACTCAAGCACCTTGTCCCTGCTCTCGACAATTTTGCAAAGTTACATCCAGAGCTAAAATTAGATATCGATTTTTCGGATAAAAAAATAGATTTAGTTGAAGATGGGGTTGATTTGGCGATTCGAATTGGCTCTCTGAGTAATTCAACTTTACGAGCGAAACCACTCGCCCCTATCCATCATGTATTATGTGTAAGTCCAGATTACCTAACGGAACATGGACATATCACAACACCTAATGATCTAAAATCTCATAAATTATTAAGGTATAGCCAACAACCACTGTCCGGTGTTGAGTTAATAGATAACAATAACAAAACAATGACAGTTCCGATGGAAAGCTTTTGTATCGCAAATAATGGGGATTTTCTAAAAACAATGGCGGTATCTGGACATGGCGTATTATTCACACCTAAATTTATTGTCTGGGAAGAGCTAGCAAATGGCTCCCTAATACCAATCATGACCGATTATCGCTTCAACTCTATTAAGGCTTATGCCGTTTACCCAGAGACCCGCTACCTACCTCGAAAAGTTCGAATGTTAATCGACTTTTTAGGTGAATATTTCGGTAACGAGCCCTACTGGGATAAGTAATTAAACGAAATTAATACAGCACCATCGCCAGATAACCTAATACAAGAACAATCATTGATGTTAATGCATAAGGAACAGGGTAGCCGACTGCAGGCATATCGCTTTGGCATTCATCTTGAGCGCCTTTCATTGCAGGTGTGCTATTACGTCCACCAGCACAAGCACCAGCCAGAATTGCAGGGTTCATTTTTCTAACGTATAAACCATAAATCCACGCCAATAATGGAGGAAGTAAAGCAGCAACCAACCCTAACACTGCAATTTTAATCACAACAATACCTTGGAAAGACGCTAATATTTTAGGGCCCACAGTTGCTGCTAATACCGCAACAAATAGACTCAAACCGATATCTTGTAAGAAGCTACGAGCCCCTTCACTCATAGGTCCACCAAAAGCAGGATTACGAGTACGTAAAAACGAGAATATTATCCCTGTCAACATACAACCAGCAGATGTGCCTAAAGCAAATGGGATCCCCCCTAACGTAACGCTAAAGTGACCACAAACGTAACCAATCAATAAAGAAAGTGCCAAGTAAAAAGTCTCCGTTAGCGTGCTCTCTACAATTGGATTACTGTTCAGTTTCTTACCGGCTTGCTTAACGCACCAATCAGACCCTGCCACACGTATAACATCGCCTACTTCGACAATGGTTTGAGGTAAAATAGGAAGTTGATGCCCTTGTCTAAACAAAGCTTTCATATAAATACCAAAACCAACTTCTTTACTGATATCTTCTATCGTTTTACCTGTATATTCCGATTTACCTAGGTGAATATCCGCAACTTCAATATCAACATTACGTGCTCTTGGTTCATCTACCTCAATACCTACAGAGGATTCTCCTCCTTCAATCAAGACATGGTAATCACCACGAATACCAATAATATCGCCAAGTTGAAGTATTGGATTATCTGATGCTTCATAAACATCCTCACCGCGCACAACTTTAAGAATCGCAGCATGAGGGTAACGATGAAATAATGATTCAACATCTTGACCAACCAACTCTTGGTGATCAACACGATAGGCACGAATATCCAAAGGAAGCACACCTAAATTCGAGAAACCATTGGTACTTGGTAACGCCTCTGTATCCCCACCAGCACCAAATTCAGCCTCGGCGTCTTTACCTGCTTTTACTGGATCAATTCCAAACATAGCAGGCAGATACTTAATAAGTAAGATAATGAATACACTTGATAAAATGTAACTGATAGCATAGCCCGCAGCGATATTGGCACTGATCTGATCAAGTGTCATACCTGCAGGCGCTTTAACGGCTCCTGAATTAATCGCAGATTGAGCAACGCCCATAACAGCAGTTACTGTGTAACTTCCTGAAATTATCCCAGCCGCATAACCCGGAGCTAAATCCAATAATTTAGAACCAAAGAACACGATAATAAAGTTACTAAAAACAACAATTAACCCAATAACTACAAAGTCTAAACCGCCTCGAGCTAAACCAGAGAAAAATTGCGGCCCAACTTTCATACCAATTGCATACATAAACATCATCAAGAATATGTCCGAGACTAATCCCGGTGCATTAATATGTAATCCATAAATAGAAAAAGCAGGTAAAGCAATAGCCACACCAACCACTAAGGTGCCTGCTGTTGAGCCTAAATTAACCCCTTTTATTGTTACTTTACCTAATGGATAACCAATGGCGATGCTTAAGAAAAGAAACACAAACGGATTTTGTGCAATATAAGAAAAGAGAAAACCAAAGACACTAGATGCATCTTGAGTTGCTTGATTTTCTAATGATTCAGCCAAAGCCAAATGACTGAAGAAAGTAACACATAGTAAAGTAAATAACTGAACCCAACCTTTGGAGCGAACCCAAGTAAATGGACGACCTATTTGACCGATATTCATAATTATTTCCTATATTTTTAGGAAGAAGAGATCCTCTACAGAACAATAGAGGATCTAAAAAGCAAAATGTCTATATCACGACGAAAGGGATTAGCCGTGGTTAAATCCTGATGATTCCAACTCATCACTACCATGGGAAATAGGATGCTTTGCAAAAAACTCAACGCAATGTTTTAAGTCCGCAACCAATAAATCCGCTTGATCTCGACTGAATCCATGACGTACTAAAATACGCATGATGACTAAATCTTCACGTTTTGGTGGCATTGCATAAGCCGCAATTTGCCAACCACGAGAACGAATTCGATCCGATAGGTCAAACAAATTAAAACCAGGATCAACGCCTTCCTTCAATGACCAACTCATTGCTGGAATACCACCTTTACCATCATAGATAATTTCAAACATACCCAGTTTTTCAATTTCAGATGATAAATAAACAGCAGTGTCATAACACGCCTGGTGGATCTTACGATACCCTTCTTTTCCTAAACGTAGGAAATTGTAGTATTGCGCTACAATTTGGCCACCTGGGCGAGAGAAGTTCAATGCAAAGGTCGGCATATTGCCACCTAAATAGTTCACATTAAAAATCAAATCTTCATGCAAGGCTGATGCGTCACGCCAAATTACCCAACCCACACCTAGTGGGCTTAGGCCAAATTTATGACCTGATGCATTAATCGATTTAACTCGAGGAAGACGGAAGTCCCACTCTAAATCAGGGTCACAGAACGGAGCTAAGAAACCACCACTCGCCGCATCAATGTGCATTGGAATATCTAAACCCGTCTCTTCTTGTAACTTATCTAGCGCTTCATGTACCGCTTTCACAGGCTCATATTGACAAGTAAACGTCACCCCCAGTGTTGGAACAACACCAATGGTATTTTCATCACAACGTTTAATCACTTCTTCAGGCGTCATGATCAAGCGATCGCCTTCCATTGGGATCTCACGTAATTCAATATCCCAATAACGTGCAAATTTATGCCAACATACTTGAACGGGACCACAGATCATATTTGGCTTATCTGTTGGTTTGCCAAGTTTTTTCATTTTTTCTCGCCAAGCCCATTTTAATGCCATACCACCTAGCATAGCGGCTTCACTTGAACCTGTAGTTGAACAACCTAGTGTGTTTTCTGCGTCAGGAGAGTTCCATAAATCCGCTAGCATATGCACACAGCGAGATTCTAATTCAGCAGTTTGAGGATATTCATCTTTATCGATCATATTTTTATCGATACATTCATCCATTAATTTATGGACTTCATCTTCAACCCAAGTTTGGCAAAACGTTGCTAAGTTCTGTCGAGAATTACCATCCATCATGAGCTCATCATGAATGACTTGGTAGGCATGACGTGGGTCATGTTCTTGTTCAGGCATTTTATATTTTGGCATGGATAACGAAAGGTCAGCTGATGAATAAATATCATCAAGAAGATCATCTCTGACTGCGTTTTTGGAATGAAGAGGCATACGTTTTAGCTCCATTGAATTGAACATACAATAAGAATACAAACTGTCGAATTAACTAAATTCGGCCTTAATTAATGAGCAATTTACAATACTGTCAATTAGTTACTCATTAATATTTAGTTACATTTCTAGACCCTTTAATGAGCATTGTCAACGTTCTTTCGCAGCCTTTTTTAGAGCACAACTGTCTTTAAAATGATAATCAGTATCATAAATGCCACACCATTTCTGACAAACCAGACAGTTTACATTCAATGTAAAACGACAAATAATGTCTACTTTTGAGAGCGAATAATCTCGTCATCCACCCACTTTAATAATTGTTTAATTGCCTTAGATAAAATCTGATTTTGACGAACTATATAACCTAAACTTGTTGTCGGGAATTCGGGTAATGGCGTTACTTTTGTTTTGAGATCTCTCTTTGGATGAATAGAAAACTCAGGCACAATCGCTACCCCAAACCCAGCTTCAGCCCAATCTATTTGGGCATCGACACTACCCACTTCCATGATTCGATATTTGGGTAATTTCAATGAAGGTAATGCTAGGTCTAACAAGTCTCTTGTTCGGGTATCATGCCCTAACAAAATCAAAGTCGGTTCTTCATCCACAACAATTGTAGGATCCAAATACGCGTGTTGCCACTCTTCAAGGTGATTACCTAATGCACACCATTTTATTTGCTGCAACTCTGTAAAATGCAGAGGTTGGCTCTCTTTCTGGGCAATAACAAAGCCCAAATCAGCCTCTGCACTTTTTACTAACTCAGATGCCTGTGAAGAGGTGGTATTAAGCAATGAGAAATCAATTCCTGGAAATTCTTGCTTAAATAATTGAAATGGCCCTATCAATAATAAACGCGAGATAATATCGCTTGCTGCAATGGTTAACGTTCCTCGACTCAAATCATTAATCGCATTCAAATCCGCTTGGCATACTTGCAACTCCATTAACGTATTTTGGCTCGTCATTAATAAGCGATTGCCCGCTTCCGTTAAATGAAAAGGATTTCTCTCTATCAATTTCACGCGGGTTGCCGCTTCTAACTGTTTGATATGCAAACTAACATTGGGCTGTGTCATATGTAATGCTGCTGCTGTTTTACCAAAATGCTTTAACTCTGCCAATGTCACGAAGGTTTTCAGCCAGTGAAGATCTAACATGCTCATACTCTCTTTTTGAATATATTTCACTCAATATGATATATGGATTTCTTATCAAGTCGATAATTATAATTAATTTCTCATATTGCAAATCTGATATTAGGATAGTGTCTTAATCATTAAGGAGTTTGTGTTATGCCGTCTATTGTTGTTGTTGGTGCTAATTGGGGCGATGAAGGTAAAGGCCGCATCGTTGATTTTCTTGCTGCTGAAGCGGCTGCAAGTATTCGTTTTCAAGGTGGTAATAACGCCGGTCATACCGTTGTAAATGACTTTGGTACCTTTAAGCTACACCAACTTCCAAGCGGTATTTTTAACCCAAACTGTACAGCGGTTCTTGGCCCTGGCATGGTTATTAGCCCTGCAGCATTAAGTGAAGAAATTGCTGAAGTAAAAGCCGCTGGCATCGAAGTTAAAATGCACATTTCTGATCGTGCAACACTTTGCCTTCCAATCCATGCACTTGAAGATACATTAGAAGAATTACGTTTAGGTGATGGTGCTTACGGTTCTACTCGTCAAGGTATTGCTCCTGCATACGGCGACCGTGTTATGAAAAAAGGCATTCTTGTTGGTTGGCTAAAACAACCTGATGTACTTCTTGAGCGTATTAAATTCATGCTTGATTGGAAAATGCCACAGCTGAAAGCGCTTTATCCTACTTGTGACTTCAGCCAAACCGCTGAAGAAATGACAGAATGGTTATTAGAAGTGACTGCTCCTTGGCGTGAATTTATTTGTAATGTTACTGAACCACTAAAAGTAATGCAGAAAAACGACGCAAACTTATTGTTTGAAGCACAACTAGGTGCAGGCCGTGATTTAGTTTACGGTGAATACCCATGGACTACGTCTTCAAATGTTACGGCAGCTTATGCTGGAATCGGCAGTGGCTTACCTGCGTTACGTCCTGAACGTGTTATTGCTGTGGCGAAATCGTTTAGTTCTTCGGTTGGTACAGGTACATTAGTCACTGCAATGGAAGAGCAAGATAACTTCCGTGAAGCAGCTAACGAGTATGGTGCAGTAACAGGTCGTCCGCGTGATATGGGTTACTTTGATGCGGTAGCAACACGCAACGGTGTTGAACTGCAAGCAGCAACGGAAATCGCATTAACAAAAATCGACTGTTTAAGTGGTATGGCAGATCTTAGAATCTGTACTTCTTATGCTGGTGAGCACACTGAGAACCCTATTTGGCCTCAAACATCAGCATTAAGTCCTGTGTACGAAAAAATGGAAGCATGGGAAGAAGATATTACAGGTTGTCGTACTTTTGAAAGCCTACCAAAAGCGGCTCAAGCTTATGTATTACGTATTGAAGAGTTAATGGGAGTGCCAGTAAGCATGGTATCTGTTGGTCCTGAGCGTGAGCAAATTATCATCCGTTAATCTAATAAACTAATAAAGCCACACATACCTATTTTGGGAATTTTAGGTAGTGTGGCTTTTTATTATGATAGTACTTATTTGATTAACTATTTAGCTATAAAAAGCGTAAACAATAACAAAATGAAACACAAAGCCTACTAAGACTGGAACAGATGTTCGCTTTGCAACTTCAAATGGACTTAACTTGGCACCCGTTGCTGAAGCAATAACAACAGCAGAAACAGGAGACATTGCTCGACCTATTGCTGAGGCTTGTTGCATTGGCATTAGCATTGCCGCTGCGTTGGCTCCCATACTGGAAGCTATAGTAGGAATTAACTCAACAAACGCCAAGAATGGCGCATTCCCCGACCCCATGATTACCGCAGCCATTAACGTCACTACAGCAAAAACAAACGTCATCGCTACACTTGGTAAACCCACTGATTTAGCCATCATGATTAGGTTTGTAATCGCTCCTGTCGCTTGAATTCCATAAGCAAAAACACCAGCAGCAACTAATAATACAACCACACTGCTAAATGCACTCCCCATTCCTTTTGAGAACACATTGAAACCATCAAAAACCGTTTTTAAACTTCTTTTCGTTATGCATTCACACAACATAGCAACAAACATTGAAACAAATACAATCGTCGTCACATCCATATTGATCGTTGAAATGACCAATTTAGAAAACACAACAGCCATAATAATAGGAAGTAAAGGTAAAATGACATAATAACTAGGTGCTAACACTTCCTCTTTTTGTGTCTGCTCAATTGATGCTTGTTCGAATTGTTCAGGATGCTTTTTATCAACCTGTGTCTGCCAAATAACATGCATAATACCGATAACCACCATTGTTGCTACCGATGTTGGAGCTTGATAATGAGAAACATAACTCATCAAGTCCATACCTAAAGCTTCACTTGCACGTATTGCATCAACCCCTGTTGGCGTAAAACTTACCGCTAATGAACTAGCAATAACCGCCGCGGCGCTACCACGAGAAATCCCCAATCCCAACATCACAGGATAAAGTGTTCCCATCAATAACACGCCAAGACCGGTAGCTGAAGGAATTGCCAGTTGTAAGATACTTGCCATACAGTAAGCAAAGAACAACATAATGTTTTTATTTTGAATACGACTTAGTGGCTTAGTGGCTAAACGAACGACAACATCGTTAGCTCCAATATGACTCATATAATCAGCAAAACCGACCAGAGCCATAATCATTAACCCCAGCGCTCCCGCTCGATACCCCATTAAAAATTGTATGTATTTAAAGGGCTCAAATCCTGAAAAATTAGTCGATGTAACCGAAGCAGGCAACATTGGCCCCCAGCCAAAAAGCCCAGTTGCGAAAATCAATACCATCCCTGACATTAATAAAGTAGGTTCAGCTTTATACCCCTTTAAAATCATCCTTGCCGCAATTACAACAACGATAAGAACAAGTAATAACGAAGCCATGACTACACCTCTTCATGTTTCGTTAAGTTAATAATGATTGTTTTCACGACATTACTTGCAGCAATTAAAGATGGGACAGGAAGGTATTCAAATATTGAGTGGAAGTTATGTGCGCCGGTAAAAATGTTAGGACATGGCAAACCTTTTTCAGACAAAACCGCACCATCATAGCCGCCGCGCATCGGTATAACTTTAGGTTCAATGCCATTTTCCTTATATGCTTCCAATGCAAGATCAACTGGCAGCATGGAGCCTTTTAAGAAGTTATGAACGTTACTGTAACGATCACTTAATTCAAGAGTTGCACGGTTATTGTTTTCTTCATTGAACATTCGAACTTGTTCAGCAATAAAGGCTTTACGATACATATATCCTGATTCAGTGAAATCTCTGATATCCATATTAAGCACTGTTTTGGCAGAATTTCCCGCCAACTTCTTCATCCAGTAATAGCCTTCTCTTCCTTCTGTATGCTCAGGAGTTTCTTTCTCAGGAAAACGGGACATAAATGAATTAGCCAGTAACAAAGAGTTAATCAAATTACCTTTAGAGTTCATAGGGTGTGCAGACTGCCCCGTAAACGTAACAACCGCATTACCTGCATTCCAGTTTTCACATACAAACTCACCAATGCCACAGCAATCCAAAGTGTACGCAAAATCAGCACCAAAACCGTCAACATCAAAAGCATTCGCCCCTAAAAGACCTTGTTCTTCATCAGGAACAAAACCAACCTTAACCGTTCCATGTTCAACATCTGGGTTGTCTTTAAAAAACTGTAACGCATTTAAGATAGCGGCAATGGCTGCTTTATCATCTGCGCCTAATAATGATTGACCGTCACTTACAATGATGTCTTGACCAATATAATTAGTTAGTTCTGGATATTCAGCTAAAGACAAAACAGACCCTGTTGCGAGAGGAATATCGCCACCTTTATAATGAACCACTACGGCATGGGTGTCTTCTGTACGTTCAGAGCTGGTATCAAGGTGCCCAAAGAAAGCAACGGTTGGTAATTTTTTTTCGGTATTAGATGGCAGAGTTGCCGTAAGAATAGCGGTATCACGAAGAAGAATATCTGTACAACCTAGCGCTTCTAATTCTTTTTTAACCAAACAAGCCAATTCATATTGCCCTTCACTTGAAGGCATAATGCCTGCGGCCCCATTAGCTTGGTTTGTTGTCGTATTAATCTTTGTGTAACCTAAGAAACGTTCTACTACATTCATTGCTTTAATCCAAAACGATTGATAAAACAACGATATTACAAACTCTCCATCTTATTTAAGTGACTACTCTCTCAATAACCACAATATAAAAATGGTTATTTATATTGCAAAAATAAAAAACACCTTCCAAAACCATCTGGAAGGTGTTTATCTTTATTTAACTAATTAATCTACATCATTAATTACTTCAATATTCGGGAAGTTCGCTTCTACACATTTAGTATAATCGCGGAACTTAAATGCCGAATGAGGTGTTTGATAACCTACTAATTGACATGCGTAAGCTTTACCATCTGGCGTTTCACTTGACCATCCCCAATCTTGCTCCCAGTAAATATTAACCGCTCCAGCGCCTGCAGCATCAAACTGCTTCATGCCTTTACAACCAAGTATTTCGGTATCTTCAATTGGCACACCTAGGTAATTTGCCATTTCTTTGTAATATTTAATACGATTTAACGATTGTGCGACTTCAACACTGCCACCACACTCAACACCACCATTAATGATCTGAGTGGTTACACCAAACCCAGGAACTAAGCCATTATTTAAATCTGCTTGGTTTGGTTGCCATGTTCCATCAATAACATGCAACATGCTTGGCTTTGGTGGTTGTGGATAAACAAAGAAAAAGACCGCTGAAGACAGGTTTAACCACGTATCTGCCACCATTTCAGGGTTATCTAACAGAGTTCGAACGGTACCAAACATCGCATCAGAAAACGGTCCGTAGTTGTAGTTATAACTTAACTGCTTCGCTCCACGGCCAAAGTATGATTTAAATTCGCCGTTATCAAACGTACCACATGGCCATGTTTGCCCCTGCCATACGTCAGGATTACATTCACCGTTATAGCCACCACGCATTTCTTCAGTCCAGCCCATCTCACGAACATGAACTAAACCTTGACGCCACTCAGGCACTTCCCAATGAGCAGTATGTCCACCGGTCTCTTGAGTAAAATGAGCAAACATAGTTGCTAGTGACTTTTTACAGATAGCATCAGAGTCACGTCCATCTTCATAAGTACCACAGAAAGCTGGGAATTTACCCGTTGCCTGCAAGAAATGACGGTATGTATATTCAGGAGCACGCTTAGGGAATAAGAAATTCCATGTACTTTCAGAAACAATTTGCTCAATACGTTTTACGTTCTCAGGGTTTGATTCTGCACCAGGAATAATGCGTTCAACAGATTCATTATCTAATGTGGCAATGGATGCTTTTACATCATTCATTACATCAAAATTTGTTAATTCCGCTTCTTTAGCATCCAATGCAGATTGATTTACTTTATAGTCTCCGCCCGTTGGAGGAACTTCAGGATCAACTGGTGGAATTTCTGGGTCTACTGGTGGAACAAGATCATCTTCAGTAATTTTTTCCCAAGCGTCTACCCATGCAGTACCTGTTCCTGGAGCATAGGCCCAAGCGGCTCCTGAACACCAAGTAGCTGTAACGCCTGTTTTACAACGGTATAATTGATTTTCGTTTTGAACAACATCACCACCTTTGTATTTTTCACCCTCTTTATATTGAGGATAATCTCCTTCAGGTAATTCAACCTCAGGCTCTTCAGGATCAACAACGGGTGGCGGAGGCGTTACACCATCTCCTTCTGAGATAAGCTCCCAAGGTGTATCCCATGGATTTGCAGCAACATCAGCAGGACTTTGACCCGGATTTGCCCACCATTTAGCTTCATATATATCCCCATTAAATGATACTTGGCTACCAGCTTGATAGCTTTGCTCTTGGTTATATATTTCAGCAGCATTTACATAAGCAGAGGTCGCAAGCATAACTGCAATGCACAGACTATTTAGTTTCATAAAATTCCCTTATTTACTTATTATTAGATTTAGCCGGTAACCGACTGATCAGAATATAACAGGGAAATTTATTTTATTATCATAAATAAGACGACATAAAATAACGATTCGTGACCTTACTTCAGTTATTTTTATTATTTAAATGATATTGACCATTGCATGACAGTATTTTCTATTTTTTAGCTAAATGTCGAATTTTTAATAAATTCTAATAAAATTAAACGTAATTGAAATAATTTCACGATACAATTTCGAATTATTTTTGTGCTAAGGAAAAGCAATGAATACCATTCGTTTTGGAGAACAGCTGATCACCCCAACTAAGTTGCTGTGTATCGGTCGCAATTATATTGATCATATTAGTGAACTTAATAATTCGATTCCTGATCAAATGGTGGTATTTAATAAACCCAATTCCTGCATCACTTCTACTTTAAGTTCATTCCATCAAGAACGCTTACATTATGAAGCTGAAATTTGTTTCCTAATTAAAGATGAACAATTAAATGCAGTGGCCATTGGGCTCGATTTAACCAAACGTGACTTACAAGCTGAACTTAAAAGTAAAGGATTACCTTGGGAACGAGCAAAAGCATTTAATGGTTCTGCTATCTTCAGCCGTTTTATCCCTATTGATAACCTTAATATCGATGCACTCCAAATCGAATTATTTATTAATAGTATGCGAGTTCAATGTGGCAGCGTAAGCCAAATGATTTATTCTCCTGAAACGATTTTAAATGACTTAAAAAGTTATACCCAATTATGTGATGGTGATGTCGTTATGACAGGCACCCCACAAGGTGTAGGCGAAATACACATGGGGGATATCTTTCTTGCTCGATTAAAATTAGATGGAAAAACACTAATAGAAACGGAATGGGTTGCAAGGTAACGTCTTTAATTAAATACAATTAACAATCAATAGCACAACCATATATTAACAATATTATTTATAATATTTAATATGCTGATTTTTTATTCTATTTTGAATCTTTAAGAATGGAAATCTGGATTACTCTACTATAAAATCCGCCCTCTTATTTATAATTCAAAATAAAATAATGATTGATATTACTATTCTTCCAGTTTATTTGACTGCTGTTATTGCCCTCTTATTACTTCCAGGTCCAGATATGCTACTTATTGCAAGTTCAAGCATGAGCTATGGACGAAAAGTAGGATTATTTGCAAGCTTAGGGAATGCAACGTCAGGTATTATTTTGACGTTATTAGCAGCTCTTGTGTATCAGCTCTTATCGCAATGAGCCCTCTTGCATTAAAAGCATTACACCTTCTTGGTGGTATGTACTTACTAAAAATGGGATGGGATTGCATCCGAGCAGAAGCAGATGAAGCACCTGAATTAACTGATGGTTCTAAAATGGCGACTACCTTTTATCAACGAGCATTAGTAAGTAATCTATTAAACCCAAAAGCACTTGTTTTCTTTGTAATGTTTTTACCTCAATTTGTTTCAACAAACATTACAGCAACGTCTGGAGAGCAGATGCTCGCTCTTGGCCTATTACTAAATGTGCTTGGTTTACTGTTTAATTTACTGCTTGTTGCATTGGTTGGCACTCTTGGTAAATCATTACTTAATAACGTTAAGTTTAGAACGTACCAACATAAATTTATGGGCGGAATATTCATCATTCTAGCCGTATGGATGTTAAGTTCTTTTGTAACCGCATAAAAAAACGGCGAGGTTCTATCCTCGCCGTTTTTATTTCATCTCACGTTAAAATGTTAAGCTTTTTTGATGCTCAGCGATAAGATTATCCATCGCGGCTTGAGCTTGCACTTGTTTGTCAAAATAATCCTCACCTTCAGAGATATCTGCCACTACTTCGTAATAACACTTCAACTTAGGCTCTGTTCCTGATGGACGAACGATAATTCGAGCTCCATTCTCAAGATGATAAATAAGTACATCACTCGCAGGTAAATCGATCGATTCTGTTGCCCCATTAGGTAAGTAACGTAATGATGCTTTTAAATCTTCGACAACATCTATCTTCACACCTGCAATGTGTGTGGGTTGATTTGCACGCAAGTGTTCACCTATTGCTGGAGAGCTAGGGTCAAGAGCAATACTGCGTTGTGCATTAATATGAATGCCATGCTGACGATAAATGCTTTCTAATTGATCCCATACACACTTACCTTTCGTCGCCAATTCCGCCGTTAATTGTGCAAAGACAACTAAAGCAGATAAACCATCTTTGTCCCAAACTTGACTCCCAATGGTATAACCAAGTGCTTCTTCGTAAGCGAATAAAAATTGTTTTTCATTCGTCTCTTTTTGCATAGCGACATTCGTTAACCATTTAAAACCCGTTAATGTTTGGAAGTATTCAGCTCCCATCGACTCTGCAATTTTTTTAAGTAACGTTGATGACACAATCGTATTACCAACCAGTTTCCCGCTTGCTTCTGTATGCGTTAGTAAATAATGTCCAAATAAAGTACCTACTTGGTCACCAGTCAGCATTTTATATCCACCATCAGGTTTTCTTGCAGCAAGTGCAAATCGGTCTGCATCAGGGTCATTGGCACAAGCAATATCAGCATTAGCAGAAGCGGCTAATGCTTCCACCATGTCCATTGCGCCAGCCTCTTCAGGATTAGGGAAGTTTACTGTTGGAAAATTACCATCAGGCTCTCTTTGCTCTGCCACACTAAATACATAGTTAAAGCCTGCATCACGTAATAACGTTTCGGCCATATCAGCACCCACGCCATGCATTGCGGTATAAGCAATAGTTATACTTGATGGATCAGTATGATTAGAAAGCAATTTATTGCTGTTCATTGTATTTCGATATGTTTGGTAGTAATCATCTTCTAACCAAACTAGTAGCTCTTTTTCTTCGGCTTCATCTAACGGCATCATTACAATCGATTTTGTTGCTGCAATATCGATAGTTTGCGCAATACCAGAATCATGTGGTGGAATAATCTGCGCCCCATTTTCCCAGTACACTTTAAAGCCATTGTATTCTGGTGGGTTATGACTTGCTGTAACAACCACAGCACCAGCCGCATTGAAATGTTTAATACCAAAAGCAACGATCGGTGTTGCTGCTACTTTTGATGTTAAAAATACCTTAATACCAAGCGCTGTTAAAACACTCGCGGTATCATGTGCAAACTGCTTTGAATCATTTCTTCCATCGTAACCAACAACCACACCACGTTGCTTAGCATCTTTCACTTGGTCAATAAGGTAATGTCCCAACCCAGTAGCGGTTTCTTGAATCACTAAACGATTCATTCTATTTGGTCCTGCGCCGACTTTACCTCGTAGACCAGCCGTACCAAATTGTAAACGTGAATGAAAACGCTCTTCTAGTTCTTGTGTATTATGACTATCAACCAAACACTGAAGCTCTTCACGAGTTTTAGGATCAGGATCTCGCATAAGCCACTCTGTTACTTTTTGCATCATAATATCAACCTCTTAAGCATTATCTTTCCATTGATTCTAAATGATAAACATTATCAATTACTAGAACGCAATCGCTAAACTCTCATAAAAACCAGTACTGAACAAATTATAGCGTTTATACGTATCTTTATATTAAGTTTAATTAAAAACCTTTTTTATCCCATTCTGCCTTGAGAATTCTTAAGACTAAATGGTAGAGTGGAAACAGTGAAATTAAATATAACCTGTTTATTTGTAAGGATATTATATGAAAATCGCAATGTTCAGCACCAAATCTTATGATGAAACATCTTTCAATAGTATCAATCAAAACTATCAGTTTGAATGTCAGTTTTTCAATTTTCAGTTAACTGAAAGCACGGCTCCTATTGCCAATGGAGCTGATGTTGTCTGTGCATTTGTGAATGACGACTTGTCAGCACCAGTACTAGAAATACTAGCGAAGCAAGGAACAAAACTTATCGCTATGCGATGCGCTGGTTTTGATCGTGTTGATCTTGAGGCTGCTAAGAAATTAGGAATGCAAGTAGTTCGTGTTCCTGCCTATTCTCCAGAGGCTATTGCTGAGCATGCCGTTGGTATGATGATGTGTTTAAACCGTCGCTTCCACAAGGCGTATCAACGTACTCGTGATGCTAACTTCTCTCTAGAAGGCCTTACTGGATTTAACTTTTTCGGTAAAACCGTTGGGGTGATTGGCTCAGGTAAAATTGGCCTAGCAACCATGCGTATTCTAAAAGGATTGGGAATGAATATATTGTGCTTTGACCCATACCCAAGCCAAGTCGCCATAGATATGGGTGTGAAATACACAACTCTTGACGAAATATTTTCTCAATCAGATGTGATCACTCTGCACTGTCCATTAACACCTGAGAATACCCATCTTCTAGATACAGATTCATTTTCTAAAATGAAAGATGGAGTAATGATCATTAACACAAGCCGTGGTGGATTGCTTAATTCAGCTAGTGCAATTGAGGCATTAAAAGCTGGGCAAATTGGCTCACTTGGTTTAGATGTTTACGATCACGAAAAAGAGCTTTTCTTCCAAGACAAATCAAATGACATTATTAAAGATGATGTTTTCCGTCGCTTATCTGCTTGCCACAACGTACTATTCACAGGGCATCAAGCATTTCTAACTGAAGAAGCGCTAGACAATATTGCTTCAACAACACTAGGAAATATTGATGCTTTCTTAAAAGGCGAAGCATCGGGTAATGAACTCATTACCAATTAACTGACTTAAGCATCTCCTACTCACTGTAGTGAGATGCTTAGCTAACTGACCTATCGTAATCTATCTAGCACGACTTGTTGATCTAAATGTTCTTGATAATCCGTATATTCCAACCCTTTATCAAAAATGTATTCAGTGATAAGTCTTGTAGCGAGTGCTAGTAATTCACTCGCATTCCACGGTTTTTCAATATAACTTTCAATACGTGCTCGATTAATCGCAGTAATAGTATCTTGATGAGTCGCTTGCCCAGTTAATAATACTTTTTTGGTTCTCAAAAAACGGTAGTCATGAGATACATCCGTTAATAACTCAACACCATTTTTACCCGGCATAATATGGTCAGAAATCACAAGAGCGATATAGCCGCCTTCACTATCTAATTCATCCAATAGATCTAATGCTTCATCCGCAGACTCGCACTCTTCAATATTCACCCAAGTTTTAAGTGGTGCCAAATCTTGTAAAACGGCACTCAGAACTTCTCTTTGGTCGTCCACACAAATCAGATTAAGTTTTTCCATGACTGTCCTCGACAGGTAGTTTAATTCTAAAAATGGTTTTCTCTTGGTTACTTTTCACCGCTATCGAACCACCATACCCACTGATAATTCGTTTAACTATAGCCAAACCAAGCCCTAAGCCAAACGAAAGCCCACCTTTTTTAGTGGTAAAGTTTGGTCTGAAAATTTTTCTTCTTGTCGCTTCATCAATCTCAGGGCCATTATTAGCAATCGTAACCAAAACAAATCGATTCGATACCCGAGTTGATATTTCAATTTCCGGTTCCTGTGTATGCTTCATGGCATCACTGGCATTCTTAATTATGTTTGCCCAAATTTGGACGAGCTCAGTAGCCGATGCTCTTACCATAGGCATTGCTGCAGGACTTAAATGAACCGATACTCGTCGTAAATCACTTTGCAATAACACAAGAGCTTTATTTATGCTGTCGTTAACGTCTAAGACTTCATCGGTATCAATATCAGTGCGTCCTAGTTGCTTAACGGAACGAACAATCCCAACCGAGTGCCTTGCAGCAAGACGCATATCGTGAAGGTCTCGTCCTATATTCCAATACCGCACCGCTTGCTCTGGGCTTTTTAACCAATACTTTGAAAGTTCTCCTTCAGGAACCGCACGAGCGAGTTCTCTTGCAGTATCTCTTTCAATACCATAAGTCACTTCCAATTCACGTCCGCGTTTTCTCACCTCCGCTGAACTGATGTTTTGTCCAAACATTAAACCTTGGTCAACAAAACTGCTCGCTTCGGGATGAATCTCTTCGAGTAGTTCTAAAATAATACTTTGAAGTCTTTCGGTTTTACTACTCAATACCCCAACAGCATTATTCAACTCATGAGCAATACCTGCGGCAAGTTGCCCTAACGTTGTCATTTGCTCTGCGGTATATAACTTTTGTAACGCTTTCTCTTTTTCTATAGATTCATGCATTGCTCGTCGCTGGCGACGTGAAAGCTCATTAACAATAATTGGAGTAAATTGCGCTGTTAAAGGACCATATCTATCCAAATCAATGGCCGTTGTTTTAGAGTCAATCCACCCTAATTCAGTTTCTGTTTTAGTAATAACCGTCGACGACGCAATTAAGGTTTCAGAGAAAAAACTGTGAACGCCAATGAATGCCCCTTCTCCTGCACTGAATACTTTGACTTGCGCTTCGCTATGTTCTTCTTGATAAAACCCTTCAAGTTCACCAGAGCAGACATAATACAAACGATCATTATCTTCTCCTTGCTCAAGTAGTGTTTCACCAGCAGGAAGCGTCACCCGACGCTCAGGTTGAGAAAAATACGCTCCAATTAATCGCTGTAATTTTTCTTGATTCATAAACTATCCAATATGACCTACTGAATGAAGAACCCACACCATAACAAAACTTAATAAAACCCCGACAATCCCTAAAATAACACCGGTTTTCGCCATTTGACTGCTTTCTACATTTCCTGTTGCGTGAGCTAACGCATTAGGTGGTGTACTGATAGGTAAAGACATACCTAAAGATGCAGCAAAAGTCACAATTAAGATTAGCGTAAGTTCGCCACCGAGCGGAGTTAACGAGCTCATTGAAGTACCAAGAGCTGCCATAATTGGCATTAATAAGTTTGCTGTTGCAGTGTGCGACATAAAGTTTGCCATTAATAAACACAAGAACGCAGCACCAAATAGCACAACATAAGGAGAATAAGAGTCAAAAGGAATACTATGAACAACCAGTTTCGCTAACCCCGTTTTATCTAATGCAAGCCCTAGAGCGATACCACCAGAAACTAGCCATAACACATCCCATGAGATCTTCTTAAGATCTTCTTTGTTTATGATCCCTGTAATAGAAAATATGGCTACAGGAATTAAAGCAACTGTATACGAATTCATGCCATGGCTTGATCCCATCAACCATAACAAAATCGTCCCTGCAAACGTGATATAAACCGTAATGGCTTTCGGCGTTTTTAAGAATTTGCCTTTAATATTTAAGTTCATGGATGTTTGTTTAGCAGGATACAAATAGTTAATTAAAAACCATGCTAACGCCATCATCACAATAACAAATGGCACACCAAAGACCATCCATTCACCAAACGTAATTAAATTATCACCTACTAAATATTTAAGTGCGATTGCATTAGGAGGAGTACCAATTGGTGTACCAATACCACCAATGTTCGCTGCAATAGGAATACACAAGGCAAAAGCAACACGACCTGGATCTTTAGGACCAAATACAGCAATAACAGGTGTTAAGATAGATAGCATCATCGCCGTTGTCGCCGTATTTGACATGAACATTGAGAAAATACCAGTGATCAGCATTAAGCCTAACATTACGAATTTAGGATCACTGCCAAACGGCTTTAGTAATACACGTGCTAAGTTAACGTCTAAACGGTATTTCGTTGCCGCCATTGCGAGAAAGAAACCACCTAAAAACAGCATAATGATTGGGCTTGCAAACGTCGCCATGATGTCGCTGTAATTCAACAACTCACCAAATTGAGGTGAATCTTGGTTCATCTTAAATAAGAAAAAACCTTTATTTGATACCATTAATAATTCTAAAACGATGATCACAACCGAAGTGGCATAAATTGGGATCGGTTCAAATACCCAACATAGCGCTGCTAATAAAAATATAGCAATAACACGCTGTTGGATTATGGTCATGCCTTCAAATGGAAAGGCTGACAAAGGCATCAATAAAATGATGAGAGGAATAATTGTTGGGATTAAATACTTCATGTATTGACGCATAACGTTTCCGACTTCCATAGAACAATAAATGTTGAATTCCATCGATTATCTACTTTTACTGCTATTCGGTATAACGTGTTAGATCAAAGATTATTTTGAAATAATTAAAAATATGACTATTTGTGACAAATATTACGTAAAAAAAGAGCCGCATTTCTGCAGCTCTTTCATTTGATATTTTATTATTGATTATTTTTCAGCTTTTGGCTTCTTACGCTTATCGGTAATAGCCCACTTTCCATCAATATATAAACCAGTCCAACCTGTTGGCTTGCCATCCACTTCTGAACGAACATAGTTCTCTTTTGTTTTACGACTAAAACGAACTACCGCAGGTTTACCATCAGGGTCATGTGTTGGCGCTTCTGTTAAGTATAAGAACTTAGGCGACAAACGATCCTTAAATCGAACTAACTCTTCCACTAATGGTGCACGTGTTTCACGTGATTTAGGGAAAGTGCTCGCAGCTAAGAATAGACCTGACGCACCATCACGCAATACAAAATAAGCATCTGATTTTTCACATACTAATTCTGGTAGATGTACAGGATCTTCTTTTGGTGGAGCAACTTCACCATTCTTTAAGATCTTACGAGTGTTTTTACATGTTTCACTCGTACAGTCCATGTATTTGCCAAAGCGACCGTTTTTCAGTTCCATATCAGAACCACACTTGTCACATTCAACAACAGGACCATCGTATCCTTTAAGTTGGAATTCACCCTTTTCAACCACATAACCTTCACAGTTCGGGTTATTACCACAAACGTGAATCTTACGCTCTTGGTCAATTAGATAAGGATCCATCGCCGTTTCACACTTAGGACAACGTTTCTTCGCACGTAATGCTGCAGTTTCTACGTCTTCTTCAAGAACATTTACAATGCCCTCTTCACTTCCTAAGTTAATGGTTGTTTTACAACGCTCTTTTGGTGGCAATGCATAACCTGAACAGCCAAGGAAAACACCTGTAGATGCAGTACGGATACCCATATTGCGACCACATGTTGGACATTTAATGTCTGTCTCAACGATGTTATTTGGAGACATACCGCCTTCAGATTCATCTAGTTCTGCTTTTGCAATGTCTGCAGTAAAATCTTGGAAGAATGTATTAAGCACATCTTTCCAATCTTTTTCGCCTTCTGCAATTCTATCTAGATTGCCTTCCATGCGAGCAGTAAAGTCGTAATCCATTAAATCATCAAATGATTGATTTAGACGATCAGTTACGATTTCACCCATTTTTTCAGCGTAGAAACGACGGTTATCAATGCGAACATAACCACGATCTTGAATCGTTGAAATAATTGATGCGTAAGTCGATGGACGACCAATGCCTTTTTTCTCTAGTTCTTTAACTAATGCCGCTTCTGTGAAACGAGCTGGTGGCTTAGTAAAGTGCTGCTTAGGATCCAGTTTTTCTAATTTTAGCTTATCGCCAAGTTGCACAGCAGGAAGCAGTTGATCTTCATTTTTACCCATTGGGCGCTGTACACGAGTCCAACCATCAAACTTCAGGATACGTCCTTTAGCTTTTAGTGTGAATTCGTCGGCTTTTACGCTCAATGTTGTTGAATCATATTGCGCAGGTGTCATTTGACATGCTACGAATTGATTCCAAATTAAGTTATACAGTTTATGCGCATCAGCTTCCATACCTTGTAGGTCGTCTGCTTTTACTTCTACGCTTGAAGGACGAATCGCTTCGTGGGCTTCTTGAGCACCTTCTTTGCTACCATAAACAATAGGAGCTGCTGGTAAATAGCTATCGCCATACTCAGAACCAATAAACTCACGTAACGCCTCTACAGCTTCTTTACTTAAGTTAGTTGAGTCAGTACGCATATAAGTGATGTAACCGCCCTCATAGAGGCGCTGAGCTAACATCATCGTCTTTTTAACACCATAACCTAGACGTGTACTTGCCGCCTGTTGCAGTGTTGATGTAATAAATGGTGCAGATGGCTTACTTTTCGTTGGGCGATCTTCACGTTTACACACTTCGTATTCTGCATTTTGAAGAATGCTTACAGCCGCTTCTGTATCTGCTTGATTAAGCGGTTTGAATGCTGAACCGTTACGTTGTGCTACTTGCAGACGGAAGTTTTCTTTATCTGCTGTTAACGTGTCTGCGTGAATATCCCAAAACTCTTCGGGAATAAAGGCATTGATTTCACGCTCACGCTCTACCAATACTTTCACTGCTACCGATTGCACACGGCCAGCAGATAAACCACGAGCCACTTTCTTCCACAATAATGGAGATGCCATAAAGCCAACAACACGGTCTAAGAAACGACGAGCTTGTTGTGCATTTACGCCAGGCATGCTTAGTTCACCCGGGGTTTCGAATGCCTGTTGAATCGCATTTTTCGTGATTTCGTTAAAAACCACACGTTTGAAGCGTGAATCATCACCACCGATGATCTCGCGAAGGTGCCACGCAATAGCTTCCCCTTCACGGTCCAAATCGGTTGCGAGATAAACGGTATCTGCGCTTTCTGCTAATTTTTGTAATTCTGCTACTACTTTTTCTTTACCCGGAAGGATTTGGTAGTTAGCTGCCCAATCATTGTATGGGTCAATACCCATTTTATTAATTAGGTTCTTTTTATCTCTTTCTTTTTTAATTCGTGCTTTTTCTTCAACACTTAACCCTTTGGTCGACGCTGCTGCCTTTTTACCAGTGCTTGTCGAACCCATAGGCAAATCACGTACGTGACCTACACTGGATTTTACGATGAAGTCTTTGCCAAGGTATTTATTGATGGTTTTCGCTTTGGCTGGTGACTCCACGATAACTAGAGATTTACCCATAATGTCTCACTAACGTCCTCGTGTTGAAATTTACTTAGCTGCCGATTTTCGTTTAATCCACAGCTAAAATCTAATGTTTATCTATATATTACTATTGAGGGTGTATGGCATCACGTCAACCACTTTTTTTACAAACAGTGCTGAATGGTCGCGCTTTGGACAGTTGTTAATCAAATGTGATTATTCAACTAGCAAATCCATAACAGTGCGCATCTATTAGCATTTACTGAGTTTAAGCTCAAAAGCTTAGTTTAATATCTTGCACCTGCTCACAATAAAATGCCTTTTTGTGACTCTACTTATCTTTCAATGACTTTGGTAAGAAAAAGTGAATACAAGTAAGCTATTATTTTGAATTGATATGCCACATTCGTTGTGATTTTAAATTTTTGAGCTTAGAATCCCTCTTTTATATAGCAAAAAATGAGTGACTTATGAGCGATAAAAAATCCATTTCTGAGGCTGATTTACTGTTAATTGCCAATCAAATCATTCAAGATCACGAAAACTACCTTGAGGGTATGCGTGCAACCAGCGTTGAAGAGAAAGATGAAGTTCTTGTGTTTAAAGGAGAATACTTCTTATCAGACCAAGGGCTTCCTACTGAAAAAACAACCGCTGTTTTCAATATGTTTAAATACCTTGCGCACCATTTATCAAAAGAGTTTACGGTTAAATAACTGCGACTTATTTTGGTATAATGTCATCAATAAAAAAGGCTGAATTTCAGCCTATTTTATTACCTTACAAATCAAATTGTTACATCTTAACCAATCAATTATCAACCGAAAACGTAATCTACTATTACATACCTGCTGCCTCTATTCGGTCATAATGTAGACAATGAGATATATTCCACTGCTTAGCTAAACAATCTGGCGCTAAATGAACATATGCCATTGTTTGCAATACTATCCGTAGCCCAAAATTTTCTTTAAAGTCAAAATATTCCTTGCATTCATATTAAAGTGACTTACAAACGTATGTCTCAATACATGCACTGCCTGCACTTTAGGGTGTTCAAAATCAATACTCTTTAAAACTTGATAGAATTCTTTATAACACTGCTTAAATAATGCCTGGGATAATATGGCCAGATGTAGAAACCTTCCTGGCATGGCTTGATGAAATGCTTGTTGAATTTTGGCGAGTACTAAAGCCCTCTGGCAGCTTATATCTATTTTGTGGCTCAAAGCTAGCGGCAGATACTGAGTTGCTTATTCGTGCGCGATTTAACGTATTTAATCACATTGTTTGGGCAAAGCCTTCAGGGGTGTGGAAACGTGCGCACAAGCCGCACTTACGGGCGTTCTTTCCTGCGACAGAGCGTATTATCTTTGCAGGGCATTATGACTCTGAAGGATACGCGAAAGGATGTAGCCAGTACGCCACTAAATGCAACGAACTAAAGAAAACCACCTTTAAGCCATTGATGGATTATTTCAAAAAAGCGAAGAACGCACTTAATATCTCAGCAAAAGAAATCAATGAGGCCACTAGCACACAAATGTGCTCGCACTGGTTTTCATCGAGTCAATGGAAACTGCCCACAGAGAAACAATACCAACAACTGCAAACCTTGTTCGTATCAAAAAGTGGCCAACTCCCCAAATCACACTCTGACCTTACGACTGAGTACCAAGCATTACACAGTGAATACGGAAAACTGATCAAGGAATACGATGAACTAAAAGCGGAATATGAAAATCTCAGAAGACCTTTTCATGTCACAGCCGAAGTGCCTTATACCGACGTATGGACATTTGCATCGGTTCAGTATTATCCAGGCAAACACCCTTGTGAAAAACCTGCAGATTTGCTCGAGCATATTATTACAAGCAGTAGTCGTGAAAATGCAGTGGTACTTGATGCATTTATGGGTTCAGGCTCAACAGGGAAAGCGTGCTTAGCACTCAATAGAAAGTTTGTGGGAATTGAGATGGAAGAAGAAATGTATACAAAAATAATTAATACATTTAAAGGTTAATATAAAATGAAGAACACTCGGCAAACTGAGATTGCCGAGTGTAGTAAATCGTGTTGATACATTTGTTATATTTATTCGAAAGCATACCCTCCTTGGCAATACCAATTACTTTCTGCCAAAGCTTGATACAGTGCTGTTAGCCATGAGTTTATATGATTATTAGCTTCTGCTGATGCTTTCCCTATTAAATAATTTTTAACGGCATCAACACCAGCTGCTGAAATATATTCAGTCAATAAATATTTTAACGAGCTTAATTCATCAGCGACTTCAACAGCAAAGCGACTTGATAGATTGTAATCTGTAAAATGACACTGTACTCTTGATTTAAAAATTGGATCCCATTCTTCTGGCGGGCGCACAAAGAATCTTACTGACAATGGTATCGTTTCTATTACTTCGGCAAATATCCACTGTTCTGTAATATAATGTTGATGATCATAATATGGGTGCAATGGTTGCTCGCCTGCACAAGTTGCCAATGCTGCTCCCTTTCCTGTATTACAGTCCTTACAAGATGGAACTAAATTTATAGGTAATACTGAATAAAACGGATATTTTGACTTAGGCAAATAATGATCTAATGTTGAAACATGACCTAAACCACAAAATGGACACCTTCCATTTGGTGCCAAATTCATTAGCTCATCATATATTCTTCGGGCAGGTTTAGTTGCAGCGACCATATGCTGACTATAGATACTTTTTAATTCTTTTTTTGTAACTTCACCAACTATTATACTATTGTTATCCGAGTAATTTGGTGGCACTAGATATAAATTTGATACACGGGCTTTTTGCTCATATTCTAGTGCACAATCCTCAATGATATTTGATATATCATTAAGACGCACTCGTGTATTATTATCTGAGATACTGTTGACGCATAATTGATATACATCTCTAACGGCATGTATTGGTTTTTCAACTACTCTCATTCAAGACTCCCTCTTTGAGCGTCTCTATTGGCAATTAAAGCTCTTAATACAGCTTTTCCTTCAAAGCCAAGTTGATGGTTATATTCAGATAAAATCAAATCATAGTCTTTTCCCTCATTAACCGAACTTGATAATAAATCATGAAATCCTGACTTAGAAACTTCAAGCCCAAACACCTCCCTTGTTAACACACCAACATTTTCACCAAATGTCTCATTTGGGGGCGCTCTGACGTAGCAGATAATCTTGTTCTATAGATTTTCCATACACAATTTTTAGGTACTTCTTGCAAAATAACTGGGGAATGTGTGGCAATTATTGCGACACCATTTCTATTAATCAATAAATTTGATAATGAGCGAGTAAACGCCGATAACAGAGGAGGGTGCAAATGACTCTCTGGTTCATCCATTATCACCAACGTCTTTTCTTCTACTTTTTCAATAAGCTTTGTTACTGTTAATAATACAATCGCATGACCAGAGCTCATACGCGAAAATACCCTTTCTGCTATCATCGGCAACTCTGCAGGATTAAGATTATCTGCTAACCTCTTCAAATCCATTTCAGCAAAATTTATATCTGATTCGAGATAATTAATTGCATTTAGCCAACGCTCTTTCTTTTTTTGCAAACTAAGGCATATAACAAAGCTCTTAATGAAGTCGCGGCACAACATATTAAGATCTTTATGCTTACTTTTTCTTATGTCACCTTCAATATATACTTCTTTGAGACCTATATAGGAATAGCAAATACCAGAAGTTGTATCACTTCTTTCTAAAGGAGGTGTAAAAGGGTCAAAAGCGCTAAATGAGACAGAAACTACATTTGTGAAATAGTGATTTGTTATATCTACTTCAATTGGTGATGAAATATTAGTAAAACGACCAACATTTGGATTACTAGAATCACCATCAATTAATGATGAAATCATGCCATTTAACAATGTTGTTTTTCCGATGCCATTACGCCCTATTAACACATGGATATTTGAGGATGGCTTTGAGTTAGCGGTAACATTAAACTCTAATGACATCCCCGCATTGGTATCATTTTGTTCAGTCCTATACTTGAAATTGTAATTTGATAGTAATACACCACCATCTATGACTCGCTTAAATTGATCGTTTATTGATCCAACTCTAATACTTCTCAACAAGGAAATATTAAAAACAGACTGCCCCTCAGCTCTATCAAAGTACTCTTGGCTAAAAACCACATCACATAAAGCATGCATTAGGTTTTCTTTTATTTGTGTGGGTAGCTCACTAACATTCTTATAATATTCTGCATCTTGACCTAATGAAAAGAACCTTGAGTCTAACGAATTAAAACTATTTAATAGCTCTGACTCTGTCCATGATGGAGATCTTTGTTCTGTATAACCAATTTTTAAATCACCTATATCATAACAAACACCATCGGGGCCAAAAATAGTGAGATGAAATAAGGTTTTATAACTATAATCATCCCAGTTATTCTGTCTAAGATAAGCAACATTTACACCACTAGAAGGAGCTGCATATCCTAACGGCAATTTATTAAAAACTATTGTCATTTTAAACCTTATTAATGACTAAAGGGGAAAGTTCTTTCTTGTTTAGAAAAATATAACGCCTTTTTAAGGGGGTGAGCAACGCAATATCTGAGCTACTGCATACCACCTTAATCACTTAAACCAACGCAAAGTAAAAATACCACGCGTTGCGGATCCTTCTTGAGCAATCTGTTAGCTGTACACCCCAAGAATTTCTCTAAACTCTTCTTCTATATTATTCATGGTGTCAGGCAGTAGATGCCTAATCTGGTCATATTCTCGTTTCCTGACGCCATCAATTTTATCAAGTTCAAAATCTTCATATACATTTAAAAAACTCAGATATGTCGTTGTAGGATCTTCTATTGCATTCAATACATTTTCAATCTTTTCACACGAGCCTTTTGATAAAAATATCTTTGCTTTTTTATAATCAGCATACAAATTAATTATATTTTTATGCACTTCATCGGCCACTTTTCGTAAACGAACAGGTTCACCCGAATAAGTAAAAAAATAGTCGGTCAAATTTCTTAAATCGACTAGTGCAATATATAAATTGATAATGTAATTCGCTCTCCTTTCATGAAGTAGAGGAGATACGACATCTATACGCTTTAAAACTCGTTGATGTTGTAATTTTAGTTGCTCTAAATCTTTGTCATGCTGCGATTTCAATAGTGCTTTATGCTCTTCAAGTTTTTTATCAAAAACTCTTTTAATGAAGAAGCCAAATCCAGATGATACTGCAGTTGCAGTTACTAGACTTGAGATATTTTCCCTCAGGATATCGATCAATTTCTTACCTCAGCATAGAATACTTGTACGGCTAACGCCTATATAACACGTTTACTACTATGTAATTATACTTAATATTGACGCCTTAAAACGAGAAACACCCGACAACCTGAGATGCCGAGTGTAGTAAATTGTGTTGATACATTTGTTATGTTTATGTTTATGTTTATGTTTATGTTTATGTTTATTCAGATATTATTTAAGGATATTCCATTCTCATCAAGAATAATATAATCAGAGTTACTCAAACCAGATGCATCATACTTTCCACAAAGTTTAGCCTCATCAGTAAATAATTGGATGTTGTCATTTAACGTTAAGCAACATGAATCCAACTCATCATTTTCTTTGAATTTTTCACCATGGTTCTTATATTTCACTTCATTATATTTTGGCATAAAACTTGAAATTAAAGACCTTTCTACCAAATCGATTACGTCATTCAGTTTAGTTTCTCCTAAGTCGTGTGCTTTGGGATTTTGCATTATGTTTACAGCATCAACTTCAAAAGCCAATATTAATAACTCTTCACTTAACAAGTTCTGTCTATTTATTGGTTCTTCTGAGCTTAAAATATTAAGCCTAGCATGATGCCCTTTTGATAGTCTTTCATAGGTTGATTTTGATGTTTTACCTACATAGTGAATAAATAATTTGAGAAAATCTTTATAATTATCAAAACCAGAGATGTAACTCTCCCCTCTGCTTTTATAAAATAAAAGCTGCCAAGCACTAATTTCTATCATTCCTTCTCTGAGCATGCTACCAGTATCTTTATCTTTAATGCCGATAACAAAATAGCAATTTGGATCAGAATATGTTTTGAAATTTAACAGCACATTACGACTTAAGATAGCTTCAATATACTCTGGGTAATTCACTTCAAAAAGGTACAAAATATCAATATAACCAACAGATTTAAACTCACCATTTGATATAGTAATTTCAATATCTTCTTCCTGCATCTTAAAATCAATTCTAGGATACCTAGCTTGGGCTATAGCATATAATTTACTATTTTCTAAAGATGACTTTAAATTATGTTTCTGTTGCTTATTACTAAACTCATTATTAGTAATTGGATGACTAACCAAGCTGAGTGAACAGGCTTGCATCTTTCTCATGGGCATCACAGCCTCCTATATAAACCTAACGCCCTGTTAAAGGGTGAGCAACGCAATACTAAAGCCGCCGCATACCACCTTAAACACTAAAACCAACGCATAGTGAAAATGCCACGCGTTGCGAATCCCTCTTAAACAGTTTGTTATGTGTCTATCTACGAAATTTCAACACTCAGCACTGTGAATATGTGAATTTTACGTTCTCCAATACACTTCAATTTGAGTCCTTTGTTAAAAGCTACTTCTCTTTCATGCCCCATTTTCTCGCTGGAGTCGTCATTAAATACTACCGCTTTGGTCTGAATGTCTGTAACTACCTTCATTACCCATATGACATGTGGATCATGATAACACGCATGGACTGCCGCAACTTTTGGGCAAAGAGAAGTTGATAAGACCCTGTCTGTTTCAAAATTAGTTCCTACAACACCATTTACATTCGATACAGGCCATTGCCCACCATGGAACAGAACCTGTCCTTCACTAAGGTAACCACCATACTTCTCAATCTCATCAAAACAGCTTTGCGCAATATGATTTGAAAAGTTATTCCTGTAGACGTCCAGATGAGGCATATCAGAAGACTGAGGCATCATTTCTTTAGATGCTTGATAATCAGATGAATCATCCAATGCAGTAGAATAGGCGATACCTAAAACACTGCTTGAATGATCATTTGCTACATCCTCGATTAAAGTGTCTTCGTTATTGGCAATTTTACGCGGAGGCAATGACTCCCCACGGTGCTTTATTAAGAATAAGTCTCTTTCGGATGATTCTTTTTCTGTAACAGGAAAAACATTTATTAATGGTAATCTCATATAAAACCTAAAGTTACTTGGGGTACATAACGCCTGCATAACACGTTTACTACTATACAATTATACTTAAAGTTGACGCCCTAAAACGAGAAACACCCGACAACCTGAGATGCCGAGTGTAGTAAATCGGATGCATTTGTTATGTTTTATTACTCGCGTAATTTCAAAACATCCCTTAAAGACTTTTTATTTAAAGCATAATTATATAAATATGGTAAGAGTAAAAGAGAAAAAATCACAACTGATACCACTAGAATAATCTCATTATAAAACCCAGAGAATTGCTCTATCTTTTGCAACTCCTCATATAATCGACTATCCATAAACCAATATTTAAACGATACCCAAACAATAGCTATTGAAAATAAAATTAATAATAACGGGGAAATTGATGGTTTTGCTTCGATTTTAGCCCTTTCCCAATCATGTTTTAATAAAAATGCCACTTCACGTTCTAATTCTTTAAACTTTTCATAATTAGGGTTATCACATAATTCCGTAATTATGCCTAAAATACAGTTATCAATTTTATGCTTAGGATCATGATTAATACTAAGTTTCAAGTAAGTAGCTAACTTACGTGTTTTTATTTTATTCCCATCATTTAATGCTGACGATTGAACAGCTTCGCTTAAATCAGCCATAATGGACTTAATATTTTCACGCCACTTCCTTCTCTCATCTGTAATGTACTTAATTACCATATTTTCTTCATGGGACTTTCGAGTATAAATAGCAGTTAACAATGCAGCTAGTCCCCGGAACCGATAACAGCTGCGATTATTTTTATTTCATCCATAAATCTTCCCTAAAAAACATAACATTTTATTATATGAATCAGATTAATGTATTCATGAAAGTAAAATGTAAATTAAACTGTACCTTAAAGACAGAATGACACACTGTTAACTGTTTTAAATTTACTGATTTAGCTCACATTTACTATTTTCACTAAATTAATTTCGTAAAAACCATCAATGAAAAAGCCGCCCATGCTATATGTGCGGCTTTATTCCTAACAGAATGTGGGCAATTTGTGGCGATATAACTTCAGATTACAATATAAATCAAAGCATTAACATATCAAAAAGGCTGAAATCTCAGCCTTTTTTGTCATATCTATCCTGTAAATAACAAAACAGATATGGTCTAAATTAATGCGCTTTCTTGCATCAAAAATTAAACAATCGGTCGCTGACCTTTGCTAATTAAACGCATAAATACGTTCTCAGCAGACTGGCCTGCAATCCCCGCAATTTTATCACTTAACTTTTTCTTTTGAACGTAATGAATCGCTAAAACTTCACGATCTTTACACGCTTTTGTTAAATAATCATCCGACGTTTGAATCTCATCAATTAGACCTAACTCTAACGCTTGTTTACCGAACCAATGCTCGCCTGTTGCTACTTTTTCCAGATCTAGCTCTGAACGATGTTCACGAATAAAATCTTTAAATAAAACATGAGTTTCTTCCAACTCTAGTTGAAATTTTTCACGTGCTTTATCGCTATTTTCGCCAAACATTGTTAAGGTACGTTTGTATTCACCAGCGGTTAATTGCTCAAATTCAATATCATTTTTCTTCAATAATTTATTGAAATTTGGCAACTGAGCAACAACACCAATCGAACCAACGATTGCAAATGGTGCAGCAATGATTTTTTCGCCAATACACGCCATCATATAACCACCTGATGCCGCAACTTTATCAACAGAAATCGTTAATTTAATATTCGCATCACGTAAGCGATCGAGTTGAGATGAAGCAAGGCCATAACCATGAACCATACCACCACCACTTTCAAGACGTAAAAGTACTTCATCGCCTTCAATAGCAACCGCTAAGATAGCTGATACTTCCTCACGTAGCGCAGCTACTTCTTTCGCATCGATACTGCCATTAAAATCTAAGACAAATAAACGGGCATCACGCTTTAATTCAAGCTCGCCAGATTTTGCAGCTTGCTTAATTTCTTTTTGTTTTGCTTTTTCCGTTTCTTTTTCTGCTTTCTTTTCGGCCTTAGCTCGCGCTTTTAACTCTGCATCATCAAATAAATGATGTTCTAACTCCACAACAGTATCTTTATACTGCTCAGTTAAGTTAGTTACCTCTAATTCACCTTTTGCACCAGCAGATTTCCCACCAACCGCTTTAGCTGCAACTAAAATGGCAATAATAGAAACAACAACAGTTGCGATCTTTGCTAAAAAGAGACCGTAATCAAACAAAAATTCCAATGTAATACCCTCTTAAGTATGTTTCGTGTATTGTACTCGACTTAACTCGAAGTTAGTTCACATTATGATAATAAATCGCACTAAACGCGCATTTTTACATCAACTTACAATACAAATTTGTAAAAATTTCTCAAGGTGAACGTTGAAATACAAGGATTACAGAGTGGATTATCAGGTTTCTTCTGACGCATTAAAAAATAAAGTTATTTTAGTTACTGGTGCTGGTGATGGTATTGGTAAACAAGCCGCCTTACATTATGCTCAACATGGTGCTACCGTTATTTTATTAGGGCGCACTGTCGCTAAATTAGAAGCGGTCTATGATGAGATTGAAGCAGCAGGCTACCCAACACCTGCAATTGTTCCTTTAGATTTAAAAGGTGCCACCAAACAGCATTACGTTGACATGGCTGAAACCATCCAAAGCCAATTTGGAAAGCTAGATGGCCTTCTTCATAATGCTGGCCTATTGGGTATGCTTAGTCCGTTTGAACAATTTGAAGAATCCATTTTTGATGAAGTCATGCAGATCAATGTCAAAGCTCAATTTTTGATGACACAAGCCCTACTTCCTGTTTTACAACAATCTGATGATGCTCGAATTGTCTTTACCACTTCAACAGTTGGACACCAAGGGCGAGCATTCTGGGGAGCCTATGCTATATCCAAATTCGCAACAGAAGGTATGATGCAGACACTGGCGCATGAAATGGAAGGAACGACTGTAAAAGTGAATGCTATCAATCCTGGTGGAACACACACTCGTATGCGTGCTCAAGCTTTTCCTGCTGAAGACATTAGTTTACTTAAAACACCAAAAGACATTATGCCTCTTTATGTGTATTTAATGGCCCCAGAAGGCGTTAACGTACACAGTCAATGTATAGATGCTCAGCCAAAATAAATTTTTAAAGAAACGAACAAAAAAGGGTTGCTACCTTACGGTGCAACCCTTTTATTATTCATCTAAGTGTTTTTAACGATGCAATTAACGCTGTCTAGGTTTAGACTTTGGCGCTTTACCGTTTGGTGAAAACTTACTTCTTACTGGCTTTTGACCAGCTGCTGGTTTTTTACCTTTAGATTGTGGCTTACCAGAAGGTTTGCTATCCCCATTATTAGAGCCACGTTTTGCTGAAGGCAGTGAACTACCAACTGGTTTTTTATTGTTGCGGCCACGACGACCCGCTGGAGTATTACGCTCCTCTGTTGAACGCTCATCATAACGCTTAACAGCACGACGGATCTTTTGAGTTTTTGATTTAGCACGCTTACGAGACTCTTTATCTACATCAAGTAGACTTTCTTTCTCTGGCGGTAATTCAACCATCTCACGTAGGTAGTTAACTTCTTTAAGTTCAAGCTCCATCCAACCACCACGTGGTAAAGCTTTCTCAAGGAAGATATCACCGTAACGAACACGTTTTAGACGACTTACCGTTACACCTTGCGAATCCCATAAACGACGTACTTCACGGTTACGGCCTTCATTAATAACAACGTAGAAAGTATGGTTCATACCTTCACCGCCGGCGTACATTACATCTTCAAAACGCGCTTCACCGTCTTCTAGTTTTACACCAGTAACTAGATTACGAATCATTTTCTCGTTAATTTCACCAAATACACGACACATGTATTCACGTTCAACTTTACGACTTGGGTGCATCAAACGGTTTGCTAATTCACCATCTGTAGTGAAAAGCAATAAACCAGCGGTATTAGCATCCAAACGACCAACTGATACCCAACGAGAATCACGAATTTTTGGTAAACGATCAAATACAGTACGACGACCTTCAGGGTCATGACGTGTACATAGCTCACCTTCAGGTTTATGATAGGCAAGTACTCGACAGATCACATCAGTTGACTCTTTAACCGACACGACATGGCCATCAATACGGATTTTAGCATCCACGTTTTCTAGGCGGTCGCCTAATTTTGCTCTCTGACCATCAACACTAACACGACCAGCTTGAATCATGGTTTCTAGCTCACGACGAGAACCAAGACCTGCTCGTGCTAATACTTTCTGTAATTTTTCGCTCATTCTTTACCTTTTTATGTCGCCTTCACAGGCGTCAATTAACTTCTTATTAATCAAGAGGATGAATAGATAATCCTTCACTCTTAATCACTATCAAATTCTATGAAGCGTGATTATACAATATTGTTACTAATAAGCGGTAAGAATTTAATCAAAATTTAATTTTAATTTTTGTCGTAAGACACGCAAAGTGCTCATAACACCACTACCTATTTTTACTATACTGATTATGCTGAGAAAGTAATTTCCTTAGTAATTTTAATGACTTATCAATCAATAAGGTAGTATTATGAAAAACTTCACACTTCTTTTAAATACACTTCCATCTATCTCTCACGAAGAGATAGTCGAAAAAAAACCTGCAATATGAATTTATAAAAGAGTTGTACGATTATTGTTCTCAAACGCAGAATTTTAATTTACTTCAACAACTGATCAATGCAAGAGAACGAATCATTTTGAATAAATTTGAAGGCGGAACGATTGGAAATTTGGAATACTTATTTTCAACATCAGAAGCGGCAGAAATCTTAGGAAAACAACCTTGTAGTTCATTACCTAAGGTCTATTTTCATATAGAGCAAATGGCTATCAAAGTTTTTGGTTGTCTTTTGAAATGCAGTACTGAATTTGAAATGTTTAAACTTATTCATAAACCAATGTCTGTACTTCATCGTCATCTAGATGTAACAAAAAAAAACAGTACCTCAGCCATTATTGATGAAAAATATCATTACGAACTGGTTCAAGATATCTCAACAGACGAACGTTATTTCCACACTGAATTTAGCGAACACCCCCTTCCTCTTTCAGATGCCATTGTACTCATTAATATCGCTACCTTCATTAAAGAACACAAGTGGTATGAAATGCTAAATCATCTAGAAATTTCGTCCAAAGGAGAGCATTTTATTCTCTATCAATATACTGACAACAATATCTATCCAACCATTATTTCATCTGCCTTAATCCAAACCACATCGAATAAGCATGATTGGCTCTTTTTCGACAATTTCTTTCAAAATACCAAATGGAAACCAAACCTCAACGCTGATGGACTGTTATCTCTTTCTCATGCGACATCCATGAGTACGTTAGCAAGGTCACAGTTTGTTGATAAAAGCAGTACCGAAATCGAAAATGACTTATTTTATTCTATCTTAGATAAAACAAAGGCATGTGAAGCGATTCGACTTACTATTAGTGGGGAGAAATCTAAAGCTAACTATCATCTGTATTTAGCACAAAAAGGATTGGCTATGGCTTTAAAGGAAAGTGGAAGAGATATTGTATTCACGATAATAGAAAAACCAGCAATGGTATTATTTTATCAATCGATGAATTTGCTAACACCAACTCAATCTCCTTATGTTTTCACAAGTGAGCAAGATGTAAATAAATCGGGAATAATCACTTATAAAGGGATCTGGCTTTTAAAAAATGCATCATCTGCTTTCAATCAATATAATTTTAAGGCATACAATGCTAATATTATAAGCCTAAGAAAAAAACTTCGAAATCAGTGAGTTTTATATAAATGCTAACTACTTTACCTAAAGTTTATTTACTACTGACAACCTCAGCAATCATCTTGCTTTGGGTAGGGTATTTTGTCCGCTCTTTATATAGAGAGCGGACAAAGGTAAACCCTTACATTTATTCATCATACATCTTTTATGCGTTCTTTATTATTCTATGGATACTAAGTAACGCCTACTTTCAATCACCATTACTCACTTATTTCGATGAATCCGTAGCTATTTTCATGGCACTTTTTGCTAATATGACTTCGTATCTAGCATTTGCGTTTGCTTTTCTATTTTCATGTCGTTTAGCATCAAAACACTCAGACAAAAGACTCTCTAAATGGCAGTTTGGCTTAACAAGCATAACAACACTTGTCGCACTAATTGTGAATGTTATCCCTAACTTAACGGTTATAGGAGTGACAATTCAAGCTCCTAGCGTATTCACCATTGAGTTCGGGCCCTTTGCTCCTTTGTTTTTCCTAAACGCATTTTTGTTTGTAATTCTAACCAGTATTAATTTCTTTAAACTTAGAAAAAGTAATATAAAACTTAATAAAGAAAAATCTGTTTATCTAATGATTGGGATATTTATTTACATGATCTCAACCATTGCTTCTCAAATTATCATCCCTGTCATATGGGCAGATTTTTCATATACATGGCTACCTCCAACCTTATCAGTCACAGAAGCTTTATTAATTGGTTACACTCTACTTTATCATCGACTATATAGTTTTAAATATCTATTATTCTGGTCACTCTCATATTCAATAAATTTAATATTGTATATAACCCCTATTGTAATTATTTATAGTTCATCAAGTAACCCTAACTTATTCTATGTTTATGCTTTATCAATTATAATAACCGGACTGTTTTGGGATAAAACACTTAAAAAATCAAAAAAGATAGCATCTATTATTATATATAAAGATCAACAAACACCCGTTGAGAAAATATATAAGATAGCTGAGGAGTTTAAATACTCAAGCAGTAATGCCATCATAAAATTAGCCTCAATACTAAATACTCCAAAAGAAGAATTATTATTAATTGGAAAAAACACGAATTACAATATTTTCATCCCGCACTTAAATGAAAGCCATTCCGCCCTGGTTAAAGATGAGCTCGATTATCAAATCCATTACGCTCTTGAAACTGGTAATTCAGCACTTCATCAAGTGCAAGAAAAAATGGATCAAAGCAAAACCGCATTAATCTTACCTATTTTTGGTGAAAATAAGCTGATATCGCATTTCTTAATCTCAGCAAATAAACACGATAATGCAACCTTTTCAAATGAAGAGATCTCAGCAATTCAATGGGTGTTAACCAAGGTTCAAGGTTATATTGAAAGTGAGCAAAAAGTCCGTCAATCACAAGCTCTTGCTAACTCTATTGCTCATGAGATGCGAAATCCATTATCACAACTTCAATATCATTTTGAAAAAATCAAACATCACTATCAAAAAAATACTGAACATGAAAAGCAAGAAGATCTGATAAAAAATGAATTAAACCAAGGATGTTTAGCGATTCAAAAAGGAGCGCAATTAATTGATATCATTCTTAGTGAAGCAAAGAATACAACAATAAGTAATGCTCTATTCCAACATTATTCAATTTCACTGTTAACTCAAAAAATTATTGATGAATATGTATTCGACTCTGAAGAAATGAAACAAAAAATAACCCTGAATCTTGAAGACGATTTCATCGTAAATATCAATGATACTCTATATGGATTCATACTGTTTAATTTATTAAGAAATGCAACACATTACTTTGATGAATATAAAAGTTCTATATCTATTCGATTAGTTCGAGGATTTGCGACCAATAAATTAATATTTAGAGATACCGGCCCAGGAATTGATTCTCACATTCTTCCTAATATCTTTGATGATTTCTTTACTCATAATAAGAAAGGCGGCAGTGGGTTAGGACTATCTTATTGCTTACGTGTTATGCATGCCTTTGAGGGAAACATAGTTTGTTATTCAACCAAAGGTGAATTCACCGAATTTGTCCTTAGCTTTCCTCGTATAGAAGGCAATATTAATGCATTAAATATCAAACAAAGTCCCCCACCACTAATTAAAGATAAAGACAATTCACTTAAAACAGTATTAATTGTAGATGATAAAAAAGTACAGCGTATGTTAATTCATACTTTTATAAATAAAGATAACTTAACGCTTCTACAAGCAGAAAATGGTGAAGAAGCCGTAGAGATAGCAACCAATAATAAGATCGATCTTATTTTTATGGACTCTCGCATGCCGATAATGAATGGAATAGATGCGGCTAAAAAAATCAAGATTCTCTACCCTCATATACCTATTATTGCGCTAACGGGTGAATCTAGCCACGAAGAAATCAGTGCAATCACGCAAGTAATGGATGGGTATTTAACTAAACCAGTATCTAAAACACAATTACTGCAGGTCGTAGATAAATGGTTATAACACCGATAAAAAAATAGCCAGAACAACTGTCTGGCTACTTCGATAGTTTATTAATTATTCAAACGGTGTTGGATCACCAGCACCAACTCGAGCAATTTTAATATCATCATCACTAAAGTCGATTACTGTGGTTGGTTGTTCACCTAAATAACCACCATTCATAATTAAATCAACGGCATGTTCTAATTGATCTCGAATTGCTTCAGGATCGGATTCTGCCATTTCATTACCCGGTAAAATCAATGTTGTAGACATCAGTGGCTCACCTAACGCCTCTAACAGATCTAGAGCAATTTTATTATCTGGTACACGCATACCAATGGTCTTACGTTTTGGGTTCATTAAACGACGAGGCACTTCCTTTGTTCCTTTAAAAATAAAAGTGTATGCGCCTGGCGTGTTATTTTTAAGTAATCGGAAAATACTGTTATCAACACGAGCATAAATAGATAGCTCAGATAAATCACGACACAGTAACGTAAAATTATGTTTGTCATCTAAGCGGCGGATCTGACAAATTCGCTCTAATGCTTGTTTATTCTCAAGTTGACAACCCAACGCATAACCTGAATCTGTTGGATAAATTACCACACCGCCATCACGAATAATCGCCACGGCTTGATTGATTAAACGTGCTTGTGGGTTTTCTGGATGTACGTAAAAAAATTGGCTCATAATCCCTCCTGCTTAGCAGGTCATAGTGATATTTGGTTTTTATTTTAGTTTTATACTAAATCCATTTTCTATTTCAGCTTGGTATATTCCATTTTTGCCAAACGGGAACGACTCCTTCTGGCAACCATAAATTTCGCCCTAACTCCGTCCAAGGCGATGAGTAATGAAAATCAGAGCCTTGGGAAGCTTCTAATTCAAATTGAATTGCATAATCAGCAAGAACTCGACGCTCTTGCACCCCTTGCTGCGGTAGTGCAACTTCCATCGCATCACCTTTTGCCTCAACAAACGCAGCTAATAAACGTTTTATCCATTTTGCTGTTAACTTATAGCGGCCAGGGTGAGCAAGTACTGCAACTCCACCGGCCTTATGAATCACATTAACGGCTTCTTCAATCGTACACCAATCTGGCGGCACATAACCTATGTTATTGCGAGTTAAGAATTTTTTAAATACCGCCTGCATTGTTTTAGCGTGACCTTCATCAACTAACCACTTACCAAAATGAGCACGAGTTAATGTGCCATCTCCAGCTAATGCTTTTGCACCTTCTAATGCCCCTTCGTACCCCGCTTTCTCTAAGCGTTCTGCCATTTTAATTGCACGAGCATCTCTTCGAGCTTCTTGATTTTTAATTAGCTCAATGAGATCAGGATGGTGAATATCTAAGTTTAAACCAACAACATGAATGTCTTTATTGCTCCATAACGTCGATATTTCAATTCCATTTATCAATTGCAAAGGTAAATTTTGATCTTTAATTGCCGCATGAGCTTCATCAAGACCCGCAACAGAGTCATGATCAGTAATAGCAAGCACCTTCACATCAAAACTAACCGCTCTTTCAACTAATTCTGTGGGTGATAAGCGTCCATCTGACGCAGTTGTGTGACTATGTAGGTCTATTTTCATAATTATTCTTGACTTTCTTCTTGCGCACTAGTTTACTAGTACACAGTTAAACACTTTCTCACCAAATTGAAATTGGTCAACAATAGGTACTTTATGTCACAGCTTAACAGACAACAAGCAATCTTAAAAACATCAGTGGTAAGCTCGCGATGGTGGCACTACTTTGGGTAGTGTTTTGTGCTAATTTATTTTTGACATAAATCCACTACCCGCAACTAAGCGGGTTTTTTTATGTCCGAAATACACATTGATGATGTGATAGATAGTACAAAAGCACAATTGAGAAATAACGATGAAATAATATACAAACCGCCTTTTAGCCCTCATAAGTTTTAACAAAAGAGTGGCAACAACTGTGAAATATGCGACTATGCCAATACAATATAATTTAACACAAGATCAACGAATTAGCAGGGAGGCTATAATGCGTTCATCACATTCACAAGATAGTAAAATTGAACTACTTTGCCTTGATGTCCCATACGTTTCAGATCCAACGGAGCTGTATTCCACATTGTGTGCTGACGGCGCAATGAGTTTATTACTTGAATCTGCAGAAGTAGATTCAAAAGAAGACCTAAAAAGTCTAATGCTAATTGACGCTGCTGTTAGAATTCATTGCTTTGGCAAAGACGTAACTTTAGAAGCAATGACAACAAATGGTGAACTATTATTAGCTCAACTTGCTCAATGCTTACCATCGACATTGATTCAATCAGTTTCAAATAATCTGTTAACACTTCATTTCCCTGATGCTAATCAAGATCTAGATGAAGACAGCCGTCTTCGAGAACTGTCATCATTTGATGCATTACGCTTTATTCAACATCAATTCGACTTATCAGGCTTACCTTCAAATGCATTATTCCTTGGCGGTTTATTTGCTTATGACTTAGTAGCCAATTTTGAAAATCTAGGCAATGCCGATTCAACAAATAAGTGCCCGGATTACCTTTTTTATATTGCAGAGACACTGCTGGTTATTGACCATCAAACTCAAAAGTCCACGTTACAAGGTACGCTTTTTTCCCAAAATGAAGAAATAAAGCAACAAGTATCAAAACGTTTGTCTTCCATAAAAACATTCTGCTCTGAATCTCATGATGTTCCATTAGCGCCAGTCTTAACTGAATGTGATGCAGTTCCAAGTGTATCTGATGATGATTTTTGCCAAACAGTTTTAAATTTAAAAGAATTTGTCATCAAAGGAGATGTGTTCCAAGTTGTTCCTTCTCGTCGTTTTACTCTGCCTTGCCCTGCTCCACTTTCCGCTTACCGCGAACTGAAGATCGGTAACCCAAGTCCTTATATGTTCTATCTGCAAGATCGTGATTTCACACTGTTTGGAGCCTCTCCTGAATCAGCTCTTAAATATTGCAAAGTCAGCAATCAAGTTGAAATTTATCCAATAGCAGGTACTCGTAAACGTGGTAAAAATGCAGATGGTTCCATCAACCACGATTTAGATAGTCGTATCGAATTGGAATTACGCTGTGACACAAAAGAAAATGCAGAACACATGATGCTGGTTGATTTAGCACGAAACGATGTAGCTCGAATTTCGCAAGCTGGCACTCGTCACGTTGCTGATTTGCTTAAAGTGGATCGCTATAGTCATGTTATGCATTTAGTGTCACGAGTGGTTGGGCAACTCAGAACCGAACTCGATGCTCTTCACGCTTATCAAGCATGCATGAACATGGGAACCCTCACTGGTGCTCCTAAAATTCGAGCAATGCAACTTATCCGTGATGTAGAAAAAACTCGCCGTGGTGCTTATGGTGGTGCTGTGGGTTATTTAACGGGAGATGGCAGCATGGATACCTGTATTGTGATCCGTTCAGCTTATGTCGAAGATGGTGTTGCTCAAGTTCAAGCTGGTGCCGGCGTAGTATATGACTCAGATCCTCAGGCAGAAGCTGATGAAACACGAGGCAAAGCGCAAGCGGTTATCTCAGCCATTCAAAAAGCACACTTATCGGCAACCGCGCAACAAGTTAAGGAGACAAAATAATGGCTCACATTGTATTACTCGATAACTTTGATTCCTTTACCTACAACTTAGTTGATCAATTTCGCTCTCTTGGTTACCCAGTGACGATTTACCGTAATAGCTTAAACGCAGCCGCTTTTGAAGAAGCCGTAAATAAGCTAGACAATCCAGTTGTCGTTTTATCTCCTGGCCCTGGAGTACCATCAGAAGCGGGTTGTATGCCGGAAGTTATTCAGCGCCTAAAAGGCAAAATCCCAATGATAGGTATTTGTCTTGGGCACCAAGCGATTGTTGAGGCCTATAGCGGTACGGTTGCCGGAGCAGGTGAAATTGTTCATGGTAAATCAGCAATGATGAACCATAACCAACACCCTATTTTTAATGACTTACCAAATCCACTATCTATTGCTCGTTACCACTCATTAGTGGCAACAAAAGTAACGAATGAACTAACCATTACAGCCACAGTAGATGACCTTGTAATGGCCGTAATTCAAGAAGAAGACAAGGTGTGTGGCTTCCAATTTCACCCAGAATCCATTTTGACGACTCAAGGGGCACAACTACTCATTAATACCTTGAATTGGGCATTAGCTCTAACAGCAAAAGACAATAAAGAATAAGGATATTCTCATGACTCAAATAGAAACCATTTTTAACAAGCTATACGATCAAGTTTCTCTTTCAGAATCAGAAAGCCAAGTTCTTTTTGATGCCATTATTAAAGGCGAATTAGATCCTATACTACTGACATCAGCACTCACCTGTTTAAAATTGAAAGGTGAAACACCGGATGAGATTGCAGGGGCTGCTAAAGCATTATTAGAGAACGCAAATCCATTCCCTCAACCTGACTATGATTTTGCGGACATTGTTGGCACCGGTGGTGACGGCTCAAATACCATCAATATTTCCACCACGGCCGCATTTGTTGCCGCAGCATGTGGATTAAAAATTGCAAAACATGGTAACCGTGGCGTTTCAAGTAAATCAGGCTCTTCTGACCTGCTTGATTCCTTTGGCATTGATTTAGCTATGTCTGCAGAAGACACGAGAAAAGCGGTTGATGATTTGGGTGTTGCCTTTTTGTTTGCACCGCAATACCACGGTGGTGTTCGCCATGCGATGCCAATTCGTCAAACCATGAAAACACGTACCATCTTTAATATCCTTGGGCCTCTAATTAACCCTGCACGTCCCAATATTGAGCTTATGGGCGTTTACGATGAATCACTGGTTCGTCCTATTGCGGAAACCATGGTAAACATGGGAATGAAACGAGCTGCGGTTGTTTTTGGATCTGGTTTAGATGAAGTTGCCATTCATGGCCCAACAACGGTGGCAGAAATTATTGATGGTGAAATTAAAGAATACACATTAACGCCAGAAGATTTTGGACTGAATACTCACCCACTTGATTCGATTAAAGGCGGAGAGCCAGAAGAGAATAAAGCCATTATTACGGATATTTTAACGGGTAAAGGGACAGATGCTCAATTAGGTGCTATCGCTGTTAACGTTGCCCTATTAATGCGCTTGTTTGGCCATGAAGATCTAAAAGCTAATGCACAAAAAGCCATCGATGCCATGAATTCAGGTAAAGCCTTCGAATTGGTACAACAACTGGCTGCAAGAGGATAAATGAATGACACAGCAATTGTCTGAACACATCTCAGTAGAAAATACAAAAATGGCTGAAGTGCTTGTAAAAATAGTAAAAGACAAAGCCATTTGGGTCGAAGAGCGTAAGAAACAACAACCTCTCGATGATTTTCAATCGTCATTAAGTCTATCTGACCGTAGCTTTTACGACGCATTAAAAACAGGCAAAACCGAATTTATCCTTGAATGTAAAAAAGCCTCACCATCAAAAGGATTAATTCGAGATGATTTCGATCTCGATTACATTGCTTCTATCTACAATAATCATGCGAGTGCCATTTCTGTACTAACTGATGAAAAGTATTTCCAAGGTAACTTTGATTTCTTACCTATTATTCGAAATCAAGTGTCACAGCCTATTTTATGTAAAGATTTCATGATAGATGCTTATCAAGTGTATCTTGCTCGTCATTACTCTGCTGATGCCATTTTATTAATGCTTTCTGTTTTAGACGATGCGCAGTACAAAGAACTTGCAGACATAGCACATTCATTAAACATGGGTATTTTAACGGAAGTCAGCAATGAAGAAGAACTGCATCGTGCAGTGGCATTAAACGCAAAAGTCATTGGAATTAACAACCGTAACCTACGTGACTTATCAACGGATTTAAATAGAACAAAAGAACTCGCTCCTCTACTCCCTAAAGGTACAACCATTATTTCTGAGTCAGGTATTTATACTCATCAACAAGTAAAAGATCTGGCTCAGCACGCTTCAGGCTTTCTGATTGGTAGCTCACTAATGGCAGAAAAAAACCTAGAGCTTGCAGCAAGAAAAGTTATTTTAGGTGAAAACAAAGTCTGTGGATTAACTTCAGAGCAAGATGCGAAAACCGTTTATGACTCTGGAGCTGTCTACGGCGGACTTATTTTCGTAGAAAAATCACCACGTTTTGTTTCTCTTGAAACCGCAAAGAAAATAACCCAAGCAACTGCATTACATTATGTGGGCGTTTTCCAAAATGAGGATGCTCAGCGTGTTGCTCAGTACGCCACTGACCTTTCTCTATCAGTGATTCAACTGCATGGAAATGAAACCGAAGAGTATATTACTGAGTTAGCCTCTTTATTACCGACTCACACTCAAGTTTGGAATGTCATTTCTGTGTCAGATGATGCTCAAAGCATTTCACTTCCACAAACTCAAGCTGATAAGGTGTTAGTTGATTGTAAAGTAGGTTCGCAGGTGGGAGGCACTGGCGTTAGTTTTGATTGGAATAAACTGCCTCACCACAACATCATGCTTGCCGGTGGACTTGAATTAAATAATACCAAACAAGCAGCACAACTCGGCTGCTACGGATTAGATTTCAACTCAGGAGTAGAAAGTACTCCGGGTAAAAAGATCATAAAAAATTAAGCGCCGTATTTAGCGCATTACGAGACTATTAAGGAAAATATCATGGCAAAATTAGATGCCTACTTCGGCGAATACGGTGGTCAATACGTTCCACAGATTTTAGTTCCAGCTTTAGAGCAACTAGAACAAGCCTTTATTGATGCACAAGAAGACCCAGACTTTCGTTCTGAATTCATGACGCTTTTACAAGAATATGCGGGTCGTCCAACCGCATTGACGTTATGCCGCAATTTAACCAAAGGCACAAAAACAAAGCTATACCTTAAACGTGAAGATCTTCTTCATGGTGGAGCACACAAAACTAACCAAGTACTTGGCCAAGCACTACTTGCAAAGCGTATGGGCAAAGATGAGATCATTGCTGAAACAGGTGCAGGCCAACACGGTGTTGCCACAGCACTAGCTTGTGCACTACTTGGGTTAAAATGCCGAGTTTATATGGGAGCTAAAGACGTAGAACGTCAAAGCCCAAACGTATTCCGTATGAAACTAATGGGTGCAGAAGTCATTCCTGTTCATTCAGGCTCTGCGACGCTAAAAGATGCATGTAATGAGGCACTACGTGACTGGTCTGCAACCTATGAAACTGCACACTATTTATTAGGAACAGCGGCAGGCCCTCATCCATTCCCAACCATCGTTCGTGAGTTCCAACGTATGATTGGTGAAGAAACGAAAATGCAAATCTTAGCGCGTGAAGGTCGTTTACCTGATGCGGTTATTGCTTGCGTGGGTGGCGGTTCAAATGCTATCGGTATGTTTGCAGATTTCATTGAAGAAGAAAGCGTAAAACTAATTGGTGTTGAGCCTGCAGGTAAAGGTATTGATACCGACCAACACGGCGCACCACTTAAGCATGGTAAAACAGGCATTTTCTTTGGAATGAAAGCCCCATTAATGCAAGATGAACACGGACAGATTGAAGAATCATACTCAGTTTCTGCAGGTTTAGACTTCCCATCCGTTGGTCCACAACACGCCCACCTAAATGCTATTGGTCGTGCTGAATACGGTGCAGTAACAGATGACGAAGCATTAGAAGCATTCAAAATTCTTGCAAGAAATGAAGGTATTATTCCAGCATTAGAATCTTCTCATGCTTTAGCATATGCATTACAACTTGCACAAGCAGAACCGGAGAAAGAACAACTATTGGTTGTAAACTTATCTGGCCGAGGCGATAAAGACATCTTCACAGTACATGACATTTTAAAAGAAAAGGGAGAAATCTAATGGATCGTTATCAAGCCCTATTTGCTCAGCTAGAGAAAAAAAATCAAGGAGCCTTTGTTCCATTCGTAACTATTGGCGATCCAAACCCTGAGCTATCTTATAACATCATGGAAACCCTGATTGAAGCTGGTGCCGATGCATTAGAATTAGGTATTCCATTTTCGGATCCTCTTGCTGATGGCCCTACTATTCAAGGTGCAAACATTCGAGCATTGGATAGCAAAACAACACCAGCAATTTGTTTTGAGCTCATTACAAAAATTCGCTCTAAATATCCTGATACGCCAATCGGTCTTTTAGTTTATGCGAACCTTGTTTTCGCAAATGGTATTGATAACTTCTACACAAAATGCCAACAAGCAGGTGTAGACTCTGTATTGATCGCCGATGTACCGACTAATGAATCCCAAGAATTCAGAGAAAGTGCAATAGAACATGGTATTCACCCTATTTTCATTGCACCACCATCAGCATCGCCTGAAACACTAGAAACAGTTGCTAAATTAGGTGGAGGTTACACTTACCTTCTTTCTCGTGCAGGTGTTACTGGTGCCGAAACCAAAGCGGGTATGCCTGTTGCTCAATTACTAGAGCGCCTTAATCAATACGATGCACCACCGGCTATTCTTGGTTTTGGTATCTCAGAGCCAGCTCAAGTAGAAGAAGCGGTAAAAGCTGGAGCTGCAGGTGCTATCTCAGGCTCTGCAACGGTTAAATTGATTGAACAACATCAAGCTAACCCAGAGGCATTATTAAAAGCACTTGCGGACTTCACATCGTCAATGAAAGCAGCAACACAAAAATAATACATCTAATTAATCATGATTAAAGAGGCTAAATTAAGCCTCTTTTTTTTCCTCGATATATACCAACCTAATTACCCTCTCCTAAATTGTTAATAAAATACATCACCACATAACGACACAAAACAATAAATACACAATTAAATATACAAAAGTTAATAAACACATTGCCATATGTTAATTTTACGTGTAAAACGACACCCGAATTTTTAATAACAATACACATAATAAATAAGAGCTATTCACTAAATTTTCGTAAGAACACAACATAGAGGTAGACAAAGTGTTAAACAAAAAAGGATTTATGAACAACATTGGGGTTCAAGTCGTTATAGCCATGATTATAGGCACCATGGTTGGGGCAACAATGGGCGAATCCGCGTCCATGTTTGCTCCTCTTGGAACCATTTTTATTAATCTAATTAAAATGTTAGTTATACCATTAGTTGCTGTTGCTCTTATTTCGGGAGCTGCAGGATTAGGTAACAGCAGTAATGCAGGAAAAGTTGGTTTAAGTACACTAGGTTATTTTGGCATAACATCGGCACTAGCCGTTGCCTTAGCGCTATTTATGGGTGAAATCTTTGAACCAGGAAAAGGGATTGATGTTTCAGGTGTTGAAGGAATGTTCTCTTCTGCCTATGCATCTAAAGGAGAGCTACCTACTTTTTGGGCAACCATTACAGGCATGATCCCAACCAACGTTTTCCAATCCTTAAATGAAGCAAATATTCTACAAATACTTGTTTTCTGTCTATTCTTTGGTATCGGCTTATCTAAATTAGAAAAAACACGTCGTGAGCCAATGCTTAATGCGGTTAACGCAATTGTTGATGTAATGGTTTGGATGATCAACAAAGTAATGATCATTGCTCCTATCGGCGTATTTGGTTTAATGGCAGAAGCCGTTGGTACGTTTGGCTTTGGTGCACTAATGGTGGTATTTAAGCTATTCGTTGTCTACGTTGCTGCTATTGTTATCTTTGGCTTTGTAGCCTACCCACTGATGGTTGGGTTATTTACTAAAACCTCTGCAAAGCAATTCCTTGTTGCAATGAAAAACCACAAGCTGTGGCTCTTTCAACAGCATCATCAATGGCAACACTACCAGTTACGATGGAAACCGTTGAGAAAGATTTAGGGGTTCGCAACTCTACCGCCTCTTTTGTCTTACCGCTTGGTGCAACCATTAACATGTCAGGTAACGCAATTTACTACGGCCTAGTTGCTATCTTCTTTGCTCAACTGTTCAATATCGACTTATCCATTGGCGCCTACATCGCTATCATTGTCACTTCAACTCTAGGTGCTGTTGGCCAAGCTGGCGTTCCGGGGCCTTCTTTCTTAGTGGTCGCAGTTTTATTAGCGGCAGGCATCCCAATCGAAGGTTTACCATTGTTATTCGCACTAGATCGTATCTTCGATATGATCCGTACAGCCTTAAACATTACAGGTGATGCGGCGTGTGCAGTGATCGTTGATGCGATGGTTGAAGAAGAACACAAAAAAACAGTAAGAACAGAAAATCAAAATGCTTAGAAAAAGTTAACCTAAATAAGCCCAACTTAAATCAACAAGGCCAATTATTTCACATTGGCCTTTTTTGATCATCGAACATAAAATGTAACAAGCAATTTTTAGCGATTCCCTACTCCTTCAATTTTCGTTACACTCACAACATAATTTATTATTGGCTCAACATAAAAAATGAAACAAATTCTAGACTTTATCCCACTGATTATCTTTTTTGCTCTATATAAGATGTACGACATCTATACAGCAACAGGTGCTTTAATTATTGCCACAGCCATTCAACTTATTGTGACCTACGCTTTATACAAGAAAGTAGAAAAAATGCAGCTAATCACCTTTATTATGGTGACTGTATTTGGTGGCATGACTATATTTCTGCATGACGATAACTTCATCAAATGGAAAGTAACCATTGTTTACTGCGTTTTTGCTGCTGGTTTAATTATTGCGCATATTCTGGGCAAACCTGTAATTAAAGGCATGCTTGGTAAAGAAGTTACATTGCCTGATGATAAATGGACTAAGATCAACCACGCATGGGTATTATTCTTTACTGTTTGTGCTATTGCGAACCTTTATGTTGCCTTTGAAATGCCATTAGACGTATGGGTTAACTTTAAAGTCTTTGGTTTATTGGGGTTAACTTTCTTATATACTCTATTCACTGGTATGTACGTTTATAAACATATGCCAAAAGAGAAAAAAGAAGAACAAGAATAACCAAAAAGATAATGATTAAGCCGTGTATACAACACGGCTTTTTTATGTGGTAAACTCAGCTCAATTCTATTTTTTGTTGTATTGGAACCCAACTTTGACAAGCCCAAATAACCTTGGACAAGCCCCTAAAGGCCAACTACTTCTTCGAACTCTCTCTATGCCTGCTGACACTAACGCTAATGGTGATATTTTTGGCGGTTGGATTATGTCACAGCTTGATTTAGCTGGTGGTATTTTAGCAAAAGAGATTTCTGGTGGCCGAATTGTTACGGTTTCAGTATCAAGTATTACCTTTAAAAAACCAGTTAAAGTAGGTGATGTTGTTTGCTGTTATGGTGAATGCGTTAAGATTGGCCGAACCTCAATGAGTATCAACCTTGAAGTATGGGTTAAACCTGTAAAAGAAGATGGGATTGGTGACCGCTTTCAAGTTTGTGAAGCCACTTTTAACTATGTTGCTATTGATGCCAGCGGAAAACCTCGTCCAATTCCGAAAAATGCGTAGTATTTGGAATAATTTTCATTATTTTTCAAAAAGCTCTGGTTTATGACTGGGGCTTTTTTTATGATGAATAGATCAATGATGATATTTAATTAAAGGACTCTATAATGTGGTATGTGATTTTTTCTCAAGATGTTGAAAACAGCTTAGAACGTCGTTTAAGTGTTCGTGAAAAACATCTAGAGCGCCTTGCTCAACTACAGAATGAAGGCCGTTTATTAGTAGCAGGACCTATGCCTGCAATTGATTCTGAAAATCCAGGAGAAGCAGGCTTCACTGGTTCAACAGTTATTGCTGATTTTGCTTCATTAGAAGCAGCTCAAACTTGGGCTGATAATGACCCTTATATTGATGCTGGTGTTTACGCAAAAGTAATTGTTAAGCCATTTAAAAAAGTGCTTCCAGCTTAATAAATATAAACAATAAGATTATCTGATGAAAAAAATTCTACTCACTGCTATTAGTGCAATCATCCTATCTGGCTGTGCATCTAATGAGCAGCAACAAGAGATTGAAATGCTTGCAGACTATCGTGCAAGTGTTCTTGCTAGTGTGCTCCCCCTAGAGATGGGACAACTGACTTTATTACAAGCAAAAGCAAAGCAAGGCGTCGTTGAAATGATGTTCTTGGACGGTGGTAATGGTGAAATCAGTACCAATCAAATCATTGAAAATAGCATAACTACTTTTTGTAAAGATAAAGAAGTTCGCCCTGTGTTAGATAAAGGGGTAACTTATCGCTACATTATTCGTAATTCACGTGGTCAAAAACAAAATGATATCATTGTAAATGAACAATCGTGTTTGGATCGCGAACAAGAAAACGAAGAATAATACAGCCTCACCAAACAAAAAAAACCCTTTTCATCAACATGATGAGAAGGGCTTTTTATATCAAACTAATTAGATTAACGAGTAAAACGCATCACTTTTAGGCCACTTTCAGGATTAATGTCGCTAAACTCTGGTGGATTATCTAAACGCTCAACAAACTTAAGCTCAGGCGCTTCTTCAGCCATTCCATCAATTAAGAAATCAGTAGATACCGCTGGCGAATTCACACACGCTAATACTTCACCCGTTTCAGTTAATAAACTAGGTAAACGGCGTAAGATCTTCTGATAATCTTTAGTTAAAGCAAAGCTACCTTTCTGAAAACTTGGCGGATCAATAATGATAAGATCATATAGACCTAACTTCTTAATCTTACCCCATGATTTAAAAATATCATGACCTAAGAATTTAACTTTAGACAAGTCATGCTGATTTAGACGGTGATTGTCACGACCTCTTCCTAATGATGCTTTGGCCATATCTAAATTAACAACTTGAGTTGCACCACCGGCAATCGCTGCAACAGAAAAGCCACATGTATACGCAAACAAGTTTAATACTGATTTACCTTCACTGTGCGTCTGCACCCATTTACGACCGTATCGCATATCTAAAAAGATCCCCATGTTTTGGTTCTTTTTAAGCTCTAATTGATACTTTAGGTTACTCTCTTCTACGACAGGAAATGTATTTTCCTCTCCCCAAACTACTTGCGTTGGGCGAATTCTTGATAACGATGTTGCAATAAAATCGACGTGCCATTTGCAACTTTCCATAATGAAGTTTCTGCAAGCTTATTTAACTTAACAACTAATTGCTCAACAAATTCAGGGGTTTGCTCTTTAAATAAAGCCACCACAAGCTGGCCAGTTGAATCTTTTGCCTGTAACCAATCAACCGTAATTTGCTCTAATCCCTCAAAACATTGACCGCGCCCATGAAACAAACGACGTAGTTCACTTGGCGGATTATTCAATTGCTCTTCAAGATGTGTAAATAACGTATCTAATGCTTCTATCTTCATGATTTCTTCTTAATCTCTGGCCAAGTTAATGTCCACGGTGTTTGCCACTGAGCTAATCCAGCTTGAATGGTGTCATTTTTCCATTCTTCACCTTGTTTTGGTGTTTCAATAAATTCAAACGCTTGCTCTTGATAAGTAAAACGTAAAGCATAAGCGTGGAGATAACCACGATCTGCGTTAGATGAGCTGTAAATTGGATCGCCTAAAATACCCGAACCGACGCTTTTTAGTGCTACACGTATTTGATGGGTTTTCCCTGTATGAGGCTTACATAAGAACAAACGGTTACCATCATTCGCAGCGGTTGAGAAAAACTGTGTCACCGCAGGATTTTCTTTACTATTCACCAATTTCCACGAAGCACGGCGTGAACGTTCCATATCGCCAATAACCAAGCCTTGCTTCTTCTTCGGTTTTTTATCGCCAATTGCTAAATAATATTTCTCAACCAATCTATTTGCGAACAGTTGTGATAATTCACTAGCGGCAGCTTGATTTCTACCAATCAATAATAAACCTGATGTCATCTTATCTAAACGATGAATTAAATAGAGTTGTTTATCACCCATCTCTTTTGCTAATTCAATCAACAATGAGGTTTCACCATCGTCTTTATGAACACTTACATTGGGGTGTTTATTTATGACAAGAAAATCTGAATTTTGATAAAGGATATCGAACATTGGCGCTCCTAAAATTGAGCGCAGAGTATAGCGAGGATAGTTACTCAATTCCAATAAAAACGCCGATCAGGTGATCGGCGTTATTTTGTTACTGTTCAATTGAAAGAGCTACTTATGACGCTCTTTCAATTTATTAATCACATCGTCAAACGATAAGCCTTGATCTTGCAATAACACAAATAAGTGATAGATCAAATCCGCTGATTCACACACTAGCTCCGCCTTGTCACCCGACGTCGCTGCAAGCGCGACTTCAACGCCTTCTTCGCCCACTTTTTGCGAAATACGTTTGGTGCCACGGCATAGAGACTTGCTGTGTAAGAAGAGTCAGGATCAGCATTCTTACGCTCGGCGAGTAGCTGTTCCAACTGATGAAGCCACACCAATTGGGTTTCTTCGCTTTTATCACCATCCCAACACGTTGTTGTTCCTGTGTGACACGTTGGACCAACTGGATTTACTTTAATAAGTAACGTGTCGTTATCACAATCCAGTGAAATATTAACTAAGTTCAAGCTGTTGCCGGACTCTTCGCCTTTAGTCCATAAACGATTTTTAGTACGTGAGAAAAATGTGACTTTTTCTGTCTCTAATGTTTTAGCTAAAGCATCTTGGTTCATGTATCCCATCATCAACACTTGGCTTGAACCAAAATCTTGAATAATTGCAGGTACTAAACCATCCACTTTTTCCCAATCAATACGTGTTGCTAATTCTTGTTGGCTCATCGGCGTACCTCTACATCCTGTTCGGCTAAATAATCTTTTAATTCACCAATATTGATGATTTGCTTGTGAAATACCGATGCCGCTAATGCACCGTCTACGTTTGTTTTTTTATAAGCGTCTGCAAAGTGAACCATTTCACCAGCACCGCCTGATGCAATGAGTGGCACATGACACACTTCTCGCACCATATTCAATTGCTCAAGATCGTAACCATTACGAACACCATCTTGATTCATCATATTTAGTACGATTTCACCCGCACCACGTTTCTGTACTTCTTGCACCCAATCTTTGGTTTCCCATTTGGTTGCTTTTGTACGCTCTTCATCACCGGTAAACTGATAAACTTGGTATTTCCCAGTCTCTTTATCAAAATAAGAGTCAATACCTACCACGATACACTGAACACCAAATTTATCGGCAAGTTCTGTGATAAGTTCTGGATTTGCCAATGCAGGAGAGTTAATTGATACTTTATCCGCACCAAATTCCAAAATCTTTGCTGCATCTTCTGCAGTTTTAATGCCACCCGCAACACAGAATGGAATATCTATCACCTCAGCGACTCGAGCAACCCAACTTTTATCTACCACACGACCATCACTTGATGCGGTAATATCGTAGAAGACGAGCTCATCTGCACCCTCTTCCGCATAACGCTGTGCTAGGGGACAATATCACCGATGATTTCATGGTTACGAAACTGAACGCCTTTTACTACTTGACCATCTTTTACATCAAGGCACGGAATTATTCGCTTTGCCAACATTGGAATGCCTCCTCTGCGGTAAATTTTCCATCAAGCAGAGCTCGACCCACAATCACGCCAGCAACACCAGAGCCTTTCAATGCAGCGATATCATCTAATGAACCAATGCCACCTGATGATTGGAATTGTACTTCAGGGTACTGTTTACATAGGTCTACATAGAGTTCTACATTCGATCCTTGCAGCGTACCATCGCGTGAAATATCAGTACACAGAACATGCCTCAAACCAACGGTTAGGTAATCTTCAAGCAGCGCTTCAATCGTCACGCCAGAGTCTTCTTGCCAGCCTGAAATCGCAACATTACGAGTGCCGTTTTCATCAATATTGATATCTAATGCTAATACGATTTTTTCAGCACCGTATTTTTCCATCCAACCTTTAACCAGTTCTGGCTGTTTTACTGCAGTGGAACCCACCACCACACGTTGCGCACCTGCATTCAGTAAGTCTTGAACATCTGCTTCGTTACGTACACCACCACCAATTTGAATATTGGCAGGCGTACTTGCTAACAAGCGTGCAATTAAATCTAACTGGCGTGCTGTCGTGTCTTTTGCACCAGTTAAATCCACAAGGTGCAGCCAATTTGCGCCCGCTTGGTGATACAAATTAAACTGCTCGGCAGGATCAACTTTGTATTCTGTTACTTGCCCGTAGTCGCCTTGAAACAGACGAACCACTTGGCCTTCAATTAAATCTAATGCTGGAATGATCATAAATATCCTTATTAGCAGAACCGAGAACATTCGCTTCGCTCATTGCGAGATCCAAGGGACGAGTAAAAACCCTAAAACCTCGAAGCGAAGTGACCTCGCACTTCGTCCCTGCTCTTATAGCTCCAAAAAGTTCTGAATAAGCTTTGAACCAAATTTACTTGAGCGCTCAGGGTGAAACTGAACACCGTAGTAATTACCTGCCTGCAATGCTGCGGTGAACGGCTGTCCGTAATCACACGAAGCAATGGTATAATCGCCTACTTGCATCCCAAAGCTGTGTACAAAGTAGAAATAACTGTCCTCTGGAATGTCTTTAAACAGCGGATTACCTTCAACAGGTTTAATGGTATTCCACCCCATGTGAGGCAGTGGTAAATCACCGGTTTGAAGCTTACGAACTTCACCTTCACACAAACCTAAACAATCCACAATTTGATCGGCTTTTTGACCTTTCTCTTCGGAAAGTTTACCCAGCAGCTGCATACCTAAACAGATACCCAATAATGGCTTTTCTACTTGTTTAACTAACTCAATGAGATCACGTTCAGCCAAGTTTTTCATCGCTTCGCTTGCCGTGCCAACACCCGGTAAAAACAGCTTATCTGCAGCCAGAACCACTTGAGGATCTCGGCTTATCGTAACCTCGTAACCCAAACGCTCAATCGCAAATCTTACTGATGAAACGTTAGAACACCCCGTATCAATAATAACGACGTTTTGATTTGTCATAGTCACTCCTACAATACGCCTTTTGAGCTTGGCAGTTCATTACCTTCTACTTTAATCGCTTGGCGTAACGTACGACCAAACGCTTTAAATAAGCTTTCAATAATGTGGTGATCGTTATGACCTGATGAAGAAAGGTGTAACGTACAAGCAAGAGTATCAGTTAGAGAGCGGAAGAAGTGAACTACCATTTCGGTTGATAAATCTCCTACCTGCTCACGGCTAAATTCAGCATCAAACTTCAGATATGGACGACCAGATAAATCAAGCGCACATTGTGCTAAACACTCATCCATTGGCAAGCTGAATCCAAAACGACCAATACCACACTTGTCGCCTAACGCCTCTTTTAACGCTTCTCCCAATGCAAGAGCGGTATCTTCAATGGTGTGGTGATCATCAATGTGTAAGTCGCCCTCTACATTGATCTTCATTTGGAAACCACCGTGTGTAGCAATCTGATCAAGCATGTGATCAAAGAAACCAAGACCAGTAGTGATCTCATTGCCGCCTTGCTCATCCAAATTAACAAACACTTTAATGTCCGTTTCTTTGGTTGTGCGTATTACTTCTGCAGTACGCGCATTTACGGTCAGATCTTTTAAGATCGCAGGCCAGTTCATTATCTCTGGATGATATTGAATACCACGTATCGCCATGTTTTCAGCTAATTGAAGATCCGTTTGGCGATCACCAATCACAACTGAGTGTTGAAAATCGACTTTCCCACCTTGAAGATATTCTTTAACCATGCCTAATTTTGGTTTACGACATGAACAATTATCTTCTTCAAAGTGCGGACAGATAAGAACATCATCAAACTTCACTCCTTGAGATTCAAAAAACTCCATCATCATGTTATGTGGCGCATCAAACTCATCTTGAGGGTAGCTATCTGTACCTAAACCATCTTGATTGGTTACCATTACTAAACGGTAACCGGCATCTTGAAGAGAAAGTAGAGAAGGAATAACCAAAGGCTCAAACTTTAGCTTATCTAAACGGTCTACTTGGAAATCCACCGGCGGCTCAACAATTAAGGTGCCATCACGGTCGATAAATAAAATCTTTTGTTGTTTGCTCACAGGAACGTCCTTTTAATTTTTCTAATTTTATTCTTGATAAGCCCCAAGCCTTATTCCTAAACTTGGGGATAAAACATACCAATCACAGTAAGTAAATGAGCAGTAATAGCGAAGGAAAAATGCTTGAGAACAAGGCAAAATTTTTCGATAAGTAGTTATTCTACAATCAAAAATTTTAACGCAGTTATCGAGTATTTTAACTCGCTAGGATGATCAGTTATTTACTACGATTGGTATTAGATTAATTGATTGCGAATAAAGCCCAATGTTTTTTCACACTCTTCACGATTGCCAACACTAATACGCACACAATCTTTAATTGGAGAGTTACGTAAAATAATACCGTTATCCCATGCGGCCTTAAATACCGAATCACCATCGGAAAACTTCACTAACAAGTAGTTGCCCCAAGCTTCAAAAACGGTAACCCCCGGTAAGACCATTAATCCTGCTTGTAAATAAGCACGGTTAGCACTGAGATCAAGCATTTGGTATTTCATGCGAGCTAATCCCGCTTCTGATAAAGCTTGAGTAGCAATCTCAGCCACAGGAACTGGCACTGGGTATGGCGCAATCACTTTAAGTAATACATTAATCAGATCTTCATTTGCTAATGTAAAACCACAGCGTAATCCCGCTAATGCAAACGCTTTAGATAAAGTACGTAAAATCGCAAGGTGTGGATAGTCAGCCAGTAAATCAACTGTCGATTTCTCCATACAAAAATCGATGTAAGCCTCATCCATTACAACAATGGCGCGATCTTTTGTCATTTCTAATAATGAAAGAATGTCTTTACGATCAACGATATTACCCGTTGGATTATTTGGGCTACACACAAACACCACTTTTACATCATCGAGATTAGCTTCTATCGTTGGAAGATCTAGCTGCCAATCGGATGTAAGTGGAACCGTTTTCGTCTCTACACCAATGGTTTCAGCACTGATTGAGTACATTCCATAAGTTGGCGGGCAATATAAAATGGCATCTTGGTTCGGTTCACAAAAAGCACGAACCAGTAATTCAATACCTTCATCTGCTCCGCGGGAAGTTAAAACCTGCTCAGGCTTTACCTTTGCATAAGCCGCATAAGCATTAATTAACTCAGGCGGTTGACATTCGCTATAACGATTAAGACGAGCAAAATTAAACTGATATTCATTATCAAATGGGGATTCATTGGCATTCAACCATACATCTCCTGAACCACCGATTCGACGAGCAGAAAGATAAGGTGTTAATGCTTGTACTTGTTTTCTGGCTAACTTTTCCATAATGAATTCCTACTGATTCACTTCTTGCTTATTAACTTTTAACTGAGCGAGCTTTTCAATTCGAATCGTTACGGCTCTTTTATGAGCATCAAGCCCTTCCGCTTCAGCCATTGTGACAACCGTTGGAGCTAAACCTTTTAAACCATCAGCCGTTAATTCTTGCACAGTCATTCGTTTAGAGAAATCTGCTAATCCTAAACTAGAATAAGTTCGTGTGTACCCATAAGTCGGCAATACGTGATTAGTTCCTGATGCATAATCCCCTGCCGATTCAGGTGAGTAATCCCCTAAGAAAATTGAACCCGCATTATCTAAAAGAGGCAGTAATTCTCGTGGATTCTTAGTTTGAACAATAAGGTGTTCAGGCCCATAAAAGTTTGAAATTGAAACACACTGAGTAAGTGAATCTGCAACGATCAATAAACTTGAACCTAAAGCTTGGCGAGCAATGTCAGCACGAGTCAATTCTTTCAATTGTTTCTCAACCGCATCAGCGACTTGCTCTGCAATGATTGGCGATGGAGTGACTAATACTACTTGTGAATCAGGACCATGCTCTGCTTGGCTAAGAAGATCTGCTGCAATAAAGTCTGGATCTGCGGTCTCATCAGCAATCACTAAAACTTCAGATGGCCCTGCTGGCATATCAATTGCTGCACCACGGAAATCATTCGAAACTTGGCGTTTTGCTTCAGTTACATAGGCATTACCTGGTCCAAAGATCTTATCTACTTTAGAGACCGATTCTGTTCCATATGCCATTGCAGCTACCGCTTGAGCACCCCCGATATTATAAACTTCATCAATCTTACACAGTTTTGCCACGTACAAAATCTCATCAGCTATTGGAGGTGGCGAGCATAATACAACTTTATGACAACCTGCAATTTGAGCAGGAATACCTAACATTAAAACTGTTGATGGCAATGGCGCGCTACCACCTGGAATATACAAACCTACTTTATTAATAGGCATAGTAATTTGTTCACAGATGACACCTGGCTGTGTTTCAACTTTTACAGGCTGTGGTTTCTGCGCTTGGTGAAATTTAGAAATATTGCTATAAGCTTGTTTAAGTGCTGTTTTCATTTCTTCAGGCAAACGATCACTTGCCGCTTCAATCTCAGTATTCGGTACTCGAATAGAATCAGGTTTCACACCATCAAACTTTTCAGTTAATGCAAATACACCAGCATCACCCTCTTGTTTTACGGTATTAATAACACTAGTTACTGCTGCGGTAATATTTGCACCTTCAGTAATTGCAGGACGTTGTAGAACCGTATCTTGCTGCGAATCGCTCAATGATTGCCAAACTAACGTTTTCATAATGGCTACTCCATCATTTTCTCAATTGGCAATACTAGAATAGAACTCGCACCTAATGCTTTTAACTGTTCCATTGTTTCCCAAAATAGATTTTCTGTACTTACTAAGTGAACTGCGACCTTTGCTCCATCACGCGACAGAGGTAAAACCGTTGGATCTTCCGCCCCCGGAAGCAAGTCTTTAATAGCATCAAGCTTATCTGTTGGTGCGTGCAGCATAATATATTTTGATTCTTTTGCTTGAATACAACCTTGCATACGGGTTAATAGCTTATTGATCAACGCTGCCTTATCTGCATCAAATTCACCTTCACGCTGAATTAATGTCGCTTTTGATCGAAAAATTACTTCAGCTTCTTTAAGACCATTAGCTTCAAGTGTCGCACCTGTTGATACTAAATCGGCAATCGCATCCGCAAGACCTGCGCGTGGAGCAACTTCTACAGAACCATTTAAAATACAGGTTGAAAACGGAATACCCTGCTCATCCATAAAACTTTTAAGTAATTGTGGGTAGGTTGTTGCGATACGTTTTCCAGCTAAATCTTGTGGGCCGTTGTATACTTCATCTTTGTCAATCGCAATAGATAAACGACAGCCACCGAAATCCAAACGACGTAAGGTTGTAAAAGAAGAAGGTTCACCTAATGCTTTACGTTCTAAACGAACTTCTTCTAATTCATTTTCACCTATCACACCTAAATCAACTACCCCATCCATAATTAGACTTGGGATGTCATCGTCACGAACTAACAATAGATCAATCGGCATATTTTCAGAATGAACCACTAAACGCTCACCCGAAATGTTAAATTTCATGCCGCAGCGTTTAAATAATTCTTGGCACTCTTTAGATAAGCGACCCTTCTTTTGAATCGCAATGCGTAATCGTTGTGATGACATAATTTCTTCCTTGTAAAAATGTGATTCCAATTAAATCGTTTTTTAAATAAACAATGCAATCGGCTAATTTTAAACTCTTATAAATCAATAAATAATCTAACTTTAATTTGTTACTAAAACGAAAAAACCCTCAGAAGTTTGACCTTCCGAGGGTTAGAATTTTTATTCATCGGAAGGAAATTCAAATTGCCTTCCGGATAATACGTATCCTCCCGAAAGACTAATCAGGATGATGGTGGTGATGAATGTTCAGACCTTGAATACGCATAAATATAAACCTTTAGTAACAAACTGTATTTGTTTTTAACCTTGTAAACACATTATCAAACTGTGGTTTTATTTCAACAAAAAAGATGAATTATTTTAAAGAAAATTATATTTCATTTTTCACAAGCTTTTTACAGGCAAAAAAAAGCCAGTCAAATGACTGGCTTAATAATCTGTTCTACTTTAAATCAAGAGATTAGAAGTAGTAGTATGCAGCTGCGAATACGTGAGTTTCTTCTTCGTTACCTTCGCCCATATCAAGCTCTTGCTTAATATCGATACCCATGTCCATGTTTTTAGCCATTGTGTACATAACTGCAACGTTCATGAAAGATTGGTCAAGGTCAGCAATACCTTTAATTTCATATGTATTTGCTGCATAACCAGCTGCTAAAGTAAGATCTTCAGATACAGCGTAACCAGCAGATACGTAGTAACCAGTATTAGTTTGATCTAAAACTTTAGTATCTGTTTCTTCAATCCAGAAGTTAGTACCTAACTTAACAGCACCTAGTTGAACATTACCAGTTACTGTGTATACATCATAATCAGAATCACGAGTTTCGTAACCAGCGTATACGTTAAAGATTTCTTGCTCGATACCTACGTAACCATTCACGCCTTTTTCAGCATCAACGTGTGTATCGTCAGTTTCAAAGTAAGAAACACCGTACGCGAAACCACCTGTTGCACCTTGGAATTTAACTACATTGAATGCATCAGATGCATCACCAGCAGAAGCACCGAATTCGTATGTGTTATCACCAGCACCATCAACTGCATCAAGAGCGGTGTCATTTTCCCAACCAAAAGATGCGATACCGAAACCAGTGTCAAAACCTAACCATGCTTTATCAACATCAGTTGCAAATTCTGAACCATCTTTAAGGATTGGTGAAGTCGCGTTATCTGTTGTGTAGTTCAACATTAGGTCTGTTTCAAAGTAACCAACAATACGGTTGTTACGGTAGTTAACTGCTAGAGTTAAACCTGTTGCCCAATCATCGTAAAATGCTTTAGAACCAGTGTCGTAGTAACCACCTACACCAACAGAACCAGAAACAGAGAATTGATCTTTGTGCATTGGGTCAAATGCAAACATGTCTTCGTTACGGCTGTTTTGGCTGCTTGTATCAACAGCAAATGCTGAAGCTGAGATACTTGCGATAGCAAGCGCTAAAAGAGTCTTTTTCATAATTAAGTCCACTGCCTTTTCTTAGAAAGATTTGGAAATCCGATTTCCGGTTCCCTTTTTATATCTGGATTGCTACAGAAGCATCTTAATGTGCTACTTGTTAGCATCTCGATTTCTGGAGAGTACTTTGCTAAAGATTTCTCACCATGTCAACGAAGAAAGTCAAGGAAAGTAAAAAATGATAAACACACACAATACAGCAAGTTACATTGGTACATTTTAAGATTTGACACAGATCACACGAAAAAATATAAATTTAGATAAATTACAAAAAGAGTAAAAAAACAACAACTGCAGATAACCAATTGAAATAAAAAAGACAAAAAGATAAAAACAAATAAAAACAGCAACACACACCTGTATTGCTATTTAATATTAATAAATAGAATTTGACATTTAACTAGTTAGATTTGGCAGGCGAATTAATTGTATTTTTTTTATATTTGCAGAACATAAACTAATAAAAAATGAAGAAGCCTAAAAAATTAATTGTGACCCATAACACACTTTATTCCCATTGGTTCATTTTTAACTGTTGAAGCAAAACAGCGTGGCTACAATAAATCAGCCGAATAAAAACAAAAAAAGCCAGTCAAATAGACCGGCTTAATAATTACTTCAACTTTATATAATACAATTAGAAGTAGTAGTAACCTGCAGCGAACACGTAAGTTTCTTCATCAGCAGCACCTGCATCAAGATCTTGGCGTACGTCAATACCCATATCCATATTCTTAGCTAATGTATACATTGCCGCGACGTTCACGTAAGAGTAATCAGTTTCAATTGTTGCAATCTCTTTCGTATTAGCAGCATAACCAGCAGCTAATGTTAGGTCTTCTGTTGCTGCAAAACCAGCAGATAGGTAATAACCTGTATTCTCTTTATTACCAAGGTTTCTACCTGTTAAATCGCTAGCATCGCCATCTTCAATCCAGAAGTTTGCACCAAGTTTAACCGCACCAAGCTTAACGTTACCCGTTACAGTCATTACATCATACTCAGCTTCATCACGAGTTTCATAACCAGCATAAACATTAAAGATTTCTTGCTCGATACCAATGTAACCATTCACACCCTTATCGGCAGCAACATGGTCATCACCAGTTTCAAAGTAAGATACTCCGTAAGCAAAACCACTTGTTGAACCTTGGAATTTAACAACATTAAAACCATCAGATGCATCACCCGCAGAAGCACCAAATTCGTATGTGTTATCACCAGCGCCATCAACAGCATCAAGTGCTGTATCGTTTTCCCAACCAAAAGATGCGATACCAAAACCAGTATCAAAACCTAACCATGCTTTATCAACATCAGTCGCAGGGCCTGAACCATTTGCAATAGGCTTAGTTTCACTATCAGTTGTATAATTCAACATAAAGTCAGTTTCAAAATAACCAACAACACGGTTATTACGGTAGTTAACAGCAAGAGTTAAACCTGTAGCCCAATCATCATAGAATGCTTTAGTACCAGTGTCGTAGTAACCACCTACACCTACAGAACCAGATACAGAAAACTGATCTTTATGCATAGGGTCAAATGCAAACATTTCATCATTCTTACTATTTTGGCTACTAGTATCAACAGCAAAAGCTGAAGTCGAGATACTTGCGATTGCAAGAGCTAAAAGAGTCTTTTTCATAATAATCCACTGCCTTTTCTTAGAAAATTGGAAATCCGATTTCCGGTTCCCTGTTTTTTATGTAATTTATTAAGTACCGACAACACATCTAATCGTGTGATTAATCAGTATTTCTGAATTCGGTTGCTACTTTGCAAAAACTAAATAACTATGTCAAACATTATAAAATTAAATAAAAAAACAACAACACATTAAAAATCAACAACTTAAACGGTTGGCAAGTTGTAAAAAACACAAGATAAGCTCATGCAACACAAAAACTATAAATATTTATTTCTAAGCACAAAAGAATTTAAACCTTTTTTAGACACTAAAAACAAACAAAAACAGAATAATCAACCAACAATTGCTAACTTAAAGAACTTTAATTAAATCTAAAATTTAACATCACATAGTCAAAGATGCCTTATTCTCACTTTCGTGATGTTCATCTCAATTTAAAAACATTGAATTCCATTATTTGCAGAAGATCACACTCAAATTTGCGTGGTACAATGGTTTTTTAAATTTAATTGAGCCTTCTCATGCTGAATAAATCGGTTACTGATAGCATTCGCCAAAGCTACAAAACACTACAAGATCAACTTCCAGGTTTTATACCTCGCCGTGCTCAGAACTATTTAGTAGCAGAAATCGCTAAATCACTTGCAGGTGAATACAGTGATTCTAATCGCATGATTGTTGCAGAAGCAGGAACAGGCATTGGTAAATCTCTTGCTTATCTACTAAGCGCAATTCCATATGCAAAGTTAAATAACAAAAAAGTGGTTATCTCAACCGCAACTGTTGCACTTCAAGAACAGCTTGCTCATAAAGACTTACCTTTCTATCGCCGTATATCACCATTGCCTTTTTCTTTTATTATTGCAAAAGGTCGTCAGCGGTATTGTTGCAGTCATAAGTTGTCTCTATTAACAGAGTCAAACAATGAAGACGACAAGCAAGTTGCTTTGTTTACTGAAAAACCAAAAAAGAAAGAGTTAGATTTACTAAAGAGAATGTACAAAGCATTAGCTGAGGGTAAATGGGACGGTGATATAGATAGCTGGCCAACGACAATTCCCTCTTCTATCTGGCAAAGCATTGTTTCAGACAAGTACAGCTGTCATAACGGCTTACCCATGCACCGTGAATGCCCATTTCAAAAAGCACGTGAACACTTAGATAAAGCAGATGTGGTTATTGCAAATCACAGTTTAGTTATGGCTGACATCGATTTAGGCGGTGGTGTTGTTTTGTCTGAACCAGAACAAACCATATATATTTTTGATGAAGCTCACCATCTGCCAAATGTGGCACGAGAACACTCATCTGCTGCAGCAAGTTTAAAAGGTTCAGCCTCGTGGTTAGAGTCATTAAACAAATCGGTTAGTAAATTCTGTAATCTTGCAGATCAAAAAAGAGTTAATCGATTTCAAAACTCTCTTCATGAACATATTCAGGAATTAATTCCTACGCTTAATCAGTTAAGTAAGCAATTTGATCCGACATTATTCAATGATGATGGAATTTATCGTTTTGAACATGGCGAAATACCAAACTGGTTAGCAGAGCAATCCAAAGAATTAAAAGAAGTCTCAACTAAAGCCAACCAAGCACTAGCAAAAATTAGTGACTTAATCTCTGAGCGCATGAAAGATGGCGAATTAGCACCGAGAATGGCAGAGCCTGCATTAGCTGAAATAGGCTTTTACTTACAAAGATTAGAAAATTTAGCTCAAGTTTGGTTTTTAATGGCAAAGCCCAATAGTGATAAAGGAGCACCACTTGCTAGATGGCTAGAAAAGAGTCAAGACAGAGACGGCGATACCTTCATTAACGTATCCCCTCTAGAGGTAGGTTGGCAACTTGACCAAAATTTATGGAGTCGAGCTGCTGGAGCGGTTGTCGTTTCAGCAACAATGAGAGCATTAAATAGCTATTCGTTTTTTTGTAAACAAGCAGGTATATCAGAAAAGCCTGAGGATGGCGTACGCTTCTTATCCTTAGCTTCACCATTTAATTACCAAGAGAATGCTCAATTAATCATCCCGAAACTACCAATGGAACCTTCGGCGCCTGGTTTTACAGATTTATTAATAGAAGAACTCCCCTTTTATCTTGCCGATCAATCTTCAAGCTTAGTTTTATTCTCATCTTACTGGCAAATGAACAAAGTTGCTGAAGGTATAGAAAAGATTGTTAAAAAACATGGATGGAACCTACTTATTCAAGGACAGGAATCAAGACAAGAAATTCTAAAAAAACATAAAAAACTTTGTAATGAGAATAAAATCAGCATCTTATTTGGAACAGGAAGCTTTTCTGAAGGATTAGATTTACCTGGAAACCTACTTACAAATCTAATTATAACTAAGATTCCATTTGGTGTTCCAACCTCTCCAGTTGAAGAAGCGCATTCGGAATATATTGAGAGCCGAGGTGGTAATCCATTTATGCAGATCAGTGTTCCAGAAGCGAGCAAAAAATTAATTCAATCTGTAGGTCGACTACTGCGTAAAGAAGAGGATTCTGGTAGAGTTGTGCTTCTTGATCGCCGTGTAATAACTAAGCGTTATGGTAAAGCTCTTTTGGACGCCTTACCTCCTTTTAAAAGACTAATAGAGTAATATCTCGTTATTACTTAAATCATTCGCAGATGCGAGCTTACTATAGCTATTAATAATTAAGAATTGATATGGAATTTCTCGAACCATCAACCCTCATCATCCTAGGGTTAGTTGCTTTTATTGCTGGATTTATTGATGCTGTTGCAGGCGGAGGAGGAATGTTAACCGTTCCTGCTCTACTCTCAATAGGGCTTCCCCCACACATAGCTTTAGGTACAAATAAGTTAGCCGCAAGTTTTGCTTCATCTACGGCAGCACTCACCTACTTTAAAAAGAAGTTGTTTGACCCCCATTTTTGGAAAGCCTCTTTTGTCGCAACTTTATTTGGCGCAACATGTGGAACTTTGCTGGTTAACTATATTTCAACGGAATGGCTTGAAAAAGGATTACCTTTAATTATTTTAGCTGCTGCAATTTATACTATTTGGCATCCACAACCAAAGGCCGATCAAAATCAATTACCTGATATCACACCTAAACTAAAGACTCAGCAGATTATTCAAGGCTTATCTTTAGGGTTTTATGATGGTGTTGCAGGGCCTGGAACAGGTGCGTTTTGGACGGTTAGCAGCATGGCGATGTATCGTCTAAACATCTTATTAGCATCAGGCTTAGCAAAAGCCATGAATTTCACCAGTAACTTTACTTCACTGGTTACCTTTGCAATTCTTGGCCATATTAACTGGGCACTAGGCTTAACTATGGGCGTCTGCTTAATGGTCGGCGCATTTATTGGTGCACACTCAGCTATTCGTTTTGGATCTAAGTTTATTCGACCAGTGTTTGTAACTGTGGTTTGTATCTTGGCTGTTAAACTCGCTTTAGACGCTTGGTTCTAACGGAACAATTATGACTAATTTTACCTCTATCGAAATCATGCTAGAACAACTAGGTAAAACGGCGGCTGAAATTGACCGACGTCGAGGGGAACAACGACTTCCTTTATTTGATGAACGCCTATTTGGATGCAGAAGCCGCTATCTTGTACCCTGTATAAATGAAGCAAAGGCAACACTTGGATCGATTCAACGAGAAGAAAAAGCAAATATTCTAACGACACAAAGAGCTGAATATTTAACGCAAATGTTGGTTGCTCAAATTGAAGCGATACAAAGAGAAGTTGCAACTCAACGTATACGCTCTAACGAACCTCGTCCGAAGGGAAGCTATAAAAAACCCATTAGTGATATGTATCAGGACCTAGCTCAACATCAAGAGTGGGAACGCCGTTTAGCACAAATGGTAAATGATCAAGAACTGGCAATTAATCAATGTCATTCATTCTCTCAGCAGCAAGATCTACAACAAAAGCTGCTAGCAACAGAGAAACGCTTACAACGCTGTAAAGAAGCAATGATCCGATTAGAACAACAAATTACTTATCGAGAGCAACATGACTAACCCCAAAAATAATCAGCAAATTCAAACCGAAATTGAAGTTCAAACAGAGACTCCTACCCCTCTAGATAACGCACCGGATGAAATAAAATTAGCGGTTGATTTAATTTATCTTCTTGAAAGCAACGAAGTCGACAAAGAAACAGCAATCAAAGCATTAGAGATTGTGCTCTCCGACTTCAAGAATAAATAATGTATCATAAATAAGACACCTGCTTTATTTGTAAATCATGAGAAATAGTTCTTTAATTTAGTTTCATAAAATTTAGATCTATTTCTCAATTAATTTTCATCGCAAATTATTCCCCTTTCTTAATTAAATTCTTCCCTTTAGTATTTCTATATAAAAATAATTTTAATAATAATTAAATCAATAAAATCTAACTTGAACAACATCATTTAGCTAGGGTAAATATGTTTTCTTACGACTCAATCCTTTCTGATATATCAGATAAGGATCGCTTAGGCACAGATTTAAGTTATGAGCCTGAGTTTGAATTAATTGAAGAAGAAATAAAAAAATCAACAAATCTGTTTGCTACAAGCAAGACGGACTGGTCTGTCGTGCATGATAACTCATTAAATTTACTAAACAAAACTAGCAAGGATTATAGATTACTTTACTGGTTATGCTTATCTATAACTAAGAGAAATCTTGCTATTGATAATAATGAGTTAATCCGTGTTATTAATGATTTCATCATTAAATTCAAAGACGATATTTATCCAAAGAGAAAAAGAAGTCTATATTCTTCTATTAATCAAATCATTAATATAATAACAGATAACATAAAATCCATTATCGATAATATAGACAATATAAATGATACCGATATATTAATTACACAATTGTCAGTATTAGATGAATCAATTGAGTCTATTTTTGAAAATAATACAGATAATTTATCTTCTGTTATTTCATTAACAAAAAAACTTAAAAAACGTTTAAAATCAGAAACCGAAAATAATGAGATAGTAGCACCACAATCTATACCATCCGCACCAACACAAGCTCCATCAGCAACATCAACTATCTCATTTTCTCAAAATGACATCACAAACGATAGAGATGCAAATAAAGCATTTCGTCACTTACAAGATGTAGCGAGAACACTCTCAAAATACTGGTTATCTCAAAAACTTAGTGACGAAAAAGTGTATCAATTAAACCGGACTTTAACTTGGTTAACCATATCTCAATTGCCAGCAAGTAATGACGATAATGTAACTATGTTAAAGCCTGTTCCTCAGGCCAGAATACAATATTTTCAACAGTTAAAAGCAGAATTAAATCACTCTACATTAATTATAGAAATGGAAGAGAGCCTTTCTAAATCACCATTTTGGATCGATGGTCATTTCATGGTTTGGGAAAGCCTAACAGCACTTAATCATCATGATGCAGCACAAAGCATCACTGATCAGCTGTCTTTATTAATCAACAAAACACCAAGCATCACGGATCTTAAATTCGATGATGGAACTGAGTTTGCTAGTGAATCAACAAAGGCTTGGATACAGCAGCAGTGTTCGACTTCAACTCATGCGACTACTTCCCCAGTAAATCATTTCGATGAATCACAAAATAGTAGTGACTGGGAAGATGCCTTCCAAGAAGCTCTCACATTGTTACAGCAGCACAGCTTAAACGAAGTAATGCAACCTCTTATTCGCGGTCATCACCAATCACGTTCCGATAGAGAAGCCTTTTTTTGGCAATTTACACAGGCAAAACTGCTATTTCAATCCAGTAAATATGATTTAGCTAATTCACTTTTCTCATGGCTAGATAAGCAATATTCCCAATCCGTACTCGCTCATTGGGATCCTATTCTTGAAGAACGTTTACTTGAACTATGGCTTCAATGCCATAACAAATTATCTAAAAAAGACCAAGACAGTCAGTTGCTAACACACATACGTGAAAGGCTCTGCTGTTTAAACCCAATACGAGTTCTTAATTAAACCCAAGGAGACCCATGTCAAAAGATGGATCTGTTGCACCAAAAGAACGTGTAAATGTGACATTCAAACCAGTAAGCGGTGACGCTGCAGAAGATCTTGAACTTCCACTGAAAATGATGGTTCTTGGTGACTTTACTCAGCAAGAAGATGATCGAAAACTTGAAGATCGAAAGCCATTTAATGTTGATAAAAGCAATTTCAATGACGTTATTGAAAAACAAAACTTAAACATCTCTTTTGGTGTAAAAAACCAACTTCAAGATGATGGCGAAGGAAATGAGGAAATTGCAGTCGATCTAAGTTTTAAACATATCAATGATTTTGATCCTTCAAGCATTGTTGAGCAAGTACCTGAACTAAAAGGCTTAATGGATTTACGTGAAGCGCTTGTCTCTTTAAAAGGCCCGTTAGGCAATGTTCCTGCATTCCGCAAAGCAATTGAAGATGCCCTTGTTGATGATGAAGCTCGTGAAAAACTACTAAGTGAATTAGGTCTAGTGACAGAAAAGGAATAAAACATGTCAGATACAAGCACAGCACAAGAGCTAGATAATCAAGTTACTGTTGGACTTCTTGATCAAATCGTAGCTCAAACCAATTTAACTCCAGAAGATGAAACATACGGTATTGCTAAGCGTGGTATCAGCGCTTTTATTGAAGAGTTATTAAAACCTCAAAATCAAGAAGAACCAGTCAAAAAAGCCCTGATTGATAAAATGATCACAGAGATTGATCAACGTTTAAGTAAACAAGTTGACGAAATTCTTCACCACTCTTCTTTTCAACAACTTGAATCTGCTTGGCGTGGATTAAAATTACTCGTTGATCGCACCGATTTTCGTGAAAATATTAAAATCGAAGTGATTAATGTATCTAAAACTGACTTGTTAGAGGACTTCGAAGATGCTTCAGAAATTACTCAATCAGGACTCTACAAGCATGTCTACACTAACGAGTTCGGTACATTTGGTGGCCAACCTGTTGGTGCTATTATTGGTAATTATGACTTTGGTCCTTCTGCGCCTGATATTAAAAACCTTCAAAACTTGGCTGCTGTAGCAGCGATGTCTCATGCACCATTTATTTCAGCCGCAGGTCCTAAATTCTTTGGCTTAGAATCATTTGAGGGATTACCTGATCTAAAAGATCTTAATGATCATTTTGAAAGTCCTCAATATGCAAAATGGCAAAGCTTCCGTGAACAAGAAGACTCAAGATATGTAGGTTTAACATTACCTAGATTCTTATTACGTCAACCTTATGATCCAGAAGAAAACCCTGTAAAAGCATTCAATTACCATGAAAATGTTTCTGCTACTCACGAAGATTATTTATGGGGAAATACCGCTTTTACAATGGCAACTCGTATCACTGAAAGTTTTGCTAATTTCCGTTGGTGTCCAAATATTATTGGTCCTCAATCAGGTGGTGCAGTGGAAGACCTACCTCTCCACCACTTTGAAAGTATGGGTGATATTGAAACTAAGATCCCAACAGAAGTTCTTGTTTCCGACCGCAGAGAATATGAATTAGCAGAAGAAGGCTTTATTGCTCTCACCATGCGCAAAGGCTCAGATAATGCGGCTTTCTTCTCTGCTAACTCTGTTCAAAAAGCAAAATTTTTCGGTAATACAGAAGAAGGCAAAAACGCTGAGTTAAATTTTCGCTTAGGTACACAGCTCCCTTACTTATTCATTATTAGCCGCCTTGCACATTACATTAAGGTGCTACAACGTGAACAAATCGGTAGCTGGAAAGAACGTACAGACTTAGAGCAAGAGTTAAATACTTGGATTCGTCAATACATTGCTGATCAAGAAAACCCACCAGCAGAAGTTCGAAGCCGTCGCCCACTTCGTGCAGCAAATATCGAAGTAATGGACGTTGAAGGAAATCCAGGCTGGTACAAAGTAAACCTATCAGTTCGCCCACATTTTAAATACATGGGTTCTGATTTTACTTTGTCGCTAGTTGGTAAATTGGATCAAGAGTAATCCCTTTCACCCTGTGTTTAGTAAAAGTCTAATTATTGACAATAAACACAGGGCATTTCACAGGGTGTTAATGGAATAAAGAGTGGAATATGTCGAACCAACGATTATTTGAACGACTATTAAGTGGTACAACACAAAACAATCAATCTGTCACAGCACAGCATATGACGGACTCAATTCGCTCACACGTCAGTCAGTTACTTTCAACAAGACAAGGGGCTGCATTGATCTGTCCTGATTTAGGCTTACCAGATCTTAATATGTCTCACATGAGTCCACATGATGCCATCCTTCATATTAAACGCGAGGTTGAACGTGTTATCGCTCGATATGAAACGAGAATCATTAATCCTCAAGTCCGCTATTTAGGCGATATCTATAATCCTTTACGTCTCTATTTTGATGTCAGTGGTGATGTCATCATCAATGGGCAAAATACCGCTATTTCATTTACCGCTCATGCTCAAGCAGCTAACCACAAAGCTGAAACCAATATTACACAAGGTGCAGCATGAGTTTTAATCATTACTATCAATCTGAATTAGCAGCACTGCGCGAATTAGGGAAGTCGTTTTCGAGAGAAAATCCGGCTTTAGCGCCCTATTTAGGTCAAGAGGGATTGGACCCAGATATTGAGCGATTATTCGAAGGGTTCGCTTTTTTAGTTGGTCGTTTACATCAACGCTTAGATAACCAGTTACCAGAATTAACTCATTCATTAATGCGTTTATTGTGGCCTAACTATGTCCAAGCAATTCCAGCAATGAGTACTCTGCAATTTACACCGGCAAGTGAAGCAACCCAAGCATCAATAATTAAACGTGGTACGGAAGTACTTAGCCAACCTATTGATGGCATTCAATGTAAGTTTAAAACATGTTTTGATGTTGATATTTATCCAGTATCACTTCATTCATCATCTTTTACAGCAAATGGGCATGGTGGCATTTATCAATTACGATTGGAATTACCTTCAGGAATCGATCTAGCGTCGTTAAATATGAAGCAGTTACGTGTTCATTTTAATGGAGACAAAGCCAGCTGCTTATCTCTCATTATGGCGCTATGCTCTTCCACTACTCAAGCTGAGTTTTGTGCTTTGGATAAAGAGTTAGAACAAATCAATCGCTCAACGTTTCCAACCCATAGCATTAAACCTGTTGGCTTTAAAACCAATGAGGCTATTTTTGATTACCCTCTCAATACATTTGAAGGCTACCGACACATTCAAGAATTTTTTTGTTACCCAGAAAAATATTACTACATTGACTTAACTGAGTTACCAGTTTGGCCAGCTCAGTTTAGTCAAGGGTGTAAATATGTCGATTTAAAATTCACGTTAGATAACATCACACAACAACCTTTTTACGCTAATCGTGTTCAACCAGAGCTATTTTGTACCCCAATCGTTAATTCATTTAAAAGTGATACACAACCACTCTTACTTAACCACAGAAAAGATCAATATAAGATCACACCAGTTTCTTTAAATGACGATAGCAGTACTATTTTATCGGTCAAAGAAGTACACGGTTGGAACCCTGGGCAAAAAGGTCGTATCGATTTTTACCACTTTGAATCATTTGAACATAACGAAAATAAAAATCGCTCAAACTATTACAGTATTCGTCAAGAAAAGAACATTGTCAGTGGGCACTTTGATACGTATCTGTCTTTTCGCTCTCAACACACTTTTACCAATAGCGTTACTGTTTCTATTGCCGTTACTGCATGTAATGGGGCATTAGCTCAACGTTTATCTGTAAACTCAATTACAGAAACAACAGATCAAACAACTGGTTCAGCCACATTTACCAATATCAGAACAGTAACACCTTGCTACACCCCCCCCATTGATAAAGATGGTCTTTGGTCGCTCATATCAAATATGTCCCTTAATTATCTTTCATTAACCAAGCCAGAAGCGTTTAAACGTATTTTGCTTGCTTATGATTTTGCTGGCCAACAAGACGATGCAAAAGGAAAAAACATAAAAGACTGATCGATGGCATCGTAAGTATATCGACCAAACCTTGCGATATGTTATACGAAGGTGCTCCTGTACGAGCAATGAATACACAACTTCATCTCAACACGAAGCACTTTTTATGTGAAGGCGAGCTGTATTTATTTTCCACTGTAATTAATGAATTTTTATCGCTTTATACCAGTATGAATTCATTCAATCAATTGCACGTTACAAGCACTGATGGAGGAGACTATTCATGGCTACCACGAATGGGGCAACAACCTCTAATTTAGTCTCGATGACATCAAATCAAATTCCTATTCAATTAGGAATAACCATTGAACATATTGGACATTTATCCTTGATGAAGGCATTGGATCATGTATGTCATCACTTAAAAACCAAACATGATGAATGGGATCTTGATCAGGCCTATGACCGCATTCAATTTGTAGCGAATCCTTCACAAGGTTTTGCTCCTCGTGAAATTCAAAGCATTAAAGTAATCACTCATGATGATGGGCTACCAAAAGTCATTATGACGTTAAATATGTTGTCATTAATTGGTGCTTCATCGCCCTTGCCTGCTTTTTATAATGATTATTTACTGCAGGATGAAAACAACGTTCTAAAGTCATTTCTTGATATTTTCCATCATAGATTACATCGTTTAATTCGTAGTGTTTGGCAAAAGTACCGCTATAACGCAGCATTTAGAGAAGGTGCTAATGATCCGTTTTCACAATATATATTTGCATTGCTTGGGTTAAAAAATCCTGAACTGCGTGATGACGACTCAATCAACTGGTCTCGCTTATTTCCTTACCTTGGTTTACTAAGTCAAAGGGTCAGATCAGCAAATACAATCGAAGCCCTATTACGATACTACTTCCAGCATTCAGCAATACATATTGAAGAGTGCATTCTTCGTCACTGCTCAATTCCAACGCAACAACTCTGTGAATTGGGCCAGAACAATGCCGTTCTTTCAAGCACCTCTGTTTTGGGCAGTAGTGCACCAGATAGAGCAAATAAATTTCGTATACATATAAAAGAATTAACGTGGGATCACTTCCACTCTTTTTTAACCGATAAACCAAATTGGATCGCACTCAATCAATTAGTGCAATTTACCGTTAAAGATCCACTCGATTTTGATATTCAACTTCATTTAAAAAAAGATGAACCCCGTCCATTAACCTTATCAGTTGATAATGAATGCTGTTTAGGTTGGACGAGTTGGCTAGGTTCAAACCCGAATGAAGGACGTATTACACTTTCAGGGAAAACATTATGATTAACGTAGAACTACCTCAATTAATTAAAACATTAGATAAAGAGTCACACCTTGCGTTAGAGCAAGCCGCACAATTATGCGTCACTCGTGGCGGTAATGAAGTGTTATGTGAAGACTTTATACTTGCGGCACTGAATAATCCACAAAGTTTCTGGAATAAAGCTTGTCAGCAATACAATGTATCTACTGACGTTTTAATTGAAGCGCTACAACACGGAAGAAAAAGTACCTCATCTGAAAGTAATCATCCTGTCTTATCAACTGCGTTAATCGAATGGCTTCAAGAAAGTTATCTCTTCTCCATGTTAGAAATGCAACTTTCTGAAGTACTAGCAGCAAATTTACTGCTTACTCTCCTTTCTCATCCAAACAAATATGGACACACCCCCTATTACCGTGAATTAAGTGTTATTCCTGTCGCTTCATTAAAACAACAGGTTGAAGGCTTAGTCAGCTGTGCGAATCGAGATTCTCACTCCTCTGCTGAACATCAAAATGCACTCGATGCATACACAACCAATTACACACAATTGGCGAAAGATAATAAAATTGATCCTGTTTTATGCCGAGATTCTGAAATTCGTCAAATGATCGATATTTTAGCTCGTCGTCGTAAAAATAACCCAATGATTGTTGGCGAAGCAGGGGTTGGTAAAACGGCATTAGTAGAAGGTTTAGCAATAAAAATAGCTCAAGGTGAAGTGCCGGATATGCTTGAAAATGTCGCCCTTCTCTCTTTAGATCTTGGACTACTTCAAGCAGGAGCAAGCATTAAAGGTGAATTTGAACGTCGCTTAAATTTGGTTATCACAGCAGTTCAAGAAAGTCCGACGCCTATTATCTTATTTATTGATGAAGCACATACTCTAATTGGTGCTGGTGGACAAACAGGTAGCAATGATGCAGCCAATCTTCTAAAACCAGCTCTTGCTCGAGGTGAATTACGTACAATAGGTGCAACAACGTGGTCTGAATATAAAAAATACATTGAAAAGGATCCTGCACTTGCACGACGTTTCCAACCTGTAAAAGTGAACGAACCTAATGTTACTCAAGCCATAACGATTTTACGTGGTCTTGCAGAGCGTTATGAAGAAAGCCACGGTGTTTATGTAAGAGATGATGCCATTATTGCCGCTGCTGAATTATCTGCACGTTACATTAGCGGTCGCCAACTACCTGATAAAGCAATCGATCTTCTTGATACGGCTTGTGCACGTGTGAAGATCAATTTAAAAGCAAAGCCTGAGTCATTAGAAAGGTTATTGCATATTATTGCTATTACTCAACGTGAGCTTGATTGTGTATTAAGAGATCAACAAGCTGGGATCAATATTGAAGAAAACACCATCACTCTGTTGAAAGAAAAACTGTCTCAAACCCACCTTGACGCTGAACAGTTAGAGCAAGAATGGCAAACACAAAAAGAATTAGCTGAGGCACTGCTAACTTCTCGAATTGACATTGCACAATGTGACGATGAAGAAGAAAAGCATCGATTAATTTGCAACCAACAAGAGATACATCAAGCGCTATCGGATGCACAACATACACACTCTTTAGTCAATTACGAAACCTGCCCATCTTTGGTTGCTGAGGTAGTATCCCATTGGACTGGGATTCCAATGAGTACATTACAACGTGGACAAGCGACTCAAGTACTTACGATAAAATCAAAGCTAAAAGAACAAATCAAAGGCCAAGATCAAGCCGTCATCGCCTTAGAAAAAGCAATCCAAGCCACTGCAGCAGGATTAAACAACCCTAATTCTCCAACTGGTGTATTTCTTTTTGTTGGTCCAAGTGGTGTAGGCAAAACTCAAACAGCTCAAGCCATTGCCGATTTAATGTATGGCGGCGAACAATTTCTCACCACCATCAATATGTCAGAGTTTCAAGAAAAACACACTGTATCTCGTCTAATTGGTTCGCCTCCTGGCTACGTTGGATATGGCGAAGGCGGTGTGTTAACTGAAGCTGTTCGTCAACGCCCTTATTCCGTTGTATTACTTGATGAAGTCGAAAAAGCAGATCCTGAAATAATGAACCTTTTCTATCAAATTTTTGATAAAGGCGTAGCTAATGATGGTGAAGGAAGAGAAATCAACTTCAAACAAACACTAATAATCATGACGTCAAACTTAGCCTCTGATCAAATTGAAGCTCTTTGTAATCAAGAAGAAAAACCGACAACAGATGCATTAACTAAAGCCATCCGTCCAACGTTAAATCAGTACTTTAAACCAGCCTTAGTCGGACGAATGACCGTTGTCCCATTCTTCCCTCTTGATATGGAAAGTATGGAAGCCCTTGTAGATATTCGCCTTAAACAATTAACCGAACAGCTGTCATTGCAACAAATCACTCTTCATTATGATGAAGCAATCATTCAACACATTGCTCAAAGTTGTACATTAACTGAAACCGGTGCGAGAAATATTGATGCCATTATTAATGGACAACTAAAACCTGCATTTTCATCCCAAATACTGCTAGCACTAGCTAGAAAAGAACCATTAACCAGTATTTCTTTATGTATTGATGAAAATGGCCAAGTCTTTTGCGAGTTTGAGGACTAGCCATCATGCCAGAGCTATTAATGAATATTACTTCAGAACAACAAAGTGACTTTAATAAATTCACTCAATGTTGGTTATCTGGAATTTTAAAACACAGTGGTGCCCAAAAGGTAATTTGCTTTTTATCGCAACCTTCTGGTGCACAGTTATTTAAAATGGCTGAAGGTTATTCTGACTCTAAACATCAACCTCAAATCACCTCTTTGCCTTTTGAGAATAAAAACGACAAAAATAACATCATTAATACCGATTATCGTGAATTTAATACGTTAACTCTCTGTATGAGTGAAGGACGTAATTTTAATCTTCATTTTAGTCAATGTACTGATGATATTAAGCATATTTTATTCGAACAATCAGAGTATTACACTCTAACCGATGGTGAAGTTGAATTTATGCCATTAAGAAATTCACAACAAAGAATTTCAGGCGTACTCATGTTTTATTTCTCCAATTTTAGTACCTACCAAAAAAGTGATCGCCAAACAATTTATACCCTTAACTCACTTGCTATTGACCGAATCGCACTAGCAATTAAAAACAGTTACGCTTTATTGGATCAAAAGATTGCTCCTCATTCATCAACAACCCACATCCCATCTGATTTTAATATTGTTGGCGATAGTAGTGCGATAAAAGAGGTGCGCCTTAATATATCTAAAGCGCTACACATTAATCGAAATGTATTGGTTACTGGTGAAACAGGAAGCGGTAAAGAGCTTATCGCAAAAGCTATTCATCAATTTGGTAATAGAAGAAACGAGCCATACGTCGTACAAAACTGTGCCTCTATTCCTGAGCACCTACTTGAAAGTGAGTTATTTGGTTATCAAAAAGGAGCGTTTACTGGAGCAGATAGAGATTACATTGGTTTAATCCGATCCGCTGACAAAGGTATCCTATTTTTAGATGAAATTGGAGATATGCCAAGCTCACTTCAAGCCAAGCTGCTTCGCGTATTAGAAGAGAAAAAAGTTCGCCCATTAGGGTCAACTACCCTTTACGATATTGATGTCAAAGTTGTTGCAGCAACACACCAAGCTTTAATCAAAAAAATTGAGCAAGGTGAATTCCGTCAAGACCTCTATTTCCGTTTAGCACAATTTACCATCGCTCTTCCTCCACTTAGAGAGCGTTATGGCGACATCGCTTTATTGAGTCAGTTTTTTACTAAGCATTATGCTTTAGAGCTCCATCAAGCTACCCCCGCATTAACCAATGAATTTATCAGCTACCTTGATAATTACTCATTTCCAGGGAATGTTCGTGAGCTAAAAAACATCATAGAGCGTTGCTGTATGGAAGCGCCTGACTGCCAACAGTTAGATAAATCTGTCATAGAAAAAGTCTTGAATAGTATCATGATGATGACGCCAAAAGAGAATAAAGAGCAGGCGTTAACTGGCAGTTTATCTTCTCAAATAGACCAATTTGAGAAGAACGTTTTAATGCAATATTTAGAAAAACATCAAGGACACTTGCAGACCATAGCTAACCATTTAGAGCTATCAAAAGGTTCTCTTGATTATCGATTACGAAAATTTAATTTATCCGCCAAGGAATGGAGATATTAAGCATGTTGTTACGCTTTTCACTAATCACAACCCTATTACTGCTGTCGGCATGCAGCAATTACGATGAATATCGTCCTGTTGGCAACCCTGCTCCACAAGAGCAAACCACGTTAGTTTCAGAGGAGGAATAAAAGATGGAGCTGGCTTTTGATATTATTCAATCACAAGATTTACCTATTGATACCTTACCTACTTTTACCTTCAAAAAGGCTGGTGGCACCATTGGTCGCAGTCCAAATGCCGATTGGTATATTGCTGATAGTAAAAGACAATTATCAAACGTCCATGCTTCGATTAGCTTTGAAGACGAACAGTTTTTCATTACCGATAGCAGTACCAATGGCACGTATTTAAACGGAGATGAAGCATCATTAAATAGTGGTGAACTGCATCCAATATCACATGGCGATGTATACGAGTTGGGGTTTATTAAAATACGCGCTCGTCTATTACAAGACCCAACAAATTATCGCTCACCAGAAACAAATCCAAATGCCTCTCGTGATCCTTTATCAAACCATGGTACGGATGAATCTCCATCGGTATTTGACATGATCCCTGATGACAGCTTTTTAAGTGATGGACCAATTGAAGAACTATTAAATTCAGACGAAGAAATTATTCTAAAACAAGTAGAAGAATCGACACCTTCTCACACACAAATGGATGATGTTCTACTTAAAGAGCAATTCATTTCTCCAATATTTAATGAAGAAGAACTTAGCAATGATTCCCTTGATGATGAGATTGAGCTGGAACCGACTTATCAACCAAAAAGATCAAAGGAAAAGATCAATACAACCTCTAAAAAGAAAATAGATAGCATCACAAACAAAGAAGTGCCTGATGCACAAGTAACCTCAAACGAGGCTTATTTAGCAGCATTATCTAAAGGATTAGGCATCGAACTTACTAATCTCGAAGATCCAGAACAAACCTTATTTGATATTGGATCAGCGCTTCGCAGTTCAGTAAATGGCATCCAACAATTGCTACGTACGCGTACTGAAATCAAAAATAAATTAACAGCGAATGCCACCACGATTCAAGGCCAAGGTAATAACCCAATAAAATTCACCCATGATGTTAACGATGCACTCAATATCATTATTCATCATAAATCTGGGTATCTACAAGGGATTGAAGCCATCAACCAAAGCTGTAAAGACATCCAAGCGAATCAATTGGCTATTCATGATGCTTGCCAACATACGTTAGATGCATTGATTGAAAAACTCTCTCCAGAAACGCTGATATATCGTTTTGTACAAGAAGGAATACAAAGCAAATTTGGCAAACCTGACGCCAAATATTGGCAGGCTTACAGCAAACTACACAAACAAATCAGCAAGGACCCTGACTGGCGCAACGCACTATTAGAGCAAGATTTTGCTAAACAATATGAATCTCAATTACAAATGCTCACAGCAGCACTTCGTGTGTAATTAGCGTAAAGAATTAAGAATAAGGACGTATTCACTATGAAAAAATTATTTACCTTCATAGCTCTATTGTTACTCGTTGGATGCAGCAGCACACCAGATCCAACTTACGTAGCGCTTACTCTCAATGCCTCTGCAAATGTTAACCCTGATCATGCGGATCGCCCCTCGCCTCTAGTGGTAAGGGTATTAGAGTTATCTTCAATTACTGGCTTTGAAAACTCAGAATTTTTTGATTTATACAATAATGCAAAATCAACCTTAGGAGCGGATTTTATCGCAGAAGAGGAAATCATCTTACGACCTGGCGATAAAAAAATCATCAAATTAAAGCTCAGTGAAAAAGGACAATATTTAGCTGTTATCGGCGCTTATCAAGATATAGATAATGCAAAATGGCATTACATATACACAGTTGAGCCCGAAGAGGCACAAAAAGTGGAATTGATCGCTACCGACTCTTCTATCGTCAAATTAAAACGCGTGAAAAAGAAAAAGAACGCCCCACAAAGCAGTAGTGCGCGAATTTAGAGGATAGATAAATGCAAAAAGTTATATGGAAAGAAGGCATGCTATTGCGGCCTCAACATTTCCAACAAAGTGATCGTTACTATCAAAATCAACTGCAAGTACGTACGCAGAAGCAACACAGGTTTAATTGGGGTTTCCATTCTCTGAGTTTTGATAGTCATCATTTATCTGTTGGAAAGATCGTTATCAGTCAGGCTAGTGGTATTTTACCCGATGGTTCACTATTTGATATTCAACATCAAACAACCCCTATTGTTTGGGAGTCTGATGCGCCTAAAACAAACTTAAATCTGTATTTAGCGATTTCTTTATCGACTATCAATAGTCCGGAAGCTCGCGATGAAAAAGAAACCGAAATTAACACTCGTTATGTTTCTCACGATTTAACCATTTCAGATAATAATGCCCAAGTACAAAACTTACAGACTATCAGTTGTGGTGAGTTGGATTTTCATATTATTACCGAAGAAGAGATTGATAATCATTGGGTTAAAATCAAACTATGTGAAATTAAACAAGTCACTCCAGAAGGTGCGATTCAACTCAACCCTAATTTTGAAGCGAGTTTTATCAATGGTGTTCACTCGTCTCTTGTTCATCGTTCGCTACGAGAAGTCTTAACTCTCGTTACTCATAAGGCCGATATTTTAGCCGAACGTATTACTAAATCAGGACACGCGACCTCTGAAATTGGTGACTTCTTATTACTTCAATTATTAAATAAGTACGAGCCTCAGCTCCACTATCTAAATAAGTGCTCTCAATACCATCCAGAGGAGCTCTTTTTATTACTTTCATCTTTGCAAGGAGAGTTGTCTACTTATGATTCAGGTCATCGTCGACCAGATCTAAAATTATCATACAATCATAAAGAACAAGGCGAGTCATTTGATCAGATCTTATTTCATTTGCGTAAACAACTGAATCAGTCATTGAAACAAAACGCTTTTGAGATACCACTACAAAAACGCAATCACGGTGTACTTATTGCCCCTATTTCTGATGATAGCTTATTGCAAGAAGCCACCTTTATTCTCGCAGCTCGCTCTCATACCGATGCTGAAAGCTTACGAAAACAACTGCCACCACAATTAAAAGTCGGACCTGTTGAAAAAATTCGCAACCTTGTAAACCTTCAATTACCGGGGATCACTTGTCGCTCACTTTCTGTAGCCCCAAGACAAGTCCCTTTCCATGGTGATTATTGTTATTTCACCCTTGATTTAACCTCAAACGATCGCTCTCAACTAACGCAATCTGGAGGATTTGCCTTCCATATTGCAGGTGATTTCCCTGAGCTTTCTCTTTTCTTTTGGGCAATAAGGAATAGTTAATATGAACAGCAGTAGCATGGATGACCGTACTGTACTTATCACACAAGAGCCTAATCAAGTTAACCCAACTTTAACTGAAAGCCCAAGTGCACCCAAATTCAACCAGCTTCAAGAGCGCATGGTCTACGCCGCGCGTATTAAACCAGAAGAATACAATTTTGCAGGAAACAACCCACTAATCAGTGCTGCTTCCTCATTACTCTGTATCACGTGTGACTTAAAAAAAGAAAGCTACCAAGATATTGAGTTACTAAAACCTAAATTAGTTGAAGAGTTAAAATCCTTCGAGTTTCAAGCCATTAACTCAGGTGTTGAGAGTAATTATGTTGCCTTATCTCGCTACCTGCTTTGCACTTTCGTTGATGAAATCATCGTAACAACGCCATGGGGTTCAGAAAGTCACTGGGCCTCAAAAAGCATGTTAAGTAGCTTTCATAACGAAACATATGGTGGTGAGAAATTTTTCTTACTATTAGAAAAACTCAGTAGAAACCCTGCTAAGTATTTAGATCTATTAGAGCTAATGTACCTATGTTTGAGCTTAGGTTTTGAAGGTAAATATCGAGTGTTATCAAGAGGTCTAGTCGAATTAGACGCCATTCGTGATTCTCTTTATCGCCAAATTCGCTCTTTACGAGGAGATGAGCAAGCTAGCCTCTCTCCAAACTGGGAACCGAAACAAGTTCAACGCCATAAACTCACAAGACAAACCTCTTGGATTGGCATTGTATGCGTTGTGGTTTTCTCATTGTGTGCTATTTACGGTGGTTTCTATTATGTATTGGACCAACAATCAGAGCATGTAATTCAAGCTTTTCAGCAAATTGATTTATAGGATTTTACGGATGAAATCATTTTTTAATTCATTGCTTAACACATTAAAAAAGACATGGTGTTGGAGCTTATTATTAACACTATTTATTGCCTTATTATTGTGTTTATTTGGTAAGCATATTGCGATAGCAAATACCCCATTAATTGAAACGACTACCGGGAAAACATTAACAATTATCATTTGCTTACTACTATGGGGAGCATTCAATCTGACTTTGTGGGGCTTAGCAAAGCGAGAAGCACAAAAAGAAGAAAATAAAGAAGCGTATGAAGCTGCGCAATCTGAAATGGCTTTTATTCGTGAACACAGCACCATTCTAAAAACAAAACTTGAAGCTGCAATTGCAACAATCAAGCGTGCTGGACTATATGGAAAACTCAATAATAACGTTAAATATCAACTTCCTTGGTATATGGTTATTGGCCCACAAAATAGTGGTAAAACAACCCTTTTAGAGTGTTCAGGATTAGATTTCCCTTTAAACCAAACTGATGGGCATTACACAAGAGACATTCAAAATAGCCAACATTGTGAATGGTATTTTGCTAACCATGCCGTTCTTTTAGATGCTGCAGGACGCTTTTTTGATCAACATGAAAATGAGTTAAGTAAACCAATTTGGGGCAATTTTTTAAAAGCTCTACGCAATAAGCGTCGCCGTCGCCCATTAAATGGGGTCATACTAACTATTGATATCACAACATTACAATCTCCAGATGAAAGCGCAATCGAAGTTCAAGCTCGCTATGTACGTGAACGCTTACAAGAGTTAAGACATGATTTAAGCTCAGATATGCCTATCTATTTCTTATTAACGAAAATGGATAAAGTCGAGGGATTCGAACCTTTCTTCTCTTCCCTATCCAGAGAAGAAATGGACCAAGTTTTTGGCGTCACTTTTAACGAAGGTGAAGGCCAGCAAGCCGATAAAATTAAACATGAGTTCGAAAAGCTCATTTTACGTATCGATTCACAAGTCATGTCACGCTTACACGATGAGCGTGATGTGATGAAACGTGCAGAACTATTACAATTCCCACGCCAATTAAGCTTCCTTGCTGAACGCTTAGCGTTATTTTCTGAATTAGCCTTTACTAAAACCCGTTATCACCAAGCCTCTCATTTACGTGGTTTATACCTAACGTCAGTACCCGAACCAACAAATACCCAGACTGAATCAACCACGTCAGGTATTGGGCAAAACCTTGGTATCAGCTCTCGAGTTCTTCCTACTTATAAACATCAACGTGGGTTCTTTATTCGAAAATTACTTGAAGACGTGATTTTTCCAAACAGTGAACTCGCTACATTGGATGAAAAATATGAGAAACAAGTAAAACTGAAAAACATGGCGGTCTATGCAGCCTCTTTTGCTCTTGTGATTGGGTTTGGTTCATTATGGGCAACCAGCTTTTTAACCAATCATCATAAACAACAAGAGTTATTGTCTCTTTCTGGCGATTATAATCAACAGATTGTCCATTTATCCCCTTTAGCTCCTTCTATTGAATTACTGCCAACATTAAATACTTTATTAGCAGCAACTCAAGTGTATTCAAAAGAGAGTGAAACCCTCACAGATGAGTTTGCGGGACTCCAACAAGGAGATAAATTACGAAAGGCAGCAGAAGCCGCATACCACAGAAGTTTACTCAGTTTACTGCTTCCTAAAGTAACAAGTGAACTCGAATACCAAGTGGCAAACAATCAAGATAATAGAGAATTCTTAACGCCTTCTTTACGTGCATATTTGATGCTAAATCTACATGAGCACCTTGATAAAGCTTATCTAGAACAATGGATGGGGTTGCATTGGTCGTATTTATACAGTGGTTCAGCAACAGAGCAGAAAGAGCTGCAAAATCACTTTTCAAATTTATTAGCTATTGAATTTGATCCTGTTCAACTAAACGATAATTTAATCGCTAAATCTCGTAAATTTTTACGTGAAGCAAATACATCAGAATTGGTTTACCAACAACTGAAACAAGATGCAAAAGAGATGGATCTGCGCGATATAAAAATCAGTGATCATTTAGGACCAAACCAAAACTTATTCATCCACACCAATACCATTATTCCTGGTTTATATACGCAAAAAGGATATAAAGCTGTCTTTTTAAGCAAAGGATTAGACCAAGTAAAACAACTGATTGAAGAAAACTGGGTTATTGGGCTATCAAGTGATTTAAGTGCTAATGAGATCCGTGGACTATACGCAGATGTCGAAGACCTATATTTTCATGATTACATTAAATATTGGAAAGAAGCGGTAGATCAACTTCAAATTAAACCATCTAAAAATATGGATGAAGCCATTCTTCAAATTTCAAATATTACCGGTTCAAGCCAACCAATTTTAAAACTTTTAAACCTAGTAAAAGAAAATACAACCTTTGTTGATAAGGCTCAAGTGGCTTCAAAAACTGCAGGTCAGGTTAAGAAACTACCTGTAAATACGAAACTGAAGAAAGTCGCCTCTCTGGGCTTACACAGTGTCGAAGAACGCTCTCAAAGTGCGAGAAAAGCGGTAAGCAATCAATTTGAACCACTGAACCTATTACTCACAGATAAAGATCAAGCAACGATTCCATTAGAAGATGCACTAGTTGTGATCAACGAATTGAGTGGACGATTATCTATGGTGAAGTTCTCACCTAACCCTGATTCATCAGCCTTTAAGATTGCTCGCGATCGCATGCAAGGAATACCAAATGAGTTAAATGATATACGTGTAATGGCAGAAACGCTTCCCCAACCATTACAGCAATGGTGGAAACAAATATCAAATAACGCTTGGGGTATTATACTGAACCATTCAAGAAAACATGTACAAATGGTTTACCATGATAAAGTCGTTACTCATTACGATGTCGCTTTATCAGGTCGATACCCATTTAGAAACAGTAGTCATGATGTAAACATTGCTGACTTTGATGAATTCTTCCAGAACGGCGGTATTTTAGACAATTTCTTTGACGCCTATTTATCCTCATTTGTTTATAAACAAAAGGGAAATTCAAACAAAAGTCCTTACACGGACGTTCATTAGGGCTATCTGATTCATTCTTAGACCAATATAACTATGGGTTAACTATCCAACGTATGTTTTATGGTTCAAAAGGAAAAGAAGCCAACGTCTCGTTCCGTATTGCGCCATTTGAACTTGATGCAAGCGCTTTGCAATCCACTTTCTATTACGGAAAAAACAAATTTGCTTACCGTCATGGTCCAATACAGAAAAAACAATTTACGTGGCCAATAACCAACCAGCGTCAATACGTCAGTTTTGTTTTACAAGATCTAAGTGGCTCTAAAGTCGTAAACCAACAAAACTCAGGTCCTTGGGCTTTCTTCCGAGTATTAGACAAATTCAGAGTCAATAAATACCGAGGTCAAGATGTCATAAAAGTAGATCTGGAAAATAAAGGAATGAAAGCCAAATACCTTATTTATAGTGATCGAACCCCTAATCCTTTTAATAGAAAAATATTAACGAATTTCTATCTTCCAAAAAGGATTAATGGATGAGCCAACAATTTCAAACGGCCCATTTTTCAGAAGAAGGCAAGGTAAGAGATAAAAACGAAGATGCGATTTTATCTTTTACCGAGCAAGGAATCTGGATAATAGCAGATGGCATGGGTGGATATGAGTATGGTGAAATTGCGAGTGGAATGATTGTGGATGCCTTCCACTCAGAATTATTGTACGGCAGCCTAGATCAAAAAATTGATAAAGCAAAGAGAATGCTTTTAAAAGTGAATCACCATTTAAGTCAAGAAAAGACATTATCTCATAGTGCTGTTATTGGCAGCACTGTATGCATGTTAATTGCTCATAATGGTCATATCGCCTGTTTATGGGCAGGTGATTCTCGATGTTATTTGTTTCGTCATAATAAGCTATACCAGATATCGAAAGATCACACCCGTGAACAAAATGGGAAAGAGGCACTCACACAGGCCATAGGAATGGGCCACAATTTGTCAATTGAACATTGCATTATTCCATTACAACATAAAGATACTTTTCTTCTATCCAGTGATGGCGTACATAAATACTTATCAAACAATATGATTGAAGCATGTATGGCTCTCCCAAGTGCTCTCAAAGGCTGCTATCACTTAAAAGAACAAGTATTACTAACAGAAGCAAATGATAATTTATCTGCCATTATGATTAAGGCCAACAGATGACTGATATCAATATAGATCACTTTATTGCCGATGACTCTGATGAATTAAATACAGAATCAACGCGAAAGGAAGGAAATACTCTCCCTCTTCCAAAAGTCATTAATGAGCGTTATAAAATTAAACGAGTTCTTGGTGTTGGTGGTATGGGTATTGTGTACCAAGTTGATGATTTATTGCTAAAAAGCATAGGGCTGAATAATTATCATATGGCAATAAAAGTACTAAATAGTGAAGCCTCACATTTTGCTGATGCCGATTTGTTACTTGTGAATGAATATATTCAATCTAGTCATTTACATCATCCCAATATTGTATCAGTACAACACTTGGCGGTATGTAATGAGTCACAACGGGGTTTTCTTATTATGCCGGTTATTAAAGGTGAACTACTCTCTCTATTATTAGATTCACCTTTTGAAAACATTCCCATTGATGCGAGATTGAAATACGCATATAGCTTAATTAATTGCATACACCATTGCCATAAAAGAGGCGTGATCCATGGTGATTTAAAACCTGGAAATATCCTTATTTCTGATAGTAATGAATTATTTTTATTCGATTTTAGTATCAGCCGAAACCTAGACCCTGAAAAAAACAAATTCACGATAAACTTTAACCAAGTTCATGCTTGGAGTGGCGACTATGCCGCTCCAGAAGTATTGCAAGGCAATGCGCCAACAATAAAAAGTGACTTATATTCAGTAGCTATTTTGCTCTATAAATTGCTTTTAAGAGTTCACCCTTACCAGCTGAATGAAGAAGAACCAAAGCAAAGAACAAAAGAAGAGCAAAAATTACATCACATATTATTACAAGCTATGAGGCCTGTACCAAGTGAACGCCAATTAAACTTTAAAGCTCTATTAAATATCTTTAAGGAAATGAAAAATCATCAAATAGACAATCACACTCCTATAATGAAGAAAGTAACATCTATTTTTTCAAAAAAATAATCATGCTATTTGATCCATTTCACTGGATGGAAAACAAGATATTTGATTTCGACCAGCAGTTTTTGATTCATATAAGGCAAGATCGGCACGCTTGTAAGTTGCCTCTCCACAATCACAAATATCAGTTACACCGCCACTAACGGTTACAGATTGTGAACCATCAGCAAGATGAATAGCAACCCTTAAGCGATTTAAAATCACTTCAGCTTCTTTCAAACTTGTATTTGGAAGTAAAATAGCAAATTCTTCTCCGCCAATTCTTGCTACAAAATCAATACTTCGACTTTCTGTTTGCAAAATTCTAGCGACATTTTTAATAACTTTGTCGCCGACATCATGTCCGTATTGATCATTAATACGTTTAAAATAATCGATATCAATGATAGCCAAACAAGACATTTTTACTTCAGGCGTTAAACGCTGCTTATTTGTTAATTTTGAAAACTCTGCTTCAAACTTTCTTCTATTCCAGCACTGAGTCAACATGTCTTTTTCACTCAACTCTCTTAAGCAGTTTTCTAATTCTTTTCGAGCAGTAATATCAACAAATGAAGCAATAAAGTATTGAGCCTTACCATTTATACCCATGATCGCTTGAATTCGTAATATCTCAGTAATTAAGGTTCCATCTTTTCTTTTATTAACAACTTCACCTTCCCAACTCTGATTTTCTTGAATTGTTTGCCACATTTCAGCATAAAATGCATCACTATGAACACCAGATTGAAAGATTGAAGGACATTGCCCGATCACTTCAGATTCTTTCCACCCACTAACTCGAGTAAACTCGTCATTTACCTTGATGATGCGGTTGTTCTTATCTGTGATCACAATCGAAGACATACCATTCAAGGCAGCTAAAGCTAATTGACTTTCAAGGCTAGTTGTTCGATGTTTTACGATATATCGAGAAATAATAACGGATAAGATAACAAGTAAGATAATAGCCATTATTGTTTCATAAAGAATAAATGCTAATTTATGATCTGTACCAGAAGAATCTACTTTAATATTACTTGTTAATAGTAAATAAAGTTCGCTTCCTTCAAATCCATTACCTAATGCTATTTTATTAAATGCATAAAAATGTTTCTTATCTTTGAAATTATGGATGTTACGATCTTCCATCGCTCTCCATAAATTAGGGTTTTCAATCAATAAATTAAAACTATCTCTTTCTTCTATAAGATTACCTAACATCTTTTCTTTATTTTTTGATGCTAGGTAATACCCCTCCAGGTCAACAAATTCTAGGTTATAATGACTATCGATCGAATAATCGATCTCTTCAATTATTTCGTAAACATCTAAATTAAAAACCAGATACCCTTTTCGCTCATCAGCCACTTCTACAGGGGTAAAAATACGTAATGTTGGTTGAAGAGGTATAACTACTTTTCCATTTTCTACTTCAAGATCAATACCAAAAGTACCAACCTCTTCCGCCTTTAATGTTTGTGCATATAGAAAATAGTTACGCTTAGACTTATCTTGTAATTGGTAAATAGGGGTAACTTTTATTTCACCATTAATATCATCAACCCGAGATTGCTCTATACCATTGGTATCAATAAAACGCACTTGTGAGATATATGAATAGTTAGTTGCAGTTAATGCCCATAGAGATTCAAGTAATGCTCTATTTTTTAAAGATGGTGATTGGATAAACTGCAATAATGCACGACTGTCTGACAATAATCGTAATGAAGTAGATAACTCTGAAGAGATTTCATTGATGGCATTTTGACTATAATTTAGCTGATGCTTAGCCTCAGTCTCTCTTAAAGATTGAATGGCGTTCAGCTCTGTTTGATATAGTGTCCAAAAATAAAAAATCGGAGTAGCTCCGATTAATATAAATGTAACGATAAAATATTTTATTTGCTTGAGATTCATGTAACCTAATAAATAACTAATTTTTTCATGGGTATTTTATCAAATATAGAAAATAAATTAGTGATCGCACTCTAATAGTTTAGATGAATAACTCAATTAATGGCGCCGTTATATTGACGACAATTATGTATCCAGACTAATTAATTAAACCTATAACCATTCAGCTTAAATATAATTAACAATTATCTAGAAATCATAATTTAGGCTGATTGTACTATATATTTCATCGTGTTCTTTACCTGTCGCCACAACACTATTGTATATATACTCAGCATCAATCAACAAAGACAAGCTTTCCATTAATTTATTTTTTAAATAAACATGAGTCGTTGTTGTTGTATTTGATTCACCATAATCCATACGAACACCACCACCAAGCTCTAAACCATCAGTGATTTTGCTGTCCCCTTCAATAAACAAGTTTGCGATGACTTCATCTTCCGAATTGTTTGGTAAATCTTCATCAAAAGCTTGTCGTTTAGAATAACGATAACCCGGACCAGCCCCTACATCTAATTTTGAGTTTGATGAATCAATTAACGTTGCACCAAAACCACTAACTAATAACACTTGTTCACGATAAGTCGCAAATTGGTCATGTTCATACTTAGCATTACCAAATACAAACAATGAATCTGTCATGTCATATTTTACATCATAAACTGTTTTATTTTTGTTTGTACCATCGTCACTCTCATTACCTTTTGTGTAGTAAGTTGAGAAGGCCGCTTTATGGTGCCACAGTGCTTCTTCATACTTTAGAGTCGCTCCTGAATTAACCGACATTGAGGTTTCGTCTGTTTTGGTATAGATAAAACCGATCTTTGCATCTCCACTAAACGCCCCATCATCAGCTGATGGTTCTACTGCTAAAGATGAAAAACTCAACAAGCTTAATGATGAGATAAATAATGCAGTTGCGGTTAACTGTGACATGAATTTCCTCTATACAATAATTAAAGTGCTGTAATTATAACCAAGAGAATTCCATTTATCGGCTAAAGTACTGTTAGATCTCAAAATCGAGACTGTGTCTTTTTTTCAATGATTCCTAAACATACTCTAAGCGTTTATTTATTAATCACTTAGTTTGTTTTTATTTATTTCTACTTGCAATCTCACCGTGCATGTTGAATAATCCTCTCGTTCCTAGGAACAACAGAATCTATGGAGGCCCTGGTCCTCCCGCAACACTAACTCGTGAACTCGGTCAGGCCGGAAGGGAGCAGCCGCAGCGGGCGACGTGTGTGCCGGGATGTGGCTGGGGCTTCCACCCATCTAGCGTTTGCAAATTCCAATACTTCTCTACGATTTCCTTTAGCCTTACTTCATTTTTTGTTCTTAATAAAAAAATGGGCAAGAAATAATTATTTCCCACCCACTTAGTTTTATGATGTTTTAAGTACTTTAATCAACCCTAAAAGTAGCCAATTGTTGCTGTTGTTTTTCAGCTAGCTCTGATAGGTGTGTACTTGTCACTGTTGCTTCTTCAATGCCTGCGACATTTTGGTTCGTAATGTCTCTAATTGTTGTAATATTCTCGCTAATTTCAACCATAGTACGTGACTGTTCAGAAACCGCCGTTGCTACTTCAGCATTCGATTGTGATAACTCATCCATCGCTTCATTCATTGACGACAATTGATCGCGTGACTTTAATACTGATGCTGCAGTTTCATCAATCATAGATAAACAACGTTGCATATTTTGCTGAGCATCTGTCGATTTACTTTGCAGTTGTTCAATAATTCGTTGAATGGTTTCCGTTGAGTCTTGTGTTCTTGTTGCTAGTACTCGAACTTCATCAGCAACGACAGCAAAACCACGCCCCATTTCACCAGCTCGAGCTGCTTCAATTGCAGCATTAAGTGCAAGTAAGTTAGTTTGCTCAGAAATATTCTGAATCACGGCAATAACATTACCAATTTGCTCACATTCTTTATTTAGATGCTCAACCACTAAAGACGTATCATTTAATTGCTCTTGCAAAGCACTAGCGCGATCACCATTTTCACGTGAAGAACGCATCTCTAAGCGACATAACTCTTGTACACCCCCATTCTTGTTTCCGCCGCTTTCGCTGATGCTTCAACTTGATTTGCTGATGCCGATAGTTCTGTAATTGCTGCAGCAATCATGCTCACTTGATCATTTTGAACACTACTGTTTTCTGCACTTAATTCCATAACTGAACGTAATTGTAATGATGCAGATGCCAATTCTTGACCATGTGAGTTTAGGTCTTTAATTGTTCCTCTTAGCGTATTAATCGTTATATCGGTATTCTCGCCAAGCTGAGAAACTTCATTCTCACCTTTTAAATTGGTATGAAAGATCAAATTACGTTCAGCTAAACCACGAATAACACTTTGTACTGAATTTAATTGAGTAATAATGATACGGGTTAAAATAGTAACTAGAATAGAAGCCAATACAGCACCAATTAATAAACCAACAATGTTGACAACAATACTATTTTCGGCATTTTCTATTGTATTATTAAAGTTCTTTTCTAAGTACTTTTTACTGCTTGCAACTGAATTATCAATTAGTTCTCGAGCAACACTTCTAATTTCAGCACGCTTAGCTTGGTATCCAACCCAACGCGACGTAATACTTTCTAACGTTGTTAGCTCTTTGCGCCATACATCAAGAAATTCAGTCTGTAATTTCTTTAGAGCTGGGCCCTTATACATTGGTTCAATCAATTCTTCCATTTGGTCTAGCAATGCATGAAGCTCATCACCATCTTCTTGTAGACGCAAATAGAACACTCCTGAAGATTTATATCCAATCCCTTCAGAGATAACCGATAGCTTATTACGAATAATAGGCCATTCATCCGCATTTGATGGATGATGATTTTCGTCTAAATTTTCCAAATATGGAGCTAACCACGGTAAGACATTTAAAAATATATTATGTCCATCTACTTTTTCATCAATCATCTTTTTTGAAATAGAATGAAATTCATCAAAAGATTGAGAAATTCTTTCTAAATCATTTAGATCCTGACGAGTTAACTCTCCCATGTTTCTTAAACGACTAATCACTTTATCTTTATCTTCTAAGATCTTAGGATAAGCTTGGTTATATTCATTTTGTCCTCGTACTGGATCAAACATCTCACTGCGAATTGCAGCCGTTCTTAATCTCGAAAACAAATTATCCAGTTCAATGTAATCCTCAGAAATAGAATTACTCACCATTGAAGACATAATATTATTTTCTGTGCGAATAAGGTTTGTATGCAAAAATGTAGCACTACAAAAGAATATTATGAAGGTTCCAATAAATGGAACCATTAGCTGATAACGTAGCTGTAAAGAATTACGATAATATTGAAGGAGCAAACCCATTTATATACCTTATAAAAGCAAGTTCATTCATAAACTCAACCATGAAGAATGAATACTAATAACTAAAACGCTTCCCTTAACTAATTAACGTTATCGCGCTTTTTTAGGTGTTATACCGTGGGTTAAAAAGTAAAAAAATAGGCTCTTTAAATAAAACGATAATTAATTTAAATAATGAAAATTATCTAAATTATTATAGCTAAAGCGTATACCTTAAATCAGATTAAACATAAAAACACAAAGAAAAACCATTAGATTCAACAGCTTAAAGCCGCATGTAAAATTTAATAAATAAATGAAAAATAATGATTATTACTAACAATAAGTAATGTTAACCAGATAGGTACATGGTAAACAAGTAACCTTGATACAAAAACAAATGTAACCTTGTTTACTTACATTAGTTTTATTGCGAGTCGCTTTGTAATTTATAAATCATTCTTAGCAGAATTTTTTTTATATCCTAATCTTATTTCACATCAATTAAAAAGTAATTGATGATTTTTGAATTACCTTTAAGGATATGAAATGGAACATTCAAATTTAAGAAAAAAACATAATTATAAATTTACTATCTCAACCCTAACCCTTTCTTGTTTAATGGCATTTAATGCTCAAGCGGCCGTTGATTGCTCACTACTGGAGGCTTGGGATGCTGGGAAGGTGTACAATGGTGGAGAAGAAGTAAAACAAGGTACTAATGCCTATAAAGCCAAATATTGGACTCAAAATAATGACCCCGCGACCGCTGGTGAATGGGGTGCATGGCAAGATCTCGGAGTATGTTCAGGAGAAGTACCAAATGAAGCGCCAACGGTAGACCTAACATCTCCTAGTGCAACGGAACAACTCACTACAGGTGACCTTGTCACGTTAACAGCATCAGCGGCTGATAGCGATGGCAATATAGTTCGCGTCGACTTCTCTGTTGATGGTGTCGTAATTAGCTCAGTAACAGCCTCGCCATACTCTACTACATGGACAGCTCTTGAAGGCAATCATACAATTAGTGCGCAATCTTATGATGATAAAGGTGCACAAAGTACAGTAAGCTCTGTTGCAATTAATGTGACAAATACTCCTACTGACAATATCGCACCAACAGCAACATTAAGCTTATCTGCAACAAATGTTGAACTTGGTTCTGTCGTTACACTAACAGCAGATGCCGCAGACTCAGATGGCACAGTAGATAAAGTTGATTTTTATGTCGATAACACTCTTGTTGGCACAGCTGCAACAGCACCTTATACCCTTCAATACACTACAACGGCTGTAGGTTCTCTTTCTGTCTATGCTAAAGCGACAGACAATTTAGGCGCAACCGCAAATTCAGCTTCCGCTAATTTAACGGTTACAAGTTCATTGCCAGTTGCAGATAACTGTCGTCCTGATGGTTTATATCAAACAGAAGGTGTAACAGTGCCTTACTGTACTATCTATGATAAAGAAGGCCGTGAGAAAATGGGGGCTGATCACCCTCGTCGTGTAATCGGTTACTTTACAAGTTGGCGTGATGGCGGCGACGAACAAAATAGTTACTTAGTAAAAGATATCCCTTGGGAGCAGCTAACCCATATTAACTACGCTTTCGTAAGCATTGGTTCAGATGGAAAAGTGAATGTCGGTGATGTTACCGATCCAAATAATGCTGCAACTGGTAAAGAGTGGGCAGGCGTTGAAATTGATCCTGCACTTGGATTTAAAGGCCATTTTGGTGCACTAGCGACAGCTAAAGCAAAACATGGAGTTAAAACATTAATCTCTATTGGTGGCTGGGCTGAAACTGGTGGTCACTTCGGTGCTGATGGTAACCGTGTTGCAGATGGTGGTTTTTATACCATGACAACCAATGCAGATGGCAGCATCAACCACGCAGCTATCGAAAAATTTGCAGTATCAGCCGTTGAAATGATGCGTAAGTACAAATTTGATGGCTTAGACATCGATTATGAATACCCTACGTCAATGGCTGGTGCCGGTAACCCTGATGATAAAGAATTCATGGAACCTCGTCGCCAATACCTGTGGGCATCGTATCAAGTACTGATGAAAACATTACGTGAAAAACTTGATGTTGCATCTGCACAAGATGATATTCACTACATGCTAACTATCGCAGCTCCATCATCTGGCTATTTATTACGTGGCATGGAAACATTTGATGTTACGCAGTACTTAGATTATGTAAATATCATGTCATATGACTTACACGGCGCATGGAACGACCATGTTGGTCACAATGCCGCTCTATATGATACAGGTAAAGATTCTGAACTAGCCCAATGGAATGTTTATGGCACTGAAGCTTACGGTGGTATCGGCTATCTAAATACCGATTGGGCTTACCATTACTTCCGCGGTTCAATGCCGGCAGGTCGTATCAATATTGGTGTCCCTTATTATACTCGTGGCTGGCAAGGCGTAACTGGCGGTGAAAATGGCTTATGGGGTCGAGCTCCGCTTCCAGATCAAGCTAAATGTGAACCAGGTACTGGTGAAGGTGAGAAAAACAATTGTGGTTACGGTGCTCTAGGTATCGATAACATGTGGCATGATAAGAACTCATATGGCCAAGAAATGGGCGCAGGTTCTAACCCTATGTGGCATGCTAAAAACCTACAAGAAGGTATCTTTGGCTCTTACGCAAATATCTATGGTTTAGATCCAGCAAATGACCCAGCAGATCAATTAGTAGGCACTTATACTCGCCACTATGACAGTGTTGCTGTTGCGCCATGGTTATGGAACGCCGAGAAAAAAGTATTCTTATCAACAGAAGATAAAGACTCTATCAATGTAAAAGCGGACTACGTTATCGACCAAGAGATTGGTGGCATCATGTTCTGGGAACTGGCTGGGGATTACAGCTGTTACGTACTGGATGCAAATGGTAATCGTACTTCTGTAGATGCAACTGAAGCGGCTTGTCAAACAGGTAATGGTGAATACCATATGGGTAACACCATGACTAAAGCGATTTATGAGAAATTTAAATCAGCAACACCATATGGCAACACCGTAGCTACAGGAGCTATTCCAACAGAAACGGTTGATATTGCTGTAAACGTAGGTGGCTTTAAAGTGGGTGATCAAAACTACCCAATTAATCCAAAAGTGACCTTCACAAACAACACCGGTCAAGATATTCCTGGAGGAACTGAATTCCAATTCGATATTCCAGTATCAGCTCCTGATAATGCGAAAGATCAATCTGGTGGCGGTTTACAAGTCATTGCTTCTGGTCATACTCGTCCAAATAATATTGGTGGTTTAGATGGAACAATGCACCGTGTTGCTTTCACTCTTCCAGCATGGAAAGCACTACCAGCAGGCGGCGTGTATGAATTGGATATGGTTTACTATCTACCAATTTCTGGCCCTGCAAACTATACAGTCAATATCAACAACGTTGATTATGCCTTCAAGTTTGAGCAACCAGATTTACCTCTAGCGGATTTAAACTCTGGTGGTAACAATGGTGGTGGTAATGGCGGTACACCTGATGTGGGCTGTGATGCTACAGGACTTGTTACTTATCCAGATCTTCCACAAAAAGATTGGGCAGGTAACCCTAGCCACGCAAACACTGGAGATCAAGTGGTTCACAATAACGTTATTTACCAAGCAAATTGGTGGACAGCAGCAGAGCCAGGTAGTGACGGCAGTTGGACTAAAGTGTGTAACTTATAATTAATGATTAACGATACCTAATAAAAAGAGCAGTGATATACCATCACTGCTCTTTCTTTTTTAATATTCTAAACAAAAAACTTTTATGCATATTTTTCTTTTAATTCACTAATTGAAAGTGGTTTATCTAAGTAATACCCTTGAACCAAATCACATTGATACTCTTTTAATTTATCTAATTGTTCTTTAGTCTCAACCCCTTCTGCAACTACCGTCATTTGACATGAAGCTCCGATAGCAATAATCGCTTTAATCAAAGATTCACTTTGATCATTGGTAAATAAACTGCTGACAAAAGAACGATCAATCTTAATTTCTGTAATCGGTAAAATATTAAGATAGCTTAATGATGAATAACCTGTACCAAAATCATCTAATGAAATACCAAACCCAAGTTTCTGTAGTTCCAACAAAATGGGCGATACACTTTTTAAATCACTGATTAGAATATTTTCTGTTATTTCGAAGGTGATCCGTGACACATCAATACCTGTTCTCGAAACAATCTTCATAATACGAGATACAAATCCCTTTTTAATTAACTGCTTAGGTGAAATATTAACTGAAAGCATAATGGCATTCGTACCATTGGGCATCACTTCTTGAATATCTTCACATGCTTGCTGCAAAACAAAATCGCCAAGCTGATCTATCATCCCTATTTCTTCAGCTACAGCAATAAATTTAACGGGAGAAACAGAACCTAATTTGTTATTGCACCATCGAGAAAGCACCTCTACACCATAAATCTCACCTGTTTTAGTATCAATTTGAGGTTGATATACTAAAGTAACCTCACGCTTATCTAACGCATTTTTTAGCTCTTCTTCTAAACTAAATTCATAGCTCACTTGCTCATCAATGCTTTTATCAAAGAAAAGTGATGCACCTTTATGAACATCTTTTGATTTATAAAGCACAATATCAGCTTTAGAAATAAGTTCTGAAGAACAAGTTGCATCCTTAGGGTACATTGCTACCCCAATACTACATCCAGTTGTAATCTCCTTACCGTTTATAGAGAAAACATCTTCAAAAACGGATTGAATCTTCTCAACCCATAACTCCGCATCTTGTTGAGACGTTAAATTAGAAAAACAAAAAACAAATTCATCTCCACCAAAACGTGCAACCATTTCGTCTTTTTCAATAAAGTGACTAAATCTAGAGCTAATCAACGTTAATAGCTTATCACCAACATCATGCCCATAATGATCATTTACTTTTTAAAGTCATCTAAATCAACAAACATCAAAGCTATCATCTTTCCGGATTGCTGAGCTTTAACAATTTCTTCTTCAATTCTTGACTCTAGCATGACCCTATTGGGTAATTGCGTTAATCCATCATGTAGAGCCATGTATTGCATTTTATTTTTTGTTTTCTCTAACACCTTAAAATCATTACAAATTCGATCCTGAAATTTATTAAAACGCATCGCAACATATTTACTAACACTCAATGATAATAAGGTAAGAATCAACGCCAAGGTTAGTGTTAGTAATAGTATTTTCTTTAACTCATCTTGATTTTGCTGAATTAATAATTTTTCTTTTTTCTCTAAAAGACGCTTATTTGTATCGGTATAAACCCCACCACTAATCACCCAATCCCATTTATCGTATTTTTTTATATAACTTAGTTGTGAATCAGAACCACTTTTAAATGCATCAAGTCGATTTAAATACTTAGAAAAACGACTATTATTATCACCAAACTTTGAATTTAATGTATTCATAAATTCACGAGGATTAATATCCGTTTTATTATAAATATTCGTATTTATTAAACTTTTATCCTGATGAGATAAGATATTACCTGAATGATCAAAAACAAATATATAGCCGTCTTCGCCATATCGAACCTCAGATATCCATGCAAGTAATATTTGTTGTATATCTTCTTCAACATCAACAACGTATTCACCTGTCCCTATATAAATATCTAATGGTTCAAAATATTTTGCATACCCTATCTTCTCAAATGCTTCATCTTTATTATCTGGCTTTGGATACCACCACTGACTAAAACCTTCCCCCTTTTCTCTCATCATTTTCACATGGTCTTCTACGACTCTTTTACCGTGAATATCCGTAAAATTAATCAGATTCTTTCCTTCATATTCAGGAAAAATAGGATGCATTAAATTCGTGCCATTCATATCATAAATAAAAAAGTAACCTCGACCATCATTAAAACGAGTTTGACGAAGAGCATCTGATATTAACTTTATTATTTCAGGTTTGGTTTTTTCTTCATTTTGTTGATATATAAAATTAATAATACCGTAGGCATCGTCTATATGATGTTGAATTGATTTTCTTAGCGTTTGTTCTGCCAAATTATCTTCATAAATAATTTGTTCATAAATACTGTCAACTTGTTGCTTTACACGACCTTTTTCTTGCGTAAGCGCATCCGAATATAATGATTCTATTAATGAGCCGACTTTGGTTTGATTCTCATGAATTACAATCGCGTTTAAAACCAAAGTAAAAATACCAATTAAAACAATCGGCATTAACGAAATAAAAGTCAACAGCCTTTTATCAGACTTATGCAGCATAAATAACCATTTACAATTTAGAAACAACCGACCAATGCTAATAATGTTTATTACAAAATAATAGAACCTTCTCTATATCTTTAACCAGAAACACAAAAAGATGTGAAGCCTGCCATAAAATAATTGTTCATTCATTGAGCAGATAAATAATGAATAAATGCTTTAGATATCTCACTTGAGATAAAAAACTGCATTGAAAATGAGATTACTTATTAAAAAAATACGAATAATTTGGAATTCCTCCTTTTAAGGATTAGATTAAACTTAAGAAAAAATTCTTACCATACATGGAGTCACCATGAATAAATCAATAATAATTGCAATAACCTCAGCATTATTTATCGCAGGGTGTTCAACGCAATCAGAAAAAACACCAGCGATTTCCTCAGATAATATCAATCCAATTTGTAATGTAGATAATAATATGGCCGGTGGTTGGGTCACATCTACTGTAACACCAGAAGCAAAAGAAGCGGTTGAGCACGTTTTAAGTATGATGAATACATCTGCTAAACTTAAACAAATATTAGATGTAAAAACTCAGGTAGTGAATGGCATTAATTACGCGATTGATTTTGAGCTTGATGATGGCCAAGTCTGGAATACTCGTGTGTATCGCAGCCTTAAAGGTCAATATCAAATGACTCAACCTGCTCAGCAAGGCAGCATGACTCAAGATTGCCAATAACAACACCATAATTCAAAGGACACTCTAATGCTTAAAAAAACAGTAATTACCATTTCGATGCTATTAACATTAGCTGCATGCAGTTCATCTGAAACTCCAAAACCAACTAAAGCAAATGCAACCAATCCAGCAGCAACATTTTGTGCAGAGCGCGGAACTTATGACTTAGATACAGGTAACTGTACACTTGGCAATGGCGATGTAGTTAACGCTTGGGAATACTACCGTAACCATAAACAATCCATGACTAAGCCTGTTGGCAAACCAAATCCTGCCGCAACATATTGTGTTGAGCAAGAAGGCACATACAACTTAAATGACAGCACATGCGTGTTAAAGACGGGTGAGAAAGTTAATGCTTGGGATTTCTTTCGTAGCAGCCAGAAATAACACGAACCATATCTAAAAATAATAAAGGCTGACTCTTCAGCCTTTTTTATTTGTCTTTTTCCTTTACTGATAGTAAATCTCATTTAGAATGCGTACATTGTTTTTATTACGAGATGAGATATGTCATATTTACTTTCAATTACTCTACTATGGGCTTTTTCATTTAGCCTTATCGGCGTATATTTAGCTGGCCAAGTTGATGCTTGGTTTTCTGTGTTAATGCGTATTGGTTTAGCTACCTTAGTTTTTCTTCCTTTCCTACGCCCAAAAAATATCTCATTGAATACAGCGCTTAAATTAATGGCTATTGGTGCGATTCAATTAGGATTAATGTACGTTTTCTACTACCAATCCTTCTTATATCTTACTGTTCCTGAAGTTTTGCTTTTTACTGTAATGACTCCTATTTATATCACTTTATTAAATGACGCATTTGAAGGTAAATTTCATTCGCACTTTATGATCAGTGCCGTAATAGCAACACTAGGTGCAATTGCCATTCGATATAATGGAATTGATGCAGGATTTTTATTAGGATTTGGACTCGTTCAAGGGGCAAACCTTTGTTTTGCGACTGGGCAAGTTTGCTATAAACGTTTAATGAAAGATCAAGAAATTGAACAAAAGACGGTTTTTGGTTTCTTCTTTATAGGTGCATTTATTGTTGCCAGTACTTGCTATTTATTATTCGGAAATAGCGAAAAGCTACCAACAACATCCATTCAGTGGGGAGTATTAATTTATCTTGGCGTGATAGCATCAGGCATGGGGTATTTTATGTGGAATAAAGGTGCAACACTGGTGAATGTTGGTGTTTTAGCCGTAATGAATAATCTACTTATTCCTGCGGGTATTTTAGTTAATCTATTAATATGGAATCGAGATGCAGATATTCTAAGACTGAGCATTGGCGGTGCTTTAATTTTATTGGCGCTTCTTGTTAATCAGAAATTAGAAAAAAGACATCATCAATCTTAATCTGTATTAAAAAAGAGCAGTATTCATGTTTACAATACTGCTCAATCCTTATCAAGCTTGGTGCTTAACTCTTGCCACTCCAAATGATGCGACAACACAAGTAAAGTAGAACCAAGATACCGCACCAGCAAATTTACAGCCTTCCTCAAAAATTTGAGTAATTTCGTAACCAAAAGGTAAATAACCTTGAATCACATCAGTGCCAATAGAACCTGCTAGCAACCCACCAGCCAGTAAAAATGAGAAACCATCAATTTCAATAATATCTTTGTAGTGTAACGCTAAAATGGCAAGTGCAACGACAGCATAAAAGAAATAACAAATATATTGATTTACGTATCGATCATGAATTAAGAAAAAATCATCAACAGCTAAAATTGATGCTAACGTTCCCATTAGAAAAAGTAAACGTTGTGTCTTACCACTTTGAATAAAAATTGCACTGAAAAAAGCAATTGAAATTGAACCAACCCAAAACCACACACCAATGTTTGAAAGAAAGCCACGGAAGCTGTGCACTTCTGTTTGTTGTGCCAAGTCTCTCAACACTTCCATAGGAGTGAAACCTAGTGCCTTGTTAAGAGCAAACAATGATAATGCATAAAATGCAATAGCAGGGATTAAAGCCAATAAACAATAAGATAGTATTCTTTTAGGATTAAAAATCTGACGTAAAATAGTGTTCAAAACACACCTCTTTAGTTATTTCTTGTAATAAATGTGGCGCAATAATCTATCTTTTGAGAAACAAGATCAAGATCACATTTGTTGCATAAGTGAGATAAGCCATTCACTAATTTATTCATTATATTTCCATTAGCAAAATTTATCTTTACGAGAAAAATTACTCGTTTTACTTGGTTACTCTTTAGCCTCATAGTCGCGGAAAATTACTTCCTATCTATTACTTTTTTTGAGGCACTGCGGTGGAACAAACAACATCAACTCAATCACAATCTGGTCTACTTATTCCTGTGATTGCTCTCTCTTTATTTGCTATTGCATCAGGGTATTTAATGAGCTTAATCCCCCTAATGCTAAGTCAATATGGGATTGAGGCGAAATACGCCAGTTGGTTAGCCAGTGCTTTTTATGCAGGTCTACTTGTTGGTGCCGGTGTTATCGAACCTTTTGTGGCTCGTTTAGGCCATAAAAACTCATTCGTTTTATTCTTAGCCCTGCTTGCAGCAACAATTATAGCTCTTCCTGCTATTCCTGATGAATTATTTTGGATGGTAGCAAGATTCGTTGCCGGTATCGCAGTTGCAGGTGTATTTGTTGTTGTTGAGTCTTGGCTATTAATTGGCGATGCAGAAAGTCGACCAAAACGTTTAGGCTTATACATGGGTGCGCTTTATGGTGGTTCGTCTCTAGGACAACTAGGTATCGGTTTTATCGGTATTGAGGGCCTACTACCATATTACATGATCATCGGCTTAATCATGATGGCTATTGCTTGTTTATTATTTGGTAAAGGGGCACAACCTCAAGTTCAACACCACAATGTTTTGAACTTTAAACAAATACTAAAACTAAACAAAGCTTCTATCATGGGCTGTGTTGTGTCTGGCCTACTACTGGGTGCAGTATATGGTTTAATGCCGTTAGAATTGAAACATCGCAATATTAATACTGCACAAATCGGCAGTCTGATGGCTCTTATTGTTCTTGGTGGCATGGCGGTACAACCGATTGTTTCTTACTTATCGAAGCATTTTGCTAAAACACTATTAATGGCTCTATTTTGTATTTTAGGTGTTTTCTCTGTTGGTTTAACTGCATTGAGTGATCACGCTGCTGTACTAGCCGTCGCTTTAGTTCTTCTTGGTATGGCTGCGTTTGCACTTTATCCAATTGCGATCTCTCTTGGATGTGATCAACTGGATGAATCTTATATTGTATCAGCAACACAAGTAATGCTTTTTAGCTACAGTATTGGTTCGGTATGTGGCCCTGTTATGGCGAATACATTAATGAATACTGCCGAAGGTCTTATGAGCTACTTGTTTGCTATTTTATTAGCAACAGCTATTTACATGATATTCGCTAATATTCGTCAACACCGTCCGATGGTTGCCGGCGAATAATTCCTTAGATTCTTATTACGGTGCGCGCTACAATGCGCACTTAAATAATTATGAGATATTAAAATGGAAGACGCACAATACGTTGTTGAGTGGGAAGAAAACACCACATTAAATTTTGAAGGTGCTCAATTAGTTTCTGCTTACCATACTTGTGAAGAAGAAGGTGATGAAACTGAACTTGAATTCGGTGAAGGCTGGTTTCAGGGTAAAGATGGTGAAGAGTACCGTATTGAAGTTCAAATGGCTCCTTTCCATCCTTATGATGAAGATCCTGTTCGTTTAGCTAACATCACCATTAATGGTGAAATCGTTAAAATTCTGGAAATTGCAGAAACCATTGATGGTGAATTCTTCATTGAACCAAGTGATAGCGATTACTAAAGCACAGTCTTGAATACTAAAAAGCACAACATAAGTATGTTGTGCTTTTTTAATAGGTATCACTGGTAAGCTTGGTATTACACGCTCATTATGCTACACATAAAGCATTATTTACCAATACCTTAAATTCAATGAGAGCCATCATTCAACAATTTGGACCTGCATTAGAGTCTGTTCAACTCGAACATTACTCCCCTTCAGAACCACTAATTAATGAACTTCAAGTAGAAATGAAGCTCAGCACGATTAATCCCTCAGATCTAATAACAATTTCAGGAGCCTATCGCTCTCGAATAACGTTACCATTTGTACCTGGATTTGAAGGTATAGGAAAGGTAACAAAATACTCAGATTCAACATCTATATTTTCAATTGGTGACAGAGTGCTGCCTATTGGTACTGCTGGCGCATGGCAAAAATACCGAAACACAAAAGAGGAGTGGTGCTTTACCATTCCAGAAAATTTGAGCGATGAGCAAGCAGCAACGTCATATATAAATCCGATGACTGCATGGTTAATACTAACTGAAGCTCTCAATATTCATTCTGATATGTCTATTATTGTGAATGCTGCCAACTCGGCAATCGGATTGATGCTTATTCGAATGTTAAATCACTTAGGCATTACACCGATTGCTTTAGTTCGCCGAGACAACACTATAGAAGAATTTGAAAACTGCAGAGTTCACACCATCATCAATACATCAAATAATGCTGATTACCAACAGCTACTCGATATAACAAAAAATAATAAAATCGATGCTGTATTAGACTGCATTGGTGGAGATGATGCTCTTTTATACACCCACATCGTAAAAGAACACGCTCAGTTTATTAATTATGGTTTATTGTCTAAGCAACCAATTCCTGCTGATTTCTGGATTCAACGCCCTGACATTCAATTTTCATATTTTCATCTTAGGCAGTGGATACATTCAGCTGAAAAGCCGCTGATTCAAAACAAATTGAATGAAGTAATGAATCTTGTTCATCAAGGAATTGCAGATACAAAAATTGATCGTTATTTCTCTTTAAAAGAAATTCATCATGCGATTCAATATATTGAAAAAAACAGAACGGTTAATAAAGGAAAGGTTCTTATCACTTTTTAATAAAAACCTTTAAATAATTACTTAAGTATTTTTTCCATCGACAGGTGTGGAATATCGGCTTCAATAAACTCTTCGCCATAAGGTCGAAAACCTAGTTTTTCATAAAACTGAATCGCGTGTTTTTGAGAGCCTAAATATACACGCTCATAGTTTTGGCTTACCGCTTCTTCTATAAGTGATAATACAATTTTAGAGCCTAAACCTTTAGAGCGATATGCTTTTAAAATCGCAATGCGTCCAATATGACCATCACTTAAAATACGGCCTGTTCCAACCGCTTCTCCATCACAATACACAAGCGCATGAACAGCACTTGAGTCTAAACCATCAAATTCAATTTCAGGATCGATCTCTTGCTCTTGAATAAAAACCGAATCTCGAATAGAACGGATTTCTTCTTTTTCTTTATTTATATACGCAACATTTTTTACTTCAAACATGTTTCCGTTCTCTTTATTAACGATTCACTCAATGTACCGAAAGTCATCGTATGAATAAAGTGAAAATCAATAATTAGACTGTAACAATAAACTTAATAATGTGATGACAAGCCCTATACTCTGAATGGCAAAAGGGTATTTGGCATCTTTCCAATGCATACTACAAAAGACAATCGCAATAGGATTAAAAATGATGCACAACATCCCCCACACAATACTCTGGCTAAAAGCCTCTAAGACTAGCAAAGCACCGCCAACGAGAAACACGACAACACCGAGCCAAACAAAAATATCAGCCATTAAAAAACACCTCATTTATTCAATGACCATAAGGTACTTAAATGCATAAACTGAGTGTGAGTCCACAATTGAGACTCGTATTTTTTGCGAGCTATTTTAATGTTTGGTTCAGTTTGTATTAAGGAAAAGTTAATCCACTAAAACCAGAGAATCTAAAATGCCTTTTCCGCTATGAATTCCACCTTCATTTTCACTGGCAGGCTTACTACGAATTAAATAACCCGCATAACCATTCAGCTCAGTGACCGGCTTACCATTGTAATAAGCGGTAAACAGCCCTATTTCGCTCACTAAATCATTTACAAGAGTCTGTTCACCATCTCGAACCGCAACCGTTGGTGTATCACGTTCATGAGGATATAAGCGCTGCATTAACGCCCATGCATCATATTCTGCAACATGTAATTGATTAAGCTTTTGGGTAATATCATCACCAAAAACGCAATGACCACCACCTTCACCTTGATTTTTTAATACCCATTCAGACTTATTTGCATTAAGGGTAAACCAATGAATAGTATCGGTATTAATCGGTTTCATATCAGCTAAAACGCTTTTAACCAATGATGCTTCATCTATACTCAATCCCCAACGAGCATATTCACTTTCTGGCATCATAGTTAACAACATTTGCATTGATTTACTGGTCGCTAATTGCTGACTAATCGTTGCATTAACGGCAACATGATGCTGTTCAATAAATAACCTTGTTTGGCTCAACGTATGACAACAAATAGGCTCATTAAGCTCTGCTGAGAAATAATCCTCATACTGATAGCCTGCACGTAAATAAACCACATCAACAGCACCAACGTTTTCTAGCAATAAACGTTTATTATCACCACTAGATAGCTGAGTTCTTAATTGTTCAAACGTTCTTCGAACCGTTCGAACACCTTGCTTTTGGAGTTCAACTTCCAACAAATGTTGGTCATACACGTTATCTTCATTCTTTTGTACAACCATCAAGAATGTCGGTTTACTTTCATTACCAAAATGCGCATTTACCGATTTCGCTGCCGCTGCAATACCATATGCAAGTTGTTCTAAACCTTGATTTTCAGCAGGCACAGCCGATGCATCTTCAATCCATTGGTGATACGTATTTGGCCATTGCTGTTTCATAAACGCATGAAGTTCTGCCGCTCGTTGACCAAAAGGCCCCATGCCAGCTGCAATACCATTAAATTCAATGACTTTTGCACCGTGTTGACGATCATCCATAAAATCAGTTCGCATCAATAATAACGGCTGACGCTCAGCAACAAGTTTATTATGAGCGTCACCATGCAGTTGTTGATGTAATGACATTAATAAACCAAAGAACGGATCAGCTTTTGCCATATCACTTAATGATGATTGGAGAAAATCATGATCTTCAGAAACGTTATGGATTAATTTAGTGATTAACGGAGTCACTCTCAGCAAATGTTGATACACATCACGCTCGATACTCATAGGAGCGATACTAAATGGACAATGTCTTGCCGTATTATCTGCTTGTCTGAATGCTACCCCATGCATGATTGCCCATTCACATGCATCTTCAATGATTTGTTGAGAAACCAACAGTTTTTTTTCTGTATTCATTTTTATAACTCTAAATTCAATAACTCAAGCTGCGTTAATTCCAGCTAAACCAAGTGTGCTATTCTGATGTTCATTTTCTTCTTGCGCTTTTTGCGCTAAATATAAACTTCGGTAATCACCATCTTGAATAATAAGCTCGTCATGCGTGCCACTTTGAACCACTTTTCCTTTATTCATGACCAAAATTTGATCCGCATTTTTTATCGTTGATAATCGATGAGCGACCATGATTACTGTTCTCCCATCTTGAATATTTTCTAATGCTTCTTTTACTGCTTCTTCCGTTTCACTATCAATATTTGCAGTCGCTTCATCCAATAAGAAAATACTTGGTTGGTGCGAAATAGCACGAGCTAATGCTAAAAGCTGCCTTTCTCCCACTGAAAGTGATGCGCCGCCATGCCCTGGTTGATGCTCATAACCATTAGTTAATCGATTAATAAATTGATGTGCTTTTACCTGCTGTGCTGCTGCAATTACCTTTTCTTTATCTGGGGTTGAATGTGATAAATCAATATTTTCAATTATCGAGCCACTAAATATAGTTGGGTCTTGAGATACTAAACCAAACATTTTTCTCAATTGGATTTCTGATAGTGATTCAATCGGTTGACCTCCAATTAAGATGGAACCTTTTTGATGTTGGTAGAATCGCATAAGCAAATTTATTACTGAACTTTTTCCACTGCCCGTATGACCTACTATCGCCGTAAACTTCCCACCTTTAGCTACAAAACTCACATCAGATAAAACCAAATGTTCCTCATCATAACTTAGATTCACATTCTTAAACTCAATATCATGCGGTGTTACTAACTCTGCAAATTCTTGAGGGTAACGATTCTGTTCTGATTTTTCATCTAGCAACTCAAACACTCGTTTTGATGCAACAGTCGCCACTTGTAATTTACGTAACTCCATTGAAAGCTGTCGGAATGGGTCAAAAAAACGTTCTATATAATTTAGAAATGCATATAGCGTTCCGATTTCAACCACTGTCGTTAATGATGCATTAGCGAACCACGCTACAATACCAACAGCCGTTAAATTGGAGACTAAACGTGTTAATGGAATAAGCATTAAGCTATCAATCGCGATTGATTTCGTTCTAAACTCAAACCAACGTTGGTTTTCTTTTTCAAACTTATCTTTAAACACTTTTTCTTGATTAAACGCCTGAATCAGTGACATTCCTTGTAACGATTCGTTAATACGTCCATTAATATTACTGACCTGCTCTCTAATCCCATTAAACACTGGCATTGAGATTTTTCGATACAAATGCATTGTTGTCAGTAGTATCGGGATCAAAACTAAGCTCAATAACATCAAGCGCCAATCCAAGATCGCTATCGCAATAAATATCGCAATGATGCGTAAGCTACCTTGAATGATTGTAGGTATCGTTGAAACAAACATATCACGCATCGATTCAGTATCATTTGTAATATAAGAAACCAACTTACCAGCGGATAATTTATCAAAGGTACTGATTGGAAAATTCAGCACATGATTAAACAGCTGTTTTCTCACATCATTAATCACCAACAAAGCACTGTGACGAAATGACACCGCTTGCAAATACGTAAATAACGCCGATATCACATAAAACACCATTACTAAGCTAACAAGCCCTATCAGATGTGGCCATTCAAATTGCTGTGGTACGATAACGTCATCAAGGATAATCTTCGCCATCCATGGAATCGCCATTTCAGCACTTATCGCTACCGATAGCATCATAAACGCGACAATAAATCGCATTTTATGTGGAAGAGAATAAGCGACCAATCGTTTAAACAAGAACATATCACTTGGTTGCTGTGCTTGTTCTTTACTCATTATGATCTCCTAGTTTCTTCATCTCTGTACCATTAGGAATTGAGATCTCTCCAATAACGGTGTTTAGTTGACTTTGTCTCTGGTAAACCATCGAATACCAACCTTGATTAGCCAGTAAGTCATGATGTGACCCTTGCTCTTCAATTTGCCCTTCATTTAATACAAAAATTCGATCAGCTTCGATTAAATTAGGTAAACGTTGTGTTACTAACAACATGGTTTTATGGTTGTAATTTTCTTTTAAATTTCGACGAATAATCACTTCAGTTTTAATATCTAATGCACTGAACGGATCATCTAACAGCAAAATATCCGCATCAGATAATAAGGCTCTTGCAAGCGTTAATCTTTGACGCTGTCCACCAGAAAGGTTTCCACCACCTTCTCGTAACTCAGTATTAAACCCGTCAGGCATGGCATCAATTTCGTTTTTAATTCCTGCCATTTCTGCCACGTATTGGATTTGCGCTTCCGTGGCCTCTGGTTTAGCTAATGCGATATTTTCAGCAATGGTCCCTGAAAATAAGAACGGCTTTTGCGGAACCCATGCAATCTTGCTACGCAAAGAATGAAAAGTTAATGATTGCACTGGATAACTATCAATACTTATGTTTGATGAATGTTCTAACTCAAACTGTCTTAGAATCAAATGCAGCAAGGTACTTTTGCCGCTACCAGTTGGCCCTGTAATACCTATAAATCCACCTTCATCAACCGTCATATTTATTCTTTCAAGTGCCCGTCGGTTCGTATTTTGATAAGAAAATGAAGTTATATTAATATCCAATGACGCTTTCGCATCGGAAGGTAATGTAACACCACCTTCAACCACTTCTTCTTTTTCTGAAAAAAGTGCATCTAAACGTTTCCATGACGTACTACCTCGTTGGAAAACATTAAATTGCCAGCCAAATTGTAAAAATGGTCCTAACAATTGACCAAGATATAACGTAAACGTAGTAAATAACCCACTGAAATCTGATCATGGTTAATTAACCACGCGCCATAAGCCAATGAAATAACAAATGATAAGCCGTAAATAAGTTGAATTGTCGGTGCGAATGCGGCATCCACTTTTGCAACAGCTAAATTAGCTTCCAGAGTTTCGTCCAGTGTTTTACCAAAACGTAGCTCTTGACGTTGCCCAATTCCATGAGAACGAACCGCACGAATCCCCGAAACAGTTTCACGAGCTTCTTCATTTAAATGAGCAAAACTGGCTTGTGCGCGACCAAATGTTTTATGTAAATTAATACCATAATGCTTAGTGATATAAACCAAAAATGGAAATGGCAATAATGCCACTGCAGTAAGCTCACCACTTACGATAAAAATCATTCCGAAAATTACAGTTAAGCCAGCGATAAAGGAATCAACTAAAGTCATGATCCCCATACCTGTCGCTTCTTCAACGGCATTCAAATCATTCGTTGCATGAGCCATTAAATCGCCCGTACTGCGACGAGAATAAAACGACGGTGACAGCATTGAAAACTTTCTAAATAAATCTCGACGTAGTACTTTCGCAATAGCAATCGAAGCACCGTATAACTGACTTTGCCATACATAACGTAAGCCATACATAGCAATCGCTGAAATGACAATACCACCAATGTGGACTAACAAATATGGTACTGTAAGCTCATTATTACTAACGCTATCAACAATGCGGCCAATCAACCAAGAAGGTACCAAACTTAATAAAGCCACCACTTGCAATGCAATGATGGCGATAATGTACTGGCGTGAAAACATCTTGATGTAACCGCGCAATTTCCACAAAATATTCATTAAATTACGCTACGACCTCTTCTATCTCACAATCACACTGCAAATCGTTTTTTTTCTGAATAAATTCATCAAAACTCATATCTTGTAGCGTCTCTATTCTTTGCTGTTTAGCTAAAGACTCGCCAACTAATCGGGATAAACCTGCCATTTCTTCTTTATTAATTTCGACATCTTTATGCTGTTTAAAATGCATTTCAGATAATCTCTGTGTTACGTGTTTATATGACAGTTTTTCATCTTTCATTATTGTTAATATTTGCGCTGATGGCGTTAAATTACTATCTATAAACTTAACCTTTTCACGCTCAATGCCTTGTTTATGCCCTTCTGTAGCAAACACATTATCTAACCACGACGCAACTGGCATCATTGATGATAATAAAGTCAAGCCAAGCTCTTTAAGCTCTCTATCACCTTGTTGCGTTGGTAATAATAGCCCTTCTTTTCTCCCTTCGGTTGCCACTAACTCTTGACGACGAGCAATTAACTCTCGTTCAGAATCAGTTAACTCAGGGCTTGGTGCTAAGGCGTTATATGTAAGAAAAGCATCTAAAAAATAGCTTTGATCTTCACTGATACCTAATGGTAATAGTGGATTGTTATCTAGACTACGTAGTTCAATATATTGAATACCGTGATGACACATCGCATACAAAGGACGTAATTGATCACTAACGATTTTAGGTCTCACAGAACCGTATAGCTCATTTTCTAATTGTAAGACCGATGCATTCAGTTGCTGATCTCCATTTAAATGAGTATAGCGCTCACTTGGCGTCGTTAATGCGTGACATAAATCAGCCAAATACTCTTGCTTACTATTAAAGCTTGTTGGATAAAAAGATTGCTCATTACTGCTATATCCCATGTTACTCAAGCGTAAAGATGTCGCCCATGGCAAATAATAAGTCTCGTCATCAAGAAGATTTAAAGCGTGTTCTTGATTGATTAAATAACTTTTATCTACCGCAGGTGACGCACCAAATAAATATGGAATAATCCAACCATTACGTAGGACATTACGAATCAAATGAAAATAACGTTCTGAAATGAAATCATTTAAGGATAATTCACTACCAATATGTGAATGTAAGATTTCCCAAAAAGAATCAGGTAATGAAAAGTTATAATGAATACCTGAAATTAGTTGCATTCTTTTTCCATAACGATTCGCCAATCCTTCACGATAACGTACCTTATGTAATCCAGCGTTTGATGTTCCATACGCTGCGATCTTAATCTCATCATCACTTGGCAGCTCAGGTGGCATACTTGCTCCCCACATGATTTCATTGTCAGGTAGATGAGTAGCGACAAAATGGTGTAAAGAAGCTAACGAATCAAACGTCGTCTTTCTTTCTGTCATTGCAGGAGTCACCAACTCTAATTGTGCTTCCGCAAAATCAGTTGTGATGTAAGGGTGTGTTAAAGCAGAGCCTAACTCTTCTGGATGAGGTAAGTTTGAAATGCGGCTTTCAGGCGTCGTACGGATCAATTCTCTTTCAATTCCACGTCGAATGTCATGCAGTGTATTCATGGCATTTTCATTGTTTAAAAAAGAAAGAATATGAGGTTCTAGGTATTTCACATCTGTATTTTTCATTTATGTTCTTCATAAAAATGTTTCTAACAACTTGAAGACGCACAGATAAAGAAAAAGACGCAAAAAAATTTCAATAAAATGAAAAATGATAAAGTAATTAGACAAACGGTAAATAATGCGTTTATTTACCGTCCAGTTGAAAAAGAGAGAGTAAGATTATCTCTTAGGTGAAGAGCAGTTAGTTTTCTTAGGGGTATAACCTGTAACCATTCCCCCATCATTGATTTCAAAATCGCAACAAGTCATAAGATTTTCGCGAAACTTAACTCTCCCGCGCTGAATTCGACTTTTAGCTCCCGACAATGATAATCCTAATTTATCTGCAATTTCTTGCTGAGGAATACCTTCTAATTCCGCTAAACGAAGAGGAACACTGTATTTATCAGGAAGCTCATCGATTAACGGACGCATACACTCTGCGATTTCTTTCCGAGCCTCCTCTACAGCATCTTCATCTTCTGCTGCTAAATCTTCCGGTAGTTCATCATAAGACAATTTATCTCGATAAAAATCCATAATCGTATTATAGGCAATCTTATACAACCAGCCTTTCAAGCTGCCTTTTGATTTTAGCTGATGCAAATTGCTGCTGGCTTTTATGTACACATCTTGAAGTATGTCATCAACTGCACTCTCATCATCACTCGTTTATGAATATAATTATGTAATTGTGCTTTGTGATTTTGCCATTCTGACAACATAAAGACCGGCCTCAAATAAACTAAATACCCCCCTAACATTATCAGCTCTAGCATTTGAACAAAATAAGTATTTAATCATCAAACAGCAAATTCATGACAATATAAATACGAAAAAGCCTCAACATTTCTGCTAAGGCTTAACTTAAATAGGTATGTATCACTCTATTTACTATGTGATCACTCACTATCATTTTCGTTTAATACATTCGACATCAGCTTTTTTAATCTTGCTAAATCAATTGCACTAGAGCGTACCGTCAACTTCATATGATCGTAATCATATTCTTCATTCACCACACTCATGCTTGAGCGGATCTCTCCCATTATGCCTTTTGCATCGTAAGGAACAATGAGTTCTTCTTCGATCATCCCTTTCTCTGAAGCGTTAACGATATATTTATGCAATTTGGCTACATCAAGTGGATTACGAGTTGATGTCATCATCGCATCAGGAAACTCTTCCATTAATGCTTGTTGCTGCTCAGGAGTCAGTTGATCTGATTTATTTAAAACTAATAACTTATCAATGCCATCAACACCCACTTCTCCAAGTACCTCATGAACTACATCAAGCTGAGTTCTAAAGGTGGGATCTGAGGCATCTACTACATACAGTAATAATGAAGCATCGTGCGCTTCTGCTAACGTTGAGTGGAAAGAAGCGACCAAATCATGGGGTAATTTTTTTATGAACCCTACGGTATCTGAAACAAGAATTCGAGGTTGAGTTTCTGGATACAGCGCACGCACTGTTGTATCTAGTGTTGCAAACAATTTATTTTCAACCAGTACTTCACTACCTGTTAATGCACGCATCATTGAAGATTTACCAGCATTGGTGTAACCCACTAAAGCAACACAAAACAGTTCAGAACGCTGAGCTCGTCTACCTTTCAGTTCATCTTGAACACTGTCTAACTCTCGACGTAATTCAGCTAATTGATCACGAACTTTACGACGGTCCAGCTCTAAACTTGTCTCACCTGAACCTTTACCCATTTGGCGTTCACTGTCACCGATTGAAGATTCTCTCAATCTTGGGGCGACATAATTCAGTCGAGCCATCTCAACTTGAAGACGAGCGGTACGTGTACGAGCATGACGGCTAAATATTTCAATGATAATACCCGTGCGATCGTATACCTGAACACCAAGTTGATTCTCAACATTACGCAGTTGAGATGGACTTAAATCACAATCAAAGACAACAACATCAGCACAACCAAACGGTAAGTTCTCTGAAGGAATATCATCAAAATCAGTTTCATCAAAGAAATCTTCGGTATCGGCATCCGTACCCTCTCCTTGATTACCTGTGATGTGTGCGATCTCTGCCAATTTCCCAGCACCTAGTACACTCATCTTTTGCGTAGAGGTTTGCTTTTGAGATTGCGTTCCAACAACTTTAAAACCTAAGGTTGTCACCAAGCGAGCAAGTTCAGCCAAGGATTGTTTGGCTTCCTCACCTTTAAATTGCGGTGTACAAATAGAAATAAGTAAGGCGTTATTAAGCAACGGTTTTTCGGTTAGTTTCATGATTTTATCTTAAAGCACCGGAGTGCAAGCCTGATTTTAGCTAAAGTTAGTCTAATCCTACGCTGTTATTAAGAAGCTTGATAGGTAAATAGAAATTAAATAAAGAATAATCTTTTGGGTGGTGAGAGCTCATAGATATAACACTGTAAACTTAAACTGGTAAAGCATGGTGATGTATCACTCTGTTGCAAAGTAACTGATTTATTACCAAGGTAGAGTTTCCCCATTATAAGCCAAAAACTTACCACTCTCTTGAGGTGAACTAGATTTCATCAACCCAATAAGATCACCTGCTACTTTTTCTGGTGAAAATAATTTATTTTGTGAAACGTTTGCTTGAAATGGCTTAGACAATGCAGTGTCTGTCGTTCCCGGGTGAAGAGCTAATACCACACCATTTTTCACACTCCTTTGCCATTCAATTGACATGGTTTTAATGAACATATTTAACGCAGCTTTTGATGCTCTATAGCTATACCATCCCCCAATTCATTGTCTGAAATGCTACCTACTCTCGCAGAAATAACGGCAAATTTAGGATGATTTGTATTTTTAAGTTTTGGGGTGAAATATTTGGCTAATAATAGCGTTGGTAATGTATTTGCCAATATTATTTGCTGAAAATAAGTACTATCTAATGCGCCTAAATTTTTCTCAGGCCCTTTATCTGATGTATGTAACATACCAACACAATTAATAACCCAATCGATATCATCAAATAATTCACTGAATAATTTCACTTCATCATCATGGCTAACATCGACTTGATACCAGCTCACTCTTTCATGCTGAAACCGTGGTTTAGTTTGACGATAAGTTGCATGGATATGAGCATCTGAATACTGAGTAAGGCACTTCTTTATCATCGCAAAACCTATACCTCCGTTTCCTCCAACAATGAGTATATTCATCATGATTCCTCGTAAAGCTCTGTCACATCACAATCTATTTTGAACAACTGGTTTTATTGCAACGAGATACTCCCGTTAACCAATAAGACACTCGATAACGATTTTTAGCAAAGTGTAGATAGCACCAATCTGCGAGCACCTTAATTCCCGGCCATCTGAGAGGAGCATAAAGCCAACCTTTACCCACTAATTTCCATGCGAGATACGTTACATCTAACCCGAGAATCAACTCGCCTTTCTGATTTAATGCATGTAAAACCGTATTTGCAGCCTTTGGGTCAATATTAGGGTATTCAGAAAATGCTTCACTATAAATATCAATGGTTTTTATCACATTGTTTTTGTCTTGCTGTTTGAGCGATCTCATCTCTTTTGCACACAATGGACAAGTTCCATCATAAAAAACGGTTAACTGATACATATGTACCTCTATGTTTAAGTTCTCTATGTTATACGTCAGAGGTGACTTTTCAGATCAAGAGAAGGTTTATACCAACCCAAATAAATGGTCAGATAATTTTGCAGAAAAATGGATAAGAATGATATGTAGGCTATAAATACGAAAAAGCCCCAGCATTTCTGCTAGGGCTTAAATGTGGCGGTGAGTGAGAGATTCGAACTCTCGGTACGTTGCCGTACACACACTTTCCAGGCGTGCTCCTTCAGCCACTCGGACAACTCACCGAATTGTTGTTCTTTTTGAAACAACGAGCGCTAATTTAATGATTTAGCCTCTAGGGGTCAAGGAGTTTCTTGCAGAATCTCAATTGGTTGCTTCATTTTTACACGTCTTGCTCGTGTTATAAACAAAAAAGCCAGCATAATTATATGCTGGCTCTATCTATAACATAAAAGTTTATACTTACGCTTGTGGTGTGTAGTAACCTGGAACTTTAAATGCTTTACGGCAAGCATCTAAAAAGTAACCATAAAACACACCCATTACACATGAGACAACAACGTTACTTGAAACAGCAGTAATGATTTGCTCTGGTGTTGCCCCCACGACTAATAAAATCATGGCGTAAGCTGGCGACTGGAATGTCACATACGCGACTAAGTCTGCAATATTCTTCATAAATTTACTCGGTGAGATACGAGCACCTTGACGAAGCATAAAATCACGGAAAACCCCATAAGGCCATGCGATTGCGATGTTAACTGGTATGGAAAGAGTTCGAGAAGCCAACGACTGCTCAAATGTCATTCCTGAAATTAATATTTCAATAAACATGCCTGTAATAAAACAAAAAACCACCATTGCAAATGTATCAGCCGCAGCATTGCGGATATTAAATGGCCCTTTCTTAGACATTAACTTACTCTCTCCAACACACAAATATCAGACTAATGGACTGGATGATGAAACGCATCCAGTGGAATGAACTAGACAGGTAGATCTGACTAGCAATTATGGCTATTAGACCACAATGTATACAGAATTAGATACTGAAGTTGAAACTATGTAGTAAATTTACAGCTACTTTTACGTTCAAAATCAGTTTGATCAACTACTTGGCAGTATAGGTAATAAAATTACATACAAAATTGCTACATAATTTCATTTCAGACAAGGCAAAAACTTCTTGGTACAATAGTAAAAAATTGAATGGAATGAGAACACTATGTCTTTATCACTTACGACAATTCTTTCAAACCCTGAATTAGAAAATAAACTGCTTACTGAAGCGCAAACTCAAGGTTTTATTGCCGCTATGGCAGCAGCCCCTAATCTGATTAATCCAAATGAATGGTTAGCTTTTTTATGGGGTGGTGAAGAAACTTCTCCATTTACTAATGCAGAAGATCTAGAAGCTTATGCGAACATCGTTGTTAACTTATGGAATGATTATCGTGAAGCGTTTTTATCTGGCACATGGCAATGGCCTGAAGAGTGTAAATTAGATGATGAAGAAATCGTTACTTCTGAAACTCGTCAATTTTCAGAAGGTCTATTACAAGGCTGGCAACTAACTCGTGATGATTGGGAAACCTTAATGCCAGAAGAAAGTGAAAACAACGCCCTACTTGGTGGTGTATTACTTTCTATTAGCATGCTTTTTGACCCAGAGACGGCGCTATCTGCATTAGAAGAACAAGGTATCGAAGGTTTAGGCGAATTCACTGAAATTTACAATGCTGTACCTATGATGCTATCAGGATTAACCATGCGTGGTTATGAACTTGCAGAAGCAGAAGCAAGTCGCGACGAATAAATAAAGTCCAAAAATAAAATTACAAAAATGGCGACCGCACTGGTCGCCATTTTTATATCCGCAATACCCTACCTCTTATAAATAACCGGCTTATCGATTAAATACCTGCCATGGCGCAAAGTGGTAAATATCATTTTTATTTCAACGTATCATTCACTTCATCAAATAACACTCACTCGGAATTGGATGCCATTTATTTTTGGAACTAAACCATGATATTAAGCGACTTTAAACACACCGATATATTTCAAATTTTAAAAGTCTCTAAAGAACTCATTATTTCAATAACAAAATTTACGATTAAGTTAAGTCTATTTGCATTTCGTCTTTTAGCTTGGACTGCCAAATCTACTTATAACTACGTTATGAAATAAAACATTCAACTCACCAAGTAAATTTACTTATTAATAATTGGAATTTTAAAATGAAACGTATCTTTGTAAAAACAGCTGGCATTATCCTTCTTGCATCAACATTAACAGGCTGCATTGGGAGTAATGCTGTTACCGGAAAAGTAATGAAATTTAATGTCGAGGTTGTAGATAATCGATATGCGAGAGCTGGTGTTAACTTACTTCTTGCTCCAGTGTATGGCATTACCAGTGCTGTTGATTACACTCTATTTAACTCATTAGAATTCTGGACAGGAACAAACCCTTTAAACGGTAATTCACATATTTTTGATTCAAAAGTAGACACACAGTTTAAAGTAAATGACGAATTAGACCCATCATTAAGAGATGCGCCTATCGCACCAATTACGAATAATAGAAAGATTAAAACAGGTGAAATGAAAGCCATTGATGAAAATACCATTCAAATGGATATCGTATATAACAATGGCGATACCGGCATTCTGACAGGCGTTCGTGATGGTGAAAAAGTTAATTACTATATTGATGATGAACTGATATCGCAGACTACAATACCTCAATTAAAAACACTTAAAGAAGAAAGTGTTTAATTAATAACTAAGCCCGTAACCTATATAAATTAATACGGGGCTTTATCATTAATTTTAACGAGATTGACTTAAGTGACTACTCACTAAGCTTGCAACCATTATCGCCAAATAGAACCCACCTAAGATTGATTCAATAAAAACAAAGAATCTTGGAATAGGCAATATTGGTGAAATATCACCATAACCACAGTGGTTAATGTGATAAAACTGAAATATATCGCATCAAACAGATTATCCATCCAAGGTTTAGGCTCTATTCCATTAAATGAATCAGGAAAAAGCTCTATTTGAATGAGATAAATAATTGCCCAAGAAACGCCTAATAATAAATAAACGCAAATGGAACCCACAATTTGATTACGGCTGACATTATCAGGCAACATTACCTGCTTTAAAGCAGTATAAGTATGAGACAATAAAAAAAATAAGAGTGCCCCTAAGGTAATCAAAGACAGATCATATCCTTCTAAGAAAGACAATCCTCCAGATATTGAAGCGATACTTAATAAAAAACCATACCAAGTTCTATACAGTGCTTGCTTACGATTGACACCAACAATAGACACTGCCAAACAAATAATGATCAAAGCTAATACGGTTTTCTGTCCACCACTGAAAAGTTGCTGCATAACAGCACTCATAAATAGCAAACCCAGTAGAGCAAAAAACAAAAAATAGAAATTATCGTCGCAGACACTTTTTTCATTGTTATTTCCCTGCCGATTCATTATCTAACCAAACCATAAATAATTGATAAGTTAGACTTAAAATTACTGCACCGACAAATAAACCAACAATACCTGACATTGCCATTCCACCTAACGCACCAAGTAAAATAACCAGCATCGGCGTCTCTGAACCACGGCTAAGTAGCATTGGTTTTAATATCGCATCACTACCGCTAACCACAATACACCATATAAGAAAAAGAACGGCAGTTGTTGTGGTATCAACACTAAAGACATAAAGAATGACGGGCAATAGAGCAAGAATGGGTGGGAGTTGAATAATGGCAATAAGCATAACAAGCAGCATCCATAACCCAATGGCAGGAACACCAACGAAAGCCATACCTAAGCCCGCCATTACCGATTGAATCACAGCGACCCCAATAACACCTTGAACAACACTTCTTACGGTTGTTTTAGATAAGGTTGTTAATGCCTCACCATGTTCACCCGTTAAGCGATTTGCGACTAATACAAAAGCACGTTCACACTTATCTGCATTTGCCATAAAAGCACCAGCAATGATGGTCGAGATAATAAACTGAATAAAGCCGCCACCTAATGAACCAACTATCGACGCCAATTTGCCTACAATGGCTTTCACCTCTTCCCCATATTTAAGTAAAACACTTTCTAAGTTTGAAGACGCATGAATACCAAAAGCATACGCCTTATCGCCTATTAATGGCCACTCTTTAACGTTTATACTGGGTTTAGGTATGGATATAGTGCCATTTTGATAGCCTGCCACTAATTCTGAACCACTGGTATACAACCCCGTAGAGAGTGCAACTAAAGGAATAACCAGAAGAACCACACCAATAAAGGCTAAACCTGCGCTAACCTTGCCTTTTGAAATTCCAAATTTATTATGCCCCCAAGTGACGATTGGGTATAAAGCGGTGGCGATGATCCCTCCCCACACGACCAACAGCATAAATGGTTTTAAAATAGAAAAGCACCAAAACACCAAAATAGCGATCGCTGATATTTTAATAAATGCGTCTATTGCCTTATTCGAAAAATCATTTTCTAATTTCATAAACAATCCTTGTTCGTAATGAAAACTATGGCTGCATTTTTAAAAACGCCCATTGTCGTGTTTCTAAAAAGAAAGAAACGATAATCATATAAATACCAATCATAAACAGTTGAAAGATACGTATAAACATATTGCTATCGATATCACCAGAGCTCATTAATGTGCTTCCTAACAATACAAGTACAGTACTAAAAGCCGTAGCATAAACTGGAGCTTTTGCTGGTTTTGTATAGATTTGAGTTGCCATTATCAAAGCAATTAATGAAATAAATAACGTATAAAATAAAATATTAGGTGCGAGGCTTAACACTGAAAAAACACCGATCGCCAAAGCACCGCCAATACTATTGGCGATAATCAAAAATGCGCTCAATTTAACTGATTTCTCACCTGTAATCATTAAAGATAACAAGGCGATAAACATCATAGTTAATAGAGCCTCTGATATTTGAAATATGAAGAAAAAGCAAACGACGGGAAACGAAATAATCATCGCTCTAAATGCTGCATACCATCGCTGTTGCTTGGATAATGGTGAAGGTTGATACCCAGAAAAAGAGGATTCTTTCTCAGGAAAATAAATATGAACTAAAGCAAAAATAATAACCGCCACAACCCCCGAGCTTGCTAAACCTGTCGCAAGAAAAACCGACATACCCGGATTGGATATCGCCATAAACGGAAGCATTAATATGGCAATAATCAATATGGTTGCAAACAAATTCCATTTAGGGTCCGTAAACAAATAGTATCCCCACAACATCATAATCCCGACCAAAATAAGCATTGGAATTGGGTATTGAGTTATTCCATTTGATAGCAACAAACCAAGCACCATGGTAGCAACCATAGCGATGGTTAATTCATATAAAGTTTCTTTATTTAACTCAGGTTTATCAATCAGAAACTTAGCCACAAAAACAGGGGCAACGAAGGCTAATGGCCAATCTATTAGTGCAGCAAGAAACACGGCAAGACCTACCCCTACCGTGTATCTCAGTATCTTAGTTTGAATTCGAGTATCTTCAATGACGTTATCTGACATAAGACATCAAGCTCACAAAGCGGATCCACAGTTTGCCTATCGTATTAAAAATAACGTTATCACCACTATACACAATTACATCCGCTTGCCCGCCGATACGCAATTGTCCAGTTGTTTGTGAATGATCAAACTCAATGGCAATAGGTAGCATCTGAGTTTGGCGTAACCATCCAGTTTGATTATTCGCTTGAGCTAACTTGCCCGCTTGATTGCTTTGACCCCAATCAACGCCCCAATCAACGCTGCTTACCGTACCTTGAATCACTTTGCCTGGAGCAAAATCCAATGCGATTTCAACTTTATCGCCCGGTTGAATATTTCCTAAGCTATTTTCTCTAAAATACGCTTCAATCCAAATACTTTCCGTTGAAACAAACGTCATAATTGGCTGACCAGCAGAAGCATAAAACCCTTCAGATAAACTAAAATTAGACACTCCGCCATCAGTAGGCGCTTTAATTTCCGTTCTCTCTAAATTAATTTGAGCTTGCTCTAATGCCAACAACGCAGCTTTAATCTGACTGTTTTCAGCACCATCAGCACCCAATTGTTTCTTCGATTTTTCGAGATCAGCTTGAGCATTAACAACATTCGCTTTTGCTGTAGCTAATGCCGCTCGTGCTTTATCTGCATCAGCTTTAGATACAACACCACGCTCTGCCATTTCAAGAATACGATTAGATTGAAGTCGCGTATTTTCCAATTCAACATTTGCGCTAGTTAATCTTGCTTGAGATGAAGCAATCACCGCAGTTTGAGCACCTACATTTTGCCCTGCAATTTCTAAACTTTGTTCTGCTTGTTTTAATGCGATTTCATAATCAACAGGATTTAATTTAGCAAGTACATCGCCTTCTTTAATTAGTTGATTAGGTTGAACTAAAATATCTAAAACTTGCCCAGAGACTTCAGGCTTTATAGGAACGACATAGCCCTTTACTCGGGCATTATCGGTTAAAGGAATAATGCGATCAGAAATAATGCTAAATAACAGTAGAGCAGCAACCGTAATTAACAAATAATTCGTAATTTTTCGAACCTTATTTTTTTTAGGCGCGTTATTTTCTTGTGAGGTATTTTCACTCTCTTCTTTTGGTGCTTTTATTTCTTCTGTCATACCGTTACCTACCGCTATTGGAATCCATTCCTAAACTATATTTATAGTCGCTATTTGAAAAAAATCGAGAAACTTATATAGAAAATACTTATTATTTAATTAGTTATTTATATAAGATCTAATACTCATCAATATACAACAGTACAGCAATATTGTGTTGTGTGTCGCAAATTGAACTAAAAGATAAAAATATCAGCAAATAGAGAATGATTACTTACCATTTTACGCCAATACTTATTATTCGTTTTACATAGAATGAGTTATTTATGCCGTCTTCTAACACAGCACCATTACCTATGATCCGTACGGGTTATACAAAAATTCTTATTGATGTGTTTGCAAAGCACGGAATAAATATTCAAGAACTGTTACGTGACTCTGGACTGCCTCCAGATCTGTTTAATACCGATAAAGATTATTTACCAACTGAGCCCGTAAAACGTTTGATCTATTTACTCTCATCTCAAGTTGGTATTAACAATTTTAGTGAACTTTTACGGTTAGCTTTCCGACAACGCATTATTCCGCAAATACTCAAACAATTTAGTGAAGCGGTTACCGTTAAAGAGGCGCTTGAAAAAGCAAGTGATGTATTTAAGAGTGACTCACCGGGAAGCTCAATTTCATTTGAAGAAGAATACAATAAACACTGGTTTTGTCGATCTACACCTTATGAAAACAGTGTTTACTTTTTGTGGAGCGAAGTGTTTGCCGTTTTATATATCATAGAACTCATTCAGGCATTAACCAAAACGAATTGGTTCCCTCAACAAATCCGAATTCAACACAACGATGCCGACGCTTTATTGTCTTCATTAAATGGCAAGACCCAATTGTTTATTGGTCAGCATACTACAGCCGTTTTGATTGATGACGATATACTGCACAAAGAAATCCATATATCGCATTCCGATACCGAACAAAAGCAGCCATTAGTTGAATGGCACTCTAGCTTTAGTGACAGTGTATTTACCGCTTTACTACCTTATGTGAGAGAGCATTCTTTAACGGTTAATCAAGCTGCAAAACTGCTAAATATGACCTCAAGAACATTTCAAAGACGCTTAAAAGAAGAACGCACATCATTTAGACAAATAAAAGAAAGTCTTATGCTATCTGTCTCTTGTGAGCTTATGGAAGAGGGGCATTCGCTAACCCATATATCAAACCAACTTGGTTATAATAATATCTCGCATTTTTCACGAGCATTTAAACGGATCAGCGGATTAACCCCTAAGTTATATAAGAAGACCATTCTTGGTCTACAAAATTAACAACTCATGCGAATTGCTCATAGTGTATTTTTGTACACCACTCCATCTTTCATGATGAGCTTTTGTGTTTCAGTATTAGTAACACATGACACACCATTCAAAGGATTCCCTTCAATGATAAGTAAGTCAGCATAAGCCCCTTCAGTAATTTGACCTAGCTTACCTTCTTGGTATGGATGCTTGTATGTTGACATCTCAAACAAACGTCCACAATTCGATGTCACCATTTTAAGAGCAGTCAATGAATCAAATACCGTCTCAATAGCTTGAAGTTCTTCTGACTGTGTTTTATGGACATCAAGCGTGCCTACACAATCGGTACCAAAACAAATATTTTGGATATCGTACTTTTTAATTAACTCTGCTGACTTAAACATCGCTTTACCCACTCGCTCTGTTTTTTGATACAAGGTTTCACTGCCTAGAGGTATTTTTCGTTCAGCAATCAGTGATGACGTAAAGTACGATGGAATAACAAAGATCCCTTTATCTTTAATGGTTTTAGCAATGTCATCATCCATAATAGTGGCATGCTCAAATGACATTACCCCAGCCTCGGCAGCTCTTCTCATGGTATCAGCAGTATGAATATGCGCAGCGACATAGGTACCGTAATCGGATGCGGCTTCAACCGCTGCTTTCATTTCATCTAATGTGTATTGAATCGTATCAAGTGGATCAAATGTCGATGAAGCGCCACCACCGGCCATCATTTTAATTTGCGATGCGCCCATAAATAACTGCTCACGTACCGCTCTAAGCACTTCTGAGCGGCCATCTGCTACTTTAAATGCGCCCGTTTTCATTAAAGGAGAATCTTCATGACTGCCAGTACGTTCTTGTGCTTGGTTTTGACGATAATCTGAATGACCACAAGTTTGTGAAATAGCCGCTTGAGAAGGCAGAATTCGAGGACCTGTAGCATAACCATTATCAATACAGTTTTTAAGCCCTAGTGTATTGCCCGCTACGTCACGAACCGTTGTAAAACCACGCATCAGCATTCCTTCTGCAACTTTTGCAGAGCGGATTGCAACTTCTTCTCTGGTCATTTTATCAAGTTCATGAAAAGGCGCAGACATCGTGATATGAACGTGTGCATCCATAAGACCCGGCATCACTGTGCCACCTTTAGCATCAATAATTTCGCTTGCTAAAGATAAGTCAACATCACCAATTTGAGTGATCACATTATTTTCAATGAGCAAAGACACATTTTCTTGTAATTGATTATCTACGCCATTAAATACGTTTGCATTAGTTATTACTGTAGTCATATTTTTCTCTCTTTAATTTTGTGGGGACAGAGAGATAATAGGTTAAATTTAGTCCGGAGAATTGCCATTTGACGACAAGTGGGCACTTTGCTTTATTACTTTAATCTTTAGATACACAGCAACCAAAAAAAGGCATCTAGCAACTTAAATAAGCCATTAAAATTAATTGCTTATTTAAGTTGCTAGATGCCTTTCTATTTATATAAAAATTCTTGCTCGTAAGCCAAAGACCCACGCACTGCTTTCACTTGAAAGAGCTGGATTATTTATATATTGAATATCTGGAGTGATCTGAAAATTATCCCCTATTTGCATGTTGTAATATAACTCAGCCGTAGTTTGATACTTTTCAGCCCCCATAAATTTTTGCAATGTATCACTGTTGGTTTCAGACCAGTTAACAGCAAAACCTAAATTATTATTACCAGTACCTAGTCCAAAGTACCCAACACCGACACTTAACGATTTATCGAATAAGGCAACATCTCCTTCAGATATACCACCACGAACAAAAGGCATAAATTGAGCAGTAACAAACTGACTCCATGAAAAGTTAACACCTTGTCCACTCTCACCGCCAATAACGCTTCCATCAGATAACACCGTTGATGATAAACTGTGTCTTGATCCTTCATCAAAATGCCACAACGTTACATGAAAATTGTCGGTATAAATTTGGTCTTGTGAATCCGTCCACCCTAACTCAAGGGTTTTAAAATAAGTGCTGTCATGAAAGGCTGTATCAAACCCTTCAAAAATATCATCAGACTTTCCTTTTGCATCTGCAATGCCAGCAACGACATAAAAATTATCTGTGACCATATGCCCGGCAGAAATAGCTAAGATACCATCGTCAGGTAAACCCATGACCCCAGCCCCTGTACTAAATGCTAAATTTGTAAACCCAGTCCACGGACTCGCCAAAGCATATGCATCTACATAATCAGTCACATCTTGCCAACCAATGAGCAGAGATGTTTTTCCATTATTGAATTTTTGTTTCCAGTGTAGATTAGTAACCCTTGTTCCTTGATCGTTATAAGCTGGGGCTATCATTCCCACATAACCTAAGCCCTCTGGGCCATTACTAATATCATCAATGAAAGCCATGTTTTTAGGTGGTGTTGAACTGTAAGCATGCCTATGCTCAACCTTCCAAACAATGCCACCAGTATCCTCTGTGCCATTACCAACTAAATGCCAAGCCCCATAAAACCGCGCAATACCGGATGAACGATCAATGCTGTTTCCTTGAGAACCATTAGGAGAAGAAAGACCTAATGCCAAATAATCAATGCCAAAAGTGATGCCTTTATTCGATAGTTCTTCTCGCCAGTGTGGTTTTAGAGACGATTTACTTTCAATGGTATTTTCTACAGAGTCGGGACTTTCGAAATTTGCAGCAAACGCAAAAGGTGAAGTTAACGCCGTGATCAATAAACTATTTTTTATCATATTGTTATTACTCAATGTCATCTCCTAGTTTATTAACTTTCGGGTTCATAATAATCTTCAATCAACGATGCATTCATTTCATATCCCATTGTGATATTACTTTGACCATCCACTAAAAATACTTCTTCCGTCACTTTTTTCGAATGAAAATCACCCTCAATCCAAACTGGATATTGCACATTTTGCACAGTAAAGCCTTCTGGATATGAAACTCGAACAATTTGATTTGCAGGTGGCGGAGGCATATGAATGCAAGCTCCTGCTACGGGGACTAATAAAAACTCGGTTGTTTTTAAACCGTCAAACTCAATAGGGACAATGAACCCTGGCATACGTACTTTTTTTCCATCGTATTCTTGAGTTATTGCTTCTGCATTCTTTTGCTTTGCTGTCATGTATGCTTGTCTTGCAGCAATCGCCTCTGTTGCATTAACCCCCTCTTTTTTTAGTTGATTCATTAGTTCTAAACGCTGCTCTTCAGCTTTTGCTGTAGCATCATTCTGTAATATTAAAATTTGCTTAAGAGTCAGTTTTTGTTGGTCAGTTAATTCAGGTAAACGTACATTAACTTCAGTTTGTTTAATGGCTAATTCCTGCCACTTTAATTCAATTAGTTCGTCACTCATTGAATAGAACGGGATACATAGCACCAATAAAAAGATAATTTTCTTCATTATGGATCCTTATAACTAGCCTACATTAAGTAGGCTATACAAAAAGGTTCATCAACTGCTACAACGTATTTTTGTAAATTTTGCCGTCTTTCATGATAACTTTAATCGTATCAAGCGCAGGATCTCGCTCTTTCGCATCAAACCACTTTTCATTAGCGCCAAGCACAGATAAGTCTTCAAGAGGATTACCATCTACCACCAATAAATCAGCATAAGCACCCACTTCAACTACACCTAATTTACCTTCAGGATACGGATCCATCACTCCTGATAATTTCACAATTTCACCATTTACAGATGTCATGCCTTTAAGAGTATAAAAATTGCCTAGCTCTTTCCCTGCAAGATAAATCGTATGGTCAGTTTGTTTAATACATGACGTTACATCACCAACACAATCGGTATGGAATCCCCATTTCGGTTGGTACTTTTTCACATTAGAAATATAGTTTTTGAATGCTTTGGTTGCTGATTCAGCTTTGCGTTTTGATGCAGGATTACTATTGATCGCTTCGATTTGACTTAAATAAGGAGAGAAAGCCGTCATATTCGTCGTAATATAAGCGCCCTTTTCTTTCATTTTTTTATTAATTTCACCATCAAACATAAAGCCATGCTCAATGGTCTTAACGCCTGCATCTAGATTGCGTAAAATCGCTTTTTTACTGTAAGCATGCGACATTACATACGAACCATAAGCGTCAGCAACCTCTACAGCGGCACCAATTTCTTCTGCAGACATTGCGTTTAATTGCCACGGGTCAAATGATGATGCAACACCACCAGAAGACATGATTTTGAGCTGAGAGTTACCTTGTTTGAAGTTTTGACGAGCTGCCGATTTAATTTCACCTACAGTGTCTGTATTCACACTCACATTACTGCGGCTCATTGATGTTTGGGGTCCATTAATATGTTGATTTGGCGTGGTTAAATTACTGAAATCCGCATGAGAACCCGTTGGCCCAATAAAAGCACCAGAAGTATATAAACGAGGTCCTTCGAGCATGCCTGAGTCAATGGTTTTACGTAAACCCGTATTTAAGCCACCAGCATCTCGCCATGTAGTAAAACCAGACTGAAATGCTGCATTCGCATTTACGGTTGCTCTAGATGCTAATTCTTCAATTGTTCTATTATTTTCATGATCATTTAACGTTCCGGCATTCAATAAAAGGTGACCATGGCCTTCAATTAAACCTGGCATTAATGTTTTACCTTCGCCATTAATTACTAATGCATCACCTGCCTCAATCGGTTTGGCTGAAATGGCTTTAATTAAATTATTTTCAACCAAAACATAATGATCTTCATATAATTTATTTTTCGTTCCATTAAAGATATCTACATTCGTAAACAGAGTTGATGATGCCGAAGCAGAAAAAACAGCGCCACATGACAAAGCTATGACACTAAACCTTAAAGCATTTTTCATAAATAAATTCCTTAGTATGTAAATAATTCCCTTACATTTGCATTCAGATTCAAAGTACTAAAATATACAGCAGCAAAATAAAACATAATGCAAACATAATAGAGACTAGTTGCTAACATAAAGGAATTCAATACGATTTAATTGCCATTTGACGACAATAGAAATTAGAGATGATTTCAAACTAAACTATTATTTTTACGATACAGAGTTGGCGACATGCCATAAATACGCTTAAACGCACGCGAGAAATGACCTGCATCGGAATAACCATACTGAGTGGCTATGATGGTAATCGGTTTTGTTGTTTCTACAATATCTCGTGTAATGAGTTCGAAACACATCTCTTCAATTAATACTTGGTAGATAGCTCCTTCATTCTTAAGTTTTCGCTGAAGTGTTCTCACATTCATCCGTAAAATCTCAGCTGCCAGTTTAATTGGTAATTTTCCAACAGGAAGATATGGAGATATCGCCATTTTAAATTGTTCAACAAAGCAGATATTCTTTATATTCAATGGATTATTTGAAATGTTGTGAGTCCGTTGTTTTTGAATCAGATTCACTTTTTTATATATAAATGCTTTGGGGATCTCAATTGCAGTAACCGGTCTTTCAGTAAAAAATTGAACACTCTTTAACGCAGGAAGTGCTACAAAATCACTATCATTATCGCAACGAATCCCAATACGGCTTGGTGCCCATTCATGACTTGTCAGGTTTCGTAGTAATTCACACATAAAAATCACAGAAAACATTTCTGCAAATTTAAACCAAGGTTCATCTATACCTGATTTTTCACGAACCAACCACCAAGTATCCCCCTTTTCTTGTAGATAAACTTTTGAGTTAGTTGAGTCACTTATCAACAGATTAGAAAATTCATCTAACGTTGACTTTAAATCACCACCAATAGTTAACCTTTCAATAAAACTAGGAATATAAGTATCTTTACATAAGCGCCAAAATAAAACCCCAAGTCGATGATTTTCAACATTACGACTTAATACCTCCATTAAATTCTTTAAACAAGACTCTGGAAGGTACAAGTAATGCCTTTTATCGTCATCAATAATATCAATTGGAATGGTTGCCTCTCTTAACAAAAGATGGCTCTTACTGTCTAACTCTTTAAATATAGTGGTGAAGATTTTGACACTATCTTTAGTCACTAATTGAATATTATTGCTTCTACTCATTGTGTTGTGCTCTGTCTTCATTGATGAAGAAATATTGCTGAAGTAAGCTTGCTAAATCAGTATTCAATCCCAACTCATTAATGTCTTTTATTTTAGAGAAAATAATCATAATAACCTTCTTATCAAAAATTAATTACTCTAATAAAACATAACAAAATTACTTACCATTTCACGCCAAAGGTTAATTTAACAGTCATGAGAAAAATAAATTATACCTATGGCAATAGATAAGAGCTCTCAAGCCTTGTAATCTACGAGGATACTCAGTTATTTACTACGATGAGTATTCAGCTCTGAGTTTAAAATCGATACGCGTATCCTAGCTGTGGTCCTTTTTCAACTAGATCAATTTCTAAATTCATACCATCTTGCTTCATTTCGTTTGCAATATTCAAATAGCGGTATCCAAACCATAAATTATGTGCTTCTGTAAATCGGTAAATCCCCATAATATTAAAACCATGATTAACATCATTATCACCAACAACATTGAAATCTGCGCTTACTGATATCCCCCAACGATCATCAAAATATTTGTTATATTTAATCCCAACAAGCCAATCAAATAAATGTTCTTTCGCTAATAAAGCCGATCCATTTACATTAATCAAACCACCATTTGATAATGCATTAATGTCCAATTCAACTTGGCTGTATGTATGGCGAACCCCCGTTAGTAGTTCAAGATTAGGGAAGACTTCATAACCAAAAAATAAATCATTTACAGAAAGGTGCATTCTTGTTGTGATATCGTGGCCAGGGGAAATAACAGAACCCGTAATCGGCCCATTAAGGCCTTTAGTTTGCGTCGAATCTTTCATATAGAGATAATTTGCTCGTGCACCAACTAACCATTTTCCTTTTGTAGCGTAAAAGTCCCCCATTAAACCAAACGCTAACCCATCCCATATGTTCTCAAATGGGACATCGACACGAACCACATCTTGGCCCGAAGATACACTTCCTTCAATACTAGGAGCCCACACCATAGGAAAAACAAGCAAGAAATCCCATTCTTCCTCTTCGTTGGCAAAAACAGAAGCACTCAAAAACACTAAAAGAAACAATCCATATTTCATACATAATTCCATAAAAACAAATACATTATTAATATAGAACATTTATTTTATTTGATGGAAGGATAATCATTAAGTTACGACTTAGGTCAGCAATTCAATATATAAATTTACCATTTAGCGCCAACCATTTCTGATAGCCTTTTAATACAGTAAATTATTAGGCAATATAATAAACAGAAAATGAAAACGACATTAATAAATAATTAGGAATACATTATGAGCTCAGCAACTAAAGAATATGGTTTTAATACTCCACAACGTTTATTTGTCGGCTATACATTGGCTGTACTTGTAGATTTAACTGTTTTAAACTTTTTTGATGAATACTGGGACTTTGTAAATATAGAATCATTTACTGTTTCTTTTGCGGCCGCTATTTTATTGCAATTATTACTGAAACTTTCAATTAATGCAGAACACAGAATTGCAGATTACTTTAAATCGAAACCAGGCACAGCACCGAAAATATACCGTGGTTTAAGTAGCTATGTGATTTTAGTTGGTAGTAAATTCATTATGCTTGAGGCAATAAATATTCTGTTTGGAGATAAAGTATCATTTGAAGGCCCTCTAAATGGTGTCGTAGCCTTCTTCGCTGTGGTATTTACGATTCTTATAGCAGAAATTATCGTATCAAAAATTTACTTCGCACTTAGCGATAAAGAATAAAAAAAATGGCGACCAATATGGTCGCCATTTTTATATAAAACATTTATCGCATTATCTATTTGCGTTTAATTGCTCAGCAAAATCTAACATACGATTTAATGGAATAAGAGATTTTAAGCGTGTTTCTTCATCTACAAAAATCTCATGCTCAGACCCACCTTCTCGAAGTGACTTCTCAATAGCAACTAAGCCATTCATCGCCATCCAAGGACAGTGAGCACAACTACGACATGTTGCGCCAGCACCTGCAGTTGGTGCTTCAAGTAATTCTTTCTCTGGCACCATTTGCTGCATTTTAAAGAAAATACCTTTATCTGTTGCAACAATCATTTTTTGTTGTGGTAGCTCTTTAGCTGCTTTGATTAATTGACTTGTAGAACCAACAGCGTCCGCTAACTCAACAACACTTGCTGGTGATTCAGGGTGAACTAACACAGCAGCATCAGGGTGCAGTGCTTTAGCATCTTTTAAAGCTTTTGCTGAGAATTCATCATGAACAATACACTCACCTTGCCATAGAAGCATATCTGCGCCAGTTTTATTCGCAATATATGAGCCTAAATGACGATCTGGTCCCCAAATGATTTTTTTATCTTCATCATCTAGGTGCTCTACGATTTCTAAAGCAATGCTTGATGTTACCACCCAATCAGCTCGAGCTTTTACTGCTGCAGAAGTATTAGCATAAACCACAACCGTATGATCAGGGTGCGCGTCACAAAACTCAGTAAACTTGTCTGCTGGACAGCCTAAATCTAGTGAGCACTCTGCCTCTAATGTCGGCATCAAAATGGTTTTTTCAGGCGTTAGAATTTTTGCAGATTCTCCCATGAAACGAACACCAGCAATCACTAATGTTTTTGCTTCATGACGATTACCAAATTTAGCCATTTCAAGTGAATCACCAACAAAACCACCAGTCTCTTCAGCTAATGCTTGAATTTCAGGATCAGTATAATAATGGGCAATTAATACCGCATTTTTATCTTTAAGTAATTGTTTGATTTTAGAAATGTATTCTACTTTCTCTTCCGCACTTAATGCGATTGGCTTTGGAGGGAAAGGATAAACGGTATCGATGTGATCTAGAATATGGCCCATTGCTCAGCTCAGTAACTTTTTTCAAATAGTTTGAGCATTATACCCCTAATGATTTAGTCAGCAAGTTAGGGGAAATAAAAAAGGAGCCTTAGGCTCCTTTATGTTTTAAAAATACTAAAAATTCAGCAAAGTTACAGTGATTCCAGTTTAGATGCTGCAGTTTTTGCAGTCGTACTATCTGGGTATTCATTAACTACTTTTTGATAATATTTTTTTGCTGCCGCATTATTATTATTGCGTTTAGCTACTTCGCCTAACTTCAGTAGAGCATCAGCTCGTTTATTTGAGTCTTCATAACTAACGACTTTAGCAAAACTCTTGGCTGCTTCTACATCATTTTTTTGAGCAAAGTACAACTGTCCTAACCAGTAATGTGCATTCGAGCTATATACTGAATCAGGGTATGCCGTTACAAATTCTTGAAATGCTTTTGTTGCCCCTGCGTAGTTTTTCTCTTTTAAGATCAAATCCACTGCATTTTGATAAGCCGCATTTTCATTAGTATCAGCAGCATAAGCACCTTCTGTTGATCCACCTTCTGTTGCTTCAGGCTTCGCTTCTACAGTTGGTTTAGCTGTTCTTATGTTGTCTATTTCAATATACAGCTGACGTTGACGCTCAAGCATCTGATCAAGTTCATAGCTATTGCGCTCTACCGTGCCTCGCATCTCTGAAAGTTCTTGAGATAAACCATCCAACTGCTGTTGTAATTGAAGCTGAATTTGATTACGACTTTTAATTAAACGTTCTAGGCGTTCAATACTTGCCGATGATGCAGGAGCAGAAGAGGGAGAATTGGAACTGGCATTTAAATCTGTGACTGGAGCAGGTGCGGCGACCACAAGGGTCGCCGCACTAGCCAGCAACGTAAGCGGAATGATTCGCTTAAGGTTACTGTATTTCATATAAGTCAGCCTTATAAACTATCGATTAGTATACTAATACTGCACGACGGTTTTTAGCGTAGTCTTCAGCTGTTTGGCCAAGAACTAGTGGCTTCTCTTCACCGTAGCTTACGATAGAGATTTGGTCTGCAGAAACACCTAGAGCTTGTAGGTACTTAGATACTGCTTTAGCACGACGCTCGCCTAGAGCGATGTTGTATTCAGGAGTACCGCGCTCATCAGCGTGACCTTCAACAGTTACTTTGATTGAAGGATCAGCACTTAGGAAAGCTGCGTGAGCTGCAAGCATATCTTCGTATTCTGAAGAGATTGTTGAGTTATCAAATGCGAAGTAAACAGTTTGAACTTTACGAAGTTCTTGCTCAGCTTGAGCACGTACTTCAGCTTCGTTCATTGCTTCATCAGCTTCGATAGAAGATAGAACAGCTGTATCTGTTTGACCTTCTGCACCGTTAGTTGTTTGAGTCTCTGCAGCATTAGTTGATTCTTGGCCAGCAGTACTGTCAGTTGCGCTGTCGCTAGAACTACAAGCTGAAAGAGCAACCACAGGCAACGCGATTAAAAGGCTCTTAAGAAGTTTATTTAGTTGCATTGTATTTTCCTTATTTTCCTAAATATTTTTAGTAGCTATAAAAATGGCGACCACGCTGGTGCCCTTACACGACCGTTAGTCGCTGGTAAGCGAGCTTTAAAACGGCCATCTATAGAAACCATAGAAAGAACATTTTGTTTTCTATAGATTGAACTGTAAATCACCATGCCACCATTTGGCGCAATACTTGGTGACTCATCCAGTAGTGTCTTTGTTAAGACCTGGACAGCACCGGTTTCTAAATCTTGTTTCGCTAGATTAAATCCAGTCTCTGAGCGATTTACCATAACGATGTATTTACCGTCTGGAGTAATCTGCCCACCAAGATTCTGACTGCCTTGCCAGGTTAAACGTTTAGTCGAACCATCCCCTAAATTTACTCTATATATCTGAGGTTTACCACCCCGATCTGATGTAAATATAAGTGACTTGTTATCTGGAGCCCAAAAAGGTTCGGTATTATTCGCTCTACCGCGAGTAATTTGACTCATTTTTTTGGTCTTCAAATCCACAACATAAATTTGTAGACTTCCAGATTTTGATAATACTATCGCTAACTTATCACCATCATGTGAGAAGCGCGGTGCTCCATTATGACGCGGATAAGAAGCAATTAACTCTCTCTTACCCGTATAAATATTCATAATGAAAATTTGTGACTTTCTATTTTCAAAACTTACATATGCAAGCTTTTTACCATCAGGTGACCATGCTGGTGACATGATAGGTTGTTTCGATTTCAGAACTAAGCGTTCATTATAACCATCATAGTCAGCAATTCTTAACTGGTATGGGTATTGTGCTTTGTCATTTACAACCACATAAGCGATACGAGTTAAAAACGCACCTCTTTCACCTGTCAATTTTTCATACACCACATCAGAAATACGGTGTGCATATTTACGCAATTGCTTTGTCGATAATGACGCCACTTTATTAACTAAAATATGATCTCGAGTAAGTACTAACTTACCTGATTCATCTAATGCCTTAGATTGACCTTTAGTTAACTGACCACGAACAACATCGATAAGTTTGTATGTAACTTCATACTTACCTTGTGCGTTTAATTTAACCTCGCCAGTAACAATGGCATCCACACCCATTTTTGTCCAAGCTTCGTAATTAATATCCGAATCTTTATAAGGTGTTTGTGGCATTTTATTGGTTGCAATAGGACTAAACTTACCACTACGCTGTAAATCAGACGAAATAATCGCAGATATATCTTGCGGTAACTTGCCCTCTCCATGCCATTTAAAAGGCACAATACCAATTGGTCTTGCTGAATCAATACCTTCTGTAATAACCAGTTCTAGCTCGGCTCTTGCAACCTGACTAAAACCTAAACAAACCACAAATAGGGTTAATATCCATCGTTTAAGCACTTGCTCTTCCTTATTCTGGTTGAACGGTAAGGTTTATATTCGTTAACTTAGCAACAACATCTGCATCCTTTGGCATAGGAAACACATTCACTTTTGTTACTGCTGTTTTTGCAGCTCGACAAACTTGAGCATCACCACCTAAAGTGGTCACAGATAAAAGTAATCCGGAAGAGGCCAACTTAATTTTCACTCGACAGCTTTTACCTACATATGTCTCATCAACCAGCAAGTTTTGCTGAATCATTTGAGTATAAATTGCCGCATGGCGATTAACTTCATTATCAATATGCTGTTGTTTAGCTGATGAGTTCTGAACCGTCTCATCTTCTAAACCTGCAAAGATATCATTTAATGCTGCTTCTTTCTGTTTACGCTCAGCTTCTGCTCTCGCTGCTTTTTCTTTACGAGCTTTTTCTGCTGCTTTGGCTTTAGCTACTCGCTCAGCCTCTGCTTTCGCTTTTCTTTCAGCTTCTGCTTTGGCCGCTTTTTCTTTTGCCTTACGATCTGCTTCAGCTTTAGCTGCTCTCTCTTTTTCTAATTGCGCTTTCTTAGCAGCCTCTTTCGCTGCTTTTTCTTTATCCGCTTTAATTTTAGCCTGTTTTGCCGCTTCTGCTTTAGCTGCTGCGTCTGCTTTTCGTTTACGCTCAGCCTCTGCAGCTACTGCACGTTCTTTCTCTTTTTTCGCTTCAGCTACTGCTTTTTTGCGTTCTTCTTCCGCCTGACGAGCGGCTTTTTTCTCTTGAACTTGCTTTTCTTTTAATCGACGAATACGTTCTTCTTCTGCCTTACGATTCTTTTCTAACTGTGCCGCTTGCTGTTTTAATTTCTTCAAACGTTCTTGCTCAGCTCGCTCAGCTCTTTCTCGTTCTTGTCGAATTTGATTTGCTTGCTTAGCTATCGTGCCAGGATCAATCACAACCGCTTGAATCGTATTTGGCTTAGCTTTGTCATCTAAAGAAAAATCGCTACCAAATATCAGTGCTATCACTAACAGTAAGTGAAGCACTACAGAAACACCAATGGCAAATGTGTAATTATTATCCGCTTTCATCAATGGTTATTCACTTCTATTCCTTGAGATCAGTGAGCAAGCCTACTTTACTAACACCCGCTCGACTCAATTCATCCAAAACCAAAACAATTTCAGCATAAGGTGTACTAGCATCCCCACCCACCGCTACTGGAGAGTTTGGTTTAATACTTAATTCAGCTTTTACATTAGTGATCATTTCTTGCATCGACATAGGTCGGCGCACTTCTTGGTTATCAACACTTAAACCTAAATTACCGTCTTTATCTACTTCAACGATAATAAATGTCGCATTAGGATCTTCTCCTGCCATTGCTTGTGCTGATTTCGTATTGGTCATTTCAGGTAAATCAACATCAACACCTTGAGTCACAAAAGGAGCGGTTACCATGAAAATAATTAATAGTACTAACATTACATCAATGTATGGAACTACATTGATTTCAGCAGTTAACTTACGTTTTTTAGGTTGATAACCAGACATTACTTCTCCTGACTCGCCATAGCTTGACGGTGAAGAATACTTGAGAACTCATCCATAAATGCAGCATAGTTGTGTTCTAACTTGCCTACTTTAACACTTAAACGGTTATAAGCGATAACTGCTGGGATAGCAGCAAATAAACCCATAGCTGTCGCTACAAGTGCTTCTGCGATACCCGGTGCCACCATAGCAAGTGTTGCTTGTTTTACTGCACCCAAAGCAATGAATGCGTGCATAATACCCCATACCGTACCAAACAGGCCGATATAAGGTGTAATAGAGCCAACTGTTGCTAGGAAAGGTAGATTCGTCTCTAAGTTATCTACTTCACGAGAAACCGTCACACGCATAGCACGAGCCGTTCCGTCCATTACCGCTTCTGATGAAGAAGAGTTTACTCGAGATAAACGAGCAAATTCGTTAAAACCTGAATAAAAGATTTTCTCTGTTCCGCTAATTCGATCTTTACGAACTTTCACTTCATTGAACAGTTGAGATAGATCCATACCAGACCAAAATTTATCTTCAAAACGTTCCGCATCGCTACGAGCTACAGATAATACTTTTGAGCGTTTAAAGATCATCGCCCATGAAATTACAGACAAGCTTAATAGAATAAGCATCACGATCTTAACTAATAAACTAGCTTGTAAAAATAGATCGAGAATTGATAGTTCACCTGTCACAAGATATCTCCGATAAAATAAACGATGGGATCGCCGTTGGTTTCATAACTGAATTATCGACACAGGCTACCTTAACCGTAGCTTTGCACAATACTTTACCGTCAGAATTAACCAATATTTGACAAAAGGTTAGCGATACTTTTTTAATTTCTGTTATTAATGTTTCAACAATAAGTTGTTCATCTAAACGAGCAGCTGAAATGAAATCAATCTGTAAACTCTTTACAACAAAGCCTATAGATTCATTCAACATTACTTGTTGGGAGACCCCTTTATCTCGTAATAGTTCAGTTCGTGCACGCTCAAAGAACTTAAGGTAGTTTGAATGATATACAACGCCACCAGCATCGGTATCTTCATAATAAATGGTTATAGGCCATTTAAATGGATTCGTATTCATCTCACCTTTCTCATTATTATTGAAAAATCAATTGCTAACTATAACTGATCTTAACCCTAGGTAACTATATGATATTTACATTTTGAGGTTAAATCGTAAAAAAAAATGGTTTGTCACTTAAATAAGTAACAAACCACTCAATATTATGTTTCAACTGATGACTTTAATGCAAGCAAACTACATAAAGTATAAGTAACTGAAATATATCAAAATCAACATTGAAAAATATGGGCTAAACAGAAGTTTCCATCCCCATTTTTGAGGAATGAATCCAACAACAAAAATGAAAGCGGTACACACTGAATAAATTAGAGCTGGAGCCAATAACCCACTAAACCCACCAATTCGTTCAGCGTATATTGTCGGTTCCCACATAAGCATTGCCATATGGAACACTGCAACACCAACCAACAATAAACGAATGACGATATTGTTGATTGGAGATTGTACGCTATCGATTTTGTCAGCGAGATTACTCACTGTCTTTATCCATCATTTCTGAGTGCTCTAACCAAAGAGCATTGATGATACCAAATGCACAAGCAAGTAGAACACCTAGAATCCATGCGAAATACCACATAGTAAATACTCCTTAGTATAGAGACGTTTTGTTCTCTTCAATGAATTTATTATCAAGACGACCAAACATTTTAATGTACGTCCAGATAGTGTAAGCAAGAATAATTGGTACCATTACGATAGCAACGTATGTCATTAGCGTAAGTGTTAACTCACTTGAAGTTGAATCCCACATAGTTAAGCTATGGTTAGGGTTCAAGCTCGATGGCATTACGAATGGGAATAACGCAAAACCAGAAGTTAAGATAACACCAGCGTTAGTTAAGCTTGAGCTTAAGAACGCAAGACCACCAATATTTGCACGAGATGCAATAATTGTAACGATAGGCATGATCACAGCTAATGCTGGAGCAATCCATAGTAATGGGTATTCGTTGAAGTTATGGAACAAAGCACCTACTTCACGAGCGACTTCTTTATTTAATGGGTTTGACGGAGCAAAGTGATCTAAGCTACCTACAATCACATAACCTTCAATGCTTTGAGCCCAGATACCAGCAATTACAAACAAAACAACCACAAGAGCGCTAAAGATCATCGCCATATTTCGTGCGCGAGTGTGCAACTCACCCGTTGTTTTCATTTGTAGCCATGTAGCGCCTTGAGTAATGAACATAAATGAACTTACTAGGCCACACACTAGTGCAAATGGGTTTAACAGACCAAAGAATGAACCATGGTATGTTGGCATCATTAGGTTATCTAGTTGGAATGGTACGCCTTGTAAAAGGTTACCAAACGCAACACCAAAGATAACTGGTGGAACGAAGCTACCAATAAAGATCGCTGCATCCCACGCTGAACGCCAGCGCTTATCTTCAATTTTAGAACGGTAATCAAATCCAACAGGACGGAACCATAGTGCTGCTAACGTTACGATCATTGCTAGGTAAAAACCTGAGAATGATGTTGCGTATACTAATGGCCATGCTGCGAATAATGCACCACCTGCTGTGATTAACCATACTTGGTTACCATCCCAGTGAGGGGCAATTGAGTTAATCATAACTCGACGTTCTGAATCTGTTTTACCGATAACAGGTACTAGTGCACCAACACCCATATCGAATCCATCTGTTACAGCGAAGCCAATCAGCAATACACCGATTAATGCCCACCAAACAAATCGCAATACTTCGTAATCAAACATTGCTCAAATCTCCGTTTTTATGCTTCTACTTGGCGAGTTAATTTCGCTTCTGAATCTTGACCATTTTGCTCAAAGTGGTAGCGGCCTGTTTTCAAGCTACTTGGGCCTTTACGAGCAAATTTAACCATTAGGTAAACTTCAGCAATCAAGAAAATCGTGTACAAGCCAATAATTGCAGCCATTGAAATTAGAATTTCAGTTGCAGTTAGTGCTGATGCCGCTACGTTTACAGGTAAGATCTCACCAACAGCCCATGGTTGACGACCATATTCTGCTACGAACCAACCTGCTTCAATCGCAATCCATGGTAATGGCATACCAAATAGTGCAGCTTTAAGTAACCAAGGCTTCGCTTCGATTTTTTGACGACATGTTTGAATGAATGCAAAAGCAAAGATACCAAGCATTAATACGCCACACGCAACCATGATTCGGAATGAGAAGAACAATGGCCATACAGTTGGAATAGAATCATCCGCAGCCGCTTTGATTTGGTCTTCTGTTGCATCAACTACGTTATCTGTATAACGCTTAAGAAGTAAGCCATAACCTAAGTCATGTTTTACATCATCAAATGCAGCAATGTTTTCAGGTGTTTTCTCACCATTACGTAATTTCTCAAGTAGACCGTACGCAACCATACCGTTTCGGATGCGAAGTTCATGTTGGTCTTTAAGATCACGTAAACCAGTCACTTGCTTATCTAAAGAACGAGTCGCAATAATACCCATTACATATGGGATCTTAATTGCGTAATCTGTTTCCATAGATTCTTGATTTGGTAAACCAATCACAGTAAACGCAGCAGGCGCTTCTTCTGTATGCCATTCAGCTTCGATAGCAGCAAGTTTAACTTGTTGTACTTCACCTAGCTCATAGCCAGACTCATCACCAAGAACCATTACAGATAGGATTGATGCCATACCAAAAGAAGCTGCGATTGCGAATGAACGACGTGCAAATGCAATATCACGGCCTTTTAGTAGGTAGTAAGAACTGATACCTAGTACGAACATTGCGCCACATGTGTAACCTGATGCTACAGTGTGAACAAATTTAACTTGTGCTACTGGGTTTAGTACAACTTCAGCGAAGCTCACCATTTCCATACGCATTGTTTCAAAGTTAAATTCTGCACCTACTGGGTTTTGCATCCAGCCGTTAGCTACTAGAATCCAAAGAGCTGAGAAGTTTGAACCTAAAGCAACTAACCAAGTTACTGCAAGGTGTTGACGTTTAGATAAACGATCCCAACCAAAGAAGAATAAACCAACAAAAGTAGATTCTAAGAAGAAAGCCATTAGTGCTTCGATGGCAAGAGGAGCCCCGAAAATATCACCAACGTAGTGTGAATAGTAAGACCAGTTAGTACCAAACTGGAATTCCATTGTTAAACCAGTTGCTACACCTAGTGCAAAGTTAATACCGAACAATTTACCCCAGAACTTTGTCATGTCCTTGTAGATTTGTTTGTCGGTCATTACATATAAAGACTCCATAATAGCCAATAAAAAGGCCATACCTAGAGTCAGAGGAACGAATAGGAAGTGATACATCGCTGTCATTGCAAATTGCAGACGCGATAACTCCACTACATCAGTGATCATGAGAACTCCTTTGTGTCAGGCTGAATGACACAGTACTTCCATACTTTTAAGTGAGCGTAAACACCTTATTTATGTAGTCTTAATATTCATTAGCGTATTAATAACCACAAAGTGTTACATAAATGTGTAAATCAGGTTAATTTAATGTTAAGTTAACTCTAATATAGAACCCGCTAATATTAATAGGAAACAAGATTTCTTTCAAAAGGTTTGTCTCAAAATTGTAAGTTAATTACATTTATTTTTAGTAAGTGTTCATTTTTCACACTTTCAATAATCCATATACGAAAAAACGAGTGATTTTGATCACTCGCTTTCAATTAACTCAGCTTGAAATATTAATAGACTGTGTAAATATATTAATACTGTAACGAAATCTATTTATCAGGCTTATCAATTCCAAAATGTAGATACGCTCTATCGGATACAATTCGTCCTCTAGGCGTTCTTTGCAGATAACCTTGCTGAATGAGATAAGGTTCAATAACATCTTCAATGGTATCACGCTCTTCACCAATGGCTGCTGCAATATTATCTAAACCAACAGGCCCACCATCAAACTTTTCCATAATAGCTAACAATAACTTTCTGTCCATGTAATCAAAACCACGAACGTCCACATCGAGCATATTAAGCGCTTTATCAGCAATCTCAGATGAAATGTTCCCGTCACTCATGACTTCAGCATAGTCACGAACACGACGTAATAAACGGTTGGCAATACGTGGAGTACCGCGTGCACGACGAGCCACTTCTAATGCACCTTCAGATTCCATGGATAAATTCAAACAATCTGCACTGCGTTGAACAATATGTTGAAGATCTTCTACCTTGTAATATTCTAAACGTTGGACAATACCAAAACGATCACGAAGCGGAGATGTTAATGATCCAGCCCTTGTCGTTGCACCAATTAAAGTAAACGGAGGTAAATCTATCTTTATTGAACGTGCTGCTGGGCCTTCACCTATCATGATATCAAGTTGATAGTCTTCCATCGCAGGATAAAGCACTTCTTCAACCATAGGACTTAAACGATGAATTTCATCAATAAATAAAATGTCGTTTTCTTCTAAATTAGTCAGTAATGCAGCTAAGTCCCCTGCTTTTTCAAGAACAGGTCCTGATGTCGTTCTTATATTCACGCCCATCTCATTAGCTACAATATTGGCTAATGTTGTCTTACCTAAACCTGGAGGGCCAAAAATGAGTAAGTGATCCAGTGCTTCTTCACGCATTTGTGCAGCTTTAATGAAAATCTCCATTTGGCTACGAACATGGTCTTGGCCTTGGTAATCATCTAGCTTTTTAGGACGGATGGCTCTATCAATCACATCCTCTTCACGAAAAGTTGGGTTATCTGCTGCAATTAAACGATCAGCTTCAATCATAATAAGTACTCAACAATTAGAAGATGATTAAATCATCGACTTTAATGATTCACGGATCAATACTTCGCTGGTCATGTCCGGCTTAGCAATTTGAGAAACAGTTTTGGATGCTTGCTGAGGTTTATAACCTAATGCAATTAATGCACTGACGGCTTCATCCACAGCACTTTGTGGAGAAGTAATGAACTCTGAACCATCATCCATTGGCGCTGCATCGGTAGCTGGCGTAAACAGATCACCCGCTCCCCATCCTTTTAATCTATCTTTCATTTCAACAACAAGTCTTTCCGCTGTCTTTTTACCAACACCCGGTAACTTAACTAAAGTTGAGATATCTTCACGTTCAACACTTTGCACAAATTGCGCTGCCGTCATTCCTGATAGAATAGCTAAGCCCAGTTTAGGACCAACACCATTTGCTTTAATTACTTCACGAAACAACGCTCGTTCATTTTTAGTATTAAAACCATATAGTAGCTGTGCATCTTCACGTACAACATAATGAGTATAAATAATGGCTTCCGAACCCACTTCTGGTAATTCATAAAAACAGCTCATTGGCATCTGTACTTCATAGCCAATACCACTCACTTCAATTAATAATTCTGGTGGTTGTTTTTCTAATAAATTTCCGCGAAGACGTCCAATCACAATAGATACTCTTTAAAATAAATAATAAGTTAAGATAGTAATAAAGAACTGGATAGATATCCAGTAAAAGAAATGAGAATTTATAACAAGCGACACTGGTGTTCTTTATCTATAACGCCCACGACGTGCACCCGTTGCTTTTCCGGCTAGCGCAATTAATGTTTTATTGGTATTTGCATGACAAATAGCTGCGCCTAATGCATCAGCGGCATCGGCTTGTGGTTTAGCCGGTAATTTCAGCATACTCATGACCATATGTTGAACTTGAGATTTATCAGCAGCCCCCGTCCCTGTTACTGCTTGCTTAATTAAACGAGCTGCATATTCGTAAACGGGTAAGTCTGCATTCACCGCGGCGACAATTGCACTGCCTCTTGCTTGACCAAGCTTTAATGCTGAGTCAGCATTTTTTGACATAAATACTTGTTCAATCGCAAACACATCAGGTTGGAATTGCGTGATGATTTCAGAAACCCCGCATAAATTTGCTTTAATCGACCAGGTAGTTCTTTTTCAGACATACGAATACAACCGCTGCCAAGATATTGCAGATGACGGCCATTCTGGCGAATAACACCATATCCAGTAATACGTGAGCCGGGATCAATCCCTAAAATGATAGACATATAAAAACCACTGATTATTTATACATGTATATTAGCTAGATACCACTATAAACTCAAGGTATTAGTAATAAAGAGCTGTCTCACTTTACATAGTATAGATACAAAAATGCCCGCATAAATACGGGCATTTTTACAAAGAGTTAAACGCTAATTATGCGTCTTTTTTCTCTGCAAGTTTAACTGCAATCGCCAATTCTTCTAAAGAAGCAGGGTTTGCTAGGCTTGGAGCGTCTGTAAGTAGACATGCTGCAGCCGTTGTTTTAGGGAACGCGATAACATCACGGATGTTTTCTGTACCACAAAGTAGCATTGCTAGACGGTCAAGACCAAAAGCAAGACCTGCGTGTGGCGGCGTGCCGTATTTTAGAGCTTCAAGTAAGAAACCAAATTTCTCTTGTTGTTCTTTAGCTTCGATACCTAGGATACCAAATACCGCTGTTTGCATTTCTGCATTATGGATACGTACAGAACCACCACCAACTTCGTAGCCGTTAATTACCATATCGTATGCATCAGAGTTAGCTGCTGCTGGGTTAGCTTGTAGCTCTTCAGCAGAAACACCTAAAGGAGATGTGAATGGGTGGTGCATCGCATGCAAGTTACCTTCACCGTCTTCTTCAAACATTGGGAAATCAACAACCCATAATGGAGCCCATGCAGATGTATCTGTTAGCTCAAGGTCAGTACCTAACTTAAGACGTAGTGCACCCATAGCTTCCGATACGATACCCGCTTTATCGGCACCAAATAGGATGATGTCGCCTGTTTCAGCTTGAGTACGCTCAAGAATTGCGTTTACTACTTCTTCATTTAAGAACTTAGCAACTGGAGATTGAACACCTTCAAAACCTGCAGCACGATCGTTCACTTTCATCCAAGCTAGACCTTTCGCACCGTAGATACCTACGAAGTTACCATACTCATCGATTTGCTTACGAGATAATGAAGCACCACCTGGTACACGGATAACTGCTACACGACCTTTTTCATCATTTGCAGGACCTGAGAACACTTTGAAGTCTACATCTTTAACAAGGTCAGCAACGTCAACAAGTTCAAGCGGGTTACGTAGATCTGGTTTATCAGAACCAAAACGACGCATCGCTTCAGAGAATGGCATTACAGGGAATTGACCAAGTTCAACATCTAGAAGCTCTTTCCACATATCGTGAACAAGACGCTCAGTCACATTACGAACTTCTTGAGAAGTCATGAATGAGGTTTCGATATCGATTTGAGTAAATTCAGGTTGACGGTCAGCACGTAAATCTTCATCACGGAAACATTTTACGATTTGGTAGTAACGATCAAAACCAGACATCATTAGCAATTGTTTAAATAGCTGTGGTGATTGTGGTAGAGCGTAGAAGCTACCTTTATGAACACGGCTTGGTACTAAGTAGTCACGAGCACCTTCTGGTGTTGCTTTCGTTAATACTGGCGTTTCGATATCTAGGAATAAGTTTTCATCTAAGAAACGACGAACGAAGCTTGATGCACGAGCACGTAACTTGATACGGTCACTCATTTCTGGACGACGTAAATCAATGTAACGATACTTCAGACGTTGCTCTTCTGAGTTAGTTTGGTTGAAGTCTAATGGAAGCGCCGCAGAACGGTTGATGATCTCAAGGCCTGTCGCTAGAAGTTCAACTTCACCAGTAGCCATATCTTTGTTTACTTGGCTATCAGGACGAACACGAACTTCACCAGTAAATTTGATACAGAATTCATTACGCAGTTGACTTGCAACCTCAAATACGTCTTTCATATCTGGGTCAACAACTACCTGAACGATACCTTCACGATCTCGCATATCAATAAAGATAAGACCGCCTAAATCACGGCGACGGTTTACCCAGCCGCAAAGTTCTACAGTTTGCCCTGCAAGGGACTTGTTCAGGTTACCACAGTAATGGGTGCGCATGATGATTTTCCCAATCTAATATACATGTTCAATAGTAAATGCAGCAAAAAAGGAGTGCTGCATTTTTCATAATTCTATTCACGCTTGCTTAAATGACGTATTTACCAGCCAATCTGCTGAATTAATATACAAAACGCAAAAATATGCCGATATTATAAAGGAAAAATAACGTATACCCAAGTAACTTCCAGTCTGTTAGGTCTCTGAAAAAGTTCGCTTTCAATTTTCATTGCCCTAAAGACATTAACTAAAGAATTCACTACAATAGCGCCATCATAAGCTGGAGTGCTATGAATCATGCCGTTCTAGGTAAGTAGAGTTCAATATTTACCTAGAGTTGTATGAGTTTCGTATGGATGTCATAACCAAGCCTTAGTGAGAATCCCATGGCTAACCCTGATACTATTTTTTCAACACCAATCGATAAAATTGGTGATTTCACATTTGATGAACGCGTTGCTGAAGTTTTTCCTGACATGATCCAACGATCAATTCCAGGCTACAGCAATATTATTTCAGCTATTGGTATGCTGGCCGAGCGCTATGCTAAGCCACATTCAAATGTTTATGATTTAGGTTGTTCACTTGGAGCGGCAACGCTTTCAATGCGCCGAAGTATCGATCAAGAAGGTTGCCAAATTATTGGAGTGGATAATTCATCCGCTATGGTCGAGCGTTGTCGCTTACTTATTAATGCTTACCGCTCAGATACACCAGTAACGATTCTAGAAGCAGATATACGTGATGTTGATATTCAAGATGCTTCTGTTGTTGTTTTGAACTTCACATTGCAATTTTTAGCGCCTGCTGACCGTCACGCATTACTTGAAAAAATTTATGCAGGCTTGCGTCCTGGCGGCATTTTAATTTTATCTGAGAAATACATTTTTGAAGATGAAAATGCTAACGAATTACTGATTGACCTACATCATGACTTTAAACGTGCAAATGGTTACAGCGAACTAGAAATAAGTCAAAAACGCAGTGCTATTGAAAACGTGATGCTACCTGACACAATTGATGTGCACAAAAAGCGCTTTAATGAGATTGGCTTTAAAAGCTCTGAAGTATGGTTCCAATGTTTTAACTTTGGCTCAATGTTTGCTATCAAATAACCCTGTTTTGTTATCACCAACTATATAAAGATATTTATGTTTAATTTTGCTAATTTTTATCAACTAATTGCCCAAGATACCGTTCTTCAACCTTGGTTAAATACATTGCCTCAACAACTAACAGATTGGCAGAATGCAGAACATGGTGATATTGAGCGTTGGATAAAAGCGTTGAAAAAAATCCCAGAGGGATGCGCTGATAATATCGACTTAAAATCATCAGTAACGCTATCAAATAACACACCATTAATTGATGGCGAACGCAAAAAATTAGAAAACTTATTACAAACGTTCCATCCGTGGCGCAAAGGCCCATTTACGGTTCATGACATTCATATTGATACTGAATGGCGATCAGATTGGAAGTGGGATCGTTTGTTACCTCACATTACACCACTAAAAAATCGTTCAGTTTTAGATGTTGGCTGCGGTAACGGATATCATATGTGGCGCATGCTTGGTGAAGATGCACGTTTGTGTGTGGGTATTGACCCTTCACATTTGTTTTTAATCCAGTTTGAAGCAATTCGTAAACTAATGGGGAATGACCAACGTGCTCACTTATTGCCATTAGGAATTGAGCAGCTTCCTGAATTGAATGCGTTTGACACCGTATTTAGCATGGGTGTGTTGTATCACCGTCGTTCTCCTCTAGATCATCTAATTCAACTAAAAAATCAATTAGTTGCAGGTGGAGAGTTGGTGCTAGAAACATTAGTTATTGATGGCGACGAAAACGCAGTATTAATGCCAGTTGATCGCTACGCTCAAATGCGCAATGTATACTTCTTCCCATCAGCTCGAGCACTAAAAGTATGGTTAGAGAGCGTGGGATTTGTCGATGTAAAAATAGTAGATGAATGTGTGACAACAACAGGCGAGCAACGCTCTACTGAATGGATGAAACACAACTCTCTGCCTGAATACTTAGACCCAAATGATTCAACAAAAACCATTGAAGGTCACCCGGCACCAAAACGTGCGATTTTAATAGCAAAGAAACCTGACTAAACTTTAACATTTGGGGGCTATTCGCTCCCATTGATTATCGTTATCATGCACTCGTTAATTTAACTCAACGGAACATAAAATGATCCAACGAATTCTACCACTGGTTGCAGTTTTAAGCCTTTCTGGCTGTGCTCTTACACAACAGACTCAACCTTTAGCTTCAGACAATTCAGAAACCGTCGCTGCAATTAAATCAATGGAAACCAATCTAAACACCGTTTGGATAATATGGAAACAAAAATTGAGACTCAAAATGACTATATTTCTACATTAGAAAAAGAGTTATCTAACGTTTCTGAAGAATTATCTATTGTTCGTTCAGAACAAACAAAAATTCAAAACAGCATTAGAGTCGCGACATCTAAGAAAAAACGTCTTGCCCCGCTTCCTGTTTCTATGCAATCTCAAGCTCTAAAAGACACCATTGTGCTTGGCGCAATTGAAAACGTTGAAATCGCTGATATCAAACAAGCATTTACCGCTCGTATTGATACAGGTGCAACAACCTCTTCTTTAAATGCAGTTGATTTACAAGAATTTGAACGTAATGGTAGCCAATGGGTTCGATTCCATTTAGTAAACCAAGACGTAAAAGCTGACGATGGCAAATTGGAGTGGATTACAGCACCTGTTATTCGTAACGTAAAAATTCGTCAAGCAACAGCTGATGATGCAGAACGCCGTCCAGTAGTTGAATTATGGATCAAACTTGGTGCAATTCATGAAAAAGTTCAATTTACTCTTGCAGATCGATCTCACATGACCCATTCTGTTTTATTAGGTCGTGAGTTTATTCAAGATATCGCTGTTGTTGATGTCAGCAAAGAATTCGTTCAAAGCAAAAAATAGCTCCTACCTCAAATAAGCGGTAATTTATTCAATATCTTAGTAGCATAAATTACCGCATGAATTACAATTATAATTATCTTCCACTTATGCCATTACAATGAGGACGTTATGCCATCAAGAGTGCCTTTTTATTTTCTTATCTCGCTATTAATTGTTGCAGGACTTACATTGAGCTGGCTTCGCCATGACTCATATGGTGTGCCTTGGACTCCAGGAGAAAGAAGCCAAGTATGGGATGTTGAAGCCCGTATTCAATTTGATGCTATAAATAAACCTGTTAAGGTTTCTATGGCTGCTCCACAAACTCAAACCGGTTTTACTATTGTCGATGAAAGTGCTTCGTCTCCAGGCTATGGTATTGCTTATCTAACAACAGAGCATGGACGTCGAGCTGAATGGACAATTCGTCAAGCTGATGGCCCTCAAACTCTGTACTACAAAACTCAAATTTTAGTTGACCCTCAAGCTAGTGCAACGATTGAGCCACCTAAAACAGAGAAGCCAGAAGCTGTAACATTTGAAGGACCACATGAAGCAGCAGCAATTTCATTACTAGAACAAGCGCGCCAACGTTCTTCTAATGACATTACACTGACTCGTGAGCTTATTAAGCAGTTTAATGATAATGATAACCAAAATGCATCATTACTTCTTAATGACCTGACTAAAGTTCAAGCTATCTCTAAATTACTGAGCTTTGAGAATATCCACAATAAAGTAGTTGGTACTCTTTGGTTAGAAGATGGTCGCCGTCGCCAATCAGTTCAGCACATGATTGAAGTGTGGAGCGGTGAACATTGGATACTGTTTAATCCAGAAACAGGCGAACAAGGCCAACCGTCAAATCTACTTCTTTGGGATGAGACTAACGTTTCATTACTAGATGTTGTTGGTGGTAAAAACAGTCAAATTCACTTCTCTATGATTGCACAGGAAATTTCTCCTGCCGCAGCTACGGATAAAAAAGTAGAAGCAGATAACCTATTAAACTTCTCGATTCACAGTCTACCTCTGGAAGAACAATCGATGTTTAAAACCATCATGTTGATTCCAATTGGAGCCTTGATTGTTGTTTTCTTAAGAATCATTATCGGCTTAAAAACATCTGGTACTTTCATGCCCGTTCTAATTGCGGTTGCATTTGTACAAACACAATTAGTAACAGGTATTGTAGGCTTCTTGTTAATTGTTGGTACTGGCTTGATTATCCGAAGTTACTTATCAAAACTTAACTTACTCTTAGTTGCCAGGATCTCAGCCGTTATCATCACGGTTATTATGATCATTTCTCTGTTTACTATCGTTGCATTCAAGATTGGATTAACAGCAGGTCTGAGTATCACGTTCTTCCCAATGATCATTCTATCTTGGACGGTTGAACGTATGTCTATCCTTTGGGAAGAAGAAGGTTGGAAAGAAGTTGCTACACAAGGTGGCGGTTCATTACTAACAGCGGTAATTATTTATATCGCAATGACAAACCCATTTGTACAGCACCTTACATTTAACTTCATTGGTATACAGCTAATTGTCTTAGCACTTATTCTAATGCTAGGTAACTACACAGGTTACCGACTAAGTGAGCTTCGTCGCTTTAAGCCACTAGCGGAGGACTAACCTATGTTTAGTAGATTTACTTCTCCGTCAAAACTAAAAGCAAAAGGCATCATGGGTATGAACCAACGTAACGGCAGCTATATTGGCCGTTACAACGACAGAAGCAAATACCCATTGGTTGATGACAAATTGAAAACCAAGATCATTGCCGAAAAAGCAGGAGCAACAGTTCCAAAGCTAATTGGTGTGATCGATAGCCAAGCTGAAGTAAAAAATATTCACAACATCGTTAAAGACTGGCCAGGCTTTGTTATTAAGCCTGCTCAAGGTAGCGGTGGTAAAGGTATACTTGTTGTAACATCACACAAAGATGGCGTTTATACTAAGCCATCTGGTGCTGAAGCATCAAAGCAAGATGTTGAACGCCATATTACCAATACCCTTGCAGGTCTTTTCTCATTGGGTGGTAAGAATGACGTTGCGGTTATCGAGAACTTAATCCAATTTGATGATGTTTTTGATGGATTCAGTTATGAAGGTGTACCTGATGTACGAATTATCGTATTTAAAGGCTACCCTGTTATGGCTATGATGCGTTTATCAACATCAGACTCAGATGGTAAAGCGAACCTACACCAAGGGGCTGTGGGTGTTGGTATAGATATTGGTACAGGTAGAGCAGTACGTGCCGTACAGTTTGATTTACCAGTAGAAACCCACCCTGACACAGGTAAGCTACTAAGCACACTTGAAGTACCTCATTGGGAAAAGTTATTAACTCTGGCATCAAGTGCTTGGGAAATGACGGGCTTAGGCTATATGGGAACAGATATGGTTCTTGATAAGGAATATGGTCCTATGGTTCTAGAGCTGAATGCTCGCCCAGGCCTTGCGATTCAAATTGCAAATGGTACAGGTTTATTACCTAGACTTAAGCATATTGAAAGCTTAGAAGAAACCGTTCCTTACCCTACTCCTGAAGCTCGTGTAGCCTACGCTATGGAGCAGTTTGGTATTTATAACAAATAATATATAGCCCTACTTGTTTGTAGGGTCTATAACATTAAAAAAGGGAAGAGAGCTTATGCTATCTTCCCTTTTTCTTTATACCGATATAATTCAGTTCTTATACGTTTATTTTTCCCAACGCTCTGCCGCTGTTTTATCCGTATCACGAGATTCAACCCAACGTACTTCTTTTGTTGTTCGTTCTTTTTTCCAGAACGGAGCATTGGTTTTCAAGTAATCCATAATGAATTCACAAGAATCAAACGCAGCACCACGGTGAGCACTTGATACACCTACAAATACAATTTGATCGCCAAGTTCTAAGTCACCAACTCTATGAATTACCTTCACCTTAAGTAGAGGCCAGCGCTCTTTAGCTTGTGCCACGATATCGTTAAGAGACTTCTCAGTCATTCCAGGGTAATGTTCTAAGGATAGACCTGTAACATCATCACCTAGGTTCATATCACGAACTTTACCAATGAAAGTAACCACAGCGCCCGCAGCTGTACCTTCTGCTAGTAATTGATATTCATCACCAACATTAAAATCATGTTCTTGAACAGAAATCATATTAACCACCTGTTACTGGTGGGAAAAAAGCAACTTCATCGCCATCAGAAACAGTAGAATCTAAGCTTGAAATCGTTTGATTAATAGCAACAAGCAGCTTGCCTTTTTCTAACGCTAAATCCCACTTATCGCCCTTATGGCTTAATTCCTGACGAATGGCTTCCGCCGTTGCGTATTCACCAGATAGTTCCAGTTTATCAGTGCCAACTAACTCTTTTGTTTGTGCGAAAAATAATACTGTAATCATGCGTCTGCCTTAAAGTGTCCAGATTTACCGCCCGTTTTTTCTAATAAACGAACTTGACCAATAACCATATCTTTTTGGACCGCTTTACACATGTCATAAATGGTTAATGCCGCAACGGATGCCGCTGTTAATGCTTCCATTTCAACACCTGTTTTACCTGCTAGCTTGCATACTGACTCGATTCGAACCATGTTTTCAGCCTCAATCGCTTCAAGTTGAACTTCAACTTTAGAAAGTAATAAAGGATGACAAAGTGGGATTAAATCCCATGTTTTTTTGGCCGCTTGAATACCAGCGATACGTGCTGTAGCAAAAACATCACCTTTATGATGAGAGCCTGAAACGATAAGCTCTAACGTTTCTGGAGCCATATGAACAAAAGCTTCAGCACGAGCTTCACGAACGGTTTCTTGTTTCGCAGAAACATCAACCATGTTTGCCTCACCAGAGGCATTAATATGAGTAAAATTTGACATAATTCTTCTTTATTATCCGCCAATTGAGGCTAAATGAGGGGTCATTCCTGCGTGACCATCATGTAAAAAATGGCCTTCAGCTTTATTATCTAGCTGAGTTTGAATTCGTTGGATTAATTCATCTTGTTGAGAGTCTTGCTGTAATAAATCACGAAGATCTACACCATAATCACCAAATAAGCACATATGCAACTTGCCTTTTGCCGACACACGAAGTCGGTTACAGCTCTGACAAAAATCTTTTTCATATGGCATGATAAGTCCAATTTCACCCACGTAATCAGGATGAATAAATACCTGCGCAGGACCATCACTTTCGCCACGAGCTTTTAATAACCAACCATTAGCAATAAGATGATTTCGAATAGACACACCAGATTGATGGTGATTTTTAAATAGGTCATTCATTTCACCCGTTTGCATTAATTCAATAAAACGCAATTGAATCGGGCGAGTTTGAATCCACTTTAAAAATAAAGGAAGTTCGGTGCTATTGAGATCTTTTAATAATACGGTATTTACTTTGACTTGCTTAAACCCAACTTCAAGCGCTTTATCAATACCAGCCATCACTTCAGCAAATTTATTTTCGCCGGTGATCTGGTAAAACATATGTGGATTTAAACTATCAACACTCACATTAATATCGGTTAATCCTGCTTCTCTCCATTCTGCAACGTGCTTTTCCATACGATAACCGTTGGTAGTAGTTGCAACCTTAGTAATACCAGGCTGAGAGGCGACAGTACGAATAATATCAGTGAAATCTTTGCGAAGACTTGGTTCTCCCCCTGTAATACGTACTTTAGACGTACCACAACGAGCAAACGCACTGACAGTACGTTCGATTTCATCAAGTTCAAGGAAGGACTCACGCTTTCCATTTTCTGGTTTATAACCATCAGGTAAGCAATAAGTACATTTAAAGTTACAGACGTCTGTAACTGATAATCGTAAATAATAGAACTTACGATCAAAATTATCTGCGAATTGTTGCGCCACGGAACACCTTTCCAAACACGGGAGGCTTGTTCATTTCCAAACAAACCCTTGTGACCGAATTGTCACTGGCTCACGCTACATATTGAGTGCTTCTTAAAAACAACTTAGTAGCTTGAGCTCGGAGTTATGGCAGCCATACTGATTTTCAGTTTGGTGCTCTTATTAAAATACTCAATATTCATCTGTTTTTCCAATTTTTTTGCTATTACAGACGTTTTTAGCCCATATTTATGACTAACTATCTATAAAGTGGTAACGATTCGATAATAAATACCAAAGTATTCTGTGATAACTTCATCATTTCACTAATACTGACTTGTCCTGATTTTCATTATCAAGCACACTTTAATAACTATCACTACATAATTAAGTATCAAAACTATGATTGAACATAAAATAGTTGCTATTGGCGGCGGACACGGACTAGGTCGAGTTCTCGCAGCATTAAGTGACTTTGGTGGCAACGCAACTGGAATTGTTGCAACAACAGATAACGGTGGTTCCACAGGCCGTATACGTGAATGCCAAGGCGGAATAGCCTGGGGTGATACACGTAACTGTATCAATCAATTAATTATGGACCCTTCAATCAGTTCGATGATGTTTGAGTATCGCTTTAAAGGTCAAGGTGAGCTGCACGGGCACAATTTGGGTAACCTAATGCTAACGGCACTGGATAACTTAAGTGTTCGTCCATTAGATGCTATTAATCTAATTCGTGACATGCTAAAAGTTGAAACTCATATCATTCCAATGTCCGAGCATCCATCAGACTTGGGAGCATTAACCTCAGATTTACGTAAAATATCTGGCGAAACCAATGTCGATGAAATGGATGAACTTCCTTTACGTTTATTTCTCGACCCTGAAGTACCAGCAACACTTGAAGCCATTGATGCTGTCAAACAAGCGGATTTAATATTGCTTGGCCCTGGAAGCTTTTTAACCAGTATTATGCCACCTCTATTACTTCCGGGTATCGGAAAAGCCATTAATTCAAACAAGAAAGCCAAAGTAGTATTTATTGATAACTTATCTAAAGAATTTGGCCCAGCAGGTAAGATGGATCATAGGATGATGCTTGAGTGGTGTGAACGCGCATGTTCAGGGCGAAAAGTAGACATTATCCTAACAGATAAAGAATTAAATGGATTACAACAAGAATACGATTGCAAGAAGACTGATCTCGCATCGCCAAATCATGATTGGCGACACGATAGAGAAAAGTTAAAAGACGCGATTATTGATTTACTTAAGTAAAAGTTCTCGATAAGCCATTTCAGTTTGACGCGCAATGTCTACAAACTCAGAAATATTGCGCTCAACCCACTTTTCTTGTTTCTGCTTCGCTTTTTCTTCAATATGAATTGCCATTGTTGCAAGCTTATCTGCACCAAAACTGCCCGCACTACTCTTCAGACAATGGCTAATCTCTCTTACTTTATCAATTTCAGGATGACTACTAAGCGCCCCAATAAAATCATCTAACTCATCACAAAAAATACCAAAAAGCACAGGGATATTCTCATCTCCAACTTCCTGCATTAATTGATTTACAGCGATTTGATTAACATACTGACTCACGATAGTCCCCTTATCTTTCATTCCAAGACTGTAGTTTTCTATATATTGTAGAAGGACTAACCTCTAATTGCTTAGCGGCTTGTGGAATGTTCCCACCACATAGTTCAATTGCGTTTTCAATGATCTGTTTTTCAGATTGCCATAACGGAATAATAGTTTCTTGATCTTTACTATCTAAGATCCTATTACTAGGCAGAATAGATTCTGTAGGCTTAGTTGAATCGCTTATGGATACATTAGATGCAATATTTACACCACTCTTACTATCTAATGATAATGGAGGGGGCAACATGGATAATTCGACTTCTTTTCCTTTATTTAATACGACTACATTCCTAATAACATTTTGTAATTGTCGTACGTTTCCAGGCCAATCGTAATTCAAAAATCTATCCACAACCTCAGGACTAAATGTAATAAATTCACGACCTTCCTCGTGAGAAAAGTGCCCAAGGATTGAGTGACCAATTTCGATAATATCATTTCCTCTGTCTCTTAGAGGAGGTAATGTTAAAGGAATAACATGTAAACGATAATATAAATCCTCTCTAAATCGACCGGCTTGTACTTCTAACCAAGGGTCTCGGTTAGTCGCACACACAAATCGAACATCTACTCGACTCATTTTAGATGAACCTACCTTTTGGAAGGTTCCGGTTTGAATAAATCGCAGTAATTTGGTCTGTAAATCCAAATCCATTTCACATAATTCATCGAGGAAAAGTGTACCTCCATCTGCTTGTTCGGCAGCACCTTTGCGATCAACAGAGGCACCTGTAAATGCACCTTTAACGTGACCAAAAAGCTCACTTTCAATTAAATCTTTTGGAATTGCCGCACAGTTAATAGCGATGAAAGGCCCGTCTCCACGCTTACTAGCCGCATGAATGGCTTCAGCACACACCTCTTTACCCGTCCCCGATTCACCAGTAATAAATACCGTGGCTTTACTTGGTGCGGCGGAATCTATGGTGCGATACACCTGATGCATTTGAGAGCTACTACCAATAAATCCTTGATACTGTTTATTGGTATCTTTTGGATTCTCTTGGAATTCTTTCTGATCTTTTTGTGCACGTCGTAATGCGTTATTTACCGTAACCCTCAAACGGTCAGCTTCACATGGTTTGATTAAGAAATCTTGAGCCCCTAACTGCATGGCTTCTACTGCAGCATCAATTGAGCCATGAGCCGTCATTAATACAACAGGAATACTTTGGTTATCTTTGCGAATTTCAGCCAACACATCAAAACCTGTCATGTCAGGCAGGCGCAAATCTAGTAACACAAGATCAGGGGTTCTTAATTTGATTTTCTCAATGGCTTCAACACCTTTAGCTACGACATCAATATCAAAACCTAACGGGTTTAAATAAGAACGATATAACGCAGCAACGGAAGCGGTATCTTCTACCATTAATAAATATTTTTTTTGTATCATCAAATCCAACTTGAGGGTAAAAACGCGGTTGATATTTGCATTATGCAATCAGGATTCGCAAAACGCAATTTGCAAAATGCAAAAAAGGATGACTTTGCGCACTATTTAGGCTTATTTAGCTTATTTTTACGGGTAAAAAAGTTGGCACGCTCCCTGCAATAGGTATATTGACCCTTTAAGCCAAAGGGTCACCTAGCCAACTGACGTTGTTAGTGAAATTTACTTTCACATGAACAATAAAGCCAACCGGGATATTGCGGTTGGCTTCTTTTTTTCTGCTATAAAATCAATAACTAACTATTCACTATAAATTGTTTTCTTAAATTATCAATCTCATCTCGAACTTGTGCCGCTTGTTCAAATTCCAAGTCTTTCGCATGTTGATACATCTTACTTTCTAGCTTCTGAATCGCCTTTTCTAACTGCTGTGGCGACATCGCACTGTAACTAGCGCCTTCTTCTGCAACTTCCGATAACTTAATCTTAGGTGCAACAACTTTACGTTTATTTTTAGTCATATCACCCAATTCAAGAATATCGGCAACGTCTTTCTTAAGCGCTTGTGGAACAATACCTAACGCTTCATTGTGTAATTGTTGCTTCTCTCTTCGTCTTTCTGTTTCACCAATGGCTTTTTCCATTGAACCTGTGATCTTATCAGCGTAAAGAATGGCTTTACCCTCTAAGTTACGAGCAGCACGACCAATCGTTTGAATTAGCGAACGTTCAGAACGTAAAAATCCTTCTTTATCTGCATCTAAAATCGCAACCAATGAAACCTCAGGCATGTCTAGACCTTCTCGAAGTAAGTTAATACCAACAAGGACATCAAACTCACCTAAGCGTAAATCACGTATAATTTCAACACGCTCAACCGTATCAATATCTGAGTGTAAATAACGAACTTTTACGCCATGCTCATCAAGATATTCCGTTAAGTCTTCAGCCATACGTTTCGTCAGTGTTGTCACTAATACCCGTTCATTGTTTTTAGTTCGTATACGGATCTCAGATAATAAATCATCAACTTGTGTCGCTACTGGGCGAACTTCAATTACAGGGTCTAATAATCCAGTTGGACGTACTACTTGCTCTGCAATTTCACCATCTGACTTTTCAATCTCATATTTACCCGGTGTGGCTGAGACATAAATAGTCTGAGGCGCTAATGCTTCAAATTCTTCAAATCGTAACGGACGATTATCCAAAGCTGACGGTAATCTGAATCCATACTCAACTAAATTCTCTTTACGTGAGCGGTCACCCTTATACATAGCACCAATTTGAGAAACAGTTATATGAGATTCATCGATAATTAATAGGCCATCTTGTGGTAAATAATCAAACAAGGTTGGAGGAGCTTCACCTTCCGGACGTCCACTCAAATAACGTGAATAGTTTTCTATACCTGAGCAAAAACCCAATTCGTTCATCATTTCAATATCAAATTGAGTTCGTTGAGTGATACGTTGTTCTTCAACAAGCTTGTTATTTTCTAGCAATTCTTTTTGTCTAATAGCAAGATCAACTTTGATCTTTTCGATCGCATCTAAAACCTGCTCACGAGGGGTTACATAGTGCGTTTTAGGGTAAATAGTACAACGTGGCATATCTTTCGTTATGATTGATCCAGTTAGTGGATCAAATTTACTGATACGTTCAACTTCATCATCAAACATTTCAATACGAATGGCTTCATGTTCAGACTCTGCTGGGAAAATATCCAACACTTCCCCACGAACTCGAAATGTACCTCGTTCAAAAGCCATGTCATTACGCTTATATTGCAATTCGGCTAAACGACGCAGCATGTCTCTTTGATTAATAATGTCACCACGGCGTAAGTGCAGCATCATACTTAAATAGGCTTTTGGATCACCTAAGCCATATATTGCAGAAACTGAAGCAATAATAATCGCATCTTTACGCTCTAATAATGCTTTGGTTGCTGATAGACGCATTTGCTCAATGTGCTCATTAACCGATGAGTCTTTTTCTATAAATGTATCCGTCGTTGGTACATAGGCTTCTGGTTGGTAATAATCAAAATAAGAAACAAAATATTCAACGGCGTTATTTGGAAAGAAAGCTTTCATTTCACCATATAACTGTGCCGCTAATGTTTTGTTATGAGCCATAATGATCGTTGGGCGACCAGAATGAGCAATAACATTAGCAAGAGTAAATGTTTTACCTGAACCAGTAACCCCCAATAACGTTTGATGAGCTAACCCATTTTCAAGACCTTCATTAAGTGTTTTTATCGCTTGAGGTTGATCGCCCGCAGGTTGATAATTAGATACGAGTTCATACGCACTAGACATTTTATACTGCTCCACTTTCCTACTTATTTTTATAAGACACTACCCTATCAAATCCCTTCCCTTTTTTATAGAAACTCTTAAATAAGAAAAGTTTTCCCCAGAAAAGATTAATTTATAATCAATTTAACTTTACTCTTTATTTTTATCGTGAATAATCATTGCTATTGATAAGTAAAACATATAATAGGTGTAAGTTATTGATTTTTGTCGCCAGTTCTCATTTCTCATTTTACTTATTAAGCGCTGAAGCTATATTTAATCATGCTTAGAGACAGTTAACAAAGATCCATTAACATAGTTATCCACAGTTTTAGTGGATAACTACCCACAACCCTTATCCTCTTTAGCTTAAGAGAGATGTCAATCCTTTTTTACTCAAAATTGTTCTGTTGACCGCAAAATAAACGAACTCAATTTTTTTCAATTTTTACTGTTGACAGTTTTTTTTAGAATAGATAATATCCCGCTTTAAAATGATTCCCTTTTAGTTCAGTCGGTAGAACGGCGGACTGTTAATCCGTATGTCGCTGGTTCAAGTCCAGCAAAGGGAGCCACATTTAAATAGTTAGGTTACTGCTCTTTTTTAAGCATTACGTGACTATATAAAAAGTTAATTCCTCTTTAGTTCAGTTGGTAGAACGGCGGACTGTTAATCCGTATGTCGCTGGTTCAAGTCCAGCAAGAGGAGCCACTTTTAAAAGCCTTGTCTAACGACGAGGCTTTTTTTTACTTAAAATATTAAAAACCTATTCTTTCTAAGGTTGTTATCACGCGCTTAAAGTCCGATAATAACCAGATCATCTATTATCATAAAAATCATTGGCATGACTGAGTATCTCTTACTACTTATTGGTACCGTTCTAGTAAACAACTTTGTACTAGTTAAGTTCTTAGGACTTTGTCCATTTATGGGCGTGTCTAAAAAACTAGAAAGCGCTATTGGAATGGGATTAGCAACCACATTTGTTCTTACCTTAGCATCAGTGTGTTCGTATCTTGTCGAAACATACATCTTGTCTCCACTAGGTATTGAATACCTCAGAACAATGAGCTTTATTCTTGTTATTGCAGTTGTGGTGCAATTCACCGAAATGGTTGTACACAAAACAAGCCCAACTTTGTATCGTGTATTGGGTATTTTCTTACCATTAATTACAACCAACTGTGCCGTTCTTGGTGTTGCTCTTCTAAATGTCACTGAAAATCATAATTTCGTAGAATCTATTATTTATGGCTTTGGTGCTGCCGTTGGTTTTTCTTTAGTTCTTATCTTATTTTCTGCAATGCGTGAACGAATTGCTGCTGCCGATGTACCTTTACCTTTTAAAGGTGCTTCTATTGCGATGATCACTGCAGGTTTAATGTCTTTAGCCTTTATGGGCTTTACTGGTTTAGTGAAATTATAAACATGAGTTCAATCTTAATTGCTGTTATAGCTATTGCTGCTCTTGCCCTAGTATTTGGCTTAATACTGGGGTTTGCATCAATTAAATTTAAAGTTGAGTCCGACCCTATTGTCGAACAAATCGATGCAATTCTTCCTCAGACGCAATGTGGTCAATGTGGTTACCCTGGCTGTAAGCCCTACGCTGAAGCTATCGCAAATGGCGATATGATAAATAAATGCCCTCCTGGTGGTCAGGCAACGATCGAAAAACTTGCAGACCTAATGGGCGTTGATGTTCCTAGCTCTGCTCACGATGAAGAAAAAAGCATTAAAAAAGTCGCTTTTATTCATGAAGATATGTGTATTGGATGTACTAAATGTATTCAGGCTTGTCCTGTTGATGCCATTGTTGGCGGAACAAAAGCCTTACATACCGTTATTGAATCGGAATGTACTGGATGTGATTTATGTGTCGCTCCATGTCCAACAGACTGTATTGAGATGATCCCTGTAAAAACAACACCTGATAATTGGAAATGGGATTTAAACACTATCCCTGTTGTAAATATTTCTACAGACCAACCTTCTAAATCATCGGAGCTGTAATACATGTTGTCCATTATCGAACAAATTAAACAAGGCCAACTGTGGGACTTTCACGGTGGTATTCATCCTGAAGAAAATAAAACAATCTCTAATCAAGCTGCAATTCAACAAGCGGGGATCCCTTCTCAACTTGTTCTTCCTTTAAAACAGCACATTGGTGGAAAAGGTGACATTCTTGTCTCTGTTGGTGATGTCGTACTAAAAGGCCAACCTCTAACACAGGGCAATATTGCTATGTGTGTTCCTGTTCACGCACCAACATCAGGAAGAATTACCGCCATTGAGCCTCGCACCGTAGCTCATCCATCAGGATTAACAGATCTGTGTATCGTAATCGAATCGGATGGCGAAGATCGTTGGATTGAAGATCGTACACCAATTGATGACTTTTCATCAGTAGATCCCATCGATCTTATCGAGAGAATCCGTCAATCTGGTATATCAGGAATGGGTGGTGCTGGTTTCCCTACTAGCCGTAAGATTCAAAGTGGTATTGGCAAAGCTGAAATGCTCATTATCAACGCTGCTGAATGTGAACCCTACATCACTGCAGATGATCGTTTAATGCGAGAGCATGCTGAAGAGATCATTGATGGTATTAAGATCCTACAACACATTCTGACACCAAAAGTATGTATCATTGCCATTGAAGATAACAAACCAGAAGCCGTAAAAGCACTTAACCAAGCGGTTACTGACCATGACAATATCATTATTCGAGTCATACCAACCAAATATCCATCTGGTGGTTCTCGTCAACTGACAAAAATAATTACAGGGCAAGAAGTACCTGCAAATGGCCGTTCAACAGATATTGGGGTCATTGTTCAAAACGTCGGAACGGTATTTGCCATAAAGCGCGCTATTTGCGATGCCGAACCTCTTATTGAGCGAATCGTCACATTAACAGGTAACAGCATGTCAACACCAGGTAACCTGTGGGTTCGCCTAGGTACTTGTATTGATTACCTTATGGAATTAGTTGGCTATAAAGCTGATAAGAAACACCCACGAATCATCATGGGCGGTTCATTAATGGGCTTTACTTTACCCCATCAGCAAGTTCCAATTACTAAAATTACCAACTGTATTATCACACCAGATAAAAAAGAACTGCCTCTGTACAACCATGAAATGGCTTGTATTCGATGCAGTAGCTGTGCTGATGCCTGCCCAACATCGTTACTTCCTCAGCAGCTATACTGGTACTCAAAATCAGAAGATTATGACAAATGTAATGAGTATAACCTTGACGATTGTATTGAGTGTGGTGCCTGTGCTTATGTCTGTCCAAGTGAAATACCGCTAGTTCAATATTATCGCCAAGCCAAATCAGAAATTTATTCTCGTAAGCAAGATGCATTAGCTGCAGAACGAGCAAAATTACGTTTTGAAGAAAAAAATGCTCGTTTGGAACGCGATAAACTTGAACGTGAAAATAAATTTAAACAAGCCGCTGAAAACCGTCGCAAAGAGATGAAGACAGAGAATAAAGGTGGTGATGATGCAATCGTTGCAGCTATTGCTCGTGTCAAAGCACAAAAAGCAGCTCAAGAATCTGGCGTAGCTGCACCAAAACCGGCTGTTGCTGCTGCAATTGCTCGCGCAAAAGCAAAACAAGCAGAAGCAGCAAAATCGGAGACTTCAGTACCAGATAACTCTGAAATGGCTAAACTACGTGAAGAGCGTAAGCAGCAAGCAAGAGAAAGAAAAGCAAAACTTGCGGAAGAAACCACAGCAACTGATTCAGACAAATCAGAGAAAAAAGATGCCGTGGCTGCCGCTATTGCTCGTGCAAAAGCACGCAAAGCTGCACAAGCTGAAGAGAAAACAGAAACGTCAGTAGTCTCTGAAGATAATAATCAAAACACTGAAGAATCTGCTGATCCGAAAAAAGCAGCCGTCGCTGCCGCTATTGCTCGTGCAAAAGCACGCAAAGCTGCACAAGCTGAAGAGAAAACAGAAACGTCAGTAGTCTCTGAAGAGAATAATCAAAACACTAAAGAATCTGCTGATCCGAAAAAAGCAGCCATCGCCGCCGCTATTGCTCGTGCAAAAGCACGCAAAGCAGCACAGGCTGAAGAGAAAACGGAAACGCCAGTGACCTCTGAAGAGAAGAATCAAAACACTGAAGAATCTGCTGATCCGAAAAAAGCAGCCGTCGCCGCCGCTATTGCTCGTGCAAAAGCACGCAAAGCAGCACAGGCTGAAGAGAAAACGGAAACGCCAGTGACCTCTGAAGAGAAGAATCAAAACACTGAAAAATCTGCTGATCCAAAAAAAGCAGCCGTCGCTGCCGCTATTGCTCGTGCAAAAGCACATAAAGCAGCACAAGAAAATAACAAGAAGGAAGAGTAACAGTGGCCTTTTTTATCACTAGCTCACCCCACGCTCATAGCAAAAAGAGCACAAAACACATTATGAAGATGGTTGCTCTTGCAACTATTCCTGGCTTATTAGCACAAACCTACTTCTTCGGTTGGGGTAATATCATACAAGTGCTTATTGCTATTTTTACCGCAATTGCATCCGAAGCGATTATTTTAAAATTTAGAAAGAGACCTCTTGCTCCCTATCTAAGTGATAATAGCGCTCTCTTAACTGGTCTATTATTAGCATTAGCAATTCCACCACTCGCACCTTGGTGGGTAACCGTTATCGGTGTTGTTTTCGCTATCGTTATCGCTAAACACTTATACGGTGGTTTAGGACAAAACGTATTTAACCCAGCGATGGCTGCTTATGTTGTCTTACTAATTTCATTCCCAGTACAAATGACAACTTGGCTACCAGTAAAAGAGCTGCTAACAGAAAATATTAGCTTACTTGATTCACTGTGGCTTATATTTCATGGATTAAGCCAAGATGGATTCTCTGTTCATCAATTAACGATGAATGTTGATGGCATGACAATGGCTACGCCATTAGATACGATCAAAACAGGATTAAAATCAGGGCTTACTACCTCAGAAGTACTTTCCTTACCTATTTTTAATGGTTTCGCAGGTTTAGGTTGGTTATGGGTTAACGTTGGATTCTTATTAGGTGGTTTATTCCTTCTTCAACAACGTCTAATTCACTGGCATATACCGGTTAGTTTTTTAGTCAGCTTATTTATTATTAGCAGCGTATTTGCTTTATTCTCACCAGATACAGCAACATCGCCGTTATTTAATCTGTTTTCTGGTGCAACCATGCTAGGGGCATTCTTTATTGCTACTGATCCTGTTTCGGCTGCAACCACACCAAAAGGGCGTTTATATTACGGTGCTCTCATTGGTGCTTTAGTTTATATCATACGAACTTGGGGTGGTTTTCCTGATGGTGTCGCCTTTGCTGTTTTATTAGCAAATATGTGCGTTCCATTAATTGATTACTACACAAAACCAAGAACTTACGGCCATACTAAAGGATAAAACAATGCTAACCACAATGAAAAAAAGTAGCCTTGTTTTGGCTCTGTTTGCGATAGCAGCAACCGCACTAGTTACCATTACTTATGCATTAACTAAAGATCAAATTGCGTATCAACAACAACAGCAGTTATTGTCAGTTCTCAATCAGGTTGTTCCTAAAGAGCAACATGATAATGAACTATATAAAGCTTGTGTTCTTGTAAAAAATAAAGATGCTTTGGGCTCAAAACAGGCGATGCCAATTTACCTTGCCTCATTAAATGGCCAACATTCTGGAGCAGCCATTGAAGCAATAGCGCCAGATGGATACAGTGGCAACATTAAAATCATCGTTGGAGTTGATTCCGATGCAATGGTCACTGGTGTTCGTGTTCTTTCACACCAAGAAACGCCAGGGCTAGGTGATAAAATTGATATTCGAATAACTCGCTGGGTCGACGGATTTTTAGGAAAAACGGTTGAAAACGCAGAAGATAAAAATTGGGCTGTACAAAAAGATGGCGGCCAATTTGATCAATTTACTGGCGCAACAATCACACCAAGAGCGGTAGTTAAAGCCGTAAAAAGAGCGGTTTGGTTCTATAAGACACATCAAGAAGAGCTGCAAACTCTTCCATTAAATTGTGAGACAAAATAATGGCAAGTCATAAAGAATTAATTAAAAACGGTTTATGGGATAACAACCCTGCCCTAGTTCAACTATTAGGTCTTTGTCCCTTACTTGCTGTTTCTGCCACAGTGACTAACGCACTTGGTTTAGGCATTGCTACCATCCTAGTTTTGGTTGGCTCAAACCTAATTGTTTCTTTGGTTCGTCAGTGGATACCACAAGAGGTGCGTATTCCTGTATTCGTAATGATCATCGCTTCACTAGTAACTTGTGTGCAATTACTGATGAACGCCTATGCTTATGGTCTTTATTTATCTCTTGGAATATTTATTCCTCTAATTGTTACCAACTGCATTATCATTGGACGAGCAGAATCATTTGCTTCAAAAAATGACCCACTTCCTGCCGTTTTAGATGGATTATGGATGGGTATGGGAATGACAGCGGTCTTGGTTTTACTCGGCGCAATGCGTGAGATCCTTGGTAACGGTACTTTGTTTGATGGTGCCGATCTGCTGCTTGGTGATTGGGCAACTATGCTAAGAATTGAACTTTTCCATGTTGATAGCCACTTCCTACTGGCTATGCTACCTCCAGGTGCATTCCTTGGCGTTGGATTTCTTATTGCTTTAAAAAACGTCATTGATAAGAAAATGGCCGATCGTCAACCTAAAGAAAAAGCAGAGATAGAGCGAGCTCGTATTTCGTAACTGTAACACCATAGGTTAACTTCAAATATCGTGAAAAAGAAAAGGATTTAATTGCTGTATGAATAATGTAAAACGTTTAGAAATTTTAGAACGCTTACGTTCAGAAAATCCCAATCCTCAAACCGAACTTGAGTGGTCAACACCATTTGAATTATTAATTGCTGTACTGCTTTCAGCGCAAGCAACCGATGTGAGTGTTAACAAGGCAACAAGAAAATTATATCCAGTAGCAAATACCCCACAAAGCATTTTAGATTTAGGGGTAGATGGACTAAAAACATATATAAAAACCATCGGGTTATTTAATACGAAAGCAGAAAATGTCATTAAGACCTGCCGTATGCTTATTGATTTGCACGATGGAGAAATTCCTGAAGACCAAGATGCATTAGAAGCGCTTCCAGGTGTTGGACATAAAACAGCAAATGTCGTATTAAATACCGCATTTGGCTGGCCTACTATTGCCGTTGATACACATATTTACCGAGTATCTAATCGAACTAAATTTGCCATGGGTAAAACGGTTAATGATGTAGAGAAGAAGCTACTAAAAGTAGTTCCAAAAGAGTTTAAGTTAGATGTTCATCATTGGTTAATCTTACATGGCCGTTATACTTGTATAGCTCGCAAACCTCGTTGTGGTAGCTGTATGATTGAAGATTTATGTGAATTCAAAGAAAAAACAGAAGATTAATAGGAGTAAGACAATGGCTAATGGACGCATTTTACATACCATGATCCGCGTGGGTAACTTAGATAAATCCATCGAATTTTATACAAAAGTAATGGGAATGGATCTTCTTCGTCAAAATACGAATGAAGAATACAAATACACACTGGCTTTTCTTGGCTATGGTGATGAATCCCAAGGTGCCGTAATTGAACTTACCTATAACTGGGGCACAGAAGAATACGACATGGGTACTGCTTTTGGTCACATTGCTATTGGTGTTGATGATATCTATGCAACTTGTGACGCCATTAAAGCTGCAGGAGGCAATGTTACGCGTGAAGCAGGCCCTGTAAAAGGTGGTTCAACACATATTGCTTTCGTAAAAGATCCTGATGGTTACATGATTGAGTTAATCCAAAACAGCAGTGCATCAGCGGGATTAGAAGGTTAAAAAATACCTTATAATCCACTTTACAGTAAAAAACCTGCGATCTAGGCAGGTTTTTTTATACATCAAACTTTAATTGATAATAGTTCTCAGTTAGATTTATCTCGATAATGGAATTCTTAATAAACTAATTGAGGCTTAACTATGATTGAATTATGGGAAAAACATACATTATTAGCTGAACAAGCTTTTAAGAATGAGGATCCATGGCGAACCATTCTTCATTATCAGCAAGCCTTTGCTATTTCAGAAGAACTGATAAAGAGAAATGAAGCCAGTTTAAATGACCAAATAACCATATCCGTTATTTCTTGTCATAATCTGGCTCAGTTTTGGAGAAGCCAAAACGACAGTCGTTTTGAATTAAAATACCTTGAACTCGCATCAGAAAAAATATTAACACTCGTCCCTCAATGCCCACATAGTGAGTGTGAATCTTTCGTTGATAATTTGGGTTGTTGCAAGAATGCATTATTGGATTTTATGAAGCGCCACCCTAACCCATCAATTGCTCGACATATACAACATATTGATACTACAGTTCAATGTGAGTTAATAGCCAGTTTTAAATTACAATAAAAAAGACGCCTACTATGAGGCGTCTTTTTATGATGATGTTAAAACGAATAATTAGATAATTGTTCGTCCTAGAGAAATGACAACACGACGGTTTTTATTCTTACCAATCGGTGTTGCGTTATCTGCAATTGGACGACGTTCACCATACGAATGAACACGAATACGATCAGCAGGTAAACCAATTGACTCAAAGTAATTTTGTAATTTTAACGCACGTCTTTCTGACACTTGTTGGTTCACATTTTTACCACCACTAGAGTCGGTATAAGTTGCTACCAACACTAAATCCACATCTTTAGTGTATTTAATAAAATCAGCAATTTGTGACAAACGCTTTTTTGATGCCTTATTTAATTCATCGCTGTTTTTATCAAAATGCAAAATAGTGAATGAGATGTCTTCAAAACTGTATGGCAATAAGTTAGCAATACACATACTAAACACATTATATTGCTCTTGAAATAAAACGGGTGATAACGCCACTTCAATCATTTGCTTAGGACTTTGCCAATCAGCATAAGTAAATGTTGGGAATCGACCACTTTCAAGTTCAGCAAGCATAGACCAAGCTGTTGGACCACCAACATAGCCATCAAATTGTTTAAAGAACTTTAAATTCAACATACTTTCCGCGCCATCACCCGGCATCCAGCGAGCAGGCATAGACACAAGATTAACAGCACGAGTTTCACCCATTGGGCGGTTCATTTTTAATTCAAAATCCAGATTCATCTTCTTATTTGCATAAGATGAAAACTGTGCACTACCATAATTAGGAATGTTATGAGACAAACGACACTCTAAAGGCGAGTTTTCTAACATCGTCCACTTCGATTGCTCTGGCTTAGCGACATAATTCTTATTTGCTAATACAGGAGTAGCAATCAAAGAGCTCACTAATAAAGCAGATGTAACAAATATTTTTTTCATAATACCTAAATCTATGGGTCATGCCGTTGACGATGCTATTAATAAAGCAATAATTAGACCAATAATTACTTACAACTTGCCAATTTCAGTTAGATACTAATAAATATATCTCTATCACACCTTATTTACAGTTTTTATGCTACGGATAATCTGCAATAATAGTCATAACATTTTCTTACGTACCGAATGATGACTGAAGTAGAACAACACAATTTATTAAAAAACCGTTTTCGTGGCTATTTTCCTGTAGTTATTGATGTTGAAACAGCAGGTTTTAATGCTAAAACTGATGCATTACTTGAGATTTGTGCTGTTACTCTCGCTATGGATGAGCAAGGTAATTTAAAACCTGCTACCACCATCCACTTCCATGTCACTCCTTTTGAAGGTGCTAATATTGAAAAAGAAGCACTTGAATTTAATGGTATACGTGACCCATTTAGCCCATTACGTGGTGCTGTCACTGAAGACGTTGCATTAAAAGAAATCTTCAAACTTGTCCGTAAAGAACAAAAACAACACGATTGCCAACGTGCAATAATGGTTGCTCATAACGCTCATTTTGACCATAGCTTTGTTATGGAAGCAGCGGCACGAACAAAATTAAAACGCATTCCTTTCCATCCATTTTGCACCTTTGATACAGCGGCAATCAGTGGCCTTGCACTTGGTCAAACTGTATTGGCAAAGGCGTGTAAAACAGCAGGAATGGATTTTGATGGTAAAGAAGCTCACTCAGCTCTTTATGATACAGAAAAGACGGCAGAACTATTCTGTCGTATTGTGAATAAATGGAAAGATCTTGGTGGCTGGCCTGTAATGCCAGAACCAGAAAACGATACTAATAATAATTAATTGGCTAATTGCTAACTACATAATAATTTACAGGGAACTAAACACAATGAATCCAATCATTCTTTCTGTTTCAGTTATGCTTATCCTTGCTTTGCTTAGAGTTAACGTTGTTGTTGCCTTAACATTTAGCGCACTAATCGGTGGATTAGTAGGTGGATTATCATTATCTGAAACCATTTCAGCTTTCGAAGGTGGCCTAGGTGGCGGTGCAACTATTGCATTAAGTTACGCTATGCTTGGCGCTTTTGCAGTTGCTATTTCAAAATCAGGCGTTACTGATTTGCTTGCTCACAGTGTGATCAAACGTATAAATGGTAAAGACAATATCCACGCCGCAACCGGTGTAAAATATTTACTATTATGCTTGATACTTCTCGTTACGATTTCATCTCAAAACGTAGTGCCAGTTCATATTGCCTTTATTCCAATTTTGATCCCACCACTACTTCAAGTTTTTAATAAACTAAAGCTTGATCGTCGTTTGGTTGCTTGTGTTCTTACTTTTGGTTTAGTGACACCTTATATGATTTTACCTGTCGGTTTTGGCGGTATCTTCTTAAATAACATCCTGCTTAAAAACCTACATGACAACCATTTAGATGTACTTGCAAGCCAAGTACCACTAGCAATGGCTTTACCAGCACTTGGCATGGTTGTCGGTTTATTAATCGCCGTATTTATTTCATACCGTAAGCCAAGAACGTATGCCGAAGTTGATAACTCTGAGTTAGCCCCAACATCAGTAGAGCCTACATTTAATAAACGTCATATCCAAATTTCTATTTTAGCTATCGTTGCTGCCCTATCGGTTCAGTTATATGCTGGCTCAATGATCATTGGTGCTCTTGCTGGTTTCATGGTGTTTACTTTTGGTGGTGTGATTGCTTGGAAAGAAACTCAAGACGTATTCACTCGTGGTGTTCACATGATGGCAATGATTGGCTTTATTATGATTTCAGCTGCTGGCTTTGCCGCTGTAATGAAAGCCACAGGTGGCGTAGAAACCCTAGTTCAAGCTTTATCTACCTCTATTGGTGATAATAAACCCCTAGCTGCCCTACTTATGCTAATTGTTGGTCTATTAGTTACAATGGGAATCGGCTCTTCGTTCTCAACTATTCCAATCATTGCAACTATCTATGTCCCTCTTGCTATTGCTTTTGGCTTTTCTCCAATGGCAACCATCGCACTTGTTGGTACTGCGGCAGCGCTTGGTGATGCAGGTTCTCCAGCCTCGGATTCAACATTAGGTCCAACATCAGGCTTAAACTCTGATGGCCAACATGAACACGTTTGGGAAACCGTTGTACCTACCTTTTTGCATTATAACCTGCCACTAATTATCTTTGGATGGATTGCAGCAATGGTTCTATAATGTAACTGAATTGCATTTTTATTTAAAAAAACGTTAAAATGGCAGATGTTTCTGCCGTTTTTTTGCATAAAGATCAAAAAAATACCCCGTTATCTCTTTGTTTGAACGTATCTTTAACTGATACAGTTGCTATACTCTGCCATTGTTTAATCACCACCTATAATCTTGTATGAAATTAATTAAGCTTTCTTCATTTCTTATCATTGACGACAGCACTGTCATTCAAAATGCGCTTAGAGCATTACTCAGTCGTATAGGTGTCCCAACCAACAATATTTCATGCTGCCCTACAGCGGGTGCAGCCGTTGGTAACTGCAAACGTCAGAAATTTGATGTGTTATTCGTTGATCATAATTTAGGTCACGGTAGCACAGGTCTACAAATGCTAGAGCAACTTAAGTTGCTGCGTCTTATCACAGACAACACACTTATTTATATCGTCACGGGTAATGAAGACCCGCAAATTGAGCTAGCATACAGTGATTACATGCCGGCTAAATACATTCAAAAACCAATTCGTCCAGAAGAAATTATTAAAGTCATTAATCATGATTTGATTAAACGTCAATTTTCTACTGGGATGATTGCCGCATATACAAAAGATGGGTTAGCCGGAGTTAAACCCTTAATCTTTCAAGCGCCCAACAAAGTGATCCTAAAAGATTCAATGCTGAAATTGGCATCACGCCTAATTAAAGTAAACCGTCTTCAAGAGGCACTAAGTGTCAATAAAGCCTTACTTTCAATTATCAAAGAATCTATCGAAGCGGATATTCAATATGCTGAAATACTGTTAGCTAAAAAAGAATATGAACAAGCGAACCAACACATCGATGGTCTGCTACAAAAAAATAAAGATAACTTGCAGTTAATTGATCTAAAAGCTGAAGTTTCTTTTGCTAGAGATGATATTGGCATCGCCGCTCGATTTTGGAAAAGAGGCTTTGAACTCTCCCCTTATTCATACATTCGCTTTTGCAAACTCGTTTGGTCTTTACTTGCAAAAGGGGAAAAATACGACGCTTTTGACCTACTCACTAAATACGCTTATCTACTACCAAACTCTGCATTTGATTCCGCAGGTAAACGAGCTATGGCCGCTTGGGGCGATTTATATTTAGCTTCTGAAGACATCCTTCAAGAATGGTCACCAGAAAGTGCATGGCAACGTGTTAGCGCCAAATTAAAAGGACGCCTACGTGGGATCCCGTGTATTGCAGCACAACGAGCACTGTCTGCATTATTTCAATTAAAAATTAATCGGTACGGTGAAGCAAATCGACACATATCAGACATTCAAATAAACGATATTGCCGATTATGAAACCGCATTCATTGTGTATCTTGTTTATTGTGAAATGAAGCTAGACGACGAAAAAGCTCAGTTAGAAGAAAAGTGGCTTACTAAACTACAGAAAGGAACATCAACTCTAACTCAGTTACAAACGATGGCATTCATAAAGCAACAAAAATCATCGTCTTCGTTTTAAAGATAAAAAAAAACCACGTTAAATAACGTGGCTTTTTTAATATTCTGATTATTCAGCAGCTGGTGCGTTACGCTCTGCAGCTTCTTTAATTAATGGCTGAAGTTCACCCTTTTGGAACATTTCAATGATAATGTCACAGCCACCAACTAGTTCGCCTTCAACCCATAATTGTGGGAATGTTGGCCATTGTGCGTATGCTGGAAGCTCTGCACGAATATCAGGGTTTTGTAGAATATCTACGTACGCAAACTTCTCACCACAATTCATTAAAGCTTGTGCAGCTTGAGAAGAGAAACCACAGCTAGGTAGCTTAGGAGAACCTTTCATGTATAAAAGGATGTGGTTTTCAGAAATTTGTTGTTTGATCTTATCGATAGTTTCCATTGTATCCTCTAATGGTCGACATTTAAGTTGTATCCATTCTACTTGTTATGTGTGAAGAAAAAAATACCTATTATTTGTAGTGTTATTATTTATTGAAAAATCGGTACTTTTTCTTTAAATAAACTTAAAACTTGCTAGAATCAAAGCGAAGTCAGATAAGCTCTAATTATAATTGAGCACATATTTTTGGAAAATTAATGAGGCATAGACCTCTTTTAAATGGAGACACGAGCGATGTCATTTGAATTACCAGCTCTACCGTATGCAAAAGATGCACTAGAACCACATATCTCAGCAGAAACACTGGATTTCCACCACGGTAAACACCACAACACATACGTTGTTAAACTAAACGGTCTTATCCCTGGTACTGAGTTTGAAGGTAAAACACTAGAAGAGATCATTAAAACTTCTACTGGTGGTGTTTTCAATAACGCAGCACAAATCTGGAACCACACGTTCTACTGGCACTGTTTAGCTCCAAACGCTGGTGGCGAACCAACAGGTGCTGTAGCAGAAGCTATCAACGCTGCATTCGGTTCTTTTGAAGAATTTAAAGCTCAATTCACAGATTCAGCAATCAATAACTTTGGTTCTTCTTGGACTTGGTTAGTGAAAAAAGCGGACGGTTCTCTAGAAATCGTTAACACGTCTAACGCAGCAACACCACTAACAGAAGAAGGTACAACACCACTTCTAACAGTTGACCTGTGGGAACACGCTTACTACATCGATTTCCGTAATGTTCGTCCTGATTACATGAGTGCATTCTGGAACCTTGTAAACTGGTCTTTCGTAGAAGAAAACCTAGCAAAATAATTTTCGAATTATAAATAGACGCATCTTGCGGCTAAACACTTCAAAGGTCAGTTTTTATACTGGCCTTTTTTATTACCTTCCATTGCGGTAACTCTTTGCCCTATTTCTAAAAATAATTTAAAAAACGGCAATTTTTTTCCTAAAAAGACTAAAGCTTTCCAATCCCTTACCGATAAATAGTTATCACCAAGAGGATTGATTCATGAAAGTACATACATTAGACAAAGCAGAATTAATTAGCGAAGTTCAATTTGGCTCGAACCTAAACCACGCTGTAGAAGCGGGTCGTCGTGCTGATTTCGCTTTAATGATGTCATTACTATCTAATGACTTACGTGAAAACACGCCTGTTGAAAAAATTAACGAGAAAAAAGTAACTGAAGATCTGTTACGTCAACGCTTTCAGTTAGCTGATGCACAAACATTACGTAGTAATGAAGAAAGTTATTCTCGTTCTGCTGCTCAAGCTTATCAATTCCACAATGGTGGAATGGCGAGTGCTAAGCTACAACACGGCCTAGCGCCGGATGCAATGGCTTATATGCCGCAAGACACTTGTGACCTACCTGAAGAAATTTATCACAACCTATCAGGCCACCAACGTCGTCAGTTAGAATCAGGTAATGATATTTTTAATGCTATCCCACAAGATCTTTATAATGAACTTGTAACCGCTAAACGTCATTCTGAAATGAATTTTTATGTTTAATACGGTATTACATTCATTCCATATTAGCCATTAACAGTTTTAACTTTCCCTTCTCATTAATCATTGAGCAATATGTGAGTTAGTGCATAATTCACAATATTGATTGATATTTAATCATCATTTAAAGCCCATCTCACAGCAGATGTCATATTTCTATTCCATTATTAAAGCATCGAGTAACTAACGCTATTAAAGCAATTCATGCTCTAAGGAAAGAATGCTATGCAAATAAAACATTCAACCATACTGATCACATCAGCTGGAAATGTTATGGGTCGTTCCATTTCATGTCATTTCGCTTCTCTTGGCGCTTATTTAATCATTACAGATTCTGATGCAGAAGCGTTAAATGAAACGCATCGTTTTTGCAGTCAATTAACATCCAATATTGTCAGCTATCAACTAGAAGACCAAAGCCAAGAAAGTATTCGCCATTTGTTTCATGCCATCGATAATGAGTTTAATAACGGCATAGATGTGCTAATCAATAACTATACTGCTGTGACGTTACCAAGCTTGCTGGATTCTCAAAGTCAAAATAGTCCATTCCAACTCACAGAGTTAGCAACAACTTTATTCACCTATGGTCAATTTGCCGCTCAAAATATGCGTTCTCATAAGAAAGAAGGCGTAATTATTAACCTTGGTTATCACAATGACTTATCGCATTTGCACCAAGCAGATAACTCAACAGCTCTTTTAGCAGGGTTAACTAAGAGTTGGGCTAAAGAGCTAAATCCATTCAAAATAAGAATTGGTGGTGTGACACCAAGAATAACAAATAATGATACTGCGCCTAATCTAAGTACCATCAATCAAGAACTAATAAAAAACACTGAATACATTCTTGCTAATGAATATTTTAGTGGTCGAATTATTGAAGCAACAGCTTAATAATTTAATACCAATCTGAATAAGCAGTGAGATGAATGGTCAGGTACTTATTTAAATTAGTATTATCAGTTCAATAAACATTTTTAAGCACAAACCTCTAGATGCAAAAAAGCCACCTAATATTAGGTGGCTTTCTTATTTATCACTTTCAAATTGCTAGTGAAAGTAACTCAGCGTTTAGCAATCAATTATTTCTTTGCTTTTTTCGCTTTTGGCTCTTCAGTTTTTTTAATTACTGTTGTGCCTTCAAACGTTTCACCTTCAACAAAAGGTTTGCCGTAGTAAGAAGTTGTTAGTACTTCTTTTAGCTCTGTGATTAGAGGGTAACGTGGGTTCGCACCAGTACATTGGTCATCGAACGCTTCAACAGATAGTTCATCTAGTTTAGCGATGAAGTCTGCTTCGTTAACACCTGCATCTTTGATAGATAGTGGAATATCTAAATCTTTCTTAAGCTCTTCTAACCAAGTTAGTAGACGCTCAATCTTCTGAGCAGTACGGTCACCAGCTTGGCTTAGGCCTAGGTGGTCAGCAACTTCTGCGTAACGACGACGTGCTTGTGGACGGTCGTACTGAGAGAATGCTGTTTGTTTAGTTGGGTTATCGTTCGCGTTGTAACGTACAACGTTAGAGATAAGTAATGCGTTAGCTAAACCGTGTGGTAAGTGGAACTCAGCACCGATTTTGTGAGCCATTGAGTGACACACACCTAGGAATGCGTTAGCAAACGCGATACCAGCGATAGTTGCAGCATTATGTACTTTCTCACGAGCGATTGGGTCGTTCGCACCATTTTTGTAGCTTGATGGTAAGTATTCTTTAAGCATCTTAAGAGCTTGAAGCGCTTGACCGTCAGAGTATTCATTAGCAAGAACAGATACGTAAGCTTCTAATGCGTGAGTTACTGCATCGTAACCACCAAATGCTGTTAGAGACTTAGGCATGTTCATTACTAGGTTAGCATCAACGATTGCCATGTTTGGCGTAATTTCGTAATCAGCTAGTGGGTATTTAGCACCAGTCTTGTCGTCTGTAACAACAGCGAATGGAGTAACTTCTGAACCCGTACCTGAAGTTGTAGTGATACATACAAGCTCAGCTTTTTTACCCATTTTAGGGAACTTGTAGATACGTTTACGGATATCCATAAAGCGCATTGCTAGTTCTGCGAAGTGAGTTTCTGGGTGCTCGTACATTACCCACATAATCTTAGCAGCATCCATTGGTGAACCACCACCTAGAGCAAGGATTACGTCAGGTTGGAAGCTCTTCATTGCTTCAGCGCCTTTCTCAACAACAGATAGTGTTGGATCCGCTTCTACATCAAAGAATGTTTGAACTTCGATACCTTGAGCTTTAAGTAGTTGAACTACGTCATCAGCGTAACCATTGTTGAATAGGAAACGGTCAGTTACAAGGAATGCACGTTTCTTACCTTCTAGGTCGCTCATTGCGATTGGAAGGCTGCCACGACGGAAGTAGATAGACTTAGGTAGTTTGTGCCATAACATATTTTCAGCTCGCTTCGCTACAGTTTTCTTGTTGATAAGGTGCTTAGGACCCACGTTCTCAGAGATAGAGTTACCACCCCATGAACCACAACCAAGAGTTAGAGAAGGTGCAACGTTAAAGTTGTAAAGGTCACCGATACCACCGTGAGTAGTTGGGATGTTTACAAGAATACGTGCTGTTTTTAGTTTGTCACCAAAGTAACGGATACGGTCAGCGTTAACATCTTGGTTAGTGTACAGACCAGATGTGTGGCCGATACCGCCAATTTCTACCATTTTAACAGCTTGGTCTACCGCGTTCTCGAAAGAAGACGCACGGAACATACCTAGTGTTGGAGATAGTTTCTCATGAGCGAATTCGTCATCGTAAGATACTTCACCGATACCTTCACCAACAAGGATCTTAGTATCAGCTGGAACTTTAACGCCAGCCATTTCAGCGATAGCTGTTGCAGGTTGACCTACGATGTTTGCGTTTAGGTTACCGTCGATAAGTAGAACTTTACGAACTTTATCTGCTTCAGCTTTAGATAGTACGTAACCTTTGTGAGAAGCAAAACGCTCTTTAACTTCGTCGTATACTTCATCCATTACGATTACAGCTTGCTCAGAAGCACAAACTACGCCGTTATCGAATGTTTTAGACATAAGAACAGAAGCTACAGCACGTTTAACATCAGCTGTGTCATCGATAACAACAGGAACGTTACCAGCACCAACACCGATTGCAGGTTTACCTGAAGAGTATGCTGCTTTAACCATGCCTGGGCCACCAGTAGCAAGGATAAGAGCGATACCGTCGTGCTTCATTAGTGCATTAGAAAGTTCTACAGATGGTTGGTCAATCCAACCGATGATGTCTTTTGGAGCACCAGCTGCAACTGCTGCGTCTAAAACAAGTTTCGCTGCATCATTAGTAGAGTTTTTCGCACGTGGGTGTGGCGAGAAAATGATACCGTTACGAGTTTTTAGAGAGATTAGAGATTTGAAGATTGCAGTAGATGTTGGGTTAGTTGTTGGAACGATACCACAGATAATACCTACAGGTTCTGCGATAGTCATTGTTCCTAGGTTATCGTCTTCTTCAAGAATGCCACATGTTTTTCATCTTTATATTTGTTGTAGATGAACTCTGATGCGAAGTGGTTTTTGATAACCTTATCTTCAACGATACCCATGCCAGACTCAGCAACCGCTTGTTGTGCTAGCGGGATACGAGCTTGGTTAGCTGCTAGAGATGCTGCACGGAAGATTGCATCAACTTGCTCTTGAGAAAAAGTTGCGAACTCTTCTTGTGCTGCTTTAACGCGTGCTACTAGAGCATCTAATTCAGCTAGGTTAGTTACAGGCATAGTGTTTCTCCTAAAATTAAAAAACTATATAAATCATTAAAAACTATTTAGTAAGAACTTTGATTTTTTTATTTCATTTGTATAACAAGACCGAAAATTCCCTTCACGTTCTCGCTGTACTTTCTTAGTAAATTGCTTTCAAAACTGATTATATTCTTTCACATTTTTAAAAGTATTGATTCAGATCAGTTATCAGAAAATATTTACCACTTTCGACTTACCTCTTACGGGTAGCACATTTAAAAAGTGATTTATATCACATACTTAATACAAAAATAGAAGCACTTCAAACATTCAACTCTTAATAAATCAGTCAATAGCAGAAAATCAAAATGTAATAAAATTACATAAACGCGGCAAAAAATGACAAGTTAAGGCGAATTATTCGTGCCACTAAAGAGTAGTATAAGTCTCAGAAAATTCACATCATTTATATCGTGAATAATTTGCTCTAGATCACTTTATTGTAAAATTTTAGTGTTTTTAAAAAGATAGGATTAGAAATTGATTAAAAGAAATACTAGAGAGGTCAGAGTTTTTTGATTATTCTTGGTGCACAGCAATAGCTTATAAATACAGATAAATGACAAAAACAAGAAAAAGCCCAATAAAACATCATCTATATACAATCATCTTTGGCACCCATACTAAAGGTGGCAGAAGGTTTGATATCGCCTTAATTATTTTAATCTTATTATCACAAGCAACTTTGATATTAGATTCTATAAGCTCTGTACGTTTACAGTATGGAGAAGTATTATGGAAGCTTGAGTATTTATTTACTGCTATCTTCACACTTGAGTATGTTTTGCGTCTTTATTGCTCTCCACGACCAAGCTCTTATGCAAAAAGCTTCTATGGCATTATTGATTTATTGGCAATATTACCTACATACCTAGCTCTCTTCTTCCCTAGCGCTAGCTATATAGCCATAATTCGTTTGCTTCGAGTAATGCGTATTTTCCGAATTTTGAAACTTGTTCGTTACTTGCAAGATTCAAATATTCTATTGCGCTCACTCTTAATGGCCAAACGCAAAATACTCATATTTTTTAGTACCGTTGCGATTCTTGTTTCTGTTTTTGGTTCATTAATGTTTGTAATTGAAGGGCCGGAGAATGGATTTACAAGTATTCCACAAAGTATCTACTGGGCTATAGTAACAATTACTACTGTAGGATATGGTGATTTAGTTCCTCACACCCCACTCGGTAAAGCAATCGCCTCTTTAACTATGCTATTAGGTTACTCGATACTTGCTGTACCAACAGGGATCATTACTGCGGAATTAAATCAAGAGATGAATACTCACAGAGATCTTGTTCGTTGTCCTAATTGTTTGAAAGGTGGACATGAGTCAGACGCAATACACTGTAAGCATTGCGGAAGTCGGTTACCAGAACCAGACAAGAGAATTGTGAATACTATTAATGCAAAAGAATAATAGTACTCATTTTAAAAGACGCTATTCAGTGTATAAACTTAACGAACTTTTCGACGCATGAGCATCAGAATCATTACAAGGAACTTTGGTGCAGCAATTACTGCTAATAAAAAGAATACAGCGGCAAACGCAGCAAATTTTGTTAGAACTTGTCCTTTGGTCTTTTTCATCTTACGTCATTCTATAATTTATGAAATTGGCGATAATCTACTAGACTGTTAGGTTATCGACAATTTTATAAGCCACTTTTGGGATCAATGTTGCATTTGTTTTTCTTATTTGCTTATTTACCGTAATAAAAAGTACAAATAAGCCATTAATCAGAAGAAACATTCACGCGAACAATATCTTGTTGGTCTTTCGAAAACTGTTTTTTTAACTCAGATTTTGACTTAAAACTGATCTCTCCCCCCTCAGCCACCGTCATATGCTGCGCATCTGTATTGTATTTAGATTGATAAATCATAACGGCTTGCATACATGTGCTTCTCTGATCAGCAGACAATGGTGTCCCATTATGCCACTTCCCTGTTTCAACCGCGTATTGCAGGTTTTTAAAAACCTCAGGAGTCATGGATTCTAATAATGTCTCAATATTCATCATCTACTCTTTTATTTATAAAAATATGAACAAACGATATCTTTTCATTAATGTTAGTCAATATTATGCCGATAAATAGGAGTAACGGATCACGTTTCCATTTTCTCAATCAATAGGTTTATCATGTTTTCTACTATTCAACGATTTTCGCTAATAACGTTTACTGCATTTTCCTTATCTGGCTGTTTTGATACTACTCCAACAACAACGCAGTTATGTGAAGATCATTCTGAGCTACAATGTGATCAATTAAATATGCGAGATGGACAATGTCTTAATCAACGCGATGCGCTTATATTAAGTCGCTTTGCTACTTTAAAAAGCCAAAGCGATTTAGATAAGCTAAAAACCATTCAAGCAACCTATCAATATCAATCATGTTTAACATCCGCTGCACAAATTGAACCCATCACCGCAAAAGAAATTAAAACAAAACGTTCAGAAGCACTGATACATACCTATGATGCTATTGATCTATTGAGCATCGAATTGAAAGAATCTAAAGAACCCAAAGTTCTTTATTATCGTTGGAGTACAGGTGATAAGTCTGCATTAAGAGAGTTTTTACAACTTGAAGGTTCTCGCTCTCTTGAAACAGCAGAGCTTCAATATGCACTTGCTACCTTTTATGCATTACGCAATGGAAATAAAACCATCACGTTATTAAATCACTCATTAGAACTATTAACTAAAGATGATTATAAAAACGATTTCCATGCAACGATTATTAAATCGCTAGCAAGTATCAATCATAAAGAGCAAAACACAGAACATGCTTATATTTGGGCTTTAGTCGGGAAAGAATTTGACCTACAAGTTTCTTCTCAACAACAACTTGACCTGTTGTATTCATTCTCAGATGCAGAAAAACAAAAACTACAACAAGCAAGTGAAGTAATAGTAAAAAGCATCAAAGAGCAAAAATTCTCAGCACAGCTACTACCAAAGATAGCTGAGAAAAATTAATTTACTGATGTAAATAAAAAAGGAGCCGAAATGTGCTCCTTTTTTATTTTATATGGATTTATTTATCTTGCGAAAAATTTAAAGAAACCGAATTCACGCAATATCTTTCGTTGGTTGTTTTGGGGCCATCATCAAAAACATGCCCTAAATGACTATCACAATGACGACAGCGGATTTCAATTCTTTTCATCCCGTGGCTGTTATCTTCAATATATCTTATGACTTGATCGTTCACTGGGGCATCAAAGCTTGGCCACCCACAACCTGAGTCATATTTATTATCAGATACAAATAAAATGGTTTGGCAACAAGTACAGGCGTAATAGCCTTTTTCTTTATTATGTAATAACGTTCCTGAGAAAGGCGCTTCTGTTCCTTGTTTTCTACAAATATCAAACTCTTCTTTTGTAAGCTTTTTTCGCCACTCTTCATCGGTGTATTCTAAAAATGTTTTTTGTGTCTCCATTTTTATAAAACTCCTTTCTTAGACTTCTTTAAATTAAACCTTGCTATATATCACCTTTGTAGCACATACTTTGCCAAAGTAATTTTACAGCAACCAAGCGAAATCACATTAATTGTTATGTCACTTTTTTTCACAAAGTGTCATTTAGGTTACTAAATAACCACAAATTATTCGAATTACGTAAGAATTTTTCTTTATGTTAACAGGATATGGTCTATTTTTTGATTTTAAACAATTAAATTTGGATTTTCACTTGCAGGTTGGCTCAGGATTTTGTAATTTTACTACCAGTTAATTTAAACCTGAAATTCAAATTTAAGTTGTGGAGCAACTATAATGACTATCAAAGTAGGTATTAACGGTTTTGGCCGTATTGGACGTTTCGTATTCCGTGCATCTGTAGAGCGCAATGACATCGAAGTTGTTGGTATTAACGATCTTATCGACGTTGAATACATGGCTTACATGCTTAAGTACGATTCAACTCACGGCCGTTTCAACGGTACAGTTGAAGTTGTAGATGGTAACCTAGTAGTAAACGGCAAAACTGTACGTGTAACTGCTGAGCGTAACCCAGAAGACCTTAAGTGGGATGCAATCAACGTTGACGTTGTTGCTGAAGCAACTGGTCTATTCCTAGACGACGCAACTGCACGTAAGCACATCACTGCTGGTGCTAAGAAAGTTGTTCTAACTGGTCCTTCAAAAGACGCTACTCCAATGTTCGTAATGGGTGTTAACCACGAATCTTACGCTGGTCAAGACATCGTTTCTAACGCTTCTTGTACTACTAACTGTCTAGCACCTGTTGCTAAAGTTCTTAACGACAAGTTCGGTATCGAATCTGGTCTTATGACTACAGTTCACGCTACTACAGCAACTCAAAAAACTGTAGATGGTCCTTCTGCTAAAGACTGGCGCGGTGGCCGTGGTGCTTCTCAAAACATCATCCCATCTTCAACTGGTGCTGCTAAAGCTGTAGGCGTTGTTCTTCCAGAACTAAACGGCCTTCTAACTGGTATGGCTTTCCGTGTACCAACTGCTAACGTTTCTGTAGTTGACCTAACAGTTAACCTAAAAACTGCTGCATCTTACGAAGCAATCTGTGCTGCTATGAAAGAAGCATCTGAAGGCGAGCTTAAAGGTGTTCTAGGTTACACAGAAGACGCTGTTGTTTCTCAAGACTTCATCGGTGAAGTTCAAACTTCAGTATTCGATGCTGCAGCTGGTGTTGCACTAACTGACAAATTCGTTAAAGTTGTATCTTGGTACGACAACGAAATCGGTTACTCAAACAAAGTTCTTGACCTAATCGCTCACGTTTCTAAGTAAGCATTAGTTTAGACTTTCTTTGAAAGCTAACTTAAAAGGTTTTACTATCTTTTAAGAATGAAAGGCGACTTAATTGTCGCCTTTTTTATACCTGTAATTCAGTATTTATCCTTTTTCTATTCAATCAAAAAGAAACTATTTCTCTGAATATTAAATAGAAGAAGAATGCATATTTATTATTTTAGGAGTTACCTATGAATCTTACTCAGCTTCCAATTATCAGTGTATTATCTGATAACGTCACTGTTGCTCAATTAGATGATGTAAAAGTGATTCGTGTCATTCATGACAAAGCCAATGCAGCCATTTCTCTTCATGGTGGCCACGTTTTATCTTTTACGCCAAAAGGACAAGACGATCTTATTTGGATGAGTAAAGAAGCCATCTTTAACCCTGAAAAAGCAATTCGTGGCGGCGTTCCTGTTTGTTGGCCATGGTTTGGTCGTATCGCCGATCCTGCTCACGGTTTTGCTCGTAATAATGAGTGGACGCTTATTGAACACCGTGAAAATGATAATGGCGTTATTATCGTTCTAGGATTAGAAGCATCTGAAGCAACTAAAGCTATTTGGCCTTTTGAATTTGAAGCACGCTTAACCGTTGAAATCGGTGATGAGTTACGTATTACGCTTGATGCAAAAAATACGGATAACAAAGCATGGAATTGTTCTGGTGCTTTACACACTTATCTTAACGTTGCGGATATTGCTTCAACAACAATTACGGGCATGGGTCCAACATATATTGACGGCCTTCAAAATGCCAAACTATGTACAGGCGAAGATACTCTATCAATAAGTGCTGCCATTGACCGTGTATATACTCAACCAGAAAATACCGTATCAGTTTCAGACTCTCAGCGTACATTAACGGTGACAAATTCAGGCCATAATGCTGCGGTTATTTGGAACCCTTGGATTGAAGGCGCTGAATCGATGACTGATATGAATGATGATGGCTACAAAACCATGGTGTGTATTGAGTCTACTTACCATGCAACTAGCTTAGAAGAAGCCCAAACCGTTGAACCAGGTAATGCATTTACGCTAACCACAACGATTAAAGCGTAAGATCAAGGTAACCGACTTCGATATTTACCTAAACAAAAACGGAAGCCACTGTGGCTTCCGTTTTTTATTGTTTGGAAAATAAAGATTGTTTCTTATCTTTCCCAGTACGCTTCTTCTAAGCTGTCTTCACGCTCTGGCAAGCCACGAGATAAACGTGGAGAGTGCTGAGCTAATACTTCAAAACTTACACGGTTTGAGTATTTACATACTTGTGAGAAAGAAGAATACGTCAAGAAAGAGTGCTGATGCTTGCTTGAGTTTGGTACGTTATTACGGTGGTAATGGTTTGCAGCCATATCATGTAATAAAGCAGATAATGCACCATCGCCAGCACCATTAGTGTTCTTAATTTTTTCAGGGCCACCCATGTATGGTGAAATGTGTGAAAATACCTTAATTGGGTTTTCACAGCTGTCCTTCACTGCTGGACGACTAAATTCAAACTGGTTAAATTCAGCAATTGTACCTGGAAGTAATGGTAGTGATGTTTCACGTTTTGCAGAATCTTCCGTGTAACCTGCCATATACAGACCTACAGGGCCTGCAGTACAAAGAACTAGGTCAACCCACTCAAGAGCCTTATTTGCAGCTTCTAGAGGGTCTGTAGCACCAGTAAGCGCCTCACCTTCCTCTTCATTCATTGCAACAACTGTTATGTGGTCATTTAAGAAATCACGCCAGTATTGTGGATCATCTTGAACCACAAACTTAGTACCCATAGTTAATACAACTGGCACATCGTATTTCTTCGCATATTCAATCGCTTTCATTGTTGCTTCAGGCATTGGGTCGCCTTCTTTACAACGAACTAGATATGCTGTTAGCACTAGTGCTGATGCATTTTTGAAAATCTTCTCAGGAATGCTCTCTGCACGAAGTTGGTTCATGTCGCCTTCGCTAATTGCAAACGTACGCTCACCATCTTCACTTATCAGTGCAAAACAACGACCAATCGCACCCGGAACAGGTTGAAGGTAGTTTAAGTCCATTCGGCTAGATGTGTTACATAAATAACGGTATGAATAACTGCCTATGTGAATATCTTCACTCATAACACCTAATAATGTTGATTTATCATCAGCAAGAACAGAGTAGTTATGAAGCGTATTACCAATCGTACCACCAGCAAATTCATTGCTGATCATATTATTGTCTTTTAATTCATTATAAAGCATCTCTGCTTTATCGTTATCAATAACCAGTGAGTGTCCTTTACTCAAGCCATATTTTTCAATAAAAGCATCATCTACTTTCGCTTCAATATCCACTAGCGTTTGGTCGATACCTATAATATGGGTACGAGACATTTTCTTAGCTTCTTGAGCTTGGCTAACTAATGGATCACGTGCGTGAACAGGAAAATAATGCTTAGATTTACGCTGACCTGGAAATTTCATAAAATAATCATTCAACTGGCTAATGGAAGAACTGCGAAGTTTAGCCGCTCAATAACTCTGCCGCAACTACTGATATACACTACCATCAATAGCAAACGTTTGCTCTTTCTATTTGTTTATACATCTAGCCTTAGGAAGCGATTTCGTGGTAATTTAAAGCGTATTTTTTAAGAGTAATAACCATGACTACTGAACTAATTAGCTACGACGACGTAATTGAAGTCGCTTACGATATCTTCCTAGAAATGGCTCAAGATAATCTTGAACCTGCAGACGTTGCTTTATTCACTTTGCAATTTGATGATCGTGGCGCAGCTGAGGTTGTTGATACCCGTGATGACTGGGCTGAACACGTTGGATTTGAAGTAGATAAAGAAACATATGCTGAAGTATTAATCGGCTTAGTAAATGAAGAATCTGATGCATTAGATGATGTTTTTGCTCGCATGCTAGTTAGCCGTGATCCTGAACATAAATTCTGTCACATGCTATGGAAACGTGATTAAGTTAATCCCTACCATATTGTTAAAAAGGAGCATTCATTTGCTCCTTTTTTATTTCTGTATTTATTGAATCTAGCTCTTCGCATCCCCATTATTTCTTTATGCTCACAAACTGTTTAAACCAATTTCCCAATAATAATTGGTATTAACACAGAATAACGATAAAGGAATACCATGTCACAATTTCAAACTCGATGCCCATCTTGTCATGGGTTAAACCGTCTTCCTACTGAACGAGTCGACGATAGTGCAACTTGTGGTCGCTGTAAGGAACCATTATTAGATGGTAAACCAGTAGAAGGGACAATGGATAACCTAGCCGCTTTACTTAATAGCGATAAAGCCGTTGTTATCGATTTCTGGGCACCTTGGTGTAACCCATGCGTTGGCTTTTCGCCAGTTTTTGAAGATGTTGCCGCAGAACGTAATGGACAAATTCGTTGTATTAAAGTCAACACAGAAGCTGAACAACAAATTGCAGCACAATATCAGATCCGCTCAATACCAACGATCATGGTATTTAAAAACGGTCAGCGTGTAGACATGATTAATGGTGCATTACCTAAAGGTCAATTTGATCAATGGTTAAATCAAGCACTGCTTAAATAATGTAAATAGCAGACAAACAAAAAGCCCCTTTATGACTCTGCATAAAGGGGCTTTTTACTATTTATTATGTGTTATCTATTAATATAGATTAACCGATAAACTCAACACCATTCATGTACTTACGTAGTACTTGTGGGATTGCAATTTTACCATCAGCTTGTTGGAAGTTCTCAAGAATCGCAACCATTGTACGACCTACAGCAAGACCAGAACCGTTTAGTGTATGCACAAGTTCAGGTTTTTTCTCGCCTTTACGACGGAAACGAGCTTGCATACGACGAGCTTGGAAATCCCACATGTTTGAACAAGAAGAGATTTCACGGTACGTTTCTTGTGCTGGAACCCATACTTCTAAATCGTAAGTTTTACGAGAGCCGAAGCCCATATCACCTGTACATAGAACCACTTTACGGTAAGGAAGTTCTAATAGTTGAAGAACTTTCTCAGCATGACCTGTTAGTTCTTCAAGTGCAGCCATTGAGTCTTCAGGTTTAGTGATTTGTACTAATTCAACTTTGTCGAATTGGTGCATACGGATAAGACCGCGAGTATCACGACCGTAAGAACCCGCTTCAGAACGGAAACATGGAGTGTGAGCCGTCATCTTAAGTGGCATATCAGCTTCATCAGTAATGGTATCGCGCACCATGTTAGTTACTGGAACTTCAGCTGTTGGGATAAGTGATAGTTTCTTAAGTGGAACATCACTTACTTGCTCTGTTAGTGGACTTGTGTGGAACAAGTCTTCACCAAATTTAGGAAGCTGGCCAGTACCAAATAGGCTATCTGGGTTTACAAGGTATGGTACGTACATTTCTGTGTAGCCATGCTCTTCAGTGTGAAGATCAAGCATAAACTGAGAAAGAGCACGGTGAAGGCGAGCAAATTGACCTTTCATTACGATGAAACGAGAACCAGAGATCTTAACCGCACTTGCGAAATCAAGACCATCAGCCATTTCACCTAGATCAACGTGATCTTTAACTTCAAAGTCATACGCTAAAGGTGTACCCCAACGTAATACCTCTACGTTTTCGTTCTCATCTTTACCTAGTGGTACTGAATCATCAGGGATGTTAGGTACAGAAAGCGCGATGTCTTCGATTTGTTGTTGAAGCTCTGCTAGTGCTGCTTTTGCTTCATCCAGTTCAGAACCCAGATTCGCAACATCAGCCATAATGCGATCAGCTTCTTCGTGATCACCTTTCGCTTTTGCTTGACCAATGGACTTCGAACGGGAGTTACGCTGCGCTTGAAGCTCTTCAGTTTTTACTTGAAGGGACTTACGTTGTTCTTCAAGGTTGCGAAGTGTCTCTACGTCTAGCTTAAAGCCACGACGTGCCAGTTTTTCAGCTGTTTCATCCAGCTCTGTACGAAGTAATTTTGAATCAAGCATTTGTAATCCTATGCCTTATAGTAATGGTGTGTTCAAAATAAAAAGAACCCACTTAATAATAAAATCCTGTGCAATTTTCATTTCCAAATTGCGATTCGAATAAGATACCGAAAATGCCCTTTTATTGGTAGCGTTTTAACGGACTGTTTTGATCTAATTGGGCTAAATATTCTAGCTTTTCACTAATTTTGGTTTCTAAGCCACGTTTTGTAGGAAAATAATACTTACGATCACGCATTTCAGGTGGGAAATAGTTCTCACCCGCCGCATAAGCATTTGGCTCATCATGAGCATAACGATAATCTGACCCATACCCCATATCTTTCATTAATGAGGTCGGAGCATTACGAAGATGATTAGGCACTTCATAATCTGGTGAATTTATCGCATCCATTTGTGCTTGTTTCCATGCCGTATAAACCGCATTACTTTTTGGAGCACACGCTAAATAAACCACGGCTTGAGCAATGGCTCGTTCACCTTCAGCAGGACCAATGCGAGTAAAACAATCCCATGCATTCATTGCGACTTCCATCGCTCTAGGATCAGCGTTACCGATATCTTCTGAAGCAATAGCAAGTAAACGACGAGCTACATACAGAGGGTCACCACCTGCGGCAATAATTCGAGCCGTCCAGTAAAGAGCCGCATCAGGATTTGAACCACGAATGGACTTATGAACCGCTGATATTAAGTCATACCACATATCACCTTTATTATCGAAGCGTGCAACTTTTTCACCTGCTACTTCCGCTAATAATGGTAAATCGACGACTTTTTTACCTTGTGCGTTTTCTTCTGCCATATCATGCAAAAGCTCTAAATAGTTTAGAGACATACGAGCATCGCCTGATACTAAATCAGCTAGCTGCAATTTAACAGCATCAGGTAGTACAAAATTTTCATCATTTAAACCACGATCTTTATCTATTAAAGCTTGGTCAATGACTTGAACAATGTCTTCTTTTTCTAGTGATTTTAATTTGTATACACGTGCACGAGATAACAAGGCGTTATTAAGTTCAAAAGACGGGTTTTCTGTTGTTGCACCAATAAAGGTAATCGTGCCGTCTTCAATATGCGGTAAGAATGCATCTTGCTGGCTTTTATTAAAGCGATGCACCTCATCCACAAACATGATGGTTCTTCGACCCGTAATTTGATTTTCTTTGGCCTTTTCGATTGCCGCTCGAATATCTTTAACACCAGAGGTTACCGCTGAAACACGTTCAACTTCTGCGTTCGCATAATTGGCAGCGACTTCCGCTAATGTTGTTTTACCCGTTCCCGGAGGTCCCCACAAAATCATAGAGTGGATTTGACCCGCTTCTAACGCTCGACGCAGTGGTTTACCAACACCTAGCAAGTGTTGTTGACCAATATATTGCTCAATATTTTGCGGACGCATTCTAGCAGCAAGGGGACGATAATCGTCCCCTGCTGAAAAATCTAAACTGAAATTACTCACGTTTATCCTTTTAGTTTCTTAGATGCACGCTTATTAACGTTGATCGTCAATATCTACACCATCAGGAATCGCAAATGTAAAATTATCTTTGGCAGGCTTCTTCGCTTCAAACTTTGTGAAATCAAAATCACTACGTTGGCCATCTTGCTCAACAACCGAAAAACCCGTTACTTTGCCGTTTTCTTGGATGCGAACAATAAATTCACTTTTTACAGCAGAATCTGCTTTTGGTGAAACCGTAAACGCATCACCATTTTGGCTTACTGAATAATTGTCCCAATCCGACGCTTTATTACGAGTTAATAATACGAATGGTGTTTGAGTTGTTGCTTTCTCTAACCCCATTAATGTTACTTGCTCAACAAATGGGTTGTAATACCACAAGGTGTTGCCATCGGTAACTAATAGGTTTTCATCAGGCGTTTGTGTATGCCAACGAAACAAATTAGGGCGCAGGATCTTCACATCACCCTCGCCTTGCATTAGTACATCACCTTCTGGGCTTAATACTTTTTGTGTAAAACCAGCTTCAAAACCTGCATTCTGGTTCAATCGTTCGGTTAGTTCACTTTGAGGTGATGCCAATACCGTCGAACTTAATAAACAGAGAGAAAATAAAATCTTTTTCATTACACTTCACTTCTAAAAATTTGGATTAATCGTGCATACCTACTGGAGGCGGTGCAATTACTTCACGGTTACCATTGTGACCTGGAGTACTAACAATGCCATGCGCTTCTAATTGTTCGACAATACGAGCAGCTCGGTTATAGCCGATTCTAAATTGACGCTGAACACCTGACACTGAACCACGACGTGATGTTGTTACAAACTCAACCACCTGATCAAACAACTGATCTAGCTCTTCTTCACCTTCAGGTTTTTCTCCTGGAAGTAATGCTTCAGCACCTTGATCACTCTTAGTAATCGCATCAATATAATTTGGACGACCACGCGCTTTCCAATCGTTCACTACCGCATGTACATCATCATCTGATGCAAAAGCACCATGAACACGTACTGTGTGGTTAGAACCCGGCGCTAGATAAAGCATGTCACCCATACCTAGTAGTGACTCTGCACCACCTTGGTCAAGAATGGTTCTTGAGTCAGTTTTAGTTGATACTGTAAACGCCACACGTGTTGGGATGTTTGCTTTAATCAAACCCGTAATAACATCAACAGATGGACGTTGTGTTGCTAGAATTAAGTGAATACCGGCTGCACGTGCTTTTTGAGCCAATCGTGCAATCAATTCTTCTACTTTCTTACCAACAACCATCATTAAGTCAGCAAATTCATCAACGATAACAACGATAGATGGTAACTTCTCAAGCAATGGCGGCATTTCGTCCATGCTGTCACCCGGTTTCCATAATGGATCGTGGATTGGGTGTCCCGCTTCAGCTGCCATTTTTAATTTATCGTTAAAGCCTTTTAGATTTCGAACACCTAATGCAGACATTAACTTATAACGACGTTCCATTTCACCAACACACCAACGCAGAGCATTACCTGCGTCTTTCATGTCCGTTACCACTTCCGTCAATAAGTGTGGGATTCCTTCATAGATAGAAAGTTCCAACATTTTTGGATCGATCATAATGAAACGTACATCTTCTGGTGTCGCTTTATAAAGCACACTCAAGATCATTACGTTTACACCAACTGATTTACCTGAACCTGTTGTACCGGCAACCAATACGTGAGGCATTTTCGCAAGGTCAGCAATGATCGCTTCACCAGCAATATCTTGTCCCATTACAACCGTTGTTGGAGACTTCGCTTCAATAAACTTCTGGCTACCTACAACATCAGAGAAGAAAACGGTTTGTCGATTAAAGTTAGGTAATTCAAGACCAACATATGGTTTGCCCGGAATAACTTCAACGACACGCACAGCCATTGCTGATAGTGAACGAGCTAAGTCCATCGCTAGACCTGAGATACGACTAACCTTAACACCCGGCGCTAAATCTAATTCAAATCGGGTAATTACAGGCCCTGGGAAAATATCCACCACACGAGCTTTAATTTTGTAATCCGCTAATTTAGCTTCAACCAAACGTGCCGTATGTTCTAACGATTCACGAGACTCTAACTCTTCACGCGTATCTGGTGAGTAAAGCAAATCCAACGTCGGCATTGGTGATGTTGGTTTTGGTAAATTTGGCTCTGACTGTACTAAAAACGGATTTTGTAATGCTGCCTGAGTCGCCTTTTCTTTTGCAACTAGCGCTTGGAACGCAGCTACATCAGCATCAGAATGCGTTGGCGTTTCATCTTCTACTTCTTCAAAAACAGGCTCTGCAACAGGCGTAACATTAACTTCAAGCGTATCAGCAACCTGATGTTGAGATTGAACGAAGCTTGGTTCATCATCAATATCATCAGCCTCTACTGCACTGAATGTTAGTAACGTAGATTCTTCCTCACTTTCTGATGCTTCTTGAGCAGAGAAGTGAGCTTGAGTCGTTAATTCGTCACCTTCTTCAACGTCATAATCAGCAGAATCAAAGCTAACTGCATCAGATCCGACGGTATTATCTTCTTCAAAAGAAGTGGCATAGCCCTCACTCACTTCTGAAGTTGAAACAGGTGACGTTACAGGCTCTTCTTTAGCAAAAACAGAATGGTCTTGTTCTGTATTTTCTTCTACTTCTTGTGCTGCACTAAACGATGGTTCAAATGCACTATCCTGCGTTTCAAATCCTGATGTAGGCATTTCTGGAGCATCAATTGAAACGTCAGATAAAGCGTCACTGCTCATAGCTGCAGTAGTAACAGCAGCTGCGGTAGCATTCTGCACAAAGGCAGTTTCAGCATCAACTTGACTCAATAATGGATCTTGTTCTAAAGCCTCATGATCAAGCTCTGCAATCGTCGCATTACTACGCATAGATAAATTCAAACCATCTTCTAATAGTTCAGGTTCTTGATTTACCTGCATCGTTTCAACATTGCTTTCTAAGTCTTGAGCAACTTCAGTAACCTCTTGAGTATTAAACTCTTCTGGAGCTACTGTTGAATCAGCCACATTTGGCTCATCAATGTGCGTATTCGTTGTAAATAGTGGATCTTCATAAGGTTGAGACACTTCTGAATTATCAGAAAATACATCAACCGTCGATGTTGAAAACAGAGGGTCATCATCTGTCGAATAAAAATCATCATCCGCTTTCGCAGCCGAAACAACCACACCCGCCCCAGCGGCACCAAAACGTGGTAACTCACTTGCAGAGATCTTAGGTGTCGCATACGGGTCAAGAGGTTCATCGTCTTCAACCGCCGTCATCGACGGTGCAGAAACAAATGGTTGAGAAGATTCAGGTTTGCTTTCTACGATTGGTTGTTCATTCTCAACTTCATAAGTTTCATCTTCTGTTTTACGAACCTTATTTACTAAAGCACGAGTTGCTTCTAAAACAAAACCACCTAGGTTATCGACTATCGTTAGCCAAGATACACCAGTGAATAAAGTTAAACCTGCGCCCCATAAGAACATGAAGATAAGCGTAGAACCCAATACATTTAAAATAGGGTTTGTAATGCTAGTTAAAACATCACCAACGACACCGCCAGATGAGAAATACCAAAGATCATCAAAGTTAGTATCCGCTAAAGCACAGCTTGTTAAGAACAAGATCAGTAACCCTAAAATACGAGTACCAATCATCATAAAATCTAATTCAGTTTCTTGCTCTTCTTCTCTTCTACGGAAAACAATCCAAGTACAACCAAGTAAGATCACTGGTAGTAAATAAGCTAAAGACCCAAAAGCAAAAAAAAGCGTATCAGCAATCCACGCACCAAATGAACCACCCGCATTTTCTACTGAGCCCGCCCATGCAGTTTGAGTCCATGATGGATCGGCAGGATTAAAACTCAATAATGAAATCGTGATGAATATTGTTGCGAGTAAACCTACGATAAAAAGCGCTTCTTGTAGACGTTGGTTGCCATTCAAACGCTCTTTTTCAGGTTCTGCCACGGCCTCAACTTTTAATGTCGTAAGCTGCATTTTTCTTTCTGCAATTTTTTCTTTAATCTTTGTAAACAAAATACTGTCCATTGATACGATACTTAGATTTAGTCATCCCTCTTTAAAATGCGAATTCGAGGAGAAGTAAGGATCACTGAATCTCTATAAAATAAAAACAAGTCGAGCGGCACTACGCCGCTCGTCATTACTTAATAGTAATCACAGGTAAATAATATACCTAAAATGCCATTAAGCTCTGCAAGTTTTTGTAAAAATAAAGAAAATATCTCGATATTTACAATCTTGCTTCAATTAGCGAGTCTTAATCACTAAATGGTTCGTTTGTTTTACTTCTTCCATAACAACATAAGTACGAGTGTCGTTAACGCCGGAAGTCGTAATAGTGTATCACCAAGTAATCGACGATAAGCACTCATATCTGATACACGAGTCTTTAAAAGATAGTCAAAATCACCCGATACAAGATGACACTCTTGAATATCGTCTAATAACTGTACTGCAGCATTAAATTGTTCAAATACATCCGGTGCACCACGGTTTAACGTGATTTCAACAAATACTAATAATGACGCATCAAGATATTGTGGTTTAGCAATGCTGTATAACCATTGATATACCCTTGGCGTTCTAGACGGCGAACGCGCTCTAAACATGGAGTTGGCGACAGGCCTACTCTCTTAGATAATTCAACATTTGAAATTCGACCATCTTTCTGGAGTTCATTCAAAATATTGCGATCGATACGATCCAGTTCCTTGGAAGGTTTCTTATTATCTACCATTTTTTATTCCACCTTATTACTTCCTTGCAAAAAAATATACTACAACTTTTTAATATTTAGCATCAAATTTTGCCATTTACAATCTATACTAGATAAAAACTCGAAACAAAAACCCTACAACCAGTCATAATAACCATAAAACAAAAGGAAATCAGGATGATCATTGGAGTACCTAAAGAAATAAAAAATCATGAATATCGCGTTGGTATGATCCCTGCGAGTGTTCGCGAATTAATATCTCATGGCCACACCGTATTTGTCGAAACAAAAGCCGGCTCAGGCATTGGTTTTACCGACGAAGACTACATCGCGGTTGGTGCATCCATTCTTCCTACAGCTGAAGACGTATTTGCTAAAGCTGAAATGATTATTAAAGTTAAAGAACCTCAGGCTGTTGAGCGTGCAATGCTTCGTGAAGGGCAAATTTTATTCACGTATTTACATCTTGCACCAGATCTTCCACAAACTAAAGACCTAATCAAGAGTAAAGCTGTCTGCATCGCATATGAGACTGTAACAGATAATATGGGTCGTCTGCCACTATTAGCGCCAATGTCAGAAGTTGCAGGTCGAATGTCCATTCAAGCAGGCGCACAAACATTAGAGAAATCAAACGGTGGTCGAGGCTTACTTTTAGGTGGTGTTCCGGGTGTTGAACCTGCGAAAGTCGTCATTGTTGGCGGTGGTGTTGTTGGAGCAAATGCTGCTCGTATGGCCGTAGGAATGCGTGCTGATGTCACCATATTAGATCGCAATATCGATACGCTACGTCATCTAGATGAAGAGTTTCAAGGTCGAGCTAAAGTCGTTTATTCTACGGTGGATGCCATTGAAAAACACGTTCTAGAAGCTGATTTAGTCGTTGGTGCCGTACTTATTCCGGGCGCAGCAGCACCTAAGTTAATTACAGCAGAACATATTAAACGCATGAAACCGGGCGCAGCCGTTGTTGATGTTGCCATTGACCAAGGCGGTTGTTTTGAAACCTCTCATGCCACCACTCATGCTGACCCAACTTATATTGTGGATGACGTTGTTCATTATTGTGTTGCTAACATGCCAGGAGCGGTTGCTCGAACCTCTACATTTGCCCTAAATAATGCAACACTTCCTTACATAATTAAATTAGCAGATAAGGGATATAAAGCGGCTTTATTAGAAGATAAAGGCTTTTTAGGTGGTTTGAACGTTATTCACGAAAAGTAACCTGCAAAGAAGTAGCAGAAAGTTTCGACTTAGAATACGTTGCTCCTGAAACGGCTATCAGTGCTTAAAAAGCATATCCTATAACCAAATCATTTGAGGGCACCTATTACGGTGCCCTTTCTTTCATCGAATAAATTCCCTACAATCAGGATATTGGTTGATAACTCGATGTTACCTTCCTCTTTCTCTATTTTTTGTTTTAGCTCGGAGATCCTATGAGCAACGTTAAGCATTCAAAATTACTAATTCTTGGTTCTGGTCCTGCGGGTTACACAGCTGCTGTTTACGCTGCACGAGCTAACTTAAATCCAGTGATGATCACAGGTATGCAACAAGGTGGTCAATTAACAACGACTACTGAAGTTGAAAACTGGCCTGGCGGTGCTGCCGATATGACTGGCCCAGGCTTAATGGAAGAAATGAAGGCACACGCAGAGCGCTTCAATACTGAAATCATTTTTGACCATATCAATGAAACCGATTTTAGCCAACGTCCTTTCCGTCTAAAAGGTGACTCAGGTGAATACACTTGTGATGCGTTAATTATCTCAACAGGCGCTTCAGCTAAATATTTAGGTTTAGAATCTGAAGAAGCATTTAAAGGTCGTGGCGTTTCTGCTTGTGCAACATGCGATGGTTTCTTCTACCGTAACCAAAAAGTAGCGGTTGTTGGTGGCGGTAATACTGCTGTTGAAGAAGCATTATATTTATCAAACATTGCGGCTGAAGTGCACTTAATCCACCGTCGTGACTCTTTCCGCTCTGAAAAGATCTTAATCGATCGTCTGATGGATAAAGTAGAAAACGGAAACATCATCCTACATACCGACCGTACATTAGAAGAAGTACTAGGTGATGATATGGGCGTAACCGGTGTTCGCTTAAAAGACACCAAATCGGATGCTACTGAAGATTTAGAAGTTATGGGCGCGTTTATTGCTATTGGCCACCAACCAAATACCGCTATTTTCAATGGTCAGCTTGATATGGAAAATGGCTATATCAAAGTAAAATCAGGCCTTGAAGGTAATGCGACTCAAACAAGTGTTGAAGGTATTTTTGCTGCAGGTGACGTTATGGATCATAATTACCGCCAAGCAATTACGTCTGCAGGTACTGGCTGTATGGCCGCTTTAGATGCAGAACGCTTTTTAGATGCGTTAGAAGCAAAAGAAAGTTAAACTATCTATGTTAACGTTAAACCCGAAGTTAATGCTTCGGGTTTCTTTTGCTCATCTTATTTTGTTGATGTGCCTATTTTTTCTGATATTCAAATTATTAAAATAGAAAAAGTAGTGCGTGCAAAATAATACAAAACGTAAGCTTTCAATATTATGGATAAAATACAACAACGCGAGTTAGGTAAATGGCTCAAGGGTCAAAGCAAGCTTGCAAAAAAATGGCTCACCCTCTCTATCGGGCTCGGCTTTCTTTCCAGTCTTTTTCTTATTGCTCAAGCGGCATTACTTGCCGATATTCTGCACCAATTAATCGTAGAACAAGTCGATAAATACGAACTGATTTCGCACTTTGTTGCTATCTTAGTGTTTGTTGCTATTCGTGCCCTTTGTAGTTGGGGACGAGAGATTGCAGGTTACCGGTGTGGTGAACACATTCGAGTACACATTCGACAATTGATTTTGAATAAACTTCAAGAATTAGGTCCAGCTTATATCAAAGGGAAACCTGCTGGTACATGGGCAACCTTATTACTTGAACAAGTTGAAGACATGCAAGACTTCTTCTCTCGCTACCTTCCACAAATGTCTCTATCGGTTTTAATTCCGTTTGTTATATTAATCGTGGTGTTCCCTCAAAACTGGGCTGCCGGGTTAATCTTTTTGCTTACCGCTCCGTTAGTTCCATTATTTATGGCACTGGTTGGTATGGGAGCTGCAGATGCTAACCGACGAAATTTTAAAGCATTGCAACGTTTATCTGGTCATTTTTATGATCGTCTGCAATCAATGACAACCATACGCTTATTCAATAAAACAGCACAAGAAACTGAACACTTACATGGTGCTTCGGAAATTTTCCGTAAACGTACGATGGAAGTACTAAGACTGGCATTCTTATCGTCAGCTGTTCTAGAGTTTTTCACTTCAATTTCAATTGCTATTGTTGCGGTTTACTTCGGTTTTACTTTTATTGGTGAGCTAGATTTCGGTCATTACGGAACAACTGTTACTCTGTTTACAGGCCTATTTATTCTTATTCTTGCTCCAGAGTTCTATCAGCCACTCCGTGATTTAGGTACCTTCTATCACGCCAAAGCACAAGCGATCGGTGCTGCAGAATCGCTGGTTGAATTTCTAGACACCAAAACAGAACAGCAAGCTCAAGGTGATAAAAAAGTCTCTGAATCTTCAACCCTCGATATTCAAGTTGAAGAGTTAATCGTAACGACTCACGATGGAAAAAACCTCTTAGGTCCTATTAGTTTCCATCTAGAAGAAGGCTCTCAAACTGCACTTATTGGTCCTAGTGGTGCTGGTAAAACAAGTTTGATTAATGCCATTCTTGGCTTCCTTCCATATCAAGGAAGTATCAAAATTAATGGCATTGAATTATCAGAATTAGATAAAACTGAATGGTATAAAGAAATCAACTGGGTCGGTCAAAACCCAACATTGGTTCACGGTACTATTCAAGAAAACATCACTCTAGGTAAACAAGAGATTACTCAAGAACAACTAGATACGGCATGTGAGCATGCATTCGCTAACGAGTTTATTGCTGATCTTGGTTATCAACATGCGATTTCTGATCGTTCAGGTGGTTTATCTGTAGGACAAGCACAGCGACTGGCATTAGCAAGAGCATTATTGCAACAAGGGCGTTTATGGATCTTAGATGAACCAACAGCAAGTCTTGATGCAAAAAGTGAACGTTTAGTCATGAAGAGCTTAAATCAAGCGACTCAAGGCTTAACTACATTAATGATCACTCACCGCTTAGATCAACTTCATGCAATGGACTCTATCCTTGTATTAGATAAAGGGAAAATAGTTCAATCTGGCTCATTTGATGAGATAAAAGATTCTGGCCTATTTGCGAATATGCTAGCGGCAAAACAACCAGTGCAAGGTGATCTCGATGCGTGATTTACTTCCTTATATCAAACTCTATAAAAAACATTGGTTCGGCTTAACGCTTGGTATGCTACTCAGCTTTGCTACTTTGTTTGCTTCTATTGGTTTGCTAACAATTTCTGGCTGGTTTATCTCAGCTTCAGCTATTGCAGGTTTAACCATTGCAAGAGAAACATTCAACTACATGCTTCCAGCCGGTGCCGTTCGTGTTTCTCTATTGGCCGTACTGCTGGACGATGGGGTGAACGTGTTGTTAGTCATAACGCCACATTCAAACTGCTAACTGAATTACGTATTTTCTTCTTTAAGAAACTAATACCGCTTATCCCAGGTCGTTTCTCAAAGCTACGTGATGCGGATTTATTAAACCGTCTTGTTGCTGATGTTGATGCAATGGACCATGTATATTTGCGTTTAGTTAGCCCTATTATTGTCGGTACTTTAGGTATTATTGGACTGACTGCATTTCTTGCATGGTTTGATATCACTATCGGTCTAACTCTTGGAGCTATTTTACTTTCTCTATTGCTAATCTGGCCAACGCTATTCTACAAGTTAGGTAAGCACAATGGCTCAGAGTTAACTCAAAATAAAGCAATACTGAGGATCAAAACCTTAGATTGGCTACAAGGTAATGCTGAATTACGCATTTTTGGTGCGGAAGCTCAATACCGTCAACGTATTCTTGATGCACAAACGGCACTATTAGCTAACCAGCACCGTATGGCAGCATTAACAGGATTAGCAAATGGTCTATTACTACTAGCTAACGGCTGGACGCTGCTATTAATGTTGTGGATTGCAGGCGACGGTATTGCAGGAATGACACCTGACCCTATGGTTGCGATGGTTGCATTTGCGACAATGGCAAGTTTTGAACTACTTATGCCAATAGCCGGCGCCTTTCAATATCTAGGGCAAACACTAAGCTCGGCTCGTCGCTTGAATGAAATCATCACAGCAGCACCAGATACTGTTTTTGATGAAAACGGCGTAGATCAAGCCATCAAAGGTAATTTAACCATCTCAAATGTTGATTACCAATACATGGATGCCGATACCAATGCAATTAATGCCATCTCACTTGATCTACTTGCAGGACAAAAAATGGCCATTGTAGGTCAAACTGGCTCTGGTAAATCAACCTTACTACAGTTGCTAACTCGTCAGTGGGATCCTAAATCAGGCTACATTGCTATTGATGGTGTGAAGTTACCTAAATGGAAAGAAACAAATCTTCGTAGTGCAATGTCAGTGGTAAGCCAACGAGTGGATATTTTAAATGGCTCTCTGCGAGATAACTTACTGCTTGCCGATGATACAGCAAGCGATGAAAAACTGACGGAAACGTTAAATCAAGTTGGTTTGGAAGATTTAACAACCGACGAAGGTCTGAATGCTTGGTTAGGCGATGGTGGTCGACAACTCTCTGGTGGTGAACGTCGTCGAATTGGGATTGCACGAGCGTTATTACATGATGCACCTATTGTATTATTGGATGAACCAACAGAAGGTTTAGATCAAAAAACCGAACAACAAATCATGTCGGTACTTAATAAACACATTGAACATAAAACCGTTGTGTTTATTACACACCGTCTTGTGAACCTAGAACAGATGGATCATATTTGTTTAATGGATCACGGTGAAATCGTTGAGCAAGGTACGCATGATAGCCTCCTATCTCTTAAAGGTGCTTACCACCAATTATGGCAACGCTTTTAATTACCTTAGATAGATAACCTAAGGATATAAAAAAAGCCGATATGACCATCATCATATCGGCTTTTTTGTATCAGTTAATAAGAGCAATACCTAAACGTACTTCTCTTCAAACTCTTTCATAAATTGCACAAGCGCTTCAACACCTTCTAATGGCATTGCATTATAAATTGATGCACGCATACCACCGACAACTCGGTGTCCTTTCAATGCTTTTAAACCCGCTTCATCTGCTAATTCAAGAAACTTCGTATCAAGCTCTGGGTTTGCCAGTTGAAATGGTACGTTCATTAATGAGCGATTATCAGAATGCACATCGTTACGGTAAAAATCAGATTGATCAATGTAATCGTACAGAACCGCTGCTTTCTTACGGTTGTGTGTTTCCATTGCATCAATACCACCATTAGATTTCAACCATTTGAAAACTAATCCCGCAAGGTACCAAGCGTACGTTGGAGGCGTATTGAACATAGATTCTTTATCAGCCAAAACACCATAATTTAATACACTAGGCAGTGCTTGAGAGGCTAAATCCAATAAATCATCACGTACAATAACAATCGTTAAGCCCGCAGGACCAATATTCTTTTGTGCTCCGGCATAAATAACACCGTATTTCGACACATCGATTTTACGAGACAAGATAGTTGAAGACATATCAGCAACAATCGGTTTGTCTGTTACTGGTAAATCATTAATCTCTATTCCATCGATGGTTTCATTTGGACAAAAATGAACATACGCAGCATCATCGCTTAATGCCCACTCAGAAGCCGGTTGAACCGCTTTTTTACCATCAACATCAATAATGGTATTAATGACATTTGGAGTACAATATTTTTGCGCTTCTTCAACCGCACTTTGAGCCCAATAACCTGCATCAACATAATCAGCTTTAGTATTACCGCCCAATAAATTTAAAGGGACAGCAGCAAACTGAGCTCTGGCACCACCTTGGCAAAACAATACTTTATAGTTGTTTGGAATGGCTAATAAATCACGCAAATCTTGCTCTGATTCTTCAGCGACTTTAATAAACTCTTTACTACGGTGGCTTATTTCCATCACAGATGTGCCTAAGCCGTTCCAATTTACCAATTCCTTTTGAGCTTGGGCGAGAACGTCTACTGGTAACATTGCTGGTCCAGCACAAAAGTTAAATACTTTTTCCATGTTTCTTAAAACTCCTGTTGATGTTTACAACACTAACTGACAAAAAATGATTACGAAATTAATAACACCTTTCATCTCATAAAGGAATCAGAAAGTGATCTATTTCACTAAATCTATAACGATGACAGATTCAAATTAAAAATATTAATTAAAAAAATAGCCCACCAAAGTGAGCTATTTGTATAAATATAGATGAATTAACGAAGATAAGTTAAAAAGCCTAATAGCATAAATAGAGGCATTTTTTGACCATTTGGTAACTCAATTTGACCATTAGCAATCTTCGCAGATAACCGATAATTATCGCCCTCTTCCGTTGCAAATTCATTAACTAGTAATTCATCCATTTGCATACGAAGTTCTGGCGTTTCATCTACCAATTTTTTCGCAATAACTAGCTCAGAACTGCCTTGTAATGTTTGAACTAATTTATCCGCATTTTGAGAAGCTCGTGCTGTCCCTGCTGGTAAAGTAAGTAGAATTTGGCTATTCACTTTACTACCTAGAACATCAGCACTGAATTCATTTAAATTTACTTTAAAACCTTTAGCGGCAAGTAAATCAAAAGACAGCATCAGTTGTTGTACTTTTTCTGGCGTGATTTCTTGCTCTTGTAATAGAGGAACTAACTTAATTAATGCATCATAGTTTAGCTCTTCAAAACTTAAATCAAAAACACCATTTTCTAACGTACCACTATCCGTAACAACTTCATTTATCGTTAGTTTATTGCTAGAGGTAAGTACATTGTCTTCTGGTTTATCTTTTACTTCTTTGATTTGGTTAATGCTCGTATAGTTAAAGCCTTTCACTTCATTGTGATTTTGACCTTCTACGTCATTTAACAGCAATTTATCCATACCGATGTTTGCTTCACCAATGAAGATATCACCTACATAATGACCAACACTTTGACCCTTTACGTTATCAACAATAAATTCTGACTGATTATCTAAACGTAATTCCGTTTTAGGAAGGTTATAGACTAAAGAGAATTGACCATCTTTTTGTACCGTTGCCGACACTTCACTTGCGGCAACAAATAACTTTTCAACACCCTGTGCACGCAAATCGTCATTCACAAAGTTAGCATCTTGACTTGAAAGAAGTAAATCAGTTGTGCCTGTTAATTGACTCTCAGTAGTTAACTTAAGTCCTTTAATAAAATCAGACTTATTGGCTTCAGTTTCAAATGTTGATACCGAAGAGATCGACAATAAACCATGAGATATTTCATGATTCACAATAATGTCAGTCGGATATCCAGCATGTTCTAGCTCAGCACTTAAACCAGGATCAACAACATGAATTCGACTTTGCGCAGTAGAACTTAAATAACCACGGTCATAAGACAAATTTTCAATAGCGATGACTGAATTATCATAAGAAGCAATCCCATCTTTAAAAATAGCCTCACCAATCTTACCTGTTGCAAATGGCCAGCAAGCAACAAGAGCGATTGCACCACCTATAGCCGCGTATTTTTTTAACTCGTTCATATTGTTATCCAACGTTATCTATTTCGATCAGTTTACCTAACACAATAAGCCCAACACAACTCTAATTAGTAAATAACTGCGTCATATATAACAAAACTTACTATGCTTGGCTTAATTTTTGCTTTATTTTATTAAATATATATACATGTTCATTTTTTGACGATTTGTTGTTACTTCAAATTTATATATTGCTTTCTAGCAAAAATACCGATTTCTGTTAGTATCTAGGCCATATTTTTTGTTTACAGCACTCAATTTGATAGGTTTCAAATATCATGATCCGTAAAACACTTTTAGCATCAAGCCTAATGTTTATTTCTGCAACTTCAATGGCTGCAGATGACGCAAACAATGCCATCATGAGCAACTTCAGCTACGATTACGTTGAAGCTCGCATTGGCTTTAGCCCTTCAACATTCGGTGCTGGTTTCAGCAAATCAATTCACCCAAATGCTCACGCTATCGCAAACATTGATTCAGAGCTAGACGGCGATTACGACCTAGCTGCTGGTCTTGGTTTCCACGCTCCAGTAAACAATTGGGCTGACATCACAGGTGAAATGTTATTACGTGTTGTTGATGACAACCATAAATACCACAATGACACAGGTATGGAACTGAACCTTGGCGTACGTCAATGGTTAGGTCCACAACTTGAAGTTGGTGGTAAAGTAGGTTACCTATCTATCGATGATAACGACGATACTCTATTCTCAGTATACGGTCGCTTCCACTCAACAGAGCTATTCTCTATTGGTGCTGAAGGTCGCTTCAATGGTATCTACGGTGATCAGCTTCTGCTAACAGCTCGTTTTAAATACTAATTTAAATTAGATATTTAAATACAAAAAAACCTCGTTATCCCTTAACTTTATTTGTTTCGGTATAACGAGGTTTTTTTATGAAATAAACAATTTAAACTTGCTGCAATAATGCTTGCTTTGCAGGCTCTTGTAATAAAGTCCAATGAACGCCTGACTCCGCTCCAGCAAATTTCCAAAGTAGCTTAACATCCACATCACCACCATAGGTGTGATTCACTTTTTTAAATACATCAACAGCACCAATTTCCAGAAATGAATCAACATCAGGAACTCCTGCTTTTTTGACCATCCTTTCTAATGTCAGTTGCATATTTGGTAAGTCACGTAAACGGCGGTTTTCTTTTGATTTTTTAAACTCTCTTTCTAAACGAGAATTTTCCATAGCTTCTTGAACAATAGAAAGAAGAGAAGCCGGTTTCTTTTCAAATAACTCAGTAACATCAAAATAATTTACAGTAGCAATTGTCGTCTTCTTAACATGCTTGAAACGCTCACAACCTAACTCTTCAAACCGAGCATCTACTTCACCACCACCACGAACATATAATCGTCCGTCAGTAACAAGTGAGAACATAGCATCTTCATTAAACAATCCAACACCACCAAACATTGAACGTTTATTAAATCTTCCCAGTTTTTTTACAAAGTTAAAAAAGCGCTCTTCTAGATGACTCATCTCGATCTCCTTGATCTTTAAATTAACATCCCCCGTCCCTGTCATAAAATTGACATCAAGCAATTGAATAATAAACGTACAATGAATATGTTTCTATTATTTTTATATTAATACCTGAAATAACAGTATATTTCTTTATTTCGATCACATAATTACTAATTAATTCATGTAACGAAACAAGTAATTCTTCAGGCTCGTATCACATTATAATGACATAACATCGCACCTCATTACATTGATGAATCTCACAAGATTCATTTGTCATGTCAATAAATTATCACTTATTTAATTCACCGTATTAACTTTGACATTTCTACATATTTTTTTAATTTGAGTGTGTGCTCAAATCTTTAAGTTTTTATTTCGTATGTATAAAAATAATGTATGATTTACCCATTATTTAAATACATGAATTAAAATGAATCATTTATCATTTTTTTGGTTAACTCATGACAAAGAGAAAGCTCTGAATGCATTGAGGACTGAGTTTAGCCAACAAGTTACCTCTAACATCACATCGGGGAAAATTCAGCTTCCACCGATCCCTGATGTCGTTCTTAAAATTCAGAAATTGTGTACCCTTGAAGGTACAATGATAAAAGATGTGTCCGATACGCTTTTAGAAGACCCGAGCCTTACCGCTATTGTGATTCGAATGGCTAATTCTGTCGTATTTAACCGCCGTAATATTACCTGTACAGATGTTCTTACTGCTGTATCTCGTCTGGGTATCTTCCGTGTGCGTGATATTGTTACCGCACAAGCTATCGAACAATTAAAATATTCAAGTGACTTAAATAGCGAGTGTAATGCGTTACTTCGTAAGAGTGCGGCTAAGTCGCGCGAATTTGCCGCCGTTATGACAATGGTATGCGAAGAGATACTAAAAGAAAGTACTGATAGCTCACACGATTACCTTGAACCAGAAAAGGCGCTATTAAGTGGTCTTTTGGCAGACATCGGTTTATTTTGCTTAGTCAATAAATACTACAACTACCTTGAAGAAGGAAATTACCTCGATCTCGATGTTGCACTCCATATTTTTGAAAAAGAGTGTAATCCAATTAGCTACCATGTATTGAATCATTGGCAGTTTGATGAAGATTTCCTTTCAATTGCCACAAATAAACAAATTTCAGAAAATAGCTACCCAATAAGTTATTTAAACATCGCACGTATTGCTAATCATTTGTTAATGTTCAGAAATAACGATGACGATATTGATGACCATGAAGTAGAAATCACACTAGAAGGTGCTGAAGCCCTTTATACACTAAGTAATCTTACCAATACTCAATTCAACGACCGAATTAGAGAAACACTAAGAAGCAGTGGTTTGTAATTAAATTACAACAAATTGATTAACATTATATTGCCGAATTTGAAAAGCCTTGATATTCTCGAGGCTTCTTCAAAAGTTGGGTTTATTATTATGTTTTCGGGAATGTTATTCGTTTTTTTACCACTGCTTTTAGGCTATTTAATCCCTCTTCATACGAAGAAGCCGCTTCAACATATTAATGCTGCAACAAGTCACCTAGTTACCGTTATCCTAGCACTTATGGGCTTAAGTCTTGCTGCTCTGGATAATCTTGCTCAAAACCTCAATCAAATCTTAACGATTACGGTTACTTTCTTTATCGCAATTAGTGTATGTAACTTAGCTATTCTTCCTATTATGGATAAGCTCTTTCCGCTAAATTCAGAAGGGAATAAAAACTCACTTCCACTATTTAAAATGATCCTAGAATCAGCAAAGCTGCTCTTAGCGGTTGCAGGAGGTCTAGTATTTGGCTTACTTTCTGGTATCGATTTAAGTTGGGTTGAGCAAGCCAGTGAGATCATCCTATTACTTCTATTATTTTTAATTGGTATTCAATTACGTAATAGTGGCCTTACACTTCGCCAGATCCTATTAAATAAGCACGGTATTATTATTGCCGCAGTTATTATGTCTACTTCTTTTGTTGGTGGCATCATTGGTGCTCTTATTCTTGATATCCCATTACCACACGGCTTAGCAATGGCTTCTGGTTTTGGATGGTATTCACTTGCTGGCATCTTAATGGGTGATGCTTTAGGTCCAGTATATGGTGGCGCGGCTTTCTTAAATGAACTTTTCCGTGAGTTGGTCGCTCTACTACTAATCCCAACCTTAATTCATCGCTATCCAGTCACCTCTATTGGTTACGCTGGAGCAACAGCAATGGATTTCACACTTCCTGTTATTCAAAATTGTGGCGGGATTCGCTGTGTTCCTATTGCTATTGTCAGTGGTTTTATACTGAGTCTCTCAGTTCCTTTTTTGATGCTGTTCTTCGTTTCTCTTTAAGTAATCGCAGCAGAAAAAAGTTATTCGCATTAGATTAAGTGGGAAGCATCACACTGTGAATCGTTTCAATTGCATTTAGTTACACTCTATTTACAATCACAAATTGATAATTACGATTCATTTATAAGGATTTAAAATGAAACTTGCCGCTCTAATCTTACCTTTTGCATTGCTTACGACGTCAGCTCAAGCTGCAGATACTCAATGTTTAAGCGACAAATACAGTCAATATGTAGATGCATCTTTAACTTGGTATCAAGAGCTCATTGCCATTACCGTGAAAAAAGATCCAAACCTACAAAGTGTTGGTGACTGGTTCCTTGAAGGACGCAAACATCACTTTGAATTGAACCGTGCTGCGGTGAATTACTATCTTGAAAATGCACCTGAAAAGGTTAAAACAAATCAATCAATAGAATCGTGGTTACAACTTTCTCAAAAAGAAGTGAAAGAATTAGCAAGCCATGATGACGAGCTAGGTAAAATCGCCAAAACAACGTTTGATGACCGTCAATCTCAACCTCATAAACAAAATTATGAATTACGTTCTGCTTTTGCAGACATCTTAAGTCATCCAAAAACAATTGATGCACCACTGAAAGCCTACAATCAAAAAATGAGTGAGATCAGTATTATTAAATGCCAATAATATTGATTAATTTATCACCATTCATTCATTTTTGGTGGTAAATCCCCCCTTCAAGGCTCAATGAGGCACATTTTACACAAGACATTTTCGTCATTTTGTTCTAAATTGTGCCCTCAGAGCCTGTAAAGAATCATTCTCTTTACTTTTCAATCATCAACAAATAGAACAGATACCATGGTAACAGACAACAAAACAGCAGATGCGAGCTTTGAAAGCCTGCTGCGAATTTTTACTGTTCCGGAAGCTCCCGATTCGACTCTTGGAATAATTGAAAAAGAACTTTCACAGAACTTAAATCAATTTTTGAGAGAGCATATTGTTGCCGAAGAAAAGCCATTGACGGAAATCGAAAAAGATTTTACCGATTCATCAATGCCTGAATCGCCAACCTATGTATCCGAACATACTGAGCACCTGTTAGATACCCTTGTATCTCAATCCGTTCATACCTCTGCACCAAGCTTTATTGGCCACATGACATCGGCATTGCCTTACTTTTTAATGCCACTTTCAAAAATCATGATTGCCCTAAACCAAAACTTGGTAAAAATTGAAACATCAAAAGCATTTACCCCGTTAGAGCGTCAAGTGCTTGGTATGTTGCACCGTCTAATTTTCGGTCAAAAAGACAGTTTCTATCAACACTGGATGCACAGTGCTGATCATTCTCTGGGTGCTTTTTGTTCAGGCGGCACCATTGCCAATATTACAGCGTTATGGGTTGCAAGAAATCGCCTATTAAAACCAGAAGGTGATTTTGAAGGTATTGCCAAACAAGGACTTTTTGCCGCTCTTATGCATTATAAGTGCAATGGGTTAGCTATTTTCGTTTCAGAACGTGGTCACTACTCACTCAAAAAAGCAGCCGATGTATTAGGGATTGGTCAAGATGGTGTTATTGCCGTAAAAACTGACAACAACAACCGTGTTTGCCTTGATGATTTAGAGCTTAAAATTTCCCAAGCAAAAGCGAAAAACATTAAGCCACTAGCTATTGTTGGTGTTGCAGGTACCACAGAAACAGGTTCAATTGACCCACTGCGTGAGTTAGCAAACGTTGCTCAACGTGAAGGATGTCATTTCCATGTGGATGCCGCTTGGGGCGGTGCAACGTTAATGTCGAATACGTACCGACACCTTTTAGATGGTATTGATTTAGCCGATTCCGTAACGATTGATGCACACAAACAACTATACGTACCAATGGGTGCTGGTATGGTTATTTTTAAAGATCCTGAGTTAATGTCTTCTATCCAGCATCATGCTGAGTACATTCTTCGTAAAGGGTCTAAAGATTTAGGTCGTCACACACTTGAAGGTTCTCGAAGTGGTATGGCGATGTTGCTTTATTCTTGTTTCAACGTGATCAGTCGCCCTGGTTATGAATTATTAATCAACCAAAGTATTGAAAAAGCACACTACTTCGCTGATTTAATTCAACAGCAAGATGACTTTGAACTGATAACAGAACCTGAGCTGTGTTTGCTGACTTATCGTTATGTTCCAAGTAATGTAAAAGCGGCACTGGCCATTGCGACTGACGAGCAAAAGCTTGAGATTTATGAACACTTGGATAATCTCACCAAGTACATTCAAAAAACGCAACGTGAAACTGGGAAATCTTTTGTTTCTCGAACTCGATTAACACCTGAAGCTTATCAGCATCAACCAACCATCGTTTTCAGAGTCGTATTGGCAAACCCATTAACAACAAAAGAAATACTGCAAAATGTCTTAATTGAGCAAAGAGAAATTGCGAGCAGCAGTGAAATATCTTTACCTCTTTTAAACCAAATTGTAGACAACATTCTTCACTAACCCCCTCATATAGGTTGTTTTATGAATGTAAAACAACCTATTTTTTTGTAATTCATTTCCTTTCTAACTGAAACTTAATCACGAAATTATCGATAAAATTTTAGTTTTGTCGTATTTACACCGAAAAAACACTTTCTAAATTGAAAGTGTTTTTAGAGATCTGTCATATTATTGTTATTAAAATACAATCAACAAGGCCAATTGTTAGAGGCTAAGTAAACAAACGTATATACTTATTCAAACAGATAATCTTAACCAAAGTGTCTTTTCAAATCACTCTGGTTAAGGTTATATCAAATTAAAAATGTAGAAGAGCGCATATGAATACCATTGAGAAAATACAAAATAATTTAGATAACTTCAGCAAATCAGAGCGCAAAGTAGCTGAAGTAATTATGGCCTCACCTCAAACAGCAATTCATTCAAGTATTGCCACTTTAGCTAAAATGGCTGACGTTAGTGAGCCAACGGTAAACCGTTTTTGCCGTCGATTAGATACAAAAGGCTTCCCAGACTTTAAACTTCACCTTGCACAAAGCCTTGCCAATGGTACTCCTTATGTAAACCGTAATGTTGAAGAAAACGATGGTCCAGATGCATATACGCATAAGATCTTCGAATCAACAATGGCATGTCTTGATGTAGCTAAAAATAGCTTAGATCCAATGCAGGTAAACCGTGCAGTTGACCTTCTAACACAAGCGAAAAAAATCTCTTTCTTTGGTCTAGGTGCATCAGCTTCTGTAGCGCACGATGCCATGAACAAATTTTTCCGATTTAACATCCCTATCGCTTGTTTTGATGACATCGTGATGCAACGCATGAGCTGCATCAATAGCACAGAGAATGATGTAGTCGTGTTAATCTCACACACAGGTCGCACTAAAAGCTTGGTTGAAATCGCAGAGCTTGCTAAATCAAACGGCGCAACGGTTATTGCGATTACTGCAAAGGATTCACCTCTTGAAAAAATGGCATCTTTAGCTATTTGTTTAGATGTGCCGGAAGATACTGACGTATATATGCCAATGGCAAGTCGTGTTGTTCAAATGACCGTTATTGATGTTCTAGCAACTGGCTTCACATTACGCCGTGGTGTTGGTTTTAGAGATAATCTGAAACGAGTTAAAGAAGCACTTAAAGATTCTCGCTACGGAAAAGATGAACGTTACCAATAGGTTTTACCTATCAATCTAAAAGGTATAATCATCTTTACTTAATCCATATTGATAGGCATAGTTAACCTATTGATTGCGAACCATATCCGCTAATAATTTTTGGAGAAAGCTATGTTTGTTGTTATTTTTGGTCGTCCTGGTTGTCCATTCTGTGTTCGAGCTAAAGAGCACGCTGAAACGCTAACTGAAAAACGTGATGATTTTAAATTCCGCTACGTTGATATTCACGCTGAAGGTATCTCAAAAGCAGACTTAGAAAAGACAGTAGGTAAACCAGTTGAAACGGTTCCTCAAATCTTTATCGATGAAAAACACATTGGCGGCTGTACTGAATTTGAAGCGTACGCAAAAGAAAATTTAGGTCTTTTTGATTAATTTCAAATAGCTAATTTATAAAATTAAATCACCGCTCCCAAACGGTGATTTTTTTTTGATTTTATTTCTAAATATGGTTATACATTCGCCATTTTTAAGTTAGACTTACGTCACACTTTCTTACTCCATATTTCAGGCAAAATACAGTGAACATTGATGTTGCGACATTGTTATCGCAAAACGATATCTTACTTTTATTCGTTGTTCTCGCTCTTGGCTTATTCATAGCTAAACTTAGGATTGGTAGTTTTCAACTAGGCAGTTCTATTGGTGTTCTTATCACCGCCCTCTTTATGGGAAGTCTTGGTTATACTTTTACCGCTGACTCTCTCAATATTGGCTTTATGCTATTTATCTTTTGTGTTGGTATCGAGGCTGGACCAAACTTCTTTGGTATCTTCCTACGAGATGGCAAACACTACCTTTTACTTGTACTTGTTGTATTAGTCTCAGCTGTTTCACTCAGTTTTTTAACAGGGCACTACTTCGGTTTAGACTATGGTTTATCTACAGGTATGATGGCAGGCGCATTAACAGCAACGCCTGTATTAGTGGGTGCAAAAGATGCATTAAATTCTGGTTTAGCAGCCCTGCCTGAAGGTGTCGACTTTAGTAAGGTAATTGACAATTTAAGTGTCGGTTATGCTTTCTCATATTTAATCGGTTTAACTAGCCTTATCCTTTTGGCTCGTTTACTTCCGAAATTGCAAAAACAGAATCTACAAGACAGTGCAATGCAAATTGCTCAAGAACGTGGAATAGGAAGTGCTGGCCAGAGAAAAGTATACCTACCAATCATTCGAGCTTATCGTGTTGGCCAAGAGCTAATCGATTGGACTGATGGTAAAAACTTACGTGAACTAGGTATTCACCGCCAAACAGGCTGTCACATTGAACGTATTCGTCGTAACGGTATTTTAGCAAACCCCGATGGTGACTACATTTTGCAACAAGGTGATGAAATTGCACTTGTAGGTTATCCAGATAGCCATGCTCGTCTCGATTCAAGCTTTAGAAACGGGAAAGAAGTATTTGACCGTAACTTATTAGATTTACGCATTGCAGAAGAAGAGATCGTAGTTAAAAGCGATAATATCGCTGGTAAACGCCTGTCAGAATTAAACCTTTCTGAATACGGCTGTTTCCTTAACCGTGTGGTTCGTGCACAAATTGAAATGCCAATTGAACACGATATCGTATTAGCGAAAGGTGACATTCTTCAAGTGAGTGGTGAAAAAAGCAAAGTTCATTACCTAGCTGACAAAATTGGATTTATCTCTATTCATAGCCAAGTATCTGATTTATTAGCCTTCTGTAGCTTCTTTATCCTTGGCATCATGTTCGGGATGATCACCATGAGCTTTGGCCAAGTTACATTTGGTTTAGGTAATGCCGTTGGTCTATTGATTTCAGGTATCACATTAGGTTTCTTAAGAGCAAACCACCCAACTTTTGGTTATGTACCACAAGGGCTCTAAACATGACCAAAAACCTTGGTTTATTAGTGTTCATGGTGGGTATTGGATTAAGTGCTGGTGGCAATATTAATGAATACTTCTCTGAAGATGGCTTAAAAGTACTTGCTGCTGCATTTATTGTCAGCGTGATCCCAGTAATTTTAGCCTACCTTGTTGGTGCCTATATTCTTAATATGAACCGTGCTTTATTGATTGGTGCAATTATCGGTGCTCGTACTTGTGGTCCAGCAATGGACGTAGTTAACGAACACGCACGCAGCACCATCCCAGCACTGGGTTACGCAGGTACGTATGCGATTGCCAATATCTTAATGACCGTTGCCGGCACCATTATGATACTCCTGGCATAATACGAACCCATTTATTGGAACCAATAAAAAACCCCAGAATGAACATTCACTCTGGGGTTTTCTTTTCTCTTTTGTTTACTGATTAGATATCAGCAACATCAAAGTTTACTTCAGGGTTAACATCAGCGTCGTAATCAACACCATCAACACCAAAGCCAAATAGTTTTAAGAACTCTTCTTTGTACTCAACATAGTCAGTTAGATCTTTTAGGTTCTCAGTAGTTACTTGAGGCCATAGATCACGACAGTGTTGTTGAATATCTTCACGAAGTTCCCAGTCATCTAAACGTAGACGGTTTTTCTCATCAACTTCTGCAGCTGAACCATCTGCTTTATATAGACGTTGACTAAACATACGTAGAATTTGCTCTTGGCAACCTTCGTGTACGCCTTCTTCACGCATTTTCTTGAATACCATTGCGATGTACAGTGGCATAACAGGAATTGCAGAACTTGCTTGTGTTACTACAGATTTTAGTACTGCTACGTTTGCTGTACCACCTGTCGCAGATAGTTTCTCGTTTAGCGCTGTTGCTGCACGATCTAAATCCATCTTAGCTTGACCTAGAGCACCATCCCAGTAGATTGGCCATGTTAGCTCAGTACCGATGTAGCTATATGCAACGGTTTTACAACCATCAGCTAGAACGCCAGCTTCTGATAATGCGTTAATCCACAGTTCCCAGTCTTCGCCACCCATTACAGTAACAGTATCTTTGATCTCTTGTTCTGTTGCAGGCTCAACTGATGCTTCAATGATTGCATCTTTGTTTGTATCTACCGCTGTTGCTGTGTAAGTTTCGCCGATAGGTTTCAGTGAAGAACGGATCACTTCACCTGTTTCAGGCATTTTACGTACAGGTGATGCTAATGAGTAAACAACCATATCGATTTGACCTAAATCTTCTTTAATTAGATCAATCGTTTTTTGTTTTGCTTCATTAGAGAAAGCATCGCCATTTAAACTTTTAGAGTATAAACCTTCTTCTTTTGCAAATTTGTCAAAAGCCGCAGAGTTATACCAACCAGCTGTACCTGGTTTTTTCTCTGTACCCGCTTTTTCAAAAAATACGCCGATGGTTGATGCACCACCACCAAAAGCAGCTGTAATACGAGAAGATAGACCGTAGCCACTTGAAGAACCAACAACTAATACACGTTTTGGTGCGTTAGCAATTGGGCCTTGAGCTTTAGTTAATGCGATTTGCTCTTTTACGTTTTGCTCACAACCAACAGGGTGAGTGGTTGTACAAATGAATCCACGAATTCTAGGTTTGATGATCATGTTCAACTTTCCTTCTAATAATTACCTTGTAGGATAAAAGGTTCTTCTCCAGTTCGCATCCCATTTATGACAATTTTTGTCAAAATAGTGAGTGGTTGGAGGTGTGAAAATGGTTTTTATAAAAAAAATGGAATTATCTTCACTTTTTTTGAACTATTGGAAAAAGCGGCAGTCTGAATTTATGTTCATAATTCCACTGCTTTTTCTTGATATATTCAAGAAGCCCGTTATCTCGCTAATTTTAGCATTATAGGTAACGGGTTTTTCTTTATCTGGACCACTATTTCTTACAGATAAGCACCCAAAAAATAATTTAAAAAAAATCGAATATTTATTGAACTAAGAGAAAGATCGCTAGTCTGATTTTATACCCGTTGATGATGAATTCTAAAATTTAGCAGGCCGCCAAGTTTTATCTTATCAACTATAGCTTTTTCATAATTCCTTATATTCCTTTTGCCCATTCAATTTATTGTTTGGGCTTTTTTTTGTCCAAAAAAATACCCCGCTATTTGCGAGGTATTTATCAAAACTTATTTTAAGATAACAGGTTTATGCTGCTTTCTTTGGTAATGAGATGCTTAACAACGCATAGCCAACAACCGCTGCAAATGTCGAGCCCATCAAGATACCTAAGCGAGCCAGTTTATCAAACTCTGGGTTCACACCACCAAATGCCAGTGATGAGATAAAGATGGACATAGTAAAGCCGATACCACACAGCACTGATACAGCAAAAATATGCTTCATGTTTACGCCTGTTGGTAGTTTTGCTACACCAGACTTAACAGCAAGGTAACTAAAGCTGAAGATACCTAGAGGCTTACCAAGGAACAGACCTAAAGCAACACCTAGAGGTAATGTTGTCGTCAAACTATCAAGTGACACACCTTCTAGTGAGATACCAGCATTAGCAAAAGCGAACACAGGAAGGATAGCAAACGCAACATAAGGGTGTAATGCATGTTCCATGTGTTTTAGTGGTGAACGCTCACCTTTATTGCCTTTAAGAGGGATAGCAAAACCAAGAACCACACCAGCTAACGTTGCGTGAACACCTGATTGCAGTACGCTCACCCACAGGATAAAACCAACCAATAAATACCAGCGGATCTTTGTTACATGTTTTGCATTCAGTAAGAACAGTAAACCTGTCATTACAAAACCAATTACAAGAGCAAGAACAGATAGATCACTTGTGTAGAAGAAAGCGATAATAACAACAACGCCTAAATCATCAATAATAGCTAGAGCAAGTAAGAACACTTTTAAGCTAACAGGAACTCGATTACCAAGAAGCGCCATGATACCTAATGCAAACGCAATATCTGTTGCCGCAGGAATAGCCCAACCAGATAGAGCTTCAGGATCGCCCATATTAAATGCAACGTAAACTAAAGCTGGCGCTAACATACCACCTACCGCTGCAATTGCAGGGAAGATAGCGGTTTCTTTTGATTTTAACGCACCTTCTAATAATTCTCTTTTTACTTCTAATCCGATCAATAGGAAGAAAACAGCCATTAGGCCGTCATTAATCCAATGTGATACTGACATTCCACCGATATAAGAATGTAAAAATGTATCGTACATTGGTGCTAATGAAGAGTTTGCAATCATCATAGCAATCGCAGCTGCGATCACTAACAGAATCCCACCGGCAGATTCTAATTTGAAAAAATTCTTAATAACATCACTCATAAGATGTCCTTGCTTATAATTATGGTTTACTGAAAAACGAATAAGAAAAGTCTACCCGTTGATCAATATCAAGAATAATCGCTTGTTCAGAGCTTACACATCGGAAAATCCGAAGTGTTAAGCGTTTTACAGCGCTTTATTCGCATCGTCTATATTCAATTCAATTAATATCCAGCTAATTGCATGAATCCAGAAGCTTGATGTGAACCCGTTGTTGTTATTGGTCCTTGCCAATAAGGAATAAATGCGTCTAACCACTGTTCATTTCTCATTACTTGAGTGGTTAAATTAATATCGTATTTTGGAATATTTATAATCCATTGTAGCGGCACTTTTCGACCATTTTTTAGTTGGCGAGCAGGCAAAGTTTGTAAAGTGAGATCTTCTTCACTAAGTAACGTATAGCTGCCATTTTTTCTCAATAAAGCGCCAAATTGGTATGGTGGATGATCTTGGTATCGATATTGTGTCACTATCAGTTTAGTCTGATTATCCAAATTAATAGCAAACCAATCTCTGCCGTACTGATTTTCATCAAAAAAGCCACTCGCCCACTCATGCTCTAATAAGCCTTGTCCTGTAATCGTATAAGTTTGATTATCAAAGGTAACGCTGCCGCGCACAGCAATAAAAGGCTCTATGTATTCATAAGAAGCGATAGGAAGAAAATCGTGTTTCTTTAAATAACCCTTTTCACCCATTAGAACAGGGAACGTATTAGAATTAAGGGATAGCTTTAAAGAGAAATCATCAGAAGATGCTGCTAATCGTCCTGGAAATGGTGTTCTACCTAAACTTCTCCACTCCCAGTCATCAATCCAAACTCGGTATGGACGTTGACTTACTCCTACCTGTCCAATACCACCACGAGCTAAGCGTTCAGCAAACCATTTACCATTTTTCGTTGTTATCACAACCTTAGCAATATACAAACTAGGATCTAACCATCCCTTAGTTTCTCTATCATCGTTAGAAACCCTAAACATACTCCACTGTATACCAATCGCATCACCATTTTGATTTTTGGCATTCACCGTCATTAGCCATTTTTCATGCTGATATTCGGGGTGTTCTTGATAATCTTTAGGAAAAACGATGGGAGTATCAGGTAAAACGGGTTCAAAAAAAGCCCCATCCGTATGAGAAAAAATGGTGCTTGCTTCCCCGTTTCTTTCTACGTTTACCTGCTGCCAATTAAAATAATAAGCGAGAGCACAACCTAAAATAGCAATCAAAATCAGCGCTGATATTATCAAGCTACTGTTCTTTTTATTTTGGTTTTGCATTACAAAGATTCCCTTAATGAAGTAATGGCTTGTCGCTTTGTTACTCTCCAAATGGTTCCAGCACCAGCAACAGTTAAAGCCAGTAAAGTCCATAAGAACGTGATGGTATACTCTTTAGGGAAGTAATGGATTTCCATTGTCCAACCAAAAGCATATTTCATAACAATATCAATCAATAACTGTGACAAAATCAGTCCTAATGGCAACGCAATAAGAATGGTAAATAAGCCAATAACCAGCAACTGTAAGCCACCAAGCAGCACCAACTCTTTGCCAGACAGACCTAAACATCGCAATAATGCAGTTTGTCTTTGTCGTGATATTTCACCAACCAATGTGGCAAAAAACAGACCAAAGACAGCAATAACTAACGTCAGATTACCAAGGGTTCCCGTAACAATAAATGTTCTATCAAACACACGCATTGCCTGTATTTGAATATTATTATTATCGCTAACCTGCTCTGCAGATAATCGATACTGTTTTAATACTCGCCCAATTAATTCGGTTCTTTTTGATTGATCAGTTAGTACAACCCCAATCCCGGTTTTACCCTGACCACCAAACGCCTTTAACCACGTCCCATGAGAGAGCAACAATTGGTTATACGGATTTCCGTAATCATAATACACACCAGAAATCTGCCAATTGTTTCCCATAGGAGCAGGAAGATCGATGTAATCACCCGGTTTTAAGTCCCATTTCAATGACATGGATTCACTGATTAATACATTGCGTCCATGATGAAGCGAATACCAGTAATCAGGAATCGCCACTTTCATGGTTAACGCATTTTTCTCACCCTCAGTAGAACCAGTACTGATGATCTCTAAATTGCCGAATTCTGTTTGATAATCAATCTTCCACTGACGCCACACAGATTTCACTTCAGGTTGTTTTTCTAACCAATAACTAATTCGTCCAGCTGACGCTTTACTTGGTTCAATATAGATATCAGCAGCCAAACGTTGCTCTAACCAATTGTTAGTGGTTGCTCTAAAGCTGCCAACCATGGTTTCCACGCCAATATTAGATGCTAGCGCAAGCATAAATGCCATTGCCGCTACACCACGATAACTTAAGCTTGCTGCTGAATCAGAGAAGAACCAACGTGCTTTTGCTGATGGCAACGTATAAGAAAGCCAATCAAAAAACTTCCAAATAATAAACGGGGTTAACAACCCAATACTTATCATTAAGAAGCCAATCAGCATAAACCCATTTCTGTGACTATGAGGTAATAAATTTATCAGATAAGCAGCAACCAAAATCACACAAGCGATGATAGCTTGAACTTCAAACTCTTTACCTGCAAAACGTGCTAAAGATAGACGAGCAGTTAAGCGAATTGGCTCAATAGTTAAAAGACGGTACAACGGCCAACCACAAGCTAATACACACCCTAATACGGCCATTAGCAGACTTTGATAACTCCAATCCCAACTCCATGAGATTAATAAATCCACTTCAGCGTTATACAACGAATACAAACTATTCGAAACCGTCGGCATTAATTCATTTGCCAACAATAAGCCAAAAAAGTTACCACTTATCCAGCCAATAATGATCCAAATGATCACTTCGAGGCTCATGGCCATAATCAATTCTTTAGTTGATACACCAATTTGACGTAGCGTCCCAACCAACGGCTGTCTCTGCACAAAAGAGAGCGACATAGCTTGATAGAAAATAAAGAGACCAACGATAAAAGAAAGCATCCCCATCGCTAATAAATTGGTATGAAACGCATTGGTCAGCGCCGTTAAGCCAGATTCTTTATGGGTTTCAAGCTGCAATCCACGAGGAAGCATTCGCTCTAAACGCTCTTTTTTTTGCTCTGACATTGCTCCGCATAAAATGACATTAAAGCCCGCTTTATGGCCTAGCATCTTAGTCAGTGCAATATCTGAAAACAGTCGAGAGCCCGCCAAGCGATTTTGTTTATCAACAATAACAGGGCCAATATTGGATTGGTTTTTTAACTCAATATAATCGCCATCTTTTAAGCTAAAATACGAAGCTAGCGGCTTACTGATCAATACGGGAACGGAGGACGCATTAAAGACAACATATTGTCCGTGTTTGCTAAGTTCCCTGATGAAATCTGCATTAACGCAATAGGATCGATACCAACCATTGAGATATCAATCTTTTCATTGGTTTCTAAATGCAAGGTTTGTATAGGCATGCAAGAGGTGTAGCCAGCCCGACGTAAATTAATATAAAACGCCTGAGGGATAACAACATTATCTTGAATAGAGCGAATACGATTAGGAAAAGGATTTGAGAAAAGCTTTTCGCCTTCGCTATAACTGACTTTAGCGTGATGGTTTATCGCGAGAACACCAACAAGTAAAGCAACTCCGAGTGTTAAACCAAGCCACACTAAAAAGATTTGCAACGGATGTTTACGGTAGTGTCCAAGAAGCGCTTTAGCTACCGGAAATAACATTCAGTAAGCCTCCCTGAAGTTTAACCAAACCATCCATATGCTCTGCCACTTTCTCACTGTGAGTCACCAATAAAAGTGTGCAATGAAGATCACGAGATAATCGTGTTAACAAACGCATTACTGCTTCAGCATTTTTTTCATCGAGGCTACCGGTTGGCTCATCCGCAAGTAATAATTTTGGTTCCATATACAGAGCTCGAGCAATCGCAGCTCGTTGCTGTTGTCCACCAGAAATTTCTTCAGGATAACGACCAAGTAGAGGCATAAGATCAAGAGCTGAGATAATTTGACGCCATAACGCATCATCGTCTCTTAACCCTTTAAGTTGGCGACAAAAACGAATGTTATCTGCCACGCTTAACGTAGGAAGAAGGTTAAACTGTTGAAATACTAAGCCAATATTGTTTCTACGGTAAGAAGTTCGAGAACTTTGTTCAGGGGCGTGCATTGAAAAACCAGCGATACTAATTTCACCACTGTCTACACTATCTAGGCCTGCGATAAGATTTAAGAGGGTGCTTTTTCCTGAGCCACTTTCGCCCATTAATGCTATCTGAGCTCCTTGCTCAATTGTTAATTCTGCCCCTTGAAGGATTGGATGAAACTCGCCACCATCCAAATAACCTTTATTCAGGTTTGTCAGCTTTAACATATCCCCTCTCAAAAGATGTATTGTGATATCGGTAACAGAATCTACACTATTCCCCTTACTTCTTAAAGCTTTTTATGGCCTAACTCGCAGTTCGACACAGATACCGAACATAATGCTAACTTTTGCCACTTATCTACCCAGTTCTTAAATCTATTTTTTTGATTTCATTAAATAAATTTTCCAGTTCACTTATTCATTTCATCATGTCTCAAAAGTAATGATGAAATTAAGTAGATGGTCATAAATTGTACTAAACTCAAATTAATATTAATAAGAAAAACAATTAGAATAAGGATGGATTCTTAAAAATGGCTCATAGGATAATTATTGTTGGTGCATCAGGGTACATAGGATCTCAGTTAATTCCGTTGTTATTAGAGCAAGGACATCAGGTTATTGCCTGTGCCCGAAATATCCAGTATTTAACCGATAGAGTTCAGCACCACCCTAACTTGCGCTGTGAATACCTTGATTTAGAAGATAAAACGACAATCGAACCACTCTTGGCTGATTGTGATATTGGCTATTTCTTAGTACATGGGATGTCACACGGTCATGATTTTATAGATTATGAAGTCTCCTTAGCTCAAAATTTTGCAGATGTAGCTAAACAATCCCAATTGAAACGGATTATCTATTTAAGTGCATTACAACCAGAGAATCACCATTCGCAACATTTACTAGCTCGACAAAAAACTGGGGAAATTCTTCGCTCTACCGGCATCATCACCATTGAAATTCAATCGGGCATTATTATCGGTGCAGGCTCTGCCGCCCTTGAGATCATGACAGATTTTATTAATCACTTACCCATCATTCTCTGCCCTAAATGGATTCATTCTCAAGCCAACCCTATCGCCATTGATAATCTAAATGATTACCTCATTCAATGCCTTGATATCGAGGTTAGTAGCTCGCTTTCCTTAGAAGCAGGAGGACCAGATACCGTTACCTACCTTCAGCTCTTTAACCTTCTGGCTAAACGACTAAATAAATCCATCAAAATTATTCCAACTCGTTTTATTTCACCCAAATTTGCAGGTTTATGGCTTGGAATTATTACCTCGGTTCCATCAGAGTTAGGACGTGCACTTCTCGCAGGGATAGACCATGATTTGCTTGCAGATAACTCCAAAATACAGCAACTCATGCCTCAAACACTCACCCCACTTTCTGAAGCATTGAAATTGGCTAACCATACCTCTACCAATAGTCTGCAAGGGGAAATATGGGGATTTGACCCAAGTGCACTGCGTCGCTGGCAACCCGATTACGGTTACTACCCTAAACAAGCCGGAGCCAGTTTTACAACTAACGCATCGGCTAGTTCACTGTGGAAAGTGATATTGCGACTTGGAGGACCTGAAGGCTACTTCTTTGCCAATGGACTATGGCGAACCAGAGAGTGGCTTGATCCACTGCTTGGCGGATCTTTTCCTATACGAAGAAAACCAAAATCAGATCAGTTGCAACTAGGTGACTACATTGATTCTTGGAAAGTGATCCGTTGTGAAAACAACGAATTTTTATCTCTATTATTTGGAATGACCGCTCCGGGGTTAGGACGACTCGAATTTTCAATAAAAGAGCTTGAAAATAATACCAGAGAGTTAGATGTTCGTGCTTGGTGGCACCCAAAAGGGTTTTGGGGATTAATGTATTGGTTTGCGATGTTTCCCGCACACCTTTTTATCTTCAAAGGCATGGTAAAAGCGATATGTAAAAAAGCTGAGAAAGAAGAAAAAGGATAGGAAGAATAAAAAAATGGGCTCTACTAAGAACCCATCCAATCTCGATAATCGATTATTTTTTCACGTTAAATGAAAATGGGATTTCACCTAACTGAGTACCGTGATTATGAGGGTAAATTAAATACTCTCCATGGTACTTCACTTTTGATTTGTAATCAGAACGCTTATGCACCATTAATCCATGCTCAAAAGCAGATTCAACAAACTCATGGTGATTACCACGAACATAACAAGTCAGTGGTTTAATTAACTCTTCACTTTCAGCATCAAAGCATGATTCAAGTTGAGTAGAACAAATGATGAATGAATGATCACCATCAGAAAACAGCGATGCTTTTTCTAATACTTCATATTCAGTTGTTACACACCACTCTTTCTCTTCTAATGATTCACCCCACGCCATAATCGCAGATTTAGAAATGGATGCCGCTTGCTCAACAGGTGCTAACTCAGCGTATAAACGAGAGTATTGTTCAAAACGCACAGGTAATTGAGTACCAGTACCTTTTGTGCGCCCTTCTTTTTGCCAAGTCATCAAATCTTTTGCAACGCAATGTGCAAAACGTTGAGACTTAATTGCAGTTGTTACCCAACGAATTAAAAAGTGGTTTGCACTTACCGGGTTTTTAGGTAAACGGCCACTGTCTTTAGACTCTTGTAGATCACCAAGAGCACTATTAATTACTCGTTGAATTTCTTGATAATAATCAACTGCTTTTTTTTCTTTACTCATTTACGCTTTTCGTCCAAACACAAAATAACAACCAAAAGATAATATAGAACATGCTGCCATGGAACTTACCATAGGCCAAGCCGAATCAGAAGGGAACATTGCAATACACGCCCCGACCAATGAACCAGTACCAAAACGTAATGTACCCGCTAATGACGAAGCAGTACCTGCCATTTTAGGGTAATGACTTAATAATAAGCCCATGGTGTTACTACCTATGGTAGAAATACAACCAACAAATAAAACCACTGGAACCACTGTACCCCATAAACCCAATCGAGTAATTGGCCTACAACCATCAAAATACCCGCGAATAATTGGATTGAGATACCCAGTTTCACCATGTTATGTGAGCCCATTTTCTTAACAATGCGGCCATTAATCGTGGTCATAATAATTAAGAACACCACATTAAGGCCAAACAGATAACCAAAGTTCGAAACACTCACACCATAAATATCAATGTAAACAAACGAACCAGCGGTTAAAAATGAGAACATTCCAGCGAAAGAAAACGCTCCAGAAAAAATCAAACCAAGAGAGACAGGGTTTTTAAATAACGAGCGGTAATTTCGTAGTGACGTCATTAGCCTAAACGGTGAACGGTTCTCTTCTGTTAAGGTTTCAGGAATACGCCATAAAATAGCCAAAATAATCAGCACAGCAAAACCCGCTAGCAACCAGAAAATAGAACGCCAGCCAAACCACACCGCCATATGTCCACCCACCATAGGGGCAACCAGAGGCGCTACTGTCATCACCAAAGTAATGAATGCCATCATTCGTGCGAAATCTTCTTTGTTAAACATGTCACGAACAATAGCTTGAACCACTACCGCAGAAGCTGCACCAGCAACACCTTGTAAAACACGAATGTACATCAAGGATTCAATGCCACCAACTAAAGCACCAATGACCGCACAAATAGCAAATAAGACCGTACCAATAATCAAGACTGGACGTCGACCATAACTGTCAGCTAACGGGCCATGAATTAATTGAGCAATGGCAAAGCCCGCAGTATAAGCGGTTAATGTCATCTGTACTGAACCAGAAGTAACGCCTAAGTCAGAAGCAATACTTGGCATCGCAGGTACATACATATCAATAGCTAATGGAGTAAGTGCAGAAATTGCACCTAAAATAATAACCAGTAGTATGCTTAATTTTGGGGGCTCAGAAAGAGCAGTTTCAGCGGATGACATAACGGCGATACCAATAAAATAAAACAGCAGGACAGGAGTTCAAACAATACCGATTCAAGCAAGAATGATCAGATACTTATTTGACTCATCATAGTATCACGCCCTATTACAACATGCCTTTTATATTCGAGCACTTTGCATAAAATTTACACAAAAAAACGGCGAGACATAAATGCCACGCCGTTTTTAATATTGGATTGATAAGGCTGATTAATTATTCGCCAAATACCGCTTCAACTTCTTCATCAGTTAAGTAACGGTACTCACCTGGTTCTAGAGAATAATCCAAACCTAAACCACCGATTTGAGCACGGTGTAAACCTTCAACTTTATTACCTAAAGCTGCAAACATACGCTTAACTTGGTGGTATTTACCTTCATGGATAGTTAATAGAAGTTCGTGTTCTTCTTCATCAACAACTTCCATTACTGCTGGCATCGTTAGATCCTTTTCGCTCTTAAGCTGAATGCCCGCTTCCAATTTCTCAGCGTAATCAGCACCAATTGGATCAGCAAGCCATACACGGTATGTTTTCGCACACTTACGTTTTGGTGATGTGATCTTATGTGACCATTGGCCATCATCAGTGATAAGTACTAAACCGGTAGTATCAACATCTAAACGGCCTGCAAAATGCAGCTTCTCAAGGTTCACTTCATCTAATAAAGACAATGCAGATGGGTGTGTACTGTCTTCATGAGAACATACATAACCATCTGGTTTAAATAGCATAATGTAGCGAGGACCATGGAATTTCAGTTCACGTCCATCCCATTCAACTGTTGAATCATCTGTTACTTTTACAGATGTTACTTTTGTTTTCACTCCATCAACAGTAACCGTACCACTTTTAATGATTCGAGTTGCTTCTTTACGAGTGGCACCTAATGTTTCGCACAAAAATTTATCTAAACGCATGAGAACCTCATTTCAATATTCTGGCGCATTATACCCAAACCTTTTAAAGATGCGAGCATCAACCCAGATTTGTTAGTGCGCGCCGCCTGCCATAGGATCAGGCTTGCCATTCGATTTAACAAAAAACATCAAAACCGCAGCAAAAGCAAGGAAGCAGGACATCATAAAAAAGACATCATTATACGCCATGATCGCCGCATCTCGCTGCATAGTTAGCGTCAATGATGCTTTGGCTTGCTGCATTGCCGTTGTCGGATCGCTGCCTTTGGCTACAAACATCGCAGCACTCTGGTTTAATTGATACCAACCATCCGTACTCACACTGGTTAACGTTTCTTTAATGTGCGCCAAATGCTCACGTGTTTTGTTGTCCAATAGCGTCGCAATAAAGGCAATACTGAACGCACCACCAAGGTTTCTCAAAACATTAGTAATGGTTGATGCATCGGCCACTTCTTGCTTTTGGATCCCTTCCATTGCCACCAACGACAAAGGAACCATAATAAACGGACTGCCTATCGCACGTAATATCATGGAGAAAATGAGCTGATCACCACCAAATAAATAACTCATGTGTGTATTTACAAAACAGCTAATACCAAACATAGAGAAACCAAAGAACACCAAATATTTTGCTTTAATGATCTGCGTTAATTTCGGCACTAATGGGAAGATCAATAATTGAGGAAAACCCATCCACATTAGTACTTCACCAATCTCCAAGGCGTTATATCCTTGAATTTGGATCATATACATTGGCAACACATAGATAGAACCCAGCAGCGCCATACCCAAAATCAAATACGCAATGCACGACATAGCAAACTGACTTTGTTTTAATAACCGCAAGTTCACCAATGGTTTTTTATGCTGCAACTCATTGATAATAAAATAGGTTAAGCTAATTACTGAGATAATAGATAACGTAATGATAAAGCTTGAGCTAAACCATTCTTCACGGTTCCCTTCTTCAAGTACCACTTCTAAACAACCCAAACCTATCGCCATGGTGATAATACCAAGCCAATCGGCCTTCAATAGGCTTTCTAGCTTTAATGGCTCATCATCCAAACCATAATTCACCATACACAGTAAAGCGATTGCCGGTGGCAGGTTGATATAAAAAATATAGTGCCAAGAAAAATGCTCAGTTAACCAACCACCAAGCGTTGGACCAATAGAAGGAGCAAAGGTCGCCGTTACCCCAAACAGAGCCATCCCCACCGCACGTTTGTTCACAGGTAATAAATGAACCACAAGGGAAAACGCCAGAGGAATTAACGCACCACCACTAAAGCCTTGAATGGCACGAAACACAATCATCGAGCCCATGTTCCATGAAAAAGAACACAGTAATGAAGCAACGGTAAATACGACGGTTGTCCATGTTAGATAACGACGTTTACCAAGCGCCACAGACAGCCAACCACTTAATGGAATCGCTATCATTTCAGCAACAAGATAAGAGGTGGAAATCCAAGAACTCTCATCCATGGTTGCCGATAATGCACCTTGAATGTCTTTTAGAGATGAGTTAGTGATTTGAATATCAAGGATCGCCATAAAGGCACCAATCAAACCACCAAATAATGCTATCCAATGACGACGTGGGATCTCAGGTTCAAGTGGTTTCTCAACCACCTCACCTTCAGGAATACTTACCGATTGACTCATGCTTAACCTCGGGTATCAACAGTCGCAACAACAGACAGACCCGGGATCAATTTACCATCCAGTAAATCAGTATTTAAAATGCTGATCTTAACCGGCACACGTTGCACAATTTTAGTAAAGTTACCCGTTGCGTTCTCTGGTGGCAGAAGTGCAAATTTAGCACCAGTTGCTGGCGAGAAGCTTTCTACAATCCCTTTTAGATGCAGATCAGGATAAGCATCAAGATCAACAAACACTTTTTGACCATGATGAATTTTTTCTAACTGTGTTTCTTTAAAGTTCGCTTCAATCCACACTTCTTTGGTTGGAACTAGGCTAAGTAGTGGCATTCCCGCTTGAACTAATAAACCTTCACGTAAACTGCGTTTACCAACGATGCCATCAATTGGCGCATAAATCTTAGTATAAGATAAATTCAAATTCGCTTGGTCTAACGCTGTTTTTGCTTGGTTTAGCATTGCATTTGCTTGACCGATTTGGCTTTCAATTACGTTGATTTGCTCTTTCGATGCTTGGTAATTCGCTTTTGCTGCATCTAGATTCGCAATCGCCACTTTCAAATGTGAAACGTTATTATCCAATTCATCCTGTGAAGAGTAATTCTTTTTAATTAACGCTTTTGTACGTTTTACTTGTTGTTGAGCACGCTCAAGATCCGCCTGTGCCGACTCAATTTGGCTTGCAGATTGACGAATTCGTATCGTTTGCAGTTTCAGCTCAGCATTTAAATTCGTAATTGCCGCCGCATTAACAGCAACATTGGCTTCCGCTTTTTCTTGTTCAGCCAAGAAATCACGATCATCAATGGTTGCTAATAAATCCCCTGCTTTTACTTTCTGATTATCTTCAACTAAGGTTTGTTGAATATAACCACCTACTTTTGAGCTAATTGTTGTGATATCGCCTTGAAGGTACGCATTATCCGTTGATTGGAAATACTGACCGTAGCCATACCAATAACCTGCACCCAAGGCGCCACATAAAATAAAAATGACTGTTGCGATTAACGGTGCTTTATTTTTCTTCTTTTTTAATTCAGTCACTGAGGCTTTACCTATCTTTATAAAATTCTAATATTGTGGATACAGAGTATAAAACTAAAAGATTAATTGATTAGATAGGAAAAAAAGGAAACACTGTTGCATAATTCTTACTAATGATTAGGTTACGCCCTTATGATGGATTTAAATAACATCACACTATTAAACCAAGTTGTTGATTCTGGTAGCTTTACTCAAGCTGCAACGAATCTCGGAATGACAAAATCAACAGTAAGCCGAAAATTAGCTGAGCTCGAAGAACACCTAGGTGTGAAGCTCATCACTCGTTCAACACGAAAATTAGGCCTAACTCAAGAAGGGGAAATCTTTTATCAAGCCAGCGTAAAAGTGCTCGATATCATGCAACAAACCGAGTTAGAGCTCACCGCAAACCAAAACCTCATTCGTGGTCATCTCAATTTAGCCATGCCAGTAGAAATTGGACATAACGTCATGTCTGATTACATCAATAGCTTTTTAAAACATTATCCAGAGGTATCGATTAACCTTGAAATGACCAACCGTGAAGTGGATATCATTGGCGATAATATTGATCTTTACGTACAAATTGGGGAAATCAACGACTCTTCATTAGTGGCCAGAACCATTGATTTTTCTGAGCGCATTATTGTTGCGAGTCCTGAGTATTTAAATAACTATGGGTATATTCAAACCCCTGAAGATCTCCAAGCGCCTCATCATCAAATCCGAGTGGTGAACGCAGTTAAAGTGCCTAACCTTTACTTTAATCAGGTCGATAAAGCGATTCGAGTTAACTTACCCTACCGCTTAAAAGTCAATACAGTTACTGCTTGTAAATCCGCCTGCTTGAGTGGCTTAGGCATAGCTTCATTACCTGAATTCATCTGTCGTGAGCACATTAACAATGGAGAGTTAATACGAATTTTGCCTGATTGGGATTTACCACGAGTGGCTATTAGCTTGGTGTTCCCTCAAAATAAATTGCTACCAAAACGATTAAGAGCCTTTATTGATCATGTACTTGAACGCTTTGAATCAAAGAATGCGGCAAGAAAATAAAGCGAAATAAACAACAAAAATTACATCAATTTTTATTAATCCATTAATTTCACTTGCCAGTAAGGCCATTCATCGAATACGATGCGATGGTCTATTGTCACATCATTGGATTTTTCGTGGTACAACTGTTTCGATTACTGATCATCTGTTTATGCTTAGGGGTAAGTTCGCTTGCTCAGGCATCTTCATATCAGCAAAACAGTGACACCGTGATTGCCGATTTCACTATCGAGCAACATTCTACCATTCAAGTGAACCTTACTTTAGACCCGTCATTAACACATCAAGTTGACTTCTTAACTTGTAATGTCACAGACACCCCAAGCAATACGCTCTCTTCCCATTCTCAAAACTCTTCTCAAGGCCATAATGTAAACCTTGGTGTAGGTAACTCATCGCGTATGGCAAACCTAGCACGCCATGAGCCAGAAGAAGTCTTTCCTGTTTATGAATTAGCGTTAGAGATCCCAGCTATCCCTGCTGAACAATTAACCATTGGTTATCAAGAAAAACCAAAACCAAGTGTTGATTGGGCGTTATACAGCTATTCATCGGTTTCTCGAGTCTCTGCTTGGAAAGAAAGTAACCTCCTCTACAGTCATCGACTGTTCCCTGCTGCTTAATTTCACATTCAAAATCCATCGATTTATCACTTAGTTATTTCTGTACTTATACCAATCTATATAAGCATTTGATCTAGCTAGATTTGTGACTTTTTCGCATACGTATTGTCGTATGTGAGGTGAAATTATTATGCAAAGAAAACAACCAATACAACGACTGAACCATTATTCTAAATGGAAATACATCGTACTTATTACGACCCTTGTTATTCTATTATTGAGTGCGATCCCGACTTGGTATGGTGAAGATGCCGCCGTGCAAATCACCAACAAAGATGGACACATTCCATCGGTTGTATCACTACAAAACACCTTGACTGAGCAAGGCATTAACGTAAAACGCATCGAACAAAAAGGCGATAAAACCATCGTTATTTTGAAAGATGAAGCACAACAAGTTGCCGCTAAAGATGTGCTTGGTTCAGTGATTGATGAAAGCCAAAAAGGCACCACATTAGCATTGTCTCTTGCACCAGCAGCACCAGCTTGGCTGCAAAACATGGGCTTTGAACCAATCAAACTCGGTCTTGATTTACGTGGCGGTGTGCAATTCTTACTGGATGTAGACGTAAACCAAGTTTACCAAGCACAACGTAACGAATTAGCTGACTCGCTAAAACAAGAACTACGTGAAGAACGCATTCGCTCAGTTCGCTTACAAAAAGTAGACAGCGATACGCTAGTGGTTCACTTACCTTCAGAAGAAGCAAGCCACGCTGCTCGTCAATTCATTCATAAAAACTACCCTACTTGGCAAATCACCAATGATGACGGTTTTGATCTTAAATTAACGCTAAAAGAAGATGAAAAAATTGCCGTACGTAATCTAACCGTACAGCAAAACCTTCAAACCATGCGTAGCCGTATTGAAGAGTTAGGTATTACCGAAGCACTGGTTCAACGTCAAGGTGAAAACCGCATTCGTATCGAGCTTCCAGGAGTTCAAGATCCAGCAGCGGCGAAAAACGTTATCGGTGCGACAGCAAGTCTTGCTTTCTACGCAGTAAAAGAACAAGGCACTGGCAGCACAATGGTTATTCCTGACCAAAACGGCCAACCAGTTCGTGTAGGCAGAAAACCAGTATTAACGGGTGATCACATTGTTGATGCTCGTGCGAGTCTTGGTGAAATGGGCATGGCAGAAGTAAACATTGTTCTTGATAGTTCAGGCGGCAAAATCATGTCTGAGTTCTCTCGTCACAATGTGGGCAAGCCAATGGCAACCTCATACAACGAATACAGCCGTGATAGCGCAGGTAACACAGAACAAAGTAACCAAATCATCAGTGTTGCGACAATTCAAAGTCAGCTAGGCAGCCGCTTTAGAATCACAGGTTCTGGTTCTCTTCAAGAATCTCAAGAACTTGCTCTACTTCTACGTGCTGGTTCATTAACTGCGCCTGTAACCATCGTTGAAGAACGTACTATTGGTCCAACGCTAGGTGCTGAAAACATCCAAAACGGTTTTGCGGCTTTAGGTCTTGGTCTTGGTTTAACGCTGCTATTTATGGCGGTGTGGTACCGTCGTTTAGGCTGGGTTGCCAACATTGCACTTATTGGCAACATGGTAATGCTATTTGGTCTGCTTGCTCTTATTCCGGGTGCGGTTCTTACCCTTCCGGGTATTGCAGGTCTTGTACTGACCGTAGGTATGGCGGTTGATACCAACGTACTGATATTTGAACGTATTAAAGATAAACAGAAAGAAGGTCGAACATTGGCTCAAGCCATTGATAGAGGCTTTAGTAGTGCATTTGGTACCATTTTCGATGCCAACTTCACCACCATGATTACCGCTGTGGTTCTATACACCATAGGTAACGGCCCTATCCAAGGCTTTGCATTAACACTGGGCTTAGGTCTATTAACCAGTATGTTCACCGGCATCTTCGCTTCACGTGCCATTATCAATTTAGTTTGGGGTCGTGATTCTCGTCATGATGTTAGGGTTTAAGTTATGTTTATAAATATGAAAAATGCAACAAAATGGCGTCACATGACGAGTGTGGTTTCGGTATGTTTAATGATTTTCGCATTAACGATGATCGCAACCAAAGGCCTTAACTGGGGCTTGGACTTTACTGGCGGTATCGTGAGTGAAATTCAGCTAGATAGCAAAATCACCAACAGTGAAATTGCGCCATTATTGGATGCAGGCTTTAAACAAGATGTTGCTGTTATTGCCTCTGGTGAGCCGGGTCGTTGGGTTCTACGTTATGCGATTCCACCACATGGTACAGAACTTCCACCACTGACAGAGGTACTTGCTCCTCTGCATACCGATGTTCAAGTATTAAATACCAGTATCGTAGGTCCACAAGTAGGCCAAGAGCTAACTGAACAAGGTGGCATGGCGTTATTGGTGTCGGTTTTGGTTATCTTAGCGTACTTAAGCTACCGTTTTGAATGGCGTTTGGCTTCTGGCTCTCTGTTTGCCCTAACCCACGATATCGTGTTTGTACTTGGTTTCTTTGCTGCTACTCAAATGGAGTTTAACTTAACCACCCTAGCCGCTATTTTGGCGATTTTAGGTTACTCGTTAAATGACTCTATCATCATTGCAGATAGAATCCGTGAGCTGTTAATTGCCAAGCCTGAGTTATCTATCCAAGAGATCAATAACGAGGCGGTTGCTGCAACCTTCTCTCGTACTATGGTGACATCAGGTACTACTCTAATCACTGTTGGTTCTTTATGGTTATTAGGTGGCGGTCCACTAGAGGGCTTTGCGATTGCGATGTTCATCGGTATCGTAACAGGTACTTGGTCTTCTATATCGGTGGGTACAAGTTTACCTGAGTATTTTGGTTTGAACTCAGAGCACTACAAGCCAAAACCGATTTCTGAAGAGCCGTAAGAATTACGGTTTAGATAGATGGTAAAAAGCCGCAGAGAATGCGGCTTGATGTTGAGGGATCTGGTTTAGGCTAGATCCCTTTTTTGTTAAAATTTAATAAGTTCTATTCAAGATAAAATCACAATAAATTTGAGGTTTTATACTCTATCTTTTACTTTAGCATGGTAGTTCTGTTTAGTTAGCTCTGAAACAAGAAACTCTTCATCTAGCAATTTTAAAAAGTTATCACATCTAGCGAGACTATTAAGATCAAATTTATCTCCAGCCGCATTTAATTTAAGCTTTTCTTTAAACACTGGGTGATTTATTGCAAAGTCAATCAACTGCTGATTTGTCAGATTACTTTCTACAACAGCAGAGCCTTTAAATACCTTTACAAACTTGCGCGCAAAAGTCGAATCGTTATCAAGTTTACTTTCGAACTTAACAGAACAATCAATTAATGACATAGCTCTAAGGTCTGATATAAAATCTTTAGCTTTAGATCTAATTATTTTATCAAACGCAAAGTCCCTTTCAAATTTACTCGGCTCTTTAATCAAATAATAATCTTTAACGCGTGCAAAAATAAAATCAGTATTCAATCTAATTACATCTTCACTAACAGGAATAATCCGATTGTTACTAAAGGTAACCATAAATTTAGATTCATGTTTAAACAGATTTACGGCTCTCACCAAATTATAGAAACTCATTGATTCGCCTTTATTGTTTTTTAGGCGAACAACCACAGCATGCACATCTTGAAGACCTGTATGCTTTATTGGATATATATCAATCTTTTTATTTGCAGGAAGAGTATGTGCAGTATCAATAGCATCTAATTCAGCAATTCTATCGTTAAAGTCATAATAGTATAAAGTATGTGAACGTCCATCATTTTGTGAAAGAGGAATACAATCGAATGCTACATTTTCAATATAAGTTTTAATTAAAAAATTAACATATCTCATTTTGTAATCTTGCAAAGCAGCATTATCTATATCTGAATCAAGTACGTTATTAAATTTATCTAAGAAAAAAACTTTAATTCCTGTGCAACTATTAACAACATCTTTAATATCACTTTTAACCTTTGCTTTATTCATTATTTATCTCTCTAACAAAACAGACTGAATCTGAAAGAAACTTATAGTGTACATTTGAACCTGCATTGAGTTCGCTCTTAGAAATAACCATTATTGATGAATAAAAAGAATTAGAATCAGAAAGATCAGCTTTGTATAATCGATATCCAAATATTGCAAGCGTCGGATTTGCATAATATTTTTCAGTTTTAATAAATATCACCCCAATTACAACTAGCAATAAAACATAAGCAACGACCTTATTTATAGTATCAAAACTCATACCAGCAAACGGTATGATATATGTAGCTAAAAATGTAAGGTTTTCATAATCTTCCCCTCGACATTCAATGACAGTTAGGGTATCGCCAACGCCACCAGAAAGATATCGTTCAAACTGCCTACGTAAGTATTCACATATAGCCATCAAAACGAGTGATAATGCAAAAAGTAAATCTTCAATTCTAAACTTATTAAAATTCCATTCGTATAAATTTGTAAATGCTTCAACTCGGAAGGTTAAAACAGCAATCATTAAAAACAGAAAATACAATGAAAGCACATACAACTGAGATTGTTCTTTCGTTCCCAAAATGAACCCTTCATAGTTAGCCTTCGGTATAAGAAACAAATGAGCATTTATAACTTCATTTCTAGCCTTAATCGAACAACTAAACAATCAATATCAGTAACAATAAATGGCGAGTGTATATTGACCCACCCATCTTTTACAACTACATAATCTTAATTATGTCATCAAAATCTCATTCACAAGCAAAATGTATCAAATGTAGAAGTATTCAAATCAAAACATGATGTGATTAAGCCTATTATTCGCATCAATAATCTAGAGAACTTAAAACGACGGCTTTAATTGCATGTGTCATATAGTACGCAAATGACTCATTATTTAATCACTAAGTAACGATTATACTTAGGTGTAGCCACCTCAAATATTTTACTTAATTAACCAATATCTATTACCTTTGGTATGACAAAAATCAACCATTCTAGGTAGACTCGGGAAATCATTTAATTAATTTCTTAGCTTATGTTTAGATTAAATCGAGTCAAAGCGGAAAATGAAGCTCTAAAAAAAGAGTTATCTGACCTTAAAAATAAATACCAAACAGATATTCAGAAATTAGAAGATCAGCTCCAAGAAGCTAAACAGCAAGTCATCTCAGTACAACAAGATTATCAAAGTAGCGACGGTTTGATTTCGAGCAGTTTAAAAGGTGGTGATATGCTTCAAACCATTCGAACTGCGATGGTCGAAAGCGCTCAATCGATGGCGCAAGAGAATGAAAACCTAGAACAACTTAGCGAAGTCTTTAAACAAACCCATCAAGCCCTCACTCGACTTGACAATAGAGCCGTAGAAATAAGCTCTCAAACAACCCAAAGCATTAAATCTGTTCAAATATTAGATAAAACGGCTAACTCCATCTCTCATCTTGTCTCTACTATCCAAGAAATTTCTGACCAAACAAACTTACTTGCTCTCAATGCAGCGATTGAAGCGGCTCGTGCAGGTGATGCAGGCCGAGGGTTTGCTGTTGTTGCTGATGAAGTAAGAACCCTAGCAAGCAAAGCCAGTGATGCTAGCGAGCAGATTGATTCATTAGTAAACCAAGTGTTAACTCAAGTGGATGCCATTAAAATATCTATCGATGAAAACCAAGCCTGTGCAGAAGAAGTATCGGCCTCTTCAGCACAAATTGGAACTATCGTAAATGAGGTCGTTGATAAATCAGAGCACATGAAAGAGATCATTTATGTAGCCTCAACGAGAGCATTCCTTGATACGGTAAAACTTGACCATGCGATTTGGAAAAACAATGTGTATCGCTTACTGCAAAAACACTCATTCGACGAAACCGTTAATACTCACTCTGAATGTCGATTGGGTCAGTGGTACTACAAAGGAAGTGGCAAAGCTTATGATCATCTAAAAAGCTATGCTCTACTGGAAGAGCCACACAAGGCAGTTCACGACAATGGACGTAAAGCCATGAGTAAAGCTCAAACAGGTAATATGGCTGATATGATTACATCAATTAATGCAATGGAAGATTCAAGCGAACAAGTCGTAATCCAAATTGATCGTTTAATGGATGAAATCGTTGCAGACAAATAAAGTATTTATCTCAATTCGATTGTGGGCTTGAGTGGATTATCAAGCCCATCCCACCACTAAAAAGTATTCACATCATTTCGTGATGCGAATAACCCAGCTATTCAAATCAAAATGTGATTAGATTAGTTTGCTTTTGATGCTTCATGCTGCTCTAAAATAAAGGCGATTTCTTCCTCATTTAAGCACGATTTACTGACGTATTGGCGCTGTTTACCAATATGAAAGATAAGCCCTAAATCGCTTTGTTCAACTTGGTCGATGTCACTCCAAGCGATAGTGCGAGAGTTTTTGGTGTTTTTAAGGCTTTTATAACTCACACCATTTGCGTCAACGTTAAACACCACTTTACTGCCAGAGAGTGAGCTGATGGATTGTCGCCATAGCCACCACGTTCTCTTGAAGTAAATACTGAACGCTTCAATAATACTTAACGCAATAAAGAACCAACCAATGTAGCCATTAGGTAATAGCTCAAGTTTTAATAACGCCAGACCAAAAAGGAAAAAGAGTATTCCTTTTAAATAGGCTTTCGGAAAAGTAATCGGCTGACTAGTTTGATCATAACATTCTGCAAAGAAGGTCTTGTCGAGAACGTATTCTGTGGTGACACTAAAATCTTTAGACATATAGGGCTACTTTACGGTTTTATGTGAATGAGTCTTTTATGCTGCCATCTTGCAACTCACCTATTGTATCGTTTATCGATGTTTTTCTTTAACTATTTTGATGCTTTGTTCATTTCGCATTTTCTTCATTTTTAATTTTTGCCCTTGAAAATGGTTCTTTTCCTGCGAATAAGTTATTGATAGACATAATTAACAAGCCAATAATAAGCTAAGCTTATAACTATCTAAAGTAATCATCATTAGATATCCCCTCCTCTAATTATCATAATCTCTCTCAACAAATAACTCGCATGGATTGCAAACAGCGTGGTTTTGATTTTTGTCTAATGGTACTAGGTTGTTGATGTACCAAAAAAAGTCTCTGTCATTGCGCCAAAGGAAAGGGTGATATTTTCTGCACTGACCAATTGAAGAGTCAGTAAATTTTGATAAGACTTTAGGTGATACATTATGAATAAATCTCTTTTAGCCGTTGTAGTATCAGGTGCTTTATTGCTGTCTGGTTGTTCTTCTTCAAGCGACTCTAGTGGCTCTGGACAAACAAACCCTGGTAATCCTGTTATTCCTGATATTGATAACTCTCCTGAGTGGGGTTTAGATGTTGGTGATACTCCTGATTGGGGACTCGCTGATCCTGAGTTTGGTCTACCTGTACCATCGATTCCAGACATCGATAATACACCTGATTGGGGATTAGACACGGGGAATACACCAGATCGACTGCCTCCTGTATGGGGCGGCCCTGAAATGCCACCAATTGATAATGGTCCAGAGGCAAGCTACACGATTTCAGGAAGCACTATTACAGATACAAATGGCAATATATTCGTTATTAAGAACGTTGACTGGCATGGTCAATCTATGATTGTTCAAGACCAAGACGGTAATGACCATTACGTAAGTATCATTCGCCAAGGCGACTATGAAGGTGACTTTGGAATTGTTATTGATGGTGAATCCATCATCATTGGTGGTGATACTGTTCAAGGTGGTTTAAGACCATTTATGGAAAATTCAAGCCCAGAGATAGACCGTAACACTATCCGTGATTCAATTCGCGCTCGCTTAAACTAATGTTCCCTCGCTCCTAGTTACGTACTAGGAGCACCTTTCTAGGTTATCACATGAAAACCATTTCAATGACTTGCAGCGCAATGATGCTCTGCACTTCAGCTATTGCTGGAATTGATTTATCAATTGAAAAGGATGTCGTAGAAGTTGGCGTTACCGCAGCAGTAACGAATAATACCTATTTATATATTGGTGGAGACAATGACAACTGGGTTGGCCTAGGAATTGGCTATCATAAATTCGTAAATCCCCGTTGGAAACTTGCGTCTTACTATGAATACGGTATACGAGATGATTGGCTTATGTCAGAAGTAGTCGGTATTGATGGCGTTAAAACCAATACACACTTTGTTGAGCTCTCAGCCGCTCGATTCTTTGATGGGTATTCTGCAAAATTTGGTGTCACCAGTGAGTTTGTTCGTAATGGCTTTACGTGGATAACCGTTGATGATGCAAATAAGTATTCGACCTATTTTGCTGCCGCTAAATATTTTCAGCACACTTATATTACGAGCAGATTGGAATATCATTATGCTGAAGACAAATCGGACATGCTTGATTTTAACCAAGGACAAGCAGCAGAATGGGAACTGTCAATTGGTACAATGCGCCCTGTATGGCATATTTATCCATACGCAAAAGTATCCGCTTTTAATCCCAACCGTACCTACTATGGTATGACAGAGACAGAATATAGCTGGACTGTCGGTGGACGAATGTCATTCTAATTCGATTTATGAGTAAACACTGAGTGTTAGGGTTTGTGGTAATAACGAAAAATTACCACAAGGTTCCTATTCAAAGTTAAATCACAAATACTTTTCTATTGGTAATAACTGTAAGAATCCAGATTGAAATCGCTCCCAACGGCCAGTCTCTGGTTCACTTTCCCAACTTTTATCACCGGAATACCAACGAACATCACCCTCTTGCAGTTTTAGGTGCCAACTGTTTTCTTCATCCATAGCGTGTTCAATATCTTGAGTGAGTTGCTCTGCGATTTTTTGATTTTCAATGATTAAAATCGATTCTGTATTCAAGTACGTTGAGCGCAAATTGAAGTTAAAAGAACCGATACTTGCGATATTGTCATCAAAAACGGCTGACTTGGCGTGAAGTCCATAAGGTAATGTTGGTGCACATTTAGAAACGTCTTTGGTCGACTCTTCACATAACTCTGTTTCAGGTTTCAATTCATAAAGCTGAATGCCGTGTTCAAGCATATCTTGACGACGACCTGCGTAACCTGAGTGGTTAGTGGTTAAATCGTTCGATGCCATTGAGTTGGTAAGCGCTTTTATCTCAACACCTGTATTAATAAGCGCTTGCCACCCTTTAAGTTGGTTATCATCAAAAATAAGGTAAGCCGATTCTAATAAGATCTCTTTCTTGGATTCACTGGCCAATTTGCCGAGGGCTTTTGCGGTCTCTTTAGGCTCATCGGTATTGTCTTTATTAAGCGGTACTGGGCGATCAAATACGAACTTAGCATTAACCCAAGTCATTTTATCCATTAGATTAGTTAAGTATTGATGCGCTGTTTTATTTCCTTCTGGTAAAGCTGGGTAGTTTTTATAAACAGGTGCATCAATCTCATCTAACACTGGTTGTTTTTGTAAAAGTGGTTCTTGCGAAGCTTCTTTTGCTAATAAATCCACAGGGTAAGACCAACGGCTGTCCCAATACTCGATAAAACTGGTTTGTATATCACGGACGACTGAACCACGAACTAACACATCACGATCACGGAAGTTAATCTCGTTAGAAAGATCAAAATACTCATCACCAATATTACGCCCACCAACAACAGAGAACACGCCATCAACAGTGAATGATTTATTGTGCATACGACGATTTAAACGAGAAAAATCCCCTAAGAAGTTCACCCACTTGGTGACGCCACGGCGAGTGGGAATGGGGTTAAATACTCGGATCTCAACCTGAGGATGCGCGTTTAACGCCACAAGTAGATCTTCACGTTCATTTAAGTTGATGTCATCCAACATGACACGCACTTTAACACCACGATCAGCTGCCGCTAATAGACGACTGGCAAGGTAATGACCAGAGGTGTCTGAGTTCCAAATATAATATTGGATATCAATGCTGTGCTCTGCTGTCTCAATTAATGCTAAACGTTGCGCTAATGCATCCCATCCCGAATCTTGCAACAAAACAGCACTGGTTTCTGCTGTTGAGGGAGCTGGTTGGAAAGAAGCACTTAACTCAGAAAGCGAACTGCTTAATGGTGCTGTTACCGATTCGTTCGTGTGTTCAATTTCATTAGGAAGCGAACCACAACCTGAAAGAATAGCGACAAAAAATAGAGTGACATGAATGCGTTTAAGCACTGACATTGAATAAACTTCCTTTGTTAATGTTGAATAACCAATGCGATAGATAAGAACTGTTTTAATCTTAGCAAGAAAACAAAGAGTAATCTTATATATTCTGATATGATGCCTTTTTGCCTTAACCACTGTTTATATATCCATGTATACGTTACGACCTTACCAACAAGATTCTGTTAAAGCGGTTATCCATTATTTCCAAAAACATACGACGCCTGCGGTACTTGTACTGCCTACAGGTGCAGGGAAAAGTTTGGTGATTGCAGAGCTAGCACGAATAGCGAAAGGTCGTGTGTTGGTACTTGCTCACGTTAAAGAGCTTGTTGAACAAAATCATGCGAAATATGAAGGCTATGGTCTAGAGGGAGCGATTTTCTCAGCAGGCTTAGGTAGAAAAGAGACCAATAAACAGGTGGTATTTGCCTCTGTGCAATCTGTGGTTCGTAATCTTGATGAATTTAAAGATCAATTTTCTCTGTTAGTTATTGATGAATGTCACCGTGTGCCAGATAACAAAGACACCAGTTACCGCAAAGTTATTGAGCACTTACAAACCCAAAACTCTGGCATAAAAGTACTGGGGTTAACGGCGACGCCTTACCGTTTAGGAATTGGTTGGATTTATCAGTATCACACTCGTGGACAGGTAAAAACCGATACACCTCGCTTTTTCCGTGATTGTATTTTTGAACTTCCTATTCAATATCTATTAGATGAAGGATTTTTAACCCCTGCAAAACTCTTAGATGCACCGGTATTAAGTTATGACTTCTCACAGTTAAAACCGGCTTCTACAGGTAAGTACAAAGAGTCAGAATTAGATTTGGTGATTGAAGAATCAAAACGTGCGACGCCACAAATCGTTCAGCAAATTGTGGAATACGCGAAAGACAGAAAAGGCGTGATGATCTTTGCTGCTACCGTTCGCCATGCTCAAGAGATCCTTTCTTTATTGCCGCCAGCCGAGTCTGAACTGGTCATTGGTGATACTAAATTGGCTGATCGTGATGCCATCATTCAACGATTTAAAAATCAAGAAACGAAATTTTTAGTGAATGTGTCAGTATTAACCACGGGCTTTGATGCGCCTCATGTTGATTTAATTGCAATTTTACGCCCAACAGAATCGGTGAGTTTATATCAACAAATTGTTGGTCGTGGGCTTCGTCTTGCTGAAGGTAAAACCGAGTGTACGGTCTTAGATTATGCAGGTAACTGTTATGATTTATATCAGCCAGAAGTTGGCGACCCGAAACCTGATAGCAGTAGTGAAATCATTACTATCCCCTGCCCAGCTTGCGGCTTTAATAATAATTTCTGGGGCAAGTTAGACAGTAACGGTTTTTTGCTTGAGCATTTTGGCCGTCGCTGCCAAGGTTATTTTGAAGATGACGAAGGCACACGTGAAGAGTGCGGTTATCGTTTTAGAGCCAAATATTGTAATGAATGCGGCGCTGATAATGATATAGCAGCTCGTGTATGCCATGAATGCGATGCCATTTTAGTTGATCCAGATAAGAAGCTAAAAGAAGCCCTGAAACTAAAAGATGCACGGATCTTAAATTGTATCGACCTGACATTAACCGCAGGAAAAAATCAATTTAATAAACCACAAATAAAAGTCACCTATTTTGGAGATGATGATTCTGAAATTCATGAAGTGTGGCAATTGGCAACCAAAAAGCAGAAAGAGCTATTCTTAAAGAGTTTCGTTCGTCCGCATCTTGTTGATAGACATCGCCCGTTTGAAGAGACGGCGGCAACAAAAATCGCGAATAACCAACACCGTTTTCGTCCACCTAGCTTTGTGATTGCTCGTAAGCAAGGTAAGTTTTGGTCCATTCGCGACAAAATATTTGAAGAGTAACGGTTTTTAAAACACGATTACCATAGAGAACGATAACTCATATGACATGAACGGCATTGAGAATAAGCGCCACTAAGTGCTTCTCTTGCTGCTTGTTCATCTTTATTTTTCGCTGCTTTCTCTAATAATTGAAACTGCTCTGCAAGTACGGTGAACTTCTCTTCAAACTCTGGCTTTTGTTGCCAAATTTTTGTTCTTGCTCTGCTGTTATCCGCACTGCCTTCTGGAAACAGTGTTTTTTGCTCTTGTACCGTTAAGTATGCACTTTTGGCTAATGGTATAATTTTGTCCCATTCAACGACTTCATTATCAAACGCTTCATCCAATTGGTCGGCAGTGGCGTCTAAATGCTGAAAGTTATCTTGTCGTTGTTCAATTTCACTTGAAAAGTCATTGGCCATTAAAGAACAAGAAAATAGGCCTAATATCTCTATTTTTTTCATATCAACTCCATTTGATTTGATAGTATCGGCTTTTAAAAGCCAGATTAGCAAATTCTCTTAGTAAATTCACGAAAATAGGTTGTGAGTTAACCAAGTGAATGCTATTATCCGCGCTCGTTTTTCGAAACGAAAAGTCTGTTAAGTTAGGTCGCTAAGCTTAACGGCATTTATTTATTTTACTATTTGAGAGTAAAGACTATGAAATTTGAAGCAGTAGTACGTACTGAACAAGGTAAGGGTGCGAGCCGCCGCCTTCGTCACGCTGGTAAATTCCCAGCAATCGTTTATGGTGGCACAGAAGCGCCAGTTTCTATCGCACTAGACCATGACGCAGTGATCAACCAAATGGACAAGCCAGCATTTTACGAAGCAATTGAGCTAGTAATCGATGGCGCTGCTGTTAAGGTTAAACCGCAAGACGTTCAACGTCACGCGTTTAAGCCTAAAGTTGAGCACATGGACTTCATCCGCATCTAATTCGAGTCTGTTTTACTCTTTTGCATTATTGCTATTTCTTTCTTACCAATTGAAATAACAAACCCTTTAAAGCCCTGATATTACCAGTATCGGGGCTTTAATCTATCTGGTACTCTGTTTTTTCCTTTCCTTTTTTCACCCTACTTATTCATCCCGAGCATGATTTGAATTCCGTTCATATCCTATTCTTATTTTTAAAACACAAACTAATTGAACGCCGTTTTTTACGTACATTTGACATTAGGCATTTTTAAATTTTTATACTAAAATGAATTGAATATTAGGTAGTTCCTAATAAATCTCTCTAGGAGTTCAAATGAAAAAATTATTAGTTGCTGTATCTCTTCCTGTATTAATGGCTGCTTGTGCAAGCAATGGTGATAACAACACTGACGCACAAATCTCTGCAGACATGCTTCAACACCACAACTGGCAGTTAACTCAAGTTGATGGTAAAGACATCGCTACTCCAGAAGAAATGGAAGCTCCACGTCTTGAAATCGGCGAAAAGATGACAGCAAATGGTAATGCAGGCTGTAACAACTTCTTTGGCCAAGCTGAGCTAAATGAAGAAGGTCAATTCCGCATTGAGAAAATGGGAATGACAATGAAAATGTGTATGGGTGATGTAATGACAACAGAACAAGCTGTGTCTAGCACTCTATCTACTTGGAGTGACATTACACTAACTAAAGAAGGTCTTATCCTTAAAGGCCAAGAGCACGAGCTAACTTTCACACTACGTGACTGGGTAAACTAATTTAGCTTTGCTTTTAAAAGACACAAAAAAACCGGTGAATTTCTTCACCGGTTTTTTATTATTTGTTATCTAAATAAGCTTATACCAATCCGGATAAGTAGTTGATCAGATAATTGCGTAGGAAAAATCGATTAAAGCAAGGCATAAATTGCAGTAACTAGTGGGTCTAATTGCAAAATTTATAACGCAGATATAATCGATTTTAACAAGCAAGAATGATCAAATATTTATGTGGATTGGTATTAATCTTCAATCCAGCGCTTAAAGATAAGTGATGTATTAATACCACCAAAAGCAAAGTTGTTACTCATGATGTAATCACACTCAATTTCACGACCTGTACCTGTAATGTAATCTAACTTACCGCAACGCTCATCTACATTATTTAAGTTCAATGTTGGGCTAAACCAATTGTTACGCATCATCTCAATGGATAACCACGCTTCAATCGCACCACATGCACCTAATGTATGACCAAAATAAGACTTCAATGAACTGATTGGCATTGATGAGCCAAATACGTTCTCTGTTGCTGTACTTTCTGCGATATCACCACGTTCTGTTGCGGTACCATGCGCTGAAACATAACCAATTTTCTCTGGCGCTAAGTTGGCATCCCTTAACGACATTTCCATACACATTTGCATGGTTTCCATTTGTGGTTGTGTTACATGGGCAGCATCACAGTTACTTGCAAAACCAACTAGCTCTGCGTAAATCGTTGCGCCACGAGCTTTAGCATGTTCATACTCTTCAAGAACTAAAGCACCAGCACCTTCACCAATAACAAGACCATCGCGATCTTGGTCATATGGGCTTGGGGATGTTTTTGGCGCATCGTTTTTTAAACTTGTTGCGAATAATGTATCAAATACTGCTGATTCTGTTGGGCATAATTCTTCTGCGCCACCAGCAACCATTGCCGTTTGATAACCGTGTTTAATCGCTTCATAAGCGTAACCAATGGCTTGACTGCCTGAAGTACATGCGCTGCTTGTTGGTATAACTCGGCCACGTAAACCAAAGAATAAACCAACGTTAACCGCTGCGGTATGTGGCATCATTTGCACATAGGTTGTTGCCGTAATAGCACGAGTTGATTTCTCATTAAGCATCACACCAAAAGCACCAACGGCATCGGTAGAACCGGTTGAGGAACCAAAGGCAATACCTGTTTGGCCATTGGTTAAGATGTCGTTTCCAATAAGACCACTTTGCTCTAAGGCTTGCTCTGAAGCAACGGTAGATAACAAAGAAACACGTCCCATAGAACGAATTTTTTTACGGGTATAGTGCTTTGGTAATGTGAAATCATTAATCGGGGCTGCTAGCTTAGTATTAAGGCCATCGTAGACTTCAAAGCTTGGCATATATTGAGTGGCATTTTCACATTTACGTAGGTTTTCGCCTACGGTGTTCCAATCACTACCTAAAGCGGTAACACCAGACATGCCGGTTACGACTACACGACGACTCATACTAAACCACCATTAATTGAAATAACTTGGCGAGTCACATAACCCGCAACATCTGACATTAAGTAACTTACTAAACCGGCTACTTCTTCTGGTTCACCCATTCTTCGAAGTGGTACTTGTGGCAATGCATGCTCTTTCACATGCTCATCAACCATGCCTGTGTCAATTAAGCCAGGTGCAACACAGTTTACTGTGATTTTTCGTTTTGCTAGCTCTAACGCAAGAGATTTAGTTGCACCAATAACGCCTGCTTTTGCTGCGCTGTAGTTCGTTTGACCACGGTTACCCATGATGCCTGACACCGATGCAAGCGTCACAATTCGACCGCCTTTTCGCTTCTGAACCATCGGCATAACACAAGGATGAAGTACATTATAAAAACTGTCTAAATTGGTATGAATTACACCATCCCACTCTTCTTCTGTCATCGCAGGGAAAGCGGTGTCACGAGTAATACCAGCATTACTTACCACACCATAATATGCACCATGAGTTTCGATATCGCCCTCAAGTGTCGCTTTACATTGTGCACGGTCACTAATATCAAACTGAATTAAGCGCCCTTCACCACCGTGCTCTTGAATTGCTGCTAACGTTGTCTCTGCGCCAGCTTTATCACTCATATAATGAACAACAATATAAAAGCCATCCTTTGCTAGTTGCTCTGAAATTGCGCGACCAATGCCTTTACTGGCGCCTGTCACTAATACTTGTCTTTTCATGTTGTCCTCTACTACTGCGTTACTGCTTTGGCGTTAAGAGCTCTTCTAATTTTTCTTCTGTTGGCACGAACACGTTTAATTGGCTCGATGCCAACTGTTGTCCTTTATGTTCAATATAACAACTGAATACGGCCATGCCATTATTCTCTAACACTTGCTCTGCAAAAATGTCGAGTGTGTCGCCTTGTTGAAACTCGCTGCACTCAGCTTGGTATTTACGGCTACCAAGTAAAAAGCCTATTGGTGACTTATTGCCTTTTTTCCACGCATGATAGCCAGACCAACCAGCAATACTTTGCGCCATGAACTCAATACCAACCCAAGCGGGAACGGTTTTCGTCTCATGATCAAAAAAGACATTATTCTCACCGATTGTCACCTGACAATGAACCGATAAGTCATTTACCTCAATCAACTCATCAACAAGAGCTAAAGGTGTATCATGGGGTAAAAGGTCGATTAAAGGAGGAATACTACTCATCAAATACATCCAAAAATTAAACTGATGTTATTACCGCCAAAGGCAAATGAATTACTAATAACGGCTTTTTTTCTTAGTGGTTGATCGACCACAAGCTGAATATCAGCCAGTGCATCATCTTGCTGTCCGTCATTAATCTGCTTAGGTAGCGGTAAATTATACTTTAAAATATGCCAACAAATGCTTGCTTCAATGATACCTGCGGCACCTAATGTGTGCCCAGTGAATGGTTTTGTTGAGCTCACCGGTACTGAATGACCAAACACCGCATGAACGGCTTTAGATTCCATGGCATCATTCAGCGGTGTGGCGGTTCCATGCGCATTAATATAACCAATGTCTTTAGGTTCCAAACCAGCATCTGTTAGCGCTTTATTCATCGCTTCAATTGCCCCTTTTCCTTCAGGGTGCGGTGCCGATATATGGTGAGCATCTGAGCTATCTCCAGCTCCTAATAAAGCGATAGGATCATCAGAGTCTTTTTGCTCTGCACTTAGCAGCATATATGCGCTAGCTTCACCAATATTTATCCCTTTTCGATTGGGACTAAACGGCAAGCAATACTCATTTGACAATGCTTCTAGGCTGTTGAAACCATTTAATGTTAAACGACATAAACTGTCAGTGCCGCCAACGATAACCGCATCAACAAACCCTGCTTTTAATAAACGCTTTGCTGATAAGAAAACACGACCACTTGAGGAACAAGCGGTTGAGATCGCATACGTTGGTCCATTGATATCAAGATATTGAGCAATAAAATCCGCAGGGTTTCCTAACTCTTGTTGTTTATAGCTATAACCAGCAGGAAAAGCCCCTTGCTCCATCTTCTCTTTTAAAGCGACTTCACCATCAGAGATCCCTGAAGTACTCGTGCCAATAATAACAGCAATACGATCTGAACCGTATTTCTCTTTTGCGGCGTTAATTTGAGGTTCGATTTGCTGTAAAGCGGACAAAACAAGCTGATTATTTCTGGTATCCCAATGAGCCAAATGCTCAGGAACTAAAGGTAACTCACCTAATGCTTTACCAACGACTGTCGCCTTTCCATCATTGAGCCAACCTGTCTCTTTGTGCATTGATGGCGCTTTATTTCCACTCAATACTTGATGGATTTCATCAACCTCTTTACCCATGGCTGAATGTGAGCCACACGCATGTATATATAAAGGAAAGTCACTCATTTAATTTATCCGTTATTATTTTGAGTTGTTGTATTTGAATGCGAGAACGTTTTAATTTTTATGACATAACCAAAGTCTGGACTTGTTAACACAATTTCACCACTTAATTTGTCTGTGATGTCATCATAACGAGCATCAAGGATTGTTTTTCCTGATTCATTCACTAATGTTCTGTGATTGTCATGTTCGTTTAGTTGCCAGCCAATGCTAGTTAAACTTTCTTGCCATGCTTCAAGTGGCCACAAGGTAATCATGACATTAAATAGCACTTGTTCTGGTGGTGGCAATGTGTCACTTAGACCTGCCATTACGTAAGTATCTAACGTTTGGCCATCATAATCTAAACTTAATAAACGAGAACCCCATGAGGCAAAGCCAGCTAATACCAAGTCATTACCTGTCAGTTGCAGTTGAACTGGAAGTTGATTCTTTTTTCCTTGCCATTCAACGGAGATTAACTGGCTAAGTGATAAATCACTGCCATACTCTTCAGGCTGAGGTAAGGTAATAAACTGACCTTGTGATACTTCCACTTGGTTGGGTTGCTTTACCGGTTTTGCTGCGCATCCCATCAAAAGAAAGGATAAAACAAGCGCTATAAGGTGGCGGATTTTTATGGCCTTATGATGCATCTTTTTTCTCCGAAAGCGTATTAATCTGCTCTTTACTCTCTTTATTTTGTTGGCTTAACGGAGCCAGTAACCAAGCCACGATAATCCCTGTAAGTACCGTAATACCAAAGCTATGAATCGCTTGGGTTTCACTCAAGGCCAATAAACCAAATGACAAAATCGTTGTTAACGCAGATAAAGATATCGCTAATAGCGTGCTTTCTTTATGTGAATCATCACTTTGCTTATTCTGCTCTGCGAAAAACAAGGTGTAGTCTATTCCGATCCCTAAAATCAACATCAAGGCTAGTAAGTTAAACAAATTCAACGGTACGCCAGTTAAAACGGTTACAGCTAAGCCGGCGCAACCTGCTATAAATGGTGGCAATACTATTAAAAACGCTTGTTTCATTTTATAGCGAGGTAACAGCAGTAAGAAAATAGCGGCATAAGCAAACAACAATAGCTCAGTAATACGATGTCGATAATCTGCAAATAAACGAGAAATCTCTTCTGCTTTATTTAAATAAGTAATGTGATTATCCGCTGCAAATGCTTGCAATTCCGTACTGTTCACTTCTTGGTTAAACGTGATCACCGAGGCAAATACACCATCAATTTTACCTAACCATAAAAAACCAACCGTGTCTGATATTGGTGATGCTAAGAAACCATCTATAGTCAAAGGCTGATATTGCTGTGAAAAATCCAGCGCTGTTTTTGGCTGTATGACACTTTGATAATACTCAGATTGTTGCTGATACAGGTGTTTAACTAATTGGTAATTTTCTTGTTGTCTTTTTTGTGACGGTACATAACGGCTTATGGATTGATAACCACCGAAATCACTACGTTTATCCAGTTTAGTCGATATGGTTTCTAACTTTTGCAGTAACCCTTCTTCAGAACTGTCTCGTACAAGCAATAGTTGCTGAGAGCCACCGACACCGGTAATCGCTTTTATCTCTCTCTCTTGCTGCTGCAGTGCATGTGGCAAAGCTTGAAGTTGACGAATATCATCATCATATTTCGCCATATAAACGCCAAAACTTGCAGCAATCAATAAGCTCAATGGTAAAACTAATCGAATAAGCGGTTGTTGCCACACCAAAAGCCACTGACTCAAGGCTCGTTGCATCGGTACTTGGTTATATTGATTTGGTTTACTTGCCAATACTGGATACCAACATACCACGGTAAAATAGGCTGCTGTTAAACCAATGGCAGAAAATAAGGATAATTGCTGTAACCCAGGGAAAGGCGCAATAAGCATCCCTAAATAACCAATTAAACTGGTAATTAGCCCCAAGGTAATGGCTGGAAACAGTTGCTGAATACCCACCACTGAATTCCATTTTTTGCCCGCATGAAGTCGGTCGGTTAAAAAGTGAAATGCATAATCAATAGAAACCCCAATTAAGCTGGCACCAAAAACCAAACTAAACAAATGAATGGAACCAAATAAAGCAATCGTCAGTACATAGGCACAAGCAAGACCCGTTGATATTGACAGTAAGGCTAGAGCCAAAGGTAATGTGCTGCGATAAACTAAAAAGACAAGGACAATAATTCCGATAAGGGATCCAAGGCCGATTGTGCTGATCTCCCCTTTGGCGCTTTCTGTCCCATGGGCTGCATAAAAAATCACACCTGTATGTTGAATATCAACCGAAAATGTCTTTGATACTTTGCTTTCAAGTGACAATAGTTGAGGTAATTGCTGCTGCAAAGAGAGTTGGTATGATGATCCTGATAGATCAGCGGTGATCACGACGTATTCTTTATCATCGTGTTTGGCAATCAGATAGCCATTCTCTACTTGAACATTACCAGAGCTTTGAGTTAAACCTGATAAATAATCTCGAAATAACAAGAAAGGATCGTTCTCTAACTCCCCTCCCGTCACACCTGAAAAAGGATTGTATAGTGCGTGTAATACCTTTTGAACTTGCTGTTCTGGTGCGTGTTCTAATTGTTGGGTTTGCTGTGCTGTCAGTAACTGAGCGCGAGCAGGAAAATAAAATTTCCCCCACGCTTGTTGTTGCTCAGGACTTATCGTTGCCGTTACCGAGTCAAACATAGGTAACGCAACCAGTTCTTCATTAAACTGATCAACCGCTTCAATCAGTTTTTTACTGTCACCTTGGGTTTGGCTGACTACAAACACCACTTTATCACTCATGGTATTAGCAATATTATCAAACGCTTGCTGAGCAACTTTATCTTGTTGATTATCAGGTAATAACGCCAAGATATTGGTTTCTATTGGCAGTGCGCCTTTGGTTGTACATTGATAACCAAATACCCCTGCGATTCCTAATAGAGCCAATGCCCAAACCAGAGCTAAAACTCGTGGTTTTATCCAATTAGAATTCGAAAACACGTAACTCTTCTTCTGTTAAGGTCGCAGGTTCTGTCGACTGATTAGTAAATACCATTTCAGTTACGTCACCTCGCACTTCACTTAATACCACTCGATTTAAATAATCATTACCCTCAATTTTTATGGTTTTAAATACGCTGTCAATTGGGGCTTTAGTTGGAGTAAGTATGAGTGTCCAAGCGTCTTTTTCACCCGTTAATTGCAGAGTGAAATTTTCTTTAATGGATTCCGTATCCCCTTTAAATAGAGATAGAAATAGACGAGTAAAATAAAACGCCATTGGATTATCTGAATCCGTCATGACTTGAGTGTCACCATTAATGGATTGGCGAAGTTTGTTCTGCGTTAAAGTCAGCGCAATCGGAAAAGGCGTTGTTTGTTGCCACAATAACCCCTTTTCATGATCTAACAAAAAGTCCCTGATGTCGATAATGGCTGGGCAAACATCTGCATGGTTCTTACTTGTTTAAAATCACCACGAACAAGCGTCGATTTTGCGAGTTGTTGCTGCAAGTCATCAACACTAAATGCAAAGCTATTTACGCTAAAAAGCATAACAAACGATGCCACCAATAATGACCAATAACGTTTAAGATTAAGCATTATGATAAGCCTCTACTTTATCGGTAAATACACGAGGAGAAACAAAGCACATTTCTTCAGTTTCTATGCTTACCGCTACTTGCATTGTATGGGCTTTAGTCATTCGTACGTTGGTTTCTGCATCATAGATAACATAATCAACACGCATGCGGTTTTCCCATTCCGTTAGTGTCGCTTCCACTCGGATCTTATGATCGTAAGGAATGGATTTAACGTACTTAACACGAGTGTCAATGATGGGCCAAACATAGCCTGACGCCATCATATCTCGATAGCTATAACCGATTTTTTCAAGCATTTCATGACGTGCTTTTTCAAAAAATCGGAAATAATTACCGTGATACACACCCCCATCGGATCCGCATCCTGAAAGGCGGTTGTGATCATCACTTCTACGCTTAATACATTCACTGGCTTAGCTTCATTTGTATTAGTCACAACATTTAACCTTAGTATAGTGTCCAGTGCTGTTGCCGAATCTTCGCCATAAAGTTACGTAAATCGTTCTCTAATGGTCGGTCTTCATCGACAAAAGTAAATTCACTTAATACCGCATCACGCATGGTTTTAAGCTCTTTACTTAACTGAGTATCATCAAGCTCACCTTGCTTTTCACGCAATACTAACGCTTGAGTTGCCGCTAATAATGAAGCTGATGTCACTTGCTCTGTTAACTGTAAAACACGTAAACAATCACGAGAGGCAATCGTACCCATACTCACTTTATCTTGGTTATGACATTCTGTTGAACGTGAGAAAACACTTGCAGGCATTGTTCCTTTAAGCGCTTCTGCTGTCCATGCTGAAATACCAATCTGAACAGCTTTAAAGCCATGGTTAATTGGTTTACGAGCCCCTGTTGAACCCGTCAGGTTAAATGGTAAACCGTTATTGAATTTGTAATCCATTAGCTGTGCCATTTGGCGATCTAATAAATCAGCAATGTTCGCTACTGCGGTTTTTAGCATGTCCATTGCCATTGCAATATGACCACCATAGAAATGACCACCGTGAAGAACACGCTCATTATCACCATCGATAATTGGGTTATCGTTCGCACTGTTTAATTCATTTTCAATCATTTGACGCAAGAATGGTAGGCTATCTTGAAGTACACCAATCACATGTGGAGCACAACGAAGTGAGTAACGGTCTTGCAGGCGATCACTGTTTCTTGGTGGGGTTTCGTTATGTAAATCAGAACGTAACCAAGCAGCAATTTGTTGTTGGCCTGGATGTGGTTTCACTGCAAATAACGCTTCATCAAAGTGGAAGTCATTACCTTGCATCCCTACTGATACCATTGCGGTGATCTTAGTTGCCATTTGCGCTAAGTACTCAGCACGCTTATACGCTAAACACGCTAACGCTGTCATCACTGATGTACCATTCATTAAAGCCAAACCTTCTTTTGGTTTAAGCTTGATTGGTGTGATATTTAGCTCTTTAAATACATCTGCAGTTGCACGGATTTCACCTTTATAAATCACTTCACGCTCACCAATAAGGGCAGCAGCAAGATAAGATAATGGCGTTAAATCACCACTTGCACCCACAGAACCTTCTTGAGGAATACGTGGAGATACGCCGTGATTAATTAGAGTCACGATTTGATTAAGCAGATCATGAGTCACACCCGATACCCCTTGTGATAAAGAGCATAAGCGAGTCGCTAATACAGCACGTGCTTGTTGTTCATCTAAGTTTTCGCCTAAACCACAACCGTGAAAACGAGTTAAATGCAGCGGTAATTCATCCACTAAATCCATTGGGATTGCTACAGTACAAGAGTCACCATAACCCGTTGTTACACCATAGATCACGCCTTCTTCTTTTAATAAGCGCTCTAAAAACTCAACACCACGGTCAATTTTAGCAGTGAATTCATCAGAGTTATTAAGTTGTGCATTTGCGCCATTTGCAATATCAACAACGTCTTCAATTGTCAGACGTCCTTTACCAAATGTAATTGAATTAGTTGTCATCTTTCTTTCCAGTTAACTGCCAAAAATTAAAAAAGTTATACCACTGTGATGGTGCTTTTAATGTGAAATGCTCTAGGCGTTGAGCATAATTTTGTACGACTTCTTGCAAAGCCTCTTCTCGCTTACCACGAGGTAATATGATTTGTTCAGAAAACGGTTCTAAGTACACATCAAACAGTGGGTCTTTTTGTGTATCGTCACGAAGTCCAAACATTAAATATACTGGTTGCTTTAAAATAGAGGCCAACATAAATGGCCCTTGAGGGAATGGCGCAGGCTTACCAAGAAAATCAGCCCAAATCACTCGATTCTCTTTAGTGACTGACGTTCTATCACCAACGATAACAATCCACTCACCATCATCAATTTTTTGCTGCAATAAAATGGCGGTATCTGGCCCTATTTTAGACACCTGAATAACATTCACTTCTGATTGCGGATTAACGGTTTTCATTACCGTATTAAAACGCTCAGCATGCTCAGTAAAAACTAACGCATTAATCTTCAGGTGAGTATGACGACGGCTAAGCGCACGACATAGTTCTAGATTTCCTAAATGAGAACCCAGTAATACAATGCCTTTTTCACGCTGAGCTAATGTTTGATAATGCTCAATACCATGAACCGTTAAGTTTTTATCTGAAAAATCACCACGCCATGCCGCAAGCTTATCTAACATGGTTTCACCAAAAGAGACCAAATGACGATAAGTGGTTAGCTTTTCAGGTAACTGAATGCCTTTAATTCGAGCATAAGCATTTACCTGTTGAATGAAATCATCAGAAGCGTCTTTGACTGAACCACCACGTAGGTAGTAATAAGCCATGACTGGTTTGAGTAATAGTGAAAATACCTTGCGACCAAACGTTGAATAGATCCACAGTAAAAATTGAATACCTAAAATCGTACCGCGCTCAGCATGAGACGACCAATGATCTTCTTGAACAGGTTTACGTTTTAGTAATGAAGGAATACGAGGCAGCATGCCAAAAAATAATTTGGTGTGCATCCAACTGATTTTCACGTTATCCCATAATGCATCAAAATGAGAAATACCATCTTCTGGGTAAATAACACGAGTATTGATGAAACGAATATCGGTTTCATTCCAGTACATACGAACCATGATTTCGGTATCAAAATCCATTCGTCGGCCAAGCACCGCTCGCTCCAATACGTTAATCGTTGGACCGATAGGATAAGAGCGGAAACCACACATACTATCTTTAATCGCAAAAGAAAGTGTCTCAATCCACACCCAAATATGCGTAGCATAACGACCATACAAACGAGATTTAGGTACACTCTCATCGTAAATAGGCTGTCCAGAAATCAGTGCCGTTGGGTGTTCTTGAGATTCAGCGATTAATTTAGGTAGCGCTTCGAGATCATGTTGACCATCAGCATCAATTTGAATCGCATGACTATAACTCTGCTGATAGGCTTTTTCGATACCAGCAATCACAGCCCCACCTTTACCTTGGTTTTCAACCAATGTGATTAAGGTAATCGACTCATTATGTTGAGTTACTTCTTCTAAAATACGCTTTGTTTCATTCTCACTGCCATCATCAACGATGATCATTGGATAACCATACGACATCAATGATTCAACAACGGCAGGAATGGTTTTACCATGGTTATAACAAGGAATTAAAAAACAAGGGCGAAAGTTAGTCATGATTACGCTCCTAACACAATACGACCAGAAGCATGATTGCTTACCGTATCGCCTTTATTTGAGCGGTAAGTAAAATACAGCTTACTCTTCTCAATATCCCATTTAAGCTCAAGTTCTACTTCCATATTCGGTAAAATAGGCTCTTGAAACTTAAGCACTTCCATCCCTTTAAAGTTTGAATGCGCATTAAGGTAATGTTTCGCGTAATGAATAGCCCAATCAACTTGAGTAACACCGGGTAACAAAGGATGATTTGGAAAGTGTCCGGTGAAATCTAAGATATCATCATCCACACGCATACAAATAAGCACACTTGGTTGCGCTTCATTTACTGAGATATCTTTTGTTGTAAGGATACTTGGCTTACGTTTTGTCATAATCTAATCTTTTTTAATTATTCGCATCATTAAATAGCTGCTTTAAATCGTGCATTTGACGTTTACCTTGGCTATTTAATGGAATTTCACTAACAGTTCTAAAACGACGAGGAATACCAACAGGCTCTAACCATTCACGTAATTCTGAGCGTAATCTCAACCAAAACTTACCCTTAGAGCCCTGCTCCATTAGTTTAGTTCCCGCTTCTGATAGAACAATCACTGTGCCCAATACGGTGCGTTTTTCTTCTTCCATCGGGATCACTGCCGCTTCATTAATCCACTCTAACTGCATTAATCGTTTTTCAACTTCCGTTAAAGAGAGGCGCTTTTCTTCAATTTTGATCACGCGATCGACGCGACCTTTTAGAACAAACTGACCATTAGCAAGCAAATCACAATAATCGCTCGTCGCGTACCACTCTTCGTCATCAATAAATGGAGAAAGCAATTCTAAGCAATGTTCAATGTTTAAACGGGCTTGATGAGAAGGAAAGAAGCACCATAAAGAGCTTGGTTCAAACTGCTGACGGTAGCCAATACCACCCGTTTCTGTACTACCATAAACTTCAAATGGACGCAGTGAGAGTTTTTTCTCACTTTGCTCAGCCCCTTCAATAGCAAGAGGTCCACCGGATGAGAAAACCATCTGATAAGTATTGTGTCCTTGATGGTCAACCAAGCGCTTAAGCAATGCGGGGCTAGAAATAAGCGTTTTTTTATCATCAGGTCGATGAGATAAAATTTGCTCTGGGTAAATAAAGTTATGGCGACTAAAAGCACGACCAGCCGTTAATGGCCACAACACTCTAAATAATAAACCATAGATATGTTGGTGTGATACGGTGCTGTAAATGTCACTTTGTCCGAGTTTTTCACCCCATAAACAGTCTAATTGTTGAATTTCGTTATCAAGCAATTGAAGGTTTTTAGCAATGGGCTTGGGTGTATCGGTTGAGCCAGAAGTAAATAAAGTAAGCGCAACCTCATGAAGAGGAAGTGGTGATAATGTAGCTAAATGGTCACTTTTTATATCATGATAGGCAACATGCTCACTGCATGGCATCACTTTAATAATGTCATCATGAATTAAGGCATCAAAATACTGAGATAATTCGGCCAATGCCGCTGGTTGATGGTTACCTGGAAGAATAAGGTGTTTACCCGCATGGGCTAACCCAAGAAAAGTAACCGCGAAATAATAACTATCATCAAAGCACAATGCCCACTTATCTTGAGGCTTTTGCTGAAAAAACGCACATGCTTGCTGCACGTCTTTTTGAAATTGAGAATAAGAAATATATGAGTGCTGCTCATCAAAACACACCGTGTGGTCTGTTTTATCTTGTAATACTAATTGCGAAAGAGAGACTGTTTTCATACTTCTTTTTTTCTTATCCATTGGCGCACTAACCATTCACTTATGAACAAAGTTCCAATAAGCAAGTAGCTAATAAATCCGTTGTATAGCATCCACATCTTCATATCCATGAAACAGGTAGAAAAAGAAATAGAGCCATTAATAATAAAAAATACACACCAAATTTTAGTTACGGTTCTGGTGTACTTAACGCCACTTTCAGGTAAATCAGGTTCTTGTAGACGAGCAAAACGTTCAATCATGCTTTGGGATTGAAATAAACTCCAAAAAACATAACGAACATAACGACATTGACTATTACAGGATAGAAGGTAAACCAGCCTTCGGTTTTGAATATCCAACCAAGAGAAGCAAGAATTATCCCTGCTCCACCACTGATAATAGCGATGTATTTAAGTTCTTTTATCGGTACTTGTTTACCACCGACCATACGCACTAAAAACAACACCGCTAGTACGCCTGCTACTGTCTTTATTCCACCAAAATGGAGACCATAGTAGACCGCTAGCGGATATGCTAAGAGTGCAATGGCTGACAGCGCTGTCAGCCAACGCATTATTCGCCTTTTAACAGTGCAGCTACAGAATTAACTACATCGTCAACAGTACGAACTTCTTTGAACTCTTCTGGTTTGATTTTTTTACCCGTCACTTTCTGCAAATGAACAACAAGATCGACAGCATCGATACTATCTAAATCAAGGTCAGTATACAGCTGAGCTTCTGGGGTAATATCTGCTTCATCAATTTCAAACAGTTCAACTAATGCAGAAGTTACTTGCTCTAATACTTGCTCTTTATTTACGTCTGTCATTATTTACTCTCTTACGCTTTGTTTGCATTAATGTAAGCGGCTAGGTTTGCTACTGACGCAAAATGTTCACGAGTTTGAGTATCATCAGCATCTAACACTAAGTTGTACTTTTTCTTAATTGCTAAACCTAGCTCTAGAGCATCGATAGAATCTAAGCCTAAGCCGTCACCAAATAGCGGTGCTTCCGTTTCAATATCATCAACAGAGATATCTTCTAGGTTAAGAGCGTCAATAATTAATTGTTTAATTTCGTTGTGTAATACTTCCATCAATGGCCTACTTATTTTCTTTTGATGTGTTGACTTCATTTTGTGGATACAAAGCTGTATCTAAAAATCGATTTACATTTCGAGCCGCTGAAGATGAAGAGTCAGCGTCTTCGATAAATGGAGTGATGGCGACTCTCTCTTTCACTTGTAAATGAAAGAAAGGGCGAACATCAGGAACTTGATACCACTTTGCTTCTTTAGTTAAAAAGCTGGGTGTTACTGTGATATGAATAATACGAATATCACTTTGACTACGAACCGCAATTTGCGCTGCACCTCGTTGAAGTTTTGATTTTTTACCCGGTGTTGTTCGCGTTCCTTCAGGAAAAACCAACAATACATTACCTGAGTTTAATTTTTCAGAACACTCTTCTAAAAACGCTTCTGGTTCTTGATTTGGAATGTACCCCGCAGCTCTGACAATCCCTTGTGTAAACGGATTATGCCATAAGGCTGCTTTTACGATGCAATCGCATTGCTTCAATTGTGAAGCAATTAAAACATAATCTATTAAGCTTGGGTGATTAGCGACAATTAAGCAATTTCTGTCACTCTGAAGAAGCTCTGCACCATCAAATTGATACTTAATCGCACGACTATAGTGCATTGTTTTACAAAAGATAAAAAAACTACGTTGGATAATCGATTGCACTCGAACTTCGCGTTGTTTTTTATCTTTTGCTGTAAACGTAAGCAATGGAAAAACAATAAACGTCAAACAAAGTGCACCGACTCCGAATAAAGAGAAACAGAACCCAGTAGCTAAAATTCGCCAGTATTTATCAGTGCGTTGAAGTAAAGTCATAAGACTATTTTCGATTCCATACCCATTGTTTTGAAGAACTCTCCGTTATCCATTGAGAGTGTGATCCTACTAAGTTAGCTATACATTGCAACCCATGAGGCAATCCAGAAGGTTTAATTGTAGGTTTATTGTTCCATTGAAGAGAAAAAATGTCCCCTGCGCTCATTATTAAGCCAACTGCATAGCCTTGATAGTTTTGTTTTTCAAACTCTTGGTAATGAGAAGGTAAAGGCTCGTCAAAATCGATAATGAGAACTTTGTCATTTTGATTTTCAGCTAAGTACGCAGCGGCTTCAACAACCGCAGAATGAAAGGTGTTTTCCCCAGCAGCGATAGAAGTAACTGGAATGGCTTTTTTAGCCGTGATGGTAAATAGACCTGCGGCAGTATTATGAACCGATTGAGAAAAAGCCATTGGAGAAGCATCATCTCCATTCAAAATATCTTCTAAAAGAGCGACAGTTCGAGTTAACTCACCATGCCGACTAGAGAACACCAAATAATCAATGTCATTTTCTTCCGCTAATGTTAATGCGGTTTGCACGGCTAATTTACTTAACGAGCTCATTCTTCTTCGAGCCATTGCTGGTATTTTATCAACTGGCGCTTTTTCATTTTCAGGCCAAGTGAAATTATTTTCACGCCATTCTAACCACGCATTTTTGCTATCCAAACCTGCAGAAATTGCGTGCCAATCGATAATATTAAAATTTGCGTATGTCATGATATCCATCTAGTCGTAAAAATATTACAATTTGTTAGCCTACTCGTATAGGATATATGAATTCAGTGACTTGGCGCAAATAGATTAATGCGAGTCATACGGTAAATAAATATATATAGCGAAATTTAAAGGACTACCATGTCATTTTTAAAACCATTATTAGCGACTTCCGGTTTAATAATTTTATCGGGTTGCGCGAGTGTCATGACTCTTACTGACAAAAATACGGGTGACGATTTATTTCTTACCAATAAACCCGTTTATACTCTTGTTAACCTTCACCCTGACGACACTCGTTCAAAACTTTATTCTGTTAATTTTCAACAAGATGGATTAATTCCTCTCTGTACTCAAGTTGATATTGTCAACGTTAGTACTAAACGTCTTACATTTAAAATTGATAGTAGTGGCAGAGAATATATTTTAGATAAACACAAATCATCTCCTGATTTTGCAAAATACTTAAGCAACTATTTCGGTACTGAGTGTAATACTGAAAAAGTAGAAAAACTAAGTGCACTTGATCAGCAGGGAATAAAAGAAGGTGTGGTTAAGAAAGGCATGACAAAAGAAGGCGTGAAATATGCCATCGGCTTCCCACCAGAACATAGAACACCTAATTTAAATAGCGATCATTGGTTATATTGGAAAAATAGATTTAATACTTTTAAAGTCGAATTTAACGGTAATACCGTATCAAATATAATCGATTAATATCATTCTCTCTTATATATCAGTAGTTTCTTGCTTTTGAACAAAGTTTCACTCAATACCACTGATATGATCATTTTATTATCTTCAACTATGGTTAATCTCTGTGACTCAATATAAAAATGACCCATTTAACGCATTAGAAGCAAAAACAGAAGCTCAAAAACTTTCTTTTGCTCCTATTGTTTTTCATACAGCTCGAACGCTTAGAGATCTTGGTATTCTAGCGGCTTTAGATAAAGCTCAAGATCAAGGTTTAGATGCTGAGCAATTAGCGCAAGAAACGGGTGTATCTGAATATGGTGTGAAAGTCTTACTTGATATGGCATTAAGTGCGCACATTGTTACTTGGAATAAACCAAACTATGTTCTTGCGAACCTTGGTCATTTCTTATTACACGATGGGATGACGAACGCTAACTTAGATTTTACAGCTGATGTTTGTTATGCCGCTATGATGCATCTTACAGAGGCAATTCAAGAAGGCACACCTGCCGGCTTAAAAGAATTAGGTGACTGGCCAACGATTTATGAAGGCTTGTCTCGATTACCAGAAAAAGCCAAAGAGAGCTGGTTTAAGTTTGATCACTTCTATTCTGACCGTTCGTTCCCAATCTTATTAGAAAAAGTATTAAGCCAAAAACCAAAGCGTTTGTTTGATATCGGCGGCAACACGGGTAAATGGGCACTACAATGCTGTAATTACGATAACGATGTTGAAGTAACAATCATTGACCTTCCACAACAAATCGAAATGGCCTTAAAAAATGCCGAAGAACAAGGTTTTGCCGACCGTATTAATGGTCACCCAACTAATATGCTTGATAAGACTCTACCATTACCTCAAGGTGCAGACGTATGGTGGATGAGCCAATTCCTAGATTGTTTCTCTCCAATGGAAATTTTAAGCATTTTAAAACGTGTTCGTGCAGCCATGTCTACCGATGCGAAAGTGTATATTTTAGAGCTATTTTGGGATGCGCAAAAATACGATGCTGCTTCGTTTAGCTTAAATGCAACCTCTCTATACTTCACTTGTTTAGCCAATGGTAATAGCCGTTTCTATCGTTGCAGCGACTTCTTAGAAATTATTGAAGAAGCGGGTTTTGCTGTTGCTGAGCAGACTGACAATATTGGTTTAGGACACACATTACTTGAACTTCGTGCTAAGTAAGCCCGTTTTTAAATAAAAATTACCTATAAATATAATAATATCCTCACCACTTTAGGTTACTGATACCTAAAGTGGTGCTTTTGTCTTTAAGGAGCACTTGTGTTATCACCACAAACAACCCAAGTGGCTATTATTGGTGCTGGACCTTCTGGCTCTATTGCTGCTGCCCTATTAAACAAACACAATATCAACTGTATTATTCTTGAAAAATCGAGTTTCCCTCGCTTTTCTATCGGTGAAAGTTTATTACCTGCATGTATGGAATCCATTAAACATGCAGGCATGTTAAACGCTGTTGAAGATGCTTGTTTTCAATTCAAAGATGGTGCTGCTTTTCATTGTAATGGCACTTTCACTTCTTTTGATTTTACGGACAAATTCACCGACGGCGCAGGAACCACATTCCAAGTACAACGTGGCAACTTTGATAAAGTTTTAGCTGATTGTGCAAAAGAACAAGGCGTTGAAATTCGCTATCAACATGAAATAACCGATGTGGATGTGAATACAGAAAAGCCTCTATTATCGGTACTGGATGAAAACGGAACGCCTTACCAAATTCAAGCAGATTTCATTCTTGATGCGAGTGGCTTTGGCCGTGTTCTACCAAAACTATTGGAATTAGAAGAGCCCTCATGCCTGCCACCACGCCGTGCTATTTTTACACATATAAAAGACAATATTACTGACGAAAGCTACGACAGAAATAAAATTTTAGTCTCTGTTCATCCAACAAATACACAAGTGTGGTATTGGTTAATTCCATTCAGTAATGGGACATGTTCTTTTGGTGTGGTTGGAGAGCCGGAGTTCTTCGATGCATATTCAGAAGATAAAGTAACGGCATTAAAACAACTTGCAGAAGAAGAAAGTAATCTCAAACATCTGTTAAACCAAGCTGAATACCCGAACCCTTGTGGTGAAATCATGGGATATTCTGCCAATGTCAGTAAGCTGTTTGATAAAAACTTTGCTTTACTGGGCAATGCTGGTGAATTTTTAGATCCGGTGTTCTCTTCTGGTGTCACGATTGCAATGAAATCGGCAGAGCTAGCTGCAGACTTATTGATTAAGCAATTTAATCAAGAAACGGTGAATTGGCAGCAAGATTACTCAGATAAGTTGATGAAAGGAGTCAATGCTTTTCGTTGTTACGTGGAAGGATGGTATGAAGGGACATTCCAAAATGTGATCTTCCATGAAAATCCGAACCCTAAAATTAAACAAATGATCTGCGCAATTTTAGCTGGCTATGCTTGGGATGAAAGCAATCCATTTGTTGCCGAGCCAGAGCGTCGATTAAAAGTGGTTGCTGAATTATGTAAGCCATAACTACTCACTCCATAATCAAAAGGCATCCAGATTCTAGATTGGATGCCTTTTATGTTCTTAAAACCTGCTTATCTTATGCCTGCTCACTCTCAATAACTGCTTTTAAACTGTGAGGATGAAGCTTTATACACACTCCTTGGTATTTGAATGCTACGGTATAATTTGCAATACGCTCTGCATCACCTGATGGGCAGCTTTGTTTTACTTTCACGCCTAAAGACGTCAAGTTATCCCATTTATCTTTTAGTGTTGGGAACGTTTTAAATACATATTCCAAAAAAGCTTCTTGAGAATCCACATCACATGGGATAACCCACTCTACATGTTCCCACCCTTGCTGCGGATAACTTTTATCACCAGGGTATGGCAACTCTAAACATTCAATAGACCAATCATTGATAGTTAACGCTTGATTAAAACCTAAAGCAATAATAGGACGACCGTTAATTTCATTATTTGACCATTCTTCTGCTTGTTGTAGCCACTCTTGATGAGCCGCTTCTGCTACATCACGATCATTGATTCTTAATGCAATGTGATCGGCTTGATATTGAGTTAAATCGATTTCTAATACATCCAATAATGCTTGGATCTTCTCCATAAATGAAGGTAATGCATTAATCAGTTGTTGAGGCTCTAATTGTTGCTGTTTTAATAATAGTGATGACATGAAGGCAACCTAACAATAAAAAAGAGAAACCGAATTGTATCAACCTCTTTACTTGATGTTTAGAACCTTTCGAAAAATAGCCCCTAAGTTGCAATAAAAAATAACAGAAACTATTAAATATCCCCTGTTTTATTGCTATTATTAGCGATTATTTTGCTTTCCATGCAATAGCATTCCTGTTTAACAGCGATATGAAGGATAACCTCTTTGAATATTCAATCACTTATTAACGACAAAGTTTCTCAAGCGTTAGAAGCAGCCGGTGCGCCAGCAGGCAGCCCTGCCGCAGTACGTCAATCTGCAAAAGCACAATTTGGTGACTACCAAGCTAACGGCGTAATGGGCGTAGCTAAGCGACTAGGTACAAACCCACGAGAATTTGCTCAGAAAGTACTGGATGTTTTGGATCTTGATGGCATCGCTAGCAAAACTGAAATTGCAGGCCCTGGCTTTATCAATATTTTCTTATCAGAAGAATTTCTAGCAAAACAAGCAGAAGCAGCATTAGCTGACGAACGCTTAGGTGTTGCTAAAGAAGAACAACAAAACATCGTTGCAGACTACTCTGCACCAAACGTTGCTAAAGAAATGCACGTTGGTCACTTACGTTCAACTATCATTGGTGATGCTGTTGTTCGTACTCTTGAGTTTTTAGGTCACAACGTTACTCGTGCTAACCACATCGGTGACTGGGGTACTCAGTTTGGTATGCTTATCGCAAACCTTGAGCGTATCCAAAAAGAGAAAGGCGAAGTTTCTATGGAACTGTCTGATCTTGAAGGTTTCTACCGTGAATCTAAAAAACTGTATGACGAAGACGAAGAGTTTGCAGTAACCGCTCGTGGTTATGTTGTTAAACTTCAAAGCGGTGATGAGTTCTGCGCAGAAATGTGGAAGAAGCTTGTTGACGTTACTATGGTTCAAAACCAACGCAACTATGACCGTCTAAACGTATCACTTACTCGTGATAACGTAATGGGCGAAAGTATGTACAACAGCATGCTTGCTCCAATTGTTGCTGATCTTCAAAAACAAGGTTTAGCTGTTGAGAGCGAAGGCGCTCAAGTTGTATTCCTAGATGAATACAAAAACAAAGATGGCGAACCTATGGGTGTTATCGTTCAAAAACGTGACGGTGGCTTCCTATACACAACAACAGATATTGCTTGTGCTAAATACCGTTACGAAGAACTGAACGCAGACCGTGTTCTTTATTTCATCGATTCACGTCAACACCAACACCTAATGCAAGCTTGGACTATCGTTCGTAAAGCGGGCTATGTTCCTGAGAGCGTATCTCTAGAACACCATGCGTTTGGTATGATGCTAGGTAAAGATGGTCGTCCATTTAAAACTCGTGCTGGTGGTACGGTTCGTCTAGCTGATCTTCTTGATGAAGCTGAAGAACGTGCAGCGAAACTGATCGAAGAGAAAAACAAAGATCTACCAGCTGAAGAAAAAGCAAAAATTGCTACAACTGTTGCAATGGCAGCCGTTAAGTACTCAGATCTTTCTAAGCACCGTACTACGGATTACATCTTCGATTGGGACAACATGCTTGCGTTCGAAGGTAACACAGCGCCTTACATGCAATATGCATACACTCGTGTGGCTTCTATCTTCAGCAAAGCTGGCTTATCTATGGATGAGTTAACGGGTGAAGTTAAGATCACTGATGAGAAAGAAAAAGCGTTAGTTGCTAAGTTAATGCAATTTGAAGAAGCGGTTCAAGCAGTAGCAAGTGAAGGTCAACCTCACCTAATGTGTGCTTACCTATTTGAACTTGCTGGTCAATTCTCTAGCTTCTACGAAGCGTGCCCTATTCTTAACAACGAAGATGACGCTGTTAAGCAAAGCCGCCTGAAGTTAGCTGCATTAACAGCGAAAACAATTAAGCAAGGCTTAGAACTACTCGGTATTGAAACGCTAGAACGTATGTAATACCTATTTCAACAATCTGAATACTCATTCAGATTGTTGATAACTAAAGATCAAAAAAGGAGCTAAAATTAGCTCCTTTTTTATTATCATACTTTGTGTAAGAAAATATTAAAACCAACGTTCTAAAGCTGTTTTATCTAACTGTTTAAACGCTTTATTCAAAATATTCGCCAGTTCTTTATAACGAGGCTGACTCTTCATTGGCTCTAATGCTGCCCCTGATTCAATAATTTTTTGGTATAACTCACGATACCAACTCGCTAATGCTGGCGGTAATTTTGTATTTGCTCTGTTACCTAACCACCAAAAACCTTGTAATGGCATGCTAATGGCAAACAATGCAATGATGATAGCTTGTGGCAAGCCTGCAGTATTATTAAAAACCATTTGCGTTAATACGCTGATAACCGCAACCGCTGGCATGACTTTAACAGCGAACTTAGTTGCTTTAATCACTCGTTGCTCAGGGAACATCGGAGCTAACTCTTTTCGCTCAGGCCAAGTATCCATATAGGTTTGACCATCTCGAAATCGGAATAAAAAACCGTTTTCACTCATATTGCCCCCTTGGACTTCTAAACAAAAGTTGAATCATTCAAAAAAATACAGAATAAACTTGATTAGAATTAATATTATCTTAAAATATTTTTGTTATCTTAGCGCACAATCGTTATCCTATGCGCTGATTTATCTTTTGCTGTAGTTCTACTATAAGCTAAAAGTAGATAAATCGGCAAGGACTGCTGTAATGCTCTTACTAAGGATAGCTAATTTTTTTGGATAAATGTGGTTGTTTTCAATGAATCGACTACATTTGTCATGATATGTCATTACGACATAACTTTAATTACTGATGAATAAATAGGTATTTATACATGTCTAAGCTGGTTTTAGTTTTAAACTGCGGTAGTTCTTCTCTTAAATTTGCGGTTGTTGACGCAGAATCTGGTGCAGAGCACTTAACTGGTCTTGCTGAGTGTCTTGGTCTTCCTGAAGCTCGTATGAAGTGGAAACTTGATGGCAAGCACGAAGCTCAACTAGGTGCAGGCGCTGCACACGTAGAAGCTCTATCATTTATGGTAGAAACTATCCTTGCATCTAAGCCAGAGCTTAAAGCTAACCTTGGCGCTATCGGTCACCGTATCGTACACGGTGGTGAGCAATTCACTAAGTCAGCACTTATCACTGACGAAGTACTTAAAGGTATTCAAGACGCTGCAACTTTTGCACCTCTTCATAACCCAGCTCACATCATCGGTATCGAAGCAGCTAAAGCTAACTTCCCAGGCCTTCAAAACGTTGCTGTATTTGACACAGCGTTCCACCAAACTATGCCTGAAGAGTCTTACCTATACGCTCTTCCATACAACCTATACAAAGAGCACGGTATCCGTCGTTACGGTATGCACGGTACTTCTCACCTGTTCATCACTCGTGAAGTTGCTGGTCTACTAAACAAGCCTGTTGAAGAAGTTAACATCATCAACTGTCACCTAGGTAACGGCGCATCTGTATGTGCAATTAAAAACGGTGAATCTGTAGATACTTCTATGGGTCTTACTCCTCTTGAAGGTCTAGTAATGGGTACTCGTTGTGGTGACATCGATCCTGCTATCGTTTTCCACCTACATGACGCTCTAGGTTACTCTGTTGAACAAATCAACAACATGCTAACTAAAGAGTCTGGCCTACAAGGTCTAACTCAAGTAACCTCTGACTGTCGTTTCGTTGAAGACAACTACGGTGAGAAAGAAGAAGCAACACGTGCGATGGACGTATTCTGTCACCGTCTAGCTAAATACGTTGCAGGTTACACAGCAACTCTAGAAGGTCGTCTAGACGCAATCACTTTCACAGGCGGCATCGGTGAAAACTCAGCTCCAATCCGTGAAATGGTTCTTAACCGTCTAGGTATCTTCGGTATTGAAGTTGATGGCGAAGCAAACCTTAAAGCACGTTTCGGTGGTGAAGGTACTATCACTACTGCTAACAGCCGTATTCCTGCAATGGTTATCTCTACTAACGAAGAGCTAGTTATCGCAGAAGACACAGCTAAACTAGCTGGTCTGTAATATCTCCTAAAAGGCTAGCCATTAGGTTAGCCTTTTTTCTTTCTATGGCTTTATTTTTTCAATAAGGTCTCTTGCCCCAATAGTGTAGAGGAATTTTTCATGTCTCGTACTATTATGCTTGTTCCAATCAGTGCTGGTGTTGGTCTAACTAGCGCAAGTTTGGGTGTATTACGTTCAATGGAACGTAAAGGCGTAAGCGTTTCTTTTTACAAACCAATCTCTCAGCCTCGTCACGGTGGTGATCAACCTGATCTAACTACTTCAATCGTGACTAGCAGCAGCGATATCAAAGCAGCAGAACCAACTACAATCTCTCGTGCTGAAGAACTGCTACGTAACGAACAGTCTGACGTTCTTCTAGAAGAAATCGTTGCGCGTTACAAGTCAATCAGCCAAGACACTGATGTGACTCTTATCGAAGGTTTAGTTCCTACTCGTAAACACCCATTTGCTAACCAATTAAACGGTGAAATTGCAAAAACTCTGGGTGCTGAGATTGTGTTTGTAGCAACTCCTGGTACAGATAACCCTTCTCAACTTAAAGAGCGTATCGAAGTAGCATGTTCTAACTTTGGTGGTACTAAGAACAAACAAATCGCTGGCGTTATCATTAACAAGCTAAATGCACCTGTTGATGAAGCTGGTCGTACTCGCCCTGACCTATCTGAAATCTTTGATGATGCAGATGCAACGACTAAGACTAACCTTGAAGTAATGCAAATCTTCAACTCTAGTCCTATTCGTGTTCTTGGTTGTGTGCCTTGGAAAGTAGACCTAATTGCTACTCGTGCTATCGACATGGCTAAGCACTTAAATGCTGAAATCATCAACGAAGGTGATATTGCTACTCGTCGTATTAAGAGCATCACTTTCTGTGCACGTTCTCTACCGCACATGATTGAGCACTTCAAACCAGGTTCTCTACTAGTAACTTCTGCTGACCGTCCTGACGTTATCGTTGCTGCATGTCTTGCTGCAATGAACGGCGTAGAAATCGGCGCAATCTTACTGACTGGCGTTACGAAATCCCTCAATCAATTGCTGAACTTTGTAAGCCTGCTCTAGAGTCTGGTCTTCCAATCTTCACAGCACAAGGTAACACTTGGCAGACGTCTCTAAATCTACAAAGCTTCAGCCTTGAAGTTCCTGCAGATGATAAAGAGCGTATTGAGTTTGTTAACGAGCACGTTGCTAGCCACATTGATGGCCCTTGGATTGACTCTCTATCTGAAGGTACTGAAGGTATCCGTCGTCTAAGCCCACCAGCATTCCGTTACCAGTTAACTGAATTTGCTCGTAAAGCGGCTAAACGTATCGTTCTTCCTGAAGGTGATGAGCCTCGTACAGTTAAAGCTGCGGCTATCTGTGCTGAGCGTGGTATCGCGACTTGTGTTCTTTTAGGTAACCCTGAAGAAATCCGTCGTGTTGCAGCACAACAAGGTGTTGAACTTGGTGCTGGCGTTGAGATCATCGATTCTGATTCTGTACGTGAAAACTACGTTGCTCGTTTAGTTGAGCTACGTGGCGCGAAAGGCATGACTGAAGTTGTGGCTCGTGAAAAACTACAAGATTCTGTATTCCTTGGTACTATGATGCTTGAAGCGGGTGAAGTTGACGGTCTTGTTTCTGGTGCGGTTCATACCACAGCAAACACTATCGTTCCTCCATTCCAAATCATCAAAACAGCTCCTGATGCTTCTATCGTATCTTCAATCTTCTTCATGCTTCTGCCTGATCAAGTTCTTGTATACGGTGACTGTGCGATCAACCCTGATCCAACTGCTGAGCAACTTGCTGAAATCGCTATCCAATCTGCTGATTCTGCAATGGCGTTTGGTATCGACCCACGCGTTGCAATGATCTCTTACTCTACTGGTGAATCTGGTAAGGGCGCAGACGTTGATAAAGTACGCGAAGCAACTAAGATCGCTCAAGAGAAACGTCCTGATCTAGTAATCGACGGTCCTCTACAGTACGATGCTGCAATCATGGAAAACGTAGCTGCTTCTAAAGCACCTAACTCTCCTGTAGCTGGTAAAGCAACTGTATTTGTATTCCCAGACCTAAACACTGGTAACACAACGTACAAAGCGGTTCAACGTTCTGCTGACCTAGTATCTATCGGTCCAATGCTTCAAGGCATGCGCAAGCCAGTAAATGACTTGTCTCGCGGCGCTCTTGTTGACGATATCGTATACACAGTAGCACTAACAGCTATCCAAGCGGATCAAGCTGCACAAGCTGAAGAGAAAGTAATTAACTAATTTCATGCTCTAGAAATAGAGCGTAGTTAATGAAAATAAGAAGACACGCGATGAAAATTGCGTGTCTTTTTTTGTGCTTATGAGATAGGGACTAGGGACGAGTGATCAGGAGCGAGGTAAGAGCGAATAGAACTTTTAAGAGTTAGGGGCTAGGGACTAAGGACTAGGGCGAAGTAAGAGCAAGATCTACCTTATCTCAACTAGGAACTAGGAACTAGGAACTAGGAACTTAGAATAACCCTCGGATATTGTAAGTGAAGCAATAACCTCTCTTTTGATCTTCTCTCGTCCCTAATAACTAGTCCCTAGTCCCTTTCCCCCATAAAAAAACGAGAACCAATTGGTCCTCGTTTTTATTTATCACTTTACTCTAAGTTAAGCGACTATCGTATGTAAGTAGTCATTAACTCATTTTGATACACTGGGCGATACCACACACGTTCTGCCTCTTGGCAACATTGTGTTTTCTCACATCCAGCGAGTTCACGAGTTAACTTTCCTTTTTTTACCCAAAGCTCAAGCATTGCATCAACACCATCTTCACTCATGCTGAATTTCTTTGCTAATGCAATACGCTCTACACGGCCTTGTTCGTCAATATACTGCTTAAGTTCGGTTAAAATCATACTAATGCTGCCTGCTGTTCTTGAGCTTCTTGACCTTTACGTTTTAGTACTAGGTAAGTCACTAACATAATAATAAGTGAAATAGCTATCCACATAGCACTTGTCATCGGTGCTGCTGAGAAGTGAGCAATTTGGTAGTACAGTGTTGCTGAAACATAAGCAAGTAGCATTGTCCATCCAGCAATAAAGTACGAGTATTTACGGCCAAATTCACGCATGTATGCCCCCATCGCCGCAACACATGGAGTGTAAAGCAGGATGAAGATTAAGTAAGCCATTGCGCTTGCACTTGTTACAAAGTGAGCTTGTAGATTACCAAAAATTGAATTCTCAACGCCTTGCTCTTCTGCTACTGCTTCAATATCGGTTAAATCACCAACTTCAACACCTAGTGGGTCAGAGTAGCTTAATCCTGATAGGTTATCTGGAATAGACATCACCGCTTCATTTAAGCTTGCCATTAAGTCAAACTCAGCATCATCGCCAGCAGGATCGGCATACAAGCTATTTAACGTACCAACAACGGCCTCTTTAGCAAAGATACCTGTGATAATACCTACTGTAGCAGGCCAGTTATCTTCTTGAATACCAATTGGTGCAAGCACAGGAGTAACCACTTGAGCTGCTTTTGAAAGTACAGAGTTTTCACTGTCTTCGTTACCAAACGTGCCATCCATACCTAGTGAATTGAAGAAGCTTAATATTGTTACAACAACAACGATGGTTTTACCCGCACCAAGTACAAAACGTTTTAGTTTCTGCCATGTTTTGATCATGATGTTACGCATCGTTGGGAATTCGTAATCTGGAATTTCCATGATGAACGAATCACTACGTCCTGGATAGATCGTATGTTTCAGTAACAAACCAGTAAATACAGCAGCTAAAATACCGAAAAAGTACAAACCAAATACAACGTTTTGGCCATTTTCAGGGAAGAAAGCAGCAGCAAACAATGCATATACAGGTAAACGAGCACCACATGACATAAATGGAGCCATTGACGCTGCCAATTTACGCTCACGCTCTTGTTCTAGAGTACGAGTAGCCATGATAGCTGGAACGTTACAACCAAAACCAAGTACAAGTGGTACAAACGCTTTACCTGGTAATCCAATCTTTTGCATCACTTTATCAAGAACAAATGCAGCACGAGCCATATAACCAGAACTTTCTAATAAAGAAAGGAACAAATATAGACAAGCGATAACAGGAATGAAGGTCGCTACAGTTTGAATACCACCACCGACACCATCAGCAATTAATGTCACTAACCAAACAGGTAGATGGCCATCTAATAAATAATGACCGCCATCAACAAGAAGTGCACCAACACCGATATCGAAGAAATCAATAAATGCACTACCAATGTTGATAGAGAACATGAACATTAAGTACATGACGAAAAAGAAGAAAGGAACACCAACCCACTTATTTAGAATAACTTGGTCAATTTTCTCACTGACACTGTGGCTTAATCGGCCTTCTTGACGACGTAATTGCTGACATAATTGATGTAGGAAAGTGTAACGACAATCAGCAATATGAAAGTCAGCTTCAACATTTGTATTGAGTACATTAGTAATATTAGCGACTTTATTTCGCTTATCGGCTTCTAGTGTATTAAGTACTAAAGCATCGTTTTCTAAAGCACGAATTGCCAGTGAGCGACTAGATGCATATTCACTCGAGAATAATGCCGATGCTTCTTTAATTGCAGCTTCAACATCATCACCATAAGTCAGCTCAAGTGGCATCATTTTAATGCCTTGAGCAATTGACTTATGTAACTTCTCTTTGAATTTATGAACTTGTGTTTTGTCATTTGCCGATAAAGATAATACAGGGCAACCCAGAACTTTTTCTAACCCTTTTACATCTAAAATTTGACGTTGACGCTTAAGCACATCCATTTTATTTAAAACAACGATCATTGGGCGACCCAACTCACGAAGTTGTAATGTCATATATAAGCTACGTTCTAAACAAGAAGCATCAACAACATTAATAATCACGTCAGCGGCATGAGTTAACACTGCTCGTGATGCAATAGTTTCATCCAAACTGTTTACATCATTACCGCTGTCTAATGCATAGATACCCGGTAAGTCAGTAAGTAAAAACTCATCACCAGAACAAGTATATTTACCGGTTTTCTTTTCAACTGTAACACCAGCCCAGTTACCTACCTGTTGCTTTGCGCCAGTTAACCCATTAAACAGTGTTGTTTTACCGCTATTTGGGTTACCTACAGTTAATACTTGATACTGCATTTTATAATTCCTTAACTGTAATTTGTTCAGCTAAATTCTTTCGGATAGCAAGAGAAGTGCCTCTCACGCTAATCTGTAATGGATCTCCCATTGGAGCTTTTCGTAAAATCGCAATTTCAGTATGAGGCAACATACCCATTACCATTAACTTCTTTCTTGTGTCGGTTGGTAACAAAGACATGTCTGTTACTACAGCTTTTTTGCCGCTCTCTAATTGCGCTAGGTTCATCTCAAGCTCCACGATAGTGAGAATCATTATTATTTCGTTTCATTTTATAACTAACAGTTACTTTTTTCTTGCGCTAAATCAATTTTTTTCAGCAAATTGACAAAAAACATCAAATACCCTTTTGTTAATCATAAAATAAGATATATGACATTGCTTCCAAAACCACGTCAATTACGTCAATTTAATACCACAAATAAATAACGTTAAAATAATTTAAAACATAACAAAAACGACAAACAAAAAAAATACCATTTAAAAACAAATAGATAACCATAAAATTATATGAATGTCGTTTTTGTACCAATAGATTGTCGTTATTTTGATATGTAAAAAAAGAAGGGGCGATTATAGTTAATTACATCGAGAGGGAGACCTCTCAACTTTTATTCTAATAGAGGTAACAAGAAGTATCTTGTTACTTCGGCAGCAAGCGAAGGCGTCTTTGGCGCCCGTGGCGTAGTCCCCCGGCTACGTCACGATCTTTTTTTTCTTTATAAAAATACCCATCCGATTAAATACCTCATATTGAACTCCAAACATTCAACACGTTACTTATATTTATCGACCAAGTTTCATCGTATGCATCACTTCTTTTCTTTTAAAGATCTTACATCGTTTCAGTTGCTTACTATTCTTCATTCTCAGTCACAAACTGTGTTGGAGACAAACCATAGTGACGCTTAAAACGCTTACTAAAATAAGAAGGGTCATTAAAACCTGATTCAAAAGCAGCATCTGCAACTTTCTGACCAGAGATAAGAAGTTCACACGCTTTTTCTAATCGTGTATCAATTAAATATTCCATAAAGGAACGCTGAGTTAACTGCTTAAATTTCCGTTGTAAATTTCGTTCGGATATAAACAGTGCTTTTGCTGCCGCACTCGTACCAAAAGACGCCAAAGAGTAATTATCTTCAATAAGTTGGTAGACTTTTAATAACCATTCTTGGTGTTGTTTCTGCTCATCACTGTCTTTATCTTTAGAATGAACTTCTGGTACTTGAGACGTAATAAATTCATCGATAGCAATTGGCCACGAAAATTGCAACTCATTAGAGCCAGACATGTTCTTAACTATTTCAAAATGCCCACCATTTTGAACGGTGAGTAATTTAACTGCAGGAAGGCCTAATGCTTGATTAATCACTTCAATGGTTTGTGATAAATCCACTCTTCCTAGCTCATCTAGCTCAGTTACTGATATCTCAGCACCTTCACTCAAAAAGTAAGCGGCCACTCGTGCGCCATCACACTGAATACGTATCGTTACCACCTCTCCTGATTGACTTCGTTTTAATAAGCTAAATAATACATTATTAAAAATGGCATCGATCAAGAGCGGTTGAACAAAGATCGAAACGCCTTGTGAATTGTCTTCAAGAATAAGATCAACTCCTTTTGTATGGTATTCATCCTTCCAACTTTTTAATGCCGCACTAAGTAAAGGAGCTAAAACTTGATTGGTTCTCTTATTCTTTTGCAACGTAACAAAAGGTTCAATATGAGTCAGTTGCTCTAATAATTGCAAACTGTGTTCACATTGATTCGCCAAAGCAAGGTTTGTAAGTAACCCTTTCTTTTGTAGATTTGCTTGAATGTCTTTTATTGGCTGTCTCGCTTGTTCTGCCATTTCAGAAATAACATGCTGACGAACAGTAAGAAGCTTTTGTAATTGTCGGTTGCTTGAGATTAACGCTTTACCTTGATTGCTTAATTGCTTCGTTTTGATTTCAACACTTTTTTTCAGCTTCTCATTACTTTTCTTAATTTCTTTAGATCGCCAATAGTAAATGCCCATTAAGATTGCACTCACTAAACTAAATAAAAAGAAGATAAACCAAGGAGCAAAAAACCACGGAACTTCAACATAAAACTCAACCTCAGTCACAAGACTTCTTCGCTGACCATTATTTCGTGGTTTTATACGTAATTCATACTTACCTGATTGCAACGAATCAAAGATTAATAAGCTACCATCAAAATCTTGCCATGCTTCATCATTAGAGCCTAACAATTGAAAAGAAAGCGACTTATTATTGAACTCAGGAAGCACACCAAACAAAAACGATATATTCGCTCCATAAGGAACTTGCTTGGTTAACTTTTTCTCTCCTCCATAATTCACAATTTCAGAATCAATTTTAATTTGACCTAATACTACGTGAGGTTTTGGACGATGGTATTCGATTAACTCCTGCTCATTAGCAACGATAACCCCATCTTTACTTGCAAATAGCATTACGCCATTTGGGGATATTGAACAAAGATCAGGAAGTAACTCATTATTAATAAGTCCACTTTGAGTTCCAAAATGCTTTACGATTCGTCCACGATGGGTATATAAAGAGAGCCCTTTACTTGATGATAGCCAAACACCATTATCGCTGGATAATACACAATGTGGTGTGGTGTATTCTGTTGGTAATGAGATATCCGTTCTTACCCCGTTACTATTACTGATCTGCAACCCATAGTTACTAACAATCCATGAGTTTCCATATTCAGTATCTACCATATCTAAAATACTGCCAGCATGAACATAGGCATAATCAAAGGTTAACGCCCCATTTTCATATCGATATAAACCGACATTTGTTCCTATGGATATTTGACTATTCTTATTTTGATAGATGTGCGTTATTTGTATTGAATGCTTCTGATCTAAAGCCCAAGAGAACCCTAGGTTTACTAATTTATCTTGATGAATGTCGTACTTATACAAACCATAAGAACTGGAAAACCATAACATATCATCATCACTTAATAGTAAATGATCGATACTTTCATCTTCTACGGGTTTAAGGCCTTTAGGTATATAGGTATTTTTTAACTGTGGATCAACTTGCAATATACCTTTATCCGTTGCAGCCCATACAAACTGATCACCATGAGTAAGGTCATTGATCGAATGCTTACTTATGGTAACAATTGGTTGATATAAGTTATCCGTGTTTATCAATAATAAACCTGACGATGTACCTAACCACGCATCATTCTCTGATGTTTGAGTAATCGCATTAATTTCACTGATATTCAGTAATCCGTTTACGTCTTTATAGCGTAAACGCGAAAATAATCGATTGCTGTCCGAGTAGTAACTCACACCATTATCAGTGGCAACCCAAAGGCCATTATTATGATCAGCAATAACAGAGTAAACCTTATTACCTTCTAAAGAGTAGTCATCACGAACAACCGCAGTAAAATGGTCTATTTTGTTATTTAAAATATTCCATTTATATAGCCCATCACTCGTCCCAAACCAAAAGTAACTTTCTGTTTCTGCAAATGAAAGTAATGACGAATTTATTAATATTTTTTTATTAATGATTAATTCATGATCATGAAGCTCTGAAGACCAAATACTGCCATGGGTCCCTAAAAATATCTTATCAGTATATTTAGAGTAAAAAATGGCATCTATATATTGTCCAAGATAAAGAGGTGTATAGCTTTCTGTAGCTATATCAAACTCAAAAACCCCCTCAGATGTAGAAACTAACCAACGATTATCAACATGTATAGCACCAGTTATCGTGATTTCATCTAAAATAGCACTGGTATTTACTTCATTGATATTAGATGAGTAATAACGCTTTTTCTTTGGATCATAAACAAAAAAACTGTCGGTATCATTGCCCCAGAACATACCATCCTGCTGATTCATTTCTATGATGCTAGTTCCTTTTGGCATCTTATAAATTTCATTCATTCCTGTTTTTTAGACCACGCGTGAATACTTCCTTTTTTGATAAACCAAAACTCTCCATTGAAATACGCTATTTTCCTTGGCAAGGTTCTATCGCTCTTTTCACCTATAGTAAAAATATTTTCACCATCAAATAGATGAAGTTGGCCATAGATGTCATACATCCATACCGCACCATCTTCTCTCATAAACAGTTGCTGAGCGGTAATATATTGACCATCAGTATGAATTGGCATTGGGTAAAAAATTGAGCTTTCAGATTGTGATAAAGTGAAAGTAGAGAAAAAGAGAAAAATACTTAAAGTAAGTATTCTGAAGAAAAGCATCTACTCGCCTTAGAATGAAAAGAGAATGGGTATCAACATCATAGAAAAACTCCGTCTATATAGCAATCAATGCATAAATAAAGGATATAAAAAAGCCCTGTCATATTAATATACGCAGGGCTTTAATATAATTATGCTTATCTGGACAGCTAGACCTGTTCTTGCAGTGCCTCAATCGTTAGCTTAGCTTGTTGTTTAAAACGAGCTCGCTCATCACTTTTCACTGGAGATGCTTGTGGTAAAGGTACCTTCATGGCATTAACCGCTCGACCATTTTTAATTAGCTCATAGTGCAAGTGAGGTCCAGTTGAACGTCCTGTATTACCACTTAACGCTATCTTGTCTCCCATTGACACTTTTTGTCCTTTCTTCACTAAGATCTTACTTAAGTGAAGGTAACGTGTCATGTATTCACGCCCATGCTTAATAATAATGTAATTACCAGCCAATGGATGGTGTAACGCTCTTACCACCACGCCATCACCCGTTGCATACACAGATGTACCTACTGGAGCGGCAAAATCAGTGCCATTATGAGGCGAAATTCTTCCTGTTACAGGATGCTTACGGTACGGATTAAATGGTGAACTGATTCTAAAGCGCTGATGAGTTGGATAACGCTCTAATGCTCGATTTAAACTACGCCCTTGAACATCATAATAATGTCCGTCAGTGTGTTTAATGAGTGTGATATCACGACCTGCATTTTTGTATAGCACCGCTTTTACATCACCAGATGAAACGGCTTTCCCATCGATAAACTCTTTATCAATTTCAACAGCAAATCGGTCGCCTTTACGAGCTTCTTTACCAAAATCAAATTTCCATTGGAGCTGTTTTGCAAGTATTTGAATTTGACCAGGCGTTAACCCAGCTGAACGTGCTGAATTATAAAAATTACTTGTTACTCTACCTGAAAGGAATACGGGTTTTATCTCACCCTTCTCTTCAATCTGAGTGAAAGTATATTTTTCACCATTCCAAGCATACACATCCGTATCTTTGATGTTTCGATGGATTTTTAACTCGGTTAATTTCCCATCTTCATCTTGCTGCCACTCAAGATCAACACCAACTCGCATATTCGCCGCTGATTTATTTACATCAAGAAGTGCATACATATCTGAAATAGATAATGCGTATTGATTAAAAATAGCGCCTAACGTTTCACCCGCATCGACGGTATGTGAATGAACAATATCTTCAGCATTAATATGCTTATCTAATTCATCTTTAGGCGCATTAAATTCTGGATCATTAGGATCAAAAATCGTTTCTACAGGCTCACTATTCTGATCTGCTAGTGTTTGTAGGTTCTCACTCGACAATGTCACTGTACTTCGAGATGGTTCCGAAAGACTTTGACTAATACTATGTGTCGGTTCCCAAATAAAAACGACTACCGTAAAAAGAGACAAAGACATTAAAACAAGCTTATGCCTTTTCGATAGTGAGTTAATTCGAGTTGCTAATACTTCTTTATACTTCATTGATTTAGACAACTTTCTAGCTCGTTACTGATGGTTAATAAGAAATTAAAATAAGCACCTGGAACTTCATCTTGCTGTATGGCTAAAGGATCTAATTCTCCTTTATGAACATCAGTACCTCGAGTTATCGTTGTTACGATAGCTGGTTCAAATTGAGGTTCAGAAAAAACACATACTGCTTGTTGAGAAACAAGTGATTTTTTTATTTTTATTAATGTTTTTGCACCCGGTTTTCTATCCGGACTCACCGTAAAGTGCCCTAAGTTATTCATATCAAAATAACGCTCAAAATAGCCATATGCATCATGAAAAACAAAATAACCTTTGCTTTTCACTGGGGCTAATTGAGTTGAAATCGTCTTCACTACCTGTGTTAACTTTTTTTCAAACTGTGCAAGGTTAGACTGATATTGATCTTTATTCAATGGATCAATTTTAATCAGTTGCTTGGTTATCTCTTTTGCGACGCCTAAAGTTTCTTTTGGACCTAACCAAAAATGAGGGTCTGTATTGTGATGATGATGCCCTTCATGAGCATGTTCATCTTCATCGTGCTTGTCAAAATGATAAAATTCAACAGAAGGAAATTGGCTTACTGTAATGATGTTCTTTTTATTTTCTAAAACTTTACTAAGGAAAGGTTCAAGATCATTTCCATACCAAACAATGGTATCGGCTTTCTGGATTTTTTTCATATCTGATGGACGTAATGCGTAATCATGAGGTGACGCGCCACTTGGAACTAGATATGACGATGTCGCTACACCCGTTGTTAATTCTTGTACAATAAGATTAATCGGCTTTACTGAAGATAGTACGCTCATTGCTTGTGCATTTACTCCCCAAAAAGTACATATACACAGCAATATGAATTGAATTCTTTTCGTCATTTTCGTCTCTTAAAAAATGTGATAGCGATTGGATTTTTAAAATGTTACATTATAACACTTACTAATTGCAAACGACTCTTATTTAAAAATGACCACTTTACTCACTTTACAAGATGTTTGTGTTGTCTTTGATGACCGCCATGTCATCGATAATGTCTCTCTTTCTATTGAATCAAATAAGATCATTACTTTGATTGGCCCTAATGGCGCAGGAAAATCGACATTAGTAAAAACCATCCTAGGTCTACAAAAACCAACAAGCGGAACCATAAAAAAAGAAAAAAAACTGCGTATTGGTTATGTTCCTCAAAAATTGCATTTAAACGATTCACTTCCTTTATCAGTTCATGGTTTTCTAAAACTAGCCGGTAAGTACAGCCAGCAGGAGCATCTTAGTGCTTTAAAACTTGTTGAAGCAGAGCATCTTTTAAATTCCAATATGCATAAACTCTCTGGCGGAGAATCGCAACGTGTGTTATTAGCGCGTGCATTATTACAACGCCCTGATTTACTCGTTCTAGATGAACCTGCACAAGGTGTCGACGTGCAAGGACAAATCAGTTTATATGCATTAATTGAATCCATTCGACACCGTTTTAACTGTGCCGTATTTATGGTGTCGCACGACTTACATTTAGTCATGGCAAAAACAGATGAAGTAATTTGCCTTCAGCACCATATTTGCTGTTCAGGGGCTCCTGAATCCATTTCAAAACACCCAAAGTATATTGCCCTATTTGGACAACAACGAGATCAACAACTTGCATTTTACCATCATGAACATCATCACAATCATGATCTTTCTGGAGAACCAAGTGATGGTTCATGTTGCAGCAAAAATAAAAAGGCACACCAATGATTGAATTTTTACTTCCTGCTTTACTCGCTGGATTAGGTATTGCTTTATTGGCAGGTCCATTAGGTTCATTCGTTGTTTGGCGTAAAATGGCTTATTTTGGTGATACATTAGCTCACGCCTCTTTACTCGGCTTATCTTTAGGTTTCTTATTTGATATCAATCTAAATTTAGCTTTGGTTATTTGCTGTGTTGCTATTGCTGTATTACTGGTGACATTACAAAAACAACGCCTTGTAGCTACCGATACCCTATTGGGCATTTTAGCGCATAGTTCACTTTCTCTAGGTTTAGTTGCTGTCAGCTTTTTAGATAATGTTCGTGTCGATTTAATGTCATATTTATTCGGTGATCTATTAGCTGTAACTTATGATGACCTTTTATATATCTATTCAGGTGTCATTATTATATTAGGATTGATTTTTATTGTTTGGAAACCATTACTGTCTTCAACAATCAGTGAAGAGTTGGCTCAAGTTGAAGGGGTTAACGTCGAATTAATGCGTTTAGTCTTAATGTTGATGGTTGGATTAGTTATTGCCATTGCAATGAAGTTTGTAGGAGCGTTAATTATTACTTCTTTATTAATTATCCCTGCTGCTACCGCTCGCCGATTTTCTCGTTCACCTGAACAAATGGTTGTATTCGCGTCTATATTCGGGTGCATAGCAGTAATGGCGGGATTGGCCTTATCTTGGCATTATGATACTCCTGCCGGCCCATCTGTTGTTGTTTCTGGTGCTGCGATATTTATGCTCAGTCAGCTAAAAAAAGTAAAAGGTTAAAATATACCGGTTTACATAAAGATTTGACCACCGATGCATCCTGATTGAAACCATACAAAAAGAGCAAGACGATTTCGTCTTGCTCTTTTTATTTTTATAATTTAAATCGATTTACAATGCTTGTTAAATCATCTGCCATGGAACCAAGTTTTTCAGCTTGTTGTGCTGTTGACTCCACATCCGTTAAATTATCTTTTGCAAACATATTAATATCAGTGATTAACTGATTTACGTTCGTTGTTGCAACTAATTGCTCTTCTGTTGATGCTGATATTTGGCTGTTCATGGTTTGTATTACAGAAACAGATTCAAAGATAGAATTCACTGTATTTTGAGCTACCACTGTCTTTTCAGCAATTGTGTGCGCTTCGTCTGAATTACTTTGCATTAAGTTAACTGATTTAACAGCTTCATCTTGTAAGCCCGCAATCATTTCTGATATTTGAGCAGTACTGTCTTGAGTTCGACTCGCAAGTAAACGAACTTCATCAGCGACAACAGCAAAACCACGACCACTTTCACCGGCACGTGCAGCTTCAATCGCAGCATTTAATGCCAGTAAGTTTGTTTGATCGGCAATACCTCGAATAACATCTAAAATACTGCCAATGTTTTCGGTTTCAACTTGTAGATTACCGATAACTTCAGCTACACCTTTAATATTTCCAGCCAGTTGTTGCATATCATTATTCATATCACCGATAGTGCTAATACAATCTGCTGATGTACTATTTACGGTTAAAGCTGAATCTGTCGCTTGGACAGCACTTTTCGTTACCTCATTAACACTAACAACAATTTGATCTGTGGCCACAGCAGCTTGTTCTAACTGTTCTGTTTGTGTTTTCACATTAACATTCATTGTTTGAGAAGAAGCAGATAGATGATGAGACGAATCACTTAATTCTTTTGTTAATACCGTTATATCATTAACTAAGTCTTTGATATTTGATGCCATATCAAGAATGCGGCCATAGATACCAACATTTTCAATCGATTTTTCAGGTAAGTGACTTAGATCGCCACGAGAAATACGGTCAATAACATTAAGAATGACATCGGGCTCATTCCCTAAGGTTTTGTTGTATTTTCGAACCGCAAAAAACATCACTAATCCAATGAAAAGATTAACAATAACACCAATAGTTAACCCTTCGAATAAGAATGCTTTAAACGTATCGTTTACTTTCTTCTCTTGAACACCACTACCTAAATACCAATTCCACAGTTTGGTTTTTACTGCAATGGATTTCACTTCTGTTGTGACATTTTCACGAGTCGTGAACCATGAATAAGTAATCACTTGCCCAGCTACGGTTAAGTTATTAATAATATGAGTTTCAGCTTCTTTGCTAACAATATCTGAGAAATGCTTACCTATAATTTGAGGATCTAATGGCGCAGCTAAAAAGTTTAACTTTTCATCGGTCATCCAAATATATTCATTATCGGAATAGGCATAACTTTGCATCAACTCACTTGCAAGACGCTTAGCTTCAATTTCTGACAGCTCACCTGTTGCCGCCTTTTCTTCTAATGTAGCAATAGTGTTTTTCGCATTGGTTAGCAAGTTTTCTAAACGTGTTACGTTATTGGTTTCTAAAGTGAATCGTACGTTGTATGCCCCCATAATAATGGAACCAAACATTGCAGCCGAAAAAATCACATAGATAATAAAATACTTAGATTTTGTATTAAATTGCATAAAAGGTCTCAAATAAAAATAACCATTAATCATCATGCTATTCATTCTTTGAGTAATATAAATAAAGTCGTAGAAAGAAAAAGCGCCGAATCTTATCAAATAGTTATCAGAATCCTGTACTCTTTTTCACCACCCCAAATGTAACCAAACATTTCATAATGTCACATATTAAAAAAGCCATTCATATTTCTATAAATGGCTTCTGAGTTATTCATGTATTGGTTTAACTTATTACCAACCAGTCACTTCTCTTAGTGCTTTACCGATGTCTGCAAGACTTTTTACTGTCTTAACGCCCGCTTCTTCTAGCGCTGCAAACTTATCTTCTGCCGTACCTTTACCACCAGAGATAATGGCACCAGCATGGCCCATACGTTTACCAGGAGGCGCAGTAACACCTGCAATATAAGAAACCACAGGTTTAGTTACATTCGCTTTAATATATGCAGCCGCTTCTTCTTCTGCTGTACCACCGATCTCACCAATCATTACGATTGCTTCTGTTTCTGGATCTTCTTGGAACAGTTTTAGAATATCAATAAAGTTTGAACCCGGAATTGGGTCACCACCAATACCAACACACGTTGATTGGCCAAAGCCTTCGTCAGTTGTCTGCTTAACTGCTTCATACGTTAATGTACCAGAGCGAGAAACAATACCTACTTTACCTTTCTTATGAATGTGACCCGGCATGATACCAATCTTACATTCATCGGGAGTAATAACACCCGGGCAGTTAGGACCAATCATCACTACACCTTCTGCATCTAAACGAACTTTCACGTCTAAAAGATCAAGCGTTGGAATGCCCTCTGTAATCGTTACGATAAGCTTAATACCCGCATCGATTGCTTCAAGTATGGCATCTTTACAGAAAGGTGCAGGTACATAAATCACTGAAGCCGTAGCACCAGTTGCTTCAACTGCATCACGAACCGTGTTAAATACAGGAAGACCAAGATGAACTTGACCACCTTTGCCTGGTGATACACCGCCAACCATTTGTGTTCCGTAATCAATGGCTTGCTCTGAGTGGAACGTACCTTGACCACCAGTAAAACCTTGGCAGATAACTTTTGTATCTTTATTAATTAGTACAGACATTATTTGCCCTCCGCTGCAGCAACAACTTTTTCAGCCGCTTCAGTTAGTGAAGTAGCCGCAATGATATTTAGGCCACTTTCAGCCAGTTTTTGTGAACCTAGTGGTGCGTTGTTACCTTCAAGGCGAACAACAACAGGAACTTCAACACCCACTTCTTCAACAGCACCAATGATGCCATCTGCAATTAGATCACAACGAACAATACCACCAAAGATGTTTACGAGAACCGCTTTAACATTACTGTCTGATAAAATAATTTTGAACGCTTCAGTTACACGCTCTTTTGTTGCACCACCACCTACATCAAGGAAGTTAGCTGGTTGGCCACCGTGTAGATTTACGATATCCATCGTACCCATAGCAAGACCCGCACCATTAACCATACAGCCAATGCTGCCATCAAGTGCTACGTAGTTTAATTCCCACTGAGCAGCATGCGCTTCACGCTCATCTTCTTGAGATGGATCGTGCATTTCACGAAGCTTAGGTTGACGGTACATCGCGTTTGAATCAATGTTGATTTTGCCATCAAGACATAGAAGGCTACCTTCAGCAGTAACCACTAATGGGTTGATTTCAAGAAGCGCTAAATCGTACTGAGCAAACATGTTACCTAAGCCCATGAAGATTTTAACAAATTGCTTAATTTGATCGCCTTCTAAACCCAATTTGAATGCCAGTTCACGACCTTGGTATGCTTGAGGACCAACAAGAGGATCGATCGCCGCTTTATGTATCAGTTCTGGTGTTTCTTCAGCAATTTTTTCAATATCAACGCCACCTTCAGTCGATGCCATAAATACAATACGCTGTGATGCACGATCGACAACTGCACCTAAGTACAATTCATTCGCAATATTTGATGCTTCTTCAACTAAAATTTTTGATACAGGTTGGCCGTTGGCATCAGTTTGGAAAGTAACTAGATTTTTACCTAGCCATTTTTGTGCAAATTCTTTAACACCTTCTTTTGTGTCATGCAGTTCAACACCGCCCGCTTTACCACGGCCACCAGCGTGTACTTGACACTTAACTACTTTTTTCGCCGTGCTAATACGGCCTGCAGCTTCAAAAGCTTCTTGAGGTGTATCGCAAGCATAACCCTCGGGTACAGGAAGGCCAAATTCTGCAAAGAGCTGCTTTGCTTGATATTCATGTAAGTTCATTATGTTCTATCCATTTTATGTTATTCCCTTTTATGGGAATTTTTAATGTCCTAAGAGGCTCTAAGGTCTCTTTCTATTTTTTATCCAATAATGAAGTTGAATAAGAGGCTGCCGTGAGCATGGCAGCCTTTGTTTGTTACTAAAATTTATATTTAAACATCTAGTAATAAACGAGCAGGATCTTCAAGTAACTCTTTAATGGTTACCAAGAAACCTACTGATTCACGACCATCAATTAAACGGTGATCGTAAGACAATGCTAAGTACATCATTGGTAAAATTTCTACCTTTCCATCAACCGCCATCGGACGATCTTGGATTTTATGCATACCTAAAATTGCAGCTTGAGGCGGATTGATAATAGGCGTCGACATTAATGAACCAAACACGCCACCATTAGTAATGGTAAAGTTTCCGCCCATTAAATCTTCTACTGCTAATTTACCGTCACGACCTTTAATTGCTAGCTCTTTAATGCCTTTTTCAATATCAGCAAATCCAAGCGTATCGCAATCTTTCAGTACAGGAGTAACTAAGCCACGAGGAGTTGAAACTGCCATACTAATATCAAAGTAGTTATGATACACGATATCATCACCATCAATTGACGCATTCACTTCTGGGTAACGCTTCAATGCTTCTGTTACCGCTTTCACATAGAAAGACATAAAGCCTAAACGTGTGCCATGACGCTCCTCAAATTGATCTTTATATTGCTTACGAAGATCCATGATAGGTTTCATGTTTACTTCATTAAACGTAGTTAACATCGCTGTGCTGTTCTTCGCTTCAAGTAGACGGTTGGCTACTGTTTTACGAAGGCGAGTCATCGGTACACGTTTTTCACTACGATGAGCTAATGCTTCTGCTGGCTTATCTGTTGCTTTTTCTGCTTTTGGCGCGGCTTTCAATGCTGCAATATGCGCATCAACATCTTCACGGGTAATGCGACCACCAACACCTGTGCCTTTCACATCAGATGGAGCAATATCATGCTCACCTAATAAGCGACGAACCGCAGGACTTAATGCATCATTGCTTTCTTCTGATAAAGACGCTGTATGACGTTTATCAGGAGATGATTCAGTTGCCGTTGTTACATCAGTCGTTGGCTCACCAACAACAGCACCTGGCTTAATACGCGCAAGAAGTTGTTTAGAAAGAACCGTTGTACCTTCATCTTCTAAAATGGCTTCTAGTACTCCTGCTTCTGGCGCTGGTACTTCAAGAACCACTTTGTCCGTTTCAATGTCTACAAGTATTTCATCACGCTCAACTGCATCACCAGGTTGTTTATGCCATGTTGCTACAGTAGCGTCTGCTACAGATTCAGGTAAATCTGGAACCAGAATTTCGATTGTCATATCCGTTTTCCTATACTTTCTAGTTCTTATCTAGGGTCAGAGCGTCTTCTACTAACGCTTTTTGTTGTTTCACGTGCACCGACATATAACCTACTGCTGGCGAAGCAGATGCTGGGCGTCCTGCATAATGTAGAATCGCACCATCAGGTAATGCTGAGCGGAAGTTATGTTGGCTTGAATACCAAGCACCTTGGTTTTGAGGTTCTTCTTGACACCAAACATAATCAACAACATTTGTATATTCAGCTATTGCTGCTTCTACGTCTTCTTTAGGGAATGGGTACAGTTGTTCAATACGAACAATTGCAATGTCATTCTGTTCATTCGTTCGACGTTGTTCCAGAAGGTCGAAATAAACCTTACCAGAACAAAAAACAACTCGTTTGACTTGTTTAGGATCTAACGCATCAATCTCAGGAATCGCTGACTGGAAGTTACCTTCAGCAAGCTCTTCAAGTGTTGATGTACATAATGGATGACGTAGTAAAGATTTAGGTGACATTACCACTAATGGACGACGCATTGGGCGAACCACTTGACGACGTAACATGTGATAAACTTGCGCCGGTGTTGATGGCACAACTACTTGCATATTTTGTTCAGCACAAAGCTGTAAATAACGCTCTAAACGTGCAGAAGAGTGCTCAGGACCTTGACCTTCATAACCGTGCGGTAGCAGCATAGTTAGACCACACATACGGCCCCACTTTTGCTCACCTGAAGAAATGAACTGATCCACAACAACTTGAGCACAGTTAGCAAAATCACCAAATTGCGCTTCCCAAATCGTTAAACCACTCGGCTCTGCCGTTGCATAACCATACTCAAACGCTAATACGGCAGCTTCTGATAAAACAGAATCATGAACTTCAAATGGACCTTGTTTATCATGAACATTTGATAGCGGTACGTATGTACTTGCATCAGATTGATTATGTAGTACTGCATGACGATGGAAGAAAGTACCACGACCAGAATCTTGGCCAGTAATACGAATACGCTTACCTTCATCAACAAGCGTCGCATAAGCTAATGTTTCAGCCATACCCCAATCAATTGCTTTTTCTCCAGCAATCATTGACATACGATCGTTGTATAACTTATTTACTCGGCTGTGTAATTTATGGCTTTCTGGGTATTGGCAAATTCGCTGACCAAGCTCAACTAAGCGCTCTTTATTGAATTCGTTGTCCCATTCCATATTCCAATCATGACCAATAAATGGTGACCAATCTACATTATGTAGTTTCATTGGACGCCACTCTTTCACCACAACTTCACCATGGTCTAGTGCATCTCGGTACTCATTAATAAGTTGAGTGGCCGTCTCTAACTCAAGATCTTGGCGCTCAATTAATGTGTCCGCATACAATTTACGTGGCGTTGGGTGTTTTTTGATTTTTTGGTACATCAATGGTTGCGTTGCATTTGGCTCATCAGCTTCATTATGGCCATGGCGGCGATAACACACTAAATCAATCACTACATCACGCTTAAATTCGTTTCTGTAATCCAATGCAATTCGTGTAACAAAAGCAACGGCTTCAGGATCATCAGCATTCACATGGAATATTGGTGCCTGAACCATTTTTGCAATATCAGTACAATATTGAGTTGAACGAGTATCTTTCGGATTTGATGTGGTAAAACCAACTTGGTTATTCACGACAATGCGAATCGTACCACCCACATAGAAAGCACGAGCTTGTGACATATTAAATGTCTCAGCTACCACGCCTTGCCCTGCAATAGCAGAATCACCATGAATAGTGATAGGAATTACTTTATCACCCGCTTTATCGTTTAAACGATCTTGGCGAGCACGAACCGAACCAATAACTACTGGGTTTACAATTTCTAAGTGAGATGGGTTGAAAGCCAATGCTAAATGCACATCTCCACCCGGAGTTGCGAAATCAGAAGAGAAACCTTGGTGGTACTTAACATCACCTGTACCCCATGAATCGCCATGCTTACCAGCAAATTCATCGAATAAATCTTGTGGCTTTTTGCCAAGTACGTTGATTAGCATATTTAAACGGCCACGGTGAGCCATACCAATAACGACTTCTCTACCACCACACGAACCCGCATGACGAATTAACTCTTTCACCATAGGAACCATGGCATCGCCACCTTCCAGTGAGAAACGTTTCGCTCCAGGGAACTTAGCACCAAGATAGCGTTCAAGGCCTTCAGCAGCCGTGAGCTCTTCTAAGAATGTGAGTTTTTCTTGAGAAGTAAAAGATGGCTTACCAGCTACAGATTCTAGACGTTGTTGAATCCAACGTTTTTCCTCTGTATTAGTAATATGCATATATTCTGCACCAACAGAGCCACAATAAGTGCTGCGTAATGCATCATACAAATCAGAAAGTTTCATTGTCTCTTGGCCTGAAGCAAAAGAGCCAACGTTGAACGTTTCTGAGAAATCTTCATCGGTTAAGTTATGAAATGCTGGTTCTAATTCAGCAACATATTCATGAATTTGCAAACCTAATGGATCGAGATTTGCATTTTGATGCCCACGGAAACGGTATGCATTAATAAGTTGCAGTACCTTAACTTGCTTAGCATCTACGTCTGGATCGTTAACTTGAGCGCTAAATTGCTTGGTTTCTTTCGCAAGACGACGGAAATAATCACGAACAGGAGTATGAGCTTGCTCTGCTGTACCAGCTTGATTTACTGGCAGCGCATCAAAAACTTCTCGCCATTCGTCACTAACGATTTCCGGGTCACTGAGATAGAGTTCGTAGAGTTCTTCTACGTACGTTGCATTAGCGCCAGCTAAATGTGAAGACTCGAGCCATGCCTTCATCACGCTATTCTGCATTATTTTCCCTTAATCCAGTAGTTTCACGTCTATCCCGGTCTTTGTGCCGGGCTTATAATAAGCCTCAACCTATCAACATAGGTTGAGGAAAAGTAAATTATACCGCTTTTTTCAATAGCATTGTCTTTATATGGCCAATTGCTTTTGTTGGGTTTAACCCTTTAGGACATACACTTACACAATTCATGATACCATGGCAACGAAAAACACTGAATGCATCATCTAAATTAGATAAACGTTCATTTGTCGCAGTATCTCGACTATCAATTAACCAACGATAAGCTGCAAGCAACCCAGCTGGTCCGATGAATTTATCTGGATTCCACCAAAATGATGGGCACGAGGTAGTACAACATGCACACATGATGCATTCATACAAACCATCGAGATGCTCACGCTCTTCTGGAGATTGTAGGTTTTCTCTTGAAGGTGGCGTTGCTCCATCACTAATTAAGAACGGTTTTACCTTTTCATAATTTTCATAGAATTGTGCCATATCGACAATCAAATCTCGAACAACAGGCAAACCAGGCAATGGACGAATAACAATCTCACTTTTATCTGCTAATTCAGATAATGGCGTAATGCATGCAAGTCCATTTTTACCATTCATATTAAGACCATCAGAACCACACACACCCTCACGACATGAACGGCGGAAAGCTAATGTTGGGTCTTGTTCTTTTAATAAGATAAGTGCATCAAGCACCATCATATCTGAACCTTCTTCAACATCTAATGTGTATGCTTTCATGTGAGGTGCATTATCTACATCTGGATTATAGCGGTAGATCGAAAAATTCAATTTCATTCTTCTGCCCTCTTAATATGTACGAGCTTTCGGAGGGAAAGCTTCACGGTGAACAGGTTCCATATTTACATTACGCTTAGACATTGATTCTGTCTCAGGGTTGTAAATTGAATGGCATAACCAATTAGCATCATCACGCTCAGGGAAATCGAAGCGTGCGTGTGCTCCACGACTTTCTGTACGGTAATTTGCTGCTACTGCGGTTGCAAATGCCGTTTCCATCAAGTTTTCTAGCTCTAAACATTCAATACGCTGAGTATTAAACTCAGTCGATTTATCGGATAGATACGCATTGTTTAGACGCTCACGAATCACTTTTAGCTCTTCAAGACCTTTTGCCATTGCATCACCTTCACGGAATACCGAGAAATTATTTTGCATACACTGTTGTAAGTCTTTACGGATTTGGGCTGGGTCTTCACCACCCGTGCTATTTTCCCAACGATTATAACGCTCTAGTGAACGCTGAATATCTTCTTCAGTTGCTGGTTTTGCTTCTGCTTGCTTCTTCAAAGTTTCACCTAAATGAAGCCCTGTTGCACGACCAAACACCACTAAATCAAGCAAAGAGTTACCACCTAAACGGTTAGCACCATGTACTGAAACTGACGCAATTTCACCACAAGCAAACAGGCCTTGAACTTCAACATCGGCGCCACTTTCATCTTGCTTAATAGCTTGACCTGAAACCTGAGTTGGTACGCCGCCCATCATGTAGTGACAAGTTGGAATAACTGGAATAGGTTCTTTTACAGGGTCAACATGAGCAAAGGTACGAGATAACTCACACACACCAGGTAAACGTGACTCTAATGTTTCTTTACCTAAGTGATCCAGTTTCAATTTAATGTGTGGACCCCAAGGACCATCGCAACCACGACCTTCACGAATTTCAACCATCATTGAACGAGCTACAACATCACGACCTGCCAAATCTTTAGCATTTGGTGCATAACGTTCCATGAAGCGTTCACCATCTTTATTTAAAAGATAACCACCTTCACCACGACAACCTTCAGTTACAAGAACACCAGCACCTGCAATACCTGTTGGGTGGAACTGCCACATTTCAATGTCTTGCATTGGAACACCAGCTCGAATTGCCATACCAACACCATCACCAGTATTAATATGTGCATTGGTTGTTGAAGCGTAAATACGTCCAGCACCACCTGTAGCCAGAATTGTTGCTTTGGATTTAAAGTAACAAACTTCACCGGTTTCCATACAAAGAGCAGTACATCCTAAAATGGCACCGTCTTCATTTTTTACTAAATCAAGCGCATACCACTCAGAGAAAATCGTCGTTTTATGTTTAATATTTTGTTGGTAAAGCGTATGAAGAAGCGCATGCCCAGTGCGGTCTGCCGCAGCAGCAGTACGAGCGGCTTGTTCGCCACCAAAGTTCTTAGATTGACCGCCAAATGGACGTTGATAAATCGTACCATTATCAAAACGTGAAAAAGGCAAGCCCATTTTCTCTAGTTCAATAACCGACTCAGGACCATTTTTACACATGTATTCGATCGCATCTTGGTCACCGATATAATCAGAACCTTTCACCGTATCATACATATGTTGTTCCCAATGATCTTCATGCGCATTACCAAGAGCAACGGTAATACCACCTTGGCAGATACAGTGTGAGAACGAGTTGGAAAAACTTTTGATAACAAAGCACAAGAAAGGCCTTGTTCTGAAATTTGCAGCGCGGCTCTCATACCCGCACCACCAGCACCGATTACAACGGCATCAAATTCTCTAACAGGAATACTACTCACTACACACCCCACACTATAATTAAACCAGAGAAGAAATAGACAAACAGAACAGAGATCAACCCAAGCTGAAGCAGAGCACGCAACATAACTGGTTTGATATAATCAGTAAGCACTTGCCATAAACCAATCCATGCATGAATTAGAATGGACAATAGCGCTAACATGGTAAACGCTTTTGTAAATAGTCCACCAAAGAAGTTAGTCCATGACAAATACGTTAACTCTGGCCCAAAGGCACAAAAGCCAACAATGTATAATGTGTATAGGGTAAGAATGATCGCACTGGCACGAATCAGAATAAAATCGTGTACACCGTTACGACCAAATGACGAAACATTAGCTACCATACCAATACTCCTGCTAAAAGTGACAACACGGCTGTAATTGCAAACGCAACTTTAGCACTTTGAGTGCCTGACTCGAGCTCTTCAAAATAGCCCATATCCATCAGTAAATGACGAATACCTACGACAATATGGTAAGCAAGAGCAGTCAGAATTCCCCACATAATGAAAGTTACAAAAAAGCCATCGACATAATCAGCGGCTTGTGCAAATCCAATAGGTGAAGAAAGCGATAGGTTGAGCAACCAAAGCAATATTCCGACAGAAACAAAAGTAATTACACCACTCACGCGATGCAAGATTGAGGCGATAGCCGTTATAGGAAAACGGATCGTTTGTAGATCTAGGTTGACAGGTCTTGACTTTTTAACTTTCACAAGGGGCTCACTCAGCTCCATTGAGCATTTTATTGTTATAGATACCTCCGATCTATCAAAAACCGCCTAGATTTAACATTTATGCAACTTTTGATGTGAGCAACATCTCTTTATTGAGCTAAATATATAAACTTCACTCTATTTATAAGTAGATGAAAATCACGTTAACCCCATATAATATAAGGAAACAGACCAGAAACTCAGCCGCAGTATACGATGTGAAACATCTTATTACAAACCCATAAACAAAACTTACATCACACCACAGAAAATTAACTTTTTTTTCATTAAAAATATAAACAAGTGCACACATAAGCGCACAAAAATTGACTTTAGCCCGTGTAATGGGTACAAAGTTGTCACTCTCATATCCGGGATAGAATAAAAATATAACAAAAGGAGAATGTTATGGCAGATAAAAAGGCAACACTTCATATTGAAGGTCAATCGCCTATAGACATGCCAATCATGGATGGAACGATTGGTCCAGAAGTGATCGATGTGCGTAAATTAGGAGCGAATGGTTACTTTACTTTCGATCCTGGTTTTCTTGCCACTGCATCTTGTGAGTCTCAAATTACCTATATCGATGGTGATAAAGGTGTTCTATTGCACCGTGGTTTCCCTATTGATCAGTTAGCTAACAATGCAGATTACCTTGAAGTCTGTTATATCCTTCTAAATGGCGAAGCGCCAAACAGAGAAGAATATGAAACGTTCAAGGACATCGTAACTCGCCACACAATGGTACATGAGCAAATTTCAAGTTTCTTCCATGGCTTCCGCCGTGATGCTCACCCTATGGCCGTAATGTGTGGTGTTGTAGGAGCACTGGCTGCTTTCTATCACGATTCTTTAGATATCAATAACGATGAACACCGCGAAATTGCTGCATTTAGATTACTATCAAAAATGCCAACTCTTTCAGCAATGTCTTACAAATACTCAATTGGACAACCGTTCATCTATCCTCGTAATGATCTGACTTACGCAGAAAACTTCTTACACATGATGTTCGCTAATCCGTGTGAAGAATATGAAGTAAACCCTGTTGTTGCACGAGCAATGGATAAAATCTTTACGCTACATGCCGATCACGAACAAAATGCATCAACATCAACCGTTCGTTTAGCTGGTTCATCAGGTGCGAATCCATTTGCTTGTATCGCTGCTGGTATTGCTTCTCTATGGGGACCTGCTCATGGTGGTGCTAACGAAGCATGTTTACGTATGCTTGAAGAAATCGGCTCTGTAGACAACATTGATGAATACGTTGCAAAAGCAAAAGATAAGGATGACCCATTCCGCCTAATGGGCTTCGGTCACCGTGTTTATAAGAACTATGACCCTCGTGCAACCGTAATGCGTGAAGCATGTCACGATGTTCTAAAAGAACTAAACATTAAAGATCCACTACTTGATGTCGCAATGGAACTTGAACGTATTGCACTTTCTGATGAATATTTTGTATCTAAGAAATTGTATCCAAACGTAGATTTCTACTCAGGTATTATCCTAAAAGCAATTGGTATTCCTGTATCTATGTTTACGGTTATCTTTGCAATGTCTCGTACTGTTGGCTGGATTGCACACTGGAGCGAAATGCACAGTGATCCAACAAATCGTATCGGTCGTCCTCGCCAACTTTATACAGGTGAAGAACTACGCGAGTTTAAACCGCTTCATGAGCGTGAATAATGTCGGTTTAAATCGTTAGGCCTATGAACAAAAAGGTTGATGTAAATACATCAACCTTTTTTTATATCACCGTATTGATAACTCAAAATAGACTATACTGGGTTATCGATATCAATAAACTTAACATCAAACCCATGCTCTTTTTCTAACCACTCACCTAGCGCTTTAACACCATAACGCTCTGTTGCATGATGACCTGCAGCAAAATAGTGAATCCCTAGTTCACGAGCAATGTAAGTCGTACGTTCCGAAATCTCACCCGAAATAAACGCATCCATCCCCTGTTGAGCCGCCAATTCTATATAATCTTGGCCACCACCAGAACACCAAGCAACCGTTTTAATCGGCTTGTCTTGTGTTGGTTTAATATGCAATGGTTCGCGATTTAATACTTGCTGAATACGCAGTGCAAATTCTTCGCCTGATAGCGTTTCAGTCAGCTCTCCCTTCATAGCGATCGATTGTGGTGTCGCTTCTAGCCCTTCCACATTTGAGATCGAAAATAAACGAGCTAGCTCAGCGTTATTACCCAACATTGGATGAATATCTAAAGGCAAATGGTAAGCAAATAGATTAATATCATTTTGAATTAATGAACGAATACGCTTACCTTTCATTCCAGTGATTAGCTCAGCTTCCCCTTTCCAAAAATAGCCATGATGCACAAGTAATGCATCTGCATTTTCTTCAATAGCGGCATCAATTAAAGCTTGAGATGCAGTAACCCCTGTTACGATCTTTTTTATCTCATTTGAACCTTCAACTTGAAGACCATTTGGGCAATAATCTTTAATTAATTGAGGTTTTAACTCTGAGTTTAATAATTGTTCTAACTGAAAATTATTCATGTCATGACCTTCTTATCAAAAAAAAGCAGCGACATGCGCTGCTTAATTTGTATTACTTAAAAAATTATAAACCGGCTTCTTTAAACACGTTACTTACAATTTCTTGAGCTTCTTGTTCAATCAGTGCTAAGTGATCAGCACCTTTAAAACTTTCACAGTAAATCTTATAGATCTCTTCTGTGCCTGATGGACGAGCAGCAAACCAACCATTTTCAGTTGTTACTTTTAGTCCACCAATTGCTGCACCGTTACCAGGAGCATGTGTTAAACGAGCTGTGATCTCATCACCAGCAAGCATTGTTGCTGAAACCATTTCTGGTGATAACTTACTTAGCACGGCTTTTTGCGCTTTGTTAGCAACCGCTTGAATACGATTGTAGCTAGATTCGCCATGCTGAGCAGCCAGTTTGTTGTAGTATTCTTGTGGATTCATACCGGTAACCGCTGTGATTTCAGCCGCAAGAAGACACAAAAGAATACCATCTTTATCAGTTGACCAAGGCGTACCATCAAAACGTAAAAAAGAAGCCCCTGCACTTTCTTCACCACCAAAGCCTAAAGAGCCTGCATATAAGCCATCTACAAACCACTTAAAGCCTACAGGCACTTCACACAAATCACGGCCAAGATCAGCAACTACTTTATCGATAATTGCAGAAGATACTAATGTTTTACCAACAGCAACTTCAGGTTTCCACTCTGGACGATGACGGTATAGATAATCAATACATACCGCTAAGTAGTGATTTGGATTCATTAAGCCCGATGGCGTTACGATGCCATGACGGTCATAATCAGGATCATTACCAAACGCTAGGTCATATTCGTCTTTTAATGATAATAGACCAGCCATTGCATAAGGAGACGAGCAGTCCATTCGAACTACACCATCTTTATCTAGTGACATAAACTGGAATGAAGGATCAATCGCTTCACTCACCAACGTTAAATCAAGATCAAAAGCTTGGCCAATTTGACGCCAATACTCAATACCAGAGCCACCTAATGGATCAACACCTAATTTTAGATTTGCTTTTTGAATCGCTTCAATATTGATAACATTTTTTAAGTCATCAATATAAGGCTGCACTAAATCCATTTGCTTTACTAAATCAGATGACATCGCTTCAGTAATTGATACACGTTTAACATCTTTTAATTCATTCGCAATTAATTGATTTGCACGATTTTCAATTGCTGTCGTCAGCTCACCCTCGGCAGGACCACCATGAACAGGATTATATTTAATACCGCCATCTTGAGGTGGGTTATGAGAAGGAGTTATCACAATGCCATCCGCTTTATCTTCACACTTAACATTGTGCGTTAAGATTGCATGCGAGATACCAGGAGTAGGTGTGTAGCCATTATTTTCTTGAATGATCACTTCAACGCCATTAGCAACAAGTACTTCAATAGCCGATGTGAATGCAGGTTCAGATAGCGCGTGGTATCTTTACCTAAAAATAATGGACCCGTTACGCCATTTTCTTTACGTACGTCAGCCACAGCTTGAGCTATCGCCCAAATATGATGTTGGTTAAACGTCGCTTTATCTGCCGTACCACGGTGGCCAGAAGTACCAAATTGCACTTGCTGATCAACATTTGTTGGGTTCGGTTCTAATAAGAAATAATTAGCAACTAATGATGGGATATTGTGTAAATCTTCTTGCTGAGCTTTCTGCCCAGCACGAGGATGTATAGCCATTTGACGATTCCTTGTGACAAATTATGATTTGAGTTATGACTCAAAAAATTAGATCGCCGCACACACTTTTTCTGTTAAATCATGTTGGAAGCCCATTCGCTCCATTAATAATTCAACCATGTGGCGCTTGCGATTAGTATTTGTATTTGTGATTACCCAGAATGGAGTACCTACAATTTCACGAGGCTTTGTCGTTTTACCGCTCGCGATTAATGTCTCTTGATTGTCAGCAAAATAAACTCGAGTACGGCCTTTTACTTCCGTTGCTTCAGAGAAAGCTTTTGAGTCAATTTTATATAATTCAGATAATACAGTTAAAAAGCGATCGATCGCTTTATCTAATGCTGAGAATTCATCAGAGATTAATAAGGTACGCACCGCTTTAACGCGATCTACCGATGCCTCTTTACCAGCATCTTTACTGACTACAATGCCTTTTTTCTGTACTTCAACAGGAGCAGAAACAGCAAGGTCTGAAGGTGATGACTGCATTAAGAGACGACGTAAAATATCAGAGGCACTTTCACCGATGTGTTGAGTTTGGCTCGCAATAAAGCGGTATAGTTCTTCGTCTACTTCAATTGTCTTCATTATATGGTTCGTATTCTATAATCTATTTATGAAGGCACGATTATACCCTGTAAAATCGTGATACTCTACGACAAACCTAACACAACGATAGAAAAATGATGTTACTTAACTATAAAGAACAAGGAAATGGGGATCCTTTGATCCTAATTCATGGATTATTTGGAAGCTTAGACAACTTAGGCCTTCTTGCTCGACAATTTGAAACAGAATATCGAGTGATCAGTGTTGATCTTCGAAATCACGGTCGTTCATTCCACTCGGATATTCATAATTATCATGAACTTGCAAACGATCTTGTTAATTTATTCGATCATTTATCTATCACTTCAGCGCATATTGTTGGCCATTCAATGGGTGGGAAAGTAGCAATGGCGCTAGCGAGTCAATCACCACAATTGATTCAATCTCTATCAATTTTAGACATGGCTCCTGTTGCTTACCCTGAGAGAAAACATGATGCTGTATTCTCAGGTTTGCACAAGATCCTTAATAATAAACCAACAACACGTAAAGAAGCAGACGACTTACTTGCCACCTCTATTGTTGAGCCTGGTGTTAGACAATTTTTAAGTAAATCGCTATATAAAGAACAAGAGCACCTTGCTCTTCGCTTTAATGTGAATGCTTTATTTGATAATTACGCACAGATTATTGGCTGGGATAATATTCCCGCTTTTGAAGGTGATGTTATCTTTATTAAGGGACAAAACTCAGACTATATTTTAGCTGAACATCAAGCGAATATTATAAGCCAATTCCCAAATGCCAAAGCGCACATTGTTAACGGAACTGGACATTGGTTACATGCAGAAAAGCCTGAAACAATTTATCGAGTCATAAAACGCTTCATTGAAAAAGTGACAAATCGATAATCCATACCAACAAAGACAAAGCTATGATATAGTTTTGCAAAATTATTCGATCAGATATAGGTCGCTTACTTAAGATAAGGGTGATTCATGCTTTATGAACATTTTGATCTCATTGAATCTATTGGTTTAGATTTATTGTTTGCCTCGATATTCTTTTTTATCGGTATGGCTATTAAAGATGTATTAAAGCAAGCAAATGTTCCCCCTTTCGGCCGTAAAATTGTATGGCTTGTTCTCTTTTTAGGTTGTGCAGGCTTTATTGCTAAAGGACTCATCCAGCTGAGCTGGGAAGGTTCTGGACTCAATTAAATTGACTGATCTAACACCATTTATTTTTATTTAATATAGACAATACAGGTATTCATCATATGGCAAGTGTAGGACTCTTCTTTGGCAGCGATACAGGTAACACTGAAGCTGTTGGCAAGATGATTCAAAAGCAGCTTGGTAAAAAGCTAGTTCATGTACAAGATATTGCTAAAAGCAGCAAAGAAGATATCGATAATTTCGATCTACTTCTATTAGGTATCCCTACATGGTACTACGGTGAAGCTCAATGTGATTGGGATGATTTCTTCCCTGAACTAGAAGAAATTGACTTTTCAACAAAGCTAGTTGCTATTTTTGGTTGTGGTGACCAAGAAGATTACGCTGAATACTTCTGTGATGCGATGGGTAATATCCGTGATATCGTAGAAGCAAAAGGCGGTACTATCATCGGTTACTGGCCAACTGAAGGTTATGAGTTTGAAGCGTCTAAAGCATTAGTAGATGATGATAACTTTGTTGGTCTATGTATTGATGAAGATCGCCAACCAGAGCTAACTGAAGAGCGTGTTACTAAGTGGGTAAACCAAATCCACGAAGAAATGTGCTTAGCAGAATTAGAAGACTAATATTCTAATTCCTATAATGCTCTCTGCCTATCACTCATTTAGTGTAGGGAGCATTATCTAAATTCTGGTTTCTTCCTTACATATAATGTTCTATTTACCCTAGCAACTACCTTCCCTTTTTTATCATAAATATATACTTCAAATTGCGGAAAATGCTTTTCCCCTTCTTTTGTTGCTTGTTTGATTTCAACTAATTGTTCATCTGATATCACAAACCGAGCGTGTAAATCAGTGGTTCCTGGTGAAATAAAATCTATTTCAGATTGTTTATCCCATACATAATATTCATCTCTTAATATGCCCATTAACATGAGAGAGAACACAGGATCGGTCATAGAAAAAATACTGCCACCATACTGAGTTCTATTAGCATTTCGATTCCAAAAGCGGTCTTTCAGAATCACACTTACTTCTTGAAAGTCTGATGAAATATTTTCGATTGAGATCCCAGCCCCCCAAAATGGAGGCCAAATATTTAATGCCCTTTTTACAATTTTTGGGGTAAAGTAACGATACATATTTAATCTCTTTAATTCTGGTCAGACCTCATAATAGTTTCTTTGTTAACAAAAGATCAACATCTATTTTTTTGTAAGAGATCTTGCATATAAGGTTTCAACTGAATTGAATGTTCCCTATAATTAAGTGATTAAAACTGCACAGGAAATCGATGCAGAAAGCCAAAACAGGAAAAGTCGATGTCAGATAATAACCAAGCTCTAAAAAAAGCCGGTTTAAAAGTAACCCTTCCGCGCCTTAAAATTTTAGAAGTGCTACAAGAACCAGAGTGCCAACACATTAGCGCTGAAGATTTGTATAAAAAGCTGATTGATATCGGTGAAGAAATCGGACTTGCAACTGTTTACCGTGTATTAAACCAATTTGATGATGCTGGTATCGTCACTCGCCACCATTTTGAAGGCGGTAAATCAGTTTTTGAATTAGCAACTCAACATCACCATGATCATTTAGTTTGCTTAGATTGTGGAAAAGTAATTGAGTTCTCGGATGAAACAATTGAGCAACGTCAAAAACAAGTTGCAGAAAAGTACAATGTCCGTCTAACGAATCACAGTTTGTACCTATATGGTCACTGTATAACGGGTGATTGTGCTGATAATGATGATGCACACAACGCTTAATTAATCGCTTTTTGCGACAAGCTCATATAAAAAAACCAGCATTTTCATGCTGGTTTTTTATTAGCTAGTAATGATTAATTAACCAGCCCAAGTATCACGTAAACCTACAGTACGGTTAAAGACTAATGCATCAGCACTTGAGTCTTTGTTATCTGCACAGAAGTAACCTGTACGCTCAAACTGATAACCAACTTCAGCTTCTGCTGTTGCTAAACTAGGTTCAACAAAACCATTTTTAACCACTAAAGACTCAGGGTTGATTGTTGCAGCAAAATCATCCGCAGCACCTGGGTTTGGTACAGTAAATAAACGATCGTATAAACGAATTTCAGCTGGTAATGCTTTATCAGCAGAAACCCAGTGAATAACACCTTTAACTTTACGACCATCTGCAGGGTTTTTACCTAACGTATCTTCATCGTAACTACAGAAAATCGTTGTGATATTACCTGCTTCGTCTTTTTCAATACGGTTAGCTTGAATAACGTAAGCACCACGTAAACGAACTTCTTTACCTAGCACTAAACGCTTGTATTTTTTGTTCGCTTCTTCGCGGAAATCATCTTGTTCAATATAAACTTCACGAGTAAATGGTACTTCACGAGTGCCCATTTCAGGTTTATTTGGATGGTTAGCAATATTTAGCGTCTCAACCTTACCTTCTTCGTAGTTTTCAATCACAAGTTTCACTGGCTCAAGAACAGCCATTGCACGAGGTGCTGATTCGTTTAAATCATCGCGAATACAAGACTCAAGAGAGCTGAATTCAATCATGTTTTCTTGTTTCGTTACACCGATACGCTTACAGAACTCGCGAATTGATGCAGAAGTAAAGCCACGACGACGTAAACCAGAAACAGTAGGCATACGTGGGTCATCCCAACCATTTACTAATTTCTCAGTCACTAGTTGGTTCAGCTTACGCTTAGACATTACCGTATATTCAAGATTTAGACGGCTAAATTCATATTGACGCGGTTGGCAATCAATTGTGATGTTCTCTAGTACCCAATCGTATAAACGACGGTTGTCTTGGAATTCAAGCGTACAAATAGAGTGCGTAATGCCTTCTAACGCATCAGAAATACAGTGTGTGAAGTCGTACATTGGGTAAATGCACCACTTATCACCAGTTTGATGGTGAGTAGCAAAACGTACACGATAAATAACAGGATCACGAAGTACGATGAATGAAGAAGCCATATCAATTTTAGCTCGTAAGCAAATTGTGCCTTCTTTAAATTTACCATCACGCATTTGTTCAAATAACGCTAGGTTTTCTTCTACGCTACGATCACGGTACGGGCTGTTTTTACCTGGCTCTTTTAGAGAACCACGGTATTCACGCATTTGCTCAGGAGTTAGCTCATCAACATACGCTAATCCTTTTTCAATTAATTCAACAGCATAACCATATAGCTTATCAAAGTAGTTTGAAGAATATTGAATATCTCCACTCCACTGAAAACCTAACCAGTTAACGTCATTCTTAATAGACTCAACGTATTCGATGTCTTCTTTCTCAGGGTTTGTATCGTCAAAACGAAGATTACACTGACCCTGATAATCTTGAGCAATACCAAAATTCAAACAGATAGATTTTGCGTGTCCGATATGCAGATAGCCATTTGGCTCTGGCGGGAAACGAGTATGGACACTGGAATGTTTACCAGACTTTAAATCTTCATCAATAATTTGACGGATAAAGTTGGTAGGACGAGTTTCAGTTTCACTCATCTAAAGCACCTCATTGGTATTAGTATTGTCAGAAAGAACAGATTGTTCATATCTCCCTATGATCCACAATTATGGGCAGATACTCAATATATAGAATCAAATAGTTTGGTTATTTATATAAAAAAAGCCGCTCTAAAGAGAGCGGCTTGTTGATTTTGAGTTAATTACTCAATAATTATGGTAGTGCAACTGCTGTTAGGTCTTCAGAAGCTGGGATTTTTTTCATTTCGCCAGCTACGATTTCAGCAAGAGGACCAAGGATAACTTGAACGTTGTTTGAACCAAGTTTAACCACACCCATTGCACCTAGAGCTTTAAGTTGCTTCTCGCTGATTACGCTAGTGTCTTTAAGAGTTAGACGTAGACGAGTGATACAAGCATCGATGTTTTCTAGGTTTTCGTGACCACCTAGAGCTTTAAGGTATTGTTTAGCTAGCTCACCAGTTTCTTTAGAACCACCAACTGTTGAACCTTCTTCGTCTTCGTCGTCTTCACGGCCTGGAGTCTTAAGGTTGAACTTAACGATTACAGCGCGGAATACGAAGTAGTAGATTGCGAAGAATACGATACCTTGGATAATTAGCATGTACCAGTTAACAGCTAGAGGGTTACGAGTAGAAAGTACCATATCTACAAGACCAGCTGAGAAACCGAAACCTGCAATCCATTGCATAGATGCTGCGATGAATACAGAGATACCTGTTAATGCTGCGTGAACTACGTATAGTGCAGGAGCAAGGAACATGAATGAGAATTCTAGAGGTTCTGTTACACCAGTGAAGAATGATGCGAAACCAGCAGCAATCATGATAGATGCAACTTTTTCTTTGTTCTCAACTTTAGCAGTATGGTAGATAGCTAGTGCTGCACCTGGTAGACCAAACATCATGATTGGGAAGAAACCAGCTTGGTACATACCTGTAACACCTACAGTTGCAGTACCTTCAGCGATAGACTTAGCGCCACCTAGGAAGTTAGGAATATCGTTAATACCCGCTACGTCAAACCAGAACACAGAGTTAAGTGCGTGGTGAAGACCAACAGGGATAAGTAGACGGTTGAAGAATGCGTAGATACCAGCACCAACAGAACCCATACCTTGGATTGATTCACCAAAGTGTACTAGGCCGCCGTAAATTGCAGGCCAGATGTACATAAGTACAAACGCAATTAAGATACCTGCGAAAGAAGTTAGGATAGGTACAAGACGCTTACCTGAGAAGAATGCAAGTGCTTTATGCAGTTCTACAGAAGAAAAACGGTTGTAGATTTCAGCAGATACGATACCAACTAGGATACCAACAAATTGGTTATTGATTTTACCAAATGCAGCTGGAACTGCAGCGGGATCAATACCCTGAATTTGAGCAACTGCTCCTGGTGAAAGAAGAGTAGTAACAACTAAGAAACCAACAAAACCAGAAAGTGCAGCTGCACCATCTTTATCTTTAGACATACCATAAGCAACACCTACTGCGAACAGTACTGACATGTTGTCGATGATAGCCGCACCAGCTTTGATTAAAAACGCTGCAAGTGCACTGTTGCCACCCCAAGCTACCGGGTCAATCCAGTAACCAATACCCATTAAAATTGCTGCTGCAGGTAATGTAGCAACTGGTACCATCAGTGCCTTACCTACTTTTTGAAAATATCCTAAAATATTCACCTTTAGATTCCCCCTATAAGGATTTTAGATTTTTTTTGAATAACTTAACCTGTTCTTCACAAAACTTATTTCGTTACTCGTTATAAACAGGGTCAGTGTAAGGGATTAATTTCGCCCCGCAAATTAAAAGCTAACGTATTGTGATCATTATCACCTGCGGAAGGAATATTTAGGGTATTTTGCTAGCGAGATCATAAAACTTATTTTATCATTCGAAAGAATAAAGCATCAGGAATAAAATTTGGTGCATATTATGACCAAATTTTGTCATTACTGAACGTAACATTTAGGTATTCTGAGTGTACCGCTCAGTAAGCAGTTCTATTTTCACCTGCTTAAAAATTTCAACGAAAAAAGTTTATTTTTTTCGTACTCTAAATTATAACCAAAGGATTCAAGCTATGTATGCGCTAACTAACTGTAAAGTTTATACAGGTAACGATGTTCTTACTGACCATTCAGTAATCATTAATGGAACAGAGATTGAAGCTGTTTGCCCAACATCAGAACTACCAGGTGGTATTGAGCTAAAAGACTTAGATGGAGCGATTCTAAGCCCAGGCTTTATCGATCTTCAGCTTAATGGTTGTGGTGGCGTAATGCTTAATGATGAAATTACAGCAGAAACCATGCAAATTATGCATGAAGCAAACCTAAAATCTGGCTGTACTAGCTTCTTACCAACATTGATTACTTCTTCTGATGAAGATATGCGTGCGGCAATCGAAGCTGCTCGTGAATACCACAGCAAATATCAAAACCAATCTTTAGGTTTGCACCTAGAAGGTCCATACCTAAACGTAATGAAAAAAGGCATTCACAGCGTTGATCATATCCGTACGTCAGACTCAGACATGATCCAACTTATGTGTGATAACGCAGACCTAATCGCAAAAGTAACGCTAGCGCCAGAGCAAAATGATCCTGAGCATATCGAGCGCCTTCATAAAGCAGGTATCGTGGTATCTATTGGCCACACAAACGCAACTTATGCTGAAGCTCGTCAAGGATTTGAGTCAGGTATCACTTTCGCAACTCACTTGTTTAATGCAATGACGCCTATGGTTGGTCGTGAGCCTGGTGTTGTGGGTGCAATTTATGATACTCCAGACGTTTATGCTGGCATCATTGCTGATGGTTTCCATGTTGACTATGCAAACATCCGTATTGCACACAAAATAAAGAAAGAAAAACTAGTATTAGTGACCGATGCCACAGCTCCTGCAGGTGCTGACATGGAATACTTTATTTTTGTGGGTAAGAAAGTATATTACAAGGATGGCAAATGTGTTGATGAAAATGGCACATTAGGTGGCTCAGCTCTGACTATGATTGAAGCAGTTCAGAATACAGTTGAGCACGTTGGAATCGCTTTAGACGAAGCACTACGCATGGCGACTTTATATCCAGCTCAAGCTATGGGCTTAGATAATAAACTTGGCCGCATTAAAAAGAACATGGTTGCTAACCTTGCTATTTTTGATCGTGACTTCAATGTAAAAGCGACTGTTGTGAACGGACAATACGAGCAAAGTTAATATGACTGGCGGACAAATTGGTAATGTAGATCTAGTAAAACAATTAAACAGTGCGGCTGTTTATCGTTTAATCGACCAAAAAGGTCCGATTTCTCGAATTCAAATTGCAGATGTAAGCCAGCTGGCTCCTGCAAGTGTTACCAAAATCACCCGTCAACTATTAGAGCGCGGCTTAATAAAAGAAGTCGCGCAACAAGCATCTACTGGTGGTCGAAGAGCTATCTCCTTGACCACTGAAACCTCCCCTTTCCACTCTATAGCAGTACGTCTAGGACGAGATTACATTCAACTGAGTTTGTTTGATCTTTCGACTAAAGAGCTGGCTAGCGAATACCAAGAATTCCATTATAGCAATCAAGAACATCTACTAGATGGGCTGAAATTACTATTGGAAGGCTTTATTTCAAAAAACCAAGATACAATTAAGCAATTAATTGCTATCGGCATTACTCTTCCTGGTTTAGTTAACCCTGAAACGGGTGTGGTTGAATACATGCCAAATACCGATGTAAACAAGCTACTTCTAGCGGATTTCATCAAAGATAATTTTAATACTGAATGTTTTGTAGGTAACGATGTTCGTGGCCTTGCACTTGCTGAACATTACTTTGGTGCTTCACAAGATTGTTATGATTCGATCTTAGTCAGTGTTCACCGTGGTACTGGTGCAGGTATTATTGTTAATGGCAAAGTATTTTTAGGTCATAACCGCAATGTAGGTGAAATTGGTCATATCCAAATTGACCCTATTGGTGATAAATGCCAATGCGGTAATTTTGGTTGCCTAGAAACCGTTGCTGCTGACCCAGCAATCATTGCACGTGTTGAGTCCTTATTAAAACAAGGCTATCCATCAAGTCTTTCTCAACTACCAAAAATCACCATGACAGATATTTGTCATGCTGCAAATCATGGCGATGAGCTAGCGACTCAAACAATATTGCGTGTAGGTAATCAATTAGGTAAGGCTATTGCGATGACAATAAACTTATTTAATCCTCAAAAGATCGTTATCGCAGGTGCAATTACCCATGCAGATAAGATCCTATTTGCTGCAATTCGTAACTGTATTAAGAATCAATCATTAACTACTTTCCATAAAGATCTACCAATTGTTGCTTCTGAGTTATACGACCAACCAACGATCGGGGCATTCTCTATGGTAAAACGTGCGATGCTTAATGGAGTCTTGTTACAAAAATTACTCGATGAATAATCACGAGTCTCTATTCGCGTGTTATTATTCTAAGGGTTGCTATTAGCAGCCCTTTTTTTCGATTACCATCAGGAACATGAGTATATGGAGTTACTTTTTATCATTGCAGCGTTTGTAATGGGATTTATTGCTTTAAAAATTAACCTACCGCCTCTTGTCGGTTTTTTATTAGCTGGATTTGGTTTACACGCCCTTGGTTTTCAATCTAATGACGCTCTTGAGACATTTGCCGATCTCGGTGTCACCCTATTACTTTTCTCCATTGGCTTAAAATTAGATATTAAAACATTACTTGCTAAAGAAATTTGGTTAGGCGCTACACTTCATAATGTCTTTTCAACTCTGTTTTTTACCTTTGCATTATTAGGGCTTAAACTTCTTGGCATCAATATGCTTGCCAACATAGAGACAGCTCAACTGGTACTCTTTGGTTTTGCACTCTCTTTCTCAAGTACAGTATTCGCAGTAAAAGCATTACAAGAAAAAGGTGAAATGAATGCAACCTACGGTACCTTAGCCATTGGTATTCTTGTTATGCAAGATATCTTTGCGGTTGTATTTTTAACTGCATCAACGGGGAAAATTCCAGAAATTACCGCGCTCGCTCTTTTTGCATTACCTTTGTTTAGACCATTGTTTTTTAAACTACTCGATTGGGCTGGGCACGGTGAAATGCTGGTCCTTTACGGTATTTTCTTAGCATTAGTTGCTGGGGCTGGTACTTTTGAATTAGTAGGTATGAAACCGGATCTAGGTGCACTTATCTTAGGAATGCTATTAGCTGGACATGCAAAAGCCTCAGAATTATCTAAATCACTTTTTAATTTAAAAGAAGTTCTACTCATTTGCTTCTTTTTAAATATTGGCTTGTCTGCCGCACCAACGGTTTCAGGTCTTGGACTCGCTCTGATCCTTATTTTACTGTTACCAGTTAAAAGCTTCTTATACTTCATTATTATTAATAAATTCAAGTTCCGAGTGCGAACCTCATTACTTGCCTCTCTAACCCTATTTAATTACAGCGAATTTGGGCTTATTGTTGGCGGTCTTGCCTTTAAAATGGGATGGTTACCAGCAGATACCTTAGTTGCCATTGCTATTGCCGTCTCCATCTCGTTCATTATCTCTGCACCATTAAATAATTTTGGACATACCATTTACCAACGTTCTCGTCATTGGTTAAAAGAACATACTGCTGAACGATTAAATCCGATGGATAAGTTAATTAATCCCGGACGCGCTCAAATTCTGATTTTAGGTATGGGTCGCATTGGTAGTGGCGCCTATGATGAACTAAAAGAAAAATATGGTGACATTATTTTAGGTATAGAATTGCGTGAAGAATCAGCAAAACAGCACCAAGAACTAGGAAGAAATGTGATTTCTGGTGATGCAACCGACCCTGATTTTTGGGAACGTATTCTTTCAACTTCGCACGTAAAATTAGTTTTATTAGCAATGCCCAATCACCAAGGTAATCAATTTGCACTTGAGCAACTACAAACTAGAAACTATCAAGGACAAACCGCTGCAATCGCAGCATACAATGACCAAATTGATGGATTAATTGAACAAGGTGTTGATGCTGCATTTAATATTTATCACGAAGCAGGCAGTGGTTTTGCCCGTCATGTAAGTGAACAGTTAGATCCACAATTTAATCATCATAAAGATTACATAACGCATTAATTTATCGTTAATTTATTTCATTCAAATAATGAAGAGAGCGCAGCATCATTTGTTGTGCTCTCTTTTTTTATCTCTTTTATCTTCAGTAATTATACCTTTCAGTTCAAAAAAGCAGCACCAAGTAACGATTCAATAAGAAAACCTTCATTTTGTTAAAAAATATCTAATCATGGGTCGTATTTGTGAATTTATTTGTATTTCTGGGTTGATTTTTTTAGCGGTAATGGCAAATTGTATTCAGGACAATAATTTAAGACAAAAATTAAGAAGAGTAGAAGGAACTTATTTATGTGCTCAATTTTCGGAATTCTAGATATTAAAAGCGATCCAACTCCACTAAGAACTACCGCTTTAGAAATGTCTAAAAAGTTACGCCATCGAGGTCCAGACTGGTCAGGTATCTATTCATCTGACAAAGCAATTTTAGCGCATGAACGTTTAGCTATCGTTGGTTTAAACAGTGGCGCACAACCTCTTTATAGCGAAGATAAAAAGCACATTCTTGCTGTTAATGGTGAAATTTATAACCACAAAGAGCTTCGCGAAAAATACGCAGATAATTACACATTCCAAACTGATTCAGATTGTGAAGTTATTTTAGCGTTATATCGTGAAAAAGGAGCTGATCTACTCGAAGATTTAAATGGTATTTTTGCCTTCATTCTTTACGATGAAGAAAAAGATGAATATTTAATTGGTCGTGACCATATTGGTATTATCCCTATGTATCACGGTTATGATGAACATGGTAACTATTATGTTGCTTCAGAAATGAAAGCATTAGTTCCTGTATGTAAATCAATCAGTGAGTTTCCTCCTGGCCACTTCTACTCATCAAAAGATACAGAACCAACACGTTATTATTTACGTGATTGGATGGATTATGATGCAGTTAAAGATAACCCAACAAGTAAAGAAGACTTAACCCAAGCACTTGAAGATGCTGTAAAACGCCAATTAATGACAGATGTTCCTTATGGTGTACTTCTTTCTGGTGGATTAGATTCATCTATTACGTCTGCCGTAGCTAAACGTTTCGCAGCGATGCGTATTGAAGACGATGAAAAGTCGGAAGCATGGTGGCCTCAACTGCACTCTTTTGCTGTTGGCTTAGAAGGCGCACCAGATCTAAAAGCCGCTCGTGAAGTTGCAGATAAACTGGGTACGGTTCACCATGAAATGACTTACACCATTCAAGAAGGTTTGGATGCGATTCGTGATGTTATTTATCATATTGAAACCTATGATGTAACCACTATTCGAGCATCAACACCAATGTTCTTAATGGGTCGTAAAATCAAAGCGATGGGCATCAAGATGGTACTTTCTGGTGAAGGTGCAGATGAAATCTTTGGTGGCTACCTCTACTTCCATAAAGCACCAAACAAAAAAGAGTTCCATGAAGAGACCGTTCGTAAACTACTTGCTTTAAACATGTTTGATTGTGCTCGTGCGAATAAATCACTTGCAGCTTGGGGGTTGAAGGTCGTGTTCCATTCTTAGATAAAGAATTTATTGATGTGGCTATGCGTTTAAACCCACAAGATAAGATGTGTGGTAATGGAAAGATGGAAAAACACATCTTACGTGAATGTTTTGAACATTATTTACCTGAAGCTATCGCATGGAGACAGAAAGAACAATTCTCTGATGGTGTTGGATATAGCTGGATCGACACATTACGAGAAACCGCAGAGGCAAAAGTAACAGACCAACAAATGGAATCAGCAAAATTCCGCTTCCCGTATAACACGCCAACAACAAAAGAAGCGTATGTTTATCGAGAAATCTTTGAAGAGTTATTCCCGCTAGAAGATGCAGCGAAATGTGTTCCTGGTGGTCCGTCAGTTGCTTGCTCATCAGCTAAAGCAATTGAATGGGATGAATCTTTCCAGAACTGCGTAGATCCGTCAGGTCGTGCTGTTCAAGCCGTTCATAACGAAGCATACGATTAATGCACTAGCACCATTTTAATGTAATAAAAAAGCGTCTTATAGGCGCTTTTTTTATGCATCAATATTCAATATCTGAGTTAGGTATTTTAATTTCTACTTTTTTATTAATTAACGTTATTAAGAGGATGGAACGTTTTTCACCATCAGCTTCTTTATAAATCGCTTCAATACCGCTATACGGTCCTTCTTTTATCGCTACTTTTTGTCCAGCTTCAGGTAAACACTCTAATTTCTCTTTATTATTATTTTCATCGAGCGCTTTTAATGAGTAAATCAAGTCACCTTGCAGAACCTTTGGCTGAGCACCAAATCGAATAAAATCACTAACTCCACGAGTAGAGCGAATAGAAGTAAACGATGGACCTACCTCAAAATCAAAATAGATAAACATATAGCATGGAAATAGTGGTTCTTTTACTTGTTTTCTTTTTCCTCGAACAATTTTCTCTACAACGATCTCAGGATAAAAGCACTCTACCATTTGATTTTCTAAATGTAGTTTTGCTCTCTCTTGCTCACCGCGTTTGCAATAAAGTAAATACCACTGTTTCATAACTCAATACCTAACCAAACCAACTGAAGATCATAGCATGTCAAATCATTCAAAAAAATGATTTCCTAGTAAAAATCAATAGTTGCACGCACAACAAATGTTAAATATCGATAAATAACCAAAATTACATCTAAAATCTAAATATCAACACAAAATTAAAATAAAAAACCAATAAACTAAAACAAAAAAGAACTTAAACCTACAAGTAAAAACAAAAACAGAGTATGATAATGTTGCCAATTTAAAGTGTTTCCAAACATTTCAAAGAGTTAAAATGTTACGCAAATCACATAAAAATGTACGACATTGCAGTAACGACATTCAAAGCGTATAAATTTACGCTGTATAAGAAGAATAATATTCCATTATAAAAGAGAACATTATGTCAAATAACAACAAATTACTTATGGGACACCCTCAAGGGTTGTTCTTACTTTTTGGAACAGAGCTTTGGGAACGCTTCTCCTATTACGCAATGCGCGCTATCTTGGTTCTATATCTCACAGATAGAACCATCAATGGTGGTATGGGTTGGACAGTAAAAGATGCATTAAGCCTATATGGTACTTATACCGCCCTTATGTACATCACCCCTCTCATTGGCGGATGGTTAGCTGATAATTACTTAGGCCAACGTAAAGCATTATTAATCGGTGGTTTCTTAATGGTAATTGGTCAATTTACTTTGGCTTTACCGCACGATTTCCTTCCTTTTTCTGTCGAAGCCTTATTTTATACCGGTCTTGGCTTTCTAATCGCTGGTAATGGTTTATTTAAACCAAATGTTTCCACAATGGTTGGCGATTTATATGAAGATGGCGATCATCGTCGTGATGGCGCATTTACTATCTTCTACATGGGTATTAACTTAGGTTCTTTACTTGCTGGTGTTGTATCAGGCTCTGTAACTGGAGTATGGGGATGGAAAGCTGGTTTTGTTGCAGCTGGTATCGGTATGATCATCAGTTTGATCATCCAAAGTCTTTTTGCCCAACGCTTCTTAGGTGACATCGGTGTTAGACCTGCAGCACATATCGCAAAAGAAAACGCAAAAGCAGCTGGTAAATCAAGCACCGCGTTAACTAAAGAAGAAATTGACCGACTAAAAGTGGTCATGATCATGGGCTTATTCGTTATTGTTTTCTGGGCAGGCTTTGAACAAGCTGGTGGCCTGATGAATGTATATTCACAACAATACACAGATAGAATGATTGGTTCTTTTGAAGTTCCTGCAGCTTGGTTCCAATCGTTAAACCCGTTCTTTATTATTGTTCTTGCTCCTATCATTGCTGGAATATGGGTTAAACTCGGTCCAAAAGAGCCAAGCTCACCAGTTAAATTTGCGATGGCTCTATTCTTCTTGGCTATGGGTTTCGTATGTATGGTTGGCGCAGTACTAGAACAAGGTGGCGACTTAACCGTTAAAACCTCAATGCTTTGGTTAGTTGGCGCGTATTTCTTCCATACTTTAGGTGAACTGTGTTTATCACCAATTGGTCTTTCATTAGTTACTAAATTAGCTCCATTACGTTTAGCTTCATTAATGATGGGGACTTGGTTTGGCTTCAATGCTATCTCTAACTACATTGCAGGCTTAGTAGGCTCTCATGTTGAAAGCTTAGGTGCTCTAGATATCTTTGCTGGTATTGCTATCACGGCAACAGTTTCTGGTGTTCTTCTTCTGATAATTTCAGGTACGCTTATTCGTTGGATGCACGGTGCTGAAAAAGCTCATTAATCGGTAATTCCAAACTGAATATCAAATATTCAGAATACGATTTAGCACAAAAAAGGCAGCCTTCATGGCTGCCTTTTTATTGTACCAATGAACTGATTAACTAAATTGGTACAACTAAATATAACTCTACAATGTGATTCTATCTCGGTTTTTCTCAACCAGTTTATCCCCAATACCTTTAACTTTCGTTAAATCATCAGCTTTGACAAACTTGCCGTTAGCATTACGGTAATCAATTATCGCTTGAGCTTTTAATTCTCCAACACCAACCAATAACGTTTTTAGCTCTTCAGCTCCTGCTTGGTTGATGTTAACCGTTATTTCAATACCTTCATGTGTATCGCTTTTTGTTACTTCTGCAGCTACTGAAGCAGAGAAAAGTGTTAGTGTTAACATCAAGGTACTGAGTAAAGTGAGTATGCGTTTCATTATGTATCCTTTTTAAAATGAAAAAATGATGATTGATACATCAGAAAACAACACCTATTCAAACATCGGAAAAAGCATATTAAAACGTTTACTAAAAACCTATATGGAAATAGTTTCTATCTTTAAAAACACGACGGGCCCCTTATAGGGGCCCGTCTTTTATATTTATCAGTTACAAAGAAATGTTTTACTGTTCAAGTAACGGATAGCTAATTTCTGTACTTTCTTTTAGCGTATCTAACGTTGCTGTTAAATCTTGCTGAGTTTGAGAACGCAATAAACCAGTAGCAATTTGCGATGACATATTTGAATCATTTAATTCTAATACACTATCAAGAGCAACAATGACATGGTTTCCTTGACGATCCATAACCTGTGCATACGTTGATTTACCATCAGCAGGCTTCTCTAAACGATATACGTCATTTGCTAATTCATCATTACGGCTGATCATTCGAGCCTCAGCAAACGCTAAGCCATTATTTGTCATCACGCTATTGTCACCTTTCTTAAGGCCTGAAATTACGTTTTGAGCAAGTTCTAGGGCTTCCTGTTCACCTTGTGCTTGAGATAAGCGAGCAATTACTGCATCTTTTACTTCATCAAGAGGTAAAACCATTTCATCACGAACATCTTCAACACGAACAACGATAACATGTTCAGGTGCAATTTCGATAACATCAGAGTTTAAACCATCTTCTTTAACTTCTGGGCTATAAATAGCTTGAAGTACAGCTGAATCCGCAAGCGCTTTAGGTGCATCAGCTTGAGAGAAGAAATCAGATGTTACAATCTTCGCATCAACGGCTTCAGCAGCATCATCTAATGAATCAGGTGATTCAAACGCTTTTTCAGCTAGTTCAGTTTGTAGACTGTAAAACGCATCTGCTGCATGCTCATCAACTAAGAACGACTTGATATCAGCACTTACTTCAGCAAGCGGTTTTGTTGTTGGTTCTTCGATACCATTCAGTTGAATGATATGGAAACCAAATGCTGATTTCACGATACCTGAATGATCACCTACTTTTGCTAATTGGAAAGCAGCATCTTCAAACTCAGGATCAATAACACCACGCTCAATCCAACCTAAAGAACCACCTTCTTTAGCTGTAGGGATATCTTGTGAAGCATCTTTAGCTACAGTAGCAAAGTCTTCGCCATTGTTAATTCTATCTAGCACTTTTTGTGCATCAGCTTCGTCGCCTTTAATTAAAATATGGCTAACTTCACGCTTCTCTTGTGTAGAATATTTATCTAAATTCGCTTGGTAATATTCTTCAATTTCTTTATCTGTAATTGGCGCCTGCGCTTTTAATGAATTACCAGATAACTCTACATATGACACTTTTACTTGTTCAGGTCGAACAAATTGTTGTTTGTTTGCATTGTAGTATTCTGTGATTTCTTCATCTGTTACTTTTGCATTTTTAGCAAAATCAGCAGTATTTAATGTAATCGTACGAATTTCACGTTGCTGAGTTTCTAAAGCAGCTTGTGCTTGAACTTCATTTGATAACGTAAATTCTGTCGATTCTAACGCCATAACTAGCTGGTTTCTTGCTAAGTCTTGACGTAAGTAAGCGGCAAAACTATCAGAGCTAAAACCTGCACGGCGTAAAGAAATGTTATAGATTTCTTCATCAAACTTGCCATCTTTTTGGAATTGAGGCATTGAAAGGATAGTTTGACGAATTTGATCATCACTAATACGCAAGCCTAAATCTTGAGCTTGGTTATCAAGCAGTGCATCATTAACCATACGGTCTAAAACTGACTTACGGAATTGCTCTACATATGCAGGATCACCCAGTAACGTAGCAAAATATTCACCTAACTGCGATTGCATACGGTTACGTTCATTTTGATAAACTTGCTCAAACTCATTACGAGTAATTTCGCGCTCACCAACTTTCGCTGCTAAAGGCTGGCCACCACCGACTAAATAACTACCTACACCTGCAAATACAAATGAGAAAATAATTAGACCGAGAATGATCTTAACTGCAAGGCCTGTTGAACCTTCGCGAATTCGATCCATCATAATGTGTATTAACTCCTAATCACCGAATGGAATGATTTTATTCCTAAGAAAACATTTCAATTTCTATTGATAGTGAAAATTTAAAATAGTTCAACAAAAGAAAATTTAACAATAAAAAAGCGCATCATTGGATGCGCCTATGACTCATATCTCTAGTCTACTAGCGTTACGCTAGCTTGTGTAGAGTTTTATCTAGTTTTCGATTAGTTACACGCATCTTTTAATGCTTTACCCGCTTTAAAAGCAGGAACTTTTGCAGCTGAAATCTCAATCGCTTCACCAGTTTTTGGGTTACGACCTGTGCGAGCTGCACGCTCACGAACTACAAATGACCCAAAACCAACAAGAGTTACTTGATCGCCACTTTTTAGCGTCTCTGTTACTGTTTCAACTAGTGCATCTAAAGCACGGCCTGCTGCTGCTTTTGAGATATCTGCACTTTCAGCAATTTGATCAACTAATTGAGATTTATTCACGGTATTCCCCTTTAAAATTTTCATTCAACAGTTTAATGAACGAGTCCATATAATAATATTTGTTGTGTGAATTTATCTTCACAGCAATAGAGTCTAACTTAACGATATCAATATAGAGTGACAAGTCATTTCGACTTGTCAGCCCTGTTATATCAACGTTTTTTGCTACACATCACTTTTTAGATTGTTCAACACTAAAACCTGATGGGTCGCTTTGTAAAGCCAATGTCAAAACTTCGTCAATCCACTTAACTGGATGAACAGATAGATCAGCAATTACATTCGCTGGAATGTCTTCTAAATCACGCTCATTCTCTTTTGGAATGATCACGGTTTTAATTCCACCACGGTGTGCAGCTAACAGTTTTTCTTTTAAACCGCCAATAGGCAGAACTTCACCACGCAGTGTAATTTCACCCGTCATTGCAACATCAGAACGAACCGGATTACCAGTTAGGCTTGAAACAAGTGCTGTACACATACCGATACCTGCACTTGGACCATCTTTTGGTGTTGCACCTTCTGGTACGTGTACGTGAATATCACGTTTTTCGTAGAAATCAGGATTAATACCTAATTTTTCAGCACGAGTACGAACCACGGTCATTGCAGCTTGGATTGACTCTTTCATTACGTCACCAAGCGAACCTGTATAAGTAAGCTTACCTTTACCTATCATTGACTCAGCTTCAATAGTAAGTAAATCACCACCAACTTCAGTCCAAGCTAAACCAACAACTTGACCAATGCGATTCTCATCATCCGCTTTACCGTAATCACAACGCTGAACGCCTAAGAAATCCTTCAGGTTATCTTGATTAATCGTGACTTTCTTAATCGATTTATCAAGTAAGATCTGCTTAACCGCTTTACGACATAATTTAGAGATTTCTCGCTCTAAGCTACGAACACCAGCTTCACGCGTGTAATAACGAATAATGCCAATGATTGCTGAATCATCAATCTCAATTTCATGTTCTTTTAAGCCATTACGCTTAATTTGTTTTGTCAGTAAATGATTCTTAGCGATGTTCAGTTTTTCATCTTCTGTATAACCCGATAAACGAATCACCTCCATACGATCCAATAATGGACCCGGAATATTCATTGAGTTAGATGTTGCAACAAACATGACATCTGACAAATCGTAATCAACTTCTAAATAGTGATCACTGAATGCGCTGTTTTGTTCAGGGTCAAGCACTTCTAATAAAGCAGATGCCGGATCACCACGCATGTCTGATGACATTTTGTCAATTTCATCCAAAAGGAAAAGTGGGTTTTTCACTTCAACTTTCGACAGTTTTTGGATTAACTTACCTGGTAATGAACCAATGTAAGTACGACGATGCCCTCGAATCTCAGCTTCATCACGTACGCCACCAAGAGCCATACGTGTGTATTTACGTCCCGTTGCTTTCGCAATAGATTGGCCTAATGAGGTTTTACCTACACCAGGAGGTCCAACTAAACAAAGGATAGGACCTTTTAGCTTACTTACTCGGCTTTGAACCGCTAAATATTCTAAAATGCGTTCTTTTACTCGCTCTAAGCCGTAGTGATCTGAATTTAAGATCTCTTCTGCTTTTGCCAAGTCTTTCTTCACTTTAGAGCGCTTATGCCATGGAACACCAACCATGCAATCAATGTAGCTACGAACTACCGTTGCTTCAGCTGACATTGGAGACATCATTTTTAATTTCTGAAGCTCTTGCTCTGCTTTTTCTTGCGCTTCTTTTGGCATTTTTGCATCTACAATTTTCTTTTGTAGTGCTTCAAACTCATCAGGCGCATCATCCAAATCGCCCAGTTCTTTCTGAATGGCTTTCATTTGCTCATTCAAATAGTACTCACGTTGGCTTTTTTCCATTTGTTTTTTAACACGGCCACGAATACGTTTTTCGATTTGAAGTAAATCGATCTCCGATTCCATCATGCCCATTAAATATTCTAAACGAGCAATCACATCTGTTAATTCTAATACTTCTTGCTTATCAACCAATTTTAATGGCATATGAGCAGCGATAGTATCAGCAAGACGTGCAGCATCTTCAATTCCGTTTAATGAAGTTAACACTTCTGGTGGAATCTTTTTATTTAATTTGATGAAGCCTTCAAATTGATTAATTGCAGAGCGCATGATCACTTCTTGCTCTGAATCATCAATAACAGGTGTCAGCAAGAATTCAGCATCGGCAGTAAAGAAATCAGCCTCAAGAAACTGGTGAATTTTTGCTCTTTGCTGACCTTCAACTAACACTTTTACTGTGCCGTCTGGTAGTTTTAATAACTGTAAAATCGTCGCAATTGTACCAACACCGTGCAAGTCATCTAACTGTGGCTCTTCTTTTGCAGCTTCTTTTTGTGCCACAAGTAAAACTTGCTTATTTTGTTCCATTGCTGCTTCTAAGCAACGGATGGATTTTTCACGGCCTACGAATAATGGAATAACCATGTGGGGATATACCACAACATCGCGTAATGGTAGAACTGGTATCTCGATGCGCTCGGAACGCTCCAGGTTCATATTCTTCTCTCTTTCCGTCAGTATCTATTAGGAATAATATGGGGGCAAGTCGCTAAGATTCAATATAATTTTCATTAAAAAATAAAAAAGGAGGCCAATGCCTCCTTTTTATTCAACTAACTTGTCTTTTGCTATTCAGCAGAAATTGCTTTTGTTTCTGTGTTTTCAAAAATTAATAGTGGCTCTGATTCACCATTAATCACAGACTCATCGATTACTACTTTAGAAACGCCTTCTTTTGAAGGTAATTCATACATAGTCTCGAGTAATACCGCTTCTAGAATTGAACGAAGTCCACGAGCACCTGTTTTACGATCCATTGCTTTTTTAGCAATTGCTTTTAAAGCATCTTCACGGAATTCAAGCTCTGCACCTTCTAAATCAAATAATGCACCATATTGTTTAGTTAATGCATTTTTAGGTTGACTTAAAATCTGAACTAACGCTTCTTCATCTAATTCAGTCAGCGTTGTTGTTACAGGCAAACGGCCAATAAATTCTGGAATTAAACCAAACTTAACTAAATCTTCTGGTTCAATTTGCTTGAACAAATCACCGATTGTTGCTTCGTTTTCTTTAGAACGAACATCAGCACCAAAACCAATGCCTGTACCTGTTGCAACACGTTGCTCAATTACTTTATCTAAGCCAGCAAAAGCACCACCACAAATAAATAGAATCTTAGATGTATCTACTTGTAGGAATTCTTGCTGTGGATGCTTACGACCACCTTGAGGTGGAACTGAAGCAATTGTGCCTTCAATCAATTTCAATAGCGCTTGCTGAACACCTTCACCAGACACATCACGTGTAATTGATGGGTTTTCAGACTTACGAGAAATCTTGTCAATTTCATCGATATATACAATGCCACGCTCTGCTTTAGCAGGATCGTAATCGCATTTTTGTAATAGCTTTTGAATGATGTTTTCAACATCTTCACCAACATAACCCGCTTCAGTTAATGTGGTTGCATCCGCCATAGTAAACGGTACATCCAAGAAACGAGCTAGAGTCTCAGCAAGTAATGTTTTACCACTACCCGTTGGGCCAATCAGAAGGATATTACTTTTACCAAGCTCTACCCCATCTTTTGTTGTATCGCCATTACGCAAACGCTTGTAGTGGTTGTATACAGCAACAGCCAGTACTTTCTTCGCATGTTCTTGACCAATTACATAGTCATCTAAATGCTCACGAATATTACGTGGTGTTGGTAACTCTTCACTACTCTCTTTAGGAGACAGAGTATTATCTTTTAGCTCTTCGCGAATAATGTCGTTACATAAATCAACGCACTCATCACAAACATAAACAGATGGGCCTGCAATTAGTTTACGAACTTCATGCTGGCTTTTTCCGCAAAAAGAGCAATATAGTAACTTTCCACTATTTTCGTCTTTACGCTTGTCTGTCATTTGCTAACCTCTTAAACGTTGCCTTTATGCTGTAAGTTTATACTAACTTACCTTCTTTGCTGTAAACGTTACTGCTTTTTTATGAATTAGTCACGCTTATTTAACACAGCATCTACAAGACCGTATTTCACAGCATCATCTGCTGACATGAAATTATCACGATCTGTATCTTGTTCAATCACTTCCAAAGGCTGACCTGTGTGCTCTGCAAGCAACGTATTCAATTTCTTCTTAATCGTTAAGATTTCTTGAGCATGAATTTGAATATCAGACGCTTGGCCTTGGAAACCACCTAGTGGTTGGTGAATCATCACACGTGAATTTGGTAATACATAACGCTTACCAGGAGCACCACCTGCAAGTAAGAAGGCACCCATAGAACATGCTTGACCCATACATACTGTACTCACGTTTGGCTTGATGAACTGCATTGTGTCGTAAATAGACATACCCGCAGTAACAGAGCCGCCTGGAGAGTTAATGTATAGGAAGATATCCTTATCAGGGTTCTCAGACTCAAGGAAAAGCAACTGTGCTACAACTAGGTTAGCCATGTGATCTTCAACTTGACCTGTTAAAAAGATAACTCGCTCTTTTAACAGACGGGAATAAATATCATACGAACGCTCACCACGTGAAGTTTGCTCAACAACCATTGGAACAAGTGCATCCATAATAGAAGGCATTGCATTGTTTTCTTGATAGCTCATAACCGTATCCCTTATAAAATAAATGGTCCGAATGACGCTTCATTCGGACCATTATTAGCAGATCTTGTGAAACTAAGTCAACTAACTACTTAATTAATTTAGAAATTAAGCAGGTTGTTGATTCATTAGTTCGTTAAAGCCAAATGCTTTTTCAGAAACTTGTGCTTTAGCTAGGATAGCTTCAACAGCTTGTTCTTCTAGAGCAACATTACGCATGTTGTTCATCATTTGCTCGTTGCCTTCGTAGTAAGCAACAACTTCTGTTGGATCTTCGTATGCAGAAGCCATTTCGTTGATAAGCGCTTTTACTTTCTCATCATCAGCTTTTAGTTCTTCAGACTTGATAACTTCACCAAGAAGAAGACCTACAACTACGCGACGTTTAGCTTGTTCTTCAAATAGTTCACGTGGAAGCTCAGGAGCGGTGTCAGCGTTGCCACCGAAACGTTGAACTGCTTGTTGACGTAAAACTTGAACTTCTTGATCGATTAGAGCAGAAGGTACGTCAATGTTGTTTTGCTCAACTAGACCGTTGATTGCTTGTTCTTTGATCTTGTTCTTAACAGCTTGAGCTAGTTCACGCTCCATGTTCTTACGAACTTCAGCTTTAAGACCTTCAACACCACCTTCAGCGCCGAACTTAGCAACGAACTCATCGTTTAGCTCAGGAAGCTCACGAGATTCAACTTTCACTACTTTGATAGCGAATTGTGCAGCTTTACCTTTTAGGTTTTCTGCGTGGTATTCTTCAGGGAAGTTAACGTCGATAGTTAGTTCTTCACCAGCTTTCTTACCTTTGATGCCATCTTCAAAACCAGGGATCATACGACCTTGGCCCATTTCTAGAGGGAAGTTTTCAGCTTTACCGCCTTCAAACTCTTCACCGTCGATAGAACCAACAAAGTTGATTGTAGCGCGAGTACCGTCTTCAGCAGCGATATCAGCATCAGCCCAAGTAGATTGTTGCTTACGTAGAGTTTCTAGCATTTCTGCTACGTCTTCGTCTTTAACTTCAACTTGTGGTTTTTCAACAACAACTTTGTCTAGACCTTGAAGAGCAACTTCTGGGTAAACTTCAAAAGAAGCAGTGAAAACTAGATCTTTACCTTCAGCAAATTCAACTGGAGTAAAAGTTGGAGCACCCGCTGGGTTGATTTTCTCTTTTACGATAGCTTCGATGAAGTGACGTTGCATAACTTCACCCATCACGTCATTGCGTACCGCTTGACCATACATTTTCGCAACCATCTTCATTGGCACTTTACCTTTACGGAAGCCATCGAAGCGACGATTTTTAGCGATATTACGAAGCTCAGCAGATACTGCATCTTCAATGTTTGCTGCTGGAACAGTGATAGTTAGAACGCGCTCTAGGCCTTCTTTAGTTTCAACGGTAACTTGCATGTTTATATAAACCTCAAAATCGACTCAGGTTCTCTGAGTTTGCGACAAAACAAAACGTGTCGCATCCTTGTGTCACGGGACTATAAAAATAGACCGCAACCCTATGATTCGTGATACCTCAGGGTACCTTCCTTTTATTTACTTTTATATCAAAAGCAAATACGTATTTTAGCAATCAAAATACGTCATTTAGCCAAGTGGCAAAATAAGACGCGATATTGTAGCGATCTGACGTTTCTATGTCGAGGCTCACTACACTTGTTGATAATCTTTAATGAGAAATTGGGGAATAAGTAGTACTTTTCAACCCTTATTAACGATTTTTTTCTTAAAATAACCGTTATTTATTAAAAATTTTGCTACTAACAATATCTGCCATCATTTCAATGTGTAATTCATCATCATTTAAACACGGAATAAAGGTGTATTTTTGACCACCAGACTCCATGAAAATCTCTTTACACTCTTCAGAAAGTTCTTCTAACGTCTCTAGGCAATCAGACGAAAAAGCAGGGCTGATAATGTCTAATGATTTAATCCCTTTTGGCGCAAGCGATTTTAATGTTTCAGAAGTGTATGGTTTTAACCACTCTTCACGCCCGAAACGAGATTGGTAACTCATACCAATTTGTTCAGAAGTTAACCCTAGCTCTTGTGCTAATAATTCGGTTGTTCTTTCACAATGCGCTGCATAAATATCGCCATTATCAACAAAACGTTGTGGAATACCGTGGTATGAACAAAGAACATAATCCCCCTTTCCATTCCTTTCCCACGACTGACGGACAGAGTTTGCAAGTGCTTTAATGTACAAAGGGTGATCATGGTAATTATGAATCATGGTGAAATTGGGTAGTACAGGTGTCGTTTTGTATTGTTTTGCAATTTGATCAAAAACAGCTGCAGTTGTAGTACGAGAGTATTGCGGATACAAAGGTAAAATAATTATCTCATCACAGCCTTGTTGTTCTAATGACTCAATACCAGATTTAATTCTTGGTTCACCATAAGTCATTCCTAAAGCTACAGGCATAGAAAGGCGTGCTTCTAATGCTTTTACCTGTCGTTGTGAATACACTAATAATGGAGACCCCTCCTCCATCCAAACGCTTTCATACAACTTAGCAACTTTCGGGGCGCGTATAGGAAGAATGACACCATGAAGCAATGGGCACCATATGAAGCGATTCATATCCACCACTCGCTTATCATGTAAAAATTCTGATAAAAATTGTTTTACCGCAGCAGCTGTTGGCGCTGTTGGTGTTCCAAGATTAACCAGCAACACCCCTGTCTTTTTATTATTCACTGTCAATTACCTATTTATTTTCCATAAAAAAAGCGACCTATAAAAGGCCGCTTCAATATAGCAATAAATTACTGACTACGTAAGATTACGCTAGTGCTTTTTCGATTTCAGCACTTACTTCAGCAACTAATTTAGTACCATCAAATTTAAGGTACTTAGTGTTGCCTGCTTCAGCTTCTTTGTTGTAGTAAGCGATAAGCGGTGCAGTTTGCTCATGGTAGATACCTAAACGAGCAAGTACTGTCTCAGGCTTATCATCTTCACGGATAACAAGAGGTTCGCCAGTTTCGTCATCTTTACCTTCTTCTTTTGGTGGGTTGTACACTACGTGGTAAGTACGACCTGAAGGAAGGTGAGCACGACGACCAGACATACGCTCAACGATAACTTCGTCAGCAACGTCAAACTCAAGAACGTAATCGATAGATACACCGTTCTCTTTTAGGCCATCAGCTTGAGGAATTGTACGAGGGAAACCATCTAGTAGGAAACCTTTAGCGCAATCTTCTTGAGCAATACGCTCTTTAACAAGACCAAGGATGATCTCATCAGATACAAGTTGACCAGCATCAATTACAGATTTTGCTTGTTTACCAAGCTCAGTGCCAGCTTTGATTGCAGCACGTAGCATGTCACCTGTAGAGATTTGTGGAATACCATATTTATCCATGATGAACTGAGCTTGAGTACCTTTACCCGCACCTGGTGCACCTAAAAGGATGATACGCATTGTTTTCCCCTTAAAAAATAATCTTGGAATTTATACCAAACCTTACAAATAAAAGTTACCTAACCTATATTTATAAACTTAGGTATAAGTTTTATTTCTAAAAAATACGCCGTGAAGATACACGTAACTGTGAAAGCTATCAAGTTTGCAATTAAAAAAGCAAAAACTGCCTCTTAAATTGTGTGTATTTTCGCCATTAAAAACAATGAGACCTTAGTGTTATCTTTACTAAGGTCTCATCTTATTTAGCACAAATAATAATTATTTAGCTAGCAATTGATTCATTGCACTTAAGAACTGCGACGGATCTTCTAAAGAGCCTCGTTCAGCAAGCATCGCTTGGCCAAGTAACATCTCAACCCAACGGCCAAATGCTTCTTCATCAGCTTCATCTGCCATTTGTTTTACTAAAGCATGATCTGGGTTAATTTCAAAAATGTACTTCACTTCTGGCGCAGCTTGACCTGCAGCTTCCAACAGTTTTGCCATTTGAGTACCCATTTCAAAGTCATCAGTAACCACAACCGCTGGTGTCGTTGCTAATTTGAACGTAGTACGAACTTCTTTAACTCGATCGCCTAAATATGACTTTGTACGCTCAACAACTGACTTGAACTCTTCTTCAGTCTCTTTATGTTTTTCTTTTTCCGCTTCATCTTCAAACTTGCTTAAATCTAGGCCCGCTTTTGTGATTGATTGGAATTGCTTACCGTCAAATTCGGTTAAGTAGCTCATTAGCCACTCATCGATACGGTCATACATCAGAACAACTTCAATACCTTTTGCTTTAAATTGCTCTAGGTGTGGACTGTTTTTCGCAGCAGCATAGCTGTCAGCGGTTAGATAGAAGATCTTATCTTGTTCTTCTTTCATACGCTCAACATAGCCAGCAAGACCTAGAGCTTGCTCTGAACTGTCTTTTTCTGTCGTTGCAAAGCGTAATAACCCAGCAATTTTTTCTTTATTAGCGAAGTCTTCAGCTAAGCCTTCTTTTAAAACTTGGCCAAATTGTTTCCAGAAAGTAAGGTACTTTTCATCGTCTTTTTTCGCCATTTTCTCAAGCATACCCAGTACACGTTTTGTACATGCACTACGTAATGATTGAGTTACTTTATTATCTTGAAGAATCTCACGCGATACGTTTAAAGGTAAATCATTTGAGTCAATTAACCCCTTAACAAAACGTAGGTACGTTGGCATAAATTGCTCAGCATCATCCATAATGAAGACACGTTGAACATATAATTTTAGACCACTTTTATGATCACGGTTCATCATATCAAATGGTGCTTTTGCCGGAATATATAGAAGGCTGGTGTAATCATTTTTACCTTCTACTTTGTTGTGACTCCAAGTTAATGGATCAGCAAAATCATGAGAAACATGCTTATAGAACTCTTGGTATTCAGCATCTTCAATATCTGATTTACTACGAATCCAAAGTGCTTGAGCTTTATTTACTTGTTCCCATTTACCTTCTTTATCTTTTCCTTCTTCGTCTTTTTCAACGGTCCAGATAGAGACAGGGATACCGATGTGATCAGAGTATTTACCAATCACTTCTTTTAAACGCCACTCATTTAGAAATTCTTTACCTTCTTCACGCATATGAAGAATGATATCTGTACCGCGACCTTCTTTTGTAATGTCTTCAATGGTGTAATCACCTTCACCCTCTGAGTGCCATTGAACACCTTGATCTTTTTCAGAACCTGCAGCACGCGTACGAACCGTAACCGCATCAGCAACAATAAATGCAGAGTAAAAACCTACACCAAATTGACCGATAAGTTGAGAGTCTTTACTCTGATCTTCAGATAATTTAGAGAAGAAATCAGCCGTTCCCGATTTTGCAATCGTACCTAAATGTTCAATCACATCCTCACGACTCATACCAATACCATTATCTGAAATGGTTAATGTATTTGCAGCCTCGTTAAAAGATAATTTAACACCAAGATCGGCATTACCTTCATATAAGTCGCCATTTGATAGCGCTTTAAAACGTAACTTATCTGATGCATCAGAAGCATTTGAGATTAGTTCACGCAAAAAGATCTCTTTATTTGAATATAAAGAGTGAATCATTAAATGAAGTAACTGTTTTACTTCTGATTGAAATCCACGTGTTTCTTTATTAGCAGTTTGCTCACTCATCTAAAAACTCCAATATATAAGAGGTAACATTATTTACACTTACATATTGAAATAGGGTCATAAAACAGCAATTCAAGGTAAAGATATGTAAAACAGGCAGATTTTTTGCTGTTTTTTTGCTTTTTTTATAGATCAAAAATGATTAATGATAAATTTTGACATAATATAGACATTCTAAAAGTGATACTCTTTATCATATCTAAGAACTGCCACTACTGAGTTAATAACCGATGAATACAGAAAATAACAAAATTATTATTGGCGACCGGTTTCTCTTCGATCCAAACGACAATAGTCTTATTGATACTCTAAATGATGATGAGATTATTCGCTTGGGTGGTAATGAAAGTCGAGTTTTAAGCCTGCTGATTCAAGAACCAGGGAAGGTTGTTAGCCGTCACGAACTACATGAGTATGTTTGGAGAGATCAAGGCTTTGAAGTTGATGATTCAAGTTTAACTCAAGCTATCTCTACATTAAGGAAGATGCTCCAAGACCCAACCAAGTTACCTGTTTATGTAAAAACAGTACCAAAACGTGGTTATCAATTTATTTCAACAGCTGTTGCTCAAGTCGATCCTGACCAGCAAACAGAAGCTGAAACTGAACACAATTTAGAGAATACTCCGTCAATCGATTCTCTAAATACCGCTTCAGTGCATCAAGATGATGCTCAAGAAGCACAAGCTGTGGCACCGCAACAAAACGCAACAATAAATCAGCCATCTACGACTAATTCAACACCACAAGCACATCTATCTCTTTTAGGCACAATAATGCTTATTATTGCTTTTGTTTTGCCTATTATTGCCTATGTCAATCATACGCCAAAATCAGATGCCTTTGTTGAAGTCGCTAATTATGATAATACGCCTGTTTTTGTTCCGGTTAACCACCCTAGTATCGAACAGTGGAAACCTCTTATTGAACAATGTACAAATTTTTATAATTCAAAGCACACTGATTCATTAAAACCAATTGAAGTTATTGCCACTAGCGGTCAACCAAATCAAATTACATTAAATTATATACATAGCGAAGAACACAGTGATCAAAGCATCAGTGTACGCTTGCTAATTGATCAAAAAGGGGTGGATAAGGTATGTGGATAAACAAAGAGCAGTTACCTCTATTCAAACGTTTATTACCCTTAATCCTGCTAACTATCTCAGTAATAGGTAGTGCATGGTTTTATTGGAAAAGCGACAGTAAAGTAGAACAGCTATTAATATCTAAAGAATGGCAAAGTATGAGCACAGTTCGAATAGACACAGACTATGAGGATATGGGCCCACTTAAACGTGCTGATATTAAATCTAACGTGGTTTATTTACCAAATAAGACCTATTCAAAATCATCTACATTAACGATTTACAGCGGGTTAGCTGATGAAATTCATCCATTAACAATCAATGTAATGGAGACTGGTAATTGGGATTACAGCGGTGATTATTTACTTATTGACCCTACTGAATTTAAAGACGTTACTGCTAGTGACAACAAAAACTTTTCAGGATCTCAGAAAAAGCTGATTATGCGAGTTTTCAGAATGGATGCTCAACAAAGTAAGCGAGTTGATGTGGTTAATGACAAAACATTATTACTCACGAGCTTAAATTACGGTTCTGGTATTCTATTTTCGCATTAACCATGATTTCAAACTAATAAAAAAGAAGCGATTGTTACGCTTCTTTTTTATATCTAAAAAATATAATTATTGAATATCAATCGAGTGCAAAGTATTACCTTCAAAATCACATACACTTAGCGTCTGTCCATCAAGTAACCCATAACTTGCTTTTTCCCCTTCAATACGTGGGAAAGTTGTTGAACCTGGATTAAAAATAATTTGCTCTCCAACCCACTCAGCAACCGTAATATGCGTATGACCATGAGCGATAATATCGCCTTTTTTCAATGGTGGTCGCTTATCAGCATTATAAATATGGCCATGAGTTAAAAATAATTTTTGACCCGTTGGTAATAGCACAATGTGATAATCAGACATGATAGGAAATGAAAGCAGCATCTGATCAACTTCACTGTCACAATTCCCTCTTACTGCAATGATAGAATCTGCATATTGATTTAATAATTCGGCAACCGCAATTGGGTTGTGACCTTCAGGTAATGGGTTTCGTGGACCAAAATTAATTAAATCCCCAAGTAAAATCAGGTGATCTGCTTTTGAAGCTAGAAACGTATCAATAACACGCTGGGTTGCAGGTAAAGATCCATGCAGATCCGAAGCAAAAAATAGTTTCACGAAAGGTCCTTAAATATCGATATAATGCGAACACAAAGTATAAAGGAAATGTAAGCAAAGTTGCCAATCATTGAAGTCAATTTATACTTAGTTAGACAGATAACGAAAATATCTTGCAGGAGACGAGATGAAAATACTCATAACAGGTAGTACAGGATTAATAGGAAAGCAATTACTCGACCACCTAAAAGGGCATCACTTAATCCTTCTTACTCGAAATATAAAAAAAGCCCAACTTTCTTTAAACCACCTTGCTTTACCACATGTAGAGTTTGTTTCTGACCTGTCATCTTTTCCAAACTTCAATGATATAGATATTATTATCAATCTAGCTGGAGAACCCATTGCCGATAAAAAATGGACAAAAAAACAAAAGAAAAAAATCATTCAGAGTAGATGTGAACTAACACAACAGCTTTCTGAACTTTGTCTTGCCTCTTCAACTCCACCTAGTTGTTTTATTTCTGGATCAGCTATCGGCTATTACGGCAATCATGATAATAAGAACATAGACGAAAGCATGCAGGTATCCCTACCCGATTTTACTCATCAAGTATGTCAAGAATGGGAAAGCAAAGCACTCCAAGCTCAAAACGACAATACTCGAGTTTGCATACTGCGTACTGGCATTGTGTTATCGCAATCTGGTGGAGCACTAGGAAAAATGTTACTCCCATACAAACTCGGTTTAGGTGGACCAATCGGTAACGGTAAACAATATATGTCATGGATACATATTGATGATATGGTTTCTGCTATCTTACACCTAGTTTTTGAAGAGCAAAGCCATGGTATTTATAACATCACGGCTCCTCACCCTGTAACCAACCGCGTATTTAGCCAAACCTTAGCAGGAACACTGCAACGCCCACATTTTTTATTCACCCCTAAATTATTAATTAAAACAATTCTAGGTGAATCCGCAGTATTACTTTTAGATAGCCAACGTATAAGACCAAAACGTTTAGTTAATGAAGGATTCAAATTTCGCTACTCACGGATAGAATCGGCATTAAAACAACTTCTACAATAACCTCGCCCCTTCCACTTTAAAATATCATTCACTTCGAGTAGACAATGTCATTGTTTATCGAAGTGAAGATAGAGCTGATCATTAGCACATAGTTCCCTCCTCTCTAGAATTTAATTCGTACTCAAATCAATTATCAAAATACCTCTATTAACTTCATTTGTTTTCAATCTAATCTCCAGATTCAACATGTTATTAAATTGATACTATTGCTTATTACCAAGACTTTAAACTACGTACAATCAATTACTTACAAAACACAAATTCGCACTTATGCGACTCATTTATCAAAAAAATGAATTTGGTGAATAATTTTACAATATGGTAACTCTTGATTATTAACCGCATTTTACTTATAGTACTAAGTAATTTTTTAATAAAGGATCTAAAACATGAATCCCATACTGGAAGTTAAGGGACTGTACAAAGTATTTGGAGAAGACACTGAACGTGCATTTTCAATGATTGATAAAGGCGCAAATAAAGATCAAGTGTTTGAGAAAACGGGATTAACGATTGGGGTTAATGATGTTTCTCTTAGTATTCAAGAAGGCGAAATTTTCGTAATAATGGGACTTTCTGGTTCTGGAAAATCCACATTAGTTCGTCTTCTCAATCGACTTATCGAACCAACAAAAGGTAATGTGTTTCTCAGAGGAAAAGACATCGCCCACATTTCAGAAGAAGAACTTCGCCAAGTCCGCCGCAACAACATCTCCATGGTTTTTCAAAACTTCGCTCTAATGCCACACATGACAGTCATAGAAAATGCAGCTTTTGGTTTAGAACTCGCAGGAGTTGATACGGAAAAAAGAAAAGCAAGTGCACTAGAAGCGCTAGATAGAGTTGGACTTGGTGCCTATTCTGAATCTTACCCTGATGAACTATCTGGTGGTATGAAACAACGAGTTGGTCTTGCTAGAGCATTAGCTTGTGATCCAGATATTTTATTAATGGATGAGGCATTTTCTGCTCTTGATCCTTTAATCAGAACTGAAATGCAAGACGAGCTCATTCGCTTACAAAATGACGATAAACGCACGATAGTTTTTATCTCTCATGATCTTGATGAAGCGATGAGGATCGGTGATCGCATTGCTATTATGCAAAATGGTGAAGTCGTTCAAGTAGGCACTCCAGATGATATCCTTAATAATCCAGCCAATGACTATGTTGAAGCATTTTTCAGAGGTGTAAATGTTGCTAGCGTTTTAACGGCTAAAGATATTGCACGAAAAAAACCTGCCGCTGTTTTTAAAAAATCAGAACATGATGGCCCAGCTTCAGCTCTTCAAATCTTAATTGATAATGATCGCGAGTATGGGATTATTGTCGATAAAAGTAACCACTACTCTGGCATAGTCTCTGTCGACTCTCTTCGCGAAGCTCATAATGACCATAATTCATTAATAAGTGCTCAATTGGCAAATGGCGTCACTCTTACACCTGAACAACCAATTAATGATATTTTAGGTATTGTTGCTGACGTTCCTTATTCCGTTCCTGTCGTTGACAAAAACGGTAATTACTTTGGTGTTGTGACTAAATCACGACTTCTACAAACGTTAGATAAGGGATAGGTCATGTCAGCAAATCAAACAACAAATGATCCATGGTCACAAACTGAAACTCAATCAAACGATCCTTGGGGTCAAGCAAGCGAATCAGCATCTTCAAACGATTGGTTAACAACAGAAACAGTAGACACTAAATCTTTTGATATTTTAAATCCATTTGAAGAAGCGGTTCTTCCTGTAGATACATGGGTTGAATCTGGATTAAATTGGTTAGTGGAGCATGGTCGCCCCTATTTCAAGCAATACGTGTTCCTATCGACTTTATTTTAAGCTCTTTTGAAACCGCTCTTGTATCAACACCTGCGCCATTCATGTTGCTTATTTTATTTTTACTTGCGTGGCAATTTTCAAATCTAAAACTTGGTGTATCCACTGCAATTTCACTGTTATTTATAGGACTTATCGGTGCTTGGTCACAAGCGATGACGACCCTTGCTCTGGTGATGACCTCTGTGTTTTTCTGTTTACTTATCGGACTCCCTATGGGGATCTGGTTAGCAAGAAGTCGCACTGCTGCCAAATTTATTAGACCTATCTTAGATGCAATGCAAACCACCCCTGCATTCGTTTATTTAGTTCCAATCGTTATGCTATTTGGTATTGGTAATGTTCCAGGTGTAGTCGTAACCATCATTTTTGCTTTACCTCCGGTTGTTCGTTTAACCATACTCGGTATTCAGCAAGTACCTACCGACCTTATTGAAGCTGGACACTCTTTTGGTGCAAATAAAAAACAGATGCTTTATCGAATCCAATTACCTCTAGCGCTGCCAACTATCATGGCTGGTGTAAACCAAACCTTAATGCTATCTCTGTCTATGGTTGTTATCGCATCTATGATTGCTGTAGGTGGTTTAGGTCAAATGGTATTACGAGGTATCGGAAGGTTGGATATGGGGCTAGCTGCCGTTGGTGGTCTAGGTATTGTTATCCTTGCCATTTTACTCGATAGAATCACTCAAGTATTAGGTGTAAACGCAGGCAATACCAAATTACGTTGGTATCAAATGGGACCTGTCGCCATCTTATTAAAAATATTTGCTCAAAAAAAAGAACCAAAACAAGAACTGAAACTTAAGGAGAAATAAGAATGATTAATTCATGGAAGAAAACACTAACAGCCAGTATCGTTTCAACATTAGCTTTATCTACTAATGTTTGGGCTGAAAAGCTTCCAGGAGAAGGAGTTAGCGTTCAAGCTCTTCAATCAACAGTTGCTGAAGAAACATTTCAAACCTCGATTGTAAATCGCGCTCTTGAAGAACTTGGTTATGATGTACAACCAACAAAAGAAGTGGATTACAACGTTGCTTACACATCAATTTCTAAAGGCGATGCAACATTTCTTGCTGTTGGATGGTTCCCTCTTCATGCCGATAAATACACAATGTCTGGTGGTGATGACAAATTCTACCGTCAAGGCCAATACGTAAGTGGCGCAGCTCAAGGTTACTTAATTGATAAAAAAACAGCAGAGAAATATGGCATCACTAATATTGGTCAATTAAAAGATCCAAAGATAGCTAAATTATTTGATGCTGATGGTGATGGCAAAGCGGATCTTACTGGTTGTAACCCTGGTTGGGGCTGCGAAATGGTAATCGAACACCAAATTGAGACTTATCAACTTGAAGATACTGTCACACATAACCAAGGTAACTACGCAGCAATTATTGCTGATACGATTTCACGTTATAAAAATGGCGAGCCAATTCTCTACTATACGTGGACACCTTACTGGGTAAGTGGTGTTCTAGTACCAAATAAAGACGTTGTTTGGTTAGAAGTTCCTTTCTCTGCATTACCGGGTGAACGTAAAAATGTAGATACCACATTATCAAATGGTAAAAACTACGGTTTTGAAATGAACTCTATGCGTATTATTGCGAATAAAGAATTTGCGGCACAAAACCCAGCAGCTGCAAAGTTATTTGAAATAATTAAGCTAAACATCAACGATGTGAGTGCGCAAAACATGATGATGAGTAAAGGTAAAAACAACACTGCTGATATTGAATCTCACGTCAATGGTTGGATAAAAGCAAACCGTAATTTATTTGATTCTTGGATAAATGAAGCGAAAAAAGCAGCCATGTAATCCTTCATCATACTCCCAAAAAAGCCAATAGCATTATTGGCTTTTTTTGTTTTATACACAAAATCTCACACTCGAATTATCAATTCTATAACCCCTACTTTATACTGTTTTCTATTGTACTTATGTCAGCGAAAATAAGGTCTATGTACTTATTTGGTTTGCTAATAAACATTTATAGGGATTTATGAAGCGTTCTATATTTATAACTGGCTGCTCTACAGGTATCGGATATACCGCAGCTCACCAATTACAGCAACACGGCTTTGATGTTATCGCCTCATGTAGAAAAGAAGAAGATGTTATTCGACTTCAGAAGGAAGGGCTCACTTGCTTACAACTCGATTATAATGATCCTCAGAGCGTCAGTGATGCTGTGCACAAAATAAAAGCACTAACTGATGGAAAATTATACGCTTTATTTAATAATGGGGCTTATGGACAGGCAGGAGCACTCGAAGATCTACCTCGTGATGTCTTAAAAGAACAGTTCGAAGCTAATTTCTTTGGTTGGCATCAGTTAGTAACAGAATTACTCCCTATAATGAGAGAACAAAATCAAGGACGTATCATTCAAAACAGCTCTGTTTTAGGTATTGTTGCTATGAAATACCGTGGAGCTTATAACGCATCAAAATTTGCTATTGAAGGTTGGACAGATACGTTACGTCTAGAACTATCAGATACAAACATTAAAGTCTGCTTAATTGAACCTGGACCAATAGAAACCGAATTTCGTTCTAACGCATTGAAAGCATTTAATAAATGGATAGATGTAGAAAATAGCCCTCATAAGGAAAAATACCTTATTCAGCAACAAAGACTCGAAAAAGAAAAGTCAGGTAGTGCGTTTGTTTTACCATCAACCGCCGTCATTTCCCCATTACTACACGCCTTAAATTCCACAAAACCAAAAGTAAGGTATCGGGTTACCTTTCCAACGTATTTATTTGCATTTCTTAAACGTATTTTACCAACAAAAATCCTCGATAAGATCTTAAATAAGAGTGATTAATGTAACTTTATACCGCCACCACTGTGTAATTTTTAATAAATACGAGAAAAAGATAAAAATGTAATATTAGTGTCATAAAGCAATCGTATATTTAATACTATCTGGTCGATTAGTGTTTTCGAGGGAAGTATGACACTAGGAAAAATTAACTGGATCTGTGTGAGTGTAGCGGTTGCGGTATTCATACTGATCTAATAGTAACCTTTGCTTGCAAACAAAAAGCCACAATATATTAATATCGTGGCTTTCTTGTTTTTTGTCTCCTTGAAAATAGCCACTAACGCCATATATCTACTAAAAGAGATAATTCTGATTTTAGGACAAGATATGCAAGCAGAACATAGCGTTGAATTGAACGAACAAAATTTCCAGCAAATTATAGAAAGCTCAGTGCAAACCCCTGTGTTGATTCACTTCTGGGCGCCAATGAGCCAAGAAAGCCTTTCTGTAATACCTGCACTTCAACAGCTTGCCCAACAATACGGTGATGCTGTTACCCTTGCCCTACTTAATTGCCAAGAACAACAAGGCCTTGCTCAACAATTTGGGGTGCAAACATTACCTACTATTGCTTTATTTAAAAATGGTCAAGCCGTAGATGGTATGGGGGGGCCTCAAACAATTGAAGCCATCCAAGATATGTTAAGCAAACACTTACCTAGTCAAGAAGAGCTTCAATTAGGTCAAGCGTTTAAGTTAGTTGAAGAGGGTGAATACCAAGCGGCCCTTCCTATGTTGCTTGCTTTATTAGATCATTTTGGTGGCAATGGGCAGATCAAGCTTCATATCGCTCAATGCTATATTGAAACACAAGCTTATGAGCAAGCTGAAAGCGTCTTGTCTGAAATTTTAATGCAAGATCAAGATAGTAAATATAAAGAATTAGTTGCTAAGCTTGAACTGCATAAGCAAGCAGGTAATACACCTGAAATCCAAGCACTAGAAGAAAAACACAACGCAGATCCAACTAATACAGAAGTCGCATTAGAGCTTGCTATTCAATACAGCCAAGTGAATCGCCAAGAAGAGGCGTTAGAGATTTTAATGGCGATATTAGTTAACGATCTTAATGCTCAAGATGGCCAAGTAAAAAAAGTGATGATGGATATTTTATCAGCTCTAGGTCAAGGTAACCCTATCGCTGGTAAATTCCGTCGCCAACTCTATTCTCTACTTTATTAAAGTAAGCATATAACCTGTCATTATTTAACCTGTTGTTATTTATTCTCATGACAACAGGTTAATCCTTTAATGATTGGACAGTCATTACTATCATCACCAGGACATGTATCAGCTAGATCTAATAACGTTTTCTTCATCCTTTCTAACTCTTCTATCTTAGTTTCTATTTCTGAAACCTTTTCTAGTGTTTTTTGTTTTACATCCGCACTTCGTCTATTTGGATTATTCGATAAATTTAACAGCTCTTGACATTCATCTAAGTTAAACCCAACTAACCTTGAGCGACGGATAAGTAACAACTCATCTACTTGATGTTGTGTATATTGACGATACCCATTTGCGCCACGACTCGCCTCTTTTATTATCCCTTTACTTTCATAAAAACGAATTGCTTTTGCTGTTAATCCAGTTAATTTCGCTACTTCACTTATGTTCATACAACTCTCTTTACTTTTCTTCTTGACCTTCCATTAACTGTAAGGTTTATGATGCCTAATATCAAGATAGGTTATCGAGGTTATTATGAGTCAAGAATTCAATCTGCCTTTAGCGGGATTAAACTGTGGTCGTTGTATTGCAAAAATAGAAAAAGCATTTGCAGATAATCCGCATGTACAGCAATACTCGGTAACTAAAACGGATACAAAGCTAACCACCAGTCTCTCTTATCAAGAGGTGGTTAAATTAATCACAGAGCTGGGATACTCCGTCCCTAAAGCACAAGATGTCACTCTTTATTTATCTGGATTAAATTGTGGTAAGTGCGTCAATAAAACCAAAGAAGCGTTAAGTGGTTTATCGCATTCCAGTATTACGTCTATTTCAACAACACTATTGAAATTAGAAACCACTCACTCGCAACAACACATTATCGACCTCATTGAGTCTATTGGCTTTCACGCAAGTTCCGTATCACCTGCATCTGATAATCAAGAGGAACAAACGTCTCTATCTGATAGCTCAAAAACAGACAATATCAGCCATTCATCAGAAAAAACGACACAATTAATATTGTCTGGAATGACGTGTGCGAGCTGCGTATCTTCTGTTGAAAAAATCATTGCACAAAATAAAAACGTACACTCAGTGACGGTTAATCTTGCTGAACGCACCGCGCTCGTTCATGGCGATATCGATGTACCGACATTAATCAAAAGCATTGAAGACGGCGGTTATGGAGCAGAACTAAGTGTCAGTGAAGAACAGCGTAGAGAGCGACAAAAAGAACAGTTTCTAAAAATAACCTCTGAACATAAAAGAAATACTATTTTATCATTAAGCATCGGTGCTCCGCTCATGTTGTGGGGCGTTTTCGGTGGCAATATGCAAATATCAAATACTCACGACCAAATCGCTTGGGGGTAATTGGGTTTATTTGTTTAGGATTATTACTGACTGCCGGTCGACACTTTTTTGTGAATGCATGGAAAGCCTTTACTCACCATAGAGCAACAATGGATACCTTAGTTGCATTAGGCACAGGCTCTGCTTGGCTATATTCCATGGCACTAGTTCTTTTTCCTGAATTCTTCCCAGAACAAGCTCGTCATGTGTATTTTGAAGCAACAGCAATGATCTTAGGCTTAATTACACTGGGTAATCTCATTGAAACTAAAGCCAGAAATCGCACGTCAAATGCCATTGAAAAACTGATCAACTTACAACCACAAACGGCTACCGTTATTATTGATAGCCAAGAGGTTACCTTGCCTGTCACTCAAGTGGTTGAAGGAATGGTAATTAAAATTAAACCCGGTGAAAAAATTCCCGTTGATGGCACTATCTTGAGTGGTGAGAGCTATCTTGATGAAGCCATGTTAACTGGAGAGCCAATACCGAGCTTAAAATCCTTAGGTAATGCCGTACATGCCGGTACCATCAATCAACAAGGAAGCTTTACCTTTAAAACGACGAAAGTTGGTGAGCACACCATGCTCGCTCGTATTATTACTATGGTACGAAATGCACAGAGCAGTAAACCTAAATTAGCTAAATTGGCAGATAAAATATCATCAATCTTTGTTCCGAGCGTTATGATTATCGCAATTCTATCCGCTCTTATTTGGTATAACTTTGGTCCAGAGCCAACATCAAGTTACATGTTAGTTGTCGCCACTACGGTTCTAATTATTGCTTGTCCTTGCGCCCTTGGATTAGCAACGCCTATGTCGGTAACCGTAGGAATTGGTAAAGCAGCTGAATTTGGTGCATTAATTAAAGATGCTGACGTACTTCAAACTGCAAGCACCATCGATACGGTTGTTGTAGATAAAACAGGAACATTAACGGAAGGGAAACCAAGGGTAAATCACGTCACCCTTTTCAACCAATACGATGAAAAAGAAGTAATTTCACTCGCAGCAGCAGTCGAAACTCATTCTGAGCATCCATTGGCGTTAGCGGTTGTGAATTATTTAAATGACAACCATTGGATACCTCTTACTAGTACAAATTTTACTGCCGAACTGGGCCTAGGTGCATCAGCGATAGTAAATGGTAATCTCATATTTATTGGTAACCATCGTTACCTTACTAAGAACAACATACCAACTCCTGATGTATCTATTTCACCATCAGCTACGCCTTTATATGTGGCTAATGAGCAAGAGTGTATCGGGGTTATTCAGGTCAGTGATGCCATTCGCTTAGATTCCAAAGCTGCTATCAAGCAATTTAACCAACTTGGTATTGATGTTGTCATGTTAACTGGCGATCGTAAAGAGACTGCAGAGCACGTAGCAAAAGAACTAGGGATCAATCAAATCATTGCTGGAGTATTACCGGATGGTAAAGCGCAAGCAATCCAAGAACTGCAAAAACAAGGCAAAAAAGTGGCCATGATAGGTGATGGTATTAATGATGCCCCAGCACTAGCACAAGCTGAAGTCGGCATTGCAATGGGTAATGGCAGCGATGTTGCAATTGAAAGTGCACATTTAACGTTAATGAATCACTCTTTATTAACTGCAGTCAATGCCATTACATTATCCAAAGCAACCATGAGAAATATGAAGCAAAATCTATTTGGTGCATTTATATACAATACCATTGGGATCCCTGTTGCGGCAGGCATTTTATTCCCATTTACTGGCATGCTACTAAGTCCAGTAGTTGCAGGCGCAGCAATGGCACTTTCATCTATAACGGTCGTCACCAATGCAAACCGGTTACGACTTTTTACTCCTCAACCTCAACAAAAATAACAGGTGGAACCATGATTAATGTAATTGGTATTTGTTTAATAGTCGCCATTGTTTTTTGGTTCTGGCTTTCACCTAATTCAAAGTAAATAGTGGAATATCACCATGAAAAACGTAAAAAAAATAGCTTTCACTTCTCTTATGTTAATAAGCTCATCTGCATTTGCAGCAACCGAAGTTACTTCTTACAAATCCCCTTACTGCGGTTGTTGCACTGAATGGGAACAACACATGAAAGATAACGGTTATGACGTTAAAACTGAAAAGCATGAAGACATGAGTGCGATTAAGAAAAAACTAGGTGTTGATCCTCGTCTTACTTCTTGTCATACCGCTGTCATTGATGGTTATGTATTTGAAGGCCATATTCCAGCATCTGATATTAAAGAATTTCTTGCTGATCCTCGTGACTACAAAGGATTAGCCGTTCCAGGTATGCCAATGGGCTCTCCAGGTATGGAATATGGAGATAAAAAAGACAAATACCAAGTTGTGGCGTTTAAAGAAAATGGAAAATTAGCGTTATTTAATACGCATAACTAGGGACTAGGGACTAGGGACTAGGGACTAGGGACTAGGGACTAGGGACTAGGGACTAGGGAAATAATAAACGGTGTTGAGTGATATCAATGCCGTTTTTATATCAATCACAGTAAGTAGAATAAAGAGTTACTTGAATGAATATAAGATCGACAAATGCAAAAAAGCCGCATCATTTCTGATGCGGCTTTTTTAAAAGTGGTCGGTGAAGAGGGATTCGAACCCCCGACCCTCTGGTCCCAAACCAGATGCGCTACCAAGCTGCGCTATTCACCGAGATGTTTAACAAAGACCTTGTCCGTGTCAACGAGGGCTATAATACTGCTCAGGATTTTTTTGACAAGTGTTTTTTTCATTTTTCAATTTGTTCGGCTATTTATTCATCAAATTAATCGAATTCATAAATAAATCATCAAAATTTGCTTAGAATTCATCAATTACATCACTATAATCCAAATAAATATATGATCGCTCTAAGGATTATTTATGCCTCATACAGATGAATTTTCACTATTCCAAGAGATGATGGGAGATGTAAAACCCATTAAACAAGATATAGTGACACCACTAACCTCTCCCCATAAAGCAACAGAATCTCAATTAGCACGTAAAGAGGCAGCGCAAGCATTATCAGAAACGGATCCAGATTTTCTGTCTTTAGATAATGCACCATTATTACAACCTGACGATATCATTGAGTTTAAACGCGATGGCGTTCAAGATGGCGTATATCGAAAAGTTCGTCTCGGTAAATATGAAATTCAAGCACGTTTAGACTTACACAAACGCACATTAAAACAAGCTAGAGATGAAGTGCTTCATTTTTTAAAACAATGCCAGAAAATGGATGTACGCTTTGCTGTTATCGTTCATGGTAAAGGTGCAAAATCCAATCCTCCGGCATTAGTTAAAAGTCATGTTGCTCAATGGCTTCCGCAAATAAAAGAAGTGATGTGCGTACATTCAGCTAAAGCACAACATGGTGGATCGGGAGCGGTATATATCCTATTAAGGAAAAGCGCAGAAAAGAAATTAGAGAACAGAGAAAAGCATCAAAAACGCAGTGCATAAAAAAAGCCTCCAAATATCTGGAGGCTTTTTATTAACCAGTAAACTTACTACTATTTGTAAACAATATCACCGTGTGGAGCAAATTCATTCACATCAATAGGACTGTTTGTTTCTAGGAAATCTTTAAGTACTTCTGCATCAACAAAGCCTGTATTTACATAGCCAGGGTGATCTGAAATTTTTGGATATCCATCGCCACCAGCAGCGTTATAGCTTGGTACTGTAAAACGATATGTTTCATCTAGGCGTAATTGCTTACCACCAATAAATACATTTGATACTTTACCATTTTCAACAGTCATTTTAATGCCAGCAAATTGAGCATAGGCACCAGAATCAACAGGCTTAGTCGCAACTACGTTAAGGTAATCTAACACTTCTTTACCCGTCATATCCGCATAAGTTACGATATTGCCAAATGGTTGAACCGTTAATACGTCTTTGTAAGTTACATCACCCGCTTCAATTGAATCACGTACACCACCAGAGTTCATTACTGCAAAATCAGCTTTTGCACGAACCATATGTGATGTAGCAATCAAGCGACCTAAGTTAGTTTGTTCAAAACGAACAACATTACGATCACCTTCTAATTTGCCATTAGTTGAAGCAATCTTAACATTAAGTTGGCCTTGTCCTTTTTCTTGGAACGGTTTTAAGAAAGCAAGTAACTCTGCATCTTGTTCAATTTCATCTTCAATAAATACACGTTGTTTTTTACCATCGATATTTACTTTTTTCTTCAAGTTAACAGGAATAAGATCATAGCTAACCATTTCTAATTCACCATTACGGAACTCAAAATCAGCTTTACCTACGTATTTACCCCATTCGTGAGCTTGAACAATCCATGTACCATTTTGCTGGTCTGGTTTACACTCATCACCCGGCTTAAAGTTTTTCTTAATTAAGTTAGGGCCTTCCATACATACAGGCTCTTGCGAGTGACCACCCACAATCATATCTAACTCACCCATATCCAAAGAACGCGCTAGAGCAACATCACCTGGAGCATTAATACCACGCTCACCATTTTCATAGTGTCCCATATGAGTTACGGCAAAAATAAGGTCAGGTTTTTCAGTTTCATTTAATTCAGCAATCACTTTCTTTGCTTCCAATTTAGGATCGCGGAATTCAAGACTACCGATGTACTCAGGGTTACCAATTTTTGCTGTATCTTCTGTTGTTAAACCAACTACAGCGATTTTAATACCTTGTTTTTCAAAGATTTCGTATGCTTGATACATACGTTCGCCAGTTTTTTTATCATAGATATTGGCAGATAACATTGGGAACTCAGCCCAATCAATTTGTTTTTGCAGTACATCCAGTGGATTATCAAATTCGTGGTTACCTAATGCAATCGCATCATAACCAATTTTATTCATGCCTTTGAAATCAGGTTCTGCATCTTGTAAATCTGATTCTGGTACACCAGTGTTAATATCACCACCAGATAAAAGAAGCACACTGCCCCCTTCTGCTTGCACTTCAGTTCGAATGTCATCGATCAACGTTTTACGAGCAGCCATTCCATACTCACCATATTTGTTCTGCCAAAAACGACCATGGTTATCATTGGTATGCAATACTGTGATTTTATATGTTGTATCTTCTTGCCAAGCAGGTTCAGACGTTGTCGCACAACCAGCTAAAGTTGTTACCAATGCAGCTGCAATAGCTGTTTTTAGAGAAAGACGTTCCATCATGTTTCACCATTATTCAAAGGGGGATAAATTATAACCAGTAAGAATGTTATCTCTTTAACTGGTCAAATAACCTGACCAAGTTTAAAAGAATTACGTCATACACTCACATTGATCTCATAAATATGTCTATTAGATCACTAAAAATTACTGATCATTATGTAAAAAAAGATAAACCACACAAGGAATTAACACACACTAAACACGCAACCGTTTACGTTTCAGGTTAGTGTTTACTTATTAAACTACGTCCATTCTCATTTTTTATATAAAAAACTAAAACCTGAAATATTTATCATCAATACTACTTATAAATAAGTAAAGTTATTTCACTTTGCCCCGATAACATAATCAAAGCTTATAATAAGACCAACAAATCACAGCTTTTTAATATTAATGGATTACTTTTAATAAGATTAGGCAAAATCATGAAATTAAAACATAAGTTAATCGGTGCTAGTTTACTTGCTGTCATCATCACTGCCTCTGCTCTTACTTGGTTGGCTTCTAACCAACTGTTTGAACAAACACGCAATGGTGTCTATTCACGTGCAGAAAGCGTTACATCTGCTGCAACAACCGGTATATCAAACTGGATAACATTAAAAGCTGAAATTGCACATGCCTTTAATGACTATAGCCAAGAAGAAGATGTTGTTTCATTCCTACAAATCAGCCGTAAAGCTGGTGGATTTGATGACATTTTCTTTGGAACACCACAAGGCGAAATGTTCCGCTCCCACCCAGAGAGAAATCGAGCAGATTACGACCCTCGTCAACGACCTTGGTATCAAGAAGCTCAACGTGAAAATAAGCAGATCATCACCTCTTCTTATCAAGATGCTATCACTCAGTCTCTACTGGTAACCATCGCAGAACCTGTCTATCAAAATGGTCAATTCTTAGGTGTTGTTGGTGCTGACGTTCTTATTGATCAACTAATTGATGATGTGATCAGTTTAGATGCAGGTAAAGATACCATTACAATGCTAATTGATAGTGACGGCACGTTCCTAGCTCACCCAAATAAAGCGCTAATTAAAAAAGAAGTGAATCGCTATTTCAGCGATATGAGCGCCCAAAGTATTCAAGATTCAATCAGCGCAAATCGCATTGAAGTTGCTAATATTAACGGCAGTGAAAAACTGGTTTATTTCGCTAAAGTACCAAATACTAATTGGACATTTGCAGTTGAAATGACAAAAGAAACAGAAGAAGCGGCTCACAGTGCCCTACTTCGTGAAATCATTTTATTAAGCATTGTGTTAACGGTAATTGTTGCTATTGGTGTAACAACATTAGTTAATCTTTTATTTAGAGATTTAATCCGAGTATCAGACGCACTAGCAGAAATATCATCTGGTGAAGGCGATTTAACTCAACGTCTAGAACCTCATAGCGATGACGAAGTCGGTCAACTTGCCATTAACTTTAATACCTTTGTTGGTAACATGCATTCAATGGTATGTCGTTTACGTGATATTTCAGTAACACTAGCAAACCAAGCAAACTCTACGGCAGAGGGAGCGGAAGAACGTAATGTTCGTATCCAACATCAAATGGATGAAATCAATATGGTTGCAACTGCGATTAATGAAATGGCAGCAGCGACACAAGAGATTGCGGGTAATGCTGATAATACAGCTCAAACAGCTGAAGAAACCGTGACAGCATCAAATCATGGTGCAGAGCAAGTGAGCCAAAGCCAACACTCTATCGACAACCTTGCAAAAGAAGTCGAAACAGCAACTGGCGTTATTGAAGAACTTCACCATAATGCTCAGAACATCAATACGATTCTTTCAACAATCCAAAACATTGCAGAACAAACTAACTTGCTTGCATTAAATGCCGCTATTGAAGCAGCTCGAGCAGGCGAACAAGGTCGTGGTTTTGCAGTAGTTGCTGATGAAGTTCGAATTCTAAGCCAACGAACTCATGCTTCTACTCAAGAAATTCAGCAAATGATCGAAACACTGCAAGGAACAACGCAAAAAGCAGTTGGCATTATGGAAGATAGCCAGAACCTTGCAAATACAAGTGTAGAAGATGCGCAATCGGCCTCAGCAAGCTTGTTGCAAATCACGAACTCAGTGACTCAAATAAGTGATATGGCAGCTCAAATTGCTGCGGCCGCTGAAGAGCAATCATCTGTGACTGAAGAAATCACACGTAATACTGAAGCGGTTCGTGATGTTTCAAACGAACTAACAGAAGAAACAAAGCAATCTGTTATTCAGGCGTCTGAGCTCTCTGAACTATCAAATGAATTAAAACAAGAAATCGACCGATTTAAACTGTAAATTCATTAAACATATCCCTAAATTAAAGACAGAACGTGAATTCACATTCTGTCTTTTTTTTTCAAAAAATAAGAATAAAACCAACAAAAAAGAAAATAATTCTGTTAGATATTGTAAAAAAACTACACGCATTACTCACGTGCTACATACAACTACTTGATTTAATAACAAAAAGTGATATTACCACCTTAGAACTACCCCTTTCGGGTAGTTTTATTTCGTAATTGATCCACATCATATCTACATATTCGTTCATAATTCATCATATCTATATATCAAAAATAATAGGATTTCTTATGAGCAAGATGAAGTTAGTCATCATCGGTAATGGCATGGTTGGTCATCGCTATATCGAAGATTTAGTCGATAAAACTGACGTTCAAAACATGGACATCACCGTGTTTTGTGAAGAACCTCGAATCGCATACGATCGTGTTCACCTTTCGTCTTACTTCTCTCATCATACTGCTGATGAACTTTCTCTTGTTAAAGAAGGCTTCTACGAAAAACACGGCATCAATGTATTACTGGGCGAACGTGCAATTAACGTTAACCGTGAAAACCGCATTGTTTACTCAAGCACAGGCCGTGAAATTCAATATGACAAGCTAATCCTTGCTACGGGGTCTTACCCATTTGTCCCACCAATTAAAGGTAATGAAAGCAAAGACTGCTTTGTTTACCGTACCATTGAAGATCTAAAATCCATTGAAGCGACCGCTAAGAAAAGTAAAAGTGGCGTTGTTATTGGTGGCGGCCTTCTTGGCCTTGAAGCTGCTGGTGCACTTAAAGCATTAGGGGTAACGACTCACGTTGTTGAATTTGCTCCTGTATTAATGGCTGAACAGCTTGATCAACAAGGTGGTCTGCAATTACGTAATAAAATTGAACGTATGGGCGTACAAGTTCATACAAGTAAAAATACACTTGAGATTGCACCAGAAGGTATTGACGCTCGAAACGTAATGCGCTTTGCTGACGGTTCTGAGCTTGAAACAGACTTCATTGTCTTCTCTGCAGGTATTCGTCCTCAAGATAAACTGGCTCGTCAAATGGGCTTAGGTATTGCTCCTCGTGGCGGTATCGAAATCAACAACAACTGCCAAACAACAGATAAAAACATTTACGCAATTGGTGAATGTGCGTCTTGGAACCAAACCTTCTATGGACTGGTTGCTCCTGGTTACAAAATGGCAACGGTTGCCGTTGACCATTTAGTGGGTAACGAAAGTGAGTTTGAAGGCGCTGATATGAGCGCAAAATTAAAACTTCTAGGCGTTAAAGTAGGCTCAATTGGTGATGCGAATGGCCGTACTCCTGGTTGTAAAAGCTACGTTTACCAAAACGAAGAAGAAGAGATCTATAAACGCATTATCGTTTCTGAAGATGGCAAAAAGTTACTCGGTGCAGTAATGGTAGGTGATACTTCTGACTATGGTGATTTACTTCAACTTAAACTGAATGATATCGATTTACCTGAACATCCAGACCTTCTGATCTTACCTGCGCATGCTGGTGCTGAAAAACCCTCTTTAGGTGCTGATTCATTACCTGAAAGTGCCGTAATTTGTTCATGTTTTGATGTGACAAAAGGAAAAATTGCTCAAGCGGTTGCTGATGGCAATCACACAATGGCAGAAATTAAGGCGGTTACTGGAGCGGGTACTGGCTGTGGGGTTGTATCCCTCTAGTAACGTCTGTTCTTAATGCAGAACTAGCAAAATCAGGTATTGAAGTAAAAAATGATATCTGTGAACACTTTGCTTATTCTCGCCAAGAACTGTTCCACCTTATCCGTATTGAAGAGATCAAAACTTTTGATGAGCTACTAGAAAAATACGGAAAAGGATACGGTTGTGAAGTATGTAAACCAGCCGTTGGTTCAATCTTAGCGTCATGCTGGGGCGAACACATTCTAAAACCTGAGCTGGTTAAACTGCATGATACTAACGATAACTTCTTAGGCAACATGCAAAAAGATGGTACTTATTCTGTTATCCCTCGTATGGCAGGTGGTGAAGTAACACCTCAGGCTCTAAGCGTTCTTGCTGATGTAGCGGCTGAATATAATCTGTATACAAAAATCACTGGTGCTCAACGTATTGGTTTATTTGGTGCTCAAAAAGACGATTTGCCAGCTATCTGGAAAAAGCTAATTGCAGCTGGATACGAAACCGGTCAAGCGTATGCAAAAGCTCTTCGTATGGCTAAAACGTGTGTTGGTTCAACGTGGTGTCGCTATGGTGTTCAAGACTCTGTTGGCCTTGGAGTAATGATTGAGAATCGCTACAAAGGTATTCGTACACCTCATAAAATGAAGTTCGGTGTATCTGGCTGTACTCGTGAATGTGCGGAAGCTCAAGGTAAAGATTTAGGTATTATTGCTACGGATGCTGGCTGGAATATGTACGTATGTGGTAACGGCGGTATGAAACCTCGTCACGCTGACTTACTGGCTACCGACCTAGACCAAGAGACATTAATTAAATACATCGACCGCTTCATGATGTTCTACATTCGTACGGCTGCACCACTGCAACGTACCTCTGTGTGGATGGAAAACCTTGAAGGTGGTGTTGATTATTTACGCGAAGTTATTGTTGATAACAAACTGGGTATCAATGATCAATTAGAACTGGATGTTGCAAAACTGGTTAATGAATTCTCATGTGAGTGGACAGACACCATCAATGATGAATCTCAGTTAAAACGTTTTACTCATTTCATCAATAGCGATGAGCGTGATGACAATGTGGTTTTTGTTTCAGATGGTCGTGAACAACACCGTCCTGCAACATACACAGAGAAAAACCCAAATGCGAAAGGCGATATTCTGCATGTCGCTCTAACTGATGCAACAGTGGAGAAATAATCATGGCTGCTAAATTTCAAAAAATCTGCCAACTCGATGACATCATCCCTGGCACTGGTGTTTGTGCACTTGTAAATGGCGAACAAGTGGCTGTATTTCGTCCAAGAGAAAATGATGAAGTCTTTGCTATTAGTAATCGTGACCCATTCGCTAATTCAAACGTACTTTCTCGTGGTTTAACGGGGGAACACCAAGGCGAACTTTGGGTAGCAAGTCCACTAAAGAAACAACACTTTAATTTAGTGACTGGTGCATGTATGGAAGATGAGCGTTTTAACGTAAAGACATACAAAGTTCGTGTAACTAACGGACATGTTGAAATCTCAGCATAAGAAGATTTGATAGTTCAAGGGTTTTAGTCACCTATTTATTGCTCATAAAACAGCGACTAGAGCCCTTTCCTATCCAATTTTTAATTTTAACTTTTAGTAAGGGACTTCTATGTCTTATAACAAACCCTCTGAATTCGTCCAAACTATGATCGATGTTGGCGAAGCAAAGATTAAAACTAGCTCTCGTGATCTTATCTTACGTGGCACAATGGCTGGTATTATTCTCTCTCTGGCTGTTGTTGTTGCAATCACGACTATAGTTCAAACAGGTGTAGGTATTGTTGGCGCTCTAGTCTTCCCTGTTGGTTTTTGTATTTTAAGTTTAATGGGCTATGACCTTGTTACTGGTGTATTTGGTCTTGCTCCTCTTGCTAAATTTGAAAATCGTAAAGGCGTTTCTTGGGGACGTGTTTTCCGTTGTTGGGGTCTTGTTGGTCTTGGCAACCTAATTGGTTCTTTAATTGTTGCAGCTCTTATTGCACTATCATTAACAATGAATTTCAGCGTAGAGCCAAACGCAGTTGGTCAAAAATTCATGGCGGTTGCTACTGCACGTACTGTTGGTTTTGAAAACCTAGGTATGGATGGTTGGATTACCTGTTTTGTACGCGGCATTTTATGTAACCTAATGGTATGTCTAGGTGTCATTGGTAATATGACAGCTCGTTCTGTTGCTGGAAAAATTGCAGCAATGTGGCTACCTATCTTTATCTTCTTCGCTCTTGTATTTGAACATGCGGTAGTAAATATGTTCCTATTCCCACTAGGTATGATGCTTGGTGCTGACTTTGGTATCACTACATGGTTAAGCTACAACTTAATCCCAACTATTTTAGGTAACATTGTTGGTGGTCTACTATTTACATGTATTCCTCTATACCTAACACACGTAAAAACAGCGCCATCATTAGACGCTTAAGAATTTATTTCCGTTTAGATTAGTTATAACTCATGCGATTAAAATCACTCTTAATAATTGATTAAGGGTGATTTTTTTTATCGACTCTTACATACTAAGGTGATTAAACCTTATTCTGGAATTCCATTATGCCAAGTATTCAAGCTCAGTCTGAGCAGAAAAAACAAAACGGACTTGTTTCTCTTGTTGGCGCAGGTCCTGGTGATCCCGAACTATTAACCATGAAGGGCTATCGATTAATCAAAGAAGCGGATGTTTGGTTTATGACCGCCTAGTCTCAAAAGAAATTTTAGCGCTTGCAAATGAAAATGCTGAAATGATTTATGTTGGAAAAAAACTGGATTTCCACTTCGTCCCTCAAGATAAAATCAATCAAATCCTAGTCGATAAGGCAAAGGAAGGTAAGCACGTTGTTCGCCTTAAAGGTGGGGATTCATTTATCTTTGGGCGTGGCGGAGAAGAGCTTGAAACGTTAGCTGAAAATGGCGTTCACTTTGAAGTTATTCCGGGGATCACAGCTGCGGCGGGGGCAACCTCATACGCAGGTATCCCATTAACTCACCGAGATCATGCCCAAAGCGTTCAATTTATCACAGCTCATGTACAAAAAGATGGTGCTGATATTGAATGGGATGCACTAGTCCGCTCTAATAATACCTTGGTATTTTATATGGGATTAAAGCAATCTCCTCATATATCTGAACAGTTAATAAAACATGGATTAGCTGCTGATACACCATGTGCAATTATTGAGCGAGGCACAACAGATAAACAAAAAGTATTTACTGGCGATATTTCAGAACTTGCACAGTTAGCAGAAAAAGCCATCAGTCCATCGCTGATCGTAGTAGGTACCGTAACAACACTTCATCATAAATTAGATTGGTTTAAACCAAACGAATAATTTTTTACCATTCAGATAATAAAAAAGCCCAAGAAAGTATTCTCTCTTGGGCTTTTTTATTTATTCTTTAGAACTCGATTATTTAATATCGATGTGCTCGAAGCCTTTAATTAAATCATCTAGTGATTTCATTTGCTTCAAGAAAGGTTCTAATTGATCTAATGGCAATGCAGAAGGACCATCACATAACGCTTTATCTGGGTTTGGATGCGCTTCAATAAATAGACCAGCAATCCCCGTAGCTAAGCCTGCTTTTGCTAACTCAACAGTTTGTGAACGACGACCACCTGATGCTTTACCACTTGGATCGCGATTCTGTAGTGAATGCGTCACATCAAAGATAATTGGGTTGCCGTTTGATGCTTTTTTCATTACACCAAAACCAAGCATATCAACAACTAGGTTGTCATAGCCCATGCAAGAACCACGTTCACAAAGAATGATGTTTTCATTACCACACTCAGAGAACTTATCAATGATATTACCCACTTGGTCTGGGCTCATGAACTGTGGTTTTTTCACATTAATTACAGCACCTGTTTTTGCCATCGCTTCAACAAGGTCCGTTTGACGTGCCAAGAATGCAGGTAATTGAATCACATCCACCACATCAGCAACAGGCTGAGCTTGAGCTTCTGTATGAATATCGGTAATAATTTTCACACCAAACGTATCTTTTAGCTCTTGGAAAATTTTCAAACCTTCTTCCATACCAGGACCACGGTATGAATGAACAGATGAACGGTTTGCTTTATCAAAAGACGCTTTAAATACGTACGGGATGCCTAATCTATCTGTTACTTCTACGTATTTCTCACAGATTTGCATTGCAAGATCACGAGATTCTAATACGTTCATACCGGCAAATAAGGTAAACGGCTTATCATTCGCTACATCAATATTGCCAATTTTTACTGTTTTTTGATTTTGCATTATCTTCACTCTTAATGGAGAACGGTAGGGTGTTGTTCAAGTAATAATTGAACTTGCTCTTTCATCAGTAAAACTGATGGGTCATTTGGGCACTGTTCAATAAAATATTCTAAATCATTTTTCGCCGCATCATTACAATGCAATTGTTGATAGATTAAGCCTCTATCACGAATTTCAAACGGATCATCTGGCACCATTGTCAGTGCCAAATCACTGCATTTTAATGCAAATGAAAAGTTCTTTTCACGAATACAAGCCGTTTTAATAACAGCAAGTAAGCGACCAAGTAAGGTAGAATTATCCACTTTTTCCAAGTGTGATGGTTGAATTGTAGCTAATGGACCACCGTAGCCTATTAACCATGCCGTCATCAAGTGTTGACTTAAATATTGCCCATCAAACGGATTAAAATATTGCGTTTTTTTATTTGGCCACTCTATTTGTAATACGAGTTGAGTAGGGAAATTAATCGCACTAACTGGAAAACCCATGTATTGGCATAAATACAAAAACACAGCGCCTAAGGTGACAGGAATGCCTTTTTTTCTTTGAGTACATGTTCAATAAATGCATTCTCAGAATTAAAATAAGTATTCACGTCTCCGCAATAACCCCATTCAACATAAAACAATTGAATAAGACGCTCTAAGCGTAGTTCATCATTTAGCTCATGAACAAGCACTTGCTCAGCTTCTTGGCACATCTGCTGTAATTTATGTTTAGCCCAATGTATTTCAGTATCGGGTTTATCGCTAAATTAAGCTCTAATGCTCCTTCAGCTAAAGTGCGTTCATCTAAATTTTCATCACACAGTTGGAACATAATTACCCCAAGAACGTTGGTACTTTTGTTACCGCAATTTTAGCAGCAACCATTAACCAACCCATTGCACCTAAAAATGCAAAGGTCTTAAAGACTTTGTTTTTACCATTATTTAAAGTAACTACACCTAAAGCAAGGTAAACCATAATACAGGTAATTTTTTCTGTTAACCAAGGTGCAGATGACGTAAATGGAATGAATCCAGTAATAAAAATAAGCCAAATACCACTAAGTAGCATTGCTGAATCAACAACGTGAGGAACACGCTTAAAGAAGCCATTATTACGAATGTCAGAATTTGCCATCATCAAACAATAACGAACGACAAAAAACAATACGCTACAAGCGACTAATAATAAGTGTATGTGTTTAACTGCGGTATACATGAATTATCCTTTATTCTAGTTATCTACTACCCATTGACCTAAAGTAACTCGGTCATTGCCAGCATAATCTTGCTCTGTTTTCACATTAATATAACCATGCTCTTCAAAAAAGTGACGTAATTGTTCACCTTGTTCAAAACCATGCTCCATCATTAACCAACCGCCATTTAATAAATACTCTCGGCCGTGTTGCATAATGTGAATTAAATCTGAAAACCGTTTTGTTCCGCAACCAAAGCGGTTTGCGGTTCAAAACGAACATCCCCTTCAGATAAATGAGGATCGTTACCATCAATATAAGGGGATTACTCACAATAATGTCGAACTTATCACTCAAAGAAATAGGTTCAAACCAGCTGCCTTGTCTAAATTCAACATTATTAATGTGATTTATTTTCGCATTCCCTTTTGCTAACTCAACCGCATCGTCTTGATAATCGACACCTATCACATTAAGAGTAGGCATTTCAGAAGCAATAGCTAACGCAATGGCTCCTGTACCTGTTCCTAAATCCAAAATGGATTGAGCATTAGGTGTTAAATGATCTAATGCCACTTCAACCAGACGTTCGGTATCAGGTCTTGGAATTAATGTTGTTGGCGATACCTTAAGTGGTAATGACCAAAATTCACGATAACCCACGATATAAGCAATCGGTTCACCAGCAAGACGACGCTCTAGTAACGCATTAAAATTACCCAGCTCTTCGTCTGATACTATTTTCTCAGGCCAAGTTAATAGATAACTTCTTGGCTTATCTAACACATGACAAAGAAGAACAGCAGCATCAACTTGAGGAGAATCACTCCCCTCAAGCGTCAGAGATTGAATTGAGCGCTTTAATAACGCTTCAATAGACAAGCTCATTAGTTTTGTTCAGCCAATGCAGCTAATTGGTCTGCTTGGTACTCAAGAACAACTGGCTCAATTAGACAGCCTAAATCACCTTCCATCACTTCATTTAAACGGTAAACCGTTAAGTTAATACGGTGATCCGATACACGACCTTGTGGGTAGTTATAAGTACGGATTCGATCTGAACGGTCACCAGAACCTAACAAGTTACGGCGAGTATCTGAAACAGCAGCAGCACGACGAGCTTCTTCTGCTTGAATAATACGAGCAGCAAGAACAGACATCGCTTTTGCTTTGTTTTTATGTTGTGAACGTTCATCCTGACATTCAACAACCGTACCTGTTGGTAAGTGAGTAATACGGATTGCGGAATCCGTGGTGTTAACGTGCTGACCACCCGCGCCTGATGCACGGAAAGTATCAATTTTTAAGTCTGCTGCTTTAATTTCAGGAAGATCCGCTTCTGGGATTTCAGCCATAACAGCAACCGTACATGCCGATGTGTGTACACGGCCTTGAGATTCAGTTTCTGGTACACGTTGTACACGGTGACCGCCTGATTCAAACTTAAGTACACCGTATGCACCTTCACCGCTCACTTTTGCGATCATTTCTTTATAACCACCGTGTTCAGCTTCGTTTGAGCTCATGACTTCAACGCGCCAGCCCTTTTTCTCAGCAAAACGTGAATACATGCGGAATAAGTTACCAGCAAAAATACCCGCTTCATCACCACCTGCACCAGCACGGATTTCTAAGAAACAGTTACGTTCATCGTTTGGATCTTTTGGAAGAAGAAGAACTTGAAGTTCATCAGTTAAACGTTCAATAGCTTCTTTAGCATCTTTAATTTCTTCTTGTGCCATCTCACGCATTTCTTCATCATCTTCTTGCGCCATTTCTTGGGCTGCAACAAGATCTTCTTGAGCTTGCTCATACGCTTGGAAGCATTGTGTAACTTCTTCTAGCTGTGAGTATTCACGAGATAAAGCACGAAACTTATTTTGGTCTCCGATAACATCAGGATCGCCTAATAAATGCTGAACTTCTTCATAACGCTCAACCAGCGTCTCTAATTTTACTCGAATGGATGCTTTCATAATAATATTTGTTCTTTTTGTTGGTAGCGAACGCTACGCTTAGTTGTCTAGACCAATAGTGGTTCGGATTACTGTTAATTTTTCAGTTTCACCGTTTTTTGCAGCTTGCTGCATCGCCAATGTTGGTGCATGAATGAGTTTATTGGTTAACTTATTACTGAGTTCAGCCAATACTTTTTCTGGATTTTGTCCTGAAGCAAGTGCTTGCATACTTTTTTGCAATAGCTCAATTCGCATCGCTTCTGAATTTTCACGATACTGACGGATACTATTTACCGCTTGACGAGAACGAATCCATGTCATGAATTCTGCGCTCTCTTCACTGACAATTGCTTCAGCTTGTATCGCTTCTATTTTTCGTTGTTCTATATTGTGATCAATAATAGATTGAAGATCATCAACTGAATATAAATACGCATCATTTAATTCTGCGACTTCACCCTCAATATCTCGAGGAACAGCAATATCAACAAACAACATTGGTTGGTGTTTACGTAATTTCAACGCACTTTCAACCATCCCCTTACCAATAATAGGCAAAGGACTTGCAGTAGAACTAATAATGATATCGGCTTTAGGGAGATGCTCAGGGATCTCAGGAAGACTAATGACTTCAGCATTAAATTGCTCCGCTAATCCCATTGCTCGCTCACGAGTTCGGTTAGCAACAATCAGTCTTTTACAACCAGAGTCATCTAAATGTTTTGCGACAAGCTCAATGGTTTCACCTGCTCCAACCAAAAGTACAGTCGAATCAGACAGAGATTCAAAAATTTGACGAGCTAATGTACATGCTGCATAAGCAACAGAAACGGCATTGCCACCAATATTGGTTTCAGTGCGTACTCTTTTTGCTACCGAGAAATCCTGCTGAAATAATTTTTCAATTGTTCCTTCAACCGCATTGTGCTCTCGTGCATCAGCAAAGGCTTTTTTAACTTGCCCCAAAATTTGTGGTTCACCTAAAACCAACGAATCCAAACCACAAGAAACACGCATAAGGTGTTTTACTGCAGCTTGCTCTTCATGGATATAAATACTAGGCATTAAGATTTCTAGTGCGACATGATGAAATTCAGCGAGCCAATTAATCACATAACCGCTGCTAATACCGTGTTTAACTTCGCAGTAGATTTCTGTTCGATTACAGGTCGATAGGATTACGCCACTTTGAATTGCATCGCTGTTTTTTAATTCATCTAACGCTTTTGTCAATTTTTCCGGAGAAAATGCAACTTTCTCGCGTAAATCAACAGAGGCTGACGTATGATTAATTCCAATAACAAGCAATGACATTCGGCAAACGGACCAATAATAAAAATAACAAGGGCGGATTTTACTTGATGCGACCCAATTTTAAAAGGCATCAGGGCTTTTGTGTAAGAAATTAGTGATATTCAAATACTATTTGGCTCCAAATTCGCCATTAATTTGCTACAATTGTTGCATTACTTCAGAATTAAAGATGAGATTATCAAGAATGTTTCCTCGCTTTGTACGTTCCCCTTTTACTATTCTCATATTCACGCTCTTTCTTAACGCCTGTTCAACGACCCCTTTAACACCTCAACAATCGACAGATTGGGATAAACATCAAGCAAAACTCGAACAGATTACGCAATATAAAGTAACAGGAAAAATCGGATATCAAGCACCAAACCAACGCCATAGTTTAAATTTCCAGTGGATTCAAAAACCAGAACAAAGTCAACTATTGCTCACTTCATTTCTTGGCCAAACGGTAATGAAACTAACCATGACAGAGCAAATGACAACAATCGAGACTGGCGATGGGCAAAAATTTGAAGGTCGTGATCCTGGAAGATTAATGTATAGCTTAAGTGGCATCAGCATGCCTATAGGGGATTTACAAGATTGGATTAAAGGCTTACCGACCGCCGCAGATAATTTCCAACTCAATGAGCTTAATACTGTAGAACACTTATCAAAACAAATTGGTCAAACTAACTGGCATTTACGTTACAGCAGCTATATTGAAAAAAGTAACCTACTTCTCCCTAATTCAATGAAACTCACGCAACAAGATACCACCATTAAAATCATTGCTTCAAATTGGATAATTTCTCAATGATCACCAAAACAACTCGCTGGCCATCCCCAGCCAAATTAAACCTATTTCTTTATATCAATGGCCAACAAGAAAATGGCTATCATGAGCTTCAAACTTTATTTCAATTTATTGATTTATGTGATCACCTCACCATTACTGCTAATCAATCAGGTCAAATAACCCTTGCACCAGACATTCCTGGAGTAAAAACGGAAGATAATCTGATATGGAAAGCGGCAACGCTATTACAGCAGCACAGTCAATGTAAATTCGGCGCTCATATCGAAATAGAAAAGATTTTACCTATGGGTGGAGGCATCGGTGGTGGTTCCTCTAATGCAGCAACCGTACTCGTCGCCCTTAATTTTCTATGGCAGCTCAATTTAAGTAACGATACTTTAGCAGCACTCGGAGTAAAACTAGGGCTGATGTGCCTATTTTTGTTCATGGATTTGCCGCTTTTGCAGAAGGTATTGGTGAGAAATTGCAACCAGCCACCCCTAAAGAGTTATGGTACGTTTTAATCAAACCAGAAGTCAGTATCGCAACCGTCGATGTTTTCACTCATCCTGACTTGGTCAGAAATACACCAAAACAGCCACTTAACGCACTTTTAGAAGCAACATACGTAAACGATTGCGAAAAAATTGTCAGAAGTGTGTATCCAGAGGTTGATTACCAACTTTCATGGCTGTTAGAATATGCGCCATCGAGATTAACTGGAACAGGCGCTTGTGTTTTTGCTGAATTTAACAGCGAAAAAGAAGCACAAGATGTTTATTCTTTAATCCCTGATAATGCAACCGGATTTATCGCCCGAGGTATGAATACTTCGCCACTCAACCGAACACTGGAAGAGTATAAATCATTATGCAAAATATAAAATTCTCACAATTTGGACGCAACCCTGAGGTTTCCACCGTGCCTGACATGAAGCTATTTGCTGGTAATGCAACTCCTGAACTAGCCCAACGTATCGCTGATCGACTATATATTTCACTTGGTGACGCTACTGTAGATCGTTTTTCTGACGGCGAAGTAGCCGTTCAAATTAACGAGAATGTACGTGGTAGTGATGTTTTCATCATTCAATCGACTTGTGCTCCTACTAATGACAACATTATGGAATTAGTAGTGATGATTGATGCACTTCGTCGTGCTTCTGCTGGCCGTATTACTGCGGTAATCCCATACTTTGGTTACGCTCGTCAAGATCGTCGTGTACGTTCTGCTCGTGTACCAATCACTGCAAAAGTTATTGCTGATATGCTTTCAAACGTTGGTGTTGACCGCGTTTTAACTATCGACCTTCACGCTGAACAAATTCAAGGTTTCTTCGACGTACCTGTAGACAACATCTTCGGTACTCCTGTACTGCTTGATGACATGCGTACTCGTGGTTTAGAAAACCCTGTTGTTGTTTCTCCTGACCTAGGCGGTGTTGTTCGTGCTCGTGCAACAGCAAAAGCATTAGGTGATGTTGATATCGCTATCGTTGATAAGCGCCGTCCACGTGCTAACGTTTCTGAAGTAATGAACCTAATTGGTGATGTTGACGGTCGTGATTGTGTAATCGTTGATGACATGATCGATACTGGCGGTACATTATGTAAAGCAGCTGAAGCGCTTAAAGAGCGTGGCGCAAAACGTGTATTTGCATACGCAACTCACGCAGTATTCTCTGGTAGTGCACCACAAAACATTGCAAACTCAGTTCTTGACCAAGTTATCGTAACTGACTCAATTACTCTTTCTAAAGAAATGGCAGCAACAGGTAAAGTAACTGAACTTAGCCTTTCTCGCATGCTAGCTGAAGCGATTCGTCGTATCAGCAATGAAGAGTCTATCTCTGCAATGTTTGATCACTAATCAAACAGAAATCTATTCAAACGCCCTGCCTTTGCGGGGCGTTTTTGTATTTGAATTCTTGTGGTAATATGGCGCGCCTTTTTAATGGTGCATACTAATATCATTAATTGTATTTAGCTCTCATACGCTCTAAACAAGTTCATTAATCATATTAGTATCCAAGATAAGAGAGATAATTCTTTGAGTAATCAGATCAAACTTCTCGTTGGACTAGCAAACCCTGGTCTTGAGTATAAAAGAACTCGCCATAATGCTGGTGCATGGGTTGTTGAAGAACTCGCTCGAGTTCATAATGTTTCTATGCGAGAAGAAGCTAAATTCTTCGGCTTAACTGGTAGGATCCAAAGTAATGGTGATGATCTTCGATTGTTGATCCCAACCACTTTTATGAATCTATCAGGTAAAGCTATCGCTGCGATGGCAAAGTTCTATCAGATCAAACCGGAAGAAATTCTTGTTGCTCATGATGAACTGGATCTCCCTCCTGGTGTTGCTAAATTTAAAAAAGGTGGTGGACACGGTGGCCATAACGGTTTGCGTGACACCATAAGTAAATTAGCGAATACGAAAGAGTTTTACCGCCTTCGTATTGGCATTGGTCATCCTGGCCATAAAGATAAAGTTGCCGGTTTTGTTTTAGGTAAAGCGCCAACTAAAGAGCAAGAATTAATCGATGCTGCCGTAGATGAATCTACACGCTGCCTTGATATCCTTCTCAAAGATGGATTAAGCAAAGCACAAAATCGTTTACACACATTCAAAGCTGAATAACACAGATAAGGTTTACATCATGGGTTTTAAATGCGGAATCGTTGGTCTTCCAAACGTTGGTAAATCAACACTATTTAACGCACTAACAAAAGCAGGAATCGAAGCAGCAAACTTCCCTTTCTGTACAATTGAACCAAACACAGGTGTGGTTCCTGTTCCTGATCTACGTTTAGATGCATTAGCAAAAATCGTAAAACCAGAACGTATTCTTCCGACTACAATGGAATTCGTTGATATCGCTGGTTTAGTGGCAGGCGCATCTAAAGGTGAAGGTCTAGGTAACAAATTCCTAGCAAACATCCGTGAAACAGATGCAATTGGTCATGTTGTTCGTTGTTTTGAAAATGAAAACATCATTCACGTTGCAGGTAAGATCTCACCAATTGAAGATATTGAGATCATCAACCTTGAACTTGCTCTTGCTGATTTAGATTCGTGTGAACGTGCAATGCAACGTAATGCGAAAAAAGCAAAAGGCGGAGACAAAGACGCGAAGTTTGAAATTTCTGTACTTGAGAAACTGCTTCCAGTATTAACTGAAGGTGGTATGGCTCGCACTGTTGAGCTAACGAAAGAAGAAGCGGCAGCTATTGGTTACCTAAACTTCCTAACGTTAAAACCAACAATGTACATTGCTAACGTAAGCGAAGATGGCTTCGAAGATAACCCATTCCTAGATATGGTTCGTGAATACGCAGAAAAAGAAAACAACGTAGTTGTTCCTGTTTGTGCTGCTATTGAATCTGAGCTTTCTGAACTTGACGATGAAGATCGTGAAGAGTTCCTTGCTGATATGGGTATCGAAGAACCAGGTCTAAACCGCGTAATCCGCTCTGGTTATGAACTGCTTACTCTTCAAACTTACTTCACTGCTGGTGTTAAAGAAGTTCGTGCATGGACTATCCCTGTAGGAGCTACAGCACCACAAGCAGCTGGTAAGATCCATACTGACTTTGAAAAAGGCTTTATCCGTGCTGAAGTTATTGGTTACGACAACTTCATCGAGTTCAACGGTGAGAGTGGTGCTAAAGAAGCAGGTAAATGGCGCCTAGAAGGTAAAGAATATATCGTTAAAGATGGTGATGTTGTTCATTTCCGCTTCAACGTATAATTAAATAAGGCCAGCAAATTTGCTGGCCTTTTTATTACTTGCTAATAATTCAACCACTTAAGATTACTTTTCAACCAGTCCTCTGTTATTTTTCTTCCCCCCTTTTTATCTCTTATATACTGAGTTTTATTCATTTATGCTCATATTTGCATATAAAAAGCACGGTTTGATTAAATTCCGTTCGAACAAACAAAGAATTACTGTTTTTTTCAAAAAAGTGTTGACGCATAAGCCTTAGATACGCATAATGCGCTCCGTCCTCACCGCTAAGGCGAAAGAGAGACAAGCAAGAAATGCAAGACAATTTGGCTACTTAGCTCAGCTGGTTAGAGCACATCACTCATAATGATGGGGTCACAGGTTCAAATCCCGTAGTAGCCACCATACAATTTTTAATTGATTATCCAATTGTCGATTAAAATAAAATTTCTACTTAACGTATTAACGTTAAAATAGTAGAATGCGGACGTGGCGGAATTGGTAGACGCACCAGATTTAGGTTCTGGCGCCGCAAGGTGTGAGAGTTCAAGTCTCTCCGTCCGCACCATTATTTAGGTTCGTAAGAATCTCGTTGGGATATCGCCAAGCGGTAAGGCAGCGGCTTTTGATGCCGCCATTCCCTGGTTCAAATCCAGGTATCCCAGCCACTTTAAAACATAATTGATTCATTTCGATTATGAAAATGTGTTATTGGATCACCAATCTCCAGTTTCACTATAAAATTTGTGCGGTCGTGGCGGAATTGGTAGACGCACCAGATTTAGGTTCTGGCGCCGCGAGGTGTGAGAGTTCAAGTCTCTCCGACCGCACCATTATTTAGATTCGTAAGAATCTCGTTGGGATATCGCCAAGCGGTAAGGCAGCGGCTTTTGATGCCGCCATTCCCTGGTTCAAATCCAGGTATCCCAGCCACTTTAAAACATAATTGATTTATTTCGATTATGACAACGTGTTATTGAATCACCAATCTTCAATTTCACTACAATATTTGTGCGGACGTGGCGGAATTGGTAGACGCACCAGATTTAGGTTCTGGCGCCGCGAGGTGTGAGAGTTCAAGTCTCTCCGTCCGCACCATTATTTAGATTCGTGAGAATCTCGTTGGGATATCGCCAAGCGGTAAGGCAGCGGCTTTTGATGCCGCCATTCCCTGGTTCAAATCCAGGTATCCCAGCCACTTTAAAACATAATTGATTCATTTCGATTATGACAACGTGTTATTGGATAACCAATCTCCAGTTTCACTACAATATTTGTGCGGTCGTGGCGGAATTGGTAGACGCACCAGATTTAGGTTCTGGCGCCGCGAGGTGTGAGAGTTCAAGTCTCTCCGACCGCACCATTAATTGAATGGCTACTTAGCTCAGCTGGTTAGAGCACATCACTCATAATGATGGGGTCACAGGTTCAAATCCCGTAGTAGCCACCATTTTTTAATTGTTTAGTAAAACAATTCGTTGGGATATCGCCAAGCGGTAAGGCAGCGGCTTTTGATGCCGCCATTCCCTGGTTCAAATCCAGGTATCCCAGCCACTTTAAAACGTAATTGATTTATTTCGATTATGACAACGTGTTATTGGATCACCAATCTCCAATTTCACTACAATATTTGTGCGGACGTGGCGGAATTGGTAGACGCACCAGATTTAGGTTCTGGCGCCGCGAGGTGTGAGAGTTCAAGTCTCTCCGTCCGCACCATTAATTGAATGGCTACTTAGCTCAGCTGGTTAGAGCACATCACTCATAATGATGGGGTCACAGGTTCAAATCCCGTAGTAGCCACCATTCTTTCTCTTCTCATTAACTTGAGAGTAAGAAAGGAAAAAGTGTTGTTAGATCACCAATCTCTAATTTCACTATAAAATTTGTGCGGTCGTGGCGGAATTGGTAGACGCACCAGATTTAGGTTCTGGCGCCGCGAGGTGTGAGAGTTCAAGTCTCTCCGACCGCACCATTATTTAGGTTCGTAAGAATCTCGTTGGGATATCGCCAAGCGGTAAGGCAGCGGCTTTTGATGCCGCCATTCCCTGGTTCAAATCCAGGTATCCCAGCCACTTTAAAACGTAATTGATTTATTTCGATTATGACAACGTGTTATTGAATCACCAATCTTCAATTTCACTACAATATTTGTGCGGACGTGGCGGAATTGGTAGACGCACCAGATTTAGGTTCTGGCGCCGCGAGGTGTGAGAGTTCAAGTCTCTCCGTCCGCACCATTAATTGAATGGCTACTTAGCTCAGCTGGTTAGAGCACATCACTCATAATGATGGGGTCACAGGTTCAAATCCCGTAGTAGCCACCATTCTTTCTCTTATTCATTAATTTTAGAATAAGTAAGAAAGGAAAAAGTGTTATTAGATCACCAATCTCTAATTTCACTATAAAATTTGTGCGGTCGTGGCGGAATTGGTAGACGCACCAGATTTAGGTTCTGGCGCCGCGAGGTGTGAGAGTTCAAGTCTCTCCGACCGCACCATTATTTAGGTTCGCAAGAATCTCGTTGGGATATCGCCAAGCGGTAAGGCAGCGGCTTTTGATGCCGCCATTCCCTGGTTCAAATCCAGGTATCCCAGCCACTTTTAAAAAGCTCATCATTAATTTGATGGGCTTTTTTTTCGTCTGTAAGATTCTATTTTCATCTACTCATACCAATCAGGATAATTAGTTGATCAGATACAAAAAAGGTGACCAATTAATGATCACCTTCTGTGTTTCCAGTTGTTTCCTACTTGTCCCTAATATTTTCTATAACCCTAACGCATACTTCAGTGCTTGGATCTTTAATGGACCAGCTGATTCTGCAGCTCTTAATCCAATATTACGTAATAATTTAACCGGAGGCAGTGTATTGCTAAATAAGGTATAAAAAACGTCCATACTGGTTTGCATTAGTAAATTATCTGTTCGTCTTCTGCTTTCATATCTTGATGGCGCTTTATCACTCTCTACGCCATTTTTTTCGACTTCTTCTAAAAAGACATTCACATCTTTAAAACCTAAATTAACACCCTGCCCTGCTAACGGGTTAATGGTATGTGCCGCATCACCAAGTAACACACACCGATGGTTTACATATTGTTGAGCATGTCTGCGTGTAAGAGGAAAAGATCCAAAGCGTTCAACTTTAAAGCCACCAAGTTCTGCAGGAAAGTGTCGCTTGATTTGTTCTTCTAATTGAGTATTACTCATTGCAGTTAATTGCTTAATACGAGTAGGTGAGTCATACCAAACTAATGAGCCTTTATTTCCAAATAAAGGTAAGAATGATCTTGGCCCTGACGGTGTAAACCATTGCCATGTAATGTCTTGCTGTTCTTGCTCGGTTTCAATATTAATCAACATACAATGTTGACGATAATCCCAAGCAGTTATTCCTATTTTTGCTTGTTGACGAACATAAGAGTTAGCGCCATCAGCTCCAATCACCCATTTTGCTTTTAATACGGAATTATCACTTAGAGTTAATTCATTGTATTCTTGATGAAAAGTGATTGTATTAATGTTTATTGGAGTAAGTACATTTAAGTTACTGTACTGAGAAAATTCATTCCAAAGACCTAATTGGATTAATCGGTTTTCAACAATAAAGCCAAGTTGATCCATATTAAGAGCATCTGAATGAAAACGCGTCCTACACTCAGGATGTTCCCATGTTTCTAACCGCTTATAAGGACATACTCTTGTCTCGCTTATAAATTTCCAAGCGCCTAAAGAATCTAATAAGTCGACTGATGATTGTGAAATAGCCGAAACTCGAATATCCATCGGTTGTGCTTTGTCATAAACCGCTGGTTCTCTTGCTTCAAGCAAAACAACTGAGTGACCTAATTTAGCCAAACCAACCGCAGTTGCTGCGCCAACCATGCCACCACCGACTACGGCATAATCATATTCTTTTATCATCCATCGACCTTATTGAATCAATTATTTTCCCTTATTCTAGCCTGATTTATCAGTAATCGAAATCACTCACTGCATGTCCTTATAATTTTCATGGTCTACTACACCTAGTCACAGCGCTTGGAAAGCAGTACAATACGCGCCCTATCCGTTTTGATCGAGCTTGTCTCTCAAAACTGTACCGAATTTTAGTAATACAAAACGAGTGAAAAGTTACATGACTAAGAAACTGCTGATCAAAACCTGGGGCTGTCAGATGAACGAATACGATTCATCTAAAATGGCCGACCTTTTAGGTGCCGCAAATGGTTATGAATTAACAGAAGAACCAACAGAAGCTGACGTTCTACTATTAAATACCTGCTCTATTCGTGAAAAAGCACAAGAGAAAGTGTTTCACCAATTAGGCCGCTGGAAAAACCTAAAAGATAAAAAACCAGATCTAGTGATCGGTGTTGGTGGTTGTGTTGCAACTCAAGAAGGTGATCATATTCGCCAACGAGCTCCATACGTTGACGTAATCTTTGGCCCACAAACTTTACACCGTTTACCTGAAATGATCCGCCAATCTCAATCAAATGAAAAACCAGTAATGGATATTTCATTCCCAGAGATCGAAAAGTTCGATAACCTTCCTGAACCAAAAGCAGAAGGTGCAACAGCATTCGTTTCTATTATGGAAGGGTGTTCTAAGTACTGTACTTACTGTGTTGTTCCATACACTCGTGGTGAAGAAGTAAGCCGTCCTCTTGATGACGTATTATTTGAAATTGCACAGCTTGCAGAGCAAGGCGTACGTGAAGTAAACCTATTAGGTCAAAACGTTAACGCGTACCGTGGTCCAATGCATGACGGTGATATCTGCACATTTGCTGAATTATTACGTATGGTTGCATCTATCGATGGTATCGACCGTTTACGCTTTACAACAAGCCACCCATTAGAGTTTGGTGATGACATCATCGCTGTATACGAAGATACGCCAGAGCTAGTAAGTTTCTTACACTTACCTGTTCAAAGTGGTTCTGATCGTATTCTAACTATGATGAAGCGCCCTCACACAGCGATTGAATACAAATCAATCATTCGTAAATTACGTAAGGCTCGTCCTGATATTCAAATCAGTTCTGACTTTATTGTTGGCTTCCCTGGTGAAACGGCGAAAGACTTCCAAGATACAATGAAACTGATTAAAGATGTCGACTTCGACATGAGCTTTAGTTTCATCTTCTCTGCGCGTCCAGGAACACCTGCTGCTGATTATCCATGTGATATCCCTGAACAAGAGAAGAAAGATCGCCTAGCTGAACTGCAACAGCAAGTAAACAGCCAAGCAATGCGCTACTCTCGTCTAATGCTAGACACAGAGCAACGTGTATTAGTTGAAGGCCCATCGAAGAAAAACCTGATGGAACTTCGTGCTCGTACTGAAAACAACCGTGTTGTAAACTTTGAAGGTTCAGCGGATCTTATTGGTCAATTTGTTGATGTTAAAATCACAGATGTATTTGCGAACTCACTGCGTGGTGAACTAGTTCGTACAGAAAAAGACATGGGTTTACGTGTTGTTATGACTCCAGCAGAAATGATGGAAAAGACACGTCGTGAAGATGATCTTGGTGTAGGTACTTTTACGCCATAGTGTGATCTCTTTAATAAAATCAAAGACAAATAAAGATGATTGAGGTTACTCAGTCATCTTTTTTCTTTTATAGTCTTGAGAAAATACCTTATTTACCCAATAAATACTGTATAGATACCTTACTAGTTACTTTATGCGAGGCGACATTGAGCATTAAAACAACCAAATTAGAGTTGACCTTAGAGCCAGCAGACAATCATCGTTTATCTAGCCTTTGTGGGCCTTTTGATGACAACATCAAGCACCTTGAACGTCGTTTAGGGGTGGAGATTAACTATAGAGGCAACCTATTTACCGTGGTCGGTAAACCTCATACCGTTTCAGCTACTATTGATATTCTCAAAGATCTATACGTCGATACCGCTCCTGTAAAGAATCAATACCCTGATATTGAGCCAGAACAAATCCATTTAGCGGTAAAAGAATCCGGTGTTTTAGAACAGGCAAAAGAAGACGTTTCAACCATTCCTTATGGAAAAGAAGTCTTTATTAAAACCAAAAAAGGATTAATAAAGCCAAGAACTGAAAACCAAGCGCAATACGTAACCAACATGGTAACTCACGATATTACCTTTGGTATTGGCCCAGCAGGTACAGGAAAGACCTACCTTGCCGTTGCAGCTGCCGTTGATGCTTTAGAACGCCAAGAAGTTCGTCGTATCCTGCTTACTCGTCCAGCTGTTGAAGCGGGTGAAAAATTAGGCTTTTTACCTGGTGATCTTAGCCAAAAGGTTGATCCGTATTTACGCCCTCTTTATGATGCGCTATTTGAAATGCTTGGCTTTGAACGTGTTGAGAAACTTATTGAACGCAACGTTATTGAAGTAGCTCCACTTGCTTATATGCGTGGTAGAACCCTTAACGATGCCTTTATCATCCTAGATGAAAGCCAAAATACAACTGTAGAACAAATGAAAATGTTCTTAACTCGTATTGGTTTTAATTCACGTGCGGTTATTACTGGCGATGTAACTCAAATTGATTTGCCTCGTGGCGCTAAATCAGGTCTTCGTCATGCGATTGAAGTTCTTTCTGAAGTGAATGAAATCAGCTTCAACTTCTTTATTGCTGATGATGTGGTTCGCCATCCTGTCGTAGCTCGAATTGTGAACGCTTATGAAAAATGGGAAGCAAAAGATCAAAAAGAGCGTAAACTAGAGGAAATACGCAGAAAGCAAGAGCGTGATGCTCGCATGGCTGAAGCAGAAAATAATCAGTAACAAAATCAGGTGAACAATGAGTATTGAACTCGATCTACAAATTGCATGTGAAAACGAAAACGGCTTACCATCAGAAAAAGATCTGATGACATGGTTAAATGCAGTTATTCCACAATTTCAACCGCAAGCCGAATTAACCATTCGTATTGTAGACGAAAAAGAAAGTCATGAATTAAATCACGAATATCGTGGTAAAGATAAGCCAACTAATGTACTTTCATTTCCGTTCGAAGCTCCTCCTGGTCTTGAGCTTAATTTACTTGGCGATTTAATTATCTGTCGCCAAGTTGTTGAAGAAGAAGCTATCGAGCAAAATAAGCCATTATTAGCACATTGGGCTCATATGGTTGTACATGGCAGTCTTCATCTGCTAGGTTATGACCATATCGAAGATGATGAAGCTGAAGAGATGGAATCACTCGAAACAGAATTAATGCAAGGTATGGGATTTGAAGACCCATATATTGCTGAGAAATAACAACGGAATAACCCGTAGTTACTAATGTGCGCTATCCACATTGATAGCATTTACTTTAAAAGAAGCCATGAACGACGAAAATTCACAGAATACAGAAGGTCCGAGTAGAAAGTCCTTCTTAGGACGCCTTTCACAACTATTCCAAGGAGAACCTAAAGATCGCCAAGAGTTGGTTGATGTGTTTAGAGACTCTGAAGAAAATGAAGTTATCGACCATGACACTCGAGATATGCTCGAAGGTGTTATGGAAATAGCAGAAATGAGAGTAAGAGACATTATGTTACCTCGCTCTCAAATGGTTACGGTCGAGAAAACTCAAGACCTTGAATCACTGATAGCAACCATCATTGAAGCGTCTCACTCACGCTACCAGTGATCAGTGAAGATAAAGACCATGTTGAAGGTATACTCCTTGCGAAGGACTTACTAAGATACTTAGGCTCTGACTGTGAAGCCTTTGAAATAGAGCAAGTTATTAGACCTGCTGTTGTAGTTCCAGAAAGCAAACGTGTTGATAAGCTTTTAAAAGAGTTTAGAGAAGAGCGTTACCATATGGCCATCGTTGTCGATGAGTTCGGTGGTGTTTCTGGTCTAGTTACCATTGAAGATATCTTAGAAGAAATCGTTGGTGACATTGAAGATGAATTTGATGACGAAGAAGAAAAAGACATTCGTCAGTTAAGCAAACACACATTCTCTGTGAAAGCATTAACTGAAATCGAAGACTTTAATGAAGCGTTCTCGACCAACTTCAGCGACGAAGAAATTGATACTGTAGGTGGTCTTGTATTGACTGGATTTGGTCATTTACCAGAAAGTGGTGAGACGATTGAAATCTCAGGATTTACATTCAAAGTTACTGCTGCGGACAACCGTCGAATTATTCAACTTCAAGTGACGATTCCTGATAAAGAGTCTGAAAACAAAGATCCTGAAGAAGAATAACAAAATCAGCCACTGATATTTCAGTGGCTGAACTTTATCTAAATTATACAGACTAACTCTCTTTCGCTACTTACCACCTATTTGAGTTATAGCCGATGCCTTTACTTTCTCATTACTTTATTCGCCTTCTTGTTGCTTTACTCTCTGGCGCAAGTGCAACCCTTGCTTTCGCTCCCTACTCTTTATGGCCTTTTGCTTTTATTGCGCCTTTAATCCTTTTATTACTAATGCATAAGCAAACAACCAAAAAAGCCACTTGGTTAGGTTTTGTTTGGGGGGTAGGTTACTTTGGTGCAGGCGTGAGTTGGGTTCATGTCAGTATCGATAATTTTGGTGGTATGCCTGTTGCTGCCAGTCTATTTTTAATGATAGGACTGATCAGCTACCTTTCGTTATATCCAATGCTATTTGCATTTCTTTTACAGCGATTTTTTAGCAATCACAACATTACAAAGTACTTACTTGCCGCACCAGCTCTTTGGATTATCACCGATTGGCTTCGTGGTTGGGTATTTACTGGCTTTCCATGGTTATGGCTAGGTTACAGCCAAATTGATAGCCCACTGTCTGCTTGGGGACCTATTTTAGGTGTAGAAGGCATAACCGTAATGATCCTTCTGTCTGTCGGTACCATGGCATACAGCTTTATTGATAAGAAATGGGGATTACTGCTTATCCCTGCCGTTATTTTTGCAACCTCTTTTGCCATCAAACCTTTTGATTGGGTTACCCCTCAACCTGATAAAGCAACTAAAGTTGCGTTGATCCAAGGAAATGTGAACCAAGCAATAAAATGGCTCCCTAGTGAACGCTGGCCAACTATCATGAAGTACATGGATTTAACGCGTAAAAATTGGGATGCCGATGTCATTGTATGGCCAGAAGCTGCAATTCCAGCATTAGAAATCGAAATTCCTAGCTTTCTTCGCAATTTAGATAGCGCAGCAACGATGAATAACAGCACGGTCATCACTGGTATCGTGGGCCAAAGCCCTACAGGAAATTTCTACAACAATATCATTTCATTAGGTGTTAATGGCACCAATGGATACGATTATGGGCAACAACCTAGATACAGCAAACACCATTTACTTCCATTTGGTGAGTTTGTTCCTTTTGAAAACTTATTACGTCCAATAGCGCCAATATTTAATCTACCGATGTCATCATTTAGTCGCGGCGATTATATCCAACCAAATATGGAAGCCAGTGGGTCACATTTAGCGCCCGCATTATGCTATGAAATCGTTTATGGAGAACAAGTGAGAGAAAATATTACCTCTCAAACTGATTACATACTAACGCTTTCAAACGACGCTTGGTTTGGTACTTCTATTGGTCCATTGCAACATATGGAAATGCCCAAATGCGAGCTTTAGAAATAGGAAAACCTGTCATTCGCTCAACCAATAACGGAGTTACCGCAATTACAGACCATAAAGGGCAGATAACAAAACAAATCCCACAGTTCACTACTGCCGTATTACGTGGAGAGGTTATTCCTACTACAGGAACTACCCCTTACCGCTACTGGGGTTCGATTCCTTTATACTTATTAGTCGGTCTATTTCTGCTTGTTGCTTGGCGTAAACGAAAAGACAATATGTAATTTCATACGGTCTGTATTTCTTTTATTTTGATATACAGACCTTTAACCAATAGCCTTTTAAACTAAGGCTTTAAAGAAACTCTTGTAAATTCTTCATGTTGACAGTGAGTACACGGCTCTATGATTTGAGCGTGGTTAAATTGTTCTCGTGCCCACACTTTTCACACACTAGAATACCTAAACCGATCACCTCCCCTGTCTGATAAACCCCTTGATGCTCCAAATCATCAAAGACCTCTTTCCATTCAACTTGTGTTCTATCGGTTATTTCCAATAAGCCGTGCCAAATTGAATCGGCAATTAAGCGGTAAAAAGGCGAATCAGGAAATGTGTTTTTGCTCTCTTCATAACTTTGAGCAAACTCTTTAATATCACGTTTAACATACGTTGAAATAAGAGCAAGCTCATCTTTGGTCATATCAGAAGCGGCATCCACCACTTCTTCTGAAGACTTCGCCCAATGTTCAAACTCTTCAGGACTTCTTTCTAATACATTCATTACTCGTTCAAAGACGGCGTTATAACCCGTTTTTTGCTTAGACATAAGTCACCTCCAAGATTTCGCTAGATTTATATAGCGAAGAGTGAGTTAAAGGTTATCAGGTCGCTTGAGTATAAGCGCTCCATTAGTTATTCTATGCCGATCAAGTATTATCTGATCAAACCGATCTCACATTTTTTGTGATCCACTGACATAACTGGGTAAATCGATGCAAGAACAATATAATCCACAGGATCTTGAACAAAAGATCCAAAAACATTGGGACGACAACAAAACGTTTGTTGTAACTGAAGACGCAAACAAAGAAAAATTCTACTGTCTCTCAATGTTCCCATACCCAAGTGGTCGTCTACACATGGGTCACGTTCGTAACTACACTATCGGTGATGTGGTTTCTCGTTACCAACGTCTACAAGGTAAAAACGTAATGCAACCTATCGGTTGGGATGCGTTTGGTCTTCCTGCTGAAAATGCGGCTGTTAAAAATAAAACCGCTCCAGCACCTTGGACTTATGAAAATATCGAGTACATGAAGAACCAACTTAAGCTATTAGGCTTTGGTTACGACTGGAACCGTGAATTTGCAACATGTACTCCTGAGTACTACCGTTGGGAACAAGAGTTCTTCACAAAACTGTACAACAAAGGTCTAGTTTACAAGAAAACCTCTTCTGTAAACTGGTGTCCTAATGACCAAACGGTTCTGGCTAACGAACAAGTTGAAGATGGTTGTTGTTGGCGTTGTGATACCCCTGTTGAACAAAAGAAAATTCCACAGTGGTTCATTAAAATTACTGAATACGCACAAGAGCTTCTTGATGATCTAGATAACCTTGATGGTTGGCCTGAAATGGTTAAAACCATGCAACGTAACTGGATTGGCCGCTCTGAAGGTGTTGAACTTTCATTTGCTGTTAATGGCGAAACCTCTCCTTTAGAAGTATATACTACACGTCCTGATACGCTAATGGGCGTAACTTACGTTGGTATTGCAGCTGGTCACCCTCTTGCAGAGAAAGCATCTCAAAATAACCCTGAGTTAGCCGCTTTTGTTGAAGAGTGCCGCAACACTAAAGTTGCTGAAGCAGAATTAGCAACAATGGAAAAGAAAGGCATGGACACTGGTCTACGTGCTATTCACCCATTAAATGGTCGTGAAGTACCAGTATTTGTTGCTAACTTCGTATTAATGGATTACGGCACAGGTGCGGTAATGGCGGTTCCTGCTCACGATCAACGTGACTTTGAATTTGCAACTAAATACGGCCTAGATATTATCCCTGTAATCAAACCAGAAGATGGTTCTAATTTAGATGTATCTGAAGCAGCATACACTGAAAAAGGTGTTCTATTCGATTCAGGTGAATTCGACGGTCTTGCTTTCCAAGAAGCATTCGATGCTATCGCAGCGAAACTTGAAGCTGAAGGCAAAGGTAAGAAAACAGTAAACTTCCGTCTACGTGACTGGGGTGTATCTCGTCAACGTTACTGGGGTGCTCCAATCCCAATGGTAACAACTGAAGATGGTGAAGTTCACCCAGTACCTGCTGACCAATTACCAGTAATTCTTCCTGAAGACGTAGTAATGGATGGCGTTACTAGTCCAATTAAAGCAGACAAAGAGTGGGCTAAAACAACATTTAACGGCGAGCCAGCTCTACGTGAAACAGATACGTTCGATACCTTTATGGAATCATCTTGGTACTATGCACGTTACTGTTCACCACAAGCTGACGATATCCTAGATCCAGAAAAAGCAAACTACTGGTTACCAGTAGACCAATACATTGGTGGTATCGAGCACGCTTGTATGCACCTATTGTATTCTCGCTTCTTCCATAAGCTTCTACGTGATGCGGGTTATGTTACTTCTGACGAACCATTCAAGCAGCTTTTATGTCAAGGTATGGTACTTGCGGATGCATTCTACTACACCAACGACAAAGGCGGTAAAGAGTGGGTTGCTCCTACGGATGTAACTATCGAGCGTGATGGTAAAGGTCGTATCGAGAAAGCCGTTGATGACCAAGGTCGTGAAGTTGAACACTCAGGCATGATCAAAATGTCTAAGTCTAAAAACAACGGTATCGACCCACAAGAAATGGTAGACAAATACGGTGCTGATACCGTTCGTCTATTCATGATGTTTGCTTCACCAGCAGACATGACACTTGAATGGCAAGAGTCTGGCGTTGAGGGTGCAAACCGTTTCCTTAAACGTGTATGGAAACTGGTTCACGAGCACACAAACAAAGGCACAACTGAAGCGCTAGATACATCATCACTAACAGGTGTTCAAAAAGCACTTCGTCGTGACGTTCACAAAACAATCGCAAAAGTAAGTGATGATATTGGCCGTCGTCAAACATTCAATACAGCAATCGCTGCTATTATGGAATTGATGAACAAGCTAAACAAAGCACCTCAAGAATCAGCACAAGATCGTGCTCTTCTTGATGAAGCACTAAAAGCGGTTGTTGCTATGCTTTACCCAATGACACCACACGCAAGTTTTGCAATGTGGGAAGCACTAGGTGAATCAGATTTAGATTCTGCAACATGGCCAACATTCGATGAGAATGCACTAGTTGAAGATGAAAAAACAATCGTAGTAATGATCAACGGTAAACTTCGTGCAAAACTGGTTGTTGCAGCTGATGCAACAGAAGAGTATGTACGTGAACTGGGTCTAAAAGACGAAAACGCAATGAAGTTCCTAGATGGCTTAACGATTCGTAAAGTTATCTACGTACCTGGTAAGTTATTAAACATCGTTGCGAACTAAGAAACGATAAAAAAAGTAATTTGAACCATTTTTCTTATTACTTTTCTACTAAAGCATAAGCGGCTATCCGCTTGTGCTTATTTAACCATTTTGTCTTATGCAATCCATAAGAGAGCCGATAAAGTGATTAAATAAGCATTTTTATCACCACTTGAGGGAGTTACTCGGTGAAACGACTTTTATCTCTATTTTCTCTTCGAACGGTAATCGTTCTGACTCTTTCATTAATGACTTCAGCCTGTGGGTTTCACCTACGTGGCGATTATTTATTACCAGATGAAGTTCATGAAATATCATTAACAAGTTTTGACCAATACAGTTCACTAACTCGTGATGTTCAAAAGCAACTTCGCATGAATGGTATCCGTCAGGTGGCACCAACAACGGTGACTCCAAGTTTAGATTTAATCAGTGAAAATCTAAATGAGCGTACTTTATCACTTTATCAAAACAGCCGTGCGGCCGAAAAAGAACTTACTTACAATGTTCGCTATAGCGTTTTAATTCCGGGCCATGATTTAAAAACATATACAACAACGGTAAACCGTAATTATCTTGATAACCCACTAACAGCCTTAGCAAAATCGGTTGAACGAGATATGATCGAAGAAGAGATGCGAACTCAAGCAGCAGAGCAGATTTTACGCCAAATGGCGCGTTTAAAAGCAGATGATGCACCAGTGGAAACAAGCGATGTAATTACGCACGATGATGAAACTGAAAGTAAAGTGACAACGAAAGAAGTCATAAAATCAATGAGCACTACAGCTGAAACAACTCAATAATCATGCGTGTATTCCCTGAACAATTAGCTCAAAACTTAGAACGTGGGCTACGTCAATGCTATTTGCTGTTTGGTAATGAGCCTCTGTTAAAACAAGAAAGCCTTGATGCAATTCGCCAGGCGGCATTTGCTCAAGGTTTTGAAGAAAAGCACCAATTTACACTGGATAAGCAGTTAGATTGGAATAACGTATTTGATTGTACTCAAGCGTTAAGCCTTTTTTCATCTAGACAAATAATAGAGCTAACCATTCCTGATACTGGAATGACAACCGCACATACAAGCAAGCTAAAAGAACTCGTACCAACACTGCATGACGATATAATTTTATTGTTACAAGGCCCAAGAGTTAATAAAGCTCAAGAAAACACCCAGTGGTTTAAGGCGTTAACGCAGTTAGGTTTATTTATTCCATGTAATACACCTGACAATCAGCAGTTACCTCGTTTTATCCAACAACGTTGTAAAAAGTTAAAGCTAAAACCTGATGCAGAAGCGATTCAAATGCTTGCCCAATGGCACGAAGGCAATTTATTAGCACTTGCTCAAAGCCTAGATAAATTAGCCCTTTTATATCCTGATGGCTTACTAACGTTAATTCGAATAGAAGAAGCCTTAAATAGAAACAATCATTTTACGCCGTTTCAATTAGTCGACACGTTATTATCAGGTCAAGCCAAACGTGCACAACGCATTCTTCGTCAACTTGAAAGTGAAGGAACAGAAGTCATCATTCTTCTGCGCACATTGCAAAAAGAGCTACTGTTACTACAAACATTCCAATATTCGCTATCTCAAGGCGAAGCAATGTTTACTGTTTTTGATCGATATAAAGTATGGCAAAACCGCCGAGCACTATATCAAGCAGCTTTACAGCGCTTATCAATAACTCAAATAAAACAATTAATTCGCTTACTTGCACAGATCGAAATAGCGACAAAAACAGACTATGACAGTGATTGCTGGCCACAACTTAGCCAACTAACGCTAGATATGTGCAATATTCACATTTCGGTGACATCGAACGTCTCTCATTAAGCGGCGTTCACTGATATACTTCATTATAAATAACCCATTTCTAGGTGATGACTTTGCAAGATAAAGAACTCCATGATTTTCTATTCAACAACGTTGATGATATGAAAGCTGAAAACATAACAACTCTTGATGTTCGTGGTAAATCAAGCATTACCGATTTTATGATCGTATGTACAGGAACATCTAAGCGTCATGTAAGCTCTATTGCATCAAATGTATCAGACAAAGCAAAAGAAGCTGGCCTAATGCCTTATGGGATTGATGGTGAAGCAGAAGGCGAATGGGTTGTTGTCGATATGGGAAATGTTATGGTTCATATCCTACAAGAAGAACACCGTGAGTTATACCAACTAGAAAAACTGTGGAGCTAACTCCATGAAAATTCAGTTAATCGCTGTTGGAACTAAAATGCCTAAATGGGTTGAAGAAGGCTACAAAGAATACAGCCGACGCTTCCCTAAAGATATGCCTCTTGAACTCGTAGAAATCACAGCAGGAAAACGTGGTAAAAATGCCGACATAGCTCGAATCCTTCAAAAAGAAGGTGAAGCAATGCTTGCTGCTGTTCCTAAAGGCAACCGTATCGTAACCCTTGATATTCCTGGAAAACGCTGGGATACAGAGCAATTAGCAGAACAACTGGAAGCTTGGAAATTAGACGCTCGTGATGTATCTATTTTAATAGGTGGCCCTGAAGGTTTGGCTCCTTCATGTAAGGCAGCGGCCGATCAAAGCTGGTCTTTATCACCACTAACCCTCCCTCACCCTCTGGTTCGAGTTGTCATGGCTGAAAGCCTATATCGAGCATGGAGTATTACGGCAAATCATCCTTACCATAGAGAATAAGAGTTGATTAAGCGCAAACGCACACAGATCCGTGACTATCACGCTGAAACGAGATTATTTGCATCACGTGCAATTATCTCGTTTTCAGGGATCATTGTACTTATTGGTCTGCTTTTGACTAACTTGTACAACATTCAAATCAATGAATTTCAAGATTATAAAACACGCTCAAATGATAACCGTATTAAGATAGTCCCTATCGCACCAAACCGAGGATTAATCTTTGATAGAAACGGAAATCCATTAGCGGAAAATCGCCCTGTTTTTAATTTAGAAGTCACCCCTGACAAAGTGTCAGATCTTTCTCTCTTGTTTACAGAATTACAAACTATCTTACCAATAACACAAGATAATATTGATGACTTTCAGAAAGAACGTCGCCGAACTCGTCGTTTTAAATCCGTCCCTCTTCTTACCCAACTAACGCAAGAACAGGTAGCGATATTTTCTGTAAATCAGCATAAATTCCAAGGGTTGAAATAAAAGCCTACTTAAAGCGCTTTTATCCTTACGGAAAAACACTCACTCATGTACTTGGTTATGTAGCTAAAATTAACGATCGTGATTTGGCTCGTTTAGCACGTGAAGAAAAAGACGCAAATTATCAAGCAACTCGTGATATTGGTAAATTAGGTATTGAACGCTTTTATGAAGATATTCTTCATGGAACCGCAGGCTATCAAGAAGTTGAAGTTAATAGCCGAGGCCGAGTAATTCGAACGTTAAAATACGTACCACCAATCCCTGGTAAAGACATCGTATTAAACCTTGATATAAAACTTCAAAAGTTTGTTGAAAAACAACTGGATGGACGCAGAGGTTCTGCCATTGTACTTGACCCTAAAACCAGTGCAGTTTTAGCTATGGTTTCAAGCCCAAGCTATGATCCAAACTTATTTGTACATGGTATTTCAAGTAAAAATTACAGCGCTCTATTAAATGATCCTGATCGTCCATTAGTTAACAGAAGCACATTAGGTATCTATCCGCCAGCATCAACCGTAAAACCATTTATTGCTGTTGCAGCATTAAAAGAGAAAATTGTTACGACAGAAACAACTCGTGATGACCCGGGTTATTGGCGCATACCTAACTCTAAGACTAAACCATTTAGAGACTGGAAGCGCTGGGGTCACGGTACAGTTAACTTAAAACAATCTATTGAAGAGTCTGTTGATACCTTCTTCTATCAAATCGCCTATGATATGGGCATTGATAGGCTATCAACGTGGATGATGAAGTTTGGTTTTGGTGATTACACCGGTATTGATATTCGTGAAGAAAGCAAAGCGAATATGCCTACTCGAGAATGGAAAGTTGCTCGTTTTCGTACCCCATGGTACCAAGGGGATACTATCCCTGTAGGTATTGGTCAAGGCTATTGGACAGCAACGCCAATGCAGCTTGCAAAAGCAACTGCTGTATTAACCAACCATGGTAAGGTTCAAGCGCCACATTTATTAAAAGGCATTATTGAAAATAATAAAGAAGTGCCTTATGAACCAGAGCCTTACCCACCAATTGAAGGGGTAAAAGACAGTTACTGGCAATTAGCTATTGATGGCATGATTCTAGTAAATAATGGACGTAAAGGTACAGCAAGAAGAGCTTTTGCAGGCACGCCTTATGTGAGTGCTGGTAAATCAGGTACATCGCAAGTATTCGGTCTAAAAGAAGATGAAGAATATAATGCTGATGAAATTGCAGAGCATTTGCGTGACCACGCTTTATTTACCGGTTTTGCACCAGCAAAAGATCCAAAAGTTATTATTTCTCTTGTATTAGAGAATGGTGGTGGTGGCTCTAGCCAAGGTGGTCCAATAGCTCGTCACGTCTTCGATTATGTATTACTACCGAAAACGGAAGAGGCAGCTAAGAAGTAATGAGAGTTGATATTGCATCAGGAAAGAATCGCGACTTTTTTCATCGTATCCATTTAGATTTACCACTATTGCTAGGCATTTTATTATTGATGGCATGTGCCTTAGTTATTATGTATAGCGCTAGTGGTCAAAGCTTATTGATGATGGATAAGCAAGCAATGAGAATGTTGCTTTCTTTGGGTGTCATGTTCTTTCTTGCACAAATATCACCAAGAGCCTACGAAGCCGCAGCTCCCTATGTTTTCACTATAGGAATTTTCCTATTATTAGGGGTTCTCCTTTTTGGAGAGGCGTCAAAAGGCGCTCAACGATGGTTGAACTTCGGCTTTGTTCGATTTCAACCATCAGAACTTATCAAATTAGCCGTACCATTAATGGTGGCTCGTTATATCGGCAATAAACCATTACCGCCAACCGTTAGAACTCTATTTTTTGCTCTATTAATGGTCTTTGTTCCGACCATTATGATTGCTAAACAACCAGATCTAGGCACTTCTATACTGATTGCAGCATCGGGTATCTTCGTTATTTTTCTAGCAGGTATCAGTTGGAAAATAATCACAGCAGCAGCAGTTGCCGTTGGCGCTTTTATCCCTATTTTATGGTTCTTCTTGATGCGACCTTATCAAAAAGTTCGTGTTCAAACATTATTTAACCCTGAATCCGATCCACTTGGTGCTGGTTATCATATTATTCAATCCAAGATAGCTATTGGTTCTGGCGGCCTATTAGGAAAAGGATGGTTACACGGAACCCAATCTCAACTCGAATTCATACCAGAGCGACATACCGATTTCATTTTTGCAGTGATTGCTGAAGAATGGGGACTTATTGGTGTTATCGCTTTGCTTACACTTTACCTATTTATTATTGGTCGTGGTTTATTCTTAGCAAGCCAAGCACAAACTGCATTTGGACGAATGATGGGAGGAAGTATTGTACTAAGCTTCTTTGTTTATATTTTTGTAAACATTGGCATGGTAAGTGGTATTCTTCCAGTTGTTGGTGTCCCTCTTCCATTAGTTAGTTACGGCGGAACATCCATGGTTACCCTAATGGCAGGTTTTGGTATTCTAATGTCAATCCACACTCATAGAAAAATTCACTCAAAGGCAAATTAATGCGCATACTTCTACTTGTCGTATCTCTTATATTAGCAGGTTGTGCTTCTGAGCCACCAAAAAACTCTAGTGATGAACCAAATGCTGGTCGTTATCAAATAGATAATGATATTGCACCTGATATGCCAATTTCAGTTGAACATATCGAAGATGCTCACCCTCGCTATGAGCCAAAAAGTTTGTATGGCAATAAAGATTACACCTTATTAGGCAAAGATTACCCGATAGTGAAAGAACCCAAAGGGTTTACTCAAGAAGGAATAAGTTCTTGGTATGGTAAAAAATTTCACGGCCATAAAACATCAAATGGCGAAGTGTATGATATGTATTCAATGAGTGCTGCTCATAAAACACTGCCACTTCCAAGTTATGTAAAAGTAACTAACAAAGACAATGGAAAAACAGCCATTGTTCGAGTCAATGACCGTGGACCTTTTCATGAAGGTCGAATCATAGACTTAAGTTTTGCAGCTGCCGCCAAACTTGATGTATTAAAAACCGGTACAGCAAATGTTAAAATTGAATATATTTCTGTAGCTAAACCGACTAACCCACAAGAATGGCACGCAATAGATCCGAATCAATATCATATCCAAATGGTCGCCGTTAAAAATGAGCAAAGTGCGGATAAAATAGCAAAGAAACTAGAAGCTCAATTTAATGCTCCAACAAACATTATAAAATCAGGCAATGTTTACCGTGTTCGTTTAGGGCCTTTTATTGATAGAGACAGAGCAGATAAAACATTGATCGAAGCAAAAAATGGACAATATACTTCAGCGTTTATCATCCAAGAATTGAAGAAATAATGATTTCAAAGATTACAATATCAACAGAAATGTCAATCTTTAGTAAATATTGTAAGTAAATATCCAGCATCTCTTATTGATGTAAATATTAATGAACTAATGCAGAATCTTATTGTCTTTAGATAACAACAAGATAGGGATGTCTCATAAAAAGAGCAGATGAATTTTTATTATCTTTCTTTTCATATAAAATCAGTTATTTAATTACACATCTGGTTATGATATTCAAATCTGCTATTATGTACGCAGTTTCACTACCTCACAGTGCAAAGTTATTATTATGAAAAATTCAGCGAAACAGTTAAAACGACTTATCTTATCGAGCTTTATTTTAGGCTCTACCGTTGCTGTAGCAGCACCTGCGGTTATTCCAAATGCACCGCAAATCGCAGCTAAAGGCTACGTATTAATGGACTATCATTCAGGCAAAGTATTGGCTGAAAAAGATATGAACGTTCGTATGAACCCTGCAAGCTTAACTAAAATGATGACAAGTTATGTTATCGGTCAAGAAATTGAAAGTGGCAACATTTCAATGGATGACGATGTAGTTATCAGCAAAAATGCTTGGGCTAAAAACTTCCCTGGTTCATCAAAAATGTTCATTGAAGTGGGTAGTACTGTAAAAGTTCGTGAACTTAATAAAGGTATTATCATTCAATCAGGTAACGATGCTTGTGTTGCTATGGCTGAACACGTAGCCGGCTCTGAAGATGCATTCGTTGACCTAATGAACGCGTGGGCAAAAACATTAAATCTGAAAAACACACACTTTGCTAACGTTCATGGTCTTGATCGTGATGACCTATACTCAACGCCTTATGATATGGCATTGATTGGTCAAGCATTAATCCGAGATGTACCTGAAGAATATCGCGTATATTCTGAAAAATCATTCACTTACAACGGTATCACTCAATACAACCGAAATGGTCTATTGTGGGATAAAAGCATGAACGTTGATGGCATTAAAACAGGCCATACAAACGGTGCTGGTTTTAACCTAGTAAGTTCAGCAACTGAAGGAAAAATGCGTTTAGTTGCCGTTGTTATGGGAACTAAATCTGGTAATGCGCGTAAAGCTGAAAGTAAAAAGTTACTGAATTACGGTTTCCGTTTCTTTGAAACTGTTTCTCCACATAAAGCTAATGAAACATTCGTAACTGAAAAAGTATGGATGGGTAGCACTGACGAAGTTGCTTTAGGTGTTGCAGAAGACACGTATGTTACTTTACCACGTGGCCAAGCTAAGAAAATGACAGCAAGCTTTGTATTAGAAAAAACGCTTGAAGCACCTATCTACAAAGGTGATGTTGTTGGTAAGCTTTACTACCAAATCGATGGTGAAGACATTGCTGAATACCCACTATTAGCTCTAAATGATGTTGAAGAAGGTGGCATCTTTAGCCGTCTTATCGATTACATTGTTCTAATGTTTAAAGGCTGGTTAAGCTAATATTCAGCTAAACTTAAAACACATAAAAGGCAGCTTCGGTTGCCTTTTTTAATTTACTGGATTAACACTTGTTATCTGACCTAGGTCACAGTAATATTCTCAACATATATTATCCACTCTCGATTGGAGACGGTTATGCAAGAGCAACCAAAGCTAAAAGATCTTCTAGAATTCCCATGTAAATTTACTTACAAAGCCGTTGGCCTTGCTCATGAAGAGCTACCTGAGCTTGTTCTTGAAGTAATCCAACGTCATGCTCCTGGCGATTACACACCAGCAGTAAAGCCAAGTGGCAAAGGTAACTACCACTCAGTATCTGTAAGCATTACAGCAACCTCTATTGAGCAAGTAGAAACGCTTTATAAAGAACTAGCGGAAATCGAAATCGTTCGTATGGTTCTGTAATAAAATGATAGGCAATATTAGTTGATAATATTGCCTACCTTTTTGATCTTTTGATATACCCCTACATTTCTTATCTATTCCTTCCCTTCTATCCTTGCTATCATTAGGCAAATTTTCAACCTAGTGTGATCTAATTGAACAAACGTCTAGTGGTTAAAAATCTTGGTCGACAAGATTACGAACCGGTATGGAAAGCAATGCATACTTTTACCGATGAACGTGGTGAAAATACATGTGATGAAGTATGGCTAGTGGAACATAACCCTGTATTTACACAAGGACAAGCAGGCAAAGAAGAACACGTTCTTGCTGCTGGTGATATCCCTATAGTAAAAAGCGATAGAGGTGGACAAGTGACTTATCACGGTCCGGGTCAATTAGTTGCTTATGTATTAATTAATTTGCGACGTAAGAACATTGGTGTACGTGAATTAGTAACGCATATTGAAAATACCGTAATCAATACATTACGTCATTTTAATGTTGAGTCAGCTGCACGTCCTGATGCTCCGGGAGTGTATGTTGATAACAAAAAAATCTGCTCATTAGGATTACGCATCCGTAAAGGATGTTCATTTCATGGATTAGCACTTAACATTAATATGGATTTATCTCCTTTCCTACGTATAAACCCTTGTGGTTATGCTGGTATGGAAATGATCCAACTTCATGACTTAGTTAAAGATAACATGACAGTAGAGAATAAAGCAGAACACGTCGAAGATGTTCATCCTTTACTGATTAAAGAATTAACAACACTACTTGATTACACTGATATTGAGTATTTAACGGAAAGCAGCAATCATGAGTAAGCCAATCCAAATGGAAAAAGGTGTAAAATACCGCGATGCCGATAAAATGGCACTAATTCCAGTTAAAAACATGCCTACAGAGCAAAAAGAAGTACTACGCAAGCCTGAATGGATGAAAATCAAACTTCCTGCTAGCAGTAAACGTATCGACGATATCAAGTCAGCAATGCGTAAGAATAACCTTCACTCGGTATGTGAAGAAGCATCTTGCCCTAACCTAGCTGAATGTTTTAACCACGGTACTGCAACCTTCATGATCTTAGGTGCTATCTGTACCCGCCGTTGTCCTTTCTGTGATGTTGCCCATGGCCGTCCTGTTGCACCAGAAGCAGAAGAACCAAAAAAATTGGCTAAAACAATTCAAGATATGAAATTGAAGTATGTTGTAATTACTTCGGTTGACCGTGATGATTTACGTGATGGTGGTGCTCAGCATTTTGCAGATTGTAACCGTGAAATCCGTGCATTAAATCCTGAAATCCGCATTGAAACATTGGTTCCAGATTTCCGTGGCCGTATGGATCGTGCTCTTGAAGCGATGATCGATAACCCGCCAGATGTATTTAACCATAACCTAGAAACCGCACCTCGTCTTTACCGTAAAGTACGCCCAGGAGCGAATTACCAATGGTCTTTAGATCTACTTAAAAAGTTCAAAGAACAGCACCCGAACGTTCCAACTAAATCGGGCCTAATGATGGGCTTAGGTGAAACAAAAGAAGAGATTGTTGAAGTATTAAAAGACTTACGAGCTCATGGTGTAACCATGCTTACTCTGGGTCAATACTTAGCACCAAGTCGTCACCACTTACCAGTAGAACGCTACGTTCCACCTACTGAGTTTGATGAATTAAAAGAAATCGCATTAGAGCTTGGATTCACTCACGCTGCATGTGGTCCTTTTGTTCGCTCTTCTTACCATGCCGATCTTCAAGCTAAAGGCGAAGAAGTTAAGTAAGGTCTAGGGTCTGAATAATAAAAAAGGTTGACGTTTTGGCGTCAACCTTTTTTGTTTATAGGTACTTTAGAGTATTGAATTAAGAACGGATTAGATAATCCGCTTTACCAACCCATTTGTAGCTTGTTAACTCTTCTAAGCCCATTGGACCACGCGCGTGAAGTTTCTGAGTAGATACCGCCACTTCAGCACCCAAACCAAATTGAGCCCCATCAGTAAAACGAGTTGATGCATTAACGTATACTGCAGCAGATCCAGCCGTGTTAATAAATTTCTCAGCTGATTCAATATTATTCGTTAAAATAGTATCTGAGTGACTCGCGTTATGCTTTTGCATATGTGCAGCAGCTTCATTCACATCTGCCACTACTTTCACACCTAATGTGTAACTTAGCCATTCGGTATCAAAATCGCCCTCTTGCGCTTCACGTAATGATACGCCTTCAAACTCTTTTAATAGTCCGTAAGCTTTAGGCTCTGCAACTAACTCAACACGGCCTGCCATGTTATCGGCAAGTAGTGCTAAAAACTGTGGTGCGACCGCTTCATGAACCAATAAAGTATCTAGCGCATTACATGCAGATGGGCGCTGTGCTTTCGAGTTATCAACAACAACTAATGCTCTTTCTAGGTCAGCGCTTTCATCAACAAACGCATGACTAATACCAAAGCCACCAATGATCACAGGAATAGAGCTGTTTTCTTTACACATTTTATGTAAACCAGCACCACCACGTGGAATGATCATATCTACATAATCATCCATAGTCAGAAGTTGAGACACTAATTCACGATCTGGCTTTTCGATATATTGAACAGACGCTGCTGGTAATCCTGCTTTTTCCAAAGCAACTTGAATAACTTTTACCAACTCCATATTAGAGAAAAACGTCTCTTTCCCACCACGTAAAATGCTTGCGTTTCCTGTTTTTAGACACAAAGAAGCAATATCAATGGTTACATTTGGTCGAGCTTCATAAATCACACCGATAACCCCAATAGGTACACGGCGGCGTGATAATGACATACCGTTTTCAAGTACTTTACTGTCAATCTCACTACCTACAGGATCGTTCAGATTAATAACATTACGTACATCATTAGCAATACCAACCAAACGCTCTTCAGTTAGTAATAAGCGATCTTGCATCGCTTCAGAAATGCCTGCTTCTACTGCGGCTTTAATATCTTTTTCATTGGCTGCTAATATCGCATCTTTATTTGCTTCTAATTCATCAGCAATAATAGCAAGCGCTTTATTCTTTTGTGCTGTTGGAGCTACAGCTAAGTCAAATGCAGCGGCTTTAGCTGCTTGACCCATAGTTGTTAAATTCACAATATATCCTTTTACTAAATCAGTACTAAATCATCACGATGGATAGCTACAGGGCCATATTCGTAGCCTAATACTGCGTAAATATCCTGACTGTGTTTTCCTAAAATCTTAGATAAGTCATCACTTGAATAACGTGAAATACCACGAGCGATCAATTCACCTTTTGTATTCACAATTTTCGCTACGCCACCACGAACGAAATGGCCTGATACTTCAGTGATACCTTTACTTAATAAACTGCTGCCTTTTTGTTGAACCGCATTAACTGCACCTTCATCAATAACAATGCTACCTTTTGATGGAGGTCCAGCTAAGATCCAACGTTTACGGCTCTCTAAAGCACACTCAACAGGTAAGAACTTCGTACCTTGAGGTTTAGAGTTAACCACATCGGTAATTACATTCTCAGCACTACCAGCAGCAATAATTACTTCGATACCCGCTCGGCGCGCCACATCAGCAGCTTGCAACTTCGTCGCCATACCACCGGTACCAAGTGTTGTACCACTTCCGCCAGCTATCTTGCGTAGTGTTTCATCGATAGTATGAACTTCTTTGATCAATTCTGCTTTTGGATCTTTACGTGGATCAGCGGTAAATAGACCCGATTGATCTGTTAACAATAATAATTTATCTGCGCCCGCTAAAATACCGACTAATGCAGAAAGGTTATCGTTATCACCGACTTTAATTTCATTGGTTGCTACCGCATCATTTTCATTAACGATAGGAACAATATTATTTTTTAATAGCGCCTGAAGCATATCTCGTGCATTTAAATAACGCTCACGGTCATCCAAATCAGCTCGAGTTAATAGCATTTGACCTACGTCAACACCATAAATACCAAACAAACTTTGCCACGCTTGAATTAAGCAACTTTGACCAACAGCAGCTAATAACTGCTTGTTAGCCATGGTTTTGGGTAGTTCGGGGTAGTTAAGATGCTCACGGCCAGCAGCAATTGCGCCAGACGTAACAACAATAACTTGATGGCCAGCTTTTTTTAGCTGAACACATTGGCGAACTAGCTCAACCATATGTGCTCTATCTAATTTTAATGTGCCACCGGTGAGTACACTTGTACCAAGTTTAACGACTATGGTTTGAGATTGTGTATTCAATTCCCTACTACCTATTTTACTTAAATAAATGATGTAAATTTTACGACGATAATCATCGTAACGTTGTTGGTAAAACTGACACTACTTTTAGCAAGCAAATCAGAACAGTACAAGCTTAAAATAGCATTTAATAACATTTCACTTTAATTCTATTAATAAATAGAGAAACTATTGCTTCATTTCCTCTTTGATCCATTCAATCATCTGCTTTAGTGCTTCTTCATAGCCACTATGTAATGTCTTACTATTTAGCTCAACACCTTTGCCATATTTGCTAAAGAGCGCCGCTAATTTATTATCTGACTTAGGTGAAACAGGATCATCCTTCAGACCAATAGCTAAAACGGAAACTGATGTTTTTCTCCCACCAGACAAAAAACCTTGATTTTTTAGCGACCATGCTTGCATTTGACTTGTAAGGCTATTTATATCAACAACTTGCTTAGCCAACCTTGAAGCTAACACGTCAAGATACATTTTAGGCATGGTTTTTAATCTTGCTGAATTAGTCAGAATTTGATGCACAGGAGCGCCCAATGCAACACATGCTTTTAATCGACTTGGCTCTAAAAAAGAAAGACGCAATGCGACATTACCGCCAAATCGAAACCCCATAACAGCAGCATGAAAACGATCTACCCACGGAATATTCGGAAGATAATTCAATACAGCTTGATGCAAACAACTTGAATCTTCACTTAATGGCCAGTGAGAACTATGACCTATTGATGGCATATCTAATGTCAACATCGCCATATTATTAGGGGCAAGAAAGTCACGATACAAACGCCACATGTCCGTTTGTAGTGAATCCATGCCACCACTCACTATAACGACAGGCAATGGTTTTTCTGTATTTGGTAAATGCAAATAGCAGGTTATTTTTCTTCCCTGATACGGCACAAGTATTTTTTCAACACGATGAGAAGTTTGTTTTGCTGCCATATCATAGGCTTGACTAGCTAACACTTGTGATTGAATTGCTAAATTATCTCCCTTTATATGAGGATAACCTGCCACACTAAAATACAAACTTGCTTTAAAATACGCTTCAGCAGCCTCATCACCATCCAGTTCCGAAGCCGTTTTTTGATGTTCCATTCCCGCATGGATCCATTCATAGGCCCAGTTTCCAGAATGATAACCGCTTACGGTATCTAACCATTCATCACGAGAACGATGCTTTTGACTATTTGCAATACGAGCCAATATGGATTCAAGCTCTATTGCATCTACGCCTTGCCATATCCATTGTGGTCGGCGTAATTCACGATACCAAGTACGCCCACTTTGTTCCAATTGCTCCAAACTACTCGGAAGATAAGGAACCAAGCCTGACGTCTCTAATGCTTGCTTATGATTTTTAAACAATTTAACTGAAAGGTTTTCACTCTCTGGTTGAGGCATATCTACCACCAATCAACAACATATTCATCTTCTCACTATATACTGAAAGAAGAATAAGGAATATGAAGAAGCGAATAAAATTAAGTTTTGAATAAAAAAAATGACCCTATAAAAGAGTCATTTTATTAAAATATTTTTTGCTAATTATTTTTTAGCAATAGGATCGACGTAAGTTACCGCCATATCCCAAGGTTGTTCAATCCATGTATCTTGTGGGATATCTACAACATAAGCGTCTACTAGATGAACGCCTGCAGGTTTAGCACATACCGTTACTAATTTACCTTTAGGGTACATTTCACGTAATTTAACCGCAGTATCACCGCTATCTACTAGATCATCAATGATGATGAAACCTTCACCATCACCTTCCATCGCTTTAACAACCGTCATATCACGCTGATGATCATGGTCATAGCTTGAGATACATACTGTATCAACATGACGAATATTTAACTCACGAGCCAAGATTGCAGCAGGAACTAAACCACCACGGCTCACAGCCAAAATACCTTTCCATTGATCGGCAGGAAGTAACTGTTCAGCAAGCTGACGAGTATACATCTGCATGTTATCCCAAGTGATTACAAATTTATTAGCCATAATTGACAAAACCTCTAAGTGACACAGTCATCAACGACTATGCCGTAAAAATAAATTTCAGCGTGAATAATGCAGCTAGAACCCAAACACTGATGTGAACTTCACGACCTTTACCACTAAGCAACTTAATTGCAGCGTAAGAAATAAAGCCTAATGAAATACCATCCGCAATAGAAAAGGTTAACGGCATTAATAAGCATACCACAACAACTGGTGCTGCTTCAGTAAGATCTCGCCAATCAATGCTAACAAGACCAGACATCATCAAAATCGCGACATAGAACAAAGCTCCAGCCGTTGCGTAGGCCGGAACCATACCCGCTAATGGAGCAAAGAACAATGCAAGTAAGAACAGAATACCAACAACAACAGCCGTCAAACCTGTTCGACCACCCGCAGCTACCCCTGCAACACTTTCAATATACGATGTCGTATTTGAAGTACCCAATAAAGCACCAACTGATGTCGCTGTTGAATCAGCAAGTAGCGCTTTATTTAAACGAGGGATATTACCGTCTTTGTCCATAATCCCCGCTTTCTGTGATACGCCAACTAAAGTGCCCGCTGTATCAAATAAATCGACGAATAAGAATGCAAATACAACGGTTAGCATGCTTAGTTCAAACGCACTAGAAAAGTCTAATTGTAAAAAGGTAGGTGCGATACTTGGCGGCATTGACATTACACCAGCATACTGAACATCACCAAAAAGCAATGACAGTGCAGTTACAGCCAAAATAGCAATCATAACAGCAGCTTTATAGCCACGATGCACTAAAGCAATTGTTAAAAAGAAAGCGAGTGCCCCCATAACAGCAGGAAAACTGTTAATGTGGCCCATTGAAACCAATGTCGCTGGGTTATCAACAACAATCCCTGAATTTTTTAGTGCAATAAATGCCAGAAATAAACCAATACCAGCAGAAATGCCCGTTCTTAGTGAAAGAGGAATTGAGTTAATAATTAATTCTCTAATCTTAAATAAGCTAAGAAGAATAAATAAAACCCCTGACATAAATACTGCAGCAAGAGCGACTTGCCATGTATGACCCATACCTAAAACAACGGTATAAGTAAAAAAGGCATTCAATCCCATACCTGGAGCTTGAGCTATCGGGAAGTTTGCAACGAACCCCATAATGAAACAGCCAATAGCTGCTGCAATACAAGTTGCGACAAATACAGCCCCTTTATCCATTCCCGCATCCGCCAAAATAGCTGGATTAACGAAAATAACATAAGCCATGGTTAAAAACGTGGTTATACCAGCTATAACTTCAGTACGAACAGTCGTACCATTAGCTTTTAGTTGAAATAATTTCTCAAGCATTAGAGTAATTTCCTAGTGAATTTATGCAATCTAAACGTTTGCGTAATCGATTGGCTGAGAATTATAAAGTGGAATTATGCTAATTTCTAGCGATAGTTGCCCTTTTAATAAGCAAACAGTAAATAAAGTGAATGCACTAATCTTACGATCATGAAATTAATCTAATGATTCAATTAGTTAGAATGAGAAATAAAAAGAGTGTAGAAGTGATTAATATTTTTTAGATAAAAAAAACGCCATCCAAAATAGTTTTGAATGGCGGAGAATTAACTGCCCATAAGGGTAGAATAGAATTCCAATTATAGGGGTATTACTTTAACGTATAAAACCGAAGTTTTATTAGTAACCAAAGCACATTGGGTACACAAATTGACTTGTGTATACAGAGCGTTGATTCCAGAATTTTGAAGAACTTAAAAAAGACATAACATCACCTTATCAATTGATAGTTTTTAACATTTTAAATTGATCTCGGTTCCTTGGAGGCGATAAATCGGACTCATCCTATGAGCATTTTTTTCTGCCTTATCAGCAGATGAGATCACTATACCATCAGGAAATTAAATTACAACAAAAACATGACGAACCTCACATAAAAAACAGAAAATAGCTTATTGACTATACTAATGGTGTAATTTTATTACGAAACCGTTTGCGAATACTGCTCATTTAATCGTCTGTCATTTCATCATTTTAAATTGTTTTTCCATTTAGAATATCAAACAGAGTAATTCGCTAGATTCAGAGGTATACTGAATTGTATTAACAAACAATGACTCAAATAATTAGAGCATTAATAAGTAAAAACCGTTTTCATAAAGGAGAATCTTGTGTCTGAGATCAGTCAACTAACCCCTCAACCTCTTTGGCAATTTTTTGACAAAATCTGTTCTATTCCTCACCCTTCAAAACATGAAGAAGCATTGGCTCAATACATTATTGAATGGGCAACAACTGAAGGTCTAGATGTGCGCCGTGATCCTACTGGTAACGTTTTTATTAAAAAGCCAGCAACACCAGGCATGGAAGATCGCAAAGGCGTAGTTCTACAAGCTCATATCGATATGGTTCCACAAAAAAATGAAGATACAGAGCACGACTTCACTAAAGATCCAATTCAACCATACATTGATGGTGAGTGGGTAACGGCAAAAGGAACGACGCTTGGTGCTGATAACGGCATGGGTATGGCATCTTGTCTTGCAGTGTTAGCATCAAAAGAGCTAAAACACGGCCCTCTAGAAGTATTATTAACTATCGATGAAGAAGCAGGTATGACAGGAGCTTTTGGTCTGGAAGCTGGATGGTTAGAAGGTGATATCCTTTTAAACACAGATTCAGAGCAAGAAGGCGAAGTTTACATGGGTTGTGCTGGTGGTGCCGATGGTGCTATCAAATTAGACATTGAACGTGAAGCTCTTCCTTCTGGTTACATCACTCGACAAATCACACTAAAAGGCTTAAAAGGTGGTCATTCAGGTTGTGATATTCATACTGGCCGTGGGAACGCAAACAAACTACTAGGTCGTTTTTTAGCTGGTCACGCACAAGAGCTTGATTTACGCCTTGTTGAATTCCGTGGCGGTAGTCTACGTAATGCAATTCCACGTGAAGCTTTTGCTACTATTGCAGTTCCTGCCGAAAATGAAGCTAAGTTAGCCGAATTATTTACTTTCTATACAAACCTATTAAAAGATGAATTAGGCAAAGTAGAAACAGATATCGTTAGCTTTAACGAAACAGCATCTGCAGAACAAGTACTAACAAAGATCACTCAATCTCGTTTTATTGCGACACTAAATGCATGTCCAAACGGTGTAATTCGCATGAGCGATGATATCGAAGGTGTAGTTGAGACATCATTAAATGTTGGTGTGATCACCACTGACGAAAATAGCATTACTATTCTATGTCTTATCCGTTCATTAATGGATTCAGGCCGTAGCATGGTTGAAGGTATGCTGTCATCTGTCGCTGAGCTAGCTGGCGCTCAAGTCACTTTCTCAGGCACTTACCCTGGTTGGAAGCCTGATGCAGATTCAGAAATAATGCACGTTTTCCGTGATGTATATGAAGGTATCTACGGCAATAAACCAAATATCATGGTAATTCATGCAGGTCTTGAGTGTGGGTTATTTAAGAAACCTTATCCAGAAATGGATATGATTTCATTTGGCCCAACTATTAAGTTCCCTCACTCTCCTGATGAGAAAGTGAAAATTGATACTGTTGCTTTATACTGGGAACAAATGGTGGCTATTTTAGAAAATATTCCTAAAAAATAATGCTATCTAACTAAACAATAAACGGTCAGCACATGCTGACCGTTTTTTATTTACGCAATTATAATTTAAATAAGTACCTAATTATTCTTACTTAAATTGGTGCAACCCGACGTCTATTTGTAGATCTTAGGATTTGTAGAACCCCAAATAACATAAAGCTCTGGCATGCTACGACTACTGAAAGCTTCCATTTCTTTTGCTTCAATAGTGAATTCATTTTGCTTACCAAATAATACAACCTCATCTCCAGGCTGTACATTTTTAATATCAGTGACATCTACCATTGTGGTATTCATTGATGTTACACCAACAACATTCGCTTTTTGGCCATTAATCAGTACGTAACCATTATTACCAATAGAGCGAACGTAACCATCAGAATAACCTAATGGTAAATTAGCTAAAATAGAATCGCGCCCTAGCACATAAGTACTGCTATAACCAATAGTACTCCCTTTTGGTAAATAGTTTAAAGAAGCCACAGATGTTTTGAATTGAACAATGCGTTTGTATTCAGGATTATTTGGCATATCACCATAAAGAAGACCACCAGGACGAACCATATCTAAGTGTGCTTCAGGTAGATTGATTGTGGTGTATGAATTTGCAACATGCAGTGTAATATCATCACGGTTTAATTGTGCTTCATCAATTAACCATTGGCTCTCTTGTTTAAAAAGGTCTAATTTAGTGCGGATTTCATCGACAGATTCATTTGGGAAGTGGGTCATAATGCCAACAATGTTCACATGTCCATTAAAGGCAATGTTTAATGCTTCTTTCTTACCCTGAGGTTGTGATAAATCCAAACCATTGCGACCCATACCACCAGCATTCAAAGCCAGATGCACAGGAATAATCGTGTTGTTCTGTTTTGCTAATTTCGCAATAATATTAGCTTGTTCACTCGAACCAATTAACTCTTCAATTTTATATTGTAAACCAGATTCAATTTCATTCGGTGATGCCGCACGAACGCGCATTAGTTCGCCGACAAAACCTTTAGCACGCACAATACGAGCTTCTTCATTACTTGTGATACCAATACATTCAACATTGCGCTCAATAACTGAGGCCATTAAACCTTCAATACCATTACCATAAGCATCCGCTTTCATTATGGCGCACACTTTTGTGTCTTGCTCTAATGATGCTCTTAAAGTATCAATATTATGTTGGAAAGCTTGGGTATCGATCTCTAACCATGCGTTAGTTTGTTGAATTTTTTCTTGATTTGTTAATGTATCTAAAGAAAGAAGTGGAGCGGAATTAGCGATACTTGGTAATGCCAAACTTAACGCTAATGCACATTTAGTAAACTTCATAAACAACCGTTTTTATATAATAATTATTTCGAAAACTCGAAAGGGAATTATATATCGTCGTTTTTTTAACCTCTACAGAAACAGTGCAAATAAGAATCAACTGTTTTATCTTTAATCAAAAATCAATAAATTTAAATAAAATTTATACTAAAATCTCAATATTGAAACGCTAAATTATATTATTCATCATTAAATGAGTTGTAATTGTTGAAAATACTCTTTCTCTTTGAGCGTAACACTTAATCCAATTAAACGAATCTCTCTTCCCTTTTGCCTTTCTAACACCTCTTCTAACAGCTCCTTAAAAAATGGTAGCGTTAAGTTATGATGTACATGTTCAATTGTCGTTTGTTGAAAGTCAGCAAACTTAATTTTAATCCCTTGCTTGGCAATAAAAGTTGAACCATTCGCTTTTAATAACCTTTTTTCTAACTCAGGAAATAACCTATTTTCGATAACATCCCAACATTCATTAAAACTACTGATATTATGTGTAAATGTCCGCTCTACTCCCACAGATTTTCGGTTTCGTTCAGTGACAACCTCTCTTTCATCAATACCATGAGATCTTTTCCACAATGACGCTCCCATCTTCCCAAATTTCAGTAATAAATCTCTTTGATCACTCTTTTGTATATCTTCACAAGTATACAGCCCAAATTGATGAAGACGTTCCAAACTCACTTTTCCTACTCCAGGAATTTTCTCTAGAGGCAACCCCTTAATTTCGTTCATCATGGAATCAGGAGTAATAACATACTGTCCATTTGGTTTATTAAGATCTGATGCAATTTTAGCTAAGAATTTAAGTGGGGCGATTCCAGCAGAAGCGGTAAGCTGAAGCTCATTAAAAATATCTTTTCTGATTTGCTCTGCAATTAATGTTGCAGAACCATGTAAAAGTGAGCAATCACTAACATCCAAATACGCTTCATCTAATGAGAGGGGTTCAATTTTATCGGTATATCGTCGAAATATACGATGAATATGGTGGGATACTTCTTTATAAACTTGCATTCGGCCCGGTACCACAACGAGATTTGGGCATAATTTTAATGCTTTACCTGTTGGCATAGCAGAACGAACACCAAACTTCCTAGCTTCATAATTACAAGTACTTAGTACTCCTCGTTGACGTTCATGCCCCCCAACCGCCAAAGGTACATTGCGTAAACTGGGATTATCTCGCATTTCAACAGCCGCATAGAAGCAATCCATATCAATATGAATAATCTTTTGATTTCTAGTTGCTTGCTTCGAAGAAGGTGATAGGTGGTCGATACTCATAAAAATTAACTGTATAAAAACACAGTTAATAATAACTTTGAACCATTTTTTATTCAAATAAAAACAGCACCAATAATAGGTGCTGTTTAAAAATGGAATTATGAGGTATTAACTATGCGATACGGTCTTTTTCCCATGCTGCTAATTTTTCAGCTCTAAGTGCCGCTTTAGCTTCACGCTTTTTACGGGCATCGCATGGTTCAGGGCAATTACAAACTTTATCAATACCTACGGCACCAAGACCACCACAGCTACCTTTTACAACTTTACGCTGAATGATGTAACCAATAGCCATTGCAGCAATCACCGCTAAGAAAACAAAAAATGTAATCAGAAATGTATTCATTATTTACTCACTTACTTCAAAAAAGGCTTAAAGGCTTCAGATGCTATCTCTTTAAAGCCATCTTTCGTTTTCACTATCATGAAAACAGGAATATTGTGTTTATTAGCAACCTCTATACCTTGCTCTTCACCAAGAAGCATTAAACCCGTAGCAAGTCCATCGGCCGTCATTGATGATTTATCGAGTACCGTTACAGATACTACCTTATTTGAAATAGGGTAACCTGTAATTGGGTTAATAATATGAGAGTAACGGATACCCTCTTTCTCAAAGTATATACGGTAATCACCAGATGTCGCTACTGCATGATGACCCGGTTCTATAATCTCTTGAATCGCACGCTCATCAACTGATGGTTTTTCAATTGCAATACGCCAAGCAACATTTTCTTTATTTTTACCTTTCACTCGCATCTCACCACCGACTTCAACCATGTAATCAGTGATGCCAAGCTCTTCTAGGTAATTAGCAACAACGTCAACACCCCAACCTTTAGCGATCGTTGATAAATCAACATATAGCTCAGGGATATCTTTTGTAACTGTAGTTTCTGTTGCTTCTAAATGCTGAATGCCAACAATTTTACGTCGCGCATTTAATTCTTCATCAGTAGGAACGACTTCTGGTCGAGCTTCTGGTCCAAATCCCCATAGATTAACAAGAGGGCCAACAGTTACATCAAGCGCTCCTAAAGTAACCTTATTCAATCTAATAGCTTCTTTAATAACGGTTGCCGTATCTTTTGATACTGTAAATGGAGTCAGTTCTTTACTTTGGTTAAATCGACTCAACTCTGAATCTTTTCTATATGTCGACATTTGGTCATTAACAAGCTCTAATCGCTTATCTATCTCCGCATGAACGTCTTCAGATTTAGGCAGTCCATCTTTGCTTATATATTTAATATTATAGCTTGTCCCCATCGTAGGACCATTCAGATAGACTTGCTCACGCTGTTCACCACAACCAGCAAGTAAAATAAGGGCAAAACAAGGTAATAAAATAAGTTTTGCTTTATGAATTAACTGAGTAAAACTGACAAACACTGCCAACTCCTTTAAATACAAACAATACACAGGAATATAAATTTAAGTTTGTTTACTAAACCTATAACCCTGTACTTTGTCAGGTTAAATACGGACCATAAATACGAAAAAAGGCTGACTCAGTACTGAGTCAGCCAATATTTCTTACTTCGATAGATTAACCACCGAAGTCATCTAGTAAGATGTTTTCATCTTCAACACCAAGATCTTTCAACATGCCGATAACAGCAGCGTTCATCATTGGTGGACCACACATGTAGTATTCACAATCTTCAGGTGCTTCATGATCACGTAAGTAGTTTTCATAAAGAACATTGTGGATAAAGCCTGTGTAACCATCCCAGTTATCTTCTGGCATTGGATCAGAAAGTGCACAGTGCCATACGAAGTTTTCGTTATCAGCCGCTAGGCCATCGAAATCTTCAACATAGAACATTTCACGCTTAGAACGTGCACCATACCAGTAAGACATCTTACGCTTAGACTTAAGACGTAATAATTGGTCAAAGATATGAGAACGCATTGGCGCCATACCTGCACCACCACCGATGAATACCATTTCATTGTCAGTATCTTTAGCGAAGAACTCACCAAATGGACCAGAAATAGTACATTTATCACCAGGCTTAAGTGACCAAATATAAGAAGACATTACACCAGGCGGAACATCAGGATTATTTGGCGGCGGAGTCGCGATACGAACGTTCAGTTTAATAATGCCTTTCTCTTCTGGGTATGAAGCCATAGAGTAAGCACGGATTGAATGTTCATTAACGATTGACTCGTAACGGAACAAGTTAAACTTATCCCAGTCACCACGATATTCTTCAGGAATATCAAAATCCGAATATTTAATGTGGTGTGGTTCAGCTTCAATCTGAATATAACCACCAGCACGGAATGGAACTTCTTCACCTTCAGGAATAGCAAGCGCTAATTCTTTGATGAAAGTAGCTTCATTGTTATTAGAAATAACAGTACATTCCCACTTTTTAACACCAAAGATTTCTTCCGGAAGTTCAATTTCCATGTCAGTTTTCATTGAAACTTGACATGCTAGGCGCTCACCTTCGCGAGCCTCACCTTTTGAAATGTGATCAAGCTCTGTAGGTAGAATATCACCACCACCAGATTTCACTTTCACACGACACTGACCACAAGAGCCGCCACCACCACAAGCAGATGATACGAAAATACCAGCGCTACCAAGAGCACTAAGTAATTTACCACCTGGTTGAGTAATGATTGCTTTATCAGCATCGCCATTTACAGAGATAGTAATGTCACCTGATGGTACTAACTTAGATTTAGCGAATAAGATCACTAATACTAAAGCCAATACAATAATGGTAAACATCGCTACACCAAGAATAATGCTTTGCATTTGTTATTCCTTATTATTGGGTGCTTACCCTACAGTTGAACACCAGAGAAAGACATAAAGCCTAACGCCATTAAACCTACTGTAATGAAAGTAATACCAAGGCCACGAAGACCAGGAGGTACATCAGAGTACTTCATTTTTTCACGAATACCAGCAAGCGCTACGATAGCCAACATCCAACCAATACCTGAACCGAAACCGTATACTACAGATTCAGCAAAGTTATAGTCACGTTGAACCATGAAAGATACACCACCGAAAATAGCACAGTTAACTGTGATTAACGGAAGGAAGATACCTAGAGCATTGTACAAAGGTGGGAAGAAGCGATCTAAGATCATTTCTAGGATTTGTACTAGTGCTGCAATTACACCGATAAAAGTAATAAAGCTAAGGAATGTTAAATCAACACCCGCAACTAACGCATTTTCTTTTAGTAGGTACGTATAAACAAGGTTGTTCACAGGTACAGCGATTGTTAAAACAACAACTACCGCAACACCAAGACCAAACGATGTTTTTACTTTCTTAGATACAGCTAAGAACGTACACATACCTAGGAAAAATGAAAGCGCCATGTTTTCGATGAAGATCGATTTAACAAGTAAACTAATATAATGTTCCATTTCGACCTTACTCCTTCGCTTCTACTTGTTCTGGTTTAAGGATACGGATAGCCCAGATCATAAAACCAATTAAGAAGAATGCTGATGGTGCTAGAAGCATTAGACCATTTGGTTGGTACCAACCACCGTTAGAAACAAGTGGAAGAACTTCAACACCAAATAGCTTACCAGAACCAAGAAGTTCACGGAAAAATGCTACTGTCATCAGTACAAAACCATAACCAAGACCGTTACCAATACCATCGATAAACGATGGAATGGAGCAGACTTCATTGCGAACGCTTCCGCACGACCCATTACGATACAGTTTGTAATGATCAAGCTTACGAATACTGAAAGCTGTTTAGAGATATCGTATAGATATGCTTTCAATACTTGGTCAACAACGATTACCAAAGAAGCAATGATCGCCATCTGAACGATGATACGAACGCTGTTTGGCATGTGGTTACGAATTAGCGAAACGAATAAGTTAGATAAAGCAGTAACAAACATTACCGCTAAAGTCATAACGAAAGCCGTTTCAAGCTTAGTTGTTACAGCTAGAGCTGAACAAACACCAAGAACTTGTAGCGCGATAGGGTTGTTATCCAACACCGGCGCTAAAATGCTCTTTTTAATATCTTTTGCGCTAGCCATTAGTTCAGACCTCCATCACGAACTTTAGCAAGGAATGGACCGAAGCCATCATTACCTAACCAGAAGTCAAACGTGTGTTGAACACCGTTACCTGTTAGCGTTGCGCCAGAAAGACCATCTACACCGTACTCAGAACCAGCTGGAGCACCGCCTTTAACGATCTTAATTGCAGGTTTATGATTTTCATCAAACAGTTTCTTACCTACGAATTGTGCACGCCACGTTGGGTTTTCAACTTCACCACCAAGTCCCGGAGTTTCCGCTTGGTCGTAGTAAGTGATACCCGCAATAGTGTTACCATCAGTCTCAACTGCAACAAACGCATACATCATTGACCATAATCCAGTACCGTGAACAGGTAGGATAATTTTAGTCACTTTGTCGCCATCTTTAACTAGGTAAACAACACCTAAGTTTGCACGACGAATGATTTTTGCTTTATCTTGCTCAGCTGTTAGCTTAATTGATTGTTTTGGATCTTTAGCTGCTTTACGTTGATCGTAAGTAGCTGCGTCACCATCAACGAACTCACCTGTTGCGAAATCAACAAGACGAGGCTCGATGTTTGCAGCGAATAGTTCAGGAACAGTACCTGAACCTGTAACACCTGCAACTTCAACAATTTTGCTTTGCTTATCTAGAACTGCGTTTGCTTTTTGCTTATCACGCAGACCAACTGCCGCCGTTGATACGATGATTGAACACACTAGGCTCAAACCAATAACAACACCGAGAGTCTTTTTAATGCTATCGTTATTACTTGCCATAGCGTTTTAGTCTCCGTTTCACGTTACCTTCAACTACAAGGTTATCAAACAGTGGAGCAAACAAGTTTGCAAATAGAATAGCTAACATCATACCTTCAGGGTATGCAGGGTTAACTACACGGATCATTACAGCCATACCACCAATTAAAATACCGTACCACCACTTACCTTTATTAGTAAATGAAGCCGATACTGGGTCTGTTGCCATAAAGATCATACCAAACGCGAAACCACCAAGAACTAGGTGCCAGTGCCAAGGCATGCTGAACATTGCATTTGTGTCAGAACCGATTAGGTTAAACAGTGTAGACACTGCAACCATACCGATCATTACACCAGCAATGATACGCCATGAAGCAATACGCATGTAAACGATCATTAGACCACCAAGGATCAGAGCAAGAGTCGAAACCTCACCAATTGAACCTGGGATATTACCAATGAATGCGTCCATCCAAGTGATTGTGTCGCCAGTAATTGTATTTACTAGGCCACCTTGACCGCCTTGTGCCCATTGGCTAAGTGCTGTTGCACCAGAGAAGCCATCAGCAGCAGTCCAAACTGTATCACCTGAAATTTGAGCTGGGTATGCAAAGAATAGGAATGCACGACCCGCTAGCGCAGGGTTTAGGAAGTTACGACCAGTACCACCAAAGATTTCTTTCGCTACAACAACACCGAAAGTAATACCTAACGCTGCTTGCCATAGTGGAAGTGTTGGTGGAACGATCAATGCGAAAAGGATAGAAGTTACAAAGAAACCTTCGTTAACTTCATGCTTACGCACCATACAGAACAATACTTCCCAGAAACCACCAACAAGGAACACTGTTGCGTAGATTGGTAAGAAGTATGTTGCACCCAGTAGCATGCTACTGCCCCAACCTGCATCAGCACTTACTGTGCCACCTAGCATTTCAGTCAACCAGTAGTGCCAGTTGCCAGAAATAACTGCTGCAAGTTCAGCGCCTGAATACATATGTTCAAGAGCAACAATTGCTTGGTTACCTGCGTTGTACATACCCCAGAACATTGCTGGGAATACCGCAAACCATACCATGATCATGATACGTTTTAAGTCAACGCTATCACGAACATGTGAACCACCTTTTGTTACTGTACCAGGAGTATAGAAAAGTGTTGCTGTTGCTTCGTATAAAGCAAACCACTTCTCATATTTACCGCCAGGCTCAAAATGATGTTCAACTTTTTCAAATAAATTTAAAAGGCTCATCAATTACCCTTCCTTCTCGATGGTATCCAAGATCTCACGAAGCATTGGACCATACTCATATTTACCAGGGCACACATATGTACATAGACCTAGATCTTCTTCATCTAATTCTAATGCACCTAAGCGTTGTGCACTGTCAACATCACCAGCACAAAGGTCACGCAATAACATGGTTGCTTCCATGTCTAATGGTAATACACGTTCGTAGTTACCGATTGGCACCATTGCACGATCACTACCGTTAGTAGTTGTCGTCATGTTAAACAGTTGACCTGAGAATAAGTGACTCAAGAATGAACGAGTTACTGAGAATTTGTTTTTGCCAGGAACAGCCCAACCAAACAATTCTTTCTCACGACCTTCACGAAGAACAGAAACTTGCTGATGGTAACGACCAAGGTAAGCGTGAGGACCTGATGCTTGCGTACCGTTAAGTACAGAACCAGAAATCACACGAATCTCACCAGGCATTACTTCACTGTCAGTTAAATCAACTAAGCTTGCACCAGTAATAGTACGAACTAAACGAGGATTATTTACTGCAGGGCCAGCTAAAGATACGATTCTTTCAGAGTAGATTTCACCCGTTAAGAACAGTTGACCGAATGCAATCACATCTTGGTAACCAATGCTCCACGCTACATGATTTGTATCAACAGGATACAAGTAATGCATGTGAGTACCGGCTAAACCAGCTGGATGAGGGCCATCAAATACATGTTCTTCAACATTTTTTTGAGAAGAACGAGGTAAGCTACCTCCTTTCTTACATACGTAAACTTTATCACCTGTTAATACAGATAATAGGTCTAGGCCTGCAATAAAGGCTTCTTCTTGTTGGTTAATGATCACTTCTGCATCAGCCGCTAGTGGATTAGTATCCATAGCAGTAACAAAGATAGCCTTTGTTTCAGAATCAATCGCTGGAACCTTGCTGAACGGACGAGTACGTAATGCAGTCCATGCACCTGAATCAACCAGTTGTGTTTTGATCGTTTCACGATCAAGCGACACTAGTTCATTTGCTGCATAGCTATTAAAAGTAACCTGCTCTTCGCCTTCAACTGCAATTACTACAGATTGAAGTACGCGCTTCGCACCACGGTTAATTTCAACAACCTTACCACTTACTGGAGCAGTAAATACTACGCCTGGATTCTTTTTATCAGCAAAAAGAACCTGACCTTTCTTTACTACATCTTCCACGCGGACATGCATCGTAGGACGCATACCAACGTACTCTTCGCCAAGCAAGGCGACTTTAGTGATGGATTTACCATCATTAATCACCTGAGTAGGAACACCTGCAATAGGAAGATCCAAACCCTTTTTTATTGTAATCATACGCACTTGCACTAATTTTATGGGAAAAAAGATTCTATATAAGACACGACACTGCATGTGTCCAGTATTGACGACACAAATCGCGCAACACTATTAACATCCTAGTAATATGCTTTTTACATAAATACGAAAAAAGCTGTTTTAAGGCGGAGGATTCTATCATTTTTTATGGTGTAGATGCCACGTTCAATGACTAGATTCCTGCTATTTTTTGCTATTCATTGTCAGAAATCATTGAAATAGGTTGAGCATTTTAGACCTACTGCACAATTCTTGTTCAAAATCAAAAAATACCCCATAAGTAGCAATGACATTAAATATTAGTCATTTTTTAACAAACAGACTTATTTTATATTTATTTTATGTTAAAAAATAAACATTAACGTTTCATTTTTAACCTTTTCCAACGCCCATACAGTTGGGACTAAGAGGAACTTGCTCTGCATCTAGAGCTTGCCATTCTGTTTCTGTATACGTATGAATGGCTAAAGCATGAATATGGTCTGACAATTCTTCAGCTAAAATGTTATTAATAGCTCGATGGCGAGCAATCAAACGTTTACCTTCAAATTCGTCGCTCACTACAATTACCTTAAAATGGCTTTCAGAACCTTCAGGTACGTTATGCATATAGCTTTCATTTAGAACTTTAAGATAAGAAGGCGCTAACGCTTCGCGTAATTTTTGTTCAATTTGATGCTGAATCATATAATTCCTTTCTTTATTTGAATTCTTCTGTTTCCACTTTATACACCATTTGCGACAATAGCTAGAAGCCTTCCCTATTTGAAGATCAAATCATTATGAAAACAGAACTGAGTCTACTTGACCGAAGCCTAAACTTACAACGTTACCCTAAACGTGCTCAAGAACTACTGCAAGCATGGGATGCAGGTGATGAATACATCATTAAATATGTAGAAGAAGAGCTAAATCTAGAAGATGGCAAAAACATCCTTATCTTAAATGATAATTTTGGTGCATTATCATGCTGGTTCTCAGACAAGCATAACGTAACAATGATGACCGATTCGTTTGTTTCACAACGTGGTACATTAAAAAACCTACAACGAAACCAATGTAACCGTGTACAGCTCATTACATCAACTGAAGAGATACCACAAGGTTTCGATTTAGTATTAATGCAAATCCCAAAAAACAATCGAATGCTCACATGGCAACTACAACAATTACGTCAATCAATGGACAGTAGCTGCCCTATTATCGCTGTAAATAAAGCAAAAGAAATCCATAGTTCAACACTTGAGTTATTTGAAGACTACCTTGGGGAAACTAAAACTTCTCTTGCTTGGAAGAAGCACCGTTTAGTGTTTTCAAATGCAAATGCATCGAATCCAAAAACCATTGCTGAAGCAGTATGTTGGAATGTAGATAATGAAGACATCGATCTTCTTAATTACCCTAACGTATATTCTGGAGAAAAGTTAGACCAAGGTGCTCGCTTTATGCTGGAGCATATCCCATCGGATCCCGAATTAAGACATATCATAGATCTTGGTTGTGGTAATGGTGTTCTCAGTATAAAAGCTGGTCAACTAAACCCTGAAGCTCGTATTACTTGTGTTGACGAAAGCTTTATGGCTGTTGAATCTGCACGCCGTAACTTAGAAGTAAACTTAGGCAAAGAACGTCAATTCCAATTTATTGCTAATAACTGTTTGGATGGATTTAAAAAACACAGCAGTTACCTTGTACTTTGCAACCCTCCATTCCATCAAGGTCAGGCAATTACCGATCATATTGCATGGCAAATGTTCTGTGATGCTAAGCACATCTTGTGCAAAGATGGTAAATTATTAGTTATTGGAAACCGTCATCTTGATTATGATGGTAAATTATGTCGCTTATTTGGTGAAGAAAATGTCACCACAGTTGCTAGCAATTCAAAATTCGTTATTTTAGAAGCTGTTAAAGCCGAAAAATCAAAATAAAAAAGGATTACACCATGAAAAAGGTCATCATTGCCCTTTCTGCACTTTTTTTAGCTGCTTGTAGTGCTCCATCAGATCCACAATTGGATATTAAACCTGAGCCATCATCAAATGCTCATCAAATCGTTGATGGTATTAAGTTAACATTAGATAGCAGCGATTTACGTACAGCACAATACGTCGCTGTAATTGATAATGGTCGTCAAAATGTACAACCAATTCACGCAAAACAAAATCTACGTGTAACTCTAGAAGACGCATTATCTTCACAACTTAAAACTCAAGGTTTTGTTATTACAGTAGATAGCGATAACACATTACGTTTAGATATTATTGAAGCTCTAGTAAGTGTGCAGCATTCTCTAATGAGTAATGAAATCAAAACTCAGGTTAAACTTCAAATTACAGCAGAAACACCAAAAGGTAAGTTTGTTAAAACCTATAATGGCGTATCAGAAAAAACAGGCTCTATGAGTGCTGACAATCAAGACATTGAACAAGTTCTTAATGACTTATTAAATGCAGTATTAGATAAAATCGCTGTTGATGAAGAATTACAAACATACATTAAAGGTAACTTTTAATGATTAAAATGATTTCAAAAGCCGCATTAGTTATTGCAGCTCTTAGCACGAGTCAAATGGCTCTAGCAGAATCGGTAAAATTTGAAACCACATTGGGTAACTTTACTGTTGAACTAAATTCAGAGAAAGCTCCTATTTCTGTGGCAAACTTCATCCGCTATGTTGAAGATGGCAGTTATGTTGGAACTCAATTTCACCGAGTAATCCCAGGCTTCATGGCTCAAGGTGGTGGTTTTGATAAAAATATGATGAAAAAGCCAAGCTATGGTCCTATCAAAAATGAAGGCTATAACGGTTTAGGTAATGACACTGCTACAATTGCAATGGCTCGAACTAACAACCCAGATTCTGCCACTCGTCAATTCTACATCAACCTAAATGACAATGACTTTTTAAATGCAAGTCAACGTCCACCAGGTTATGCAGTGTTTGGTAAAGTAACACAAGGTTTTGATGTGATTCAAAAAATGGCAACTAAGAAAACCAAAGCTCTATCAAATGGTATGCGCGATATTCCAGTTGAGCCAATTATCATAACTAAAGCAACATTAATTAAATAATTTAGTTAATATAGCACTACTCTAAAGCAGCTTTCGGGCTGCTTTTTCTATCTATTTCAATAAGAACAAATAACAAGGAGCGTTTCATGTCTCATTCCATGCAATGGAAAACAGCCATAAAAAGCTACATGGATAAACGTTTACTTTGGGTTTTCATGCTAGGTTGTTCTAGTGGTTTTCCTTGGGTGCTTATTGGCTCAAATATGTCAGGTTGGCTAAAAGATGCAGGACTGACTCGTGCTGCTATTGGTTATTTTGGTTCTGTATTTGCTGTATATGCCATTAATTTTATGTGGGCACCGCTGGTTGATCGTGTAAAACTTCCTTTTATTGGAAATAAACTTGGTCAACGTCGCAGTTGGATCTTCGTTTGCCAAGCTATTGTTTTCTTTTGCACATTACAAATTGCGGGCTTAGATCCATCCAAAAATTTAATGCTAACATCAATGTTTGCACTCGCTATTGCAACAGCATCAGCGACACAAGATGTTGCCATTGATGCATTTCGTATTGATACTTTCCCAAAATCAGAATCAACTAAAATGCCTCAAGCATCAGCAATGGCTGTCATTGGTTGGTGGACTGGCTATTCATTACCTGGTTATCTCGCTTTTATTAATGCAGACAGCATCGGATGGAATGGCGTTTACTATGGTATGGCCGGAATTGTTGCTTTACTTATGGTATTCACATTATTAGTTGGAGAGCCAAAAACAAAACGCGACCAACTTCAACACGAAGCAGAAGAACGCCACAATAAAATTGTTAGATCCAAACTAACAGCTTGGTTTACAGTAACCATCATAGAACCATTTTATGACTTCTTTAACCGAAATGGAGTAAAGACAGCCTGTACCCTTCTACTATTTGTTTTCTTATTTAAGATTGGTGAGGCTTTTCTGGGAAGAATGTCGATCACTTTTTATAAAGAAATCGGATTTAGTAACGAACAAATTGGCTATTACTCTAAACTGATCGGCTGGGGAGCAACCGTATTCTTCACCCTATTAGGCAGCTTAATCAACGTTCGTTTTGGGGTTGTAAAAGGCTTAATGATTGGCGGTGTCGCTATGGCTGCAAGTAATTTAATGTTTGCGCTTATCGCTAATGTCGGTCCTAATGAACATTTATTCCTAGCAACGATTATTGTTGATAACTTCACAACGGCGTTTTCAACCGTCGCCTTTGTATCCTTCTTAACCATACTTACTGGAGAAGCATTCTCTGCGACTCAATATGCATTACTGGCTTCATTAGGCAACTTAGGCAGAACAACATTAGCGTCTTTTAGTGGTGAGTTAGCCGACTATTTAAATAGCTGGCCTTTATTCTTTATATTAACAGCGGTAATGGTTATCCCTAGTCTAATTATGCTGCTTATGCTTAAAGGGTATTTCAAAGCGCTTCTTGATAAGCATCAAAGCTCTTAAAGTTCTTATACGTAACAACTGTGCTACCAAAGCCTCCTAATCTAGGAGGCTTTTTTGTTTCTGTTCACATTTTTACGTCAGAGTTTTGTCAAGTAAGTGATATTGATCACCTTATTTTCTTAGCTCAATTTATAAACACGATCGAGATCTACATATAACATTGCTATTACATAAATTGCATTTAAAAAAGTGAACTTTCTCTATATTATCTGCGTCATTCGAGAACGATACATATCGTCCTTCTATCATTTTTTGTAATACATAACTATAGAGATACCATTATGCGTAAATCCCTTTTAGCTCTATCTGTTCTTGCTACAACTGTTGCTATTCCAGCTCAAGCTGAAAATCTATACACTTGGGGTAACATGAACATCAACTACCTTGACTGGTCTGACCATTCAAATGATGGCGGTAAAGATGATTTTGCATACCTTGAGTTTGAAGGTGGTGCTGGTTTTGATTGGGGTGAGCTATACGGCTTCCTTGATTTAGAAGGTCAAAAAGACAGCATGGCTGCTTCAAGCAAAGGTTCTATTACTTACAAAACTGGTCTTGGCGAATTACGCCTTTACGGTCAAACATATTCGACTGAGAACCTAGGTTGGCATGTTCGTAATACTGTTGCAGGTGTTTCTTACAACTTTTCTGGTGAACAGTGGTTCTTCAACCCATTCATTGGTGCTCACTACACTAATACAAACGGTTTCTCTGATATGAACGGTGGTATGGCTGGTTGGGTTACAGGTTATAACTTTAACCTTGGTGAACAATCTTTCTCTATCAGTAACTGGAATGAAATGGAATTTGCTCGTGATAGCGCTTATACGGCTCTATCTGGTGAAACAGATGATATCTCTTTCAACGGTGCTGTAGCGTTCTGGTGGAATGCAACAAAACACATCACTACAGGTGTTCAATACCGTTATGCTGATAATAAACTAGGTCAAGGCGATCTAGATGACGCTATCATCTACACTCTAAAATATAACTTCTAATCTAACTTAGAATATCTATTTTACTAAGGCGCTCACTATGAGCGCCTTTGTTTTTTGTAGCAAACCAATTACACTGCTTTCATTATTTCTTCTTAATGGATTCATCTGTGAATATCACCATTCTTGGTCCTGGTGCAGTCGGCTCTTTATGGGCATGCTATCTGCAAAAAGCAGGACACAATGTCTGTTTATGGACAAGAAATTCAACACCTTCTGAGCAACTACTTTCATTATCCGCTAATGAAAAATCATCACACCAATTTAAGTGCAATGATAAACAAGCCTTGAACGATTGTGATTTGCTATTAATTACAGTTAAAGCTTGGCAAGTCGAAAGTGCCTTACTCCCTTTACTTCCATCATTATCAAAAGAAACCATACTGCTATTTATGCATAATGGTATGGGAGCAATTGATGGCTTAAAAGAACACATTAATCACCACCCAATTTTGCAAGCAACGACGACTCATGGTGCATTAAAAGAAAATAACACCAACGTAATCCATACAGGTTATGGAGATACCTCAGTAGGCCCATTTAACCCACTAGGTAAACAGTGTCAGTTTATTCAAGATGTATTAAATCATAGCTTGCCAAGTGTCGATTGGAACCCAGAAATTAATATCGCATTATGGAAAAAACTCGCTATCAACTGTGCAATTAACCCATTAACAGCGATTCATCAATGTAAGAATGGACAATTAGCACAACCCGACATCCATCAATACGTAATGAACATTTGTTCTGAAGTACATCAAGTTCTACAAGAAGAAAATATTGAATGGGCAGAGAATGAATTAGTCTCAACGGTCACGCAAGTAATAACCGCAACGTCTGCTAATTACTCATCAATGAACCGAGACTGTTTTTATCAACGTAAGACTGAAATTGATTTTATTACTGGTTACTTATTACAGCGAGCCGAATTTCATGGAATTTCAGCACCTACCAATCAATCGTTATATAATCAAATTAAACAATTAGAAGAGAACACATTATGACGAAAAAAATTCTCGTATGTATAGCACCCGGCACTGAAGAATTAGAAGCCATTACGGTTATTGATATTCTAGAACGAGCAAAATTTGATGTAACCGTTGCTAGTACTGCTTTTGATGGTTCATTAACAATGAAGGCAGCACAAAGAGTGGTATTAACCGCTGATGTAAAACTGGTTGAAGTTGCCGATGAAGAGTTTGATTGTATTGTTCTACCGGGTGGACTAAAAGGATCTGAAAATTTCAGAGACAGTACCCTACTCATTGAGATGTTAAAACAACAAAAATACGATGAAAAATGGGTAGCTGCAATTTGTGCTGCACCAGCCATTGTTTTACAACATCATAATTTATATCCAGACGCATTAATGACGTGCTACCCAAGCTTTATGGAAGCGATTCCAGAGAAAAACCGTCGTATTAAGCGTGTATTTACGGATGTGCTAAATCACTTAATCACAAGCCAGGGTCCAGGTTCGGCTCTTGAGTTTGCGATGGAAATTGTGACAACGCTTGCAGGAAAAGAGCTTACAGCTAAATTAGCCGCTGATTTAGTAACGCTACCTAATCTTAATTATCATCAGGTTTAATACCAACCGGTTATAGATAAAAAAAGGGCGTTGAATAATCAACGCCCTTTTTAAATACTGCATATTTACTGACTATGGACGGTAAACTTTTACGTTCTTGTAGCCATTCTCAATTAATAATAATGCTTGAAGACGGCTCATCACACCACGCTCACAGTATAATAAGTACTCTTTAGATTGGTCTAAATCACCAAACTTAGTTGCTAATTTGAAGAAAGGAATGTGAGTCACCTCAACACCATCAAGCTCTAAAGGCTTCTCATCTTCTTCTTCAGCACTACGGATATCAAGAACCACAACATCAGAACCTAGCTCAGATACCATTTCAACTTCTGGAGCTTGCTCTTGGCTTTCTTTTTCAATATCACGAATATCCATAACTCGAGCGTTATAAACCGCTTGCTCAAGAACAGAGAAATCGAATTTCGCTTCTTCTTTTTCTAGTTTTTCTTTTACTGCTTTTACTGTTGGTTTCTTAGAAATAACACCACAATATTCAGGCATTGTTTTCGCGAAATCTTCAGTGCCAATCTCACGAGCTAAATCAATAATATCTTCTTTGTCCCAGTTAATTAGAGGACGTAGAATCAGTGAATCAGTTACATTATCAATATGGCGTAAATTAGTCAGTGTTTGGCTAGATACTTGGCCTAATGCCTCACCTGTAACTAATCCTTCAATGCCAAACTTCTCAGCAACCATGCCACCTGCACGCATAAACATACGTTTTAAGATAACACCCATTTGACCATCATCGACTTTCTCTAAGATCTCAGCAACAACTGGATCAAAATCAACAGAGATAAATTTAACTTTTGCTGATGAACCGTATTTTTTCCACAAGAAGTGCGACACTTGTTTCACGCCAATCTCGTGAGCTGGACCACCTAAATTAAAGAATAAGTAATGTACTTTTGAACCACGTTTAATGTGTAAGTAACTTGATACACCAGAATCAAAACCACCAGAAATCAAACTTAATACATCTTCTTGAGTTCCAAGAGGGAAACCACCCAAGCCTTTATGACGAGCAATGATCAGGTTCAATTTATCATTTGCTACTTCAAATTTAACCGTCACTTCAGGGTTCTTTAAACGAACACTTGCACTTTCTACTGATTGATTTAAACCGCCACCAACGTAGCGCTCAAGCTCAATAGACGTAAAGTCATGATTACCACGACGCTTAACACGTACACAGAACGTTTTACCTTCAATCACTTCACGGTTCATTTCAAGACATTGCTCAAAAATATCGTGCATGTCTTTAAAGCCTGACTGCTTAACTTCAAGTACATGATGAATACCTGGAGTTTGCGTTAGTACCGCCAATGTTACATCACGGTATTCATCACTCAGTCCTGTCACTTCGATATGATCACGACGGTTGATGACTTCAACACCTTTGGTTTCACGCTGAATAATACTGCGTAGGTTAGATTCAAGAATACGAATAAAGCGCTTACGTACTGAATCACTTTTAACAAAAACTTCTGGGTGTGGCTTAACGATAAACTTCATATATAGACTTCACTGATGTAGGAAAACAATCAAAAGGATAGATAAGGTTGGTTCAGGACCTAATCTAAGGCGCAAGATTATACCGAAAAAAAGGCGAGTTGCTAATTCAACTCGCCTTTCATTATTATCTTAATTATCACTGAGCTCTTTAACTCGAATTACGGTTGAGCACTAGGTACTTCATCACTTTCATGAGGTTTACCCTGCATGATGCTGATTTCAACACGGCGATTTCGAGCTCGCCCTTCAGCAGTTTTATTTGAAACTAGTGGTTCTGTTGACGCCATACCACGAACACGTAAACGGTCACTTTCAAAGCCTTTAACTCTTTCCATCTCAAGAGCAACGGATACCGCTCGTTGAGCAGATAAGTCCCAATTAGAACGATAAAGCTCTGAATCTAAAGGCTGATTATCAGTATGACCTGATACACGAATGATACCTGGAACATCTTTAACTAATTCAGCAATTTGACGAATAAGTGGACGGAACTTCGGTTGTAAAAAGGCTGATCCCGCAGGAAATGCGCCTTTTTCTCGAATACGGATAACAAGCTGCTGACCTAAATTCTCAACCTCAATCGCCCCTTCACTAATCTCGCGCTCTAGTGCTTTTTTAATCGTATCTTCTAACTCTTGTTGGCTTTGAGTTTGACTTTCAGATTCTGAATTACTTTGAGCACTCGTTTGTGTCGAGTTAGATGGCGACTCACCACCTGTTTGCTTGCCCGCTTCTCGTTTAGTACCACCAGCACGATCCGACTCTCCATCATGAAAATCTAATGTTTTCTGTGGAATATCAATTGTCTGCTGCATGATAACTTCAATTGGCGTAGGCTCAGGTCGTCCCGGGCGGAATTCTTGAGCAATAACACTTGTCCCTTTTGGTATGTCTTTTACTTCTAAAACGTTTTGCACACCAAAAGCAAACTTCATTGACCCTGCAATCTGCTTAAACTTCAATACATCCATTTCTGAGAACGAAAGTAATAGAACGAAAAAACACATTAATAATGTTGCTAAGTCAGCAAATGTTGCCATCCATAAGGGGGCACCAGGAGGACATTTGCAGTCGTTTTCATCTTCCATTAGTGACTCCCAGTCTTATTCTTCGCCAGTGTCAACAACACGTTTTTTCTCATTTAAATAGTTACGTAAGTAGCTATCAATAACACGTGGTTTTGACCATCTTGAATCGCTAAAATGCCATCAAGAATTAAACGGCGATTCAATTTTTCTTGTTCTTTACGTAATTCAAGTTTATGAGCAATAGGGAATGCAATCATGTTTGAAATAACCGAACCATATAGTGTAGTTAATAGCGCAACCGCCATTGCAGGACCGATAGATTTAGGATCATCCATGTTTGATAACATACCTACTAGACCAACCAAGGTACCAATCATACCCATTGCAGGTGCTACGTCACCAAAAGCGGTAAATACACCAACACCACGTTCATGACGTTCATTCGTTAATGCGATGTCTTTTTGTAATGTTGCTTTCACAACTTCAGCATCATGACCATCAACCAATAAATCAATGCCTTTTTGCATAAAAGAGTTACTGATTTCTTTTTCTTCTAATGCTAAGAAACCGCCTTTACGAGCCGCATCAGCCATTTCAACAATAGTTACAATAAGATCAACAGGTTCATCTGTTTTAAAAATAAATGCTTTACCTGCAATTTTACCAGCGCCAAAAAATTGGCCTACGGTAAATTTCATTAAAACAACAAAAATTGAACCACCAACTACGATTAAAACCGATGTTGTGTCCATAAAAATGGCTAAACCACCAGCCAGTACCATTGCCATAATAATAAATGCAAAACTACCAACTAAGCCTATTAACGTTGCTAAATCCACAGAGCGCTCCCCTATATGCTGCTTGTGTTTACTTACAAAGTGCTAAGCAAAATTTAAGCCATAAAATTGTATCGCTTTTTTGCCGCTTATTTCTTATCGACCAAAGCGTTGGATGGTTTAATTTTTTTGTACAAAAAGATTCGTCCTATTAAGATATCGATTGAAAAGTAGCCCTTAATCACTAAATTTTACTTTTATACGTGACTTTCTCACCTGTTCAATTGACCCTCACCTCTCTCTGAGTTACCTTTCTTGGATCATTTTAAGAGTGAATCATTATGGCTGTAAAAAAACCTGAAAATTTATCGTTTGAAGCGGCAATAGAAGAACTGGATTCTGTCGTCAATCAATTAGAAAGTGGCGATTTGCCTCTTGAAGATGCATTGAAGAAGTTTGAACGAGGCATTTCTCTAGCACGAGCTGGACAAGAAAAACTGACTCAAGCAGAACAACGAGTAGAAATTCTTCTTCAAGCTGACGATAACGCAGAACTAACACCTTTTGATGGACAAGATGACTGATTCACTAAAACAACAACTTACATTTTTTCAAAATAGAAACATTGAACAATTAAATCAGTGGCTTGAAAAAATCGAAATTCAGCAACAACCACTAACTGAAGCAATGAAATATTCATTGTTGTTAGGTGGCAAAAGAGCTCGACCATATTTAGTTTATATCACAGCACAAATGCTTGGCATTAAAGCTGAATTTGCTGATAGTGCAGCCGCAGCTATTGAATGTGTCCACTCTTATTCATTAATCCATGATGATTTACCAGCAATGGATAATGATGATCTTCGTCGCGGTCATGCTACTTGCCATATAAAATATGATGAAGCAACAGCGATTCTTGCTGGTGATGCACTCCAAACACTTGCTTTTGAAATATTAGCGAATGGTCAATTAAGTGACGATGCAGAAACATCACGCATTGATATGATCCGCGTATTATCAAAAGCATCAGGTGCATCAGGTATGTGCATGGGACAATCATTAGATTTACAAGCTGAAGGTAAAAAAGTTGACCTTGCCTCTCTTGAGCGCATTCATGCTAATAAAACGGGTGCTCTTATTAAGTGTGCGGTTCAACTCGGTGCTCTTTGTGCTGGCGATAAAGGCAAAGCCATACTTCCACAATTAGAAACCTATGCCGATGCTATTGGTCTCGCCTTTCAAGTACAAGATGATATCTTAGATATCATTAGTGATACTGAAACTCTCGGAAAACCACAAGGTTCTGATCTAGAATTAGATAAAAGTACCTATCCTGCTTTACTTGGCCTTGAAGGCGCTAAACATAAAGCAGAACAACTGTATCAAACAGCAATTGAAGCATTAAACGACATCCCTTATAACACGGATGCAATGCAAGCGTTCGCTCAATACGTTATTGAGCGTAAAAACTAAAACAGATAAGCGCTAACTACTATGTCATTAGATATTTCAAAATACCCAATTCTGGCTTTGGCAAATACACCAGATGAATTACGTTCTTTACCAAAAGAGAGCTTACCAGCATTATGCGATGAGCTACGTACTTACCTTTTAAACTCGGTAAGTAAAACAAGTGGTCACTTAGCATCTGGTCTTGGTGTCGTAGAGTTAACCGTCGCTTTGCATTACGTTTATAACACCCCATTCGATCAACTTATCTGGGATGTTGGCCATCAAGCTTATCCTCATAAGATATTAACAGGACGCCGTGAACAACTTTCAACAATCCGACAAAAAGACGGATTACACCCATTCCCATGGCGTGGTGAAAGTGAATATGATGTTCTTTCTGTTGGCCACTCATCAACATCTATTAGTGCCGCTTTAGGCCTAGCTATCTGTGCTGAAAAAGAGCAAGAGAATCGTAAAATAGTCAGTGTTATTGGTGATGGTGCCATTACAGCCGGTATGGCATTTGAAGCATTAAATCACGCTGGTGATATTCACCCTGATATGCTTGTTGTTCTAAATGATAATGAAATGTCAATTTCTGAAAACGTTGGAGCATTAAACAATCAATTAGCGCGTGTACTATCTGGTAGCTTATACACCTCTATTCGTGAAGGCGGTAAAAAAGTGCTTTCTGGTACGCCTACGATTAAAGAACTACTAAAACGCACAGAAGAACATTTAAAAGGCATGGTTGTTCCTGGCACCATGTTTGAAGAATTAGGCTTTAATTACATTGGTCCAGTTGATGGCCATGACGTTAATGAACTAGTTAGAACCCTTAAAAATATGCGTAACCTAAAAGGGCCGCAATTTTTACATATCATGACGAAAAAAGGTAAAGGCTATGAGCCTGCTGAGAAAGATCCAATCAGCTACCATGGTGTACCTAAGTTTGATCCAAGTAACACCTCGTTACCAAAATCGTCTGGTGGTAAACCAACCTTCTCTGCTGTTTTTGGCGACTTCCTTTGCGATATGGCGAAAGAAGACAATAAGCTTATGGCCATTACGCCAGCAATGCGAGAAGGCTCTGGTATGGTTCGTTTCTCTAAAGAATATCCTAACCAGTATTTTGATGCTGCCATTGCAGAACAACACGCAGTTACTCTAGCGAGTGGGATGGCGATTGCTGGTTATAACCCGATAGTAGCTATCTACTCAACATTTTTACAACGTGGTTACGATCAATTAATTCATGATGTTGCGATTATGGATTTACCCGTGATGTTTGCTATTGACCGTGCAGGTTTAGTCGGTGCTGATGGGCAAACACACCAAGGCGCCTTTGATATCAGCTATATGCGCTGTATTCCAAATATGGTTATCATGACACCAAGTGATGAAAACGAATGCCGCCAAATGCTCTACACAGGCCATAAGCACACAGGACCTAGCGCTGTTCGTTACCCTCGAGGGAGTGCAACAGGTATCCAAGTAAATAATGAAATGCAGGCACTTGAAATTGGTAAGGGGCGTTTACTCCGTGAAACTAAAGTGACGGAAAAAGGAGAGCGAGTTGCTATCTTAAACTTTGGTACCTTCTTAGCAAATAGCTTAGAAGCGGCAGAAAAATTAGATGCTACCGTTGCAGATATGCGTTTTGCTAAACCTCTTGATGAAGCACTGATCTGTGAGTTAGTGACCAATCACGATGTTTTAGTGACTATTGAAGAAAATGCGATTTCCGGTGGTGCAGGTTCAGGTGTCATTGAATTTTTAATGAAAAACCGCCTTGTTAAACCAGTTCTTCAACTAGGCTTACCAGATGAATTCATAGCTCAAGGTACGCAAGAAGAAATGCATACGGAACTAAAACTTGATGCAAATGGCATTGAGCAACAAATTAGAGATTACCTTGATCTCTAATTTCATGTCCATCTTAGTTTCCTAAAGTAATGCCACCGTTTGGTGGCATTTTCATTTATATTTTATGAAAGCTTAGGAGCATCAAAATCAATGGGCTCATCCGTATAAATACACACATTCCATTTTGCAACTAATCCATCATCTGCAATACATTGCTGCTCGAAAAATTGTTTAATTTCATCACGCTGACAATGCGCTTCAAATGCTTCGTTATCTGCCCAAATTTCATTAAAAGCAATAGGATAGCTTTCACCTTCTGCAAATGGTGTTTGAATATGACGAGTAACAATATATTGAAGACATCCATCCTCTCTTATTGTGTTTGGTTCTAAGCTTTGTAATACCTTAAACAATTCATTTAATTTACCTTCTTTTGGTAAAAACTGAGCAACACAATATACTTTTTTAGACATACAGCTTTCCTTGTTATATTGACTGAAATGAGGATATATCTCATCATTAGGTGTATTTAATTAATGAGCCTAATAATGAAATCAGACGTAGATAAAATGCTAAATAAACATCAACAACTCACCCATAGTGTTGATGTCAAAGTTACCTCTCATACTCAAAGAGATATCGGTGATTGGATACAGCATACTATTATGATTGAAGGTTGTAATGTTCCATTTAAATTTAATAGAAAAAAAGCCTACCAATCTCTCAAAGGGGCAAAAGTTAATCTAACCTATTACCCAAGTAATGAAAAAATTGCAGGCTTTGATATTGAAATAATGAGAGTCGTTCGAATTAAGCGAAGCTAGTTACGAGTCAAAAGGTGGCAAACCGTTCTCTGATTTATAAAAAGCCAATGCATCCAGTATTGACTTTTCTTTTATTGGCTTAGTAATAATATAGTTTGCCCCTGCCGAGAAAAATTCTTGATTGGATTCCTCTAGTGCATCAGCAGTATACGCATAAATAGGTGTCATTATTTTTAAATGATTACGAATATATTTGGTTGCTTTAATACCGCTCATTCCCGGCATTTGGTTATCCATTAAGATCAAATCAAACTCAGATTTAGAAAGCTCAGCAATACCTTGAGCAGCGTCATTTCGCCACGTCACGTTTAGTCCATACTTTTGGCAATAAGCCTTAGCAATGTAAGCATTCGATTTATTATCCTCAATTAATAAAATCTTTAAACCTGTTGGTAATGACGTTATCTGATTTTCAGCTTTAGCATCCGAAATATCGGCTTTATCTTCACAAATCAAGACAGGAATAAGAACACTAAATGTAGAACCTACACCTAGCGTACTGTTTATTGTTATTTTTCCTTTAAGCAAATCAAGTAATTGCTTAACAATAGCCAGCCCCAACCCACTTCCGCCAAATTTTCTCGATTCAGAAAAACCTGACTGTTCAAATGGCTCAAACATTCTTGTTTGTTCTTCAGCACAGATCCCGACCCCAGTATCATCAACCGAAAATTGTAAGTAATAATCGGAATTGTGCTTATTAAGAGATAAGGTTAACTTTACTTTACCTTTCTCTGTAAATTTAACTGCGTTACTTAGTAGATTAAAAAGTATCTGCGTTAGTCTTACCTGATCAGAATTAATGAATACATCTGGATTAACATGGTTTTCAATTGAAAAAAGTACGTTTTTATTTTTACAAAGAGGAAAATAAATTGCATTAATATTTTCTAATACATCACTCAGTTTAAAAGGAGCGCTATTTATTTTTAGCTTCTCTTGTTCTATCTGTGAAAAATCTAAAATATCATTTAAGACCGCAAGCAAGTGCTCTCCCCCTTGATGGAGAATATTTACTTGTTTTAGCTGCTCTCTAGTTAAGTTACTACTCTTTAATAGGCTAGATATACCTAAAATCCCATTTAAGGGCGTTCTTATTTCATGACTCATTCTTGCTAAAAAGTCAGATTTCACTTGGGCCAATTTTTCTGCTGCTCTTTGAGCTTTATAACTGTCTTCTTTAGCTTCAATTAATTCAGAAAATGTCTGCTCTAATTTTTCCCCAATTTGGTCAAACTCTAAAATACCACAACCTTGATACTCACTTCGAGTTTCATTTTTTGATACTGTATTTGTGTATTTTAATAACGAATTTAATGACAAGAGTATTTTATGCTCAAATAATCCTCGAATTAATACAGCGATAGCTATAAGTACAAAAAACGAGAGAACAACACTATAAATAAATCGTTGCTCTAATAATTCAATATTATCTTTATTTTTTAATGACAATATTGATATCTCACCTGACATTGATTTAATATTTATAGGTGTAAAGTTTAATATTTTACTTGGTATTCTTTTTCTTGTGCCATTTAAAATAGAAGTAACTTCTTGATATATTTCTGTATTGGAACTTACACTTGATGCTAATATCTTATTATCATTAATAATAAATACATCTTGGCTATTCGTTAGCTTTTTAAGTTTATTCAAAAATGAGATATTATTATTCAACATTACTGCATTATATATGAATGCAACAATTCTACCTGAATCATTATTAACTATAGGCGTTTTTCTAATTAAAAAATCAGCTTCTGATAAAGGCTCTTCCATCTTAATATAATACCAAGTATTTATATTAAGGTTCTTTTTAATGATAATTTTCAGACAATTTTCATTTAAACTTAAAAATGAACTATTTCCATCATCCCAGTACAGTTTATTATTTACTTCTATAAATCTAAAATCTGGTGAATTATAAGGAGATTTAGCTTCAATATTAGAAAAATATGTATTTAATTTATTTTTATAATCACTCTCTATATATTGATCATAAATAGCAAGGCTTTCAGCATCAGTATCTTGTCTAATTTGAAGAATGGATAATCTATGTTCAAAGAAATTATTAATTATGCCTGAAGTTTGTTGTAAGTTTCGTTTAACTTCTTCATTTATCGTATTCACACTTAACTGGTAGGTATGTATGGTTATACCTACTGTTAAAATAGAAAATATAATAAAAATTGATCGAAAAATAAGATCCGCTAATGAGGCTTTACCTTTATTCATTACTAGTGTTCTACACCAGAATAACGAAACGCACGCTGTTTTAGCGTATTAAGCGTTTCTTCACTCGTATCAGATGTAACCAGTTCAAACTCGCCAGAATAAACAGTAGGTACTGGTTTATTCTCTAAATCTAGTTTAATTGCTTCTGCCATTGCTATACCTGTGTCATCAGTCATACGCATAACAGTAACATCGAGATCCCCATTTTCTATGGCTTTTAACTCTAATGAACCACCGCCCCAACCATTAATGACGGTTTTAGTGTTCTTATTTTCATTAATCGCATCAATAGCACCTAAAGCGATATCTGTAGATGAAGAATAGATAAAATCAATATCAGGGTTATCTTTTAATATATCCTGTGTTGCAGCATAAGCGCTTTCTTCAGTCGCTTCGGTATAAAAAGAAGAAGTTAGTGTGTATTTATCACTATCCATAGATTGAACAAAAACATCACCTCTTGCGGTACTCAAATAGCCATATGAATAATATAGCATTCCATAATTAGCGTGTTCAGGAAAACGGTGCTGAAAATAGTTTGCTAATAATTTAGTACCAATAACATGGTCAAATCCCACATAAAGCAATGGTTGGCTACCATGCCATGCTTTTACTGGAGTAGTGATGTTTTGCAAAATAATCTTCGTTTCTGGATTCTGCAATACATGTTCAATAAATTTACGATGACGAGTCGTGTTAAGAGTAAAAATTAAATAATCCGACTTTTGCTCTATCGCTTTATGCAGAGAACGACTTTGTTCTTTAAAATCAACATTTAGACGTGTTGAAACAGGCGTTAGTTCATATTGGATATTTAACGCTTTCAGACGTGATTCAAGAGCAACAATATTTCGTTGCCAATAATCAGATGATTGCTCACCAGGATAAACAAAAGATATTTTAATTGGTTTTGTTTGCTTGATAGCTAGAGGGACAGGCTCCCTCTAACCGTTTCTTTTAACGTATTAGTTAGTGCTTTTTCTTCAGGATATAGATCAAGATATTCATTATAGCCCCAATATCCAACTAAAACAGGATCAGCTAAAACCAGTTTAGAGGTACAAAAAAATGAAATAAGCGATATAAATAGGAAGCTTAATAATAATCTACCGTTGCGCATTACAACCAACCAGAATACTTTCCAACTAACCAAAGGCTAATTAGAGCCATAAATCCAGCAACAATATCATCAAGCATGATGCCAAAGCCGCCATGAACTTTATTATCTAACCATCCAATTGGCCAAGGTTTTACCATGTCGAAAAATCGAAACAAAATAAAACCAGTTAGTAACCATTTCCAATCAGTTACTTCTAAATTTAAATATGGAACAATGCTCATGGTGATCCATAGGCCAACAAACTCATCCCATACAATTGATCCATGGTCATGAACCTTCATATCAGTTGAAGTAATGTCGCAAATCTTAATACCAATAAGAGCAGAGGCAGTAACCGCTATGACAAATAAAGTAAACGGTAACTGAGCAAGTAATAAATACAAAGGAATCGCAGCCAGTGTACCCATTGTTCCTGGAATTATTGGAGAGAGGCCACTCCCAAATCCAGTAGCTAATAAATGCCACGGATTTTTAAGACTAATTAAGGCTAGAGGGTTTGTCATTGTTCTCTCCTAAAGTGGTCGTAACCTAATAATTGCCAATCTAATAGTTTATTATTATCAAACAATTGTACACTATCTGGTAAACCGTTAAATGGCTTATCAATTACCTCTCCAATTATACTAATTTTTTCATTTAAAATAGTAGCTATTTGTTTGATTGCTTTACGATTTTTTTTAGATGCAGTGAAACAAAGTTCATATTCTTCACCACTAGTTAATGCAAGTTTCTGACATTTTTCTTTATCTTGGCGATAATACGTAACAAGTTCACTTGAAATAGGTAAGTTATTAACATTAATAACAGCACTCACATTTGATTGCTTTAATATATGGCCTAGATCCGAAATTACACCATCAGAAATATCTAATGCTGCATGACATAGATGACGAATATCTTGCGCAAGCTCAACTTGTGGTGTTGAGTAATAATGACGTTTTTCTAACTCCTTTTCTAACTCCCCCTTCACATTTTTGTGTGAATTTAAAATAACTTCGAGACCAGCGGCGCTATCACCTAAATTACCAGTAACATAAATATCATCACCTATTTGTGCTGCACTTCGAGTTAATGCTGCTCCTTTAGGTATAATTCCTTGTACCATAATCGTTATGCTTAAAGGTCCTTTTGTTGTATCACCGCCAATGAGCTCAACTTGATATTGCTTAGCTAAATCAAAGAACCCTTTACAAAATCCTTCTAACCACTTTTCATCAGATTGAGGTAGGGTCAATGCTAAAGACACCCACGTTGGTTTTGCTCCCATAGCCGCTAAATCACTTAAGTTAGACGCTAGTGCTTTATGCCCCACACTAACAGGATCTGCATCAGCTAAAAAATGCGTTCCGGCGGCTAAAGTATCTGTGGTTATCGCTACTTGGTAACCCTCAGGTACAGTTACTAATGCGCAATCATCCCCAATACCTAAATCAACATCATCACGCGAAACATTTTCTTGAACAAAAAATCGATCGATTAAATTAAATTCACTACACATATTCGATTAATACTGTTTTTTAGTTATAAAAAAGGCCAGCAACGAGGCTGACCTTTACGATTTAATTAGTATGCTACGACCAACTTATTTTTTACGTAAAGTTGGAGCCGCTTTATCTAATACACCATTTACAAACTTGTGGCTATCTTCTGCTGCGAATACTTTTGCAAGTTCAATCGCTTCATTGATAACAACTTTGTATGGTACATCATCACGATTCATCATCTCGTAAATAGACATACGTAGTAACGCAAGTTCCATTTGGTCAAGATCTTGAAGCGGACGAGATAAGTATGGGCGCATTTTCCCATCTAATTTCATATGATTTAGAGCTACGCCTGAGAAAAGATCGCGGAAATACGCTACATCTGTCTCTGGAGTTTGTAGCTTAGGCTCATTTGCATGATGCTCTTCTTCATCATATTTTTCAGCAGTTAAAAACTGCTCTTCGATATCTGCAACATTTTCTTTGCTTAGTTGCCATGAATAGATTGCTTGAAGAGCAAATTGACGTGCATTACGACGTGCGGCTGGTTTCACACTAACCCCCATTAGGATTCGATTTGAGACAGAACATTAATCATTTCGAGTGCGCTTAGTGCAGCCTCTGCCCCTTTATTACCAGCCTTGGTACCGGCGCGCTCGATTGCTTGATCGATAGTATCAACAGTCAAAACACCAAATGCTACTGGAATGCTATATTCCAGAGATACTTGTGCTAGACCTTTATTGCATTCACTACATACATAGTCAAAATGTGGTGTGCCACCACGGATAACAGAGCCCAATGAAACGATAGCATCATACTTTGCTGTTTTAGCTACTCGTTGAGCAACTAACGGTAATTCTACGGCACCTGGGCAGCGAACAACGGTGATGTTTTCTTCAGATACTTGACCAAAACGCTTTAGAGTGTCGATAGCACCTGAAAGTAGACTTTCATTAATAAAGCTATTAAAGCGAGAAATAACAATTGCAATTTTCGCATTAGGAGCAGCAACGCCGCCTTCGATTACGTTCATGAGCCTTCCTGTATCTGTTTTATTCCAATTAAACTGGTTTCTATTTATCAACTACGCATTCATAGTGAGAATCGCCGGATTCTATCACAGCTTTGTGACAAATATCTAATTATTTAGGCCCTACTCATCGAATAGGGCCATATATTTATGCTTTTATTTCGTTACGTATTCAACAACGTTCAAACCAAAGCCAGATAAGGCATGGTAACGCTTTGACGTTGATGAAAGTAAACGCATGTCAGAAATACCAATATCAGCCAAAATTTGAGAGCCAACACCTACACGACGTGAAGTTCCTTGCTTCTTCGCCATTGTTGGTGCTTCACCACTGTCTTGACGCTCAAGAACTTTCACTTTATGTACGATACTATCTGTTGATTCTTCATTACCAAGAATCACTAATACACCACCTTCATTGGCAATACGCTGCATTGCTGTTGGCAATGTCCAGCTGCGTTCTGCACAACGGTCTGAATGCAAAATATCAGTAAATGTATCTTGTAAATGAACACGAACTAACGGCGCTTCACTTGACGTATTTTCTTTCTTAAGAGCGTAGTGCAGTTGATTATCAATCGTGTCACGGTAAGTCACCAAATCAAACTCACCAAACTCTGTTGGTAATTTACACTCAGCTACACGTTCAATTGTCGTTTCGTTGTTATTACGATATTCAATTAAATCAGCAATCGTACCTAATTTAATGCCGTGTTTTTCAGCAAAAATTTCCAAATCAGGGCGACGAGCCATTGTTCCATCATCATTCAAGATTTCAACAATCACACCAGCAGGCTCATAGCCAGCTAAACGAGCTAAATCACACCCAGCTTCTGTATGACCAGCACGAGTTAATACGCCGCCTTCTTGTGCTGCTAATGGGAAAATATGCCCTGGTTGAACTAAATCTGCAGCAACTGCATTTTTGGCTACTGCCGCTTCAACGGTGCGAGAACGGTCTGCAGCTGAAATACCAGTTGTTACGCCTTCTGCCGCTTCAATTGATACCGTAAAATTCGTTGTAAATTGTGCATTATTGTCTTGTACCATAGGAGGTAGACCTAGTTTTTCACAACGATCTTTTGTCATCGTTAAACAGATTAAACCACGTCCATGAGTTGCCATAAAGTTAATGGCTTCAGGAGTGATTTTCTCAGCGGCAATAATTAAATCACCTTCATTCTCACGATCTTCGTCATCCATAAGAATAACCATCTTACCTAAACGAATATCTTCAATAATGTCTTTTGCTGAGCTAATTGCCATGTGAAATACCTTTTATATTAATTAGGTTAAGTGGTGAGGCTTAATTTAAGAAGCCTGATTTTGCCAAAAGATCCATCGTAACAGAAGACTCTGGTTGATCTTCTTTCTGCCCGATCACAAGTCTTTCTAAATATCGAGCGATCACATCAACTTCTAAGTTAACTTTCTGTCCAACAGAAAAGTTATCCATCGTAGTCTCTGCTGCCGTGTGCGGAACAATGGTCAATTTAAATGCATTTTTTCGAATATCATTAACCGTTAAGCTAATGCCATCCACAGTAATAGAACCTTTTTCTACAACATACTTAGCGAGTGTTTGAGGTAATTGTATCCAAAATTCAATAGCACGACCGGTCTGGTGACGTTCAATAATTTCACCAACAGCATCTACGTGACCAGAAACAATATGCCCGCCAAATCGGGTGGTTGGTAACATCGCCTTTTCAAGATTCACTTTATCACCGGCTTTATAATCAACAAAACCTGTACGTTTAAGTGTTTCTAATGATAAGTCTGCGGTATAAGTGCGTTCAGTCATTGCAACAACAGTTAAGCAAACGCCATTAGTTGCAATGCTATCTCCAAGCTTTACATCACTCATGTCTAACTGACCAACATTAACCGTTACGCTAATATCTTCACCCTTTGGTGTAATGGCTTGCAGTGTACCTACTGACTCAATAATTCCTGTAAACATGGGTTACCTTGCTATTGTTGCGGTAATTCGAATATCTTTACCGACCATACGTATGTCTTTTATATCCAAGTCAATTGCCTCAGACATCGTTTCTAATCCAATTAAATTAATGATGCTACGCCCATCCGCTCCCATTAATTTAGGGGCGAGATAAATGATCAATTCATCAACTAAATTATCGTTAATCATACTTGCAGCTAATGTCGCACCGGCTTCTACCCAAATATGATTTACATTAAAATCACGAGAAATTTTATTTACGACTTCTTTAAGATCCAATTGACCATCATCAATACGGCATTGCATATGATTTTCAGAAGTCCCTACTGGATGTGTGTTTTGAGGAGAGATCGTAACTACTTCACCAGAGGCTTGAAACAGTTTTAAATCGGATGTTAATGAATGCTGACGATCTAAAATAAAACGCATTGGCTGTCGAATAGCAGCTTGTTGGTAGCTTTCTTGAATTGAGGGGGAAAGATCGCTCCAACGCACATTTAATGAGGCGTCATCGTCAATCACGGTTTTCGCTGTTGAGAGTATTGCACCAGATTGCGCACGATAGCGTTGAACATCTTGTCTTGCTTCTTTTGAAGTGATCCATTGACTCACTCCATTTTTTAATGCGGTTTTTCCATCAAGACTCGCAGCCATTTTTAACTGTACAAATGGTTTTCCTGTTTCCATTCGAGTTAAAAAATGAGGGTTTAAGGCTCTAGCATCGGCTTCAAGCAGACCTGATGCAGTTTCAATTCCAGCTTCATTTAACATAGCAAGGCCACGACCAGCAACTTGAGGGTTTGGATCAACCATGGCACAAATTACTTTTTTTACGCCCGCTTTTATAAGTCCTTCAGCACAAGGTGGTGTGCGTCCATAATGAGAGCAAGGTTCAAGCGTCACATAAGCCGTTGCCCCTTGCGCTTCCTTTCCTGCTTGTCTTAATGCATGAACTTCAGCATGGGGTTCACCTGCTTTTAAGTGCGCCCCTTCCCCAACAATCTTCCCATTTTTAACCAATACACACCCCACATTTGGATTAGGGGCTGTGGTATAAATGCCTTGCTTAGCTAATAAGATAGCTTTTTGCATCATCAGATAATCTTGGGTAGTAAATGTCATGTTATTTCTCTAGTTTTGCAATTTCTTCACCGAACTCTTTAATATCTTCAAAGCTTCGGTAAACAGAGGCAAAACGAATATAAGCCACTTTATCGAGCTCTTTTAATTGGTCCATAACAAGGTTACCAATCATATCTGATGGAACTTCACGTTCACCAGTCGCTCGAAGCTGTGATTTTATCGTATTTAATGCGAGTTCAACTAAGTCAGCGCTAACTGGTCTTTTTTCCAATGAACGATATAGGCCACCTGATAATTTATCTTCATCAAAAGGTTCACGATTACCATTTGATTTAATCACTTTTGGCATCACTAATTCAGCTGATTCAAACGTAGTGAATCGCTCACTGCACGCCAAACACTGGCGACGTCGACGAACCTGATGTCCATCAGACACGAGTCGTGAGTCAATAACCTTAGTATCTGTTGCGCTACAAAATGGACAATGCATTACTTGCCTCCTAGTTTTTTCAATTAGTGTACAAGAAAAGCAGATGCCTGCCTATGTCCCTTCATTAAGTTCCTGTTTAAACCAAAAGAAAAACCCAGTTTTAATTATTAAAGTATCAATTAATGCAACCGATAAATGTATATACCCACATTAATTAAAAGGTTAACTATGATTTTGTCTGTATTTAAAAGTATAAAACATCGATTATTAATCATATCACTTCTACCGACATTGATTATCTCAACATTCTTATTTCAACTGTTATTACAAGAAAATGAAAATGTTTATGATGCCAATTACTCTTTAGAGGCTGTGACCCTTTTTAATGCCTTAGATAATGTGGCACATAACTTTGCAGTTGAGCGCGGATTAACCGCTGGTTTTATCGCCTCAAAAGGGCGTTCAGGAAAAGATAAACTGCTCTCACAACGACAGAAATCAGACCAAGCAGAACAAATCCTACGAAGCTTTACTCCTCTCTACCTAGACAAACAGTTAATCAACGCTCTTCTTTCAGATATCATCCAGCAACTCAATTATAAATCAACCATTCGCTCACAAGTTGATAATCTCTCTATCCAAGATTCTCCGTTTATCTATTATTCAACACTCAATCAACTTTCTCTTGATTCAATATCAATCATCATTGGTAATATTGATGACCAATTTATTCGTAATGAAATGCTTGGTCTCTCTGCACTATTACAAGTAAAAGAAGAGGCAGGGAAAGTTCGAGGGGCGCTTAATGGGGCATTTGCTGGAAAAAGATCAAGCTTAGATAAATTTGCCGATATAAATAGTTATATTTCAACAGAATCTCTAGCGATTCGACAAGCTCAATCCGTGTTATCTAACCGTTTTACAAAAACATTAAACACCACCATTGAATCGAAAACATGGAAGCAAGTCTCTGATATTCAAGCATCATATTTATCTCAAAAAGATAACTTAAATGCTCTTAATGGACCTAATACTAATGAATGGTTCTCTCTAGCAACTCAACGTATTGGTTTAATAAAAGCAATAACCGATAATATCTCAGCTGAATTAAATGATGCAGCAAAGCATAATATGAACGCCGCCAAACTTACTCGCAATATTTACATTGCTATTGCTGTATGTTTGATACTTCCTATTGCTGTAGTTAGCTTATTAACAACACGCTCTATCAGTAATCGTATGACATCATTTAGTCAGCGCATTAATGAAATGTCTGCAACAAAAGATCTCACGCTGACTCTTGAAGATAATAATGAAAATGAATTTGACCATATAGCAAAAGATATTAATTCTTTAATTGAAAGTATTTCCTTGCCATTAAGAGCCGCTCATAGTGTGGCATCGAAAACCCAAGATGAGTTGAATAGATTAAGCCATCATTTAAAACAAGCAACTCAATCAAGCCAAACAACGTTAAGTCATTGCGATAGTATTGCAACAGCAATGACTGAAATGGCACAAACCAGTTCTGAGATTGCAGGCGTAACTAATAACGCACACGAAACAACAACTCAAGCAACAACCAACGCTACAACTTGCAAAGATCATACTCAAGTAACGACAAGTGTTGTGAATGATTTACACCACAGCATTATCAATACACATGAGCATATTCAAAATTTAGAAAAAGAAACGCTGAATGTTTCTGAGATTTTGGACACGATAACAGCAGTCTCAGAACAAACTAACTTACTTGCATTAAATGCAGCAATCGAAGCGGCTCGTGCTGGTGATCAAGGACGAGGTTTTGCCGTTGTCGCTGATGAAGTTAGAAAACTAGCTCAACGCAGCCAAGAAGCTACTAATGATATTCGCCAATTACTTGATGCTATTGGAAACAGCGCAAAACAATCTTTTATTTTAATGGAAGAAAGTAAAACACTGAGTAGTAAGACTCAAGACAGCGTAATTAATTCTTCTAGTTATATTGATTCTCTACACTCTGCAGTAACAGAAATAGACAGTTTTAATACCAGTATTTCTGCTGCAACCTTAGAGCAGTCTGAAACAGCAAACTCTGTTAACGCTGATATTGATGAACTTGCCTCGCTGGCTAATGGAACAAATGAATTAATTCAGCATCTTGAGAGCGAAATGCACAATATTGAACAAACGATGTCTGAGTTAAGTATTCAAATTAATACAATTCGAGTTTAATGCATATTTGTTAAGCAGAAATTCGCTTTCATTGCGTATAAACGATATATTTAATAGATAGTCTAGTTTAAAGGAATTATCACAATGAAAAAAATCAGTTTAGCGTGCCTATTTACGCTTGTTTTAGCCGGTTGTAGCAGTGCACCAAAACAACAAGATAACTACCAAGACGCCTCTTTTGAACTGTGTAATACAGAAGTAAAAGTTTATTCTGTAAGTGATGATGGCCGTGTTCGTATCGTATGTAGCGATGGTTCTAAATTCCAACTGAATAATGAAAAAACATTAGATATCATGCGTGATATCAATGTTGATTACTGTACTGGTGAAGGCCTAGGTAAATTTAACGAAACTAGCCGCTACTACACTTTCCAATGTAAATCTGGCGCGTTAATTAATATTAACAAGTAATACTAATTAAAATACGTTTCTATTTATTAAATAGCTGACAATAAAAAGCCCCCGAACCGTGATGGTTCGGGGGCTTTTTTATCATTACGTTCTATTATTTAGGTAATGCATTGATAGATAGTGGATCTTTCTTCGGTTTACTCAACTTCAATTCAGCAAGCTTACTTAAACCAGCTGAGCTAATACCACCAGAGTAGACTTTAGTACCATCGGCATTAGTCACTGATGTTTCACCAACATTCCATGCTTGGAAGAACTCACCTAAATCATAACCAGATACATAAGAACTACACACCATCATTAGATCACCAGCACTTAAGCCTGTGTCACGAGAGCTACAGTAATTGATACCCTCATCACCTTGTTGATCACCACGAGCCTTACGGTGCATCAGCTTAATCATATTCCAGCCTTGATCTTGATTGTAGATAGCAGGTTTAGTTTCACTATCAACATACCAACGATCAATTTCGAAATGATTTTCAGCCCAAATCTTCAGTTGGCCAAACATAACTAGACGAAGACCGGCATCACCATGACTCCATGCATGGCCATCATTTGAGCTTAACCAAGCTGGCGCTTTTTGAATACTCGTTCTAATTCGATCCATTTCTGGATTAGCATTACGACCTTCCAATTCTTGCATATACAGAGCTAGAAGGTTATTCGTTACTTCTGTACTACCCGGTGCTGAGAATGGTGCAGAAGCAAGGTTATGACCAACTTCGTGCCATACCAACCAATCATCAATTGCATTTGTTGGTATTTTATTTGAGTTAGCATTAAATGAGCTACTCATCACAGGGTAACCTGAATGCGCCGCACCAATCGAAATCTGCACATCATTCACAAAACGATGACGGAACTCTTTTAGCTCTGGGTAAGTAAAGCGACGATGTTTACCATCTGCACTCTCTTCATCACGACCGTAAAAATCACTTGCTGCATCAGCAAAGCGGTTCATATTTTTACTGAATTCATTTAGATCAGCAGTCTTAACGTTATTTAGAGCAGTGGTATAAATAAATGAACCTGTATCAATTTCTGCGATTGGCGCAGTTGAAGAATCAGGTGTATTTACCCACTCACCAAGGTTATTAGCTGGATCTTTCTTCCACCATGCCGCTTTTTCAACACCGTCCAAACTAAATTCAGCGACGGTTGAAGCACCACTTAATGTTTCTGTAGGTTTAATATAAATTAAACCACCGTAAGGAACTTTAAATGTTGTTGTATAACCATCGTGAGCAAAGCTCATCTGCATTCTAGGAGGACGATTTAAACTTGTCTCATGTTGTGGCTTACCAGTTAAATCATCCGCCATCATAACGGTAATCATTGCAGTTACACCACCACGAACTGTCACCTCACTTAATTGAGGAGCCCATAAGCCCGTTGATTGGTTATTTCCTGCTGAATAACTTACCGCCTTGCCTGCTGTTTCGATATTAACAACTTCAGATGTTGTAGCGCCAATAGTTCGGCCTGGGTACTTAGTTGTATCAACCGTTATTTCATGATCCCAGAAAGATCGACCTAACATAATGCGAGTTAACGGTTTCTCCATGTAGTTTAGCGGATAACTAGGATTCATTTGTCCTGCTAATTCACCTTCACCATGAATCATACCATTTGCAATTAATGTCGCTTTTAGATCAACTGGACACGCAGCTTCTGGAACATCAGTCTGATGTTGATTATCTGTATAACAATTTAAGAAGTTAACCGCAGTCTTAAACCCTAACTCATCTTGAACATTAGGATCATAAGCGTATGGGTTATCGTTCCACATCCAAATTGAAAGATTATCGTACGTCTGATTTAGCTCAACGGTAGATAAACGAGCACCCTGCTTACCTTTAGTGCGGTAATACATTTCATGCTCCATTAGAGCATTGAAGTTATCGCCAAGGTTTGCAGCTTTAACCATACTTTCTACAACATCTTGGTTCATTTGATAACGATCGAAATCCGCACGCCAATATGCGCCACGAACTTGTATACCATCACCCTGACGAGTTTCTATACAGTTAAACTCATACTCATAAGAATGAGAACATAAAGGCGTTCCTTCAAATGCTTCTTGTAATTCAGATATAGCAGCAGCTCTCTCTTCACCATTCTTAACGAAAATACGAGCGAACTTAGTCTCCATTACAGGATTGCCATCTTTGTCTAATAAAGGATCACCTTTATCATCACGTTTGATAATTTCATACGTTGGAATTTCAAACTTGATCTTAGTTTCATCTTTAGTCCATTCTACCGAACCATCTTGATTCACGGTATAAGGTTGCTGTCCATCCACATCTTGGAAACGCTCAAGAACCACCATCTCATATTGGCTCTTCACATGAAGGTTTGGAGATGGCGCTTGGCAGTAATATGACGAACCACAAAATGCTTGTGATGTTGGAGTAACGTTACTTCCTCCCAATGAAACACCCGCAGAGTCAGCTAAACGTCCAATTGGTTCAGGGTTAGTCACCTTATCAATCGCATCCATAAATAAAACACTACCACCTTCATTAATATAAGTAATTAAAGCAGTAATATCATCTTGGCTTAGATTTGGGTTGTCTAAATCAGCGATAAAGCGGTGACTCATGCCGTCGCCTTGAGGCTTAGGAGGATAAGCTTGAAGGATTAATAATGGCGTTTCACTTGCTGATAGACGTCCAGAAAAACCATCCTTAGTTAATTTTTCAACAGATGAAAAACCAAAAGATGGGTTTACAAAGAAGTCATATGCGTTGCCGTGAGAAGTACCAGAACGTAAGGCTGTAGCAACGTCGATATTCGTTGCAACATTAATGCCTTTGATTGACTTATCATTATTTAACCACGTAAAAAGGTTATTAAAGAAAGTCTTCATACTGCCATTATCATTACGAGGATCGTTAGCTAAATCAAACGATGATGTACATGATTGTAATGCAGGGTCTATTCTTAGTGCATCATTAGCCCAATAGTTATCTGGACATGAAATAATGCTTGGGTACATGCTATTACCCATAAATACCACTTTACCAGAACCAATTTCGCCAGCGGTAACAAAAGGAAAACCAAAAGTAGCGTTATCTTTTGAAACTAGAGGGATCGGTGGCATCTCAATAGTTGGATGAACTGCAATATAAGGACGGCCTTCACGAGTCCATGCTTGCTGCTCACCAAAAGGAATATCCTTATTGATATCCGCGCGAGGCATCATTATAGGAAATGCTCGGTTAGATAAATTTAAGGCTCGCATTCCTCGAGTATAGCCCGTAGCACCATAAAAGCTGCCGTTGTCATTGAAGACATGAAAGCTCGTTACTCCATTGAATATTTTCGTCAAAGAATCGGTCACATAAGTGCCATTATCCAATGAAAATACATGCGGGAAATCTGAAAAATAAAACGATGCTCGTTGCTGTTGTAACTCAGCATCGATAGCAGCAGTTAGCCCATTTTGGAACTGTGCATCAAATTCATCAGGTAATGAAAAATTCGTCCCTTCAATTTGTCCACCATTAGGTAAACTCAAATTAATTAATTCATTAATTACATTTGGATAAAGAGAAAATGTATCTTGAACTTTTTCAGAGATAAGTAACCCATTATGATTATTCTCTGCATAGCGTGTAATTAACGATTGGATATTCGCTTTAACAACTGCATTATCACTAACGTCTGTGATCTTATAACTAACTTGGTTACCAGCAACACTGCCAAATTCAAAGGTATCGATACCAAAGGTAAGCTTATCGCCCCACAAGTATTCGAATTCACCATTTTCGCCCGTTATACCTACCGCATTAGCAGAGAAAAAATTAACTCCTGCTAATGGTGTACCTGTACTATCCGTTAACTGGCTCTTAGTTAATACTTTCGCTTCAGCGCTTGGTTTATAGGCATAGCTATCTTCTGCATTAGCAGAAACAAAACCACTATTTAAATCATTACTTGTACCTGGTGTTACTTCAGGAACAATTTCAGCATCAACGTGTGAACTAGGTGCTTTACCTACTTCATCCGTTTTTTCTTCTTCTTTTGACTTCAAAAATGCATTAACAGATTCGTTATTATCTAAATCAGAATAAATATCTTGAATATCAATAGAATCTAAATCATCCAAACAAATGCTATCTTCTTGAGTACATGTAGAAATAGACTGAAGAATTCTCGTTGCATTCGAGCCTTTTACTGCTTGAAGGTCAAAAGAGGCTTCTGATGTAGTATTTGTTACACCTGAAACCCTAGCTTCTGGAGTAGGCGCTTTAAATTCACCTAAAGTCACCCCACCTAAAGAACAATCAAATACCGAACCTTCTTTTACTGTAAAAGTTCCAGAATCTGTATTTAAAGACTTCCCATTACAATGAACGTCACCAGTAATAATTTTCCCTGATGCCATTAATGTACTTATATAAGTAGTAGGAATAGCTGGAGTCGGAGGCGTTGTAGCTCCACCATCCGATCCACTTCCTATATTTATTTCTTCTTGATTACAGCCAGCAAGCAACATTGGTATCAATGATGCTAATAATAGTTTTTTATTCATGATTCCACCTTTGAAAAGTGCTGAAACTAAACGTTCAGTTCACTAAGATCGAAACATACCACAACTATTTTCAGTTATTCTCAAAAATAATACAGAAATAGAATTAAAATCATGAAACAGAAATTACTTTGCATATTTATCATTATTTATCTGTACTTTATTTCACACTTGTTAACGTAAAAAACCATACTAATAACTGATTAAACACAAAATAATCGTATAAAAAAGAAATAGTTAAAACTATCAATAAAAAAGGCTAGCCCATTACAGGCTAGCCTTTAATATTTAATAAAGTAAAAAATTAAGCGTAAACTGGTAGACGCTTACAGATTTCTAATACTTTTACTTTTGTCGCTTCAATCACAGACTCATCACCCATGTTATCTAGAATGTCACACATCCAGCCGGCAAGGTTTTTCGCATCTTCTTCAGTAAAACCACGACGCGTAATTGAAGGAGAACCAATACGAATACCAGAAGTAACAAACGGGCTACGAGGGTCATTCGGTACTGAGTTCTTGTTTACAGTAATGTTAGCAGAACCCAGTGCAGCATCCGCTTCTTTACCAGTAATATCTTTATCAATTAAATCAACTAAGAACAGGTGGTTCTCTGTTGAACCTGAAACGATGTTGTAACCACGAGCTAAGAATTCAGCAACCATTGCTTTTGCATTAGCAACAACACGTGCTTGATATTCTTTGAACTCAGGCTCAAGCGCTTCTTTAAATGCAACTGCTTTACCAGCAATAACGTGCATTAAAGGACCACCTTGACCACCTGGGAATACTGCTGAGTTTAACTTCTTGTAAAGATCTTCACCTTCATTAGAAAGGATAAGACCACCACGAGGACCAGCAAGTGTTTTGTGTGTCGTTGTTGTTACAACGTGAGCATGAGGCACAGGGTTAGGGTAAACACCTGCTGCAATAAGACCTGCTACGTGAGCCATATCTACAAAGAAGTAAGCGCCAACTTTGTCTGCGATTTCACGCATACGTGCCCAATCACATACTTGAGAGTAAGCAGAGAAACCGCCGATGATCATCTTAGGCTTATGTTCTACTGCTAATGCTTCCATTTCTTCATAGTCAATTTGACCATTTTCATCAATACCGTAAGGAATGATGTTGTAAAGTTTACCAGAGAAGTTTACTGGAGAACCGTGAGTTAAGTGACCACCGTGAGCAAGGCTCATACCTAATACAGTATCACCCGCATTTAGCAGTGCCATGTAAACTGCGTTATTTGCTTGTGAACCAGAGTGAGGCTGTACGTTTGCGTACTCTGCACCAAACAACTCACATGCACGTTCAATAGCAAGTGTTTCAACTTTATCTACGTACTCACAACCACCGTAGTAACGTTTGCCAGGGTAACCTTCAGCATATTTGTTCGTTAATTGTGAACCTTGAGCTTCCATTACTCGTGGGCTAGTGTAGTTTTCAGAAGCAATCAGCTCGATATGCTCTTCTTGACGTACTGTTTCTTCCTGGATTGCTGCAAATAAGTCTGCATCGTAATCGGCAATATTCATATCACGCTTAAGCATCTGTATCTCCTGACTCAGATAAATATAAAACCCAAAAATAGCCCAATGACGCAAACGTTTACGTCACCAGTCTTAACTGCAATGTATTCTACATAATTTGATCTGGATCAGATACCCTAAATTGCATATTAATTTGTTATTTTTGTTGCGGATTACTTATTATCAACATGAAATATATTCATAATCATCAATATAAATAACTAGTTATTCAAATAATTGCATGAACGAAAACAGAGGTATGACATTTTAATATTGTTATATATGTCAATTTTTTTGCTTTACACTCTGTAAAGGCTTTACTACAAACCCTCTATTTATTTACGTCTAGCTAATTGCATAAATTCCGATTCACTCTATCCTAGCGACCATTATTATGTTCGTCGCAAGGTATTGCACACTGTGGAAAAAATAAAACATTCACATAAAGAAGATGTGATCGCTATTTTGACAGGCACTTTTTTAGTATCACAAGGGATTTTCTTTTTACAAGCCGCACACTTACTGACTGGCGGAACAACAGGACTAGCCTTATTAATTAGCCAAATGAGTGGCATCAGCTTTGGTATTCTTTATTTTCTATGTAACTTGCCTTTTTATGCACTGGCTTGGCAACGCTTTGGGAAACGTTTCGCATTAACCAGTTTAATTTCTGGGGCGCTTGTTTCTATCATGACTGATCATTTAAATATGATGATTTCAGTGGATCATATCAATGATATTTACTGTGCCGTTGCTGGTGGGCTATTGATGGGTTAGGTATGTTGATTCTATTTAGACACCGCTCAAGTCTAGGTGGCTTCAATGTGCTATGTCTGTTTATTCAAGAGAAATTCGGGATCTCTGTAGGTAAAGTTCAAATGGCCATTGATTGCTGTATTTTAACGGCTTCATTTTTCTTTATCACTCCATGGTTACTCCTCGTTTCAGTATTAGGTGCCGTTGTTCTCAATATTGTATTGGCAATGAACCACAAACCAACTCGTTATATTGTTACCTACGGCTCTTAAGCTAAATACAATAATGCCCATGCAAATGAATGTATGGGCATTTTTATCTAATCTATTTTCAACAAAATATCTGATTATTTACTTAAATTAGTATTACTCTGAAACAGCACAGTTTTTCAAAACGACTCGACCAAGCTCTAACATCGCTTCATCACCTTTTCCATGAAATACAATTGCAGAGCTAACATCGGGCATACCATCATTTAATACATACTTCATTCCTGATGCAGATACGGCACGCTTTAATACGTATTCCTCTTTTGGAAGTGTTAACAACGCGTCATCATTATTGAACGTAATATCAAAATTTCTTCCCGCTTCACATTCATAATGAACTGGTTTCGCCGAGCCCATATCAGGTGTCGCTGTTGAAGAACAACCGCCAAGAATGCCAAAAATAGCCAATACCAATAATCTCTTCATTCTTTTAAACCTATGTTAATTCTAACCTTGTAACTATAGGATAAAACAGAGCCATTAAGATGTTTCAAAAAAGATATTTATTTATATAAATGGCAAGCCACTTCGTGCGCATTATTATCAAGCAATTGTCTTTTGGGCTCATCACGAAAACACGCTTCTTCCGCTTTTGGACAACGAGTTGAAAAACGACATCCCTTTGGTGGATTAATTGGAGAAGGTACATCGCCTTTTAATATAATCCTTTCTTTCCCTCGAAACTTAGGATGTGACACAGGAATAGCGGATAATAGTGCCTTGGTATAAGGATGTTTAGGTGAATGATAAAGCGTCTCTGAATCCCCATACTCAACAATTTTACCCAGATACATCACCGCCACTTTATCTGAAATATGCTTTACTACTGATAAATCATGAGCAATAAAAATCAACGCCAGATTCATATCTTTTTGTAAATCGAGTAATAAATTAACGATTTGCGCTTGAACAGAGACATCTAATGCAGAAACCGATTCATCACACACAATTAATTTAGGTTTTAATGCTATTGCCCTAGCGATACCAATACGCTGTTTTTGTCCACCAGAAAACTCATGAGGATATCGAGTAGCGGCACTTGGTGGTAATCCTACTTTAATCAGTAACTCTTCCACCCACAGCTTTCGCTCTTCCTTTGTTCCTACATCATGAATAACAAACGGTTCTTCTAGTATCATTTCTATTGTATGGCGAGGGTTTAGTGATTCGGTTGGATCTTGAAAAATGATCTGCATTTCTTGGCGCAATGAACGCATCTCTTTATTACCCAAATGGGTAATGTCTTTTCCTTCAAAAAAGATACGTCCGGCTGTTGGTTCAAATAATTTAAGTAAACTACGGCCTAACGTACTTTTACCGCAACCAGACTCACCAACTAAACCTAAAGTTTCCCCCTTATTCACACTTAATGACACTCCATCAACAGCATGAACAACGTAACCTTTATTAAAAATGCCTTTTCCTGAATTAAAGTGTAATTTCAGATCATCAACTCGTAATAATTCACTCATTTTGCCTCCTCATTACTGATTAATACTTCACTAAAATGACAACTTACTTGATGTAATGCCCCTACTTGGTTCATGGGTGGCACCTCTACCTCGCACTTATCCTGCTTGTATTTACAACGCGTTGAGAAACGGCAACCACTAGGCATTTCATTTAAAGAAGGGACGGTTCCAGGAATGGTATCTAACTCGGTTTTTGGTTTTAAATGTAAGCTCGGCATTGATGCCATCAAACCTTGTGTATAAGGGTGTTTAGGGTTATCAAATAATTCAAAGATCCCCGCTTGTTCAGCGACACGTCCTGCATACATCACGACCACTTCATCACAAATTTCAGCGACAACGCCAAGATCATGGGTAATAAAAATGATCGACATACCCGTTTCATCTTGAAGTTTTTTCATTAACTCTAAAATTTGTGCTTGAATCGTAACGTCTAACGCCGTGGTTGGCTCATCACAAATCAAGATATCTGGCTCACAAGCCAACGCTATCGCAATCATGACTCGTTGACGCATACCACCAGATAAATTATGAGGATATTCATGAAGACGTGATTCAGGCGATGGGATCCCCACTTTTTCAAGCATTTCTAAAGAATAAGCAAGGCGCTGTTTTTTATCAAAATCCGGACGATGAAGTTCTAACACCTCATTAATTTGCTTCCCTATGGTATGAACAGGATTAAGAGCTGTCATTGGATCTTGAAAAATCATTGAGATACGATTACCACGCATTTCATATAATTTATCAGGGCTTAGTTGAATTAAATCCGTATCTCCATACAAGATCCGCCCACTGACGACATTGCCATAAGGTTTAGGCAATAACCCCATAATCGACATTGAGGTAACACTTTTTCCGCATCCCGATTCACCAACAATGCCAATGGTTTTTCCTTTTGGGACTTGAAAACTGACACCATCAAGCACCCTCACCGTTCCCTCATCCGTTTGAAATTCAGTGACTACATTTTCCACTGATAAAACAATTTCTCTATCCATATACTTCTTCGCTATTTTTATTATTATTTATACTAGGCGATCCCTCGCCTAGTCTTTATTACTGGCTATCAATACGTACTGATATCTCTATAATTTATAGGTATCATCGATAATCGTAACGGGTTCAAACGTTTTACCCGACTTCATTGCCGCTTTTGTTTCTTTCTTTATCTCTTCATCAATCCAGAACGTACTGAAGGTTTGAGCAAAACCCCAACCGTGAAACAGATAACCAGTCTGCTTCGTTGCCATTTGCTCTGGTAACTTCATCCAGCGCCAAAAACCAGCGCGAGCGTAAGGCACCATATAACCAGGAACAATAACATTAGCATCGGCAATCACTTGTTGGATCTCACGAGAAAGCGCGCGTTTTTTCTCAATGTCGAATTCACTTTTAAATGAGTCGATCAACCCATCTAACTCTGGTGATGTGAAGTTGGTGAAATGATTGGTTTGTGGCTTATTGGCATTATCTGAATGGAAATACTCCCAATAGGCAGGAATGTCTCCCGTCCCCATATTATGGAAAGAAATATCGTGTTTTTTCTCAAGTACGTATTTAAACATACTAGAGCCATCAATCAGATTAAGTTCAAAATCTAAACCCGCTAATTTTGCCTGTTCTTTTAATACCGCAACTCGAGGAGTGAATGACTGCTGTGAATAAGTAACCGCAAAACTCAAGCGCTCTCCTTTATCATTGGTACGGATACCGTCAGAGCCTACTTTGCTAAACCCTGCCTTTTCAAAATACTCAATGGCTTTTTTAGCATCAAACTTAGGCGCTTTTATGTCGGTATTATCGTAACCCGGGTGACCAAAGCCCATACCATTTGGTTTACGTGAATAATCATTACGTAAAACCTTAGCAATCATCATGTCAAAATCCGTTGCATACATAATGCCTTTACGAACATTAATATCATCTAATATCGGTTTTGCCGTATTCAACCAAAGCCCTCCAGCGCCAACCGCAGCTTGGTTATATACCCACGCTTTTTGTATGTATCCATTCTGATAATTTTTACCATCTGATTTCTCATGCCACAAATCAGGTCGCACCAAATCAAACGAATCTAAATTGCCTTTTTCAAAATGTTTAAGCGCAATGTCCGCATCACGGATCACTTTAATATTAATTTTTTCGACATTAAAACGATGTTGATTGTATTTATTTTCATACCCCCACCAATCCTCACCAACGTGTTTAAACGCAATGTTTTTGCCTTTTTTAATCTTGTCGATGTAATAAGGCCCAGTCACCGGCTCTGGTTTGAAGTTGTATTTACGAACAAACTTATCATCAATACCGTCGTTATTTTTATCGACTTTCGGCTTGCCATAAAAATGGGCAGGACGTGGCATTAAGTTTGTATATTCAATTAATTCATCTCGGTTACGAGCTTTTGCAGAAACCACCGCTATCGTATGTTTATCAAAAGAGATCACATCTGCAATTTCATTGGTAAAAAAGTCGTTATACCAAGGAGCAACAATATCTTTTGAACGCATTAGTTTAAGCATAAACTGATAGTCGTCTGCTGTAACCGGTTTGCCATCACTCCATGTGGCTTTAGGATTTAACTTAAAATAAACGGTTTTGTTATCATCACCAAACGCCCAAGATTGAGCTAATCCAGGCAACCATTCATTGGTGTTTGGGTGCTTAATTAATGGCGGTAAGTTGGCTTGTAATATCCACGATCGAAAGGAACCATTAGAGTCCGGCCCTACCGTTCGAAACGTTTGAGGAAAACTCAACGTATAGGTTCGAAACGTCCCACCAAAGGTCGCTTTTGGTGATGCAAATGTCGGTGCTGAATCATTCGTTTCCCACTCTAGATTATTGGGTAAATCAGCAGATAACGTTTGAAAGCTAAATAATGCAGCGATTGATACCGCTAATGTTGTCAGTCCTTTTTTCATCATCGATTCCTTTCTTATTATTTATTTTCGATAGGTATTAAACATATCTTGTGTGTTTTTTTGGATCGAACGCCTCACGGATCCCTTCCCCAATAAACGTCACCATGATTAATACGGTGACAATTGCCGTCACAACCGAGCTCGCTATCCATGGTGAATCTAAATTTGATTTGCCTTGTTGCAATAGTTCACCCCAACTTGGTGTCGGTGGCATTAAACCTAGTCCCAAATAATCCAAAGCAGTAAGGGCAGTGATATTGGCGACAATGGTAAATGGCGCTAAGGTAACAATCATTACCATGGTGTTTGGCAAGATATGATGGAACAAAATTCGTGTATTTGATGCACCTAATGCTTTAGCAGCCATTACGTATTCCCGAGCTTTCTCTTTATAAGTCATGGTTCGCATATACCATGTCATCCCCATCCAGCCAAACATGACATTGATTAAGGTAAAGAGCATAAAACTTGGCTTCATGATAGAGACTAAGATCATGATGACATATAAGAAAGGCACCATAGACCAAATTTCGATAAAGCGTTGAAAAAACAAATCAAACTTCCCACCAAAGAATCCCATAGCACAACCAACAGAGACACCAATGGCGTAAGATATTGCCAAGGTAATTAAGGCAAAGCCCATGGCAATCCGAAAGCCATAAACCAAGCGAGATACAATATCTCGACCAATCGTATCGGTGCCTAAATAATGTTGTCCTTCAAGACTGGGCTCAGTAGGAGGAAAATTCCCTGAAAAATCCTGTTCATAAGGGTTCCAAGGAACAACGGGCATGATAACGAAATTCCCTTTCCCCTCTTGTTCAAATTTAACTTTCAAATCTCGATAGTTGGTCTCATGGACGTAATCAAGGCCAAAGGTACTTCCCGGCTTCATATCTGTATAAGTTGGAAAATGCCATTCACCTTGATAACTCACCAATAAAGCACGGCTATTGACAAACATCTCTGCAAAAATAGAAAGAACCAATAAAGCCGATAAAATTAAGAATGACCAATAACCTCTTTTGATCCCTTTAAAACGTTGGATTTTCTTTTGCGTTAATGGACTTAAATTGAATGATAATGTCATAACTAGGCTCCAAACTTCACGCGTGGATCCACCACAGCAACACACACATCAGACAAAATATTGCCTATCATTAACATCATGGCATTAATCGCAAACAATCCCATTACCACAGGATAATCACGCTCCATAATGGCTTCGTATCCAAGCAATCCAATACCATCAATATTGAAAATAACCTCAATTAAGAATGACCCCGTCATAAAGAACATTAACGAATTACCAAAATGACTCGCAACAGGAATTAAGCTATTACGCAATGCGTGTTTACGAACTGCTTTTCTAAATGGCAACCCTTTAGCAATAGCAGTACGAACATAATCAGACGCTAAGTTCTCCATTAAATTATTTTTCATCGTCATGGTGAGTAAGGCAAAATCACCAATCAAATAACAAAAGAGAGGAAGAATGGCATGCCACATGATGTCTTTGAGCTGTTCAAACGCACCAAAATCATCAAAGTCATCACTAATAAAACCGCCCATTGGAAACCACTCTAATTGATAACTAAACAAGCTAATCAAAAAAACCCCAATGACATAACCGGGTAAAGCAAAACCAACAAAGATGGCAATTGACGAAGTTGAATCTAAGATAGAACCGTGTTTTAGCGCTTTTAAGTAACCAAGCGGAATGGATATGAGATAACTAAGCAGAAACGTCATCCCTCCATAAAAGAGAGAAACAGGTAAACGTTCGGCTATCATGTCCCAAACTGGTTCATAATAACGAGTAGACTCACCCAAATCTAAAACAACCAATTTGGTTAACCAATCATAATAGGCTTCAAACACCGGCTTATCTAAGCCATAAAACGCATTCAGTTCTTCAATCTGCTCTTCTGATAAGGCGTTATTACCATCGGTAACACTGCTTGTGCCTCCCGTTTCTGAAGCACCCTGCATTTGTAGACTTAGTAGCATACGCTCTACTGGCCCACCAGGAACAAATCGAGTAAGAGCAAAAATAAGTAAAGTAATACCGATAAAGGTAGGAACAACTAATAAAAGTCGCCTAAGTAGGTAAGATATCATCCGTGACAGTACTCCATGTCCTTCGACAAACTCCGTTGTCGTAATACGAGTTAGGCTATATTTCTAGCCCGAACTGTATTTATTTTTATAATAATTTTATTAAGTTAGTTCAATAGTTAAGTAACTACAAAGACAACCATTGATAATGTAATTGAGTTAACAGTTTGCAGAATCGTGCGGGGATTAGAAAGTAAAAGGCGAGTTTTTGACACAATTGTTATGAAAGTGTCACAAATTAAACCTCACTGGATTAAATTATCTACTGATAAAAGGAGAGTTTTTAAACGAGGTTGTTACTGAAAAGGAATTTCACTTAAATGAGAAAGTATATCTTGTTGTTGTTCATCCGTAAGTAGATCCCACGTATTAACCGTTTCATCTACAGGATCTTTTTGATGGCATAATGCTTTGGGTTGCTGTTTATCTAAAAGCAAACTCTTACCTTTATCAAGCTTATTCATAACTACCACCTTAATCTGTAACCCTTAATCGAATTACTTAAAATCCATCTATATACTCAACTCTAGGCAAATTTGCCTAATAAAGATACACTTTTTTCATCTTAAAAATAAGACAGAAAGAAAACGCTCGCTAACATATTCATTGTTAACACATAAAAAAACGCCCACAGATTTCTCTATAGGCGTTTCATTTATATTCTCTTTAACGAATCTAGCTAAGCAGACAAGAACTTTGGTACATCCGCAACACTATCAAGAACTGCTGTTGCTAATGCTTCACCTTCTTCAGTTACTGGCTTACCAGTTCGAACTAAAATACGAGTGCCAACACCAGCCGCTTGCGCTGCCATCATGTCTTCTTTCTTATCACCGATCATGATTGAATTTTCCATGTCGATATCTAAGAAACGTTGTGCAGAAACTAACATACCTGGATTTGGTTTACGGCAATCACATGCTTCTTTGTATTTTTCAACAGTGGCTTCAGGGTGATGAGGACAATAATAGATGCCATCAAAGTCAACGCCATTATCAGCAAAGTTCCAATCCATCCACTCAGTAAGAATTTCAAATTGATCTTCAGTGAACATACCGCGAGCAATACCTGATTGGTTAGTTACCAACACTAATAGGTAACCCATTTCTTTGAGTTTCTTCGTAGCCTCAAATACACCATCAATGTATTCAAAATCATCACGTTTATGAACATAGCCATGATCAACATTGATCACGCCATCTCTATCAATAAATACCGCTGGTTTGGACAAGGTGACACCCTCTATGAATCAAATCGGTTAATATCAAAAATTATCTCATGCTTTTCACTTATTGACATCTTATTTGTGCGTTTAGACGTCTAGACGTAAAAATATCTATTGACTTAAATCAATATCCGAAATAGCATCAGTAAAACATAAAAAATGAGAGATTGCTCAGGTTTTGTAACCTTTGTTAACTATCTTTTTACGAAATGCAGTTCAAGGCGAATCATGATTGAAATAAACCGTGTTAATAAGATTTTTATCAAGGAGCAAAGGAAATTAATGCTCTTAAAGATATTAATCTTCATATTGCTCAAGGCACCATCTTTGGTGTGATTGGCTCATCGGGTGCAGGGAAAAGCACACTGATACGCTGTGTAAACATGCTAGAAAGACCAACTAATGGTGAAGTGGTTGTTGATGGTGTAGATTTAACTAAGCTCTCTTCTAGCGAATTAAGTAAAGCTCGTCGTAATATTGGGATGATCTTCCAGCACTTTAACCTTTTAGCATCACGAACTGTATTTGATAACGTTGCTTTACCTTTAGAACTTGCCGGAAAATCAAAACACGATATTCAAAAGAAAGTAACTGAATTATTAGATTTAGTTGGCTTAGCAGATAAACACCATACTTATCCTGCAAACCTAAGTGGTGGCCAGAAGCAACGTGTTGCTATCGCTCGTGCACTTTCTACGGATCCAAAAGTACTGCTATGTGATGAAGCAACCAGTGCTCTTGACCCTGCAACGACAAAATCAATTCTTGAACTAATCAAAGATCTAAACCGTAAATTAAGTATCACAATTCTTATTATTACTCATGAAATGGAAGTGGTAAAAAACATCTGTCATGAAGTAGCAATTATCGGTGGCGGTGAATTAGTTGAGAAAGGGGCTGTTAGCGATATTTTTGCGCATCCAAAAACAGCACTGGCTCAAGAATTTATTCGTGCAACATTAGATCTATCAATCCCTGAAGATTTCAAAGCTCGCTTGAAAGATACTTATGTTGAAGGTAGCTACCCTCTTATTCGTTTAGAATTTACAGGCTCAACGGTTGATGCTCCTGTTATCAGTCAAATCTCTCGTGAATTCGATATTGATATCAGTATCTTAAGCTCAGACATTGATTATGCCGGTGGTGTTAAATTTGGTTTAATGCTTGCTGAAGTATTTGGTAATCAAGAATCAACTCAAAAAGCAATTGAGTTCTTACGCAATCATCATGTAAAAGTAGAGGTGTTAGGTTATGTCGTTTGATGTGATTTCTGCATGGCTTGATTTAAACAGCAAACTGTTATTAAACGCAACTGGCGAAACCCTTTATATGGTTGCGGTTGCAGGTATCGTTGGCTTTGCTATTGGTATCCCTCTTGGTGTTGTTCTTCATATCACTAAAAAAGGTGGTCTAATGGAAAACACCGCGTTTAACAGCGTACTTGGTGCGATTGTAAACGTAGGACGTTCTGTTCCTTTCTTAGTTTTAATGGTTGCAATTATCCCTGTAACAAAATTGATTGTTGGTAGCTTTATTGGCACTACAGCAGCGATCGTTCCACTAACCATTGGGGCGATTCCATTTGTTGCTCGTTTAATTGAAGGTGCGTTAATCGAAGTACCAAGTGGTCTGGTTGAGGCGGCACAATCAATGGGCGCAACACCACTGCAAATCATTACAAAAGTACTGCTTCCAGAAGCACTACCAACTATTTTAAACTCAGTAACTATCACACTAGTCACACTGGTTAGCTACTCTGCAATGGCAGGTACCGTTGGCGGCGGCGGTTTAGGTGATGTTGCTATTCGATATGGTTTCCACCGTTATGATTTAACTATCATGGCAGTGACCGTTGTTATGCTGATTGTTTTGGTTCAAATCATTCAATCTGTTGGTGATGCTTTAGTTAAAAAAGTCGATCACCGTTAATTTTATTTAATATGGAATTCATTTTTAAGGAGTAAATAATGAAATTGAATCTGAAAAAACTGGCTGCTGTTGCTGGCCTAGCATCAACACTTATCCTTACGGGTTGTGGACAAGAAGAAGCAAAAACAAACTCAATTAAAGTGGGTGTAATGGCAGGTGCAGAAGCACAAGTTGCTGAAGTTGCAGCTAAAGTAGCAAAAGAACAATACGGTCTTGATGTTGAACTTGTTACTTTTACAGATTACGTAACACCAAACGCAGCATTGGATGATGGTTCTATTGACCTAAACGCATTCCAACACAAACCATACCTAGATCAACAAGTTGCTGATCGTGGTTACAAAATTGAAATTGCAGGTAACTCTTTTGTATACCCAATTGCTGGCTACTCTAAACAAGTAACATCAGTTGACCAAATTGAAGATGGCGCTCGTATCGCCGTACCAAACGATCCAACAAACCTAGGTCGTTCTCTGCTTCTTCTTCAACAACAAGGATTAATTACTCTTCGTGAAGATGCAGGCCTTGCAGCAACGGTTCGTGATATTACGGCTAACCCTAAAAACATCACTATTGTTGAATTAGATGCAGCTCAATTGCCTCGTTCTCTTGATGATGTAGCGTTATCTGTAATCAACACAACTTACGCAAGTAGCATCAACCTAGTACCAGAAAAAGACGGTATTTTTGTAGAAGATAAAGAGTCTCCATACGTAAACTTAATCGTTGGCCGTACAGACAACGTAAACTCAGAAAACGTTAAAACATTTGTTAAAGCGTACCAATCTGAAGAAGTTTACCAAGCTGCTCTTAAAACATTCAAAGGTGGCGTAGTTAAAGGTTGGTAATCTCCTTCTTTTAACCAGTTATTCCACAAAAGGTTGACGTGAGAGCGTCAACCTTTTTTAATGCCTGAAGATATTAATAATGAAAAATGGCCTAATGACTTATCACATCGACCCTATTGGTTTTATTCAATCTCCTTACAAAGAAAAATTTGCGGTACCTCGTCAACCTCGTTTGGCTCCAAGTGCCACATCAAGAATTAAACTCGTCGGTGAGGCTAATTCACCAGAAGCGATTCGTGGCATCGAACAATTCTCTCACCTATGGTTACTTTTTCTATTTGATCAAAACCTTGAAGCCGGCTGGAGACCAACGGTTCGTCCACCACGACTAGGAGGGAATGAACGTATTGGTGTATTCGCTTCTCGTGCCACATTTCGTCCAAATGGCATTGGTATGTCTGCTGTAGAATTAAAAGGGGTTATCCAGGAAGGGAATCAAACCTATTTAGAATTAGGCAGTGTCGATTTAGTTGATAATACGCCAATTATTGATATCAAGCCTTATATCCCCTATTCAGATTCAATTCCCGATGCCCTTGGCGGTTTTGCCGATAAAGAACCTGATGTGTTGGATGTGTTTTTATCCATCGATGCACAAAAATCACTGAGTTCTCACCCACAAAGAAGAGAGATAGAGGCGGTGATCAAAGAGGTACTAGGACAAGATCCCCGTCCAGCTTATAAAAAAGGAAAAGTCGATAACAAAGAATACGCCGTAAATTTGTTTGATTTAAACGTAAAATTCCTTGTTGAAAGCAATTCTATTACAGTTACTGCAATTGATCGCTTTTGAGATCGCTTTAGGGCTGATATTATATAGGGCTTAATTTTAGATTTGAGCCCATTCTTAAGAGAACAGACTCTATACTAAGGTTGAACTCTCGGTTTAACTGTTTAAATCGAGCTATTCCAATATTCATAACTAACAAATGGATGAAAACATGCGCACTAGCAAATACCTTCTTTCAACACTGAAGGAGACTCCAAACGACGCAGAAGTAGTAAGCCACCAGCTTATGCTACGTGCAGGTATGATTCGTAGACTGGCTTCAGGTTTATATACTTGGCTACCTACTGGTCTACGTGTACTGCGTAAAGTCGAAAACATCGTTCGTCAAGAGATCGACAATGCAGGTGCAATCGAAACATTGATGCCCGTAGTTCAACCATTTGAACTTTGGGAAGAAACAGGCCGCTCAGAAAAAATGGGCCCTGAACTACTTCGTTTTACTGACCGTCATGTTCGTCCGTTTGTACTTAGTCCAACAGCTGAAGAAGTTATCACTAGCCTTGTTCGTAACGAAGTTAGCTCTTACAAACAACTTCCGCTAAACCTGTACCAAATTCAAACTAAATTCCGTGACGAACGTCGTCCACGTTTTGGCGTAATGCGTGCTCGTGAATTCTGCATGATGGATGCATACAGCTTTGACATCGACAAAGAAGGCCTACAAAAGTCTTACGATGCAATGCACGATGCATACTGTAAAGCATTCGACCGTATGGGTCTTGAATACCGTCCAGTACTAGCTGACTCTGGTGCTATCGGTGGTAGTGGTTCTCAAGAGTTCCACGTACTTGCAGAAAGCGGTGAAGATTTAATCGCATTCTCAACAGAATCTGATTACGCAGCAAACATCGAAAAAGCAGAAGCAGTAGCACCAACAACAGAACGTGCAGCTCCTACTCAAGAGATGACAACCGTTGATACACCAAACGCAAAAACGATTGCAGAATTAGTTGAGCAACACGGTATTGCGATTGAAAAAACAGTAAAAACACTGTTTGTTAAAGCGTCTGATGAAGTTGATGCTGATATTATCGCACTTATCATCCGTGGTGATCACGAGCTTAACGAAGTTAAAGCTGAAAACCTTCCACAGGTTGCTTCTCCACTAGAAATGGCTGACGAAGCACAACTTCGTGACCTAATTGGTGCAGGCGCAGGTTCTCTTGGTCCTGTTGGCCTAGAACTTCCATTCATCGTTGACCGTTCAGTTGCTGTAATGAGTGACTTTGGCACAGGTGCAAACATCGATGGTAAACACTTCTTTGGTGTGAACTGGGATCGTGATGTACAACTAGGTCAAGTTGAAGATTTACGTAACGTAGTTGAAGGTGATCCAAGCCCATGTGGTAAAGGTACGCTACAACTTAAACGTGGTATCGAAGTTGGTCACATCTTCCAATTAGGTACAGCCTACTCAGAAGCAATGAACTGTGGCGTTCTAGATGCAAACGGTAAGAACGTAATTCTAGAAATGGGTTGTTACGGTATCGGTGTATCACGTGTTGTTGCATCAGCTATTGAACAAAACAACGACGAATACGGCATTGTATGGCCAGAAGCGATTGCACCATTTACGGTTGCTATCGTTCCTATGAACATGCACAAATCTGAGCGTGTTAAAGAAGCAGCTGAAAAACTGTATGCTGAATTAACAGCAATGGGTATCGAAGTTCTATTCGATGACCGTAAAGAACGCCCAGGTGTTATGTTTAAGGACATCGAGCTTATCGGTATTCCACACACGATCGTTATCGGTGATCGTAGCATGGACGAAGGTCACTTTGAGTATAAGAACCGTCGTGCAAATACGAAAGAAGCGGTTGAAATGGCAAACATTGTTGAGCACATTAAAGCGCAATTAAGCTAATTTAATCACGTATTAAATACCAAAGGCTAAGTAAATTTACTTAGCCTTTTTTATATCTATAAAATAATTTTAGTTTCATTGATTTATTTCTTGATTACTTTACATCTACTGATAGAATCCGCTCCAACAAAGTCACTCTCTTTTTTTACCGTTGTTCTACGGCTTGTGATTTTTATTTACAGATGTTTTTAACCTTCTATTTGTTAATAACATCAAATTCGATCTGATATTATTTATCTTTGCATCTTTAGTACTCTAACTACTAATGAATCGTTGCCTTTATATAAGGTGCTTTGTATTGCCTCAAATATAATTTTTATATTGAAGATAAAGTGAGATCGCCACTTAATTTCTAATGCAGTTCGTAAATGCATTCTCTCATTTGCCTGCACTACTTCTTTTATATTGGAAAAAAGTTGTGAATACATTACTGAATAAAATGAATAGAAAAAAAACACGTATTCTTTCTCTATTTATTTGCACCTTACTAACGATGACAAGCTTTGTTACGTTAGCGACATCATCCCTCTCTAAATACCCAGAAACCTTAAAAGTTGCTCTTGGCAGCGAACCGAACACTGGATTTGACCCAATTCTTGGGTGGGGTAAGTACGGTAATCCACTCTTCCAATCGACGTTATTAAAAAGAGATAAAAACTTAAATTTTGTTGGCGATTTAGCAACTAAATGGCGTCTAACTAACAATAAATTAACTTGGATCGTCACTCTTCGTGATGATGTTGTTTTTAGTAACGGTACACCATTAACAGCAGAAGACGTTGCGTTTACCTTTAATCAAATCTTAGCACAAGGTAGTACTCACGATTTAAGTGCGTTAGAAATGGCTGAACCATTAACGCTGACTTCCGTCGCTTTTCATTTAAAGCGATGTGATATCACCTTTTTAGATCGCCTATCTTCTATCGGTATCGTTCCAAAAAAATATTATCAACTACGTTCTGATAGCCCGACAAAATATGGCGCATTACCTATGGGGTCTGGTCCTTACATCTTAAATAAATGGGAAAAAGGCCAATACGTAAGCATGAGTTTAAACCCTTACTATTACGCTAAAAAGCCAAAATTCAAAAATATCGTTGCCGTATTTGGAAGCGAAGAATCACGATTTATTCAGCTAAAAACACATCAACTTCATTTGAGTGTGATACCTCAACGTTATGCGAATCAGAGCATCAGTAATTACAAACTATGGTCAGTACCTACACTAGACAACCGAGGTATTGTTTGGCCTATGAGTCATCATAAAGGCTCAGACATGACATTTGTAAGCTCAGATCCTGCAATTCGTGAAGCATTTGAATGCCTTATCGACAAACAATTGATCGTAGAAAAATTACTGGATGGCTATGCTACACCAGCCTACTCACTCGCAGATAATATGCCATGGGGGTTAGATACCACATCAATTGTACCTACCCCTGTTAATTTAGCGCATATCACTACACTACTTAAACAAGCAGGATGGAGTGACAGTAATAACAATGGCACTATCGATAAACAAGGTTATGAAGCTTCTTTTACCCTTCTTTATAAAGCTGGAGATAGTGTGCGAGAGCAATTAGCTTTAGCCATTAGCTCAATGGCAAATCAAATTGGAATAGAAGTAACCGTCAAAGGTTTAGAGTGGAACGCCATTGCTCTACAAATGACAACAACACCTGTTCTTATGGGGTTTGGTAGTCATTCTGCAAGCGAGGTAAATTATGTTTATCATTCTGATTTTGCTCATACTGATTTTTATAATTCAGGTGGCTATAGTAACCCTGAAGTTGATTTAGCTATTGATAACGCATTAAAAGCAGATACTTGGGATGAATCAATTCCTTTTTGGCAACAAGCTCAAAAACAAATTCAGCAAGATCGCCCTTGGACGTGGTTAGTTAATATTAATCACTTATATATGGCTGATAGCTGTTTGAATTTAGGATTACCAATTACTGAGCCTCATGATCACGGCTGGCCTTTAACTGCAAATATTGAAGAATGGCGTTGGCAGTGTCGTTAAACTCTCAGCAGTCACGCATTGTTTGCTTTAGTATCACACGCTTACTACTGCAACTTTGCTTGGCTTTATTGATTATTAGCTTATTGATTGCGTTTCTCCCAATCGATCCTATTGCTCAATATTTTAATGGAAACGTGCTTGCCGTATTTGGTGAACAAAAAGCACAGTTAATCGAACAGCTCGGATTAAACCAATCTATTCTTGAGCAAATAATGACATTTGGTCACGCTTTGTTATCTGGTGAATTAGGTTACTCGTATCACCGTCAAGAAGAGGTTAGCCAAATCATCTGGCAACGCAGTCGCTACTCTTTTATTTTAATGGGAAGTGCTAGCCTAGTTGCCCTGATTTTAGGTTACGGGATTGGTCTTGTTATTGGGTTAAAGCCAAAGGCAATATTAAGCAAAATCATTACACAATTAGCACTAATGGTAAATTCAATACCAAGCTTTTGGATTGGCTTACTCTTAATTACGATTTTTGCCGTTAAATTGATTTGGTTACCCGTTGGTGGCTTAGCCCCGATTGGGGTATCTCCTGAATCAATTTCCTTTTATGACAAAATCCCATACTTTATTTTGCCATTAATAACACTAACACTTGGATTAATCGCTCCAATCATTTTGCATACCAAAGAGAAGGTTATTGAAGTCGCTCAAAGCCAACATGTGAAATACGCTCGTATTCATGGGTTATCGACCTTATCGATTGTTCGTTTTCACTTACTAAGAAATACGTTAATACCGGCGATTGTTATTCAACTGGCAGGTTTTTCAGAATTATTCAGTGGCTCAGTCATTATTGAAACGGTATTTAACTTCCCTGGGTTGGGTCAAACCCTAGTGCAAGCGGGACTAAGCGGTGATACTCCTCTATTACTCGGTATTACATTATGCTGCGCTCTATTTGTTTTTATTGGTAATGCGACTGCATCATTATTAAGTAAACGACTTTCGTTATCGACATCGTTTTAATTTTAAAGGGGATGTTCCATGCTTAAAAAGCACCTTCCTTTATTATTGTTTTGCATATTAATTCTGATTTCCATTACTTGGCAAAACAATGGCGAAACCATTAATTTATTTAATCGAAACATCGCACCAAATTCACTCGACTGGTTTGGCACAGATTGGCTTGGAAGAGATGTATTTAGCCGTACATTAAAGGCTCTATTGTTTAGTCTTGCTATGGGAGGAATATCTTCTGTTTTATGTACTGTGCTTTCTCTCTGCTTAGCTTTAATTGGTAATATCAACAATACACTGAATAACATCATTAACCTTCTTGTTGATGTATGGAGCTCTCTTCCACACATCCTAGTCATGATTGTACTATCCGTATTAGTTGGCGGTGGATTTGAAGGGCTTGTCATTGCTATTACATTGAGTCATTGGCCAAAACTGACACGTCTATTAAAAGTTGAGATAGAACAGCTTAGGAAAAAGCCTTACGTCTTACATTCGTTATCGTTTGGTCATTCAAAAGTACATACTTATGTGGTTCACATAACACCTCACGTTTTTCCTCAAATGTTAATTGGTATGTTGCTGTTATACCCTCAAGCATTAGTTCATGGGGCTGGGCTCACTTTTTTAGGTTTTGGTATCGATCCCTCAACCCCCTCTATGGGCGGTATGCTATCAGAAGCTAGCCAATACCTACTCAGTGGACAGTGGTGGTTAGCTCTGTTTCCGGGGATTATGTTAGTAATAAGCTCATTGCTATTAATATCAATTGGTAAGTCATATGAAAAATAAAAACAGCATAGTACTTGAGTTAAAAGCGTTAGAAATCAGATTAATAGCAGATAAAACACCTTTATTTTCTAATCTATCACTGTCTTTAAAGCAAGGTGAAATTCTCGGCATAATAGGAGCGAGTGGCAGCGGAAAAAGCTCATTAATTAATGCAATCATGCAAGATCTTTCTGATGACTTTACCCTCTCAGGAGATATCCAAATAGCACAGGGGGCACGGTTAGCGTTGGCTGCTCAAAGTCGTAATGCATTAAACCCAACAACTAAAATAGGCCAACAACTATCACAATTTATTCCGAAAAACTCATGGCTTACTCGTAAGAATAAAGACAAGGTCCGTGAAGCATTAGCTCATGCACAACTGCCTTTTTCCGTGGCAGAGCTCTACCCATACCAATTATCAGGAGGGATGGCAAAACGCGTACTTTCAGCACTGGCCTTTATCCAACAACCAGACATATTGATTGCTGATGAACCAAGCTGCGGGATTAATGACGAATACAGTGAACCTCTTTTTGGGCATTACCAGCATCTTGCTCATACAGATGGAAAGACAGTCATTATCGTTAGTCATGATTTATCTCATGTTATCAATATTGCGGATCATATATTGGTTCTAGATAGCAGCAGAGATGATGTCGTACCTTCTAGCGAATACACAACACCAACCCATATTATAAACGGAGATAGTAATGCATACAGTCAAGCACTATGGCATGCCCTACCCAAAAACTGGAGTTGATATGATCTCTTTAACTAATGCGACAGTCGAATACCAAGAAAAAGCACTCGCACTACCCAATATCAACCTCCATAAAGGAGAAAAACTTGGATTAAATGGTGTGAGTGGCTCAGGTAAATCAACCCTTGCAATGGTATTAGCGGGATTTATCAAACCCAAAATGGGAGAACTTAACGTTCCTGTCTATGGAAAAAAAGCACCTAATCCAGTCCAATGGGTTGGCCAACATCCTGAGCTGGCTTTTAATCCTAAGTGGCACATACTTAAATCATTAAAAGAAAGCTTTCAAGAACATGACTTTGAACACCTTCTATGTCAATTTGATATTGATAAACAATGGTTAAGTCGTTTTCCTACAGAATTATCTGGTGGACAGTTGCAACGCTTGGCTTTACTTCGAGCCCTTACGCCTAGTACTCAATATTTGTTATGTGATGAAATCACCGCTCAACTTGATTCAATAACTCAGCAATCGATTTGGAAGCAATTATTGATTTTACAAGAAAAGAGAAATATAGGACTCCTAGTTATTTCACACGAAAAACACTTACTCAATTCCATTTGTAAAAAAATAGTTACTATAAATTAAGAAGAAGTCTTCTGTTATTTCTCTCAAATAAAAGAACAAATTTTCTTTTTATTTTTAATAAAAAAAACGAATTAAAAAAGTGCGTTTTTTCGTTATTTATCTATTGCCAAGTACAAATTATAGGATTAATATCCGCAGGGTAAATCGTTCAAAACATCTTATCTAAAGACAATTTATTTATTCATATTCATGTTTACACAAAGTAAATTTTCTTTAATTTAAACCAGAGTAATTCACTCGACACTGCCTAGATTTAGGCAATTAAAATTTATTCCGAATACTTATTTCTCTAGTTTTAAACTGGAGACGTACGCTATTTATTTTCATTCTTTCTTCTTCAAGAAATATGCTATATCGGCAGGGTTAGTTATGCCAAAAATAAATACATCATCTTCAGGTTGGTTAGCTGATATTTCCCTTTTCTATGAAAAAAGAGGGACAAATACCAAACTGGTTCATCGAGAACAAGTTGGCCCTTTAATGGTGCAGCGCCCTTTTTATCCTGAAACAGGTGTCGCTCACACCTACTTACTTCATCCTCCTGGCGGCGTAGTCGGTGGCGATCAACTCAATATCAATATTCATGTATCACCACTGGCTCACTCACTTTTAACGACACCAGGTGCGACTAAGTTTTATCGCAGTTCAGGAGCTATCTCTTCACAAACACAGAACCTCACGGTTGAAAGTGATGGATTTTTAGAGTGGTTACCTCAAGAAAATATCTTCTTTCCTGATAGTCAGGCTCAATTAAAAACTCAAGTTGAGCTTCATAAGAATGCGCATTTTATTGGATGGGAAATGAACTGTTTTGGTCGCCCTGTTCTGAATGAAATATTTGAAAATGGATTTGTTACTGGCAGAACCAATATCAAAGTAGATGATCAACTGCTGCTATCTGAGTCGATGTACATTGATTCAATTGATGAAATAAAACACGCAGCAGGCATGAGGCACTATCCCATGCTTGGCAACCTTTATATTTACCCAGCCTCAGAAGCACTAGAAGAAAAATTAAGAACACTGATTGATGAAAATTTCCATGAACAACCTGAGTTATTTGGCAGTAGCAACCCTATTTGTGGGATTACTGAGATTGATGGCTTACTGGTTATTCGTTATTTAGGTCACCAAACAGAACCTATGATGGCGTGCTTTAGCACTTTATGGCAACACACTCGTCAGCATTGGTTAGGCAAATTACCCGAAGTCCCACGAATCTGGGCGACATAATTAAGTTGGAATCGCTATGGAATTAACACCAAGAGAAAAAGACAAACTGCTGCTTGCCTCTGCTGGCATGATAGCTGAAAGACGTAAAGCCCGTGGATTAAAACTGAATTATCCAGAAGCTGTGGCTTTAATTTGCTTTGAGATTATGGAAGGTGCTCGTGATGGTCGCACAGTAGCTGATCTTATGAACTACGGTCGTACCATTTTAACCGCAGATGATGTAATGGAAGGCGTACCGGAAATGATCCCTGACGTTCAAGTGGAATGTACTTTCCCTGACGGCACTAAGCTTGTTTCAATTCATGAGCCAATTGTTTAAGGAGCAAATCATGATCCCTGGAGAATTAAGAGTGAATGATGACCTTGGTCAAATCGAATTGAACGTAGGTCGAACAACACAAACACTTTCTGTCGCTAATTATGGTGACCGCCCTATTCAAGTTGGCTCTCATTATCACTTTTATGAAGTCAATGAAGCGCTTCATTTCGATCGTGAACCAACCAAAGGCTTCCGTTTAAATATCCCAGCAGGAATGGCTATTCGTTTTGAACCCGGTCAACGTCGAACAATTGAATTGGTTGAGTTTGCAGGCAAGCGTGAAATTTACGGTTTCCAAGCTGCAATCATGGGTAATGTCGATGAGCATATCACTACAACAATTCCTGACGATAAAGAGGTGAAGTAATGGCACATATTTCTCGTACTGCTTATGCCAATATGTTTGGACCTACAACAGGCGATCGCCTTCGTCTAGCTGATACTGAACTGTTTTTAGAAGTAGAAAAAGATTTTACAACCTACGGCGAAGAAGTGAAATTCGGCGGCGGTAAAGTGATCCGCGATGGCATGGGTCAAAGCCAAGTGGTTAATAGTGAATGTGTTGATGTGGTTATTACTAACGCATTAATTCTCGATCACTGGGGTATTGTAAAAGCTGATATCGGTATTAAAGATGGTCGTATCTTTGGTATTGGTAAAGCAGGTAATCCCGATGTTCAACCGAATGTCGATATCGTCGTTGGCCCAGCAACCGAGGTTGTGGCTGGTGAAGGCAAAATTATTACCGCTGGCGGTGTTGATACGCATATTCATTTTATCTGCCCTCAACAAGCAGAAGAAGGTTTAACCTCTGGCGTCACTACCTTTATTGGTGGCGGTACAGGTCCAGTTGCTGGTACCAACGCAACCACGGTAACACCGGGTATTTGGAACATACACCGTATGCTAGAAGCGGTTGATGATTTACCTATTAACGTTGGTCTATTTGGTAAAGGCTGCGTAAGTAAACCTGAAGCACTACGTGAACAAATTGAAGCTGGTGCAATGGGGTTAAAAATCCATGAAGACTGGGGCGCAACCCCTGCGGCTATTCATAACTGTTTAAATGTGGCTGATGAAATGGACATTCAAATTGCCATTCACTCAGATACCTTAAATGAAGGTGGTTTTTACGAAGAGACCGTTAAAGCCATTGGCGATCGTGTTATTCACGTATTCCACACCGAAGGTGCTGGCGGCGGTCACGCTCCTGATGTAATTAAGTCTGTTGGTGAACCTAATATTTTACCAGCATCAACCAATCCAACCATGCCATACACCATCAATACCGTTGATGAACATTTGGATATGTTGATGGTTTGCCATCACTTAGATCCTTCTATTCCAGAAGATGTCGCTTTTGCTGAATCTCGTATTCGTCGTGAAACCATTGCCGCTGAAGATATCCTTCACGATATGGGCGCAATTTCTGTGATGTCATCGGACTCACAAGCAATGGGCCGTGTTGGTGAAGTGATCATTCGTACTTGGCAGTGTGCGAATAAAATGAAACTTCAACGTGGCATTTTAGAAGGTGATAACGAGCATAACGACAACGAACGAATTAAGCGTTATGTGGCTAAATACACCATCAACCCAGCGATTGCTCATGGTATTTCACATGAAGTTGGCTCTGTTGAAAAAGGTAAACTGGCTGATTTAGTATTATGGAATCCCGCATTTTTTGGTGTAAAACCGGCACTTGTAATGAAAAGTGGTCTAGTCGCTTACGCCCCAATGGGAGACATTAATGCGGCAATCCCAACACCACAGCCTGTACATTATCGTCCAATGTTCGCCTGTTACGGTAAAGCGAAATTCAAGTCTTCAATGATCTTCCTATCTCAAGCAAGCATCGAAGCGGGTGTGCCTGAGAAGTTGAATCTACAAAGCCAAATTGGTGAAGTAAAAAGTTGTCGTAATATCTCGAAAAAATCGATGATTCATAACAGCTATACACCAAACATTGAACTAGACAGTCAAACTTATGAAGTAAAAGCCGATGGCGTTCCTCTTGTATGCGAACCAGCTACAGAGCTACCAATGGCACAACGTTATTTCTTATTCTAACCCTCTGCCTCGCTGATTTTCTACCTATTTACCAGCGGGGCGCCTTTTAGAGTGAACAATCATGATTAAATTTACTCATCTTGTACATCACCACCATGATGAGCATCATCACAATGAAGAGCATGCTCATAACACAACTGAACTAACCATTTGCCTAACGATGCAAGAGCGCACTAAAAGTCGTTTAAAAGTGATGTTAAGTGATGGCTCTGAAGCGGGGCTGTTTTTACCTCGTGGAACCGTATTAAAAGAGCACGATATCATTGAAAGTGACGATGGTGTTCAAGCAATGATCACAGCAGCTGAAGAGACCGTATCAACGGTTTACAGTGACGACTTATTATTACTTGCAAAAGCATGTTATCACTTAGGAAACCGTCACGTTCCTCTACAAGTTGAAGCTGGTTGGTGCCGTTACCTACACGATCACGTACTTGATGACATGGTGCAACGCTTAGGGTTAAACGTAAAAGTAGAGCAAGCGAAATACCAACCAGAGCCAGGTGCTTACGGTGGCTCAAGCGCAGGCTCACACGATGGTCATCACCACTAAGGGCTGTCATTGTGTTAGAGGATTTACGGCTCTACCAATTAATTAGCCCATCGTTACCCGTTGGCTCATTCACCTATTCACAAGGTTTAGAATGGGCGATTGAAAAAGGCTGGGTAACCAATGTGACAGAGCTAAAGCATTGGTTAAGTAATCAATTAATGGACAGTCTAGCTACCCTAGAGCTGCCTGTTTTAGCCAAATTAACTCAGTTATTGCAGCAAGAAGAGTGGCAACAAGCTCAAGATTGGTGTGATTTTATTATCGCCAATCGAGAAACTAAAGAGTTACGCCTTGAAGAGAGACAAAGAGGACTCGCTTTCTCTATGTTATTGCCAAAATTAGGGATTGAGTTAAATCAAACCACCCTACCAATGGTAAAACAAACTCAAGTAGCTGCTTTTGCGTTAGCCGCTAACCATTGGAACTTAACACCAACCAAACTCGCTGCAGCGTATGCGTGGGGATGGTTAGAGAATGCCGTTATTGTCGGCATTAAATTGGTTCCATTAGGACAAAGTGCCGGACAACAACTGCTATTAGAAATGGCTGATGTTATCCCGCAAGCAGTAGAAAAATCACAGCACTGGCCTGAACACCTGATAGGTAGCTTCACCCCAGCGCAAGTATTGGCAAGTTCTCGACACGAGAGCCAATACACTCGACTATTTAGATCGTGAGAAAATAAAATGCAAGATTACAAACAACCGTTACGTATTGGTGTTGGTGGCCCTGTTGGTTCAGGCAAAACAGCACTATTAGAAATACTATGTAAGACACTGCGCGATACATACCAAATCGCTGTAGTAACCAACGATATCTACACGCAAGAAGACGCTAAGATCCTAACTCAAGCTGAAGCACTAGATGCGGACCGTATCATTGGTGTAGAAACCGGTGGCTGTCCTCACACTGCCATTCGTGAAGATGCATCAATGAACTTAGCGGCAGTTGAAGAGTTAGCACAACGCCATAAAAACCTTGATGTTGTTTTTGTAGAAAGTGGCGGCGACAACCTAAGTGCAACGTTTAGCCCAGAGCTAGCGGACTTAACCATCTATGTGATTGACGTTGCTGAAGGTGAGAAGATCCCTCGTAAAGGTGGCCCTGGTATCACAAAATCGGATTTATTGATCATCAATAAAATCGACTTAGCACCGTATGTTGGCGCTTCTCTTGAAGTGATGGAATCTGACACGGCACGTATGCGTCCAACCCGTCCATACGTGTTTGCAAACCTTAAAGAAGGCGTTGGTTTAGATAAAATCATCGAGTTCATCGTTGATCGCGGCATGCTAGACGCAAAATAATGACGCTAAACAAATTGCGATAAAAAAGCATCAATATAAACCTTCCTAAATAAGACAAAGCCCTGATACTACTTATGCCATAACTAAGTACGTATCAGGGCTTTTATTTTCAATTAATTAAGCTAACAAACTACGGTGCACTTTAATCACTATCTTCTTAATCAATCCAGATTGAGACACAATACACCCCGGTTTATGCGGTTCTTCAGGTAAGAACACGGCAAACATTTTAGGATGCATAATCACGTCATTACATTGATTCATACTTTCAACTAAGTAAAAATCATTTTCTTCATCATAAGGTTTAGCTATTGGATTAACCTCATCTTCTAATGAATATTGGATACGCTCTTCACCACGAATTAAGCACTGCACATCAACGTATTCTTTATGCACTTCAGCCTGTTTGCCACTTGCATCACCCGTTTCAAACTCCATGACATTAGCAAAAATGTTCTCACCATCAATAATGTGTTTTCCTGTTGGCAATGTTTCTAAATCTGTTTCATTTAAATACGCCAAACACTGCTGAATAACACGTGGTAAATACTGATTTGTTTTTTGGTGCTCAATATGACCATAAATCATAACACTGTCCTTAAAAGAGCCTTTATAAAAACAAAGGCTCAAACTCAATTATCAATTACGCTTTTTCAGCAGTGGTTGAACGCTTTTCTTTTGTTGCACTTAGCTCATCAATTTCATCACTGTTTAAATTATTCTTAAACATTGGTGCGGTTAGGTAACCCACAATAACCACCATCAAAGTACCGATAACACCATAGAAGAAGAAGTTTAAATCTGTTGCAGAGCGAACCCACAGTACGGTAGCGATACTTGCAACTACACCTAATAACGCACTGTTTGCATTTGCACGACGAACAAAGATACCAAGCATAAATAGTCCTGTCATTGGGCCACCCATTAAGCCAAGTAAGCTATTGAACGCATCCCAAATTTCACTTTCGTTAGACATAATTAAGTATGTTGAAGCGACGACACCTAAAAGACCAGCAACAACAGTTAGTGTTCGACCAATTCTTAGCTTCTGTTCTGAGGTTGGGTTCTTGCTCACTTTTTCATAAATGTCAGAAGTAAAACACGCTGCAATACTATTTAAACTACTTGAAATACTTGATTGTGACGCTGCAAATATCGCTGCGATAATTAGACCAGCAACCCCAACAGGCATTTGAGAAATAACGTAGAAAGGTAGAATACCGCCCGTGTTAAAGTTCTCAGGAAGCAGCTCTGGATTTTGAGTGTAGTAAGCAAATAATGCAGAACCTACAGCGAAGAAGAAAATAGGAACACAAGCCACTAATTTCGCATTAGTGATCAATGCTTTTTTAGTCTCATCAATATTGTCAGTCACAATGTAGCGCTGAACCACATCTTGGCTCGCTGTAAATTGTTGTAATGAAGCAAAGAAGAAACCAATCATTAATACTGGAATCGTACTGTCCGTCCAGCTCCAGCTAAATTGCTCTGCAGGGAAATATTTATCCGCTTGGTTCGACATGCTAAACACTTCAACAATACCGCCATCCACATTAAAGCAAATAACAACAAAGATAAGAATGGCAGCAACAGAAAGCATCACACCTTGAATTACATCGGTCCAAATTACCCCTTCGATACCACCAAGGAAGGTATAAATAATACAAAGAACACCAATTAAAAACACAATCATTAACGGGCTAATATCAATGAACGGCATTAACGCCAACGCCGTTAAGTAGGTAACAATAGCAATACGACCAATATGGAAAAGCATGAAAGAAATACTACCGAATAAGCGCATTCTTACATCAAAACGTCTTTCTAAGTATTCATATACAGAAGTCAGATTTAGCTTTCTAAAAAAGGGAATATAGAACCAAAAAACGATAGGAAGAATAGCAATAGCGACATACTGACCAATTAAGAAAGTCCAGTCACTTGTATACGCTTTTGCCGGAATAGACATAAAGGTAATAGAGCTTAAAGTTGTTGCAAATACACTGAAACCAGCAGCCCAACCGGGGATCCTTCCCCCAGCTTTAAAGTAATCATCAGCTGACTTTTGACGACGAGCAAAATAAACACCCACTGCCATAATTGCCCCTAGATAGGCAAAGAGAGCAATGTAATTTAATGTACCAAATGATTGTGCTTCCATCGGAATATACCTTGTATAATTTTTGTAGGGTTAAATTACTATTTCTTAGAAGTTCTTTTTTTAACGTATTTTGTTAGCCCAATGAGCAACACCAATCAATCCTGCATCAGCGCCGCAACGAGCATGCTGAACCTTAGTTTGGTATGGTGATGGTTGTTGTGCTAGGTAATGCTGTACGAGTTCTAAATAATGAGGAGCAAGACCAACACTTCCTCCTAAAGCGACCAATTCAATATCTAATACCATTTTTAAATCGGCAATTAAGTTGGCTATCGCCTTAGCTGAACCGTTTACGATATCTGTGGCATTAGGGTCATTTTGCGAAAAATGTTTAAAAACCATTTCCCCTGTGCAGTCATCGCCAAAATAGGTTTTTCCGGCTTGGCCTATCGCTGTACCTGAAGCAATACTTTCAACACAGCCTCGACGACCACAACCACATATTGGTCCATTAGGATCCGCAAGCGTATGTCCTGCATGACCTGCAATACCATTCGCACCGATAAGCAAATCATCATTAATAACAACGCCAGCACCAACGCCAGTAGATACGGTAATAAAAGCCATGTTAACCATATTTAACTCAAGTGTTTGGTACTCAGCCCATGCGGCAGCTTGTGCATCATTAATGACTGTTGTTGGCTTTTTCGTGATTTTTTCAATCACAGCTCTTAGTGGATAATTATTTAATCCACCCAAATTTAACGGATTTAAAGCAGTTAATACTCCATCATTAATGATCCCAGTTGATGCTACAGCCACTGTTGAAATATCATCTAAAAATGGCGTTAATAGTTCTTCTAACGCTTTATCCATCTCTTCTGGTTGGCTAGACGATGGTGTCGCAATTTGCTGACGGCGTAGCACTTTTCCAGATTCAATGATTGCTGCCGCAATTTTAGTTCCACCAATATCAACCGCTAGGCAAGGCTTCATGCGATGTCCTTAATCATGTTTTTCTTACCAAGTTCAACTTCAGATTTAAACCAACCACAAATATGCTCAATACGTGTAATTGCTGAACCAACAGTGACGCAAGATGCTCCCGCTTCTATTGCTTCTCTAGCTAGTTTTGGTGAATTAAAACGCCCTTCAGCCATAACAAAACATCCTTGATTTGCTAATTGTTGAATGAACGGGAAATCCGGTTCTTTTGGAGTGACTGGTGTGGTGTATCCAGATAATGTGGTACCTATAATTTCAACACCGAGTCCATGGCAAAACATTCCCTCTTCATAAGTCGAAGAGTCCGCCATGACTAAACAACCTAAGCTTTGAATTTTCTTTACTAATTCTTCGACGGGTACAGGTCGAGGTCGGTGAGTCGCATCAATTGCAATGATATCTGCCCCAGCTTCTTTTAATGCAATTACGTCCTCAATATAAGGTGTAATTCGAACCTCAGAGTCATCAAGATCACGCTTAATAATGCCAATAATTGGAACCGATACATGTGGTCTTACTGCTTTTAAATTATCAATGCCTTCAATTCGTAAACCAATGGCGCCCCCTTCAACACTTGCCATTGCCATAGCAGCAACAATTTCAGGTTTATCCATTGGGCCATCATCAACTGGCTGACATGATGAAACGAAACCTTGAGATAATGCATTTAATGTCTTGTCGATATTGCTTCCCATAAAGCTGAACTCCAAACTTAATAGCAACATAATAGTATTACTCCAAACTACACCAACGGAGTAATACTTCAATCTAAAGATATAAAAATGGAGATCTAGATCTCTTTAAAAATAAAACCAACAAAATTGAAAGATACAAATCGCCCTATTTATAAGGATTTTAATTGATTGCATTTCGACATTACTGTATTTTTGACTGTATAAAATTCGGAGTGTAACTCCAATAGGAATGAATATTTGATGGATAAGGCAGAAAAATGAACAGTACAAATGCTCAAAATAATCAGTACATGATTACTAATGTCGATGTATTTAATGGTCAAAAAATAGAAGAAAAACAGGCTATTATTATCAATAACGATTCAATTTCATCCATAATTTCAATGAAAGAAGCTGATTCTTTAACTCTAGATCGCATTGATGGAGAGGGTGCATTAGCAACCGCAGGTTTTATTGATATTCAACTTAATGGTTGTGGTGGTGTGTTACTCAATACTGATATAGCGCTTTCAACATTAGAAACGATGAATAAAACCAACGTAAAATACGGAACAACTCAATACTTACCAACCTTAATTACCAGTACTGAAATCGACCTTCATAATACATTGTCAATGATGAGCAATTTTGAGAATGCAGAACAGGAAGGTGTATTAGGACTTCATCTTGAAGGACCTTTCATCAGTATTGAGAAAAAAGGCGCTCACCAAGCACAATACATTCGTGAACTAGACTTAAATACCGCTCAGCTGCTTGCACAACATCGTGATCAAATAAAAGTCATTACACTTGCTCCAGAGCACATCAAACAAGACGTTCTAGATTGCTTAACAGCCGCTGGGATCACGGTTTCAATTGGACATACCAACGCCACTTATGATCAAGTAAACGCCCGTACTGGTTTCACTATGGCCACGCATTTATATAATGCAATGACACCTCTAGGTTCAAGAGAACCTGGTGTGGTTGGTTATATTTTCGATCAAAAACCTCATGCCGGTATTATTGTAGATGGCATTCATGCTTCTTACCCATCAGTTAGAATTGCTCACGAACAACTAAAAGAAAAACTCTTTTTAGTTACCGATGCTGTCACTCCTGCGGGAACGGATTTAACAGAGTTTGATATGGCAGGAACGCCTGCTTATGTGACCGATGGAAAATGTCACTATAAAGATGGCACCATTGCAGGCGCAGCCATTACTATGATTGATGGGGTACGTAACTTAATTAGTCATGTGGGTTTATCAAAAGAAGAAGCATTAAGAATGGCAAGCTTATACCCAGCCCAAGCGTTGAAAATAGACAATGAATACGGTCAGTTAAAAGACAACTACAAAGCAAACATTACTCTTATTGACAATAATAATGACATTACAACAACGATTCAAATGGGTAAATTGGTTTATCAGAAATAAAAAATAGGCCGTGAATATGTGTATATTCACGGCCTTATAATTTTATACAGTCAAAAAATTACGATTGATTAGAAAGCGCTTCTGTAGTCTTGAGTTTATTAGCTTTTGCACCACTAATATCACGCTTCACTAGTAAGGTATAAATTAAATCCAATACGAACAACTGCGATATCTTAGTACCAATAGAGTCACCTTGCAGTTGTCCCTGCCTATTACCGTTCACTAAGACATAATCAGAATACTTAGTAATATCCGAACGAGGATTATGCGTAATGGCAATCGTCGTCGCTCCATTCTCTTTTGCTAAGCGTAATGCTTTTGTCGTTTCAACTGAATTACCAGAGTGACTAAGCCCTACTGCGAAATCCCCAGGTTGCATTAACGATGATTTAATATACATAAAATGGTTATTAGTAAATGCATCCACATTTAAACCAATTCGCATGAATTTATGTTTTGCACTTTCAGCGGTTAAACCTGATGAACCAACACCAAAAAAGTAAATCGCTTTTGCATCTTTTAATGCTTCAGCTACCGACTCTAAAGATTGGAAGTTAAGCAAATTCATGGTTTCTGCAAGAACACTTTCAATGGTTGATTGAAGTTTATGTCCTATCACTTCCGCATTATCTTCAGCAGTAACATCGGTATCAAAAATCTCTTTTTCTCGACCTTGAAGATTAGAAACTTCAATCGCCAATTCCATTTTAAAATCTTGATAGCCCTTAAAGCCTAGAGTACGACAAAAACGAATAATGGTTGCATCACCCGCATTTACAATCTGTGATAGTTCAGCAATCGAGTGTTTACTCACTTGAGTCGCATTAGACATAACATAATCAGCGATACGCTTTGAAGATGGAGTCAAACTATTATAAAGACTGCCTATCGTATCGATGATGTTGCCCGCTTTTATTTGAATATTATGGTTGGACATCAGAAAGTAACCCTTGAATAAAACACGTTATGAATTCCATTTTGTCATGCCACTCCTACTTTGTGAAGTGTAACTCCATAATTATTATTCGTATTATTTGCACTAAAAAAGAATAAATACGACACATATAAAAATAATTAGCGCTAAATTTACTCTCACAGATCACATTTACGACATTACGCTGTGATTTTCATGTTGCTAAATGAAACTTTACTCCATAAGATTAGTTTAACTCCAATATTGATATTTAAATGAAGAATAACTTCATTAAAAAATAAACTAACGAGGCTTAAATGAAAAAGTTAACCGGTTTAATTGCTGCTCCACATACCCCATTTGATTCTTCAAACAACGTAAACTTTGAAGAGATTGATAAAATCGCCAAGCATTTAATCAAAGATGGCGTAAAAGGCATTTATGTATGTGGGACTACTGGAGAAGGCATCCACTGTAGTGTTGAAGAACGTAAAGCCATCGCTGAGCGTTGGGTAAGTGCTTCTAATAATCAATTAGATATCATTGTACATACAGGCGCATTAAGCATTATTGATACGTTAGAACTTACACGCCATGCAGATACTCTCGATATTCTAGCAACATCAGCAATTGGGCCATGTTTCTTCAAACCTGGTAGCGTAGCTGATCTAGTTGAATACTGTGCAACCATTGCTGCTGCCGCACCATCAAAAGGCTTCTACTACTACCACTCTGGTATGTCTGGTGTGAATTTAAATATGGAAGAGTTTTTAATCCAAGCCGATAAGCGCATTCCTAATTTATCTGGTCTTAAATTTAACAGTGGTGATTTGTACGAATACCAACGTTGCCTTCGTGCTTGTGATGGTAAATTTGATATTCCATTTGGTGTTGATGAGCACCTACCTGGCGCACTTGCTGTTGGCGCAAAAAGTGCGGTAGGTAGTACTTATAACTATGCTGCTCCACATTTTAATTCCATTATCGAAGCGTTTAATCGTGGCGATCAAGAAGCGGTATTCAATAAGATGACAAATGTTATTGAGCTTATCCGTGTATTAGTAGATTTCGGCGGTGTAGCGGCTGGTAAGGTTGCAATGGAGCTTCACGACATCAATGCTGGCGATCCTCGCTTACCTTTAATGCCGTTAACTGCAGAGCAGAAAGTAACCGTAGCAACTCGAATGAGAAACGCTGGTTTCATACAATAAAATACAGACTTATCTTTGCTCTAAAGCTGAAAAACTTCCCCTAGGTTTTTCAGCTTTTTTTGATCTATGTTTTCCCTTTTTCAACGTGTAAACTCACTATAGTTATCATTTATATGAGAAAAATTATGAAAGTTTATGATTGTTGTGACAAAGTCCGTGAGTTGTATTCGTTAATTGGTAGTGGTGATCAAGGTTATATTCCACAAGCTATCACTTGTGCTGTAAAAACACTGAACGATATTGCTGCTGATGAGGCATTACCAAAAGAAGCTCGAGAACGTGCTGCCTTTGCTGCTGCTAACTTATTAATTTCAGATTTTGAGGATAAGTAATGACACCTGAGAAAATGGCTTCAATGGATCCTGTCATGCTGATGAGTATGGTTAATATGAAAATCAGAGATGAATTTGGTGATTTAGATAGCTACGTAAAATTCTATGAACTAGATAAAGACGCTCTCATTAAAAAGCTAGCTGATGCAGGGTTTGACTACCTAGAAGAAGCAAAACAATTTAGATAAAACAAATCCAATCAAAAGTAAAAAGCCAGCATAATTAACATGCTGGCTTTTTTTATATTTTAGGACGAAACAGTTTGAATGTTGAGTATTTATAACTAACTAGAATGACGCCCATAAAACCGTGATAACCAAAATAGGACACACAAATTTCACATACAGAGGCCAAATTTTACCAAAGAAACCTTGCTGGAACTCAGGATAACCCTGCTCAAGTTCTTTAATTTTAGAATGACGGCTCCATACCCAACCACCAAACACACAGAACAATAATGCTGCAATTGGCTGTAAATACTGAGTTGCAATCATAGCAACTAAACCAAATAGCTCACCAAAATTAAATACAATAACAACGCTGAATGCTGCAATTAATGAACCTAAAACCCAACTTGTTGGCGTTCTTTTTGTTTCAAATCGCTCACTTACTAACGATACCGAACACTCAAGCATAGAGATCGACGAAGTTAAAGCAGCGATCGTTAACAGCGCAAAGAAAACAATAGCAAATAAATCACCAAACAAACCTAAGCTATCAAACATCATAGGTAATACAGTAAATACCAAGGTATCAGAGCTTAATAACGAACCGTCCTCTGCATAAATTTGAACGCCTTTTTGCATAGCAACAAACATCGCTGGCATAACAACAAGACCAGCAATAAAAGCAACAGCAGTATCCACTAAGGTTACGTTCATAGCCATCTTTGGCAGATTCTCTTTCTTACTTAAATAAGAACCATAAATCAGCATTGAACAACCACCAATAGTCAGAGAGAAAAAGCCCTGTCCCATTGCTGCTAAAATTAATTTCTTATCCATTACCTTTTCAAAATCAGGTATAAGGTAGTGCTTCAATCCTTCTACAGCCCCTTGCTGCAGCATGATATAAACAAACAATAGGCCAAATAATATGAATAATGCAGGCATCAAGCGAGTTGACCATTTCTCAATACCGTCTTTGATTCCACCTTGTACGATTAGAATAGTTAATACATAAAAAAGGATCGTACCTAATAGATTACGCTCAATACTAAAGCCTTTAAACCACTCAGCAACGTCATTCAATCCAACAACATTTGCCATAGCACCAAGTAGAAAACAGATTAACCATCCACCAACAATGCTATAAAACATTAATACTGCGCTAGGAACACTTAATCCAATCCAACCAACAAATGCACCAAATTTCTTTCCTAATGGGTTAGAAGTCAACGAACGCATACTATCAACTGGGTTTGCTTGTCCATGACGACCAATGGCCATTTCTACAACCAACATAGGAAAAGCAACAACTAAGATCATAATTAAATAAACAAGTAAGAAGGCGCCACCACCATTACTTGCCGCTTGAGTAGGGAAGCCCCAAATGTTACCAAGGCCAACCGCAGCCCCTGCTGCTGCCAATATAAAACCTAATCGTGAACTAAAACTTTCTCTATTACTGCTCATTAAAATGTATCACTCAACTAGTACAATGCGATTATATTACCTCAGATTTCATTAAAAACCAGAAATAATTATCAAAGTAATTGATTTATTTCTTATTGATCGCGATTTAAAGCAATATTCACTATTCGCCAGTGAATATAAGGAATTATAGTTATTCATTTTTCTTTATAATTCACCTTACTGTTCTGCTTTTTTTTTAATCAGTACAAATAGAACGACTTATTCTATTCATAACAAACAAGCATTAGAAAAAATAATCCAAAAGCGTCAAATTTATAATCAATATTTTATTTGACGAAATTAAAAACTACTGATAAATTCGCCGTCATTGAGTCACGGTGTACACATCCTATAACACCTCTCTACTTACTCCACCAAACTCCAGACTACTGAGTAACACGCTCAGACAATTAGATGGTAGCCAAATGGGTTAGATATCCGCCAAGTATTAACTATACTTAGTGTGGATTTTTTCTATTTGAGACAAATTAATGACAGATAAAATCATTGTCGGATGGCGCGAATCACTAAGCCTTCCAGAACTTGGTATTAAATTAATTAAGGCAAAAGTTGATACTGGCGCCAAAACTTCTTGCTTGCATGCTTTTAAAGTAGAGCCCTTCACAAAGGATGGTGAAGACTGGGTCCGCTTCTGGATTCACCCAGAAAAGCGTAATAACGATTTTGTGCAAATCTGTGAAGCACCGATCGTAGACCGACGCAAAGTAAAAAGCTCAAGCGGTCAAGAAGAGATGCGCTACGTCATCAAAACAATGATCCGACTCGCAGGCCAAGAGTGGCCAATTGAAATTACATTAAGTAACCGAGAAACAATGGTGTTTCGTATGTTACTTGGAAGAACTTCAATGCAAGACCGCATTGTTGTAGATCCATCGTCATCTTACCTTGTTGATTTTGAGGAAACTGTATAATGAAAATCGGTATTTTATCGCGTAACCAATCTCTTTACTCTACTAGCCGTTTAATTGAAGCTGCTGAGAGCCGTGGGCATGAAGTAAAAGTGATTGATGCATTACGTTGTTATATGAATATCAATTCAGAAAAACCTCAAATTCACTTCAAAGGTGAAGAGCTGGTTGATTACGATGCAATCATTCCACGTATTGGTGCTTCTGTTACTTTCTACGGTACTGCAGTATTACGTCAATTTGAAATGATGGGTGTATACCCAGTAAACGAATCTGTTGCAATTACTCGTTCTCGTGACAAATTACGTTCAATGCAATTACTGTCACGTAAAGGCATCGGTATGCCTATTACTGGCTTTGCAAGTAAACCAGATGACGTTAAAGATTTATTAGACATGGTTGGCGGTGCGCCAGTTGTGATCAAGCTCTTAGAAGGCACTCAAGGTATTGGTGTTGTTCTTGCAGAAACGCGTAAAGCAGCAGAAAGTGTTGTTGAAGCATTCATGGGCTTAAAAGCAAATATCATGGTTCAAGAGTTCATCAAAGAAGCTGGCGGTGCTGATATCCGTTGTTTCGTTATTGGTGGCAAAGTGATTGCAGCAATGAAACGTCAAGGTGCAGAAGGCGAGTTCCGCTCTAACTTACACCGTGGCGGTTCTGCATCACTGGTTAAATTAACTCCTGAAGAGCGTAAGACAGCGGTAGCTGCTGCAAATATCATGGGCTTAAATGTTGCAGGTGTAGATTTACTTCGCTCTGATCGTGGTCCACTAGTTATGGAAGTGAACTCATCTCCGGGCTTAGAAGGCATTGAAAAAGCAACAGGTAAAGATGTTGCAGGCCTAATTATTGATTTTATTGAGAAAAATGCAGCGACTAAAAGGACTAAAACTCGTGGCAAAGGCTAAAAAAAATCAAGCGTTTGAATTATTAACGCACTCGGTTGCACCTGGTGAAAGAAAGGTAATTGAGATTGAAGCCGCTAAGCTTTATACGCATTCACCTTTATCGATCCCTGTTGAGATCATTAATGGCCAGCATGCTGGCCCTATCCTGATGGTAAATGCTGCCATTCATGGTGATGAACTTAATGGTGTTGAAATTGTACGTCAATTAATCAATAACATTGATCCGAAGAAACTAAAAGGCACACTGATTGCTGTGCCTATTGTGAACGTCTTTGGTTTCATTCATAAATCACGCTATCTTCCTGATCGCCGTGATTTAAACCGTTGTTTCCCTGGTTCTGAAAAAGGGTCTTTGGCATCTCGCATGGCAAATACCTTCTTCACTCAGATTGCACAACGTTGTGATTATATTGTTGATTTACATACAGGTGCGATTCACAGAACGAACCTTCCTCAACTTCGAGCTGATTTAAGCAATCCTGAGACATTACGTATTGCACATGCATTCGGTACTCCTGTGATTGTTGATTCACCTCTTCGTGATGGTTCTCTTCGTAGTGAAGCTGAAAAGTGCAATATCCCGGTATTAACCTATGAAGCAGGTGAAGCATTGCGCTTTGAGCCAATTGCGATCAATGCAGGTTATGTAGGTGTACAACGTGTAATGCAAGCAATTGGCATGTTAAAGGCAAGCAGAAAACGCTTACCTGAAGCGGTTATAGCTAAATCAACAAGTTGGTTACGTGCAGAAAGCGACGGTATTTTACGTACGGTAGTAACGCTGGGTGAACAAGTTGAAAAAGGCCAAGTTCTGGCTTACATCAGCGCACCGCTAGGCCATAGTGAAATTGAACTACGTGCACATAAAGGCGGCATTGTTATTGGTCAACAAACCTTACCTTTAGTTAACGAAGGTGATGCTGTTTTCCATCTTGCTTACTTTACGGAAGATGACGAAATGGTTGGTCAAACTGTAGAAACTTACATTGATGAAATCATTGAGGCTGATACTGATCAGCTAACTAATGGTCAAATCGCAGTTCCTAGCGTTTAATCACATAGCTAACATCAAATTTTAAAAGAGAGGTTCGCCTCTCTTTTTTGATCCAAAAAATCACTGAACATCAATAATTTCGTATTGCTGTTTTTTCCCAGCTAAGTTCAATTCAAATTCATCCCCAAGCTGCTGCCCTATCATTGCTTTCCCTAATGGTGCAGATGGTGTGAGCAATGAAAACACTAAGTCTTGATGAGCCACTTTCACTCCACCCGCCGATGGACCAATAAAAAAAGTACTTTCAACATCATCTTGATTCACTAGCGTAACCAAAGCACCTTGGTTAATGCTGCTGTTTTCTGTATAAACCAACCTTGGTAATTTTCGATAAGCTAAGATATCAGCCTCACATTCAGAAACTCTAACGGCTTGTCCATGTGCCAAATAAGAAGCTTCTAAACCAAACGTCTCATACTTACTTCGAGCTATCGCTTCTTTATCTGTTGCTTGGTCAATCGCTCTTTGAGTAGCATCCAACGCTAGTTGATGGATCTTGCGCAACTCATCAATAATCGAATCTAATAATGCTTCTTTATTTATCATCTTATATAACCCATAAAGTAGAACCACTGATGATAACAAAAATAAAAGGGAATGCTTTAAATACAAAAAAGGCGCTTTAATTAGCGCCTTTTTTATTTCATTCTATTATGAATATTACTCTTCGTCGAAGTCGTACTCGTCTTCTTCTTCATCACGAGCTGCTTCGTATGCTGCTTTTTGAGCTGCCGCTTTTTCTTTCTTACGTGCGATCATTTCTTCACGCTCAGAACGTTGCTCTGATTTACGCTCGTTACGTACAGCTTGGTTTTTAGCAAATTCAACAAGCTCTTTTTCAGCCCATTCAACAGCTTCAGCTTCAGTTTCAAAACCAAGTTGACGTTTAGATACAACCGTTCTGCGAGAAGTTACTTGGCGTGTAATTTCAGCAGCCCAAGCGTTACGTTTTTCTACAATACGGTAATCAAATTTTGCCATTTTTATTTCCTAGAATTCGATAGTTAAGGGATAGATCATTGAAAAAATTCCATCTATAACTGCTGCATAATCACAGCATTCCTTTAATGCCCGCTATTAGAACACATCTAGCCAAAAATGCACCAAAAAGATGTGAACTCAAGCAAGCTTTCATTCTGTTTCCATCATTACTTTTTTACAACGAGATGATTGCGGTTATCACGACTACTTCGAATTAGCTCATCACCTTGTACAATATCTTCCGATTTTGCCAAGCGATCATATAAAAGAACATTCACTGTCGCAGCTAGGTTCATGCACCCTACTGTAGGAACATAAACAACATGATCAGCACGATCAGCTACCTGTTGAGTTATCGAACCATCTTCAGGACCAAAAACATAAATTGCTTTATCTGGATGTTGAAACTGAGGAAGAGATACCGCTCCTTCAGCTAATTCAACACAAACTACTTTCATGTCCTCTGGTAGATCGTCTAATAAGCAATTTACGCTTGTTAATGGGATTTTACTGGCAACTTTTTTCGTATCCGTTTGAAATTTAGCAGCACGATCATATCGCTCACCAGTATAGCGAACATCATCAACTTGATAACAACCAGCAGCACGCATTACTGCACCAACATTTGTCGGACTTTTTGGATTACTTAACCCGATAGTCACATGCGTTTTTTTCATTGCTTATTCCAACAGATAAAATTAAAAAAGCATTCTAACAAAAAAACCGCTGAAGCCTAAACTTCAACGGTTTTATTTGAAAAGAGCCGTCTTTACCCAACCCTTTTATTTATTATAGAACAGAGTCTCAATTCAATATTAAGATTATTATCACATTTTTACACATTAGTGATAACCAACTGATTATTAACTTAAACATCAAGAGTGCATTTTATAAATTCATCTTAATAATGCGTTAAATCAACCAATGTTCTTACGTGCATTTTGGAACATACGCATCCAAGCACCGTTCTCGCCCCAACCTTCTGGAGACCAAGAGTTTGCAACTGTACGGAATACACGCTCTGGGTGAGGCATCATGATAGTCACGCGACCATCCGTCGTTGTTAAACCTGTGATAGCGTTTGGCGAACCATTCGGGTTGTTCGGGTATTGCTGCGTTGGGTTACCGTGGTTATCAACGTAACGTAGAGCAACCGTACCTGAATTTTCAATCGCGTTTAGGTGGTCGTTGTCACGCACTTCTACGCGGCCTTCACCGTGAGAAACCGCGATAGGCATACGAGAACCTTCCATGCCGTTGAAGAATACAGAATCAGACTTCTGAACTTCTACTAGGCTGAAACGTGCTTCAAAGCGCTCAGATTCGTTGCGAACGAAACGTGGCCAGTACTCAGCACCTGGGATTAGATCACGCAAGTTAGACAGCATCTGACAACCGTTACACACACCTAGAGAGAAGGTATCTTCACGCTTGAAGAAGTTTTCAAACTGGTCACGAGTAGAGTCGTTAAACAGAACTGACTTAGCCCAACCTTCACCAGCGCCTAATACGTCACCGTAAGAGAAGCCACCACATGCCACAAGGCCGTTGTACTCTTCTAAAACTGCTTGACCCGTTAGGATGTCGCTCATGTGAATATCAGTTGCTTCGAAGCCTGCACGGTCGAACGCTGCAGCCATTTCAACGTGAGAGTTAACACCCTGCTCACGTAAAATTGCCATCTTAGGTTTAGCACCTGTGTTGATAAACGGTGCAGCGATATCTTCGTTTACGTCAAAGCTTAGTTTCACGTTCAGACCTGGATCTGAGTTGTCTTTCTTCGCTTCATGCTCTTGGTCAGCACATGCTGGGTTATCACGTAGACCTTGCATCTTATGCGTCGTCTCAGCCCAGATAGTACGAAGTTCAGTACGGTTACGTTCAATCACTACAGACTCACCAGATTTAATCACTAGCTCATCAGACGCTTCAACAGAACCGATTACGTGTGAACACGCTTCTAGACCGTTTGCTGCAAGCGTAGAAAGAACCGCGTCTAGGTCATCGTTGCGAACTTGGATTACCGCACCTAGCTCTTCGTTGAACAGTGCTGCTAGAGTGTCTTCGCCTAGCGCTTCAATGTTTGCGTTAACACCACAGTGACCTGCGAACGCCATCTCAGCAAGAGTAACGAATAGACCGCCATCGCCTTTATCGTGGTAAGCCACAACTTGGTCGTTAGCAACCAGTGCTTGAACACCTTCGTAGAAACCTTTTAGCTGTGCTGCATTGTCTACGTCTGCTGGCTTATCACCAAGCTGCTTGTAAACTTGCGCTAGTGCCGTTGCACCTAGGCGATTTTTGCCGTTACCTAGGTCGATAAGAACTAGTGAAGTGTCGCCTAGTCCTTCAAGGTTATCAGGGGTGCGAAGTTGAGGCGTAATCGTCTTACGAACATCTTCAACACGAGCAAATGCAGTGATAACAAGAGATAACGGAGACGTGACTTCTTTCTGCTCGCCGTTCTCTTCCCACTTAGTCTTCATCGACATTGAGTCTTTACCCACTGGGATAGTTAGACCCAGTGCTGGACATAGCTCTTCACCAACTGCTTTCACCGCTTCGTAAAGACCTGCATCTTCACCTGGGTGACCTGCTGGAGACATCCAGTTAGCTGACAATTTAATGTGTTTGATATCGCCGATGTTGGTCGCTGCGATGTTAGTGATTGCTTCACCAACCGCTAGACGAGCCGATGCGCCGAAGTCTAGTAGTGCTACTGGCGTACGCTCACCAAGAGACATCGCTTCACCGTGATAAGAGTCGTAACTTGCTGCTGTTACAGCACAGTTAGCAACAGGAACCTGCCATGGGCCAACCATTTGGTCACGAGCAACAAGACCAGTTACCGAGCGATCACCAATAGTGATAAGGAATGTTTTCTCAGCGACTGTTGGTAGACGAAGAACACGGTCAACCGCTTCGTTCATTTCAATACCAGAACGGTCAATCGCTGGGTTATTTGCTTTTAGCGTTTTCGCATCACGGTGCATCTTAGGTGTTTTACCTAATAAGATGTCCATTGGCATGTCGATTGGCGTGTTGTCGAAGTGTGAATCTTCAAGTTTAAGCTCACGCTCTTCTGTTGCCTTGCCAACTACGGCATATGGTGCACGTTCACGCTTACAAATAGCATCGAACGTTGCCATATCTTTATCAGCAACTGCCATAACATAACGCTCTTGAGATTCGTTACACCAGATCTCAAGTGGGCTCATGCCCGGCTCATCGTTTGGCACGTCACGTAGGTTGAAGATACCGCCACGCTCGCCATCGTCTACTAACTCAGGAAGGGCATTCGAGATACCGCCTGCGCCCACATCGTGGATGAATGCGATTGGGTTCGCATCACCTAGCTGCCAACAACGATCGATAACTTCCTGACAACGACGCTCCATCTCTGGGTTTTCACGTTGTACCGAAGCGAAATCTAGATCTTCAGAAGAAGAACCAGAATCCATAGAAGATGCTGCACCGCCACCAAGGCCGATGTTCATAGCAGGGCCACCAAGAACGATTAGGCTTGCACCTACTGGGATCTCTTTCTTCTGAACGTGCTCATCACGAATGTTACCAAGGCCACCAGCTAGCATGATTGGCTTGTGGTAACCGCGAACTTCAACACCGGCGTGAGAGTTAACTTTCTCTTCGTAAGTACGGAAGTAACCTAGTAGGTTTGGACGACCAAATTCGTTGTTGAATGCCGCGCCACCAAGAGGACCTTCAAGCATGATATCCAATGCTGTAACGATACGGCTTGGCTTACCAAAGTCTGTTTCCCAAGGTTGAACAAAGTTCGGGATCTTAAGGTTAGATACAGAGAACGCCACAAGACCAGCTTTTGGCTTACCACCAATACCTGTTGCGCCTTCATCACGGATTTCACCGCCTGAACCTGTTGATGCGCCCGGCCATGGAGAGATAGCTGTTGGGTGGTTGTGCGTTTCAACCTTCATCAAGATGTGTGTTTTCTCTTGGTGGTAGTTGTACTGGCGAGTTTCAGGATCTGGGAAGAAGCGACCTACTTCAGAGCCCGTCATAACAGCTGCGTTATCTTTGTATGCAGAAAGTACGTTATCAGGAGTAACTTCAAACGTATTCTTAATCATCTTGAACAATGATTTTTCTTGCTTAACGCCGTCGATAGTCCAATCAGCGTTGAAGATCTTATGGCGACAGTGCTCTGAGTTCGCTTGTGCAAACATCATTAACTCGATGTCAGTCGGATTACGCTCAAGTTTTTCAGTAAAACTTTCAAGCAGGTAATCAATCTCATCTTCCGCCAAAGCAAGACCAAGGGTAACGTTTGCGTCTTCAAGCGCTTTACGGCCACCAGTCAGTAGATCGACTTCTGTATACGGTGCAGGTTCAGATACAGCAAATAACGCTGATGCTGATTCGAAGTCAGTGAAAACCACCTCCATCATGCGATCATGAAGAATTGCTTTTAATTCAATTAATTGAAGTTCTGATAACTCTTCAGAGCTTTCAATATAAAATGCCGTTCCACGCTCTAAACGTGCAATTTTATCTAAACCACAGTTATGAGCAATATCAGTAGATTTTGAAGACCAAGGAGAGATCGTTCCTGGACGAGGAGTGGTAAGAAGCAATAAGCCTTCAGGCTCATGTTCTTCAATGGTTGGACCGTAAGTTAGTAATTTTTCTAATTTCTGTACTTCAGACGCATCAAGCTCTGCTGTTACATCAGCAAAATGTGCAAACTCAGCATAAATACCAGTAACAGGTAAACTCAGCTCGCGACAAAGCTCAAGCAGCTTGTTAACACGAAATTCAGATAGAGCAGGTGAACCACGCAAAATTCTCATGTACTAGGTCTCTTTGGCAATGAATTAAAGGTAATATTGGAATAGTTTCATGAGATTAGATGTATATAACTCAATTAAATACTCATGGCTCATAGTGACTATGCCGATGTTACCTCTGCTATTGCGAGCGCATTATAAAGGATTTTTTTTTGTGAAGTAACACCAAAAGCAACCGTTTGCGTATTTTTTTAAAAAAAAGGGTAACGAACCGTAATTTCCTTAAAATAGGACAATAATTAACCATACAATGCACTTTATCTGTCTCAATATCTAATTATTGTTGTAATTTGTTACCGCACTTTTGCCTCTTTATTTACCATTTGATATAACTACGCCTTAAATTTTAAAAAGAGCATCCTGACTTGAGCCGCATTCGACATCACCGATTCATACAATCTTGTTTGGTTATTTCTACCCTTTTAATTACCTTAACCGGTTGTCAGGTAGAATCTGAACCCAAAACCAAACTAGAGCAAATTAGAGAACGTGGCATCTTACGAGTCAGCACATTAAATAACCAACTTTCTTATTATATTGGTTCAAATGGTCCTACGGGATTAGATTATGATCTTGCTAAAGCATTTGCTGAAAAGTTAGAAGTAAAACTAGAGATCACCCCTGCATATACTTATTCAGGCTTATTTCCTGCTTTGGAACGTAATGAAGTCGATATCATTGCAGCCAACATGACGATCACCCCTGAACGCTTACAAAAATTCCGTCCAGGTCCTGTCTACTATTATGTCAGCCAACAAGTCGTTTATAAGAAAGGAAGTTGGCGACCACGCAACATAAAAAACCTAACTCAACTTGATGAAAACCTTACTATTGTTAAAGATTCAAGTTTTGAAGGTACGCTTATAAAATTAAAAGAGAAATACCCAAATCTTGATTGGAATACCGCAGCAGATACTGATGTAAGCGAGCTTTTGAAAAAAGTAGCAACAGGTGAAATACATTACACTTTAGCTGATTCGGTAGAGTTATCATTAACTCAACGTATTCATCCCGATCTGGCTGTTGCTTTCGAAGTTACAGAAGATCAGCCAGTCGCATGGTTCTTACAACAAACCGAAGATGACAGTTTACAAGCGCTATTAATTGAATTTTTTGGTGAGTTGAAAGAAAGCGGTAAGCTTGCCCTTCTTGAAGAAAAATATTTTGGACACGTAGAGTCTTTTGATTATGTAGATACTCGCGCCTTTATCCGTGCATTAGAAAGCAAACTACCAAAATGGGAACCGCTATTTAAGAAATACGCAGGTGATTTTGATTGGCGATTCCTTGCTGCTCTTTCTTATCAAGAATCTCATTGGAACCCACTTGCAAAATCACCAACTGGGGTTCGTGGTATGATGATGCTAACTCTACCAACAGCCCAATCTGTAGGAGTTAAGAATCGTTTAAACCCCGAACAAAGTATTCGCGGTGGTGCAGAATATTTACGTCGAATAGTAAAACGAATTCCAGATTCAATCACCGAACATGAAAAAATTTGGTTCGCACTGGCTTCATATAACATCGGTTTTGGTCATATGATGGATGCAAGGCGTCTAACACAACGTTTAGGTGGTGATCCTGATTCATGGACTGATGTAAAAGACAATTTACCACTGCTTCGTCAACAGCGTTATTACCGATACTTACGTTATGGTTTTGCACGTGGTGATGAAGCGCAAAATTACGTTGAAAATATTAGACGTTATTATCAAAGCATTATTGGTTACGAACAAGAACAAGCGAACAAATTAAAACAAGAAGAACTGACAGTTGAAGATCTACAAGTCATCGATGTTCCTCTGTCATCAGCGGAAGCCAGTGTTAGCCAAGCGATTGAGACCAAAAAGTAATTTATAATTATGAATCTTATCTCAGATTCATCGTCATAATACGGTAACAATAGAGGCTTAATCTTCATTCCACATCATCTATTTTTATGCGCGTTTTACAAATACAATAAACGCGCTTTTTATTCGTTTAATTAGGGGAGTTTATGCTCTCTGGTAGAAGAAAACCAAAAAGTAAAAGTACACTCAGAAGCAGTACACAACGCCGTAGAAAGCTACTGAATAACCATAAAAAAGTCTTACAGCGTCAACGTTCATACGCTCAAGCATTATTCGACACAGGCGAACCCTTCTCTTGTCGATAGACATACAAAAGAAAAAGGCAAACCAGTAATGGCTTGCCTTTTTAGATCCTATTCGTCTTTATTTCTGCTCAGCTTCTCTTCTGGCTTTTTTCTCTTCTTTCTTCTCTTTACGTCTTCTTTTAAAAAACGCCTGCAACTGAGAACGACATGCCTCTTCCATCACACCTGATTCACATTCAACAAAATGAAACGCCGTTGCTGAAGTAAACAAGTTTATCACGCTTCCTGATGCCCCTGTTTTCATATCTGATGCACCAAAAATAACGCGTTTAATACGACTATGTACAATCGCGCCTGCACACATAGGGCATGGCTCTAACGTAACGTATAATGTCGCATCAACTAAACGATAGTTTTCAATTTTACTACCCGCTTGTTTAATTGCCATCATCTCAGCATGAGCAGTTGCATCATGAGTACTGATTGAGCGATTCCACCCCTCTCCGATAATTTCATCATCCAAGACAATCACAGCACCAACAGGAACTTCACCCTCTTGCTCTGCGATAGCAGCCAGTTCCATTGCTCGTTGCATATAAAAGCTAGCATCTCTGCTTTCTTGTTTAACACTCATTTATTCAGCTAGCTCTTGTGCTAAAAATTCAACCAATAAACGAACCTTAGTTGAAAGGTGTCGGTTATTTGGGTACACAGCCCAGATCCCTTCTTTTGGCTCACGATAAGGAACAAGGATCTCCACTAATTCACCTTTATCCATTGACTCTTGAACATAAAAATCAGGCAGCTGAACAATACCTAAACCTTTTAATGCTGCATTGGTTAATGCCGCTCCGCTATTACAGTGAACAGAACCTTTTACTCTTACGCTTTTTTCTTTTTTATTTTCAATAAAGCGCCAAATAGGCAAGCTACCAACTAAACAGTTGTGTTGCGATAGTTCAGATAAGGTATGAGGCTCACCATGTTTCTCAATATAACTAGGAGAAGCACATACGCGCACTTGGCGGCTAGATAGACGTTTTGCCATCATAGTTGAATCGGTTAAACGCCCTAATCGAATCGCTAAATCAAAATCTTGCTCAACCAAATCTAATGTTTGATTTGATAACACAAGTTCAAGTTCAAGCTGTGGGTACATCAGCATAAAGTCACTCAGTAATGGTGCGATCAATTGCTCACCATATGTCACTGAAGAGGTAATTTTTAAGCGCCCTTGCGGAGTTGCGTTTAGCTCTGTAATAGCTCTATCAGCTTGTTTTAAACCTTCAACTAAATGACGACAATGTTGATAATAAGTTTGCCCAGCCTCCGTTACAGAAACTTTTCGAGTTGTTCTTATCAATAGTTTAATTGAAAGACGATCCTCTAAGGCCGCGACTTTACGGCTAATTTGAGCAACAGAAGTATCAAGAGCCCTAGCGGCTCCAGTAAAGCTTTGCGCTTCAGCAACGGCAACGAATTCCGTTACCCCTTCCCAATCAATCACAGGCTATTCTCCACTACTATTATTACGTATTCGTAAAAATTATTTACCATTCTAACGTATTATCAATTGATGCGAAATACTTATAATGGCCACATCAAAACGAGAGAGCAGAAATAAAAAACTCAACTACGCTTTAGTTGACTGCTCATCCGAATATATTAAAAGGAAAATCCAATGGCGCTTGATATTAAACCTGGTCAAACTCACATTAAATCTAAAGCAATGGTAGCTTGGGCTGCTGGCGAACCTCTTAAAATGGAAGAAGTGGATGTTCAACTTCCTAAAGCGGGTGAAGTTTTAGTTCGCATCGTTGCTACTGGTGTTTGTCACACTGACCTATTCACTCTATCTGGTGATGATCCAGAAGGTATCTTCCCTTCAATCTTAGGTCACGAAGGTGGCGGTATTGTTGAAATGGTGGGTGAAGGCGTAACTGGTCTTGAAGTCGGTGACCACGTTATCCCTCTTTACACTGCTGAATGTGGTGAGTGTAAATTCTGTAAATCTGGCAAAACTAACCTTTGCCAATCGGTTCGTGAAACTCAAGGCCAAGGCCTTATGCCTGATGGGACTAGCCGTTTCTCTATTAACGGTGAAACTATCTTCCATTACATGGGTTGTTCTACGTTCTCTGAATACACAGTTCTTCCTGAAATCTCTTTAGCGAAAGTATCTAAAGATGCCCCTCTTGAAGAAGTTTGTCTTCTAGGTTGTGGTGTTACTACTGGTATGGGTGCTGTTCTTAACACTGCTAAAGTTGAAAAAGGCGACACAGTTGCTGTATTCGGTCTAGGTGGTATCGGTCTTTCAGCTATCATCGGTGCAAAAATGGCTGGTGCAAGCCGCATCATCGGTGTTGACTTGAACGAAAGCAAATACGAACTGGCTAAAAAACTAGGTGCAACTGATTGCATCAACCCAATGAACTACGACAAGCCAATTCAAGAAGTGATTGTTGAAATGACTGACGGTGGTGTTGATTACTCTTTCGAGTGTATCGGTAACGTTAACGTTATGCGTTCGGCTCTTGAGTGTTGTCACAAAGGTTGGGGTGAATCAATCATCATCGGTGTTGCTGGTGCAGGTCAAGAAATCTCAACTCGTCCGTTCCAACTAGTAACGGGTCGTGTATGGCGTGGCTCTGCATTCGGTGGTGTTAAAGGCCGTACTGAACTTCCAGGTATCGTTGACCGTTACATGCAAGGTGAGTTCGCTCTTGATGACTTCATCACTCACACTATGGGTCTTGCGGATGTAAACGCTGCGTTCGATCTAATGCACGAAGGTAAGTCTATCCGTACTGTTCTACATATGGATAAATAAGAACTAGGGTCTAGGGTCTAGGGTCTAGGGTCTAGGGTCTAGGGTCTAAAACATTGTAATTCACTTAATATCAAAGTCCGTTAGATTTAATTTAACGGACTTTATTTTTTATACTGCATGCGTTTATTAAAGGAGCCATCTTTTAATAAACGTATAAAGCAACATTTTTCAAAGTAACTGGAATAATCATTATGTGGAACAAACTTCGTCATTCTTTGCCTCTGCAATTACTACTAGCAGCATTACTTGCTTGGTTTATTACACTATTTATTTCTCCAACAACTGACGTAACCCAAGCGGCTTGGTACCAAGTAATCATGTTAGGAAAAATTACCTATATTGGTTTACTCAAAATGGTGGTCGGTTTAGTGGTAATGCTTTCTTTACTTCAAGGTATTACAAGCATTGGCTCTATCACCCGCTTAAAACAAGTAGGTCGAAATACGTTATTGTTTTACAGTTTCACCACATTATTAGCGATATCTCTTGGTTTAGGTGCATCATTATTGATGCCTGCATGGCAACCTCTTACAGAGTTTGCTCCTGTTGGTGACAATGTTCAGCTCATTAGTGAAGAATCCGCTGGTGGTGCAGCCATTGCAAGTAAGTTATTAAATATGGCTTTAGTAAATCCTGTTGCAGCATTAACCAATGGGAACTTACTCGCTATCGTTGTGTTTTCATTTATGTTGGGACTGGCTTTACTTTCATCACTACCAGAAAAGCATCCTGTTTTTGATGTGCTCAGCGGTTTAAATAAAAGCATTAATACACTAGTAGGTTGGATTATTCGCCTAGCTCCATTAGCTGTGTTTGCCATTGTTTTTGATTTTACTGTCCGAGGTGGCGAGTCTTTATTTCAACAATTAGCTCTGTTTGCTTTACTGGTCTTTGTTCTTACTTTAATTCATGGCGCAATTGTTTTACCAACAATAGCTAAAATAGCGACAGGCATTAAGTATACAACCTTATTTAAAGCGATCTCAGCTCCAATGGCGATGGCATTTGCAACCTCTTCTAGTTCTGCAACTCTGCCTCTAGCAATGCAAAGCGCACAAGAAAAGCTAGGGGTATCTCAAAGTACAAGCAGTATGGTGCTACCACTTGGTGCGGTAATGAATATGGATGGAACAGCGCTATTTGAAGGTGTTGCAGCTATATTCCTAGCTCAACTTTTTGGGGTCGATTTAACAACCTCAGGGTTAGTCATGATCTTTATTATGGCAATGGTATCATCTGTTGGCGCTCCTGGTATGCCATCAGGATCCATGTCGGGTATGCAACTGGTTCTGTTAGCTGCTGGGATCCCTCTAGAAGCCATTGCGATCTTATTAATTATTGAACGCCCACTTGATACTTTCCGTACAGCGGTTAACGTTGAGGGAGATATGATTGCGGCTTTGGTTATTGATAAGTGGCAAAAAGAATCAGCTAACAAAGAAGTGTTCACACAAAATATCCCTGCATAATGTTATGCAATAAAAAGCCCTCAATCTGTGAGGGCTTTTTTGTATCTCAAGTTTGTAGCTTAAATAAAAAATTACAATGTCAGTAAATAATTTACCAGTTGGTTGTATTCATCGTAACTACGAATGGCATTAGGTTTAACAATGTATTTATTGTTCACCAATACTCCTGGAACCCCTGTTAACGTACTTGCTTCAAACTGAATATCAAACTTACGCTGCATCGCACTCACAGCCGCACTATTATAAGCCTCATCATATTTATCAGGGTCAATACCATTATTGATAAAGACTTGACGAAGTTCATCTTCATTTTTTGGACGTTGCCCTAACTCATGAATCTGCTTAAACATAGCTGGTACCATTTTATCCTCAACCCCAAGTACAACCATAGTGGCGTACGATTTTGCCATAGGTACTGCCATATCATTTCCCATAAAAGCAACATGCACTTTTTCAAATTTGACGCTCTTCGCTAAAGCGGGTTTTAAATTCTTAATCACCGCTTCAAACTTATAGCAGTGCGGACAATAGAATGAAAAAAACTCCGTCACCTTGGGTTGGGTTGATTTCGCTACATCGAGAACTTGATAATATTTCCCCTCCTCAAACTGTGTAGCCTGAACAGAGAATGTAAACATAACTGCTGATAAAAAAACAAATAACTTTTTCATTGAATAAATCCTAAATCGATTAATAACATCGGTAAAAATACAAAAACTTTACATTAAGAATTACACAATTGGAGGGCGAAATAAGGTTTGATTACGTACGATGGCTTTTTCAGCTTGATCCACATTAATCAAAGCTAAAGAACTTAAAAGAGAATGCGTAACCACTAAAGATTGACCACATGACATTTTTAATAAGCACACAGATGCACAACAATGATGTCGCTCTGAACTGTAGCCTAATGACAGATCATGATCCCATTGAGCACAATCAGAAATAACCAAAGCGTTTATAATTGATGAGGACTTTTGATAAGGCGTAATGGTTTCACTAGAAGGTAATGAAGTATTAACTTGAGATGCAGCAAAAGAGCCTGCTGAAAACACCACAAGCAAAATTAAAAATAGTCCCCAAATTTTACTACTGCATTGGCTCATATTTATTCATACTCCTTTAATACAAGCAGCATATCTATATGACCCACCTTTGTCAGGTCTCATTTCATATTTCCCTTTTAAACTGAGATATCTACTCCATAAATACTCTATTCTACATTTATTATTACATAACCGTAAAAATCATTTTCATTTTATGGGGATTATCAACATCCTTGTTCACACTTATACTAGCCACATCAAAACGAGAGAGCAGAAATAAAAAACTCAGCTACGCTTTAGTTGACTGCTCATCCGAATATATTAAAAGGAAAATCCAATGGCGCTTGATATTAAACCTGGTCAAACTCACATTAAATCTAAAGCAATGGTAGCTTGGGCTGCTGGCGAACCTCTTAAAATGGAAGAAGTGGATGTGCAACTTCCTAAAGCGGGTGAAGTTTTAGTTCGCATCGTTGCTACTGGTGTTTGTCACACTGACCTATTCACTCTATCTGGTGATGATCCAGAAGGCATCTTCCCTTCAATCTTAGGTCACGAAGGTGGCGGTATTGTTGAAATGGTGGGTGAAGGCGTAACTGGTCTTGAAGTCGGTGACCACGTTATCCCTCTTTACACTGCTGAATGTGGTGAGTGTAAATTCTGTAAATCTGGCAAAACTAACCTTTGCCAAGCGGTTCGTGAAACTCAAGGCCAAGGCCTTATGCCTGATGGGACTAGCCGTTTCTCTATTAACGGTGAAACTATCTTCCATTACATGGGTTGTTCTACGTTCTCTGAATACACAGTTCTTCCTGAAATCTCTTTAGCGAAAGTATCTAAAGATGCCCCTCTTGAAGAAGTTTGTCTTCTAGGTTGTGGTGTTACTACTGGTATGGGTGCGGTTCTTAACACTGCTAAAGTTGAAAAAGGTGACACGGTTGCTGTATTTGGTCTAGGTGGTATCGGTCTTTCAGCTATCATCGGTGCAAAAATGGCTGGTGCAAGCCGCATCATCGGTGTTGACTTGAACGAAAGCAAATACGAACTGGCTAAAAAATTAGGTGCAACTGATTGCATCAACCCAATGAACTACGACAAGCCAATTCAAGAAGTGATTGTTGAAATGACTGACGGTGGTGTTGATTACTCTTTCGAGTGTATCGGTAACGTTAACGTTATGCGTTCGGCTCTTGAGTGTTGTCACAAAGGTTGGGGTGAATCAATCATCATCGGTGTTGCTGGTGCGGGTCAAGAAATCTCAACTCGTCCGTTCCAACTAGTAACGGGTCGTGTATGGCGTGGCTCTGCATTCGGTGGCGTTAAAGGCCGTACTGAACTTCCAGGTATCGTTGACCGTTACATGCAAGGTGAGTTCGCTCTTGATGACTTCATCACTCACACTATGGGTCTTGCGGATGTAAACGCTGCGTTCGATCTAATGCACGAAGGTAAGTCTATCCGTACTGTTTTACATATGGATAAATAAGTAAAAGCAAGGGGTTAGATACTCTAACCCCTATTCTACTTTTGATCTCCAAGTGCTTTATATAAAGACAGTATGCTTATCTGCGTGGGTGGCGCAATTTATAGGTAATCTTACTGAGTGTTTCATTCTTTATTTTAAAGCACTTCAAAATCAACCAGTAGATACCTATTCAATACAGTGATCTCGCTGATACGAATCAAATATAAAAGGGCTCATCATGACAATCGAAAATATCAGCCAAGCAAAAGTTGCGGGTGGTTGGCACAAACAATACACACATACTTCATCATCTCTAAACTGCAATATGCGCTTTGCTATTTTCTTACCTGCAAACGCATCTGAAAGTAATCCGGTTCCTGTTTTATACTGGTTATCAGGCTTAACTTGTACTGATGAAAACTTCATGCAAAAAGCTGGCGCTTTCAAAAAAGCAGCTGAATTAGGTATTGCTATTGTGGCTATGGATACAAGTCCTCGTGGTGAAGACGTTGCTGATGATGCAGAAGGTGCATACGATTTTGGCCTAGGTGCAGGGTTCTATTTAAATGCAACTCAAGCTCCTTGGAACCGTCACTATCATATGTATGACTATGTGACAAAAGAGCTACCATCATTAATCGAAGAGCACTTCCCTGTATCAGATAAAAAATCGATTTCTGGTCACAGTATGGGTGGTCATGGTGCTATTACTATCGGCTTAAAAAACCAAGACATGTACCAATCTATTTCTGCCTTTAGTCCTATTGCTAGCCCAATTAACTGTCCTTGGGGACAAAAAGCGTTAGGTTTATACTTAGGTGATAATAAAGAAGCTTGGTTAGAATACGACAGTTCTGAACTTCTGAAAAAAGGCTCAAAACTTCCAATCTTAGTTGACCAAGGTGAAGCTGACGGTTTTTTAGAAGAACAATTAAAACCTGAGTACCTTCTCTCTTCGGCAGAGAAATCAGGAACTGATATTGAAGTTAGAATGCAACCAGGCTATGACCATAGCTACTTCTTCATCTCAACATTTATTGATGAGCATTTAGAGTTCCACGCTTCTCACTTAAATAAATAACAGCATAAATAGAAAAAGCCCAGAGAGGATATCTCTGGGCTTTTTTATGTTATTTAGAAAATTAATCTTAGATAAATGCAAGTATTGGAGAGATACAAAGCAGAATACCAGTAATAATAATTAGATTAGTTGCTACCCCTTTGTACTTATGAAGTGTCGGTACTTTATACACAAGATAAGCTGGAATTAAACAACCTACCAAACCAAAAACAGGGCTACAAATCGAAGTAAAAGATAAGATAGGCGCATTCAAAGCAACAGCAGACCATGCAAGTAAAATAATGAATACAGTAATTAGTTTATTTACCAACTCTTTATTTATCGCAGATTCATCCATACGTCTTAATAGTATATTCATGGCAATACCACGACACGCTTCTTGGAATGCCATAAACACACCAAAGAATGATGTCACAACAGCGAAGATATTAATCACGATACCTGTAACCGTTGCCCAGCTACCAGGGAAGTAGTGTGCAATAATCGCTAATGCTGAAATATTTTTATTCATTGCTTCTGCCGCTTGCTCTTGGCTAATCGCAAAAGTAAAAGAAACAGCAAAGAAGAAAACAACAACAAACAAGATACCAAAAGCAATATTCATTGCTCGTAGCGCTTTAAAGCGAGCAACCTCAATAGATTTTTCATGTGAACGATATGAAATTACCATAGGGCTTAATGATTGGATAAACAAGATAGAAGTTAAAGTAAAAGGCAGAGTAATGATCGCGTCTTTTAGCATTGGTCCAAATGATCCCATTGCTGGAATATTTGCCATATCCCAACGAGATACTAGCAATAGTCCCATAATTGCCACCAAAGACAGAACCGTTACCGCCATAAACCCTGAAAGTTTAAATAATAATTTCTCGCCTTTAGAACCAATAAAAGCAAGTACACAGATTAGGCCTAAACCATAAAATACGTTATCGTTTAAGTGTCCCTCAGTCACACCAAAAGAATGCAAATATGATGAACTGTCATTAGTGACTGCTAGCGAGTAAACCAGCACCCAAATAACCAACATTATAAAGTAGAGAACGCCTAAAGCGATCCCCCAGTTTTTACCTAAATAACCAGTAATAACACCTGGGTAATCCGTACATGTCTTTGCTTCTGCGAGAGTGTTAATAAAAAGTTTTTGAAACAAATACATGGCTGGGTAACCAATAATTGAAGATAAAAGGAAAACCCAAAGCCCCATAATACCAACTTGAACAGGTAAAAAAACAATCCCTGCGCCTATGGCCATACCAATACTGATTACAATCCAACCAATATCAGTACTATCGAATTTCGTCGCTTTTTTCCACTCAGAGTCATTCATTCCATCTCTCTCATGATGATGACTCGGCAATGTAGCTGTGTTCATATAAAACTCCATCTTTGTGTAGGGTACGCTATTTTTTATTATTAATAATGCATCATACTTTCTAGGTATAAATGCAACTTTTGAAGAATTTACTCCTAATTATAAAAATAACAATGCAAATTTATTTGAAATGATAGCGAGATCTCAGTTCGAAAAATAAACACAAAAATAACAAAAACCTATTGCATTGCTTGTCAATTAAGCATAAATTCACCCAACAAGATCAATGCAATTATTTTTGCATAACTTGAAGAAAAACTTAAAATTCAAAATTTATTGCAAGTAAGTAGGTTTATATGAAAGAAATTATTGTTGCTGCATCTGCACCTGAAGCTATTGGTCCATATTCTCATGGCACACAATTTAACGGTCTCATTTTTACATCAGGTCAATTACCTGTAGATGGTTCTACTTCTAAAGTAGTTGAAGGTGGAATCACAGAACAGTCACAAATGTCTCTACAAAATTTAATTGCAGTTATTGAAGCTGGTGGCGGTGATGTAAACACAGTTTTAAAAACAACTTGTTACCTTGCAGATATTACTGACTTCGCTGCGTTTAACGAAGTATACAAAACCGTTTTCAAAACAGACTGCCCTGCTCGCTCATGTTTTGCCGTTAAAGATCTTCCACTTGGCGTATTAGTTGAAGTTGAAGCGATTGCACATCAAAAATAATAATTAGATATAAAAGGTGACCATCATGAACTCTATCTGGAAACAGTACATTGATATTCTACAAGGTGTTGTAAAACCAGCTCTTGGCTGTACTGAACCAATTTGTGCCGCTTATGCTGCAAGCGTGGCTACACAAATGCTTGGTTCTAAACCAGAAACAATAGATGTTTTTGTTTCTGATAACTTATACAAAAATAGCATGGGTGTTTTTGTACCAAGAACAGGTAGAGTTGGTCTTGCTATTGCAGCGGCAACAGGGGCGATAGGTGGCAATCCTGATGCTGGCTTAGAAGTATTAGCAAAGATAACTGAAGAAGAAGTAAATGAAGCACAAAAGCTCATTGATAATGGCTGTGTCGTCGTTCAAAGAGAAACCACTGACGAGTTTATTTATTGCCGAGTTATTGCTAAAAATGCGGTTCATAATGCTGAAGTTACGATTAGCGGTGGTCACACTCTAATTATTGAAAAACGTCTTGATGATAACGTTATTTTCACGCTGGACTCCTCTTTACCAAAGACATCTACAGCGTCAATTTGTGATGGCGTTGATATCACTATCTCATCAATTTATGACTTTGCTACCCAAGCAGAGTTTGATGACATTAAATTTATTTTAGAAGCAAAAGAGTTAAATATCGCTCTTGCTCAAGAAGGTTTAAATAACCCTTACGGTTTAGAAGTCGGTCGCACCTATCAAAAGAACATTGAAAAAGGATTACTTGCTAAAAGTCTAGATAGTGACATTTTGATCTATACTTCAGCAGCATCTGACGCTCGTATGGGAGGGGCGACACTACCAGCCATGTCGAATTATGGCAGTGGTAACCAAGGTATTGCAGCAACTATTCCAGTAGTAAAAATGGCTGACTTTTTTAATGCTGATGATGAAAAATTAGCTCGAGCTTTTATCATGAGTCATCTTGGTGCCATTTATATTAAATCTCACTACCCACCACTTTCTGCTTTTTGTGGTAATGCTGTTACTTCTGCAGCAGCATCAATGGCGATGGTATATCTAGCTGGTGGCACGTTTGAACAATCTTGCTCAGCCATTCAAAATACCATCAGTGATACCAGCGGTATGATTTGTGACGGTGCAAAATCAACGTGTGCAATGAAAGTGGGAAGTAGCGCTCAATCAGCAATGAAATCTGCTCTATTAGCACTAAATGATCATTGTGTAACGAAGCAAGGTGTGATCGCTGATGATGTTGAAAAGACAATTAAAAACATTGGCAGAATGATCACAACAGGTATGCCTAATATTGATCATGAAATCATTGAAATAATGGCGTCATAATGAAAAGATGTCACTTACTCGTTAAGTGACATCTCATTTCACCAACATAAAGAACATATATGCTACATAAACTGACTACAGCCGATAAACTCATACTCAAATCAACTTACAGTATTGTTGATGGCATTGCTGCAATGTTTGGTAAACATGTAGAAGTGGTATTGCACTCTTTAGACTCGGATAACCCATCCATTATTAAAATAGCTAATGGGCATGTAACAGGCCGAGGTATCGGTGCGCCTATCACGAACCTAGCTCTAGAGAAATTAAAAACAGATTCTGATGTCTCTACTCCTTATTTTACTCGTACTGAAAAAGGGGAATTGCTACGCTCTGTCACATCGATAATTAGAAATGAAGATGGCACTCCTATTGCCTTACTTTGCATTAATTCGAATCTTGATGTTCCTATGAACAGTTTCTTTATGGACCTGTTTCCTCAAACGAATCAACTCACCGCGTCACCAGAAACGTTTGCCAAAGACAGTATTGAAATGCTTACTGATTCAATAGCAAAAATACAACATGATGTATTTGAAGATGAAAGCATTGCCGTTTCACGCCGAGTAAGAACGATCGTTGAGCGCTTACATCATCAAGGGGCTTTTAATATTAAAGATGCGATTCAGATAACAGCGAATATTCTTAATGTATCTAAAGATTCTGTTTATCGATACCTAAGAAAGTTCAAGTAATCCCCTTTCTTTACTCTCATAAAAAAAGCCCTGAGAACTCAACATTCCTCAGGGCTTTATTTTTACTAATACAAATTAACCTGGAAGGTTATATGTGTATGGCGCTTGGATACCTAGTGGAATGCCTAGAGCCCAGTATGCAAGTAGGAATACTGTCCAACCAACTAACATAGCAATAGAGAATGGCATCATTAGAGAAGCAAGAGTACCGATACCCGTAGACTTAACGTAACGTTGGCAGTAAACCACTACTAATGGGAAGAATACCATTAAAGGAGAGATGATATTCGAAACTGAATCACCAACACGGTAAGCCGCTTGAGAAAGTTCAGGTGAAATACCAACACCCATTAACATAGGTACTAATACAGGACCAATTAGAGCCCATTTAGCAGATGCTGAACCAATCAATAAGTTAACCATTGCCGTTAGCAAAATCATACCAATAATGGTCATTTGACCAGGTAAGTCCATCGCTTTTAAGAAATCAGCACCGTACATTGCTAGAATTGTACCGATGTTTGATTGACTGAATGCCACTAAGAATTGCGCACAGAAGAATGACATAACCATGTATGCACCCATTGTACCCATCGTTTGTGACATTGCTTTGATTACATCATTACTGCTCTTAAATGTTCCTGAAACACGACCATAAACAATGCCTGGAATAATAAATAGAATGAAGATAAGTGGAACAATTGACTTCATTAATGGTGCTGAGAATGACGTAATTTCACCATCAGGAGAACGAAGTGCTGAGTTTTCTGGGTAGATTAAAGCAATTAATAATGCAATACCTGCAACCATCGCCCAACCAGCAAATTTGAATGCTTTAGATTCAATCTCAGTAAATGAACCTAGATCAGGTGCTTCTTCAGCATCTTCGTCTACTGGTGTATTTGCTAAACGAGGTTCGATAATCTTATCTGTTACATACCAACCGATCACAACAATTAGAATTGAAGAAAGACCAGTAAAGTAAATATTTGCTAATGGGTTAACAATATAAGAAGTATCTAGTACTTGAGCGGCTGTTTGAGTAAAGCCAGCTAGTAATGGATCAATACCTGATGGGATAAAGTTTGCAGAGAAACCACCAGATACACCAGCAAATGCTGCTGCGATACCAGCTAGTGGATGACGGCCTGCTGCGTGGAAAATAATACCACCTAGAGGAATAACTAAAACGTAACCTGCATCTGCTGCTGTATGCGAAACGATAGCAACAAGAATAAGCATAGGTGTTAATAGTTTAGCTGGCGTAAAGTTAAGCATTTTCTTTAGGCCTGTTTGAATAAAGCCAGAAGTATCTGCAACACCTACACCTAACATAGCAACTAATACGATACCTAAAGGAGCAAAGCCCGTGAAGTTAGTTACCATTGTTGCTAAAAAGTTTGCTAGAGAATCACCAGTTAAAAGGTTTTTCACTTGAACCGCGTCTTGGGTTACTGGGTGAATTAAGTCAAATTGTACTTGTGATAATAGCGCTGAAAGACCCCAAACAATTAAAAGGCCCCAGAAAAACAGTAGTGCAGGATCTGGTATCTTGTTACCTACTCGTTCAATTGTATTCAGAAAACGATCCATGCCGCTAAGCTTAGGTGTTTTCTCTGCTACTTGGTTACTCATTCGTAACTCCATTTTCTGTAATGTTGTATTTAAAGATAAAGAGATTTGATTTTTTTTATTCTTTATCTATTCCTTTGCTAAATCAGTGTAAACCAGATATTGCCAAGAAAAGCTTAATACATTGCATTTTCAGCGCTATACAAATGTTTAATTTGTAAATTAATGTTTCAATGAAACATCTATCTAACAACGTTAATATTTGCATTACAATAGAAACAAAAAAAGCGCCTTTCGGCGCTTTAATAAACAAAATTCATATCAACAATTATTGAGGATTATTCCCACTCAATTGTTGCTGGTGGCTTACCTGAAATATCGTAAACTACACGAGAAATGCCATTAACTTCATTAATAATACGGTTAGATACTTTACCTAAGAAATCGTATGGTAAATGTGCCCAATGCGCAGTCATAAAGTCGATAGTCTCAACAGCACGTAGAGAAACAACCCAATCGTACTTACGACCGTCACCCATTACACCAACAGAACGAACTGGTAAGAATACAGTGAATGCTTGAGATACTTTATTGTAAAGATCTGCATTGTGTAATTCTTCAATGAAAATAGCATCTGCACGGCGAAGTAAATCACAGTACTCTTTCTTAATTTCACCAAGAACACGAACACCTAAACCTGGCCCTGGGAATGGGTGGCGGTAAAGCATGTTATAAGGTAAGCCTAGTTCTAGACCGATCTTACGAACTTCATCTTTAAATAATTCACGTAGAGGCTCAACAAGACCCATTTCCATATCATCTGGCAAGCCGCCAACGTTATGGTGTGATTTAATTACATGAGCTTTACCTGTTTTAGATGCAGCTGATTCAATAACATCAGGGTAAATAGTGCCTTGCGCTAACCATTTAGCATTTTTCAGTTTCTTCGATTCTTCATCAAAGATATCTACGAATACGTGACCAATGATCTTACGTTTTGTTTCAGGATCTGATTCACCTTCTAGTGCATCAAGGAAACGCTGTTCAGCATTCACATGTACAATGTTTAGGCCAAATTTATTGCCAAACATTTCCATTACCTGATCAGCTTCATTTAAACGCAATAAGCCGTTATCAACGAATACACACGTTAGTTTGTCACCAATTGCTCGGTGAGCAAGCATTGCAACTACTGATGAGTCAACGCCACCAGATAGACCAAGAATCACTTCATCATCACCTACTTGCTCTTTAATACGAGCAACGGCATCTTCAATAATAGAAGCTGATGTCCATAAACCTTCACAACCACATACATTAAGAACAAAGTTCTCAAGCATTTTCATGCCATTTTTAGTGTGAGTTACTTCTGGGTGGAATTGAACACCGTAGTATTTTTTCTCTTCGTTCGCCATTGCAGCGTATGGACAGGTTTCTGTCTCTGCTATCTTTACGAAATCAGATGGGATTTCAACAACTTTATCACCGTGACTCATCCAAACATCTTGAGTTGCTTCAAGATCTTTAAATAACGCTGATTCTCCAGTTACTTGTACCGCTGCATAACCAAACTCACGCTCAGTTGATGTTGCTACTTTACCACCCAGTTGCTCTGCCATTGTTTGCATGCCGTAACACACACCAAATACAGGAACACCTGAATCAAATACATATTGTGGCGCACGAGGAGAGTTTTCTTCTGTAACACTCTCAGGGCCACCAGATAAAATGATACCGTCTGGGTTAAAATCACGGATGTCAGATTCTTCTACATCCCAGCTCCAAAGCTCACAGTAAACACCGATTTCACGAATACGACGCGCAACAAGCTGCGTATATTGAGAACCAAAATCTAAAATAAGAATACGTTGATCGTGGATATTAGTCGTCATTAGTCTTTCTCAAAAAATCATTTATTTAGTGTGGCTTTCATATAAACCACACGCTTAAAATTGAATTTAGTACAAAGTATTTTTTCTTTATATTTCAAAGCAGAATCATTCGAGTTCTAGGAAAAGGCACGGAGTTTACAAGAGTAAATGAGTACCTTTGATAACGAAATCGGAAGATTCTGCAAAGAAAATTAAGAAAAATTAGCCTAGGCGCTTCTTTTAACCCAAACGATAGTTTGGTGCTTCTTTCGTGATTTGAACATCATGTACGTGAGACTCTTTCATCCCTGCACCTGAAATACGAACAAATTCAGCTTTAGTACGCATGTCTTCAATTGTTGCTGAACCTGTTAGGCCCATGCTTGAACGTAAGCCACCCATTTGTTGGTGAACGATCTCTTTTAGACGACCTTTATATGCGATACGACCTTCGATACCTTCTGGTACCAATTTATCTGCTGCGTTATCTGATTGGAAGTAACGGTCTGAAGAACCTTGAGACATTGCACCTAGAGAACCCATACCACGGTATGCTTTGTATGAACGGCCTTGGTAAAGAATTACTTCACCTGGTGCTTCTTCTGTACCAGCAAACATTGAACCAACCATCACACATGATGCGCCAGCTACGATTGCTTTACAGATGTCACCAGAGAAACGGATACCGCCATCAGCGATTACTGGAATACTGTATTCAGCCGCTGCTGATGCTGCATCTGCAATAGCTGTTACTTGAGGAACACCAACACCTGTTACGATACGAGTTGTACAGATTGAACCTGGGCCGATACCCACTTTAACTGCGCTTACACCAGCTTCGATTAGTGCTTTTGCACCAGCGGCTGTTGCAACATTACCACCGATAATATCTAAATCAGGATATGCAGCACGTGTTTCACGGATTCGGTTTAAAACACCTTCAGAGTGGCCGTGTGAAGAGTCGATTAGTAGAACATCCACACCAGCTTCAACTAATGCTTTAACACGCTCTTCGTTACCTGCGCCTGCACCTACTGCAGCACCTACACGTAGACGACCACGCTCATCTTTACATGCATTTGGTTTACGTTCTGCTTTATGGAAATCTTTTGCCGTGATCATACCGGTTAGTTGGAACTCATCGTTCACTACTAGTACTTTCTCAACACGAGCTTCGTGCATTTTCTCTTGAACTTCTTCACGAGTAGCACCTTCTTTAACAGAAGCCAAACGTGATTTCGGCGTCATTACAACGTCAACTTTCTTAGATAAATCAGTTACAAAGCGAACATCACGACCTGTGATAATACCAACAAGTTCATTAGTTTCAGTTACTACAGGGAAGCCAGCAAAGCCGTGTTTCTCTGTTAGTTCTTTAACATCTTGAATGGTTGCGTCTGGACGAACAGTTACAGGAGCCGAAACAACACCAGCTTCAAAAATTTTAACTAGGCGAACTTCTTCAGCTTGCTGTTCAATAGACATGTTTTTGTGGATAAAACCGATGCCACCCTCTTGCGCTAATGCAATAGCAAGGCGCGCTTCTGTTACCGTATCCATAGATGCTGAGATCATTGGAATATTCAGAGAAATGTTCTTGGTTAACTGAGTGCGAAGATCAGCAGTGTTAGGAAGAACTGTTGAGTGTGCTGGGACGAGTAAAACGTCATCGAAGGTTAGAGCTTCTTTTGCGATTCGTAGCATTTGCAATATCTCACAACAAAGGTGTTTAAAGGAATAAATCCCACTTTATCGTTTCGCATAATAAAGTGTTTTGGATTTGATATTGCAGACGGATTATACGCATAGCGCAAACGCTTGGCTACACATTTATTTATTTTTAATTTGCAATTACCCCCTTGATATGTATTATATTGCCGCTAATTCCTATAGCCATGTCTAAGGCATTCTGATGTCTCTCGATTCAAATCCTCGTATCTTTACTGTCTCTCGATTGAATGCTGAAGTTCGCCTATTATTAGAAAACGAGATGGGAATTGTTTGGTTAGTCGGCGAAATCTCCAATCTTACCGTGCCTGTTTCTGGCCACTGGTACCTCACTTTAAAAGACAGTCAAGCACAAGTGAAATGTGCCATGTTTAAAGGCAATAACCGACGAGTTACCTTTAAACCACAAAACGGTAAACAAGTTCTTGTTAAAGCCCGCCTCTCTCTTTACGAACCTCGTGGTGACTATCAACTTATCATTGAAAGTATGCAACCTGAGGGAGATGGCCGTCTTCAACAAGAGTTTGACCAACTAAAAATGTCACTGGCTGCGGAAGGGTTATTTGCTCAGACAGCCAAAAAATCCTTACCAGAACAGCCAAAACGTGTTGGTATCATTACTTCACAAACAGGGGCTGCCCTTTTTGACATTCTCCATGTATTAAAGCGACGAGATCCAAACCTACCAGTTGTGATTTATCCAACCATGGTTCAAGGAAGTGGTGCCGCTATACAGATAGCTCAAGCTATTGGGCGAGCTAACAGTCGTAATGAATGTGATATTTTAATTGTCGGTCGAGGCGGCGGTTCATTAGAAGATCTTTGGTGTTTTAACGAAGAAATCGTTGCACGAACCATTGCTGCAAGTGAGATCCCAATTGTAAGTGCTGTAGGGCATGAGATTGATGTTACTATTGCTGACTTTGTTGCTGATGTTCGTGCACCTACCCCTTCAGCTGCTGCTGAATTAGTGAGTCGTGATTTATCAGCGCAATTGCAAACAGTTGCTCATCAGAAGCGCCGTTTAAATAGTGCAATGGAACGTTATTTATCACATCAACAGCGTTCCTTATCTGCTTATCAACATCGAATTGAAAAGCAACACCCTCAGATGCAGCTAAATAATCAAAGCCAACGCTTAGATGATCTTAATCAGAGATTGATGAATCATATTCAGCAGCGCCTTCAACGTCAGCAATACAAAGTTGAAAACTTAACGCTACGATTAAACAATTTATCTCCGACAAAAAGAATCTCTCAAGATAAATTACATATTGAAGAACTCAAACGTCGCTTATTAGATTCAATGGATAGAAATCTACTAATGCAACGTCATCAATTAGCTTTAGCAGCAGAGAAACTAGATACAGTAAGCCCTTTAGCTACCTTAATGCGTGGTTATTCCATCACCCACAATCAAGATGGGAAGATCATCACTTCAACAAAACAAGTGGAGTTAGGTGATAACATTACCACTCGTTTTGCTGATGGTGATATTACATCAACGGTAACTAAAGCATCTGAACTTAACTAATTGCAATTTCAGAAAATTCCGTTTTTGCTCGTGATTTAGACTTAAGTTCATTGCAATCATGACAAAAATAGCTTGCTGCGCCACAAGCATTAAGCTTTTCCATTTCTTTATTACAATCAGGGCAATAAGCCACTTTCTTAAAATCTATCTGACAAAAGTCACAATGATAGCCCTCTTTCTGCCAACGTAATTCAGATTGGCATTTTGGACATTGATTTTCTTGCATCACTCATTCCTTCTTTAATCGTTCTTATTCAATAATACTCTTTATTCAGTATATTCAAATGATGTGGATCTTCATGCTTATAGGGATCTGATCAGCGATCATGCCCTTTAAGAACATTTATATAACCACACCCCGAAAGCATTAGTTACATGTGCTGTTTTTCAATTTAAAACCACATTAAAATCTAAATTTAACATTTAATATCAGAAGATCCAGCACATCAATCATTCTTTGGCTTATGATTTTCAGTGAAAAATACTCTAATTACACAAAATGCAGAATGAAATATACATGGAATGTAATTTCCATTTTTTAGATTATTTTTTAATCGATGTTGTTAGCATAAGGAGCTCTTGCTCACTTTTCTCTTCCAATTTGACAGTAATTGTTGCGTATTCTTTAAATGAACTAACATGCGTACCACCACAAGGAAGTTTTGCTATTCCATCTATACCAAAATCTACTATCCAGTAACGTGAATCGGTTAACGCTTTACCATCACATTGCATAGTTACTTGGCTTTCTAGGGCAAGCCACTCAATAATTTGATGATTGACTGCTTCTTCTATTGTCTTAAGATTCGCCATCATCTCTGCACTATTAAGACCACGCTTACGTAATGTTTTACCTAAACGATATACATCTTCACAATGATCTTCAGATACAAAGCTAGTTTCTTGCGCATAGCTATTAAAATTATAGTGGCCTAATTCGTCTTTTCTATCAGCATCTTTACGCCAGTAGTTAGCATGAAGCACTTTATTTAGTGCTAAATAAGCAATATGCCCTGCACTATGACCACGACTTAATGCTTTTTGATACTCCTCATCAACACGCAAAGTAACAGTATTTTCTACTGCTATATCCGCATCTTTAGAGATTAAATGCGAAACAACAAAGACCCATCCCTCTTCGCCACGTTTAATTGGAATATCTTTTCCAATATAAAACTCACTTGTAGCAAGCTCTATAGCTCCAGTTTGACAAGCAAGTACTGAGTATTCTTCGTTATTAATCAGTATTACACCTTTATCTTCTGGATGATCTGGCCAAATATGGCTAACAGGGTGGAATGGTGTCTCTTTAGTAATTACCCACTTTCCTTGCTCTGTTTCTTTGATAAGTTGCACAGTGGAGTCTGATTGCCATGTGTTATGACAAAATAAAATTTCAGTTGCTGCTAATTGAGTCATGATTTTTACCTAAAAAAAACGCCCAACAACTAGATGGGCGTTTTATTATTTAATATACATTTAAGAACGTAACTCTGGATTACTTCTTGTTGCGGTTTTTCACTGCACCTAACAGACGCTTGCGTTGACGCTCTTGCGACATAGTTAGTTTGCCACCACGATCTTCAAATGGGTTTTCGCTATTCTGGAATTGAATACGAATTGGAGTACCCATAATTTCTAAAGACTTACGGTAGTAGTTCATTAAGAAACGTTTGTATGAAGATGGTAATTCTTTCACTTGGTTACCGTGAATAACGATAAGCGGTGGATTGTAACCACCTGCGTGAGCGTATTTTAGCTTCACACGACGGCCACGAACCAATGGTGGTTGGTGATCATCTTGTGCCATTTTCATGATACGAGTTAGAACAGAAGTACCAACACGCTTAGTCGCAGAAACGTATGCTTCTTGAACCGATTCATACAAGTGACCAACACCTGTACCGTGTAGTGCAGAAATAAAGTGAATACGAGCAAAATCAACAAAACCTAAACGGCGATCAAGTTCAGATTTTACTTTTTCTTTCACATCGTTATCTAAACCATCCCACTTGTTCACAGCAATTACTAATGAACGACCCGCATTAAGCGCAAAACCTAATAAACTTAAATCTTGATCTGAGATGTTTTCACGAGCATCAATAACCAGTAGAACAACGTTTGCATCTTCAACGGCTTTTAATGTTTTAATTACAGAGAATTTTTCTACGGTTTCGTTAATACGGCCACGACGACGAACACCCGCAGTATCAATTAATACGTATTCTTGACCTTCACGTTCCATAGGAATGTAAATAGAGTCACGAGTTGTACCAGGCATATCGTAAACCACCACACGTTCTTCACCAAGAATACGGTTAGTCAGTGTCGATTTACCTACGTTTGGACGACCAATGATCGCAAGTTTAATCGGTTGATCCTGAAGGCGAGCAAAATCTTTCTCTGCATCTTCTTCAGTTAGATCTTTCTCTTCGTCTTCAAAATCTTCAAATTCAGTTAAATCAGTGATTTCACCGTTTTCATCTTTCAAAGACTCTTCAACAAGCTCTTCCATAAAAGGAGCTAGAGCAAGTTCAAGTAAAGACGTTACACCACGACCGTGTGAAGCTGCAATTTGGTATACTTTGTTCATACCTAATTGCCAGAACTCTGCACTTGCAGCATCTGCATCAATACCATCGATCTTGTTAACAACTAAAAACGTTGGCTTTTCACGTGAACGTAAGTGTTTTGCGATGGCTTCATCTGCAGATGTTAAACCAGCACGACCATCAACCATAAATAGCACAACATCAGCTTCTTCAATCGCAGCTAATGACTGTTCTGCCATTTTAGTTTCAACGCCTTGTTCTGTTCCATCAATACCGCCGGTATCAATCAGAATGAATTCTTGCTCTTCTAACTTAGCTCGTCCGTATTTACGGTCACGAGTTAAACCAGGAAAGTCAGCAACTAATGCATCCCTTGTGCGTGTAAGACGGTTAAATAGCGTCGATTTACCAACATTTGGACGCCCTACCAGAGCAACAACAGGAATCATATATACCTCTTTATTTAATCATAGGCATAGCGCGAGCTAATACCAATTTGATGATGGTTTTGACTGATTGATTACACATAAAGCCATCACCAAATTGGATTATCTTTCACTATCTAAAAACAATAAAAGGCCCCAAAACCAAAAGGACTTGGAGCCAATTCACAATTATAGCAAATAAATATTATTTAATTCGCATTTTTTTGATATCACCTTCGCGAGTAACAACGAGGAAGCTGTCTTCAACTAAAATTGGAGAAACGGCAATACCATCACTGTCTATCTCTTGTTGAGACATAAACAACCCAGTATCTCTATCTAACCAATGTAAATAACCTTCGCTATCCGCTAAAACAATATAGCTATCAATGATCATTGGTGATGTTAATTGACGATATTCTAGCTCTTCGTTGCTCCAAAGCTCAGTACCGCTTCGAGCATCAACAGCAACAACGTGATCTTTTTCTGTTACTAAGAAAAGTCGCTTACCATCAGATGACATATTCATAGCTGATGAATAATTGCGCTTCCATACTGGCTGACCTGTACGTAAATCTAGCGCAATTAACTGTCCATTGTAACCAACAGTATATAGTCGACTACCAAGGATCAACGGTGATGCATCAACATCAACCAAACGATCAATTTCTGTCGCACCTTTTGGTGTACCAACTGGTTGTTGCCATAATAGTTGACCTTTTGAAATCAACGCTGCCGCTAAGCGACCATTAGACATCCCCAAAACACACCGCCTGAGATGCTCACAGGAGCACTATCGCCACGAAGTGTTAAGTTCGGTACTTCACTATTGATTTGCCATTGCTCTACACCCGTTTCAGCATCAAAAGCTATTAATGCTCCGCGGCTAGTATGAACCATGACGTAACCTTCATCAGCCAGTGGTTTAGCTAATACTTCACCATCCACCTTCTCACGCCATAACTCTTCACCGGTTTCTGCATCAAGAGTGATAAGTTCACCATTTTCAGAACCAATAAAGACTTTGCCGTAAGTCAGTGTTAAACCACCAGATAATCGAGCGGTATCATCTTGCTCTAAATCTCTTTCCCAAATGGTCTTGCCATTTTCAGGATCTAGAGCTTTAACAAGACCATCTCGACTAGCAACGTATATTTTTTGATAAGCATATACTGGTGTTAGACGCGAAAAATAATGTCCAACACCATCACCAATTGAACTTGTCCATTCCGTTGTTGGTTCAAATTGATTCTGAACAACAGGAACCGGTGCCATTACGATTGTATCTTCTTCACTCGCACAGCCAAAAAGCATCGAGAAACCAAAGGTACATAACGCCGCTTTTTTTAACACCTTACGCATTCAGTTGTCCTTACTCAGCTAAATCATCCAGTTTCATTTGAACTGCTTGGTTCATGCCAGCTTGAAGTGCTTCAGTATAAGAAGAACGAGCTGTAGCGATATCACCTTGACGAAGAGCAATGTCACCTTTTAATTCAGCAACACGAGCAGCCCAGCTTGCTGGTTTAACATTAGCTAATGTTGCTAATGCAGCATCAAAGTTACCTTGTTCTGCTTGAATACGAGCAGAACGAACTTGAGCCATTGCTGTTAATGATTCGTCTTTGCTGTTACTAGCAACCCAATTTAATTGCTCAAGCGCATTTTCAAGTTGACCAGCTTCTACTTGTACTTTAGCTAACTGAAGTGCCGCTAATGATGCATATTCACTGCTTTTATTTGCATCAATAAATGCTTGTGTAGATTCAACCGCATCTGCACCAGAAGCTTGTAACGCAGTTAGCGCTCTTTCATAGGCAGCAGAAGCTGTTTCTTTCGCAGTGATCTGTGATGATTGGTAATATTTCCAACCCAAGATTGCACCAATACCAACAACACCACCAATAACGACAGCCTTGCCATTTTCTTTCCACCAACTTTTAATGGCTTCAACTTGTTGTTCTTCAGTTTCGTAGGCTTCCACGTCCTATCCTCTTAAATCAATTCAGCTAATTTTGTGAATACGTCTGATTGTGGCAGAGTCACTTGCTCGCCATTACGTAGATCTTTAACGTTAACTGTTTGCTCTGCAACTTCAGTTTCACCTAGGATTAGGGCTACTGCTGCACCTGCATTATCAGCACGTTTAAATTGCTTTTTAAAATTACCACCACCAAAGTGACACATAACTCGTAAGCCTGGAACTTGTTCACGTAGTGATTCAGCCAGTTTCATACCAGCCATAAGTGTACCTTCACCAGCGGTTACCATGTATACGTCAACAGAACGACGAACATCTGTTAATTCTAATGTTTCCATTAGAAGAACAAGACGTTCTAAGCCCATAGCAAAGCCAACTGCTGGTGTTGTTTTACCACCAAGCTGCTCAACTAGACCATCGTAACGACCACCACCACATACTGTACCTTGAGCGCCTAAACTTTCAGTAATCCACTCAAAAACAGTACGGTTATAATAATCTAAACCGCGAACTAAACGTTCATTAACTTGATATTGGATGCCAGCAGCGTCAAGTAGTTCACATAATCCAGAAAAATGTGCTTTAGAATCGTCATCTAAGTATTCTGATAGCTTAGGTGCATCACCTAAAATAGCTTGAACATCAGGGTTCTTAGTATCTAATACACGCATTGGGTTTGTGTGCATACGACGCTTACAATCTTCATCTAATACATCTAAATGCTGCTCTAAGAAAGCAACTAATGCTGTACGGTAGTTAGCACGAGCTTCTAGTGAACCAATTGAGTTCAACTCTAAACGAACGTGTTGATCGATACCTAATTCACGCCATAAACGAGCTGTCATCATGATCAATTCAGCATCAACATCAGGACCGTTTAAGCCAAAAACTTCAACACCAACTTGGTGGAATTGACGGTAACGACCTTTTTGAGGACGTTCATGACGGAACATTGGACCCATGTACCATAAACGTTGCTCTTGGTTGTACAGTAAACCATTTTCAATACCTGCACGAACACAACCCGCTGTACCTTCAGGGCGAAGAGTCAAGCTATCGCCATTACGGTCTTCAAACGTATACATCTCTTTTTCTACAACATCAGTTACTTCACCGATAGCGCGTTTAAATAGATGAGTTTGCTCAACAATTGGCATACGAACTTCGTTATAACCATATGCGCTGATAACGCGTTTTACGCTACCTTCAACTTTTTGCCACAATGGAGACTGTGTTGGAAGGCAATCATTCATGCCTCGAATTGCTTGGATTGTTTTAGCCACGTTTACTTCCCAATGGGTTTGTTTATATCTACTACCAATCAGTCGATCTGATTGATATCAATTTGGTTTTCTTTTGATAACGTTGCCGCTTTTGCGCGGATCTTTGCTTCTAGCTGATCAACAATGTTGTCGTTATCAAAGCGCTCTTTCTGACGTACTCCGTCTTCATAAAAAGCACTCTTACGGTTACTTCCCGCGATACCCATATGCGAAACTTCAGCTTCACCTGGGCCATTTACTACACATCCAATAAGAGAGACATCCATTGGTGTGATTAAATCTTCTAAACGTTGCTCAAGCTCATTCACTGTTGCTATCACATCGAACTCTTGACGAGAGCACGTAGGACAAGCAATGAAGTTAATACCACGAGAACGAATACGCAATGATTTTAAGATATCAAAACCAACTTTGATCTCTTCAACGGGATCCGCTGCTAAAGAAATGCGTAATGTGTCACCGATACCTTCAGATAACAGCATACCCAAACCAACCGCTGATTTAACAGAACCTGCACGAGCACCACCCGCTTCAGTAATGCCTAAATGTAATGGCTGAGCAATTTGTTTTGCTAATAGACGATATGAATCAACCGCAAGGAAAACATCAGATGCTTTTACACTTACTTTAAATTGATCAAAATTAAGACGGTCTAAAATATCAACATGACGCATTGCTGATTCTAATAATGCTTCAGCTGTTGGCTCTTTGTATTTTGCTTGAATGTCTTTTTCTAATGAGCCGCCATTAACACCGATTCGAATTGGAATGTTTTTATCACGAGCGCAATCAACTACTGAGCGAATACGCTGTTCATTACCAATATTACCAGGGTTAATACGTAAACAATCAACACCATACTCCGCAACTTGAAGAGCAATACGGTAGTCAAAATGAATATCAGCAACCAGTGGAACTGATACCTGTTGTTTAATTACTTTGAATGCTTCAGCAGCGTCCATTGTCGGTACAGAAACTCGAACAATATCTGCGCCTACTTTTTCAAGAGACTTAATTTGAGCAACAGTGGCATCTACATCAGTAGTACGTGTATTCGTCATTGATTGAACGGCAATGGGAGCACCATCACCAATAGGAACATTACCCACATAAATGCGAGTAGATTGACGACGTTTAATTGGGGACTCTATATGCATGGAATCAACTCATTATTGAGGTAGGGTTAATCGTGCAACTTTACCTGCAGGGTATACAGATAAATCAACTGGTTTGCCTTTATAAGTAAGTGTTACCGCACTTGGAGCGCCAATAACTAATTTATAAGGTGCTTTACCTGTTAATTTTAGTGTTTGATTCGATTTTTTCACACCTGAGTATAGGCGATTATTTGAAGCGTCTTGTACTTGTAACCAGCAGTCGCTACTAAATGTCATAACCACATCTTCCGTAACAACGGCTTTTTCAGCTACTGGTTCTTCTTTTTTGACTTCTACAGGAGCTTCCGCTTCAGGCTCTTTGATGGTTTCTTTTTCAAGCGTTTTCGAGTCAGTCTCTAGCTCTGAAATATTAGTATCTAGTTGAAGCATTTCAGCCTCATCTAATGTTGGTGCTGTTTCTTCAGTTTGAGGGGCATCAGTTTTATTTTCTTCAACTTGTTCCATTGATTTAGCGGTTTCAACTTCTGCAATTAACTCAGCATCATTGGCACTTTCAAGTTGTGCTTGCTCTTGCCACCACCACAATACAGACATACCTAAGATCAACGCAAAAATAACCCATGTTAGTTTCATAATGCGGTTATCGTGTTTATCTCTCTTCGTTTTACGAGAAAAACTTTGCATATCATGTTGTTCAATTTGTGCTTTACCAAGTTGATCTAACGCATCAAGTACTTTTTGTTCAGGAACATTTACTACTTTAGCGTATGAACGGTAGTAACCACGGGTAAACGTGGCTAGTTTACCCATGTCAAATTGATCTGCTTCTATCTGTTCTAGTACTTCCACACGTAATCGTAAACGCGAAGAGATATCCTCAAGCGTTAAATTTAATTCTTTACGAGCCTCTTTTAGTAATAGGCCAGGTGCGATAAATGTTTCTACTGTTTCTTCAATATGTTCTGTCGTCATGATTTATATAATTCTGATATTCTCGCGAGTCCGGATACTCTTTCCCCAGAATATTTGCGTATTTTTTAACTAAATGCGCATTGCCTGCTTTTTTTTCTAATTCTATGAGTAAGCTTAGGCTAACGGGTTTGTATCCGTACTTCTTATTAAATTTAAACAGCGAAATTCTCGGTTCTGAATAGTTACCTTCGTCAATATTCAATTTAGCCAATTGAAGGGTCGAGCGAATCCGATTCGGATCATGAGCCAACGAGCGCTCAAAATACCTTTTTGCTGTCACTTTATCCCCACTACTTAATGCACACATCGCTGCATTTTCATAACTTGCCGAGACAAGATAGTAGTAAGGTTGGTCTATTGCTTGAGTAAACTTCTCTTGAGCTTCCTCATATCGGCCCTTTTTACATAGAAAAACGCCGTAGTTATTTAATACATTACCATTTTTTGACGAATAACGTAATGCTCGTTTGTATGCCTTTTCAGCTAAATCGTCTTCTTCTACTTGTTGATAATAATAAGCGAGGGAGGTTTGAGAGCGGTAATAGTCGGGAGCGTATTGTACAGCCAGTTCCAAATTCTCGCGAGCTTTCATCATATCGCCCGCATTTAAGTAGCTTAATCCAAGTGTAATTCGAGCTTCAGCAGCTCGAATTACCTCTTCTTTGGTCATTTCATCGGCTTCGTCAACAGTGACGCAACCAGCACTCATTAACAATCCAATCGTTAATAGTGCTGCACTCCATTTTCTCATCCTGCCTTCCCTTGCTGTAATACACCAAGATTAAACAGTTTTTACAGGGATTGCCTCACCTTGCTGTTTAACTTTAGTGCGTTTAGTTCTGTCGATTACATCACCAACTAATTGACCACAAGCAGCATCGATATCATCGCCACGAGTTTTACGAATTGTCACGGTATAGTCGTATTCCATTAAGGTTTTCATGAAACGATCAATACGTGAGTTACTTGGTTTCTTATATGGTGACCCAGGATAAGGGTTAAATGGAATCAAATTAATCTTCGCAGGCGTATCTTTTAGCAATTCTGCGAGTTGTCTTGCATGATCCATATCGTCATTAACATGATCAAGAAGAACATACTCAACCGTTACACGACCACGGTTTGCATTTGATGATGCAATGTAACGACGAACAGAAGCTAAAAACGCATCAATATCCCAACGATCGTTGATAGGCATAATTTGGCTACGAAGTTCATCAGTTGGTGCATGCAGCGAAATCGCTAATGCAACATCAATTTTACCTGTCATTTGGTCAAGACCAGAAACAACACCTGATGTAGAAACAGTTACACGACGCTTAGATAGAGCAAAACCTAAATCATCTAGCATAATTTCTAATGCTGGAATTAGGTTTTTCATGTTAAGTAATGGCTCACCCATCCCCATCATTACGACGTTAGTAATTGGACGACGACCCGTTTCTTTTTCTAGACCAATTTCACGAGCTGCACGCCAGATTTGACCCACAATCTCAGAAACTTTTAGGTTACGGTTAAAGCCTTGTTGAGCTGTTGAACAGAATTTACATTCTAATGCACAACCAACCTGTGAAGATACACAAAGCGTTGCACGGTCACCATCAGGGATGTATACCGTTTCTACGTCTTGATCGCCAACTTTCATCGCCCACTTAATCGTGCCATCAGATGAATGCTGTGCTTCTGATACGTAAGGTGCGCGAATTTCACACTTATGCTTTAGTTTTTCACGAAGCTTTTTATTGATGTTGTTCATTTGATCGAAGTCATCACAACCAAAGTGATACATCCACTTCATTACTTGATCTGCACGGAAGGCTTTCTCTCCTAATTCCTCAGAAAAAAATGCTCGAAGTCCTTTACGATCAAAGTCCAGTAGATTGATTTTAGCTGTAGTCATGTTGCCTCTCTGATAAATGACATCACCGCGAATATGGGCGCAGAATTGTACAGCCTTTGGAGGATATTACTAGGGGTTCGAGGTTCGAGGTTCGAGGTTCGAGTGAGAGAATGTAGAGTCTCTACAAAAAAGAAACTTATTCTGAAATTAATTACAATGTTCTAGCATTCAACAAAACAAGCTCCCTTTATTCTTTAGGGAGCTTGCGAGCGTTCTAGGCTTTCGTCCCTATTATTCCGCTGGACGTGGGCAGATTTCATCTTCAGCAAAGAAATACGCAATCTCACGTGCAGCAGACTCTGGGCTATCAGCACCGTGAACAGAGTTGTAACGCATGCTAATTGCATAATCCGCTCGTAGTGAGCCACACGCTGCTTCTTCTGGGTTAGTTTTACCCATTAGCTCACGGTAGCGTACAACCGCATTTTCACCTTCAAGAACTTGAACCATTACAGGTCCTGACATCATGTATGCCACTAATTCATCAAAAAACTCTTTTCCTTCATGCTCAGCATAAAAGCCTTCTGCTTGTTCTTTAGTTAAACGAAGCATTTTAGCAGCAACGATTTGCATACCTGTTTTTTCAATACGACGGTAAATAGCACCAATTAAGTTACGCTTAACGGCATCTGGTTTTACAATTGAAAAAGTACGTTCTATTGTCATTCTACTTTCCTTTAGGTTTCTTTTACTTCTTATATTAATTTCAATCAGTACTTATTTATCTAATACCAATCACAGTAAGTCAATGCTCAGAAATAGCAAAGAAAAAAGACTTGAGAACAAGACGGGATTTTTCGATAAGCAGTAACTCTAAAATCAAAAAAACAACGCCGTTATCGAGTATTTTAACAAGCTAGGATGACCAGTTATTATTTACTTACAATTAGTATAAATACTGATAGGAATTACCTGTTAAAAAAGAAGACCGAGCGAGCTCGATCTTCATTTTAATTATTTAGTTAAGATATTAGCAAGTGTTCTTACACCCACTCCGGTCGCACCAGCTGCCCACTTATCAGATGGCGCTGTGCGATACGTCGCTGAGCAGTCCATATGAATCCATCCTTTCTGATAATCTTCAACAAAGTAAGATAAAAAGCCTGCGGCAGTACTTGCACCCGGAGAATATGGGCCAGAACCAATATTCGCTAAATCAGCAAAGTTTGATGGCAGCATAGCTCGGTGGAATTCCATCAATGGTAAACGCCATAGACCTTCATTCTCTTCTTGAGCCGCATTTAACGCTTTTTGGCTCAATGCTTCATCAAAACTTAATAGTGAATGGAAATCATTACCTACAGCCATTTTCGCTGCACCCGTTAGCGTCGCACAGTCAATAATAAGTTCAGGTTTTTGCTCTGATGCAAACTGAAGACCATCAGCCAGAACTAAACGTCCTTCTGCATCCGTATTTAGAATTTCTACTGTCTTACCATTTTTATAAGTGATGATATCGCCTAACTTTAATGCTCGGCCTGAAATCATATTTTCAGCACAACATAGAATCAGCTTAACACGCTTATCTAAACCACGAAGAATCGACATCGCAAGACCTGCTGTCACTAATGCAGAGCCTCCCATATCCGCTTTCATCGATGCCATACCTGCTGATGGTTTAATACTGTAACCACCAGAATCAAACGTAATGCCTTTACCGACTAGACAAGCAAATACTGGCGCATTTTCGTCTCCAGTAGGGTTATAGTCTAACTGTAACATTGCAGAGGTACGTTCTGAGCCACGGCCTACGGCATAAATCCCCGTCCAACCTTGAGTTAGAAGATCTTTATCTTTTACAATCTTAGTTGTGACAGTGCCTTCTGGAGCAACGGATTTAATAAACTCTGCGGCCATAGTAGCAAGTTGACGAGGAGCGACTTCTTCTGCCGTTTTATTAATGATTTGACGAGTCCAATTCGTTGTTAGAATTCGAGCGTTTAACTCTTTTTCATCATTTTCACTTAATGCAGTCCAACTCACATCATCGCTATTTTTAGAGTCACGGAAACCTTGAATAAATGACCAAATAGATTCAAGGTCCCAGTCGGCACCCTCAAGTTCAACAGCGGTTAAACCTTGTGAATTTAATTTACGAGCCGCTCGCTGGATAAGACTGTATACGTCACTTTCAATACAATGAATAACGGCAGCTTCAGAAGTAAAAGACAATATAGCTTTGTCCCCCCAATGGGCAGGGGCTGCGGTTGATGAAAGTTGTACAGTCATCTTTTGTGACATGGTGTATCTCCTTTAAATACGCAATAACTCCATAACATCATTTAATTGCATATGATTACTTATATTGCGTGAACGTCGACCGGTTATAAATGAATAAAACATCCATCTTTTTATACAATTTGCCTACTTTACACTAGTGATACAAGGTATTTCACTAAAATGTAAGAGGTAGATCCAAGCAGGTGATGGGATTTTATACTTTCTAAAAGCGAATCATAAATGGTAAAAAACTAATCCCACTCGTCCATCCAACATAATACGATGGCTTCTAGCACTTTTTCACCAGAATGCTTAGGATCATCATCAAAATCTTCTAACTCTAATACCCATTGGTATAAATCAGTAAAGCGCACTGTTTTTGGATCGGTATCTGGGTATTTATCTAGTAATTCAATTGCAATCTCTCTCGAATCAATCCATTTCAAACTCATAATAAACTCCTTATTATTTTGATTTGCTATTTGTTACTAATAAAAAAGGCAAGCTTGAGGGGAGTAATTACTTACTTCTCAATACTTGCCCTCTTAACTACTTTAGCTTAATAAAAGAAAAATTAATGGTCTTCTGATGCTAAGTTTAAAGTATATTTTGGAATTTCTACCACAAGGTCTTCTTGTGCAACTAAAGCTTGGCAACCTAAGCGAGATTCAGGTTCAAGTCCCCATGCTTTATCTAACATATCATCTTCTAATTCGTCGCTTTCCTCTAGTGAGTCAAAGCCTTCACGAATAATAACGTGACATGTTGTACAAGCACATGATTTCTCACACGCATGCTCAATGCCAATGCCGTTTTTTAAAGCAACATCTAAAACACTGTCGCCTTCATTTGCTTCAAGAACCGCCCCTTCTGGACATAATTCTTCATGTGGTAGAACGATAATTTTTGGCATTTCTATACCTCATCAATAGATTGACCAGCCAATGCAGCTCGAATTGAGGCGTCCATTCGACGCGCTGCAAATTCTTGACTTGCTTCATCAGCCTTTTTAATTCCATCTTCAATTGCTTGCGCATCAGTACCTTGACGTAATGTGATTAACGCTTCAATTGCTTGTAAAATTTCTGCTTGCTCTTCTTTTGACAGTAACGCATCACCATCATTATTAAGTGCAACAACTAACCCTTCAATAACTCGATCCGCTTCGACTTGCTGTTCAGCTAATGCACGTGCTTGCATATCTTCTTTTGCATACGTCATTGAATCTTTAAGCATATTAGCCACCTCATTATCACTTAAACCATAAGACGGTTTAACTTGGATATGAGATTGAACGCCAGTACTCTTTTCCATTGCAGTAACAGAAAGTAAACCATCAGCATCGACTTGATAAGTTACACGAATATGTGCAGCACCCGCCGCCATTGGTGGAATCCCTTTTAAAGAGAAGCGAGCCAAAGAGCGACCATCTTCAACCATCTCTCGTTCACCTTGAACAACGTGCACCATCATGCCAGTTTGCCCATCTTTAAATGTGGTGAACTCTTGAGCTTTTGCTACAGGGATCGTGGTATTGCGTGGAATGATCTTTTCAACAAGTCCACCCATGGTTTCAATGCCGAGAGAAAGTGGAATAACATCAAGCAGTAACATTTCAGAATCAGGTTTGTTACCCACTAAGATATCCGCTTGAATCGCAGCACCAATCGCAACAACTTGATCTGGGTCGATGCTAGTTAATGGCGTTTGACCAAAGTAATCACCAACAGAAGTACGTACAAATGGCGTTCGTGTTGAACCACCAACCATAACCACTTCCATCACTTCTTCTGAAGTAATATCCGCATCTTTAAGTGCACGACGACATGCCATTAGTGTCTTTTTAATCAAAGGTTGAATTAGACTATTGAAAAGCTCAACGCTAATCTCACCACTCCAATCTTTAAAACTGATCTTAACGTTATCGCTATCAGACAATGCAACTTTCGTTTGTGTTGCTAATGTCAATAATTCACGTTGTTCTTGGCTTGATAACGGACTCGTAATACCTGCTTGCTCTTTAATCCACTGAGCTAGAGCATGGTCGAAATCATCACCGCCTAACGCAGAATCACCGCCAGTCGCAAGTACTTCAAATACGCCTTTAGATAAACGTAAAATAGAAATATCAAACGTACCACCACCTAAGTCGTAAACGGCAATAACACCTTCTTGACCTGAATCTAAGCCGTATGCGATTGCCGCTGCAGTCGGTTCATTTAGTAGACGAAGAACATTTAGGCCTGCTAATGTCGCAGCATCCTTAGTACCTGCACGTTGTGCATCATCAAAATAAGCAGGAACGGTAATTACTACACCTTCTAACTCACCACCTAGTGTATCTTGAGCACGACGTGATAACGATTTTAAGATTTCAGATGATACCTGAATAGGGTTAACTTCACCTTGAGCGGTTTGAATTACTGGTAATCCATTTTCACTTTCTGAAAATTGGTATGGAAGCTCAGGATAACGAGCTTGGATATCTTTAAGTGAACGTCCCATTAAACGTTTTACAGAAATAATGGTATTTTGTGGGTCCATTGCTGCAGATTGGTATGCATTCATGCCTACGCAAATTTTATCTTCTTGATACTGAACAACCGATGGCAAAATAACATTACCTTTCATGTCTGGTAATGTTTTAGCTTCACCGCTTCGAACTGAAGCAACCAAAGAGTTTGTTGTTCCTAAATCAATACCTACCGCCAGTTTATGTTGGTGCGGTACAGCACTTTGTCCTGGTTCAGCAATCTGTAATAACATGAAAGTATCCTTCGTTTATCTCATTAACCCAAAAAGAGTTAACCTAATAATTTCTCTTCTAACTGCTCAACTTCTTGATTCAGTTTTTCAATAAATTTGAGCTTTCGAACGCTCTGAGCGGCTTCAATCCATGCTTCGTTTTTCAATAGTTCTTGCAGTTGAACTAACTGTGATTTACGCATTGCTATTACATTCTCAGCAAAATCAAACAAAGCACTTTCAGGATCTGAGCTTGATGGTAATGACTCTAACTCTTCACGCAGTTCCATTTGTTGCATTAAAAACATAGGATCTTGCATTGTGGTTTGTTCACCACGAATATCATGACCTTGCTCTGAAAGTATGTATTCAGCTCGTGATACTGGATTTTTTAATGTTTGATACGCATCATTAATTTGCGCAGCTTTTTGAATGGAAAGTAAACGGTCACGCTCTGAAGATGTTGCAAAATTATCTGGATGAAAGCGTTTTTGCAACTCTCTAAATTGAAGAGAAAGAAGGCCACCATCCAGTTCAAACTGGTTCGGTAGCCCAAATAATTCAAAATGATTCATAAGTAATGTTTTGCTCTATACGTTGAAGCTTTCACCACACCCACATTCACTTTTTACGTTCGGGTTGTTGAATTTAAAGCCTTCATTTAGACCTTCTTTTGCAAAGTCCAATTCAGTGCCATCCATATAAGCTAAGCTTTTTGGATCGATAATGATTTTTACACCAAACTGTTCGAAAACTTGATCTTCTTCGTTTAGCTCATCAACAAATTCAAGAATATAAGCCATACCCGAACAACCAGAGGTTCTTACGCCTAAACGTAAACCAACGCCTTTTCCTCGGTTTTCAAGAAATTTTTGTACACGGCTTGCCGCTGCTTCGGTGACTGAAATGGCCATACTGCAACCTTTACTTTTTGTTTGTGGTCATGGGAGTCATTAATTATTAACGACATTACTCAATAATAAAGCACCTTTTATTAATAAAACAAATAATAAAGGTGCTCTATCTAACCAAAAATAATTAATCTTGGTGTTTATTACGGTAATCAGATACCGCTGCTTTGATCGCATCTTCTGCAAGAATTGAGCAGTGAACTTTCACTGGTGGTAACTCAAGCTCTTCTGCAATTTCAGCATTTTTAAGTGCTGCAGCTTCGTCTAGTGTTTTACCTTTTACCCACTCAGTAACTAATGAGCTTGATGCAATTGCAGAACCACAACCGTATGTTTTGAATTTTGCATCTTCGATAACACCTTCTGGAGATACTTTGATTTGTAGTTTCATAACATCACCACAAGCCGGAGCACCAACCATGCCGCTACCCACTGATGGGTCGTCTTTTTCAAATGAACCAACATTACGAGGGTTTTCGTAATGGTCGATTACTTTTTCGCTATAAGCCATGATATATACCTCTAAATTCTGTAACGTCCGTGTTTTAGTGGTGTGCCCACTCAACCGTGTTTAAGTCGATGCCTTCTTTGTACATGTCCCACAGTGGTGACATATCACGCAGTTTGTTTACTGCTTGGCTAATTTGTGAAACCGCGTGATCGATCTCTTCTGCTGTTGTATAACGGCCAAAAGAGAAACGAATTGAACTGTGAGCTAGTTCATCATTTAGACCTAATGCACGCAGTACATATGAAGGTTCAAGACTTGCTGAAGTACATGCAGAACCAGAAGATACAGCAAGATCTTTAAGAGCCATTAATAAAGACTCACCTTCAACAAATTCAAAACTGATATTCAGGTTACTTGGTACACGTTGGTCTAAATCACCATTAATGTGTACCGCTTCCATATCTTTAATGCCGTCCAATAAACGGTCACGCATTGCTAAACAGTGATCGTAGTCTTTTTGCATTTCTTCTTTTGCAATACGACACGCTTCACCCATACCAACAATTTGATGTGTTGCTAGAGTACCAGAACGGAAACCACGCTCATGACCACCACCGTGCATTTGTGCTTCTAAACGAATGCGAGGCTTACGACGAACATATAATGCACCGATACCTTTAGGGCCATAAATTTTATGAGCTGATAGTGAAATTAAATCTACTTTAATTTCTTGTACATCTAGTGGGATTTTACCCGCAGATTGTGCAGCATCAACATGGAAAATAATTTTACGAGAACGACATAACTCGCCAATTGCTGCAATATCTTGAATTACACCAATTTCGTTATTTACATGCATAATTGAAACAAGAACGGTGTCATCACGCATTGCTGCTTCAAGTTTAGCTAGGTCAATAAGGCCGTTTGATTCTGGCTCAAGGTAAGTTACTTCATAACCTTCACGCTCAAGTTGACGACATGGGTCAAGAACCGCTTTATGTTCTGTTTTACAAGTAATGATGTGCTTACCTTTCTTATTATAGAAATGCGCAGCACCTTTAATTGCTAAGTTGTCAGACTCTGTTGCACCCGATGTAAATACGATCTCACGAGGATCAGCATTCAATAAATCGGCAATATTTTCACGTGCAGTATCAACCGCTTCTTCAGCCTGCCAGCCGTAACGGTGTGAGCGTGATGCAGGGTTACCAAAGTAACCATCCATTGTCATGTATTGAACCATTTTATCCGCTACACGTTTATCAACAGGACACGTAGCCGAATAATCAAAGTAAATTGGCAGTTTCATTTTCATCTCCAAAAATACAGACGTTTGACCGTTAAGAACGGACATTAACACCCACAGAATTTGTTAATTTTGAATTCGTAGTTAAGCCATTTGTTATGGCAAGATCAACATTTTGTCGATCGGATATTTGCTGAACTTCATTATCTTGCATCAGTTCACCAAGCGTAATACCGTCTAAGAAAGTACTGATTCGAGAACTTAGATCACGCCACAATGTGTGCGTTAAACAACGCGTACCACCTTGGCAGCCTTCTTTTCCATGACATTTCGTTGCATCAACTGATTCATCGACGGCTGAAATAACCATTCCAACAGCAATTTGCTCAGCTTTTAATCCTAAGCGATAACCACCACCTGGGCCTCGAACGCTAGCAACTAAACCGGCTTTACGTAATCTAGAGAATAATTGTTCAAGATAAGATAATGAAATTCCTTGGCGCTCTGAGATATCAGCAAGCGGCACTGGTCCTTCTTGGGCATGAAGTGCAACGTCTAACATTGCTGTTACTGCATACCTTCCCTTTGAAGTTAATTTCATAAGTTACCTCATATCCACACTATTCGTATGGAATGAAGTTTCCCATACCTGACTATTTTGGTCAAGTATTTATCCTACTATTTTAGTCAAGTACTTACTATTTGATATTACTTGTCTTTCATACTGCGTTCTACAGCGGTTAATACACCGCGTAAAATGCGTAATTCTTGAGTTTCTGGACGTGTGCGGTTAAACATACGACGCATTTTATTCATTACCTGACCTGGATGCGCCTTATTAATAAAGTCGGTATTCGTCATCACTTTTTCAAGGTGTTCGTAGAATAATTCCAGTTCATGGTTCAAAGGGTAATCAACTTCTTTTGATTCCCCTTTATATGCTTGACTATCTAACCATGCAATACGAGCTTCGTAGCTGATGGTCTGTACTGCCATTGCTAAATTTAAAGAGCTGTATTCAGGGTTAGCTGGAATACATACATGGAAATGACACTTTTGTAACTCTTCATTTGTCAAACCGACTCTTTCACGACCAAATACAAAAGCCATTGGATGCGTTGGCGCTTCTTCAATAGCTTTAATACCAGCTTCTCGTGGCTCTAACATTGGCCATTCTAGTGTTCTAGAGCGAGCACTTGAACCAATAACAAGACCACAATCAGAAATCGCTTCATCTAATGTATCTACAACACGTGCATTATTCGCTATGTCACTTGCTCCTGCAGCTAAAGCAATGGCTTGGCCATCAACTTCACACTCAGGTGCAACAAGTACCATATTAGTTAACCCCATCACTTTCATCGCGCGAGCAGCTGAACCAATATTTCCTGAATGGCTAGTTCCTACAAGAACAATACGAATTTTATCTAACATGTTATTTCCCATCTAATGAAAAGAGCCGCCGGATACTAACATAAAGCAATACGGCTTTCTTCTTTATCTCGCTGAGATTTTAACCTTGGATCGCTTTTTTTGTAATAAAGAGAATGAATGAACAAAAAATAAACACTTCCTTTTTATAATAAGTCTGTGTATACTCGCCGCCGATTTCTGTTCTTTAACATCTTTTGGGATATTACTATGCATCCAATGCTAAACATTGCTGTACGTGCTGCACGTAAAGCTGGTGACTTTGTTGCTAAATCTTTTGAGCAAACTGACAAAATTGAAACAACAAAGAAAGGCAACAACGAATTTATTACGAACATCGAAGCCGATGCTCAATACATTCTTGTTGACATGATCAAGAAATCTTACCCTGATCACAGCATCATTTCTGAAGAGTCTGGCCTAATTGAAGGTAAAGACACTGACATTCAATGGATCATTGACCCATTAGATGGCACGACTAACTTCGTTAAAGGTATCCCACACTTCTCTGTTTCTATTGCTGTTCGCATCAAAGGCCGTACAGAAGTAGCTTGTGTATACGATCCAATCCGTAATGAACTATTTACTGCTCAACGTGGTGCTGGTGCTCAACGCAACAACCAACGTATGCGCGTTAAAGAGTTAAAAGATCTTAGCGAAGCTATCATCTCTACAGGTTTCCCATACCGTCACAAACAACACACTGAAAGCTTCATGAAAGTTGTTGGTGCGTTATTCATCGAAGGTTCTGACGTTCGTCGTTCTGGTTGTGCATCTCTAGACCTATGTTACCTAGCATCTGCACGCATGGACGGTTTTGTTGAACTAGGCCTTAAGCCTTGGGAAATGACAGCGGCTGACTTAATTGCTCGTGAAGCTGGCGTTATCTGTACTGACTTCGTTGGCGGTACTGATTACCTAAAATCTGGTAACCTAGTTGCTGGTAGCCCACGTGTTGTTAAAGCGATGCTTAAAAAAGTTCGTGAAAACGGCAACGAAGCAATGATGAAGTAATTTCATTTATTGATTTAAAAAAAGGGAAGACAGATAAACTGTCTTCCCTTTTTATTATAAAAAATCAAAAATCCCAACCAAACTCAGTAAATAGTTTTTTCCAAGTCTCATCAAAGTCCGCTTTAATCACGATATCCTCCCCTGTTATTGGATGAGTAAAATTCAATTCAGATGCGTGAAGTAACAAACGGTGGCTATCCAATTTTTCTTTAAATAAACGATTATGCTTTCCATCGCCGTGACTTGTATCACCAACAATTGGGTGACGTAAATGTGCCATATGACGACGAAGTTGATGCTTTCTACCAGTATGTGGTTTTAACTCCATCAAACAATACCGCGTGGTTGGAAACTTACCTGTTGAATAAGGTAACTCCACTTTAGCTAACGGTTTGTACTCTGTAATCGCTTCTTTAGCTTCGACTTCTTGTGATGCCTTTTTGTCTGCAATTTTATCGAGTTCTTTTTTCAATGGATAATCAAGCGTGTCCGCCTCTTCAATCCATCCACGAACAATCGCATGATAGGTTTTCTTTATTTCTCTGCTTGCGAAAAGTGGAGATACTTGTGCAGCAATCTCGCTTGATAAAGCAAAGAATAATATCCCTGATGTTGGTCTGTCTAAACGATGTAATGGAAACACATGCTGACCAATTTGATCACGTAATGTTTGCATCGCAAATACCGTTTCGTGTTTATCAAGCCATGAGCGGTGTACTAACATTCCTGCAGGTTTATTAATCGCAATTAAATGTTCATCACGATAAACAATCTCAAGCTCTATTGGCTCAGCTTGTTCTTCTAATAACTCATCATTCACAGCTGTCATTTCTTCTGTATTCACTTTATTTACCTAATGCATCAATGGCATGACATAAGCGTACAATCTCGTTATACCCTTCAATATCCTTTAATGCTTCTTCAATATAGGGAGCAATTGAGAACCCTTTTGGCGTCGGTTTATTATTCTCAATTAGATAATTCATCTTAGGGATAAAAATCCACTGCAACCACTCAGATGCAGATAGAGTATCAATCGCAAATGGCTCTGTACTTGATAAATCGGCTATCGATGGTGACGTACGTTGCCAGTGCCCATGATGTTCTAATTGCAGAGCTAACTGCTCTAATAATGTTGATAATTCTAACGATGTCGTCATATCCGATAAAACTCGCACTCTCTGATACTTTTGATGACAAAGGATACCATCTTATCAAGGCTTGGGTATAATCACGACATTACCCATAAAATAAGACATATCATGGATCAGATTTATACGCTTACCCAACTGATACAGCAATCAGATTGTGAATACACGATTTATGACTTAGGTCGCCGTGTTCAACCTATCTCAAATAAACAATTTGAATCTATTGAAGCTGGACAGCAACCTTATCCTTACCCACTACAACGTCATGCTCATTTAGCTATCGCTTATTGGAATGACACAAAACAACCTTGGATTTGGTTTTTAAAACTGCCTTTAGATGAACGAAGTCTACTGCAACAAGCTGATATCGGTAATTTTATTAAGTACGTTATCGAAGCGATTGGAGTGTCATTAAGCAGCGATTTAAGCGAAGAGCAACAACAAAAGTTGTCAAATAACCCTTATACCTTTAAGCCTAAAGATGACAAGATGGCAATGTTTCATAGTCTCTTGCGTGCGGAATTAGCACAGCCGATGAGTCAATATTATGAGCATGCTAAAACTTACCTTTCAGGTACAAACGGTTGGGATAACTGGCAATTTGTGGGAATGCAAGGGTTAGCAGATGTATGTGCAAATCTAGATAAAGACAACAACAGTACAGCACTTCGCAAAGCGCTGTCTCATTTACCGACAACGGTTTTATACGCAACATTAGGTTGCTTAGAACACATCAACTTACCTGAAAAATTAGCACAAAAGCAATTAGAAACAATCCAAGCTCTATGCAACGACAAAGAATCTGATCTGTTTCTATTATCTGCACATATTCGTGCACTTTCTGGAGCAGATAAGAATACTTTAATTAAAGCACTGACTTTGATTTTAGCGAGTGAGCGCCTAAGCCACCCTGAAGTTCTTGTCGCTATTGCTGGTCGTTGTTGGAGTGGATTAGAGGATCTGTCTGCTGCTAATCTTTTCTTATTACGATTGGCTCAAACGGGTGATCAACAGCTATTTAATCAGTTGTTTGCTGATTTAGTAATGCAACCGAAACTTCGTATGTGCATGCTTCAGATCCTTCATGGAGAAGCGGATCCTAAACTGGCTAACGCTTTATTAAAATTGCAGCAAACCACCAAGAGCTAAGACATGGATAATCTACTTGCGATATTAGCGCTAACCCTATTCTGCTTTCTTTTTTGGCAACAAAGAAGACAATCGGAATATGCTCACCAAGCTATTCAACATTATTGTAAAAAAATGGAATTACAGCTACTTAGTGTCGCAAGAGGTTCTTACGGTATTCAATTACCTGACGGTAAAAAGCGCCTACACACTATTTATGAATTCGAGTTTTCTTCCGTGGGAGATGACCACTACACAGGTAAATTGATCATGATAGGCTTTAAAGCAGCAAAGTTTAATTTACCTCCGTATCGCATGGCTGAAGAATACTAATGAAAACTGGGCTAGCACATAGTATTGCTGCTAGCCCAATTCCCCCTTATTTTATATCCTTTTGGTTACCACCATGCTTCCCACATAGCACCAACAGCAAGAGTATCTTGTTTACCCGTTTCTCCACGAGTTAAATCCACTTCTGTATTTGAGTCACCAACGGTTGCGTAAAATCTCAACATTGGTCTTGCACCTGAATCCATATCAAAGCTAATATTTTGAGATAAGGTTACTTTCCAAGCATCGTTTTGTCCGCTTTGATTATCAAAATCAACCAGTGAATAACCCGCTTCTAACCATGTTGAGTGAATGTTATTCCACGCATAAGTGGGACGCACAATGGCACTGTAGTTAGCTCGGTCATCTTGACTCGCATTTTTATCTTCTAATGATTGATAACCCACTAGATATTCAATATTAGTTTGATTGCTCATCACTAACTTACCTTCTAGCTGCATCAACAACGTCGATAAATCTTCTGTCTTATTAAAAATATTGTTATCAACGTTATTGCCATAACGAGTCACAAACTTATTACTCAACATTCCAACACTATGATTTAACTCAAGCGCCAGTTGATACGAATCTATATCATCGACATAACACTGCTTATCTAGGCCAGTTCCCGTACAAGTTTGCGTGTCCTTGTCAGTTTCAGTATTTTTAGAGGAAAAACCATAGTTCGCATAGAAAGAAAGATCTAATGCGTCCGTTAAATTAATTCCATGTAATTTAGATGTAATTGCGTAATTACCACTGTCACCTGTACCACCACCATCAACAACTTGTGCAACTGCAGCCATATCGAATTTCACGTTACCAAACTCAAGGTTTTTAATACCAGCACCTTGAGAATCATTCATCATCCAGAAATAATCGTTTAATCCTGTCTGTGGTCGGTTATGGAAATCTCGACCAGCCCAAATATAAGCATTAGGTTGAGATTCAAAGACATTCGTTGCCCCCGCATAGAATTTCTTCAAGCCAACCTCATCTCCCCAATGCTCTAGCATGACAACCACATCCCAAATGGTGCCATTATCAGAAACAAATCCTTTTGCAAACTGGAATTCACCACCATTACTTTCATTACCTAAACGACCAGCAGCATTACCAATTAATTGACCATCTGCTGAGACGTATTTTTGCGTATCATCAGAAAAATGAAAGCCATAACGAGCATAACCAGAAAAAACAATCCCATCGGGAATATCCGATTGAGGAGAAATAACTAAAGGTTGTTGATCATCTAATTGAATATTATCTAATGGATCTGTTTCAGCAAAAATAGAAAATGAAGAAAGGGTCGCTGTAACAGCCAGAGCAACAGGTAATAATTTCATTATAATTCCTTAATAAATATTAAAACAGCAATTTAAAATCATCATGAACATTATCGAATTATATTTACGACTCATTCATGAACTAATTAAATTATTTACTGTTATATTATTAACATTCAACAATTATAATTTTTAAATATTAACCTGATCACGCACGTTTTATATTTATATATATTTTATTTTTAGCTTTTTAAGATGGTCTATTCAATAAAAATAAAAAAGCACCAATTAACCGATGCTTTATTAAAAATAAAATAGTTTAATTAATATTCTTTGTTGATTCACGAACAATTATATTACCTTTTAATATTTCAGTTGTTGCTTTTACTTCTTTATCAGAAATCAATCTCAATGCTTTATCCATTGCCAACTGAGTTACTTTTTGAATAGGAATATTAATCGTTGTTAATGCTGGAGATAAAAATGCAGAAATCTCATCATTATCTATCCCAACGATGGAAATATCTTCAGGAACACGAATATTCATCTCTTTTAAGGCTTTAATTGCACCGAGTGCTAAATGATCATTAAAACAAAAAATAGCAGAAATATCTTGTGAACGCTTCAGCAACTCTTTACATGCTTGATACCCATCTTCCAACTTACCATTCTTTATTATGGTTAAGTTATCATCATAAGTAATACCATGTTTTTCAAGCGTTTCTTTCGCTCCTTTCAAGCGAATTTGACCAGTACTTGATGTCATGTTGAGGGTGATAATCGCAATGTTTTTATGCCCTAATTCAACAAGATGCTCAATAGCCATTTGACTTGCATTATATTGGTCAAAAGCAACAGCGTGCCCTAAGCCATCAGGTAAGGTTCGATTAATAACAACAAGTGGGATCGGCAGTTTTTTCTGAATTTCGCAATAATCATCAGCCGTCATCGTGCGACTATAAATTAAAATAGCATCACACTTTCTTGCCACTAGTGAATTAATGGCTTCGATTTCAGTTTCAACTTGATTATGACCGTCAGTGACGATTAATTGCTTTCCTGATTCTTCTGCAATTCTTGTCGCTTCTTTGAGTAAAATACCAAAATAATAACCATCAAAGAACGACACAATAAGGCCAATACTATTAGAACTATTTGTTGCCAATGCTTGAGCCACAAGGCTCGGTTTATAGTCTAATGTTTCCATTGCATCAAAAATCAGTTTTTTTGTTTCTTCTTTTACTGGACCTTTTCCATTCATTACTCGAGAAACGGTCGCTTTAGAAACACCTGCAAGCTTACATACGTCATTGATTGTTGCCATTGAGCCCTCAAAAATATGTAGATGAAATTAGCGTAATAATAGCTAAGTTATTACGCTAAATACACTTTATTATTTATTCTGCAACGCGCGATGAATCTCAATTAGCTCTTGAATCATCTCTTTTGCAAGCATAGAGGTCATAATATGATCTTGGGCGTGCACCATAATTAAATTTACAGGCACTTTTCCTTCTCCCTCATCCATGCCAATAAGCTGTGTTTGCACATCATGTGCTCTTTTCGAAGCTTCAGCTGATTGCTTTAAAAGATCATCAACTTTATCCCATTCGCCAGATTTTGCTGCTCGTAATGCTTCCATTGCACATGATTTAGATTCACCTGCATTAATAATAAGTTCCATTACTGTAGTTTCTAACTCTTCACCGACTAGCATATTCTTTATTCCTATTTAAATTTGTTTTTCATTGTTAAAAAGTGATATACCGCTCCAATTAATCCACTGTCATTATTAAATGTACTTTTCTCAATGGAAACTAACTCTTTAACATTAAATTTATTAATTGAACTTTGGCTTTTAATAATCTGATTAAATTTCTCTTCAATATTAGAAATCAAATCTTCTCGACTACTTATCGCTCCACCAATAATTATTTTTTCTGGATTTAAAATAAACGTAAGGTTATATAAACCGATAGCAATATTATTATAAAAGTCATCAATTACTTTTATTGCTACTTCATCACCTGTTAATGCGAGTTCAAAAATATCTTTTCCTGATATATTATCAATACTATTAATATTTTTTAATTTTGAATAACGACGTCTTAGCCCTTCTCTAACTGATGCAGTAAAACTCATACTTGCTGTTGCTTTATCTTCAATATCAAATACATTTTTTGTAAACATATAACCAAACTCTCCAGCCATAAAACCATGACCTCTAACCATTTGATTATTAATATAGATAGCACCACCAATACCCGTGCCTATCGTAATACAGATAAAATTCTCAACATGTTGTGCTTTACCGAGCCATTTTTCAGCAAGCGCTACACAGTTAACATCATTCTCTAATTCAACAGGTAACGATAACTTCTTGGTTAATTCATCTTTAAATTGAAAACCGTAGAAATCATCAATTGCTCCACCCGTTTTTAAATACCCTGTGTTTACATCTACAAATCCAGGAAGAGAGAAAGCTGCACCATCGAACGTATACTTTTTTGACCACTGCTCTTTTATATCCACAAGAGTGGCAATGATTTTTTCTCCGCAAGTTTCAGTTTTCACTTTCCCTTGCTCAAGAACTTTTCCTTGTTCATTTAACACGCCAAACTTTATGTCTGTACCACCAATATCAAACGAAATGTACGTTGCCATAATGCGAACTTCTCCCTTTATTTCAGTTAAATATCTTCACCACGAGTGGCTATGACATCTTTAAACCAGTGGAATGATGCTTTTTTCTTACGAGCCAATCCATTTTGATGATCTACATAGATAAAACCATATTGCTTTTTATAACCATTTAACCAACTTAATAAGTCAATGGCAGACCAAGCGTAATACCCTTTAATATGAACACCGCGACGAACCGCTTCTTTTACCGCACCTAAGTGCTCTTTAATAAAATTAATACGTGGAATATCGCACACTTCACCGTCAATGATTGGATCTTCATCACCTAAACCATTTTCCGTGATGTAGAGTTTAATTTGACCATAGTGCTCTTTCAGCATTTCTAATCCGCCAACAAACCCTTCAGGTGAAATTTCCCAATCCCATTTCGTGTACTTTTTATCTGCCATTTTCACAGTGCGGTACACATTATCGTAACTAGGGTTACCAGGTGAGCCCGTTGAGTTTTCTCGTGTAATCGTACGAGCTTCAACATCCCCTTGAATTTTCTCTACACGCTGAGGCTGGTAATAATTCAATCCCATAAAGTCATTCAAAGGTGCGGCTTCAAAAATAGTTTGTAGCTCTTCATCCGTCCAATCAGGAAGGTTGCCTTCTTCTTGTAATTGCTTAACTACATACTCTGGGTATTTACCAAGCAAAATAGGATCATAGAACCAGTTCATACTAAATTGGTTCGCATGCATTGCAGCAAAGTGACTCTCTTCAGAATCATCAACCCCAAATGCAGGGCTAAATACATGACTCAAACCAATCTCACCAAATTGATTTAATTTTTTATATTCAATCACCGCTTTAGCATGAGCGTAAAATACGTTATGTGTTGCTTGGAAGTATTTTTTCGGGTCATTTTGAATGCCTGGTGGGTGTGCGCCTGCCATGTATCCTAGAGCACAGAACACAACCGTTTCATTAAACGTTATAAAATGCTTAACACGGTCACCGAATTCGTTGAAACATAATTTAGCGAACTCAACATATGCATCGCCCGTTGCTTTATTTAACCATGCACCTTCTTTTTCTAGTGCTAATGGCAGATCCCAGTGATATAGAGTAACAAAAGGAACAATGCCATATTTCAAACATTCATCGATCAGATTATTATAAAAATCGATGCCTTTTTGGTTAATTTCACCCGTCCCATTTGGGAAAATACGAGCCCAAGAAATTGAAAAACGGTATGACTCTAACCCCATTTCCGCCATTAAAGCGATGTCTTCTTTATAACGATTGTAATGATCAACCGCGACATCACCGTTAGTTCCTTCAAACGTTTTTCCTGGTATTTTGGTAAACTCATCCCAGTTTGTAGGACCTTTACCATCTTGATCCCATGCGCCTTCCACTTGATAAGAAGCGGTTGCTGCGCCAAATAAAAAATCATGTGCAAATTTCATTTCAAATTCCTGTCTATTACTGTAGCCAACTGAATATTGTTAGTCTAAAAGAGCCAATGCATCATTTAGAATCTTCTCGCCTTTCATCATGCCGTAATCCATCATGTCGATGACTTCGACTTTCTTATTTACTTCATCAGCCAATTTCTGAAGTTCATCTTTTTTAAAGCGAATTTGTGGCCCTAATAGGAATAAATCATATTCAGATAAATAGTCTTGAATCGTTTCAACGCCGTGGGCTTCGATATGAATATCTAGTCCTTTTTGTTCTGCTGATTCACGCATTTTTTTTACAACCATTGACGTAGACATACCTGCTGCACATAGTAATAAAATCTTTTTCATAATAACCTCGATACTCATCTAATCTGTTTTAATTAAGCTGTTGCTTGTGATGTTGGCGCTGCTGCCTTTGCTTCATCTTGAGCAGCTAACTTGTCTTGATATTTAAAGAATGGGAAATAAACGCACACTGTCATACAGAACACGGCTATTTGTAGTAATGCTGCACTCCAACCACCAACGATGAATCCGCTAAGCACCATAGGCGTTGTCCAAGGCACTTGAACTGCGGTAAATGGACCAACAAATCCCATATTAATTGACGTATAAACCATAATTGCCGATAGCACTGGTGCTGTTACAAATGGAATAAACATGATTGGGTTAAAGATAATTGGAGTTGCAAAAATCACAGGTTCATTGATATTGAAAATACCTGGGATAAAAGAAAGACGACCAAGCTGTTTGAACTGAATAGAGCGAGCAAATAACACCATACAGCACACTAAACCAAACGTTAGACCTGAACCGCCAACAGTAATGAATTGATCAACAAACTGGTTAGTTACCACTTTGCCATTTTCGCCAGCAATCAGTGCTTCGCCTGCATTAACGATAGATTGATTATGAAGTGCGTTCGCTGTCACTATTGGTCCCATGATACCCATAACAATAACTGGACCATGAACACCACACCACCAAAGTAGAGAAATAAGTAAAGCAATACCAACCGCTCCAAAGAATGAATCAGACATGCTTTGTAATGGTGTTTGAATAATATGATAAATGGTTTCAATAAAGGTTCTTTCAAATACAACTTCAAAGAAGATATACGTTAAGAAAGCAAGAGTGATAATAAGAAAACCAGGAATAAGCGATTTAAATGCATTGGATACCCCTTCAGGCACACTATCAGGTAGTTTGATAACCCAATTACGATTAAAGGCCATTGAATAAATAATACCAACAACTAAACCAATCACGATTGCTGCGATCATACCTTTACCACCAAGAAAGGCTTTCGGTATTACGCCACCAATTTGAGTTACACCATCAGGTGCGACAACAAAGGCATTCATTACAATAAGAAGAGAAACAATGGCTAATACCCCCGCATTTACACCATTATGTCCTTCATATTTAACGTAAGTATACGCAATACCAAAAGCACCAATTAGTGCCAAAATATCAAATGTTGCCCCTACAACTTGAAATAATGGTGTTGACCATTCTGCTCCAAAAATTCCAGCCATAAACTCGTTGTAACCATCAATAGGTACAAACGCCAATAACAAAAACACTGAGCCTATAATGGTCAATGGCATTGTTAACATGAAGCCTTCTTTAATCGCTACGATCGGTTTTGAATTCACAACCTTTAAAATTTTAGGTAGGAATTTATTCACCTTTTCCATGATAGTACTTTGCAAATTTACCGCTTGAGTACTCATTGTTCACCCCTAATTAGAATTATAAATTTATTAACTTTTATTCACTGAGGAGGAATGTAACCGGTTTCAGTAACCGGTTACACCGCATGATTGAGCAAATATGATTCAACTCACGAATATTGATAATTTAGCGATTAAAAATGTGATCTAGATGAATTGATGTTTTTTTAAACTAGAGAATGGGCGTGTTCGGTGGGTATACAAGTGATAATGATGGCCTAGAAAAAGAAAAACCCCACCAAGCTCTCGCTTAATGGGGTTATAACTCTACTCGCAGCAGTCCGGCTACTAAGTGGTGCTCCATGCATCAAATCCATGATAGTATGCTGATTCCTTCAGCTTATTCCGTTCGTCGCCGTCCTAGCGGTGTCCTTGATCTTATCCTGATCCGTTAACAGTCCGTCGTTAACTCTCTTCACTTGTTCCGTGAGCGGTGTCCCTTACATCATCCTGATGTTCAGTCCTTCCTCTATCCTAGAGGTATCCATTGTCTTCCTTAGTAGCAACCATCCTAGTTACTATTGCGTCCGTTCAATGTCCTTTGCTTTCCTTGCCGATTATTCATCCTAAATAACCGAATGCTTCATCCTGAAGCTTACCAAATCCTTGGTTAGTTCCTGTTCCGTGTCAGTATCCTTCCGACACCAATAAGATTACGCTTTTGACTTTTTTGAACAATAGTCTAGCAGCATATTTTTTATCTTTATTTTTATCCCAATCGATTTAAAAAAAACAAAAATACCTAATTAACAATAAGTTAAAACAAAACACATCAATATTTATGATGAAAGAAACGATATTTCTTACCTCTTTCGTGAGAGATCTCGCACAAGCCTATTCCGTTTTTTCCACTTTTATCAGCTTACAAAGGAAAACAGAAACCGATCTTGATCACACTTTTGTAGTTTTAAGAAAGAATAATACTTATTTGGATCGGTATATAGAATTCGTTATTATAAGCAAAGCTGAAATATAGGAAGTCACAATGAAAAACGTAACGGATGAACTGCAAAAAGTCCTACAAGATTTAACCAATGAAGGTAAAAAACCAACAACAGCGCTAGTGCGAGCTCGTTTAACGACCCAAATACCAATGCCCGCGATTATTGCTGCGGTAAAATCTTTTAAATCGACTTCCCATGTACCCAAAATAGAAGTTCGAGAAACCTCATTAACCGCAGACGAACGTATTGCTCAACTTGAAGAACAAGTAAAAGAGCTAACAGAACGCTTGATTGCTTTGGAGAATAAATAATGCAAATTTGGGTAGATGCTGACGCATGTCCAAAAGTGGTAAAAGAAGTGCTATTTCGTGCTGCAACTCGAACTGGAATTCAATTAACTTTAGTGGCTAACCATTATATTCCTGTACCAAGTGCAGCCAATATTCGTTCTATGCAGGTAGAGGCGGGATTTGATGTTGCTGATGATGAAATCGTAAAACGCTCTGAAGCAGGCGATTTGGTGATCAGCGCCGATATCCCATTAGCTGCAGAGCTCATTGAAAAGAAAGTACAAGTGCTCAACCCTCGTGGTGAGCTATATACAGAAGCGACGATTAAAGCTCGATTAAATATCCGTGATTTTATGGATACAATGCGTGCCAGTGGCATTCAAACTGGTGGTCCAGCCCCTCTTTCTCAGACAGAACGTAGAGAGTTTGCAAACCAGCTTGATCGTATTTTAGCCAAAGCTAAGATATAAAAAATGGGAGCATTTTTAGGCTCCCATTTTTATTCAACCGAACTTAGTCTTTAAAGTCCCAAGATAAATTACTTACAAGTAAGCACTCATCACATTTGAAATCAAATACCTCATGAAGCGGTTCTTTTAAAGCCCAATCCCCATCACACACTGGACAACGACGTGCTTGCTCTTTCTCTTTACTCTCGCCAGCCACACGATAAATGTATAGATACGTTGGAATACCACTTACCACCGCCATACGACGACACAAATCCCAACCACGCTTAAATAGATGACTTTTGCTTGAACTTATCTCATGTAATGAAGGATGTTCAACAACAGAGCCATTCATCTGTAATTGATCACATGCACTCCAATCTTCTTGCCATTTAATAAGCTGCTTTTGGTCACCATTAGCCACCGCAGGTAAACGATATAATGGAATAGGCTGGAATGTTTCGCCATGTCGAATTGGCGAGCAGGTATGTAAATGGCTAGTATAAAGTATTTGCCAACTAACGGTTTCACTCTCATCACTAGGATCTGAATTCATGTCTTGGCCAACCACTTTAACCTTAGGTTGTAATAATCCAAATTCACTCAGTTGTTTAAAAGCTAATTTCACTTGTGGACTGTGATTGTCTGGATGTAATGAATCTACTTCAGGACAAACAACACGAGCAACAAAGTTTGTTCCTTTCATCACAACTGGCAGTTCACGCCCAATAACTTGTCCATTGTAACGTAGGCAATCTAAACAATAATTTATTGCCTTTTCTACCGCTGCCATCGAAGTATCACAATACACTTCAAAATCTAACTCAGTAACAAACATTAACGCTCTTTTCCTAACCACTTTAAAAATAAAAATTCCGATGTAATTACACCGGAATTGATTTAATCATTTACCAATTAACTATGCAGCAATAACCGGCTCTAGTTTATTTAAAAACTCAGCCATATTCTCCGCTAATACTGTTCTATTTTTAGTACCAACGCGATCTAAAATCACTTCACCAGATTGATTACAAATAGAAACGACTTCCATTTCATCATCTGTAACAGCAACAAATAAAGTCGGTACTAGTTTCAGACGACGCTGCATGACTAAATGGCCTAGCATATTGCCTTGCAAACGCTCCAGATCCTCATCACTCCACACTTGAAGAAGTTCGATATTCATATCTTCAAACTTGGCTGTCATATCCGCACTATATTGAGTGCCATAAAATGCATGGAAGTCGTCATGAAGATCCAGTTCAATTCCTTGCTCAATATTATGCAAACGAATCGCTTCATCTCTAACAATAGGTTGCCAAGATATTTCTAAATCTCGCGTTTCTTCAATACAAGGAGAAGCTAATCCCACTAACTCTTCATTAATTGGCAAGCAATCATGTTGTGCTTTCCATGCTTCTACATAACGTTGGCTAAAGTTAGCAAGCGCTTGCTCTACCGAAAGTGGCATTCGATTCTCCTCATAAGATAAAATTTCAAGTAAACTATCCAATATTAAACGAAAGGCTGTCTACTTAGTACGCCTTATTCTAATCTACTTTTGGTATTTTCAATATGACTAAATACACCAATGCAGATGAGCTAAAATCACTGACCCTTGGACAAAAAACAGAATACAAACACACTTACGAACCTGAATTACTACAAGCGGTTCCTCGAAGTCTTAATCGTGATGATCTTGCACTAGGTGATGAACTTCCTTTTGTAGGTTGTGATGTGTGGACGCTATATGAACTGTCGTGGCTAAATCAAAATGGTTTACCACAAGTGGCTGTTGGTGAAGTCGCACTACCTGCAACAAGCCCAAACCTTGTTGAATCAAAATCGTTTAAGCTTTATCTAAACAGTTTTAACCAAACAAAATTCACCTCATGGGATGAAGTAAAAGAGACATTGGTAAAAGATTTAAGTGCATGTGCAGGTGAAACCGTAAAAGTAGATGTATTCCCTGTACAACGATATTCACAACAGCCAATTGTCGATATGCAAGGTGAATGCATTGATGATCAAGATATTATTATTGATGATTACGAGTTCAATGCTGCTTATTTAGAGTCAAGTACATCTGATGTCTGTATTGAAGAAACACTGCACAGTCATTTATTGAAATCTAACTGCTTAATTACAAACCAACCCGATTGGGGCAGTGTTGAAATTCAATACAAAGGCAAAAAAATTGATCGTGAGAAGCTACTACGCTATTTAATCTCTTTCCGTCAACATAATGAGTTTCATGAACAATGTGTAGAACGAATTTACACGGATATTATGAAATATTGCGCACCAGAATCATTAACTGTATTTGCTCGTTATACGCGACGCGGTGGTCTTGATATAAATCCATTCCGTAGCTCGCACCTATTGGCACCTAAAGACAATTTACGTTTAGCTCGCCAGTAAGACATTTTGATTAATTTTGTCTACAAAGAACGTTTCTTTGTAGACAAATCCCCTCACAACGATAGTATGTAATGGTTGTTTTTTTGTGGATCCTTTACATGTCTTTCCGTCAATGTCTTCTTTTTATTTTTGTGTTTTTCCCACTTTCTGCATGGGCTAAATTTTTCTCAGCCCCAATTCTGAATGATGCTTACCAACTTTTAGATACCAAACCTGCGCAATCACTTAGAATCGTTAACCAGTATCTTGAGCAAAGACAAATCTCGCCAGGTCAAAATCCCAATCAAATTCCAATTAACAATGATTCTGAACGTACCATCAGAACGCCAATAAGTACTGTTGAAGCATTTCAAATCAAAGCACTCGCTAATAAAAGATTAAATAAAAATAGAGAAGCGATTGAAGCCATCAAAGAAGCGATATCTCTAGCTAAAGACTTTCAATTAAAGTCAGGCTATTTAGAATCTAAATTAATCTATGCTTATTTATGGTGGAATTTAACCAAAGATGTAGATGAAACAAATAGTATTTTAGCCATTATTGAGCAAGAGTTACTTGAAACAGGCAATACTATTGGCATTCACGACAAACTGTATTTTGGTTTTGCGTTAATTCATGCTGAAGTTGAGTCTGAGCAAGGAAATAACAGCAAAGCACAACAATATTACAAACAAGCAATGACTCATGGGGCAAAACTAAAAGATCCAAGCAGCCTCATTTTCTATCATATTTCTTATGGTCGACACTTTTTAAAGAACAAACAATTTGATCAAGCATTAACAGAATTATTAAGTGCTTACTGGCAATCAATTGAAGCGGATCAAAGTGGTCAACTAGCTAGAGCTAACTTCTTATTAGGTGAGCTTTTTTTCCAAAGAAAAGTACTGGATAAAGCGCTTGAACACGCCTCGCAATCAGCTGAATTTTACGGCCGTTACAATAACAGCGAACAACTATCTAACGTTTTAACCTTAATCGCTCAGATACACCTTAAACAAGGTCGATTCAACTTAGCGTTAGTGCAGTACTTTAACGCTCTGGATCAAGAGAAAGAAAAAAATAACGTTAATAAATTAATCTCATTACGATTAGATATCGCAAACACTTATTTCTTACTCTACAACTACGCATTAAGTGAGCATTACTTAAAACAAGCCAACAACCTTAATGAATACGTAAAACTACCAAAGCAGAAAGCAAGAGCGGCTCTTCTACAAGCAAAACTTAACCTAATAAACAATAAACCGGATCTGGCTATTAATGATATTCAGACCGCGATTGTGTATAGCAAAAAAGACAATGATAAACCGCTCAAATTACAGTCTCAAAAATTGCTTTCTGAAACCTATGAAAAAATGGGATTATTTGAAGCGGCATTAAAAGCCCAGCGTGAATACGAAACACTGAACTCGTCTATTCAAGCGGTTCAAAACGAAATCAATGAAGAAGTATTTAGACAACAAAAAAAGCATTATTGAACAATCTCTGCATTACCAAGGATTAGAAGCTCAATTAAAAGAAAATCATTTACAAACGCTTAAAATTCAAAAGATTGCAGGATTCTTAGTTGCATTACTAACTATCATTTCAATTTATGCATTTAGAAAACAGCAAGTGAATCGTTTCTTGAAAAAACGTCTCCATCTGTTACTAAATAAATATTACACCCACCCTCGCAGTGGATTACGTAACTTACGTCTGCTAACAGAAAGATTACCATCATCACTACAACAAAGTAGCTCTAATATTGAACAATGGCATTTAGGTGAATTAATCAATGAACCACTAAGTGATAGATTGAGATTTACGCTATTCCATATTCCTATGTTACAAGAGCTATATCTAACTCATGGCTACCAAGAAGGCTTATCAATTGAAAAAGCCTTTGGGGATTACTTATCTTCTGTAGTGACTTCTCCGAGCCGTATTTATCATTTTTCAGATGCCAGTTTTCTCTATATCGAGCATAAATCGGACTCAACCTGTAGTGTTCAAGAAATGGCTGAAACCGTTCAAAGTTGGATAAATAATTTCGATTCGAATATTTTAACTGATAAAACTGTTAATATAGGGATGGTTGAATACCCATTTTTACCACGGGCCTACACTGCAATTAATGATAGAGAATTAATTGATATTCTATTAATGGCAACTAATGCAGCTCAACATTTGAGTGAAGAACTATCAAGCAGCCAATGGGTAAACTATCGAGCGATAGATAATGCACCAGCCGCAAGTTTTGCAAGTAATAATATACGCTTAGCTTGTGAACAAGCGATTAACCAAGGCTTAATAAAGGTAATAACATCAAGAAATTAGCAACAAAAATGAATAATGCATCACAAAATTAACATTAACGGTATAGTAATGATTATCAATTAAACAAATTTGATACTTTATTTTAGTCAGTTACTAATATCTTTGTTACTATGAAAATATTGACCTATTTATAGGTTACCGCTATCTATCAATGTGAGTTTTTACCTAAGTTATTATGATTGAAGTATCCATTGTTGCCTCTGAATTAAACCAGCTTAAGCAACAGCTAGATCAAACGCGCCTATCACACCGAGACACTACGTTAAAATCACGTCGTGAAATAATGCTATTAAAGCGTATTATTTTGCGTTTTTGTGCTGCGTGTAAACATCATGATAGTGAACTAGATAAAGAGATTGTTGAACTTGCTACCAGCATTGAACAAGTTGAGAATACATCAGACCTTACGGTTCGTATTGCTACTTTTGAACGCTTAATTAATAGATATAAGCAGAATGTTCAAAAAGAGCATTCAATGATGGAAGATCATATTTCTTATTGTGGTGAAACGTTACAACGAGTCATTGGCTTACCTGCCGGACTTAAAAGAGATCTTCGTAACTTATTACAACACCCTTCTCACGATGGCAGTAAACACATTCATCGTATTGTTCGACTTATTGAACTCTATGAGCGAGCGATCAAATTCATTTCAGTAGGTCAGTTATCATCTGAAATCAATTCCAATGAAATTATTGATGTCGATACCCAAGAACAATTAAGTAATGAACTACAACATTTAATCTCTGAATTAGATTTTGACAGTACTTCAGGAAAAGACTTACTTGAAATCCGTAATAAACTACTGACAGGTGTCGATGCTGTATCTTTAATTGATCTTGCACTTCAGACCTTAAAGTTAGTATTGGAAGGCACAAACAATGAACGTAAAGCATCACAAGCGTTTGTTGGTGAAATGAATACACAAGTTGCTCAAATCATAAAAACAAGTGAACAAAATCAAGAGAAAAGTCAGGCTTATTTAGAACAAAGATCCCTATTAAATGAAGAATACTCCCTACTAGTAAAGCAAGCTGAGAACTTATTAAATAGTAAAGTAAGCATGCAAGAGCATAAAGCTCAAATGGCTCTACTACTCAGTGAAATGAGTGATTTATCTGAACGTAATAAAGCAATGCAAGAGCGTGAAGCAGCATTAATTGAGCGACACGAATATGCAACCAAGAAGCTCAATACGCTTTATGAAGAAACTCTAGAGTATCGCCGTCAGCTTAATAACCAGCAACAACGAATTTTCAAAGATCCACTAACCAAAGTTTATAATCGAGCAGCAATGCACGAACGTCTCGATTTAGAATATAAACGCTGGGTACGCCATCAACACTCTTTAGTGCTTAGTATCATCGACATCGATCAGTTCAAACGCATTAATAAAAATTACGGTCATTTGGCTGGAGATAAAGCGCTTAGCATTATCGCAAAAACCATTGAAAACCAAGTATCAGATACTGATTTTGTTGCTCGCTTTAGTGGTGAAGAATTTTTAATTTTATTTACTGAAACCACTGAAGATGAAAGAAAGAAGGTATTAACCAATATCCAATCGGCGATTGCGAAACTGCCATTCAAATTCAAAGATAACCATGTAAAAATCACGGTTTCAATTTGCAGCTCAGAGTTCACAAACAGTGATATACCTGAGAAAGTTATTGAACGTTCAATACAAGCGTTATACAAGCAAAAAACAAAAGGCATTGAGCAACTCATTAGTGCGTAGTTATCATTAGAATTTCGTTTTTTTACTGATAACTAAATACCAAATAGCATTATAACCCTCTCAGTTTTTTACAATTTTCCTAGCAAAAGTCTCTTTTGCTGTGTAAGTTTATTATTCGAACAATAATAAAAATACGCAAGGGAGGCACAATATGATTACTCATATAAGCCCTGCAGGTAGCATGGATTTGCTATCACAATTAGAAGTTGATCAGTTAAAGAAAACCGCTTCAAGTGAACTTTACCGTATGTATCGAAACTGTACATTAGCGGTATTAAATTCAGGAAGTCATACTGATAGCTCGAAAGAATTATTAGATAAATATCAGTCATTTGATGTTGCTGTTACGCGCCGAGATCGCGGAATTAAACTTGAATTAAATAACCCACCTGAGCACGCATTCGTTGATGGGACTATCATTAAAGGTATTCAAGAACATCTGTTTTCTGTTTTACGTGACATGGTTTACGTAAACATGCAAATCGCTGATCACAATCGACTAAATCTCACCAAAGCTACTCACCTAACTAACTTAGTATTTAGTATCTTGCGTAATGCAAAAGCCTTGCATACCGGTATTGAGCCTAACTTAGTGGTATGTTGGGGCGGACATTCAATTAATCCTGTCGAATATCAATACACTCGTGAAGTCGGCCATGAACTTGGTTTACGTGAATTAAATATTTGTACTGGTTGTGGTCCCGGAGCAATGGAAGGCCCAATGAAAGGAGCTGCTATTGGTCATGCGAAACAACGTTATAACGGTAGTCGATTTGTTGGTCTAACCGAGCCATCAATCATTGCGGCAGAGCCACCAAACCCTATCGTAAATGAACTTATCATTATGCCTGATATTGAAAAACGTTTAGAAGCGTTTGTACGTATGGCTCATGGTATTGTTATTTTCCCTGGAGGCCCAGGAACGGCAGAAGAGTTGCTTTATATCTTAGGGATCATGATGAACCCTGCGAATAGACAGCAGCCTATGCCTATCGTTCTTACTGGTCCAAAAGAGAGTGAGGCTTATTTCCGTTCTATTGATACCTTTATTCGCGATACCTTAGGCGAGGAAGCCACTCATTATTATGACATTGTTATTGGCGACCCAGCTAAAGCGGCGGTTTTCATTAATCATGGTATTAAGAAGGTAAAAGAATATCGTAAAGCAACGGATGACTCTTATAGCTTTAACTGGGCATTAAAAATTGAGCCTGAATTCCAATTACCATTTGAACCAACCCATGAAGCGATGTCAGCTCTAGATTTACATTTAAATCAGCCTAAAGAAACATTAGCTGCCAACTTACGTCAAGCATTCTCAGGAATTGTATCTGGTAATGTGAAAGCCGAAGGTATTGCAGAGATCGAAAAGCACGGTGTATTTAAACTGCATGGTGATCCTGCCTTAATGAAAAAGATGGATCGTTTACTTCAAGACTTTGTAAAACAAGGCCGAATGAAGTTACCTGGTTCTAAGTACGAGCCTTGCTATAAAATCGTTATGGATTAAGGCTGGAATTTTTCACCTTCACTAACGTACAATAATAAGCCTATGCAGAATGCGTAGGCTTTTTCTTTTTTTATAGATAGGAATGAATACGTTATGGCAATTCATCTGGTTATTATTGACGCTCTTAATCTTATTCGTCGCGTTCACTCAGCTCAACCTAACCAAGATGATATCCAAGCGGTTATCACCACCACCACTCGTACTATTAATAAAATATTAAAAGAAACAGAGCCAACTCATATCATTGCGGTATTTGATCATCATCTTCAAGATCGAGGATGGCGTGCAGAAATTCTTCCTCAGTATAAAGAGGACAGAAAACCCATGCCTGAAGCATTACAGAAAGGCATGGATGATATCCAAGAAGCATGGTGGAAGTTAGGTATTGATTCGTTACTTTCTGATGGCGATGAAGCGGATGACTTAGTTGCCACCCTAGCCAATAAAGTAGCGATGCATAATGAGCAAGTTACGATCATTTCTACCGATAAAGGCTACTGTCAGTTACTCTCTCCTACTTTACGTATTCGAGATTATTTTCAACATCGCTGGTTAGATGCTCCTTTTGTAGAAAAAGAGTTTGGTTTAAAGCCTGAACAATTGGCTGATTACTGGGGATTAGCAGGGATCAGTTCAAGTAAAATCACAGGTATTCCGGGAGTCGGCCCAAAAGCAGCGTTAGAAATTCTCACTCAATTCCCAACGATTGAGGCCGCAAATGAGTCTGAAGATCTACCTAAAAAATACCGTAAGAAATTTGATGAGCATTATGAAACCGCTATTTTATGTCGTCAGGTTGCGGGGTTAAGAACGGATATTGAGCTTGGGTTTAATTTGCAGGATATACGATATGAGAAAGGGACTAGGGACTAGGGACTAGGGACTAGGGACTACCAAGTATCATGAATATAGTGTGCTTTTCTGCAAAAGAAAGATGGCTATATTTGCTGTGGTTACCAAAACGATGACAAACAGTTTTTTTTGCGCCAAAGCACACCATATTCAACACCGAATAACCATTGTTGAAGTTCAATAAAAACGCCCGCTGATTATCAACATCAGCGGGCGTTTTTTATTTCTCAATAATTTGGATTACATCAATATTTGTATAACGAAATATTAATGTGGAGAAATGTTTGAGATCGCTTGGATATGAACAGTGATTTCTTCACGGTCATGATACAAATGCTTAGCTTGAAGCTTGTATTGGAAACCATTTTTCTTTAAGAAATCTTTTAGGTTTTCAATATCTTGAAGAACCTCATCGTAACGACCTTTCATTGGTAATTTAAGGTTAAATAACGCTTCTTTTGCCCAACCTTTAATTAGCCATTCACCCATAAGGTGTGCAACACGAGCTGGTTTCTCAACCATGTCACAAATTAACCATGTTACGTTCTTTCTTGGTGGCTCAAATTTAAAACCATCAACCATGTGGTGTTTCACTTGGCCTGTATCCATTAAGCTTTGAGCCATCATGCCATTATCAATCGCATGAACAAACATAGAACGCTTAACCAATTGGTAAGTCCAGCCACCAGGACATGCACCTAAATCAACCCCCCACATGCCTGATGCTAAACGATCATCCCACTCTTCTTTTGGAATAAATACGTGAAACGCTTCTTCCAATTTCAATGTAGAACGACTTGGTGCATCTGCTGGGAATTTCAAACGAGGAATACCCATGAAGAATTGAGAGTTATTGTTTGTGTAAGAGTACCCAACATAACAATGACCCGGAGCAATGAAACAAATATGCAAAACAGGGATTCGGTTTGAATCTCTTTCTGTCAGCATTTTCTTACCACGTAAAGCCTGACGCATTGGAACCGTAAACTTACGGCAGAATTTTAATAGTTCTTTTGCTTCATTCGTATCTGGCGTTTCAATACGAATATCACCACAGCAAGGCACACCATCAACATCAGATAATGCATCTAGAATCGGCGAAATACGGTCATCTTTAGGTAGATCACTAACTTCAGCTGCAACCGCAAACATTTGACGAGCAAAAATTAGCTCATTAAATTTAATCTCACGGATTAAACGGTCTGCATCGCCTTCCTGATAGCATTCAAATAGCACATAGCCTGTATTATTTTTTAGGCGAGGAAAACCAAACACTTCTAGTTGAGTGGCTTTATCTTGGATCTCACCTGCACACTCTTTTTCAAAACCAGAGCGACAATAGAACATTACTTGTTTCACTTTGAAACCTCAGTCAAACGATAAGTTGAAACAGCCAGCGTTAACCAACCGATAATAAAACAGAATCCACCTAATGGAGTAATTGGACCAAACCATTTTATTCCGGTGAACACTAACGCATATAAACTTCCACTGAAAAATAACATTCCAATGGTAAATAACAAGGCGGCGTATGATACCCCTTTTGAAAATGAATTTCTCAACAAAATTCCACATCCAAACAACGCAAGGGTATGCCACATTTGATATTGCACTGCAGTTTCATATACATCAAGTAGATAGGGAGATAAAACCGCTTTTAAACCATGAGCACCAAATGCCCCTAGCCCAACAGTTAGTGCTCCACTAATACTCGCAATCAATAAACATAAACGACTATTCATCATCCACAATCTCTTGTTCGCTACGAGCTTTACTTAAAATCCACTCTCTAAACGTAGCAATACGACCGGTATCAGCTTGCTTTTCATTACATACAAGGTAGAAAGCATTCTTACTCACTAATACTTCTTCAAATGGGGCAACCAAACGACCCGCATCTAATTCAGGTTGAGCTAATACGTTATTACCTAACGCAATACCTTGCCCGTGAGCAGCAGCTTGTAGCACCATAGTCGAGTGACTAAAAATAGGTCCTTGGTTTACATTCATACCTGCTAATTCGTAATGCTTAACAAACTGCTTCCAGTCTTTACGAGAAGTATCATGCAATAACGTATGGAAACGTAAATCATCAATGGTCGCTAATGGTTTTTCATTCAGTAGCACTTGAGGTGAGCATAATGGCAATAACTGCTCTTGATATAACAGTTCAACTCGAAGACCCGGCCAATTACCTCGACCATAATAGATAGCAACATCCACATCTTCGGTTAATGAACCTTCATCCATATCAACGGCTTTAATACGAACATCAATATCTGGTTCTTGGTTATTAAAATCCGACAATCTTGGTACCAACCATTGAATAGCAAAACTTGGCGGTAAACTAATAGTTAGTGCCCCTTTGGCACTTCTTTCCAATACTTTATCTGTTGCTTCAGATAAAGAAGAGAAGATTTCTTTAATGTCTAAAAAGTAGCTCTGTCCCTCTTCTGTTAATAACAAAGAGCGATTTCGGCGTCGAAAAAGTTTAAGACCAAGAAACTCTTCTAATGCTTTGATTTGGTGGCTAACTGCCGCTTGTGTAACAAATAATTCTTCTGCTGCACGCGTGAAGCTTAAGTGCCTGGCTGCCGCTTCAAACACACGTAAAGAATTTAAAGGTGGTAATCTTCGAGACATAAGAACTCACATTTTGAACCATTAGTTTTTTTAATGCCAAGTATTATAATTTGTCCATTGTCGAACTACCAGATAAAACCTAATATTAGCCCCGTAGTTTAGAGGTAAGACATATATTCCTCCCTGAATATTTTTCCCCTCTCTCTAAACTGCAATGTTGTGTTTGCATATTGGCTCGACTGTTAGAGCCCGATCATTGATATCAACTTATTGATACCAATGCTCAATATTTCCTGTGTTTTTGACCTATGGTTAAAAAAGATTAGTTAGCACCGTTTAATACGGTGCTTTTTTTTGCCTGTAATTTTGACTTACGCACCAGAAATCCGCATCATTCTCCTGTTTGCTAATCCAATAAAGAAAATTCTTATGACTGCATTTAATGTTGAACTTGTTCGTTCTCAATTCCCAGCTCTATTACAAGAAGTAAATGAGCAACCTATTGCGTATTTTGATAGTGCGGCAACCACACAAAAACCATTAGCTGTATTAAATGCAATTCAAGATTATTATCAAAAAAGTAACGCTAATGTGCATCGTGGCAGTCATAGCCTAACTGCCTCTGCTACGCTTCAATTTGAACAAGCCAGAGAAACGGTTCAACACTTCATTAATGCGAAAAACAGTAAAGAGATTATTTGGACTCGTGGTGCAACAGAAGCCATTAATTTAATCGCTCAAACTTATGCTCGTAGCACGCTACAAGAACATGATGAAATTTTAGTGAGTGAATTAGAACACCACGCGAATATTGTTCCTTGGCAAATTGTTGCAGAACAAACCGGAGCAAAAATCATTAAAATCCCAATGAAGTCAAATTGCACATTAGATATGGATGCATTTGAATCATTGGTAACCAAAAACACCAAAATTGTAGCAGTAGCTCAAGTAACCAACGTGACAGGAACACAAAACCCTGTTGAAGAGATCATTAAAATTGCACACAGCGTTGGGGCGATTGTTGTTGTTGATGGCGCTCAAGGGATTGTTCATCATGCGATTGATGTTCAAGCAATGAATGCCGACTTCTATGTTTGCTCTGGTCATAAATTATTTGCACCTGCTGGGATCGGTGCTCTATATGGTAAACAACACTTACTTGAGTCCATGCCTGTATGGCACGGGGGCGGTAAAATGGTTGAGAAAGTGTCGTTTGAAAAAACCACATTTGCAGAACTTCCAGGAAAGTTTGAAGCAGGTACACCTAATGTTGCCGGAGCGATTGCTTTTGCCACAGCCATTAACTGGGTTAAGCAATTTGCCCATGATGATCTAAATGCTCATATTAATGAACTTCGTCAAATGGCGATTGATGGAATCAAAGATATTGAGGACTTACGCTTTATTGGATTACAAGATAACGCTAGCCTATTCTCTTTTGTTATTGATGGTGTCCATCACCAAGATATCGCTACGCTATTAGATCAACAAGGCATCGCTGTACGCTCAGGTAATCACTGTGCTCACCCTATGCTAGATGCTCTAGGGCTTACAGGTACTGTACGTGTTTCATTTGCCTTGTATAATACAAAACAAGATGTTCAACGTTTTATCGATGCGCTAAACAAAGCCGCAGATATGCTATAAGCTCAAATTTAAGGTATTCATTTATGTCCACTTTCCCATCATCGCCTTTTGGTTTTGACATTACTCACTCGACAGTACTTGATTTAATGAGTAACGCTAAAGGTTGGGAAGACCGCTACCGTAACGTAATTCAATTAGGTAAAAAACTACCTAGCATGCCTGAAGAGCTACAACAGGAGAACGTGACGATCTCTGGTTGTGAAAGTAAAGTATGGCTACAACATGAAATCGTTGATGGTGTTTATTTTTTCTGCGCAGACTCTGATGCAAGAATTGTTCGTGGGCTTATCGCATTAGTCATGGCGGCAGTTAATAATAAAACCGCAGAAGAGATTAAGGCTTTCGACATGGATGGGTACTTTGCTCAATTGGGGTTAATTGAACATTTAAGCCCATCACGTGGTAATGGGCTTAAAGCGATCATTGAAACGATCAACGGCTTAATTTAAAGCAGGAACGAGAACGCTTCGCTTCAAGAAGCTAGGTACGAGAAAGGCTTTTACTCGTACCTTAATTCTAATCCCTAGTCCCTACTTACTGTGTTTCTCAATCAACTTCTCTACAATTCTCGACACTGCAACAAAACCAAACGTCGCCGTTACCACCGTAGCAGCACCAAAACCACTCGCACAATCCATACGCTTAGGACCTTCAGCTGTTGCTTTAGTTGCACATACTGAACCATCAGCTTGTGGGTATTTCAAATGCTCAGTTGAGTACACACAATCAATACCAAATTTACGCTTAGGATTCTTAGTAAAATTATGGTGGCGACGCAGCGTATCACGCAATTTCTTAGCCAAAGGATCTTGAATCGTCTTAGTTAAATCTGTGATTTGAATTTGAGTCGGATCCGTTTGACCACCTGCACCACCAGTCGTAATGACTTTAATCTTATTGCTCTTACAATAAGCCAGTAATGCCGCTTTAGGTTTCATGCTATCAATGGCATCAAGTACGTAATCAAACTCTTTAGAGATGTATTCAGATAGATTTTCAGGGGTAATGAAATCATCGATTAAATTAATCTTACACTCAGGGTTAATTAATTTAATGCGCTCAGCCATGACTTCAATTTTGCTTTGACCAATCGTACCTGTCATCGCATGAATTTGACGGTTAATATTCGTCACACATACGTCATCCATATCGATTAACGTAATTTCACCTAAACCAGTACGTACTAGCGCTTCTACAGCCCAAGAACCCACACCACCAATACCAACTACACATACATGAGCTGCACGCATAATTTCTACTTCACTATTACCATACAAACGGCGAGTGCCACCAAAACGTTGGTCATAACTTTCAGAAGCAGGAGTGGTTAATTCGCGCATGGGGTTACCTTACTCAAAAACAAAAAAAGAGCACGATTTATACGCACTCTTTTTTAGAAGATCAAGTGTTAAGGGATACAAGCGGCCAACACATTATTCTGATTTAGGCATTTCCCAAGGATTTTCAGTTTCAGTATCTTGCAAACCTAATTTCCATACTCGACCAAAATGCTTAAAGTGACCCGCAGCAATACCCGCTTCTGTTCCCATTCCATAATATTGATCTAAATGGTTTTCTTTAACTGCCCCACCCGTATCTAAAGCAAGTAATACTTTAAGTACGTGCTTCCCTGTCCACTTACCGTCTTTATCTAATTGAGGGACCTCAGCAAGGATTGGGGTTCCCATAGGCAATAAAGTGCGATCAGCGGCTACAGCGGCACCAGCATGCAATGGTATACCCGCGGTACCTAAAACATGATGCGCTTCTTTTGGTGAGAAAAAGACATAAGAAGGGTTTGTCTCTAACAATTCACGAACCGTTGCCTCATCGTTTTTCGCAACCCATTCTTTGATTGCTTTTAAAGACATATCTTTACGCTCAACTTCACCACGCTCTATTAGAATGCGGCCAATACTTACGTAAGGATGATTATTTTTCCCACCATAGGCAAAATACTCAAGTTTGTCATCATCACCAAAATGGACAAAGCCACTGCCTTGCACTTCCATGATAAATGGGTCAATCATGTTATCAGCATAACCTAACTCAAGTCCTAATCCTGCTAATGCTCCCGCGTTAATTTCTGCACGAGTTGGACAATCTGAACCACAATCAGGCTTATCATATACTGGGTATTTAAACGTTTCGTTCGGCGTATGACGCATCTCAATTACAGGAGAAAAGTAACCCGTAAACATCACGTTACCTTTTTTATCACCGCCACCCATCTGAGCAAATTGAATACCGTAGTTCGACAACTCTGCAGGGTTTGAACTTTCATCAATCCATTTTTGTAATTGAACATAGAGTTCTTCATAACGCAGAGACATGGATTCAGAACGCTCTAAAACTTCTGCACTCTGTTTTTTGAAAGCACTAAAATCAGAAGGCTTATCTGAATTAATTTCGCCAACTTTATTCAAGTTACTACTAAACCCACCATCCAGATACTGCTGAGCACGATCTGTTGGTTGATCAGCACACCCAGCTAATCCAAGAAGAACACACACAAAAGATAATTTACGAAACACAATAAAGCCTTATTGAGAAATAATGCGGCAAGGATGACAAACAAATTCAGAGAGGGCAATTATTTAGAGTGCAATAAATGTAAGAAAAGGATAATTTTGACAAACTTTGACATTACGAAGAAAGGCTATTCGAGATAAAGGGCTATCTCGAATAGAAAATAAGCAGGTAAATTAAGACTTCAGCAGATAATTACTGTTTACGAAAACTGGATTTATAATGAGCAGGCTTGATGCGTAAAAGCTGTTCGCCATCTTCATCTTCAACTTGATACACGTATTCAGTATCACCGTGCATATAACGCAGTATTGTGCCGTCAAACTCATATTGTGTATTAATTAAACGGCCATGCGTATAAATACCAGCAGAACTGATAGTAAAACTATCCTGTGCATAGCTTGGTACACCCAACTCAACCCAATTCCCATATAGTTGAGTTGATGGCATTTTCGCAAACATGCCCGCTCGATACATTGCAGCAATTGTCCCAGCAACAAGGCCAACCGCAACAAGTCCAATTAACACCAATAATCGAACTTTTCTTTTTTGTAACTCTTTTTCTTGGGCTTGACTCATCACTACGCCTAATAAAAACCATTGATATATAAGCTTATCGGCATTTTTTTAAAATATTAAGAAAAAGTTATGTGACCTTCTACTAAAGACTTGCGCAAATTAAAATAAATAGTCATGATAAGTGAATAAGTATTTATCATGGAAGATATATCGTGAAGTTTCGTAGTACCGCTTTAGTTAAGGGATTCCGTCAATCTGCACCTTACGTTAACGCTCATAGAGATAAAACCGTTGTCATTATGCTTGGTGGAGAAGCGATTGCAGATCCTAACTTCGCTAATATAGTTAATGATATCGCCCTTCTCAACTCGTTAGGGTTGCGAATTGTCATTGTATATGGCACTCGCCCTCAGATGCGTTCATTACTAAAACAGACAAAACATCACGCTCCTTTCCATAAAGGTATACGCATTACCGATGAGCAAACACTAGAGCTAGTAAAGCAGATAGCAGGACAGTTACAACTCGACATCACAGCTCGTCTCTCAATGAGCTTAAATAATACCCCAATGGCAGGAGCACAAATTAACGTTATCAGCGGCAATTTTGTTATTGCTCAACCTCTAGGTGTTGATGATGGTATTGATTATTGCCACAGTGGACGTGTCCGTCGAATCGATACCCAAGGGATCAATCGAATGTTAGATCAACAATCTATTGTTCTACTTGGCCCTGTTGCGAGTTCTGTTACCGGCGAATGTTTTAATCTTTTATCAGAAGATGTCGCCACTCAGTTAGCTATCCGCTTAAATGCCGACAAGCTCATTGGTTTCTGTTCAGAGCAAGGTGTCCTTAATGAAAAAGGACAGATTTTAGCGGAGTTATTTCCAAGTGAAGCTGAAGAGATCCTCCAACGTCTTGAAAAAGAATTAGCACCAGAAAATGGAAAACTCACGGGCACAATGCGCTTTTTAAAAGGAGCGATATCTGCATGCAAAGCTGGGGTTCCTCGTAGTCATTTAATTAGCTACAAAGAAGATGGCGCATTAATTCAAGAGTTATTTTCTTTTGATGGTATTGGTACTCAAGTAGTAATGGCGAGCTCTGAACAAGTTCGTGATGCTGAAATTGATGACATTGGTGGCATATTAGATTTAATTCGCCCATTAGAAGAAGAAGGCATTTTAGTTCGCCGTTCTCGTGAACAGTTAGAACAAGAGATTGCACAATTTACGATTATTGAAAAAGATGGATTAGTTATAGCGTGTGCCGCTTTATATCCTTTCCCTGAAGAAGGAATGGCGGAAATGGGCTGTGTTGCTGTTCATCCTGATTATCGAGATGGCGACCGTGGAGTGACTTTACTGAACCGCTTACGCAGTAAAGCAAAACAGTTCAAATTGTCACAGCTCTTTGTTCTTACCACTCGCAGCCTCCATTGGTTTAGAGAACAAGGTTTTATTGAGGTAGAGGTTTCACACTTACCAATGAAAAAACAGAAACTGTACAACTTTCAGAGAAAATCAAAAATTCTTGTTTTGAAAGGATTATAAAAAAGGCCGCAAAAGGAAATCCCTTTGCGGCCTATTTATACCAATCTACATAAGTATTTGATCATTCTTACTGAATAACTTAAAACTATCCAAGCTTGAGGTTAATGACTAATGACCAGCAGTTTTTGATAATAAGTTAACCACAAGAACACCAGACAAAATTAAGCCAATCCCAATGATCCCTGCAAGATCTAACTTCTGTCCGTAAGCAAAATATCCAATAGCGGCAACAAGGACGATACCGGCACCACTCCAGATTGCGTAAACAATACCAACAGGCATACTTTTTACGGTTACAGACAGCAAAAAGAAAGCAATACCATAGCCAACAGCCACAATTAAACTTGGTGTCAATTTAGTAAATTGCTCGGTTTTAGGAATGAATGAGGTTGCAATCACTTCTGAAATAATCGCAATAATAAGAGCCATCGCAGGCGGCATTGAAACAAGTAATTTAAACATATAACAGTAAAACTCTAGATCAGAACCAACCACTAATCATCTAATTAACATAGTTGGTAAAAATAGAATATCCGACATTCCTTCCGAATTTTAGAGCCGCAATTATAGGCATTTTTGACTCTTTGGCTAGACTCAAAAATAGTAAATAACTATTACAAAGATGAAATAATAGAGTGACCGACTTCTAAAAGTTAATCACTCTTATATTATTTAATTCATTAGTGATACTAACCCACTGTTTCTCTGAGTTTTAATCATAACCCCTCGAGCCACCACTTTTTCCGTCGCAAATAAATCGAGTTTTTTCTTCGCTCGAGTCACGCCCGTATAAATCAGCTCACGGGTTAAAATTGGGCTAAACTCTGCTGGTAATGCCAATACTGTATGCTCAAACTCAGAGCCCTGAGACTTATGAATGGTCATAGCATAAACCGTTTCATGTTCTGGTAATTGGCTTGGTAGCACACCACGAATAGAGCCATCTGGCATATCAAAATAGACACGCAAACGCTGATCAATAGGATCTGGCATAGCAATACCAATATCGCCATTATACAAACCAACACCATAATCATTTTGCGTTACCATAACAGGACGACCCGAATACCAAATTTCATCACCATGAGGGATTAAATCAGACTTTTTCAACGCTTTTTCAATACGTTGATTTAATCCAATCACACCAAAATCCCCTTCGCGCATCGCACATAATAATTGAATTTGGCTAAATGCTTTCAGTACGATTTCAGGTTTATCACCTGCATGGATATACCCTAAGTAACTGCGGTAACCATTGACCATCATGGTAATCATTGCGTTGTAGCTATCATTACTTAAATCATGAAAACGAATATCTGAGAACCCTTTATCCCACACAGCTTCTACTTTAAATTTACTGCCTTCATTTATGGCTTTGGCAAGCTGGCCTATGCCTGAACGCGCATCAAAACGGTAACTCTTTTGCAGCATACATAAGCTATCTGCAACCGCATTATTATGTGATTGTGCCGGTAGATTAAAGCCAGTTAGTTGAGATAATTGCTGAGCTTGGTTCTGGCTATAACCCATTTTAGTAAACTGACAAATATCACCTAACACCGCTCCCGCTTCAACTGAAGCTAGTTGATCTTTATCGCCCAATAAAATAACACGAGCGTGTTCAGGTACCGCATCGAGTAATCGAGCCATCATAGGCAAATCGACCATAGACGCTTCATCCACCACCAACACATCAAGATGTAATGGATTGGATTTGTTATGACGAAAATCCACTTGATTAGGAATATAGCCAAGTAAGCGATGTAGCGTACTGGCATCCGTTGGGATCGCTTCTTTCACTTCAGGTGCTAAACCAATGGATTGCACTGCCTGACCAATGGATTCAGTCAAACGCGCCGCGGCTTTACCAGTTGGCGCAACCAGCTTCATCGCTATGTTTTTATTATCCTGCTGAGCTTGTGTCACTAAGGAAGCCAAAAGCTTGGTTACAGTGGTTGTTTTACCCGTACCTGGACCACCAGAAATTACTGAAAATCGACGAGTTAACGCCACAGCTGCCGCGACTTTTTGCCAATTCACACAGTGGTTATTTGGAATTAATTGATCTAACGTTTCTAATTCTGAAGATTTGGTCGCAGCTAATAAAACCGTATCAATCGCCTGCCAATCCAGATCATCAGGCTGAACAACATCCAACATATCGCACACTAATTGTTGGCGAGAAACTTGGTTGTTATTCTCCAACTTTTTCAATGCTGAAAATAGAAAATGATACTGACGAGCAAACAATTCATCCAATGTATTCGATAGCTGAGGGTTTACTGCAACACTTTGCGCCGCTTTAGTAATACGGTTAGAAACACGTTGTTCAAATGCCCAGTAACGTTGTAAATATAAGCGAGTACCATCAAAAGCTAAAGGGGTTGCCTCAGTGCCATTTGAGACGGTTGATGCATTAATTAATTGTTCTGCCCAAGCGCTTCTTTCAGGGACTAACTCTAATAACGCATCACGATATTTTGCTGGAAGAGTAAAGAGCTCCCCTTGCTCTATCTGCTCAATATCAATACATACATGACCACGACCTAGTTCATGACTCGTAATGGCTGATAGCAGCATAAGTAAATTACTATCACTGTTTTTTTCTTGCTGAGCGATAAACTTGGCAAATTGAAGATCCAATGGGCGAAGTACGCCATGATCCATTAAGTGTTGTAATTGCTTAAGCATTGACTTCAACTCCATCTACCAATTTCTCTAACTCTTCTAACAAGGCTTTACTCGGTTTTGAGTAAAATACACCGTTAGAATTTGCATCATGCCCTTCATGTGTCTCTTCAACGCCACGTAAGAAAATATAATACGCCCCACCAAAATGGGTATCATAGTCATAATCAGCAATACGGCTCTTCAAAAATCGATGAAGTGCAAATGCATAAAGTTGATACTGAAAATCGTAACGGTGATCTCGCATCGCTTCTACTAAGGCATCCCCACCATAATACTCTGGAGAGTCTCCCAGATGATTTGATTTCCAGTCGAGAACGTAATATTTACCTTCATGCTCAAACACTAAATCGATAAAGCCTTTGAGCATACCGCTAACGGTAGAGAAACCTAATTCCCCGGCTCTTGCTGATACTTCATCATGCTTCGCTATGGTCTTATTCACTAAACTTGAGTTTAGTAATTCAATAGGAAGTAAAAATTCCATTTCAACCAAACGTTGAGTTGGACCTTTACTTGCTAAACGTAAGTTCTCACCATCAAGTGGACAATCTAACACTCGTTGCATCATGGTTTGAACGACCTCTAGCCATTCTGCATCGTAGTTTTCTTTCTCTAGCAATTTAATGATGATTTGCGTATTTTCTTCACTGGTGATGGGCTGAGTAAATTCCACCTCTTCAAACAATGAGTGTAAAAACGTACCCGCCCTCGCTCCACGCGGGAAAGTAAAGATGGTTCTCTCTGGCTCTAAATCCAACTCTTTATCGTCTTTATCTTCTGCTGAATCGATATCTAAATTAATAAGCTCTAATGAAGCATCATTATGGTGATTGCCTTGTTTGACTAATCCAGAATAACTGGTCATCCACCAATTACTTTTTACAGGTTCAATTAACTTATTAGCGTACAGTTCAATATGCTCATCTTGAACCTCTTGATACAGCTCATCGGTGATGGTTTGAGGTGATTGGATCACCATAGGCGAATTGCCTACAATCAACTTTTCTAAACAAGCTTGCAGCTCTTCAACATTACATTCGTCTGCCCGTTGAATTAGATAACCTAACCCCGATAAATGCACACCCGTTGGTGGCTTTTTCGAGATGCCTTTGGTGATAGGTGCGATGCCGATATAACAAGCATAAACCGCACGAGTCAGCGCTACATAAATCAAACGTAAGTCTTCGGCTAAACGCTCTTTTTCTGCCTTCTCAACGGAATCATCTTCTTTTAATAAATCCAACACCGAGTAACGATTATCTTCATCATAAAAACTGACTTCACCTTTTTTGTCTATCGCACGATATAAGCAAACAAAAGGCAAAAAGACTAAGTCATATTCCAACCCTTTAGATTTATGAATAGTGACAATTTGCACCAAGTTACGCTCTGATTCTAGACGTACCGTCTGCTCTTCTGAATCACCATTAGGCTCAGAAATAGAGTCAGACAACCAACGTAATAATCCATAATCACTGTCTAAGGTTTGGCTAGTTTGCTGCAGTAATTCACCAATATGCAATAAATCTGTTAGTTGGCGCTCACCACCGTTTTCTGCGAGTAAACGCTCAGAAATCCCTTGCTGAGTAATGATTTGATGCAACATCGGCATAATGCCACGTTGCTGCCAATGCTTACGGTAGACACGAAACTCATTAACTGCTTGCTCCCACTGCATTTCATCCACATTAAACTGATGCAATTGATCCGCAGTATAAGCAAATAATGACGAGGCCAGCGCTGAACGAACCGCCCTTGCATCTGTCGGCGTCATGGCCGCTTGCAATAAACGCAATACATCTTTCGCTAATGGAGAAGAAAATACACTATCACGGTTAGATAAATAAACACTCGCAATACCTTGTTTTGATAAGGCTTCACGAACTAATTTACCTTCTTTACCAGTACGAACCAGCACCGCAATATCACCCGCTTTGATGGCTTGTTTTTTCTCTCCATTTTGTAAATACGCTGAACCTTGCTGCGCCCCTGTCAAAATGGTTTGAATTTGTGCGGCAGTTGATTCTGCCATCACACGCTGATAACTGGTTTTATTTACCGGATTACCATCTTTGCTCTCTTGCAACCAAAAGGTCATCGCTGGCTGAGTGTGATTATCTAGCGCCCATGATTTTTGCTCGGCATTAACAGGGTTATATTTAACCGGATAAAATGGAATATCGTCATCGTACAAAAAAGGCTGTTTGCCATGTTCAAAAATACGGTTCACTGACGACACCATATCTGCCGTTGAGCGCCAGTTAGTATCCAAAGTGTAATGATCCACCACTTGGCGACGAGCTTGAATATAAGTAAAAATATCCGCACCACGGAAGGCGTAAATCGCTTGTTTTGGATCGCCAATCATAAATAAACCACATTGTGGCTGATCTTGATAAAGCGTACTAAAAATCGAATATTGCAGCGGATCGGTATCTTGGAATTCGTCAATCAACGCCACAGGGTATTGCTCACGGATCTTTTCTAGCAATAAGGCGTTATCTTGATTTTCTGTAGCTTGAGATAATTGAGTCAGCAAATCATCAAACGATAACCAATTTTTTTGCTCTTTCGCTTGCTGTAAAGTTTTACGACATTGATGAATCGCCAATGATAGCAGTGGCTGCTTAATCTCTAATGGTTGAGCTAGAAAATCATCAATAAGTTTAAATACGGCGTGTTCTGGCGCTTCGCCCTTTTTGGTTTTTTCAATTAATAATTCTTGAGAAAACTTTTCTAGCTTATCGTGCACTTGCAATGAAGTGGTTGGGTTATTGGCCCATGATGACACTTGCTCTAACCAATTCGGTAAATTCTTTTTAGTGTAGCTACGCTTATCAACACCAGAGCCTGCAATTAACGCTTCAAAATCGGCGCAATGTTCTGACCACTGTTTTTTTAATTCATCAATACGAACAATGCCTTGCTGACAAAACTCTTCTAATGAATTTTCTAGTGGCTCTACGGTTAAATGCTTTGGGACACCAGTAAGACTATTACCCATATCACCTAATAATGCCGATGGGCTTGACCAACAATCATAAACACTTTCAGCCACCATTTTAGGTAGGTGATAAAAACTGCGACGCCAAAAATCGGCTGCCACTTGATGCATTAATTTCGCTTGGTCGGTAACAAACTCACTCTCAAATTGCGCACCAGACTCAAAGGCATTTTGGGTTAGCATACGTTGACAAAAACCATGAATGGTAAAGATAGAGGCTTCATCCATGCTGCGTTCCGCATTCAAAAGGATCTGCGCAGCTGATTTATGGTCACCAATAGATGCCAATAGTGGATCAATAACCGGATCACCACTCTTATAATCATTGTTATGAACAGCACGAGCAAACGCTAAACGAGCATCATGTATTTTTGCTCGAATACGCTCTCTTAACTCGGCAGTTGCCGCTTCTGTAAACGTCACTACCAATATTCTATCTACGGTTAACTCTTCTTGATGTCGAGAGCCTTCATCACCATGACCAAGTAATAAACGTAAATACAAACTAGCAATGGTAAAGGTTTTACCTGTACCTGCAGAAGCTTCAATCAGACGAGTTCCGTGCAGAGGAAACGTCATTGCATTCAATTGATTTGGAGCTGCGATTGTCGTCATCAAACATCACCGTTTTAAACATCAACACCCTGTTTTTACAAGATATTTATGTGATTCATATCGTAGTTCATCAGAAACTAAGATAATAAAAATAATAAAGCTATCAATGTGAGATCTTTCTCACGGTTCACTTTTTGAGCTTTGTTACACTCAGCGCCACTTACAAAGCGCTCATTAAATGTGCACTTGTAATCAGGATTCGGTCAACCTCTGACCTGTGGCCGTACAGCGAACGCCCTACACTAAAAATGATTTACTGGCGGCCACCCTACTTCCTAATGATAACCACTTTTATAATTTTTCTTTCTCGCTATGCAACAATGCATTGCGTAACACCTTTTGAGCATTATCAAAAATAGCCTTACCAAAATCATCATTCCATTCTGGCCACATACGCATTACATAATCATTGCTATTTTCACCAGCAAAGCGGGTTCCATTGTATTCATCTGCCATTTTTTTCAGGGCTTTTTGATGTGTTTCTTCGTCATCATTCCACACACCTTTTTTATCAACGTGTGCTTCGAGCCCTGCTAATGCCGCTTTTGGTAAATAAGCTAACGGTGCACAATTACCTGAAATATAAAGACTTAATATAGTCTCTAGTTCTTGGTACGCTTTTTCTTTTTCGATGGTTTCAAAGTGATAAATCGCATCCGTACCAAATAGATGAGTCAATTGCTGCTGGCCCATTGCACACAAACACAGGTGATCAATCCAAGTTGCTAGAATTTCATGTGAACGAATTTTACCGCCACGATAACGCAGCATTCCTGCCTGATAACGCTGTTTTAACCAACCTTGCAGTTCCATTTCACCGTGTGAGAAAGTAAAGCGTAGACGTACTTCTTGATCGTCTAATGGTAACGTCGTTAATGGTTGAATATGAGCAACCAAATCTTTTACCGTGTTCACTTCTTTATCTGCAGCTATCTCACCAAAACTACCAATCGGTAATTTACCTTGGGCTTTTTGCTGCTGATAAAAATCACGAGAGATTTGAGATACATGGTTAGGATCATCATAGGCCAATAAGTCCTCTAATAGATCCGATTTCATACCATAGCCAGTACGACCATCGATGGTAAACGGCTCATCATCTTCAACTCGACTTTCTACCGATTCAAAAAAGACTTTTAAACCACGATTAAAGAAATAAGCGACAGGTAAACGCCAAAAACGTTGCAGTTCAGTCAACTCTAGCTCTTTTGTTTCTGGAGCGAACACTAATGGCGCAGTCTGAAACTCAGGTGCTGCAGCCCCTTCTAATTTGGCCGTTGGTAACCATTCACTAGCATAACTCGTGTTATCGCCAATGAAACTTTGTTGGCTGTAAGGAACCAGAGGATGTTCTATGGTTAATTGCTTAACCAAGCGTTTTGCGGATGCTTCAGGATTTAACTCATTATCACCCTCTAGGCAATAACCTTGCTGGCAATATTCAAGTAGCTCACTGACTAATACTGACGGTGCTTTTTCTGTGTTATCGCGAATTGAACGCCCAATATAACTTAAATAAAACGCTTTATTTGCCGATTGCAGCGCTTCTAAAAACAGATATCTATCATCATCTCGACGTGAGCGGTCACCCGGTTTCATGCGTTTTTGCATTAAATCGAAGCCTTCAACAGGCATGGTTCTAGGATAAGATCCATCCGTCATCCCAAGCAAACACACCACATCAAATGGAATGGAACGCATTGGCATTAAGGTACAGAAGTTAACTTGTCCCGCTAAGAATCGTTGACTAGCTTTACCGCCAGATAAATTATTTTTCAGATAATTATTAATAATTGGCGCTGAGATTGGCGCATCAAAACCCGCATCTTCTAGGTTTTCTTCCAGCTTTTGCAGTTGATCTCGAATGCTTTTAACGACCAATTCACCTTCTAATTCAACATCTAAAAAATCATCCATTAATTGGTTGATGGTGGTTCGCCATTTCGTAATTGTATGCGGTTGGCCTAGGATGACCTGATAAGTCAAAAGCTGATCAATAAACTGCGCTAAGTTACCGGCAATTTCCGCATTCATGCCCTGCACTTGCTCGTAACTCGCCATGCCTTCGAATAGCCCAGCACCTTGCTCCATCGCATAACCAAGTAGCATGCGTTGAATACCAAATAGCCAAGAGTTTTGGTTGTGTTCAGGAAGATCAAACTGTGCAGATGTGCTGTTATCTAACCCCCAACGAATACCTGTTTCTTCAGCCCAGCGTTTCACAATTTCAAATTGCTCGGCATTGAATTTAAAACGAGACATTACCGCAGGAACTTCAAGTAAAGTGAGCAATTCAGAAAGACCACAGCGATTCTCAGGCAGCGCCATCAAGGTCATGAAAGCCAATAACACTGGGTTTTCTTGCTCAGCACTTTGGTCTGAAATCGCAAAAGGAATATAACGATCAAACGCCGCATTACCAAAGACGGCTTGAATCGCCGCACTGTAAATATTGATATCTGCCACCATGACGATAATATCGCGTGGCTTTAAATCTGGGTCATTAGCAAACATATCCAATAACTGATCGTGTAAAACCTCTACCTCTCGCATTGGACTATGGCACGAATGTAAAAGAATGGAACGATCATCAAAGCTGATTGGCTGTTTATGCTGACTGTTATCAAGCACATCATCACGACTGCGCTCTTCAAGATTTAAAATATCCGATTGAATAGAGTGCAAAAGATTGTCGTTACCAACATCAACAAAGGCATCAATCTCTTGTGCTTCCATCTCAGAGAGTAAGCACAGATTATCTCGGCCTAATTTCCCCCATGAGGCAAGTAAGGAATTCCCCACTTCAGAAGTATGTAATTCATCTTCAAAATTAGCCTCAATAGAACCTTTTAGCTGTTCTGTATCACCAATATGCTCACTATGATCATCTAGCCATTTAACTTGCAGCCGATTACGGGCTTCTAAACGAGCAAGGTATTTTCTGTCTCGAATTTCCCCCAATAATAACGACACGGATTGGTAAACATTAGGTGCACATCAATATGCTGACCTAACGCCGCAAGCGCATCTAAATAACGAGGAGGCAGTGAAGTGATGCCCACCACAAACAAACGCTTAGGCATCCCTTTTGGTAAAGTGCCCGTTTGCAAATAATTATCTAGCGTTTCGATAAAGTGCTCAAACATATTGGCACGATGATAAGGCGAATGACCAAGTGCAAGTGTTTGATCATAGAGTGCTCGCCATAAAATAGGTTGCCAAGGATGCTCTCCTTCTAATTCGACCACCTCTTCTCCGGCTTCCCACTGTTGAATCCACTCAGGGCGGAACACCAAATATTGGTCAAAGATATCGGCAATTTTTGCAGCCAGTTGATAACACTTAAGTTGGTTTTCATCATTTTCTAAATAGCGCTGCAGAGGTGCAAACTCCTCTTGTTTTAACAGCTCAGGTAATAATGTCACTATTTTCCATGTCATCGCTTCTTTGTGAAAAGCACTACGCTTTGGCACATCATCAAGCACCTGAGTAAACAAGTCCCAAATAAAAGTAGCAGGAAGTGGAAAAGTAAGATTGGCGGCAATACCTAACTCTTTTGCGAGTTCGATTTTTAGCCATTGCGACATACCGGGACTTTGAACAAGTATTTGTTCTTGCTCGAACGGGTTATCAAGGGGGTTAAGGCGAATTAACTCAACGACAAGTGATTTAAGAACATCAAGTTGATTTGAATGATAAACAGTAAACACACCCAGCTCGCTTATAAGAAAATGAAAGTTCCTATAGCTTAACGTAACTGGATGTGTTTGAAGAGAAAAAAAGCTTATAAATTAATGTGCATGACTCATATTTGCCAAACGATTTGTCATTCGAGTAATTGGACGGTAATGAGCTAAATAATGAATCGCAACATAACTCACCACACAAGTTGCTATCACTAATTCAACAACAGCGAGCGTTCTTACTTGGTAAACATAATTTGCCGCTACACCTTGGGATAACATCCAGTTCGCTGTTTTAAATAATGCAGTAGCACCAATAACCATAGGGAAGGTAAACGCTGCATAACCAGGACTAAATGGTAGTCTCATTAATTTAAAGAAAGCCATGTAGATAACACTCGTCATTAACACTGCAATACCAAATAGAAGCGCAATGATTACAGGCGATGGTGAAGATGTCACTGTTAAATAACCCGCTAATGATAAGCTTGCTGGCGCAGCCATGATTGCGATGGTTGGTTTTGCGGCATCTGGTACTTCATGACTAAAAATCAAACGGTAAATCATGATTGGTAGCATGATTGCGTAGCTAACTAAACCAAACATTAATACCCAATGAGCTACTGATGCTAATGATGCGCTACCAGAGAAAGAAACATCAGCAACAATTAAGCCTACCGGTGGCACAAACCAACTTGGCACCATATGATGCAATTCAAAATCTTTTGCTCGATGATAAATAAAAGAGATTAAGAAAATAACATGAATAGCTACCGCAGCAAGCCATAAAGCATCTCCCGCTGCACGGTAAAAATGCCCAATAGAAGCTGATACCACCATAGTACCCATTGCAAATGTTGGAGCGACACTACCAACAACAGGGTGCGCTAATTCATTCCATAAAACAGCAGGGTGTAATAAAAATTTAACTGCTAATACCAATAATAAAACAGACGCAATTGCCGCTGAGATCCACTGTGCATAACCATTTAATGGTAATGCGTTTTCCCAGCACCAACCTAAACTTGCGATACCAAGAGCTAATCCCGCCATTGGAGTCGGAGCTCCTGCTATTTTTTGTTTTGTATAATTAAGCATGACAATAATCTCTGTACTATTTAACGATAGAGCTATTTTAATCGGAACAATCCATTAATAAAATTTGTATAAATTAAAACTAGCGTTAAAATAAAATTAACGACTTAGCTTTTAATTAATTTAGGACTTCCTGTCATGAGAATTTCACTCAAGCAACTTAATGTTTTTACTGTAATAGCACAAGAAAAAACCATGACAAAAGCGGCGGAGCGACTGTATATAACTAAACCAGCCGTAAGTTTATCTCTCTCTGAATTAGAAAAAAATCTCGGTTATAAAGTCTTTGATCGTGTAAATAACCGCTTAGTATTAAATAGTGAAGGTCGTCAATTACTTCCTCTAGCAGATGAGCTATTAGAGCGAGCTGAAGTGATTGAGCACCAATTTGCAGCGGATAGTCAGCTGACAGGCTCATTAAACATTGGAGCTAGTGATACGATTGGTAATCATATTGCGCCAGTATTATTGAGTAAATTCCAACAACAATACCCATGTGATATTCAGCAGCTATTTATTTCAAACACAGCACAAATCATCAATAGATTATTAGAATTTCAGCTTGATATCGGATTAGTTGAAGGTAAAGCCCATCACCCAAAATTAAATATGATTGAATGGCGACGAGACGACATGTATTTAGTGTGCTCGCCTTCCCATCCTTTAGCGACTAAAGCTCAAGTGACATTAGATGATTTGGAGCATTCAACTTGGCTACTACGCGAAGAAGGTTCAGGCAGTCGCGAATATTTTATTAATCATATCGCAGCTAACTTAAATGACTGGCATGAATCATTACAACTTCATACCACTGAGGCGATCATTAATTGTTGTGCTGAAAGTATGGGGTTAGCATGTTTATCTCAACTCGCAGCACAAAACGCAATAAATGATGGTCGCTTAGTTAAATTGGCTTATAACAAAACATTGGCAAGACAGTATTGGTTATTAGTACATAAAGAAAAATACCAAACGCCATTACTGCAATATTTTATGAACTTTATTCAACAAAAATGAGGCTGTTTAGCCTCATTTCAACAAATATCTAACGCTGGTGAGCAGGAAGATCGTGAGTTTCATACGCATCTGCAAATGAATGGTTACGATCTCGATGTTTTGCTTCATCGTTTCGAATTTTAAGAATAACATCACGTAACATCGCATCACTTGGCAATTGATAATAATCTATCGCTATTTGCGGTGCGGCTTCATTTTCAACAGCACCTTCATCAATCTTAGCTAAATATTCCGTATAACTCTTACACGCCTCTTCTTCAAAATAACCAACCACACGATGAGCTATTTTCGAAGAGAGTAAATAAATAAAACTATACACAACAATAAAGACAGCTTGACCTAACAAAACTAAAAGGCGTTCAATCCAACGAGGCTTAGCTATATCTAGAAATATCATTAAATGCATTCTTTCATTTTCAGCTTCGCTTAGTAATTCTTGAATCCATCCCTGATCGTCTTTCATTCTACGTAATGCTTTCAAATGATTGAACATGCCAGCCACCATTCCAGGTACTGCTGCAATCGTTTCTAAAATTACAGCTCGTTTAGCATACTTTGAACCATAAAAAATATTCAAAAGAAACTTCAAACATTGAGTAATTTTATATGCGATCTTCTCTGAAATTTTATTCGTTGCTTTATGTTTCAATTCAAAATCTGACATGCTGTTCACCTTTTTAATTAAAGTTGCATTTAAAATATACCTTTAATTAATCTTGCTCAACTTTTTTTTCTACAAATAAAAATTTGTCTTATCCGTTAGACGTTAACTTTATCTAACTTTCGTTTCTCCAAGTGGACACGTAAGCTCGCTTACTGTATAAAACACCAGTTAATTAAATAGGAGAGACGACCATGGCTGTTATCGTCAAATATGTAGTTGAGCGCAACGGAGAAGAGAAGATGACTTTTACCTCTAAATCGGAAGCCGATGCTTATGACAAAATGCTTGATATCGCAGATGAGCTTTTTACTTTTCTAGGTGAAAGTGAATTAATTGAAGATGAAGCTAAACAAGAAGAGATGTCTTTATACCTAGCTAAGCATAAAGAAGATCTATTAATTGCTCTAGGTGCTAAACGTAAACCAGCACCAAAAAAAGCAAAGATAAAAGCCGTTCAAGATGAAGAATCTGACGCAGCTTAATTGCTAAAAATACTTTCAAAATAGCAGCCTAATCGCTGCTATTTTTATTTGTACTCTATGTATCTACTCGCTCTTCACTTTCTGCTTTTTTAACTTTTTCTATTTTTAACCAAAGTTTTATGGTTTCGCTCTTCTATATCACAGCAACTCTCTTTATGATGTGAAGTAAGATTTATTTTTAAATACTAATATTTATATGGAAATGGAGAATCATTACATGGCTCATTTTGCTCTTGCCTTTGGTACAGCGACAAAAAACCGCGACAATAAAATTATTGAAGCTTTCTTCCCTCACCCAGTACTTAACCCTTCTGATGCACTAGTTTCAGCTATTGCACAAGCAAGTGGTTACGCTGAAGGCAACCAAGCGATCGAAATTTCTTCTGAAGTTTGTACTGAACTTGCTAACGCATTTGCAGCAAGCGGTGATGTTGCTAACGCAGCATTTGCAGAAAAAGCAGTTCAATCTAAACAGCCATTAGTTCTTGTTGTTTTAGCTACTGATGAGCAACCTCAATCTGTTGCTGAAGGTTTCTTAAAGCTTCAACTTATCTCTAACCGTTTAGTTAAACCACACGGTACTGTTCTAGATGGTATCTTTGGTCTTCTACATAACATTGCTTGGACTAACCAAGGTCCAATCGATTTACCTGAACTTGCTGATCGTCAAATCGAAGCTCGTTTAGCTGGCGAAACACTAACTGTAGATTGCGTTGATAAATTCCCTAAAATGGTGGATTACGTGGTTCCTACTGGTGTTCGTATTGCTGATACTTCACGTGTTCGCCTAGGTGCTCATGTTGGTGAAGGCACAACAGTTATGCACGAAGGTTTCATCAACTTTAACGCTGGTACTACGGGTGTTAGTATGGTTGAAGGCCGTATTTCTGCTGGTGTTGTTGTTGGCAATGGTTCAGATATCGGCGGTGGTGCTTCTATCATGGGTACACTTTCTGGCGGCGGTAAAATGGTTATCTCTATTGGTGAGAACTGTCTACTTGGTGCTAATGCAGGTCTTGGTTTCCCAATGGGCGATCGTTGTACGATTGAATCAGGCCTATATGTTACTGCTGGTACAAAAGTGAGCATGCTAGACAATCAAGGCAAAGAAGTTGAAATTGCGAAGGCTCGTGATCTTGCTGGTAAAACCGATCTTCTATTCCGTCGTAACTCTATCACTGGTCAAATCGAGTGTTTAACGAACAAATCTGCAGTTGAACTAAATAGCGAATTGCACAGCAATAACTAATTTTTTAACTGGATTATATGAATAAGGTATTCACGCTCTATTCATAAAGATCAAGGTAATCTTATGGCCAGTAACGTAATTGTTACTGGCCATTTTTATTGATATAGGAAACGAAATGAGACTACTACTTGCTTTATTGCTGCCTTGGTTACAGTTTTTTACGATAGGACGTCCATTTAGCGGAATTATTTGTCTTATCTTACAAATCACATTAATTGGTTGGATCCCTGCTGCTATTTGGTCTGTTTATGCTCTAAGCCAATATAAAACAGATGAAAAAATTAAAGACGCTTTTGGGCGATAGAAATTAGAAAAACTCATACTACGCCCTATAAACTGCAACGCTTTTCTCAATGGTTTGAATAAGTAACTCTTTAAGCCATTGATAGCGTTTATTTTCTTTATTTCTCGTCTGCCAAATCAATTGAATATCAAATTCCCCAACATTAATTGGTGGCTCTGAATGCACCAGTTTTTCAGAAAAAAGATCTAACTGAGCCATCAACTCAGGAACCACACAAATTAAATCTCTTTTTTTCATTAAATGTCTTATGGTTAAAAAATGCTTAGAGGCCACACTAACAGAACGACCCACTCCTAATGCTTTTAACTCTTTATCTACCCCTGTTTTTAATGCACCATCAGGGCTGACTAATGCGTGGGGCAAAGAAATATAATCATCAAGAGTGATTGGCGAACTAAACGAATGTCGCTGTCCATCCCACATACATACGTGCTTTTCTGTGTATAACGTCTGATATTGAAATTCTTTTAATTCTGGTTTCATGCTTCCAATAACAAGATCTAATGGTTCAGAATCAAAACGATCTTGATAGTTAGCTTTATCTACCGTAGTAAAACAAAGTTGCGCATTTGGCGCTAATTGATGAATGGCATCAAAAATATCTGCAGCAAAAAGAAGTTCTGCATAATCCGTCATCCCTATTTTAAAAGTACCGGTAAACTCACTCGCTTCAAACGTATCCACCTTTAAAATATCACCAGAGATCGTTTGTAATACTTTATTAACTAAAGGATATAATTGAATCGCTTTTGCTGTGGGGATCATTTGATGTCCTTGTCTTTCAAACAAAGGATCATGTAGTAACTCACGTAGACGAGAAAGACTATGACTCATCGCTGATTGACCCACAAACAATTTATTTGCAGCGAGTGAAACACTTTTGGTTTCCATTAAAGTACTAAAAGCGACTAATAAATTTAAGTCTACCGCCTTCCAATTAATTTCATTCATAGTTAATAGCAATACAATCGATTTGAATAATTTTATAGTAACTCGTAATCTTGAACTCATCAAAATTGAATATCCAAAATTGGATCACACATCAAAAGCTGAGTAGATTATGTTTGAAATATTTAAACGATTTTTTTTGTTAGGCTGGGTAAGCTTTGGTGGGCCAGCTGCCCACATTGGTTACTTTAGAAATGAATTTGTTCAAAAGCGTGGATGGATTAGTGAAGAAGAATACGCTCAATTAATCGCATTAAGCCAATTTTTACCAGGACCTGGCTCAAGCCAAGTTGGTTTTGCATTAGGTTATCACCGCAAAGGTCTTCTGGGAGCTTTATTAGCTTCAATTAGCTTTACATTACCGTCTATTCTTATCATGGTATTACTTGCGAATATCAGTCACTCATTTTTTGGTAATGACGTTTTTGAAGGTATTATTCACGGCTTAAAATTACTCGCTGTCGTCGTCGTTGCTGATGCTATTATGGGAATGTATAAAAGTTTCTGTAAAGATAAGCTCACCGTCTTCCTTTGTATAATGACAGCAACGTTATTACTGATTTTGCCGTCTATCACAACTCAATTGCTCGCATTATTTATTGCGGCACTGATTGGACGCTTTTACCTAAAATCAGATGATAAAGAGCAAATTGAACAAGACTCAAAAGGCATCAATTGGCTCCCTTTAATTATCTTTGCTTTATGCTTTTTTGTATTACCTACCGTTGTAAGTTACTCACCACTACTTGGTTTATTTTCAGACTTTTTCCAAGCTGGTAGTTTGGTGTTCGGTGGCGGTCACGTTGTTCTACCGTTATTACAAAATATTGTTGGCGACCAAGTTAGCACGGATAGCTTCTTAACTGGCTACGCAGCTGCACAGGCTGTACCTGGTCCAATGTTTACCTTTGCTACTTTCTTAGGCTACGAACTATGGAGTGAACAACCAGTACTTGGCGCTATCATTGCCACTGTTGCTATTTTCTTACCGGGTTTCTTATTGGTTCTTGGTGTATTTAACCACTGGCAAGTACTTGCTAAAAAGCCAGCACTTTCAGGAGCGATTATTGGTATTAATGCAGCAGTAGTGGGATTACTAATTTCTGCGTTGTATGATCCAGTATTCACAAGCGCTGTTAATTCTGGCTTAGATATGGCGTTAGTGCTTATCGGCTTTGCGCTATTAAAAGTGGCTAAACTTCCAATCGTTGGATTAGTTAGCTTCTTTATTATTACAGGTGGTGTGTTGCCTTTTGTTGGGTGATTGATGAAAAATTAGGTTCAAGCATAATGTTTGAACCTAATTGAATTCACTATATCTGGATATCATGGTTTGCAGTGTAACATTTTTGGTCTCATTCCAACGGTCAAGCCACTCGGCTTTAATATTCACTTCTTTTAACGTCGCTACATTTGCACCAGAAATCACTGTAGGCATGCTATCTTTTACTTTCCAACTTACTTTATATCCATTAATTAACTCTGGTGTCGCCTGAGTTACGATGGTATCAAATGCAATGGTCCCATCAGCACTACCGTCCATAGAACGAGTTCTAAAGTATTCAAGTTTAGACTCTGCCGCATATAACGCTTGTATACTATTCGCTGCATATTCTGATTTTTTATCTACGAAGACTTGTAGTTTTATTAAGCCTAAAACACCAACAATTAATAAAACAAACGAAATCAAAACCTCAAGTAAACTAAACCCTTTTTGTTTAGAAATCATGCCAAGATCCTTTTACCCATCGAGGTTGTACGAGACCAGAAACTAATTCATTCACGATATCACTGTTATATTTAAAATTTGAACTCGTATGAAAAATAGCCGACTGTTTTTTTGTATCAAAAAATTGCCCGCCTAATAATGTAAATGTACCATTCTGGTAAAAAGAGGCCGTAGATAAAAATTCTGATGGATATAATGAGTTAGGCTTTCCTCCGTGAGGATATAATTCACTATATGCATCTGTTCCATTCCAATTACTTCCATCTGTAGGAACTGCATAATCATGATTAAAATGAAAAATAACTCCTTTCATATCTTTGGCTGTGGCACCTGAAGGTGCCCCATTATTGACAAAGAGCCATCATGAATAACAATAAAGGCACCATTTTTACTCTTATTCATAGCTTCTGAGAAACTTTCATATTGAGCCGAAGTAATCTCACAACTACCCTCAACCCAAATATATGCTTTACCTGCATTAATCCTATCTTTTAATTTAGTTCCACATTCAGATAAACGTTTATCATTTCCACTTCCTGAACCATATAAAATATCAAACTTTCCATTATCTCGAATCACGTTATGGTCACTTGGTTCTATACCAAATAAATCCTTAAACGGTGAAATCTTACCATCTCTTAGAAAATCCGACTTGAAATTAGAACTACCAGCAGCTGAATCTGTTTTATGGTCAGGACTGCAATCTTTACCTTGGTTATCAAAATCACTACTAGGTTTAACGCTATGATTTACTCCTGCATTTTTAACTGCACCAAAAGCACCAATCTTATCCTTATATCTTACCGCTACACATTCCCATCCATCCGCTCCTAGCTTTACAGGATCAGGAGATGTAAAAGTCACACTTGTATAAAAATATAAATTAGAAGCAGATTTAATTGCACCATCACCACCATCTCCACCTAGCATGAATTCTTTTTTTACAATCTGAGAGGATTTTTGAGCATTAATAAGATAATGATCAGTCGATGCTATTGATAAAGAATCTAAATTTAAAGGAGCACACTCACTGATCACTCCACTAGGAACTGTTCCTGATATAAATACTTTTGAAAATACGCACTCAACACCACCTTCAGCAGCCCAGTACCCTTTTCTTGCCTCGACCTCATTTTGAGCTCGTTTTACTTGATAAAAAATATGTTTATAGCTTCCTAAAGATAAAATTAAAGAAGCCATTAAAATACAGCTAGAAACGAGTAAGGTTATTGCCCCCCTTTGCTTTTTATTCATTTCCAGTTCCTTTGTTGTATTTTGATTTCAGAAGAGTACTGATGATTTGTATTTTTTAGTTCGGCTGTTGTTGAAATAGTTAAATAGCCCGAGCTCACAGAATTACCTAGGTGTGTATAATTAAGAGAGAAACTCGATACATTTATGATGTTATTATCAATTAATGATAAGCATTGTGGTAAATAGTTAATATCAGGAATATGATTCATATTTTTTCTAGAGCAGATTTTTATTGTATTTGAATCATACTTAAAAGAAGCAAAACGCCACGCAGATGATGCTGCAGGCTCCAACTGATAAATAAAACTTAATTGAGCTCCTGAAACATGAATAATATCATTTGCGCCCGATAATATTGCGAGGTCAGAACTACCACCTTGATACCCTGCTCGTTGACTTTCTTCTTTTATAAACCGTAAAGCATCATTTAACTCTTGAACTAATAATAGATTTTGACTTCTTTCTGCATAGATCTTCTGTCCTTTAATGTAAATATTCCCAACTAACATTAAAGCTACCAAACCAATAGAAGAGGCAATTAGAAGTTCTATCAATGACGCTCCATATTGTTTACGATTAACATTTTTTATAACCATAAAAAGCCCCCTCAAGTCCACATAACTTAATTCGACCTGTAATATTATGAACAGATAATTTTAACTTTTTATTGTTATCTTTATAAAAATAAAAACTTCTAGATAAATTAGGCGTCGCTCTAATAGGGTCAAAAGTTAGAACCGAGATACTAGATGACATTGTTATATTTGGATAATTAAGTGATTCAATAAATGCTAATGATGTATTTTTTGCTTCAGCAATAGTTGCAGCAGAAGAACCTTCAGGGTTTAAAGAGATAATCCAATTTACTGAGTCATCTATATAAAATAAATTTAACTTTTTATTTTGTAAAACAGATTCAGATTTAGCTTGAATAAAAAAACCTTCAATCTCTCCCGCAAATCGTTTCACACTTTGCTCTTCCAATAAACGAGTAAAGCTAGGCCCCGCCGCCATTAATAAAATAGACAGTACAGCAATACTGATAACTAGTTCGAACAGAGTAAACCCGCGAGGCATTTCGCAATTTCCTTTGCAACATTTCTATTATGGATATTTCATCTTGCTTGAGAGAGTAACACCGATTAAAAGTAGGTATATTCAATTTCAATGAGTTATCGAAATGATTCGAATAATTAATAGTAAGAATACATGTGTATTTCAAAAAGGCGTGACATTAGTCGAATTGCTAATCGTTATTGCAATCATTGCAATTCTAAGTGCAATAAGTTATCCAAGCTATACATCATATGTTTTAAAAAGTCACAGAGCTGAAGCCTTAGAAGTACTAACAAAAATACAACTTCATATAGAGAGTGAGTATCCAGGAAGAACGGAAAGCACGGCAAAAGAAAAATACCAAGCACTCTTGGAGCTTACAATTGATAAAAATACTGGAGCTTGTTTAGATGATAGTGTGTGCAAAATTAATGATAAACGATATTCAATATCTTACAGCTTAACTAACTCAGGAATGAATATTTATAAGCTTTCAGCAATTCCACAAACCGATTTAGGCCAAGATAACGATAGTTGCGGTACTTTAACTTTAAATGCAGGAGGTGTCGGTACAGGGGCACTTCCAACCTGTTGGTAATCCATAACTCTTTCCTAACCGCAAATAGCAAAAAGGCTCATACCTTTCGATATGAGCCTTATTAAATATGGCAGAGTGGAGAGATTTAAACTCCCAACACACGTGTTCTTATGGTGGGAGAATCCGCAGCTCTTTCCTAAACTACAAATAGCAAAAAGGCTCATACCTTTCGATATGAGCCTTCTTAAGTATGGCAGGGGTGGAGAGATTCGAACTCCCAACACGCGGATTTGGAATCCGCTGCTCTGCCAATTGGAGCTACACCCCTGTAGTTATTTTAAAGACTTAACTCTGTCTAAATAAGTGGCGGAGTGGACGGGACTCGAACGCGACCCCCGGCGTGACAGGCCGGTATTCTAACCAACTGAACTACCACTCCGCAGTGGACTACTTGTCGTCGCTGACAAGTGTTCATAACACTTTTGTCTTCACTTTTTAAAAAGTGAAAATAAATTGGAAGCCTGGCGATGTCCTACTCTCACATGGGGAAGCCCCACACTACCATCGGCGCTATTACGTTTCACTTCTGAGTTCGGCATGGGATCAGGTGGGTCCATAACGCTATGGTCGCCAAGCAAATTCTTTAATTCGGAAAGCTTAATTCTTAACGTACATTCAAATTCGTTTCTTGCAACTTCAAATCCGTTCAAAACCCCTTGGGTGTTGTATGGTTAAGCCTCACGGGCAATTAGTATCAGTTAGCTCAATGCCTCACAGCACTTACACACCTGACCTATCTACGTCGTAGTCTCCAACAACCCTTTAGGATACTTAAAGTATCAGGGATGACTCATCTCAGGGCTCGCTTCACGCTTAGATGCTTTCAGCGTTTATCGATTCCGAACTTAGCTACCGGGCAATGCCACTGGCGTGACAACCCGAACACCAGAGGTTCGTCCACTCCGGTCCTCTCGTACTAGGAGCAGCCCCCTTCAATCATCCAACGCCCACGGCAGATAGGGACCGAACTGTCTCACGACGTTCTAAACCCAGCTCGCGTACCACTTTAAATGGCGAACAGCCATACCCTTGGGACCGACTTCAGCCCCAGGATGTGATGAGCCGACATCGAGGTGCCAAACACCGCCGTCGATATGAACTCTTGGGCGGTATCAGCCTGTTATCCCCGGAGTACCTTTTATCCGTTGAGCGATGGCCCTTCCATTCAGAACCACCGGATCACTATGACCTGCTTTCGCACCTGCTCGAATTGTCATTCTCGCAGTCAAGCGGGCTTATGCCATTGCACTAACCTCACGATGTCCAACCGTGATTAGCCCACCTTCGTGCTCCTCCGTTACTCTTTGGGAGGAGACCGCCCCAGTCAAACTACCCACCAGGCACTGTCCGCAATCCCGATAAGGGACCAACGTTAGAACATCAAGCATACAAGGGTGGTATTTCAAGATTGCCTCCACACATACTGGCGTACGTGCTTCAAAGGCTCCCACCTATCCTACACATGTAGGGTCAATGTTCAGTGCCAAGCTGTAGTAAAGGTTCACGGGGTCTTTCCGTCTAGCCGCGGGTACACTGCATCTTCACAGCGATTTCAATTTCACTGAGTCTCGGGTGGAGACAGCGTGGCCATCATTACGCCATTCGTGCAGGTCGGAACTTACCCGACAAGGAATTTCGCTACCTTAGGACCGTTATAGTTACGGCCGCCGTTTACTTGGGCTTCGATCAAGAGCTTCGACCGAAGTCTAACCCCATCAATTAACCTTCAAGCACCGGGCAGGCGTCACACCGTATACGTCATCTTACGATTTAGCACAGTGCTATGTTTTTAATAAACAGTTGCAGCCACCTGGTATCTGCGACTCCCGGCAGCTTAGAGAGCAAGTCTCATCACCGCTAGGAGCGTACCTTCTCCCGAAGTTACGGTACCATTTTGCCTAGTTCCTTCACCCGAGTTCTCTCAAGCGCCTTAGTATTCTCTACTCGACCACCTGTGTCGGTTTGGGGTACGATTCCTTACAATCTGAAGCTTAGAGGCTTTTCCTGGAAGCATGGCATCAATGGCTTCACTACCGTAGTAGCTCGACATCGTATCTCAGCCTAGTGTATTCCCGGATTTGCCTAAGAATACAGCCTACATACTTGAACTTGGACGACCGTCGCCAAGCCCACCTAGCCTTCTCCGTCCCCCATCGCAATTGTAAGAAGTACGGGAATATTAACCCGTTTCCCATCGACTACGCCTTTCGGCCTCGCCTTAGGGGTCGACTTACCCTGCCCCGATTAACGTTGGACAGGAACCCTTGGTCTTCCGGCGAGCGGGTTTTTCACCCGCTTTATCGTTACTCATGTCAGCATTCGCACTTCTGATACGTCCAGCACGCTTTACAACGCACCTTCAACCGCTTACAGAACGCTCCCCTACCCAATACAGTAAACTGTATTGCCGCAGCTTCGGTGTATAGTTTAGCCCCGTTACATCTTCCGCGCAGGCCGACTCGACCAGTGAGCTATTACGCTTTCTTTAAATGATGGCTGCTTCTAAGCCAACATCCTGGCTGTCTGAGCCTTCCCACATCGTTTCCCACTTAACTATAACTTTGGGACCTTAGCTGGCGGTCTGGGTTGTTTCCCTCTCCACGACGGACGTTAGCACCCGCCGTGTGTCTCCCGGATAGTACTTACTGGTATTCGGAGTTTGCAAAGGGTTGGTAAGTCGGGATGACCCCTAGCCTTAACAGTGCTCTACCCCAGTAGTATTCGTCCGAGGCTCTACCTAAATAGATTTCGGGGAGAACCAGCTATCTCCAGGTTTGATTGGCCTTTCACCCCTAGCCACAAGTCATCCGCTAATTTTTCAACATTAGTCGGTTCGGTCCTCCAATTGATGTTACTCAATCTTCAACCTGCCCATGGCTAGATCACCTGGTTTCGGGTCTATATCCAGAGACTGAACGCCCAGTTAAGACTCGGTTTCCCTACGGCTCCCCTAAACGGTTAACCTTGCCACTGAATATAAGTCGCTGACCCATTATACAAAAGGTACGCAGTCACACCACGAAGGTGCTCCTACTGCTTGTACGTACACGGTTTCAGGTTCTATTTCACTCCCCTCACAGGGGTTCTTTTCGCCTTTCCCTCACGGTACTGGTTCACTATCGGTCAGTCAGTAGTATTTAGCCTTGGAGGATGGTCCCCCCATATTCAGACAGGATATCACGTGTCCCGCCTTACTCGTTTTCACTGATGATGAGATGTCGGTTACGGGGCTATCACCCTGTATCGCGGCACTTTCCAGAGCCTTCACCTGTCTCATTAAAAGCTTAAGGGCTAACCCAATTTCGCTCGCCGCTACTTTCGGGATCTCGGTTGATTTCTCTTCCTCGGGGTACTTAGATGTTTCAGTTCTCCCGGTTCGCCTCGCTACGCTATGTATTCACGTAGCGATACGTGCTTATGCACGTGGGTTTCCCCATTCAGAAATCCCAGACTCAAATGGTTTTTACTACCTAATCTGGGCTTATCGCAAGTTAATACGTCTTTCATCGCCTCTGACTGCCAAGGCATCCACCGTGTACGCTTAGTCACTTAACCATACAACCCCAAGAGGTTTCGTATGGACCATTTGCTTTCACTTTTAAAAGTGAAGACAAAACAGCAACCAAGGTTGAACTCGTCATTGCGAGTTCTGGTTTTTCGCCGGATTCAAAATACAAGAACACTTGAATGTGTTGTTCTTCGTTTTACAAAGTAAAACAAAGGATATTAAGAACTTTTAAATTTTGATTTAGATAACTCGTAAGTTATTTAAATCAGTCAGCTTTCCAAATTGTTAAAGAGCTTAAAGCAAAAAGCTTTAATCAATAATCGGAATTATTAATTAAAGCTCTACAACTTCAACTTTCAAAACCTAATTAATCTGTGTGAACACTCATAAATCGCAATCTATCGTTTAAGGAGGTGATCCAGCCCCAGGTTCCCCTAGGGCTACCTTGTTACGACTTCACCCCAGTCATGAACCACAAAGTGGTGAGCGTCCTCCCGAAGGTTAAACTACCCACTTCTTTTGCAGCCCACTCCCATGGTGTGACGGGCGGTGTGTACAAGGCCGGGAACGTATTCACCGTAGCATTCTGATCTACGATTACTAGCGATTCCGACTTCATGGAGTCGAGTTGCAGACTCCAATCCGGACTACGACGCACTTTTTGGGATTCGCTCACTATCGCTAGCTTGCAGCCCTCTGTATGCGCCATTGTAGCACGTGTGTAGCCCTACTCGTAAGGGCCATGATGACTTGACGTCGTCCCCACCTTCCTCCGGTTTATCACCGGCAGTCTCCCTGGAGTTCCCACCATTACGTGCTGGCAAACAAGGATAAGGGTTGCGCTCGTTGCGGGACTTAACCCAACATTTCACAACACGAGCTGACGACAGCCATGCAGCACCTGTCTCAGAGCTCCCGAAGGCACTAAGCTATCTCTAGCGAATTCTCTGGATGTCAAGAGTAGGTAAGGTTCTTCGCGTTGCATCGAATTAAACCACATGCTCCACCGCTTGTGCGGGCCCCCGTCAATTCATTTGAGTTTTAATCTTGCGACCGTACTCCCCAGGCGGTCTACTTAACGCGTTAGCTCCGAAAGCCACGGCTCAAGGCCACAACCTCCAAGTAGACATCGTTTACGGCGTGGACTACCAGGGTATCTAATCCTGTTTGCTCCCCACGCTTTCGCATCTGAGTGTCAGTGTCTGTCCAGGGGGCCGCCTTCGCCACTGGTATTCCTTCAGATCTCTACGCATTTCACCGCTACACCTGAAATTCTACCCCCTCTACAGCACTCTAGTTCACCAGTTTCAAATGCGGTTCCGAGGTTGAGCCCCGGGCTTTCACATCTGACTTAATGAACCACCTGCATGCGCTTTACGCCCAGTAATTCCGATTAACGCTCGCACCCTCCGTATTACCGCGGCTGCTGGCACGGAGTTAGCCGGTGCTTCTTCTGTAGGTAACGTCAAATCCATACGCTATTAACGCATGAACCTTCCTCCCTACTGAAAGTACTTTACAACCCGAAGGCCTTCTTCATACACGCGGCATGGCTGCATCAGGCTTTCGCCCATTGTGCAATATTCCCCACTGCTGCCTCCCGTAGGAGTCTGGACCGTGTCTCAGTTCCAGTGTGGCTGATCATCCTCTCAGACCAGCTAGAGATCGTCGCCTTGGTGAGCTCTTACCTCACCAACTAGCTAATCTCACCTGGGCTAATCTTAGCGCGAGAGGCCCGAAGGTCCCCCTCTTTGGTCCGAAGACATTATGCGGTATTAGCTATCGTTTCCAATAGTTATCCCCCACACTAAGGCATATTCCCAGGCATTACTCACCCGTCCGCCGCTCGACGCCCTTAACGTTCCCCTAAGGTTCAGTTAAGTCGTTTCCGCTCGACTTGCATGTGTTAGGCCTGCCGCCAGCGTTCAATCTGAGCCATGATCAAACTCTTCAATTAAAGTTTTTTTGGTTGCTCTGTCTTTTCTATAAAGAGAAGCAGAAACAAAACCGACTCAATGATTAATACTGATTGTTACATAAAAGTAATTTTGTGTAGTCACTCAGCTCATTGATTCCATTTACTTTCATTTTAAAAAATGAAAACAAACAGTTTGCTTTCGCAAATAGTGATTATCAATTCACAAGTGCCCACACAGATTAATAGGTTTCTAATTGTTAAAGAGCTTTTCTTCTACTTTCAAAGCTTTGCTTTTCAGTGAAGAGGACGGCTATTCTATCGATTTAAGTTTCAGTGTCAAGCACTTATTTGAAACTAAATTTCTAACCGCCAAACCAACTGGATGCTAAGTTTTAATAAACTTCGTTCTCCGTGTCAGTGAGGCGGCATTATAGAGAGTCTTTGAATCTATGCAACTCTTTTTCTAGAAAAATATGAAAAATGAGTTTGTTTGCTTACTTTTAATTCAAAGCGTTTATTTTTACATCAAAAGTCGTCATTTTGAGTCGCAATTAGCTGTTCATTTTTAACTTTCAACTTAATTACTTCTCCAACCCTTAGCTTTCCACTCAATATATCCTGAGCAAGTGGGTTCTCTATATATGTCTGAATTGCTCGTTTTAATGGTCTTGCTCCATAAACAGGATCAAAACCTGCCTCAGCAATTAAGTTTAACGCTTCGTCTGTTACTTGCAATTGGTAATCTTTTTCATTCAAACGTTTTTCTAAGCGTTGTAATTGAATAGAAGCGATATTCTTAATGTGTTCTTGTGCCAATGGATGGAATACTACGGTTTCATCAACACGGTTTAAAAACTCTGGTCTAAAATGTTGACTCACAACATCCATTACGACTTCTTTTATGCCAGCATAATTCAACTCACCAAAATGTTGCTGAATTTTTTCTGAACCTAAGTTCGATGTCATAATGATAACGGTATTTTTAAAATCAACCGTTCTTCCCTGACCATCAGTTAAGCGCCCATCATCAAGAACTTGAAGTAGAATATTAAATACATCTGGATGTGCTTTCTCTACTTCATCTAATAATAAAACTGAATAAGGTTTGCGTCTTACTGCTTCTGTTAAGTATCCACCCTCTTCATAACCAACATAGCCAGGAGGTGCACCTACTAAACGAGCAACGGAATGTTTCTCCATAAACTCAGACATGTCGATACGTACCATCGCATCTTCACTATCAAACATAAAGTTAGCGAGTGATTTACATAATTCCGTTTTACCAACCCCTGTTGGGCCTAAAAACAAGAATGAACCAATTGGTCTATTTGGATCTGATAGACCGGCACGACTACGACGAATTGCATTTGAGACAGCTTCGACAGCTTCAGCCTGGCCTATTACTCGGTGATGTAATACCTCTTCCATCTTTAATAGCTTATCTCTTTCACCTTCAAGCATTTTATTTACAGGAATGCCCGTCTGACGTGAAAGCACTTCCGCTATCTCAGCATCCGTCACTTTATTTTTTAATAAGCTCATTTCTTGCATTTCAGCTTGAGCTGCAAGGTCCAGTTGTTTCTCTAATTCAGGGATACGTCCATATTGCAGCTCTGACATTCTATTTAGATCACCTGCACGACGTGCAATTTCCATATTACTTCGAGCGGTTTCTAATTCTGTTTTTATATGCTGAGTGCCAGATAAAGCCGCTTTTTCAGCTTTCCAAACTTCTTCAAGCTCTGCGTATTCACGTTCTTTTTGCATTAACTCAAGATTTAAAGAGTCAAGACGCTTTAAACTCGCATCATCGCTTTCTTTTACTAATGCTTGTTGTTCTATCTTTAATTGAATTATCTTACGGTCAAGCTTATCTAATGATTCTGGTTTTGAATCAATTTCCATACGAATGCTTGATGCTGCTTCGTCAATTAAATCTATCGCTTTATCCGGTAATTGACGATCCGATATATAACGATGTGACAAGCTTGCTGCAGCTACGATCGCAGGATCGGTAATTTCAACATGATGATGAATTTCATAGCGTTCTTTTAAACCACGCAAAATTGCAACGGTATCTTCAACTGTTGGTTCGTCAACAAGTACTTTTTGAAAACGACGCTCTAATGCAGGATCTTTTTCAATATACTGACGATATTCATCAAGAGTTGTTGCTCCGACACAATGCAGTTCACCACGTGCGAGTGCAGGTTTAAGCATGTTGCCAGCATCCATAGAGCCTTCACCTTTGCCAGCACCTACCATTGTATGTACTTCATCAATAAAGAGGATGACACTACCTTCTTCTTTCGCTAGCTCATTTAAAACCGCTTTTAAGCGCTCTTCAAATTCGCCTCGGAATTTAGCACCAGCGACCAATGCACCAATATCTAAAGAAAGTACTCGTTTATTTTTTAAACCTTCAGGTACTTCACCATTTATGATACGTTGCGCCAACCCTTCAACAATAGCTGTCTTGCCGACACCAGGTTGACCTATGATAACTGGATTATTTTTAGTTCGACGTTGCAATACCTGAATTGTTCTTCGTATTTCATCATCACGACCAATTACAGGATCTAATTTTCCTTGCTCTGCTCGCTCAGTTAAATCAACAGTAAACTTTTCTAATGCTTGACGCTTTTCTTCAGCATTTTGATCATTTACTTTTTCGCCACCACGGATCTCATCGATTGACTTAGATATTTTAGGTTCAGTTAATCCTAATTCTCGAAGTAAATTACCCAAAGGCCCTTTATCTTCGATTGCGGCAAGCATGAATATTTCAGAAGAGATATAAGCGTCTTTGCGTTTCTGAGCGACTTTATCGCAAAGATTAAAAATAACACCCATATTAGATGAAAGTTGAACATCACCACCGATACCCGTTACCTTTGGTGTCTTATCTAATATTTCAGTTAGTTTTGAACGTAATTGTGTTACGTCTACATTTAGAAGAGTAAGTAAAGGCCTTATCGTACTTCCATCCTGATTTAACAGTGCAACCATTAAGTGGGTTGGTTCGATATATTGATGATCTTGACCTAATGCTAATGATTGAGCATCAGAGATGGCCATTTGAAATTTACTAGTGAATCGATCTAAACGCATAACACCCTCCAAAAGAAGAAAGCTAGTAACTATATAGTTTCTAAATGGGGGCTAAGGTCAGAAAGTTCAATACTTAAGGAAAGGATAAAGGGGTAGAAATATGAGTTATTCAAACCAAATAAGAGTGGCTTGTCTTCCTGTAATTCCTTCTTTTCTATATGAGAAAAACGTATCTGTATTTTGATAAGTACAAAGGTTTGAATAATGCACGTCATTTATACCAACACTATTTAAACGTTGTGTGGCTAACATAGCTAAATTAGCTAACCATTTTCCTTCATTAGAACTTGGAATAAATGCATTAATCGCTTGCGGATCTTTTTCGCAAAATAGTTCTTTTACTTCATTACCTACTTCAAACGCTTTTTCACCAATAGCAGGTCCACACCAGGCAATAAGATCATGGGAGGCAAATTGCTCAACAGTATTTTCTAATACTCCATCAAGTAGACCTCTCCAACCTGCATGTGCGGCAGCAACCTCTGTACCTTCTTTATTGCATATTACAACCGGAAGGCAATCTGCAGTCATAACACAACAAACTTGTTTTGCTTGGTTTGTATATACAGCGTCAGCAGACGGTGGGTTTCAAAAAAATCTTGATTCGGTAAATGAACAACTCTTGTTGAGTGAATCTGATTTAACCACGTTGGTGCAGTAGGTAACTGCCCCAACGTAATCAGTTTTTCACGATTGAGCACAACATCTTTATGATCATCACCAACATGGTCTCCAAGGTTAAAGCTATCAAATGGGGAACTTGATACTCCTCCAATACGAGTTGTACTGAATACTTTAACTGATTTAGGCGCTGACCATTTTGGTGAAATCAATGACATTATTAATACTCTTCCTCATGCATTAAACGTTCATCATCACGTAACGCTTGAGATAAAGCAATCATGTCATCAGGAATTGGAGCATGGAACTCCATTGTTTCCCCTGTGATTGGATGTTCAAAACGCAGCATAGCAGCATGCAGAGCTTGACGATCAAAACCACGAATCATGTCAATTAACTCTTGAGACGCACCTTTTGGAATGCGAGCACGGCCACCATAAGCAGTATCACCAACAAGTGGATGCTGCAAATATGACATATGTACACGAATTTGGTGAGTACGACCGGTTTCAAGACGTAAACGGATACGAGTATGAATACGGAAATGTTCAGCAACACGGTAATGTGTCACAGCATCTTTACCTAATTCATGAACTGCCATTAGAGTACGTTTGTTTGGGTGGCGGCCAATTGGTTTCTCAATCATACCACCCGCAGTCATACGACCGACAACAACGGCTTCATACTCACGAGTAATCTTACGCTTTTGAAGCGCACGAACTAAACGTGTTTGAGCCGGTACAGTTTTCGCAACAACCATTAATCCAGTAGTGTCTTTATCCAAACGGTGAACGATACCTGCACGAGGTACTTCTGCAATATTTGGATAATGGAATAACAATGCATTTAACACTGTACCATCAGGTGTACCCGCTCCTGGGTGAACAACGAAGTCACGTGGTTTATTGATAACGAGTAGATCATCATCTTCATAAACAATATCAAGAGGAATATCTTGAGCTAACCAACGCTCTTCATCTTCTAATTCAGCTTTAACCGTGATCTCTTCACCACCCATAACTTTAAGGCGTGCTTTTGTAACCACTTCACCATTGACTGTCATGTTGCCAGCAAGCAACCACTCTTTGATGCGTGAACGAGAAAAATCAGAAAACAACTCAGCAGCAGCTTGATCTAAACGCTGCCCTAGTTGACTTTCTTTTACTGTACTTGTTAACTCTATTTGTTGTGCCATATCGAACTTTTTTTAAAATAGTGGTACTAATACCAAACTAATAGGTCATATTTGGTATCATCAACACTGTAAGTGAAATAAACTATGTACCATTGTATCTGTTAACGGCGCATTTCGTAATGGATAACTTCAGTTTTTTTAGTCAAGGATCATTTTCAAGCATGAAACGCTTAACCATTTCTTCATTATTAGCTGTATCTTTACTGGTTGGTTGCTCAAGTAGTGATGATGTAATTCCAGATATTCCACCATCAGAATTATACGCTCAAGCTCAAGTATCTTTACAAGCAGGTAATTGGACGAGCGCAATTGAGCGTCTTGAAGCTTTAGATTCTCGATACCCTTTTGGCGCTTATTCTGAACAAGTTCAGCTAGACCTTATTTATGTTTATTATAAAAATGATGATCTTGCGTTAGGTCTTGCAACTATCGAGAGATTTACTCGTTTAAATCCAACCCATCCGAAAGCTGACTGGGTGCTTTACATGCGTGGATTAACGCATATGGCTCAAGATAGAAGTTTCATGCATGATTTATTTAGAGTAGATCGTTCAGATCGAGATCCAGAGCCTGCTCGCTCAGCTTTTAAAGATTTTAAACGATTATTAGAAAGATACCCTAATAGTCTTTATGCTGAAGATGCACAAACTCGTATGTACGCACTTAAAAATCGCTTAGCGGATTATGAATTAGCAACAGCTGACTTTTATTTACGACGAGAAGCTTGGATTTCTGCCATTAATCGTTGCCAAGAGTTACAACGTACTTATCCAGATACGGAAGCCGCAAGAAAATCATTAACGATTATGCTTTCAGCTTACAAAGAATTAAAACTGGAAGATGCAATTAAGCGAACCGAAGAACTTATTGCATTGAATCCACAATAATATCAATCGCAGTAAATAAGTGAGCAAGCATTTAAACAAGCTAGGATAAGCCGTTATTTACTACAATTGATATAATATTCATTATAAAAACAAAAAAGCAGTGCCGAGAATCGAGCACTGCTTTTTTATGTCTGGAAATGTTAGTTATAATTCGTATATAGGTCACACTATTGATAAGTTTAAAATTTAATCAACCAAAACAACAGGTTGAACGACATCCCTAAAAACAATAATTTCTAGTAACCAACCCTTTCAATCTACCTACTTTGTACAATTCATCAAGTATTTTTTAAATAAAATACTTAAGGCCTTGCCTAAGATCACATTCATTCACCTTCTCGCTACAACACATCAAAAAAGTGATCTTGATCACTTTATTTTTAACTCTGGATACGTAATCTGAGTACATGCCAAACGGGGCAAGCGAGAGGAAAATCATATGAAAGTAGAAATCACTGGCAACAACATCGACATCACTCCAGGCATCCGTGAACGTATTGAAGGGAAGTTTAAAAAACTAGAAGCAAAAAGAAACCTAGACATTATTGGACGTCACGCTAGCGTTACAAAACGCGCAAATGGTAAACACAAGGTAGAAGCGTACGCAACTATCGCAGGTGGCAAAGTCGTAGCCTCTGCAGAGCAAGAAGATCTATTTGGTGCAATTAGAGAGATGTATCAAAAACTAGAACGCCAACTAGACAAACTACAACATAAAGGAGAAGCACGTCGAGCGACTCATGCTCAAGCTCCTGGAGTTGAAGAACCAGAAGTTGAACTTGAAGAGGAATAATATTCAACTCTAAAGATTCTTAAGAACAGCGCTCATTTGAGCGCTGTTTTTTCTTGACGCAAACTAACCAATTCCTTATTGTGAATTAACTCTTAATTTACTAGGTTTGCATTTCATGACTGACACTCACTACTCCCTTGATGATATTCGTTTACGCCTTAATGAACTTGATAATGAATTATTAAAGCTCTTTTCAGAACGTCGTAAACTCAGTCTTGATGTTGCTAAAAGTAAAGTAAAAACTGCGAAACCTGTTCGAGATCCTAAACGAGAGCAACAATTACTTGTTAAACTCATTGAGAACGGTAAAGACTTCGATCTTGATGCTTATTACATTACACAGTTATTTCATACCATTATTGAAGATTCAGTTTTACTTCAGCAAGAATACTTCCAAAATCTAGCAAACCCTGACTTAAGTAGAAAACCCGTAGCAAGAGTGGCTTACCTTGGCTCAAAAGGCTCATATTCAAATCTAGCAAGCCGTCGTTATTTCAGCAAAAAGAATATTGAATTAGCTGAGTTAGGCTGTGAAAACTTTAAAGAAGTCATTAAAACCGTTGAGTCAGGTCATGCTGATTACGGCGTATTGCCAATTGAAAATACAAGCTCAGGTTCGATTAACCAAGTTTATGATTTACTCCAACACACTAGCCTATACATTGTTGGGGAATTAACTCAAAAAATTGATCATTGTTTATTAACAACGACTGAAACCTCTCTTGAATCAATTAAAACCTTGTATTCACACCCACAGCCACATGAACAATGTAGCGAATTTTTAAATCGACTCAATAATGTTGAGCTAATTTCTTGTGCAAGCACTGCTGATGCGATGATCACTGTAAAAGAATTAAACTCACCTGAAGTGGCAGCAATTGGTAACTCTGATAGTGGAAAGCTATATGGACTGCAATCCCTAATCACTAATATTTCGAATCAAACAGAAAACCAAACACGTTTTATCGTTGTTGCAAGAAAGCCTGTGGATGTATCAGAGCAAATTCCAGCTAAAACAACATTAATAATGTCCACAGCTCAAGATGCTGGTTCATTGGTTGAATCTCTATTGGTATTACAAAAATACGGCATCAATATGAGCAAGCTAGAATCTCGTCCTATTATGGGAAATCCTTGGGAAGAAATGTTCTATGTTGATCTAGAAGCGCATCTAAAATCAGATGCTATGACTTCTGCTATCGAAGAATTAACAGCTATAACTCGCTATCTAAAAGTGCTTGGTTGCTATCCAATTGAAAATGTAGAACCAACAGCTATTCCATTATCAAATTGATTACATCGAATAAAAGGTAAACATGAAAGTTATCATTGCTTCTCAAAACCCAGCGAAGATTGCCGCTGTTGAATCAGCATTTAATCTTGCGTTTCCTAATGATACTTTTTCATTTGAAGGGGTATCAGTAAAGAGCGGTGTTCCAGATCAACCAATGAGTTGTGAAGAAACAAAACAAGGAGCAATGAACCGTGTTAATAACGCAAAGATCAAGCTACCTAACTGTGATTATTATGTTGGGTTAGAAGCTGGAATTGAAGGTAATTCTACTTTTGCTTGGATGATTATTGATAATGGTTTAACAGTAGGAGAGTCACGCTCTTCGAGTTTACCTCTCCCACCACAAGTTATTGATGAGGTGAAAAAAGGTAAAGAGCTAGGCGATGTCATGGATGAACAATTTAACACCGACAACATTAAACAGAAAGGAGGGGCTATTGGCTTACTAACCAATAACCTACTAACAAGAACATCGGTATATCAACAAGCGCTTATTCTTGCTCTTATTCCTTTTCTACATCCAACTCGCTTTTAGTACTCTTTTCTAATAAATCCATAAGCCATACTTTCTCTTCATCAGTATGGCTTTTTAATTCATTTGAACCTCGAGTGATTGTGGCAACGCCCACCCCTAATAGCTGACTAATTTGTCTCTGGCTCAATTCACCCTGTAACAGCTCATGAAAAATATTTACGCGAGCAACCAGTGCTTCACGTTCATCAGGCGTCATCAACATCGTTAATAATGGTTGATGATTTCCTTGTTCTGCTGCATTTGCAATTAATGTCATCACTTGAGACCAGTCGGAATATTTTGCTGAACCTGACATAGTATCCTCATACAATTGTAAAAAAGGGGACAATTAAGTCCCCTACTTTATATTTATTTAAGCTTAATACCAATTGCTATTAGAATTCAAACTTATCAATACTTTAAATTCAGCTCTTTCTCGGATAAAAAAGCACCTTTTTCACCCAATAAACTACGATAGTAAGTTTCAAACATTAAAATGTTTTGTACATACCCTCTAGTTTCCTTGAATGGAATAGCTTCAATAAAAGCATAAGCATCTAGCTTTTCATCAGAAACCGCTCTCCAACGCTTAACACGATGAGGGCCGGCATTATAACCTGCAAGAGCAAAAATACGGTTTCCATCATAATCATCTAATAAACCCTTAAGGTAATTTGAACCAATGTGAATATTCACATCAACATCATTCAAACTATCAACACCTTCATATTTATCGTAATCAATCTTCTTCGCGGTATATTTCGCTGTTGCTGGCATAATTTGCATCAAACCACGAGCACCTACCGGTGATTGAGCTTCTGCATACAGTGCACTTTCTTGTCGAGATAACGACATTAACGTCACTTTATCTAAACCAAGTTCCTTACTGTAATGATTAAACCACCACTGATGTGCTATAGGGAAACGTAAGCTCAAATATCCCCACATTCTTCCTTTGATGGTCGCCAGAACAGTAAAGTGATGCCAACGATGCTGAGCAGCATAACTTGCTAATTCTTTCACTTCAGTTTTTGATGCTCGGTTTAGCAAATATTCCCACTCACTTTTGGCTGTAGGGATCTCATCAATCGCAATTAATTCTTTAATACGTGCAAGCTCTACACTGTATTTATCTTTAATCGGCTTAATATTTCTAGGAGCGGTATTCATTGGATATTGAATAGGTTCACCTAAAATATTTGCCGCAGCAACACTATAAAAATTACGCTGACCAAGTAATTTTTTTAAACGAGCATCAGCTTTATCTTGCTCACCTTCTTTACTTTCAATCTGTGCCGTCCAGAACTGCCAACGTAATGAATTTTTAGCTGTTGGTGTTAAATACCCAATCCAGTTGCTTACGTCATCCCAATCAGCTGCACGAATAGCAACACGAATTCGGCGCTCAATAAATGAATCTTCAGGGTTAGCAGCTAGCTCTTTATCTCTCCATTGTGCAAGTTCTGCTGACTCAGTTGACATAATGCTACTAACAATGCGTCGTTTAACCTGAACCAACTCGTCTTGAGTAAACTGCTGCTTTTTAGCAATTTCAGGCAATATTTCTATCGCTTTTTTAGGGTTTTTACGAGCTTCTCTTTCCATAGAAATAAGCGTTAATTGCTTAGAAAACTCTGTTTTTTTATTACTCTTTGAAAAACTTTCTAACAAATCAGGATCATTAAACAAAGTGACAATATGCTGTGCTTTTTCTTTTGCGGCATCTGTTTTCAACATTTTTTCTAAATAAGAAAACAAATTATTATTACGAGCTTTATAAACTAAAAGCATACGTTCAATAATTAAATCATCACTGAGTTTCCCAGCTTCAGCCCAATCTTGAAATAAATCATCACATTCATAAGTAACAGAGCTACCTGTTAGCCATAATTGCTCCGCACCTTTCCAAGCTGTCGTCTTATCACCCAGTTTATTTTTTGCTTGATAGTAATAACACTGTAGGTTTTTGCTGCTTGGTTCGTTGGGGAAATAATCAATAAACTCAGCCCAACGCTCGTTTAAACCAAGAATGACTAAGTATTGGTATGAAAGAGAGTTACCAATAGGTAATGACTGATGATTATGTTTGAACAACCGAATATCATCAGGCGTTTTAGAGCTTAAATCCATTCTTAATTCACGGTAATCCAAATAAGGTGCTAATGAATAACCATCAAGTTCAGCCCTTACTTTTTTATATTCATCGTATTTTTTTTCATTAAGTAGCGTTTTTGCTTCTTGGTATTGTGCTCGCCATGTATCAACAGGTGACGCATCAACAACTTGTACATTCATACCTATGCACAATGCCGTCATCATCCCTAACTTATATTGTGTATATTTCATTGATTTCTTTAACACCTAAACTTTCCAACCTTTGACTGCGGCGTAGTGATCTGAGACTCACTTATACATCTACCGAATTCTTACCTTAGTTTACTTATATTACCCTAGTAACTACAAAAATGAGTGTTAAACTATGTATCATAAATAGTAAATTAATATTTTCGTTAACCAACTCTAATAAGTGATTATGGCTGAATACGTATATACAATGTCACGAGTGAGCAAAATTGTTCCTCCTAAAAGACAAATCCTGAAAGACATTTCTCTTAGCTTCTTCCCTGGTGCAAAAATTGGTGTTTTGGGTCTAAATGGCTCAGGTAAATCAACACTACTTCGCATTATGGCAGGTCTTGATACTGATATTGATGGTGAAGCTCGTCCACAAGCGGGATTAAATGTTGGCTATCTTCCACAAGAACCTGTACTTGATGAATCAAAAACAGTTCGTGAAATTGTTGAAGAGGCTGTTTCTGATGTAGCAGGTGCACTAGCTCGCCTTGATGCGGTTTATGCAGCTTACGCTGAAGAAGGTGCTGATTTCGATGCTCTAGCTAAAGAGCAAGGTGAACTTGAAGCATTAATTCAAGCAAAAGATGGTCATAATCTGGATAACGCTTTAGAGCGTGCAGCTGACGCACTACGTCTACCAGAGTGGGATGCTAAAATTGAACACTTATCTGGTGGTGAACGTCGCCGTGTTGCTATCTGTCGTCTTCTTCTAGAAAAACCAGATATGCTGCTACTTGATGAACCAACCAACCACCTTGATGCTGAATCAGTTGCATGGCTTGAGCACTTCCTTGTTGATTATTCAGGTACTGTTGTGGCAATTACCCATGACCGTTATTTCCTTGATAATGCTGCGGGTTGGATCCTAGAGCTTGACCGTGGTGAAGGTATTCCATGGGAAGGTAACTATACCTCTTGGCTTGAGCAAAAAGATGACCGTTTAAAACAAGAAGCGGCAAAAGAAAATGCTCGTCAGAAAACGATTGAAAAAGAACTTGAGTGGGTTCGTCAAAACCCTAAAGGCCGCCAAGCTAAATCTAAAGCTCGTATGGCTCGTTTTGAAGAACTACAAAGCTCTGATCACCAAAAACGTAATGAAACAAACGAACTGTTCATTCCGCCAGGTGAACGTCTAGGTGACAAAGTTCTTGAAGTGAACAACCTAACTAAATCGTTTGGTGATCGTGTGCTGATTGATGACCTATCATTCAGCATGCCAAAAGGTGCTATCGTGGGTATCATCGGTGCCAATGGTGCAGGTAAATCAACACTATTTAAGATGCTAAGTGGTGCTGAAACACCGGATTCAGGTACGATTGAATTAGGTGAAACTGTAAAACTTGCTTCTGTTGATCAATTCCGTGATTCAATGGATGACACAAAAACAGTTTTCCAAGAGATCTCTGAAGGCGCTGATATCATTAAGATCAACAATTTCGAAATCCCAGCTCGTGCTTACTGTTCTCGCTTTAACTTCAAAGGCAACGACCAACAAAAAATTATTGGTGAGTTATCTGGTGGTGAGCGTAACCGTGTTCACTTAGCTAAACTGCTAAAAACTGGCGGTAACGTACTGTTACTCGATGAACCTACCAATGACCTTGATGTTGAAACATTACGTGCACTAGAAGAAGCATTACTTGAGTTCCCTGGTTGTGCAATGGTTATCTCGCACGACCGTTGGTTCCTAGACCGTATCGCTACACACATTCTAGACTACCGTGATGAAGGCCAAGTAAACTTCTTTGAAGGTAACTACACTGAATACAGTGAATGGTTGAAGAAGACCCTAGGTGCGCAAGCTGCTGAACCTCATCGCATCAAGTACAAGCGTATGACTAAGTAATAATTTACTTTATTTGATGTTTATCATAAGGGCCGCACTCAAGCGGCCTTTTTATTGGACATAGAACAAACAAAACACCATACTCAATTCCTCTTAAGAAGAAGGAGTAGCCTTATGATTGAAAGACGCAAGTTTTCTCGTGTAATTTATCAAGCAGATGTAGCACTAATCCAAGGCGCTCAGCAATACAGCGGCTCATTGATTGATTTGTCTTTACATGGCTTATTAATAAAACTTAATGATGATAATGCTCTTAACTCAGCGGGTAAATTAATTGTACATTTTGCTCTAAACGACAGTGATATCAATATTATTGCTGAATGTGAAATTGTGAATAATACAAATAATCTGCTGAGGCTCTGTATTCGCCATATAGATATTGATAGTATTAGCCACCTTAAACGCTTAGTTGAACTTAACGTTGGTAATAGCGAACTATTATTACGTCAGTTATCAGAACTCACCGAAACACATTAACCTTTATAAATAGTTGTTACCCTTATGCCTGATAAAATTCGAATTTCCGTCTCCCACAACAAAGGAACGCGTCTTTTCGCGATCTCCCAAAGACGAAAAAAGCTGGTCATTTTATCTTTAGTACTTGGGGTTAGCTCATTTGCATTAAGTGGCTTTGGTCTACATTATTTCTATCAACAACAAGAGTCAGCAAAAGTTGCTATCGCTGAACTGCAAAACAAAAATAATGAGCTAAACCAGTTAATTGTTGATAATAACAATAGTAATCATGAGCTTACTCAACAACTAGAAGCAAAAGAAAATGAATTACTTGTTATTAGCCAACGTGTAGATGATGTTGAATCTGTACTTGGCTTACAAGAAATATCAGAAGAAGATTCATCATTAGCTGAAAAAACACTAGAGCAACGACTTGATGTTGCAGCCATTGACTCGGCAGTTAGAGCGACCATGTTTCGCCTAATCCCGAATGATACTCCCCTACATTACACGAGAGAGTCATCCAGTTTTGGACGCCGAACCAACCCTATTTCAGGTAAACGCCAACGCCACTTAGGTGTTGATTTAACCTGTAAGCGTGGAACCGAAATTTATGCTCCAGCTGATGGTGTTGTTGAACTAGCAAGAGCCAGTAATAAAGGTTACGGTAACCTATTAAAAGTTCAGCATTCATTCGGTTTTATGACCATGTATGCACACCTACAAAAATTTAAAGTTCGCTCAGGACAGTTCGTTAAAAAAGGTGAACTGATTGCTACTTGTGGTAACTCTGGTAATTCAACAGGACCACACTTACATTATGAAGTGCGTTTCTTAGGTCGAGTTTTAAATCCAAGATCGTTTATGGATTGGACGCCAGAAAAGTTTGATAGCCTCTTTGAAAAAGAACGAAGTGTAAAGTGGACACCTTTGGTTGACGTTATTAATAATGTAGTAAAACTGCAATTAAAGTTGACACAAAAACCAACGGTTGAACAAGTTGAAGCAATTAACACAGCGAAAGCTGAAGACGAAAGTAGTCAGCAATTGACACAATAAACACCGTTTAACAAATACAAAAAAGGGTGAGTTCATAGCTCACCCTTTTTACATACTATGCCTTCTTACCTGCACTAATTACGTTCACGGTGAATCGAATCATTCGCTTGTCTGAGTAAACTTTTGCTTTCAATTAAAAACTGTTCAGCATAATCACCAAACCAAGCTTCTACTTCTTCAAAGTTTTTAATGAATCCTGAACGATTATGTTCTTCTAGCAATGAGATTGCATCACCAAAACGTTGATGGAATCGCTTTATCATTTCAATATTTTCATCAGAAGAAAGAATGATATCTGCGTATAAATTTGGATCTTGAGCAAATAATCGACCAACCATCAATAGCTCTAAACGATAAATTGGAGAGCTTAAGTTAAGCAACTGTTCAATATCAGGATTCTCTTTTGCTAAATGCTGTCCATAGGCAAACGAAGTAAAGTGGCGTAATGCTTGAATTAGAGTCATACCATGATCATGCTCATTCGCAGAAATATCACGTACGATTGCCCCCCAAATCTCAAATTGGTTCTTCAACCAACTATAGTGCTCTTTACCTCGACCATCACACATAACAATAACTTGTTTTGCAAGGCTTGGAACATCAGGGCCAAACATTGGGTGCAATCCAACAACAGGGCCTTTATGAACTTCCATCATTGCAGCAAGAGGTTTCTGCTTAATTGAGGTTAAATCACAAAGGATGCAATCCTCAGGTAACCTTGATAATTTATTAATTACATCAATGGTTAAGTTGATAGGAACCGTAACAACAACCATACCTGCATTATCTAGGATCTCATCAGAATTATCCCAATCTTGACTACCAAGAATTCGAACTTGATAACCAGATAATTTAAACATTTTGGCGAATAATCCACCAAGTTGCCCATTACCACCAACAACAACGATCGGCCTTAACTCTGGTTTTAAACACTTAAAACCAGAATCATTTTCACTGCTATAAGACTCACGCATTGTTCTGCGAAGAATATCTTCAATTAATGAGGGCGGTACGCCTTTTTTTTCAGCCTCTGAGCGTCTTGATGCTAACATTGCCGCTTCTCGGCTTGGATCATAAATAGGCAATCCATGTGCACTTTTTACTTCACCAACCTGCTCAACTAAATGTAAACGTTGAGCTAAAAGATCCAACATCTGTTTATCTACCGCATCAATTTGATCGCGTAAATGACTTAGTTCTACCGCCATCTCAATCTATCCTTTTAAACGCTCTTCCAATATCGGAGTTAATTCTTTGTGAGTATGACGTAATAGTGCCTCAGTTGATTCCCAATTGATACAGGCATCTGTAATAGATACGCCATATTTCATCTCAGACAATGGTATATCTGATGGTTGATTCCCTTCATTTAAATGACTCTCAATCATCAATCCAATAATCGATTTATTACCTTCACGAATTTGATGAATAACATCTTCAGCAACTAAAGGCTGACGACGGTAATCTTTACGTGAATTTGCGTGACTACAATCAATCATTAAAGCCGCATCTAAATTTGAATTTGCTAATTCTTCTTCGCACTCTGTTACTGAAACCGAATCATAATTAGTTTGTTTACCACCACGTAAAATAACATGACCATTAGGGTTACCTTGGGTTGTAAGTAAAGCAACCTGACCTTCGCTATTAATACCCATGAAACGGTGTCCAGAAGCCGCAGCTTGCATTGCATTAATCGATGTCGATAAGCTGCCATCAGTACCATTTTTAAAGCCTACAGGAACAGATAAACCACTTGCCATTTCACGGTGAGTTTGAGATTCAGTGGTTCGAGCCCCAATTGCAGCCCAACTAAATGTATCACCAATGTATTGCGGACTAATTGGATCTAGTGCTTCTGTTGCCAGAGGGATTTCCATCTCAGCTAAATCAACTAATAATTGTCGTGCAGAATGTAGACCTTGTTCAATATCAAATGAACCATCAAGGTGAGGATCATTAATCAAGCCTTTCCAGCCTACTGTAGTTCGTGGTTTTTCAAAGTAGACACGCATAACAATGTACAGTTGATCTTTTAGATCTTCTGCGATCACCTTTAAACGTTTTGCATATTCTTTTGCTGCATCGATATCATGAATTGAACATGGACCACAAACAATTAATAGACGGTGATCTTTTTTATGAATGATATTAGAAATAGTTTGACGGGATTGTTGGATAAACTGGCGAGCATTTTCGCTTAAAGGGATCTTATTTTTAAGCTCTTGTGGAGTGATCAGCACCTGCTCATCGATAATATTGATATTACTTAATTCACTTTTTCTCATACCCTACACCTGTAAACTTTTATTTCCATTAACTGTCAATTAAGACGAATACAAATAATTTAACAGGTACAGCACATAAATCAACCATTGTAATTAATATAATACAATTTTATTTTATATCGTAAATTTAAGTTTACAGTTTTAATTTAGATATAAAAAAAGGTGCGCTGATAACAGCGCACCTTCATAGCACATTGAGAACGTTCTCGTGTGCGTTACTTTTTAGCCAGCTTCTCTTTGATACGAGCTGATTTACCAGAACGCTCACGTAGGTAGTACAACTTGGCACGACGTACTGCACCGCGACGTTTAACTTCGATGCTGTTTACAACTGGAGAGTGTGTTTGGAACGTACGCTCAACACCTTCACCGTTAGAAATCTTACGTACAGTGAACGCAGAGTGTAGACCACGGTTACGAATAGCGATTACAACGCCTTCGAATGCCTGTAGACGCTCACGGTCACCTTCTTTAACTTTAACCTGAACTACTACAGTGTCACCTGGAGCGAATTTAGGTAGGTCTTGTTTTAGTTGCTCATCTTCAAGAGCTTTAATGATGTTGCTCATTTTTGTATATCCTAGAATAAACTGATACTAAATTTACTTAATTACTTACTGTTCTGGCGTTCTTCACGAACAAACTCAGCCAGTAATAATTCCTGTTCGTCAGTCAGAGCTAGATTTCCCAGGAGCTCTGGTCTTCTTAGCCAAGTACGGCCTAACGATTGTTTCATTCGCCAACGAGCGATATCTTTATGATTTCCAGATTTAAGTACACTAGGTACTTCCTTACCATCCAAAACCTCAGGTCTTGTATAGTGCGGACAATCTAACAAACCGTCTGCAAAAGAATCTTCTTCAGCGGACGCGAAATCACCTAATACACCCGGAACAAACCGAGATACAGAATCAATCAACGTCATAGCAGGGAGTTCCCCACCTGTAAGCACAAAATCCCCGATTGACCATTCTTCGTCAACTTCAGATTGTATTATGCGCTCATCTACACCTTCATATCGGCCACAAATTAGAATTAAATTCTCGTTTGTCGCTAACTCCTCAACACCAGCTTGATTCAGCGTTCTGCCTTGAGGTGAAAGGTAAATCACTTTCGTTTTGCCGGGTGACGCTTCTCTGGCTGCAGTAATGGCATCGCGCAAAGGCTGTACCATCATTAACATTCCAGGACCACCACCATAAGGTCGGTCATCAACAGTGCGATGTTTATCATGAGTGAAATCTCTAGGATTCCATGTCTCAATAGATAAAAGACCTTTTTTTATTGCTTGGCTAGTTACCCCAAAATCGGTAACCGAACGGAACATTTCAGGAAATAGGCTAATAACGCCAACCCACATGTGCCCTCGCTTTACCTAGGGGTTAAAACCCAGGATCCCAGTCAACTTCGATCCGTTGAGCTTCACGATCAATTAATTTGATCACTTGCTCATCAATAAAAGGAATCAATCGTTCCTTTTTACCAAAAGCATCTTTCAGGTTGGCTTTGACTACAAGAACATCGTTTGATCCGGTTTCAAAAATGTCGTCAACAACGCCAAGCGCATAGCCTTTAGTTGTAACCACTTCCATACCAAACAATTCACGCCAGTAGAATTCATCTTCTGACAGCTCAGGTAGTGCGTCTGCTTTAACTGCAATTTCTAGGTTAGTATATGTTTGAGCTTCTTCTCGAACATCTAACCCTTTCAGTTTGCACACCAAACCTTTATGACGTTTCCAGCTTTCAACTGAAAACTCGACCCATTCACCTTTAACTTGGATAAGCCAAGGTTTGTAGTCGAAAATACTTTCAGGTTGATCTGTAAAAGAAACTACTTTCAACCATCCACGAATACCATAGGAAGCACCAAACTTACCTACAACAATAACTTCGTCTTGCTTACTCATAAATTCTTTACCTTTAACCAACTAATATTAAGCCGCTTTTTTAGCGTCTTTAACTAGCTTAGCTACACGATCAGAAAGACCAGCGCCTTGCTCAACCCAGTGGCCAACACGGTCTAGATCTAAACGTAGACCTTCTTCTTGACCTTGTGCTGTAGGGTTAAAGAAACCTACTTTCTCAATGTAACGACCAGTTGCTTTGAAACGGCTGTCCGCTACAACGATTTGATAGAATGGACGCTTCTTAGCGCCGTGACGTGCCAAACGAATGGTAACCATATCGTCCTCTTTTGCTTTGTATAAAAATTAAATTGGCCCAAAAAAATCAATTTTTGAGCCCTCGTGCCAAAATAAAGCCCCGGAATTTTACTCTTATAGAGTTTCAATGCAAGGGATTTAGTTACTTTTTCACCAATTATTTTTGTAATTGATGAAAAAATTGGTTTAAAAAAGTGCGCCAGGTTAAGTTTTTCAACAAATTAACTTGCCGCCCTTAATTATATATCTTTTTAGATACTACTGATTGTATTGGATTTTTAGCGACCGAAGCCACCCATTCCGCCCATACCACCCATCATACCTTGCATATTACGCATCATGCCTTTCATGCCACCCTTCTGCATTTTCTTCATCATCTTCTGCATTTGGGTGAATTGTTTTAGCATACGGTTTACATCTTGAACTTGTACACCAGAACCCGCAGCGATACGTTTTTTGCGTGAACCTTTGATGATTTCAGGACGTTGACGCTCTTTCATCGTCATGGAATTAATAATAGCTTCCATTTGATTGAACATTTTATCATCAACTTTATCTTTCACATCACTTGGTAGCTGAGACATTCCTGGAAGCTTATCCATCATGCCCATCATGCCGCCCATGTTTTTCATCTGACCAAGCTGCTCACGGAAATCTTCTAAATCAAAGCCTTTTTTCTCTTTGAATTTTTTAGCCAGTTTCTCTGCTTTTTCTTTATCTACGTTCTTTTCAAGATCTTCAATTAAAGAAAGAACATCACCCATACCTAAAATTCGAGAAGCAATACGTTCTGGGTGGAACGGTTCTAGTGCGTCAGTTTTTTCACCAACACCTAAGAATTTAACTGGTTTACCTGTAATATGACGAACTGATAATGCAGCACCACCACGAGCATCACCATCAACCTTTGTTAAAATAACACCAGTTAGAGGTAAAGCATCACCAAACGCTTTTGCTGTATTTGCCGCATCTTGACCTGTCATTGCATCAACAACAAACAGAGTCTCAATCGGATTTACATGAGCATGAAGCTGTTTGATTTCATCCATCATTTCGGTATCAACGGCCAAACGACCTGCTGTATCGACAATAACAACATCAAAGAACTTCAGTTTTGCGTGGCTAATCGCCGCATCAACAATATCAATAGGCTTTTGATCTGCACTAGATGGGAAGAAATCAACATCCACATCTGCTGCTAATGTTTCTAACTGTTTGATCGCCGCAGGACGATAAACATCGGCAGAAACTACTAATACCTTTTTCTTGTCGCGCTCTTTTAATAGTTTAGCTAATTTACCGGTACTTGTTGTTTTACCTGCACCTTGTAAACCTGCCATTAAAATAACCGCTGGCGGCTGACAAGCTAGGTTAAGGGCTTCGTTAGAATCCCCCATAACTGCTTCTAGTTCAGCTTGAACAATTTTTATGAATTCTTGGCCAGGTGTTAAGCTTTTTGATACTTCAACACCTACAGCACCTTCTTTTACGCGTTTTACAAAATCACGAACCACTGGTAAAGCTACATCAGCTTCCAGTAACGCCATACGTACTTCACGTAGCGTTTCTTTAATGTTGTCTTCTGTTAATCGACCTTTACCACTGATATTTTTCAGTGTTCTGGATAGTCTATCCGTTAAATTATCAAACATATTCCTGCGCCTACTTTGCGACCATTAAACGATTATACCTAAATCTTGGGCGTAATAATGAAAATTTTTTAACCTAACTGAATCACACCTACCGAGATTGTCCTGTAGAGGGTATAATCAAGATGTTGATAAACTAGGTGATCAGTAAATTATGGATACCATTACAGCAATCGGTGCTGCTCTATCTTACTTTCTTGCATTAGGCTTTGTTATCCCAGGCTTAGCAAGTAAAAATAAAATTCAGACCAAAGTTGTGTTCGTTTGTGCATTCCTTGCGCTGCTTTTGCATGCCTGGCAACTCAAAGAGCTCATTTTAAATACTGCCGGACAAAACCTAAGTATTTTAAATGTCGCTTCTCTTATTAGCTTTATTATATCGCTAGTAATGAGTGTCTCTATGCTCAAGTTCCGAGTATGGTTCATTTTACCTGTGGTTTATAGCTTTTCTGCCATTAACCTATTAGCAGCGACTTTCTTGCCAGGTGCATTTATTACTCACCTTGAAACTCACCCAAGTTTACTCATCCACATATCTTTGGCTTTATTTGCTTATTCAACATTGATGATTGCTACACTCTATGCGCTTCAATTAGCTTGGCTTGATCATAAACTCAAAAGCAAAAAATCATTAATGTTAAATCCAAACCTTCCTCCATTAATGATGGTTGAACGCCAACTTTTCAAGATCATTCTTGTGGGTTTATTACTACTCACTCTTACATTAATGACTGGATTCACATTTATTCAAGATATGTTTGCTCAAGGTAAAGCTCACAAAGCAATACTTTCCTTTATTGCTTGGATTATCTACGCAACATTAACTTGGGGCCACTATCAGCGTGGGTGGCGTGGTCAAAAAGCATTATGGTTCAGTTTATCTGGTGCTTTCTTACTGACCCTTGCTTACTTTGGTAGCCGTTTTGTTCAAGAGATTGTGTTAACTTAATTGCGACAATCGCTCACTTTTTGTATTCAAACTTGACAGACGGATTATCAGATTAGATAAATACCTTTTAATTATATCAATCTAAGTAAGTGCTTAGGTTGATATGCTCCCTTTAAAACGAGGAACAAGACACTTGGACGATATATCAACCGGTGCCCTATTTACGTTATTAGCTATACTCATTGTTATCTCAGGTTACTTCTCAAGCTCAGAAACGGGCATGATGTCGTTAAACCGCTACCGCCTAAAGCACCTGTCAAATCAGGGGCATAAAGGTGCAAAACGTGTTGAAAAACTACTCAGTCGTCCAGATCGCCTCATTGGCCTTATCCTTATCGGCAATAACCTTGTTAACATTCTAGCCTCTGCAATAGCAACCATTCTTGGTATGCGACTTTATGGTGACCTAGGCGTAGCCATCGCTACCGGTGTATTAACTCTTGTGATTCTTGTCTTTGCAGAAGTAACCCCTAAAACCCTTGCAGCAATGTACCCAGAACGCGTTTCTTATAGCAGTAGTATCGTCCTTAATGTGTTAATGAAACTGCTTTCTCCACTGGTTATTTTAGTAAATCTAATCACTAATGGTTTCTTAAAAATACTCGGCCTTGGTTCAGGACATGACGATAAAGATAAATTAAGTTCTGAAGAATTAAGAACCGTTGTTCATGAGGCGGGAGGATTAATTCCTCGTCGTCACCAAGATATGCTGATTTCAATACTGGATTTAGAGCACGTTACCGTTAACGATATTATGGTGCCTCGTAGTGAAATTACAGGGATTGATATTAACGATGATTGGAAATCGATTTCACGTCAATTAACTCACTCCCCTCACGGACGTATTGTTTTATATCGAGATCAAATCGATGAAGTGGTTGGGATGCTTCGCTTACGTGAATCTTATCGCTTGATGCTTGAAAAAAATGAATTTACCAAAGAAACACTATTAAGAGCCGCGGATGAAATTTATTTCATACCTGAAGCGACCCCACTTAATTCACAGCTATTAAAGTTTCAGCGTAATAAAGAACGCATTGGTTTAGTTGTTGATGAATACGGTGATATCCAGGGTTTAATAACATTAGAAGATATTTTGGAAGAAATTGTTGGTGAATTCACTACCTCAATGGCTCCAAGTTTAGCTGAAGAAATTACACCTCAGCCTGATGGCAGCTTTATGATTGAAGGTAGTGCCAATATTCGAGACATTAATAAAGGCTTAAAATGGGACTTACCAACAGATGGACCAAGAACACTTAATGGCTTAATCCTTGAGCATTTAGAAGAGATCCCTGAAACGGAAATTAGCCTCGAAATTGAACAGCATAATATGGAAATTGTCGCTGTAGAAGAAAACAAAATTAACCTTGTAAAAGTATTCCCAAGTACTGAAGATGATAAATAATTTGTATACCAATACTATCAATGGTTAAAACTGATATTCAGCTAAAAAAAGCCCGCTAAATGCGGGCTTTTTTTTTCAAATTAAAACGTCAATTAATGATTAGATAATTCTTTTAGCATTGAATCAGATAGTGCAAGTTCATCATTTTTATTTACGCTGATACCTGATGCAAGCACTGTGCTTGCGATTGCTTTTGCTTCATCAAGTGAATGCATTTCATAAGTACCACATTGATACTCATTCAGTTCAGGAATTTTATTTTGAGCTTCTACTTTCAGCACATCTTCCATTGATGACACCCATGCATCTGCAACTGCTTGCTCAGCTGGTGTACCGATCAAACTCATATAGAAGCCAGTACGACACCCCATTGGCGAGATATCAATAATTTCAACACCGCTGCCATTAAGGTGGTTACGCATAAAACCTGCGTATAAATGCTCTAGTGTATGAATGCCTTTCTCTGACAGAATATCTTTATTTGGTGCAGTAAAGCGTAAATCAAATACAGTAATTGTATCGCCTTTAGGTGTTTGCATTGTTTTCGCAACACGAACCGCCGGTGCTTCCATACGAGTATGATCTACAGTAAAACTATCTAACAATGGCATATTTTAATCCTTTAAAGTTATAAATGATGGCTTACCACCACCAACTGCTTTGTCTCTCTAGCTCAGCCTTACATTGCTTTAGTTGCCAACCATAAGTTTTGGCTTGAGATTCAACCTTACGAGCTATCTTAATCAATTGTGGTTTATTTTTGTAGCTTTTGCGTTTAAAACCACCGCGACCTTCATGGTACGCCAAATATTGGTTATATGGATCCCACTTAGAAATCCCTAACTGCTTTTGGGAACCGTCAGTGTACCAACCGATGAACATGATTGCATCATCAAAGCTACTACGAGAACCACCGCCCGTTTCATCTTCATATTCTCCCCATACAGGGTCCTGAGCTTGTGCGTAACCATAAGCTGAACTTGGACGACTCCATGGTATAAAACCAAGTAATTTGGTTCGAGGTGGACGCACCGTTGCTCTAAAGCTACTCTCTTGTTTCATAATAGCCATAGCTACATTTATCGGCGTACCATACTCTTCAGTCATATCTTTAGCATCGTCATACCATCCGCTTTTTTCACGGAAAATATCACATAGATTATCCTGTTTGGTTGGTGGTGCCGTCGCACACCCTGATAATCCTAATAATGCTATAGCGGTAAGTGGAAGTTTATATTTCATCAATTTTTCTCAAAAAAAAGCACTGCTACCCATAGAATAACAGTGCTAGATATTTCTTCGTAAGTATCACTTCAAATAACTGAAGTATTCTTCTAAATATTCAGAAAAAGAAAGCTTATCATTCGCTTCAATTTCTTTTTGTGCCTGAACTGAACGTTCAACTTCAGCATCTAACTCTTGCTTAGTATAAAAACGATATTGATGAGCTAAGTGTGTTTCACGATGCTCTACCGCCAATTTACAACCAATCACACCGATACCGCCAGCGGCTTTTGTTTCAGCCAATAGACGACCTGAAATCGTTAACTCAGGATCATCAATCATTGCACTTAGGCGTTTATGAGTCTGTTGATAAGCGTCATCGCCGTTAACGCGATCCATTTCTTTTGCGATAACCAGCAAATCTTCAAATACTCTTTCAGCCCATGCTTTTTGAGTTAATCGTTCACCTTGGCAACCAATTTTTAGTTCTAACCCCGGTTTACGACCTTTTTCAATGATCTTATTCCAGTTGTCTTTCCAACAAGCCATTTCACTGTCATTCATTGGTGCAGAGTCACTCAGAACAGTCCAAGTTAAGAACATATCTAAGAAGCGAACTTGATCTTCATTAACACCAATTGGACTGTACGGGTTTACATCTAAAGAACGAACTTCAATGTACTCAACCCCGTCTCTTTCTAGTGCTTCAGAAGGTCTTTCGCCACTTTTTGTCACTCGTTTTGGGCGAATTGGAGCATAAAGTTCATTTTCAATTTGAAGAACATTTGAGTTCAACTGAATATGTTTATCACCTTCTTTTAAACCTATTTTAGCGAACTCTTCTGATGGTGTTCGAATGGCTTTATTTAAACCATCAACATATTCATTAACGCTGTTCAGGCTAATTTTTAGATTACTTTGAGCATCATTGGTATAGCCCAAATCACTCAGACGTAATGATGTAGCATAAGGTAAGTAATAAGTCTTACCTAAGGATTCAAAGTCCATAGAGGTTTCACGACCTTGAATAAATGAGCTACATAATGCCGGTGAAGCACCAAAGAAATAAGGAATTAACCAACCAAAACGGTAGTAGTTTCGAATTAATGCAAAATAAGCATCTGATACCGATTCTTTTCTTTGGTCTTCTGATTGTTCACCAAATAATTCATCCCAAAACTCTGTTGAAAATGAAAAATTAAAATGTACGCCAGAAATCACTTGCATCACGCTACCGTAACGACGCTTTAGGCCTTCACGATAAGTTGTTTTCAGTTTACCTACGTTCGATTCACCGTATTGAGCTAACGTAATATCGTCATCATGAGTAACAAAACATGGCATTGAAAGTGGCCATAGTTTTTCGTCTCCCATGTGAGAAACCGTATAGTGGTGTACATCTTCTAGTTGCTTTAATACGGTATCAACATCATTTGATACTGGAGTAATAAACTCTAATAATGATTCTGCAAAATCTGTTGTGATGTATTTATGTGTTAATGCTGAACCTACGCCTTCTGGGTGTGGCTTAGTTGAAAGTGACGCTCCTGAAGTGAATCGAAGCGTTTCTCTTTCAATTCCTCGGCCTGTTTTTTTAAAGGCGTTAGGATTGGAAGCGACTTTCTGTAATCGGTTGATAAATTCGGTCAAAATACAATCTCGCTATTGAGGTAACAACATTATTATGTTGATTTATGTCATGGATACTAACAAATTTTATCGATAGTTGGATACGAAAAAACGGCAATAAATACTACTTATTGCCGTCTTTCTAAGTGTTATTACTTTTTCACTGTCATCACTTCAACAGGAATACCTAGTGATTTCAATTTAGGTAATAGTTCTTTTTCATCACCAACCACAACAATTTGATACTGTGCAGGATCGAACCATTTAGCCGCTAATGAGTTCAACTTATCTCGACCTAGCGTCTCAATAAGTTCATTTTGTTCATCAATGAAATCATCATCCAATGAATACGTCAGTATTTTGCCAAGTAAGCGTGCTTTTTGGCCCGGAGTTTCATACTTTAATGCATCTTGTTGCCCTACGGCTAAGCGCATAAAATTCAGTTCATCAACTGTCATTCCATCTTTTTTGAATTTATCCATTTCAGAAATAAATTCTTTAATTGATTCAACAGTCACATCGGCTCTTACTTGCGCATAAAAAATCGACATTCCGATCTCTTTATTACCCATTAAGTAGCCACCAGCTCCATAAGTGTAGCCTTTATCTTCACGTAGGTTCTGATTAATTCGGCTATTAAAGTTTCCACCTAAATTAAAATTAGCTAGCTGTGTTTGATACAGTTCACCTGTTGCATCAAACGGCATACCTTGTCGAACAAAACGAACCACGCTTTGAGGTGCATTTGGTTTATTAACCAAATAAATTTTTTGCTCGTTTAAAGTTGGTAAGCGTTGCGGTGCTAAAATTTCAGGTGTTTCTCCCTTCCAATCAGATAAAAACGCTAATTTGTTTATCAAATCTGATTTATTAATATCACCAACTGACACAATTTGAGTACCAATCGGCGTGTAGGTTTGCTTATAGAAAGCTTTAACATCATCTAACGTCAGAGCTTGAACTGATGCTAATGAACCATCTGGCGAGCGATCAAAAATCGTCCCTTTGAACAAAATTTCACGAGTTGCTTGTGATGCTAACCAAGATGGTCTTTGATGTTCATATACAAGCCCTTCAACAGCTTGCTTTTGTAAACGGTCAAAATCAGCTTGCTCAAACGCGGGTTCAAACAACATTTCATCTACGATAGCTAAGGTCTGATCGATATTTTTTGTTAACGACGCCACCGATATCGTCGTTGTGTAGCTACCCGAATTAAACGATACAGAACTACCTAATTTATCCAATTTCTTTTGTAACTCTTCAGAGGAAGATGTCGTTGTACCTTCTTCCATCATTGCAGCAGTTAACGACGCTAACCCTTCTTTCCCTTTCGGTACGTAGCGATTACCTGCTGGAATTGCTATTTGTAATTGAATTGTAGGTGTTTCAATCGCTTCAGTTCCCAGAACTTCAATACCATTATTTAAATTAGCACGGTAAATATCAGGTGCTTTAGCGGTTACGCCTTTTGATGGTTGAGGCATAATTGAGCGATCAAAATCATCAACAGCTCTACGAACATCTAAACTATTTTCATCAATTTTTTTGTATTCAGGAAGATCTCGCTTTGGCGTTACAAAATTTGGCTTTTGAACTTCTAACTGTGTTTTTCCTTTAGGTACAACACTTAAAGTAACCTTATATTTGTTAGCCATATAAGTGTCAAATGCTTGGGATACTTTCTCTGGTGTAACCGCTTTTAACTCAGCTAATTGTTTTTCTAACTGATTTGGGTTGCCATAAAAGGTTTCATTAGAAGCAAGTTGAGATACTTTTCCTGAAACCGATTGTAAACCAAAGATGGCTCCAGCTTCAGCACTACCTTGAACTTCTTCTAGGTCTGCCTTGGATACCCCTTCTTTATCAAATTTTTCAAGTACATCCATGACCTCTTTATATGCGGTAGATAGGTCATTATTTTTACCAGAATCGGTCATGGCGTACACATACATGGTACAAGATAACTCAGCACAGTCATGGAAAGCGCCTGCATCTACTACTTTGCCAGTTTTTACTAACTCTTGGTATAAGAGACTCGTTTTACCATCACCTAGTAATGTTGCCAGCATATCAAGGCTAGCTTCGGTTTCTTCACCACGATACGTTGTTGGCCAACCAATCATTACCATTGGTTGCTGAATACGATCTTCTAATGTGATGTAACGGTTTTCTTTTAATGTCACAGGTTGCTTAGGTGCATTCTCAACTTCTGGTCCTCGTGGGATCGAACCAAAGTATTTATTCACCCATTCAAGTGTTTGCTTACTATCTAAATCACCACCAATGGTAATGACGGCATTATTAGGACCATACCAACGTAAGAAAAAAGCTTTTAGATCATTAACATCAACGCGATCTAAGTCCTCTACATAACCTATGGTTTGCCATGAATACGGATGACCTTGTGGGAATAATGCTTCGCCCATTTTTTCATAAATTAAGCCATATGGACGATTATCGTAATTTTGTCCACGTTCGTTTTTCACCGTACTGCGCTGAATTTCAAATTTCTTTTGAGATACAGCATCAATCAAGAATCCCATACGATCAGATTCTAGCCATAACATCTTTTCAAGTTGATTTGCAGGCACGGTTTCAAAGTAATTAGTGCGATCACGATTGGTTGTACCGTTTAATGTACCACCCGCTTCAGTAATAATTTTAAAGTGTTGTTGATCACCCACATTCTCTGAACCTTGGAACATCATATGTTCAAAGAAGTGAGCAAAACCTGATTTACCGATTTCTTCTCGAGCAGAACCAACATGATAAGTCACATCAACATGAACAAGCGGATCAGAGTGGTCTGGACTAAGAATGACAGTCAAACCATTATCTAGCGTGTATTTTTGATAAGGGATAACCGTTGAGCCTTCTTTAGGTAAAACTTGCTCAACAAGGGTCACCCCTTTTGGTAAATCAGTCGCTTTCGGAGCTTCAAATTCAGATTTACTGCAACCTGCAAGCGCCAAAACAATTGAAAGGCTTAATATTTTTTTCATTCTTATGTCCTATAAAATCCCGTTTACTGCAAGCGATAGCAAGGCATATCGCGCCGCTTTACCAACCCCAATTAAAAAAATACATGGCCAAAATCGCATCCTTAACCACCCGGCAGCTAAACAAAGGGGATCGCCAATGATTGGTAACCAACTAAATAATAATGTCCAATAGCCATATTTTTTAATCCATTGAATGGCTTTATGACCGTGTTTCTGCGAAGAAGTTTTATCAGGAAGTAATAAACCAAGCCAATAGTTTGTTATTCCACCTAATGTATTGCCTAGCGTTGCAACAAAAACAACAAGCCATGTAGAAAAGCTATTTAATTGCAATGTTGCGATTAGACTCGCTTCAGAAGCGCCTGGTAATAAAGTCGCACTTAAAAAGCCAGAGCTAAATAATACCCATAATGCAGAATCTGCATTAAACCAATCAAACATGATTGAATTTATTCCATTATAAATACTAAGATAACAGTAAGCATAAAATAAAAAAGGGCGCATCAGCACCCTTTTATTGTTAGGTTTTGTTCAAAATTAACCAACTAGCGCAAGAAGTATACCTGCAGCAACAGCAGAACCAAGCACACCCGCTACGTTTGGCCCCATAGCATGCATTAACAAGAAGTTTTGAGGATTAGCCTCAAGACCAACTTTATTAACCACACGAGCCGCCATTGGAACGGCAGATACACCTGCTGCACCGATTAATGGGTTAATATCTTCTTTCGAGAACTTATTAAGAACCTTAGCCATAATGACACCACCTGCTGTACCAATACTAAAAGCAACAGCACCAAGAGCCAAAATACCTAATGTCTCTACATTTAAGAAGGTATCCGCTTTTAGCTTAGATCCAACACCTAGCCCTAAGAAGATCGTAACAATATTAATTAATTCATTTTGAGCAGTACTTGATAAACGATCAACCACACCAGACTCTTTCATTAAATTACCTAAGCAAAACATACCAACAAGTGGCGTCGCAGATGGTAAGAATAAAATAGTCATTAATAATACCGCTAATGGAAATAGTATCTTCTCAGCTTTACCAACATGACGCAATTGAGCCATTTTAATTTGGCGCTCTTCAGGTGTCGTCAGTGCTTTCATAATTGGTGGCTGGATAATAGGCACTAATGCCATATAGCTATAGGCAGCAACCGCTATTGCACCTAATAGGTCTGGTGATAACTGGCTAGACAAAAAGATTGCCGTTGGACCATCGGCTCCACCAATAATCGCAATGGAAGAAGCGTCAGCTAGTGTAAACTCCATTCCTGGTACATAGTTAAGTAAAATTGCACCAAACAACGTGGCAAAAATACCGACTTGAGCAGCTGCGCCTAACCATAATGTTTTAGGGTTAGCAATTAAGGCACCAAAGTCCGTCATCGCTCCTACGCCCATAAAGATAAGTAACGGGAATATTCCTGTTTCAATCCCTACGTAATAAACGTAGTAAAGCAGTCCGCCAGGATCTGTAAAACCTGCATTAGGAATGTTTGCTAAAATTGCACCAAATCCAATAGGTAATAATAATAGCGGCTCAAACCCTTTTTTTATTGCTAAGAAGAGCAAACCACAACCCACAGCCATCATAATAAGTTGCTCAAACTTAAAATTGGCAATGGCTGTTTCATTCCATAATGTTAATAAACCATCCATGTTTTATACCTACATCTACGCTAGAGAAAGTAACGGTGTACCAACAGTAACCGCATCACCTTCTTTAGTTAAAATATCTTGCACTGTACCACTACGTGAAGCTTTGATTTCTGTTTCCATTTTCATTGCTTCAAGAATAAGTAATACATCACCTTCAACAACTTCTGCACCTGCTTGCACTAATACCTTAAAGATATTGCCTGCCAATGGAGCATCAACAGATTCAGCATCCATTGCAGAAAGTTGCGGTGATTGAACTGGAGCAGCTTGCGCTGAAATTTGTTCAACAGAAGAGATAACGCCCTGAGGACCAACTTCAACGTTATATACTTGCCCATCCACTTTTACGCTATAGGCTTCAACACTGCCTTTAGCCGCAGAGACTTTGACCTCTTCCTGCTCAGCTTCTTTTTCAGTACCTGGAGCGGGTTCAAATGCTTCTGGATTATTACGGTTTTTAAGGAATTTCAAACCAACTTGAGGGAATAATGCATAAGTTAAAACATCATCAACCTGTTGCTCAGCAAGTTCAATATTCTCTTCTTTCGCTTTTTCCAGTAACTCATCAGTTAATGTATAAAGTTCCGCTTTTAAAAGATCAGCAGGACGACAAGTTACCGCTTCTTTACCATCAAGAACTCGAGCTTGTAGCTCAGCATTAACCTCAGCAGGGGCTGCACCGTATTCCCCTTTCAGTACACCAGCAGTTTCTTTTGTTATGCTCTTATAACGCTCTCCAGTAAGAACATTAATCACCGCTTGTGTTCCCACAATTTGAGAAGTTGGCGTTACTAGTGGAATATAACCAAGATCTTTACGCACTTTAGGGATTTCTGCTAAAACTTCATCCATCTTATCAGCAGCACCTTGCTCTTTAAGTTGGCTTTCCATATTAGTCAGCATACCACCCGGAACTTGAGCAATAAGAATTCGTGAATCAACCCCTTTTAGTTGACCTTCAAATTTTGCATATTTCTTACGAACTTCTCGGAAATAACTAGCAATAGGTGCTAATTGATCTAATTTCAGATTAGTATCACGTCCGGTTTCTTCTAACATAGCAACAACGGTTTCTGTTGGTGTATGACCATAAGTTTGACTCATTGAAGAAATGGCCGTATCAAGAATATCAATACCAGCTTCTACTGCTTTAATTGCTGTTGCGGTAGAAAGCCCAGTTGTTGCATGACTATGCAGAGCTAAAGGCACATCACAAGACGTCTTAATTCGAGTGATTAACTCTTCAGCTTCATAAGGCTTAAGCAAACCTGACATGTCTTTTATACATAGTGAGTGACAACCTAAATCTTCTAGACGTTTGGCTAAATCGACCCAAGTATCGGTATTATGAACAGGACTTGTTGTGTATGAAAGCGTACCTTGTGCATGAGCGCCCACGTCGATTGTTGCTTTTACCGCTTTTTGAAAGTTTCTTACATCGTTCATTGCATCAAAAATACGGAATACATCCATTCCATTTGCATGTGCTCGTTCAACAAACTTCTCAACTACATCATCGGCATAGTGACGATAACCTAATAAGTTTTGACCACGTAGAAGCATTTGCATTGGTGTATTAGGCATGGCTTTTTTTAATAATCGTAAACGCTCCCACGGATCTTCTCCTAGATAACGAATACAAGAATCGAATGTTGCGCCTCCCCAAGTTTCTAGAGACCAATAACCAATTTTATCCAACTGTTCTGCAATCGGTAACATATCTTCAACACGCATACGTGTTGCAAATAGTGATTGATGGGCGTCACGAAGTACCACATCAGTGATAGAAAGTGGTTTAGACATGCTTACAAACTCCTTGTAATAATTTTCCTAAAACAGTTATTTATTCTTTTCGCGGTGTAATTTAACCGCAGCAGAAATTGCAGCAATTATCTGAGGCTGCACTGTTGTTTGATCGGGATTCTGAACTTTTTGAACAGCTAATGCTTGCTTTGGAGGTAGCTCCACAGGCAATAGTTTTGACATGAGTTGAACTAGATAAACTAGGATGGTTAGGAATGCAAACACAACGCACATACCTGTAAGCATGAGCGTAGCTGCTTCCCATAATAGACTTCCAATGTCTGTCATCTTGCTTCCCTTTTGATGATAGTGACAATGTAAAATTTAGTATGAAATTTATACAAAAATGGTTCTTTTATTCTAAAAAGAAGGATCAATTATCTCGTCATGAATATATTTGTCAAATATGAATCAACGAAATCTTTTTAAAAAAGAAGATCATGGCGAGTTATATCCATACACTGCCACTTTTCTCTTTAAAATAACCTGATTACAATCAAGTTACCTAACAATAACGAATAAATCAATCGATTTAAAAACAACCAATTTGATTAACTACTTATCTTTCAGACATAAAAAAACCCGATCAAATGATCGGGTTCTTTTAAAGAATGGTGCGCCAGAGAGGATTCGAACCTCTGACCGCCTGGTTCGTAGCCAGGTACTCTATCCAGCTGAGCTACTAGCGCACAGAATTCTGATTGTCTTTGTAATCTTTTATTGTCGCCAACAAATGACTACAAAAAGAAATAATGGTGCGCCAGAGAGGATTCGAACCTCTGACCGCCTGGTTCGTAGCCAGGTACTCTATCCAGCTGAGCTACTAGCGCACACTTTAATTCTGATTGTCTTTGTAATCTTTTATTGTCACCAATAAATGACTACAAAAAGAAATAATGGTGCGCCAGAGAGGATTCGAACCTCTGACCGCCTGGTTCGTAGCCAGGTACTCTATCCAGCTGAGCTACTAGCGCACACTTTAATTCTGATTGTCTTTGTAATCTTTTATTGTCACCAATAAATGACTACAAAAAGAAATAATGGTGCGCCAGAGAGGATTCGAACCTCTGACCGCCTGGTTCGTAGCCAGGTACTCTATCCAGCTGAGCTACTAGCGCACACTTTAATTCTAATTGTCTTTGTAATCTTCTATTGTCGCCAATAAATGACTACAAAAAGAAATAATGGTGCGCCAGAGAGGATTCGAACCTCTGACCGCCTGGTTCGTAGCCAGGTACTCTATCCAGCTGAGCTACTAGCGCACACTTTAATTCTGATTGTCTTTGTAATCTTTTATTGTCACTAATAAATGACTACAAAAAGAAATAATGGTGCGCCAGAGAGGATTCGAACCTCTGACCGCCTGGTTCGTAGCCAGGTACTCTATCCAGCTGAGCTACTAGCGCACAATAATTCTTTTGTGTTTTTGCTGATAGTAAATATCAACATAAACAAATAATGGCGGTGAAGGAGGGATTCGAACCCTCGATACGGGATAAACCGTATACTCCCTTAGCAGGGGAGCGCCTTCAGCCTCTCGGCCACCTCACCGTCTTGTTTTTCTGATAGAAATTCTATCAATTAAATTAATGGTGCGCCAGAGAGGATTCGAACCTCTGACCGCCTGGTTCGTAGCCAGGTACTCTATCCAGCTGAGCTACTAGCGCACAATAATTCTTTTGTGTTTTTGCTGATAGTAAATATCAACATAAACAAATAATGGCGGTGAAGGAGGGATTCGAACCCTCGATACGGGATAAACCGTATACTCCCTTAGCAGGGAGCGCCTTCAGCCTCTCGGCCACCTCACCGTCTTGAGGAGGCACATATTACGGTTTACCAAAAATATGTCAATCACTTCTTAGTAAAAAATAACGCTTTTTCGTTTAACCGTCTATGAAACGACCAAAATGGATAAAAATAAAACGTTATACCGAATTTGTGTCTCTTATTTTGTTCATTTTTATCAATGAGTAAAAGACAAAAACAAACAAGGCTGACAATGCCAGCCTATATTCATACGAAATTAAAAGTTGCCTTGCGAAGCCGCAGGTGTACCTTTTTCCGCTTGAATGCGCATATAAATCTCTTCACGGTGAACAGATACTTCTTTAGGTGCATTTACACCAATACGTACTTGGTTGCCTTTAACGCCTAGTACAGTAACTGTTACTTCGTCACCAATCATCAGAGTTTCACCTACACGGCGAGTCAAAATTAGCATTCGAATGCTCCTTGAGTTATCTCAGTATTATAATAAATGTATGTATCGTCCGTTATCGCTTATTTTCATAAACGTCTTTGCTCAAGAAACAGCGACCAAAAGATCATTATCTTGCGATTGCTCTGTAATAACAAACGTTTTATGTAAAATTTCGGCCGCTCGGTGTAAATCAGCTTGATTTACGATAACCGACACACTTTTTGGCTCAATATCATATTGATGAACATCAATATCATTTGCCAATAGTTGATTGCAAGCAGACTCTGCCATCCCTTCAACATTATCTCCGACTAACGTCAGAATTGATAAGCTACTAATATTGCGTATTTTAGTATTAAATGCCAGCTTCAATTGTAAAAAAGTCGCTTTAGGTACAACAATTTGAAAACAATCACATCTTTCATTTAACACTCTATACTGTTTATAGAGTTCTGCTTGCTCTTCGCTTGAAATATTCTCACATTCAACCAAAGATAAATCTTGTTTGAGTGCTAATCCAGTAACCGCTAAAGGTTGTTTAGGATTCTCACAAATTAACGTTCCTTCGCCATCTTCAAATGAGGATAGTACCCTCAATGCTACCGATGAATTCCAAGCATGAGCGACAGAATGCTCTTGAAGAACTTTGGCTCCAGATTTTGCTAGTGCATGCATATCAGAAAAAGAAACTTCTTCTAAACGGCGGGTATTAGATACAAAACGAGGATCAGAGGTATATACCCCATCAACATCAGTAAAAATCTGGCACTCATCAGCATCTAGTGCTGCGGCAAGCGCTACTGCTGTGGTATCGGAACCACCTCGACCTAATGTAGTAATATTACCTTGGTCATCTCGACCTTGGAACCCAGCTACAATAACGACATACCCTTTATCAACCCACTGAGTGATAAGATCCGTTTCAATATGCTTAATTGTCGCATCATTGAATGAGTTATTCGTATGAATGCCCGCTTGGTCAGCGGTTAATGATATTGCTTTTATGCCCTTTTGATTTAAAGACATCGCCAATAGTGCAATAGAAACTTGTTCACCAGCTGAAAGTAACATATCTAATTCACGAGGTTCAGGTACCTCACTTATTTGATTTGCTAAATGCAATAGTCGGTTTGTTTCTCCTGCCATGGCAGAAACCGCAACAACGACATCATGCCCTTGCTGCAGTGTTGATATGATACGTTCGGAAACAGATTGGATCCGTTCAACGGATCCAACTGATGTACCACCATACTTTTGTACGATTAATGCCACTGATACGACCTATTACAGACGCTCAGTTAGCCAAGCTTCAACAGAAGCAAGTGCATTTGGTAATGCTTCAGCATCAGTACCGCCAGCTTGAGCCATATCTGGACGACCGCCGCCTTTACCACCAACTTGCTGTGCAACCATATTCACTAATTCACCCGCTTTAACTTGGCCAATAAGATCTTTTGTTACGCCAGCAATTAAACCAACTTTACCTTCACTAACATTACCTAACATAATAATGCCGCTACCGATTTGGTTCTTAAGTTCATCAACCATACCTCGAAGTGCTTTATTTTCTGCACCATCTAATTGAGCAACAAGTACTTTTGTTCCTGCAATTTCTTGTACTTTATTGATAAGGCTAGCACTTTCTTGAGACGCTAACTTATCTTTAAGTTGTTGAATTTCTTTTTCAAGTTGTTTTGCTTTTGATGCTGCTTCATTTAGCTTTTTATCTGCCGCTTTTTGTTGAGCTTCGATTGCATCTAATGCTGCTTCACCTGTAACTGCTTCAATACGACGGATACCTGCAGCAATACCACCTTCTGATGTGATCTTAAATAGACCAATATCACCAGTGCTTGATGCGTGAATACCACCACATAATTCAGTTGAGAACTCTCCCATAGAAAGAACTCGAACTTCATCATCGTATTTTTCACCAAATAGAGCCATTGCGCCTTTTTCTTTCGCCGCATCGATATCCATTAAGTCAGTTTCAATTGTGTGGTTTAAACGAATTTGTTGGTTAACAATACGTTCAACCTGACGCAATTCTTCAGCTTTAACCGCTTCAAGGTGTGAGAAGTCAAAACGTAGGTTCTCAGCTTTAACTAATGAACCTTTTTGCGTTACGTGTTCACCTAACACTTGACGAAGTGCTGCGTGTAATAAGTGCGTTGCTGAGTGGTTTAAGATAATCGCTGCGCGACGAGTCTCATCAACTTGAGCCATCGCATGGTCAGCTTTAGATAGAACACCTTCTACTAATTTACCATGGTGACCAATCGCATTACCGATTTTATGTGTATCGGTAACAACAAACTTACCCGTTTCAACTGTGATAATACCTGCATCACCACATTGACCGCCAGACTCAGCGTAGAAAGGTGTTTGATCCAAAATTAGAATCGCATCATCACCTGCTGATAAAGCATCAACTTCTTCACCTTCACGGAATAATGCAACTACTGATGCTTTTGCTTCAGTCGAATCATAACCATGGAATACAGTTTCAGATTCTACTTTGATTACTGCATTGTAATCAGTACCAAATTGGCCCGCTTCACGTGCACGTTGACGTTGTTCTTCCATCGCTTTTTCAAAACCATCTTCATCGATAGTTAATTCACGCTCACGAGCAACATCGTTCGTTAAATCAGCTGGGAACCCGTATGTGTCATACAATTTAAATACAGTTTCACCATCAAGAACTGTACCTTCAAGGTTATCTAGCGCTTCATTTAGAATTGCCATACCACGCTCAAGTGTACGACCAAAGTTTTCTTCTTCAATCTTAAGTACTTTTTCAACAAGTGCTTGCTGTTTTTTCAGTTCTTCACCAGCTGTACCCATGATTTCAGCTAATGGGCCAACCAATTTGTAGAAGTAAGAACCTTTAGCACCTAACTTGTTACCATGACGTACTGCACGACGAATAATACGACGTAACACATAGCCACGACCTTCATTAGATGGCATAACACCATCAACGATTAGGTATGAACAAGAACGAATATGGTCAGCTACTACACGTAAAGATTGGTTTGATAAATCATCGTAACCAATTACTTTTGCCGCTTCTTTAATTAGTGTTTGGAAAATATCGATTTCGTAGTTTGAGTGAACACCTTGCATAATTGCAGCAATACGCTCAATACCCATACCTGTATCAACAGAAGGTTTTGGTAAAGGTTCCATCGTGCCATCAGCATGACGGTTAAACTGCATAAATACGTTGTTCCAGATCTCGATAAAACGGTCACCATCTTCTTCAGGTGTACCAGGACGACCACCCCAAATGTGCTCACCGTGATCGTAAAAGATTTCTGTACAAGGACCACAAGGACCTGTGTCACCCATTTGCCAGAAGTTATCTGAAGCATATGGTGCGCCTTTGTTATCACCAATACGTACGATGCGATCAGCTGGAATACCCATTTCTTTATTCCAGATTTCAAATGCTTCATCATCTGTTTCATAAACAGTAACTAATAAGCGTTCAGCAGGTAGCTCTAGACGTTCTGTTAAGAATTCCCATGCGTATTTAATAGCATCTTGCTTAAAGTAATCACCAAAGCTGAAGTTACCCAACATTTCAAAAAATGTATGGTGACGAGCAGTGAAACCAACATTTTCTAAATCGTTGTGCTTACCACCAGCACGAACACAGCGTTGAGCTGTTGTTGCACGAGTATAGTTACGCTTCTCTGAACCTAAGAAACAATCTTTAAATTGGTTCATACCGGCGTTAGTAAATAGAAGAGTTGGATCGTTTGCTGGAACTAGAGAAGAACTCTCAACAATTTGGTGTCCTTTGCTTTCAAAAAAAGCAAGGAACGCACGGCGGATCTCGTCAGTGCTCATATACATGTGGATATTCCTGATTGAATCGTAGTTTAACTCACTCTTGTACTCATTAGGACAAGCAGTGTTTTTTAGACAGAATTTCGCACATTGTATACGCAAATGAGAGTGAAATATAGATAAGTACAACGATCAAATGAGGAATAAAGAGGGATTTGAAGAAACGTCTTAAGAATACAAATAGCTAGATATAAAAAAGCCAAACACTAAGGTTTGGCTTTTAAAAAATATTATAGAGAAACTAAAGCTTAAAACTCTTCGTTTTCTTCAATTTCTGGAGCTGCATCAGTCTCTGGTTTTTCTTCAGCTGGAGTCAATAGCATCTCACGTAGCTTCTTATCTAGTTCTGCTGCTACTTCAGTATTTTCACGCATGAATTTCGATGCGTTCGCTTTACCTTGACCAATCTTATCACCATTGTAGCTGTACCATGCGCCCGCTTTATCAACCAACTTATGTTTAACACCTAAGTCAATTAACTCACCTTCACGGTTAAAACCTTGACCGTACATGATTTGAGTTTCAGCTTGTTTAAATGGTGCTGCAATTTTATTCTTAACAACTTTGATACGAGTTTCGTTACCAACAACTTCATCGCCATCTTTTACTGCGCCAGTACGACGAATATCAAGACGAACAGATGCATAGAACTTAAGTGCATTACCACCAGTTGTTGTTTCAGGGTTACCAAACATTACACCAATCTTCATACGAATTTGGTTAATGAAGATAGCCATACAGTTTGATTGCTTTAGATTACCCGTTAATTTACGCATTGCTTGAGAAAGCATACGAGCTTGAAGACCCATGTGGCTATCGCCCATTTCACCTTCAATTTCAGCTTTTGGTGTTAATGCTGCAACGGAGTCAATTACCATTACATCAACAGCACCAGAACGTGCTAACGCATCACAGATTTCTAAAGCTTGCTCACCCGTATCTGGCTGAGAAACTAATAATTCATCAATATTAACGCCAAGTTTTTTAGCGTATACAGGATCTAGAGCATGTTCAGCATCAATAAAGGCACATGTTTTACCTTCACGTTGCGCAGCTGCAATTAATTCTAGAGTCAGTGTTGTTTTACCTGAACTCTCAGGGCCAAAAATCTCAACGATACGCCCCATTGGTAAACCACCAGCACCTAGAGCAATATCAAGAGATAAAGAACCAGTAGACACAGTTTCAACATCCATTGTGCGGTTATCGCCCAACTTCATGATTGAACCTTTACCAAATTGTTTTTCAATTTGACCTAATGCGGCGGCCAGTGCTTTTTTCTTGTTATCGTCCATTTGATTCTCCAGATTTCTAGATCACTAAATCAGTTAATGACCAGTAGTATACTGTCTATTTGTACAGTGTCTATAGCTTTGCTATTTTTTTTCTAATTTTTTCTGAGCAATATCACGACACAACAAACTAACTAATTGAATTAATTAAGCTCTTCTAAGCGATTCTTGATTGTAAGAAATGCATATTCTATCGCTTTCATTCTAACTTCACTGCGATCACCAGTAAAATATACAGTAGTTTCATTGCTCCACTCATTCTTATCTGCAAAACCAAAACATACCGTTCCAACAGGCTTATCTTCCGTAGCCCCACCAGGCCCTGCAATACCGCTGATTGAAACCGTAATATCAGATTTACTGTTTAATAATGCACCGTCAGCCATCTCTCTTACAACTTCTTCACTAACCGCGCCATAACGTATTAAGGTATCTAGCTTTACCCCTAATGAATCTTGTTTTGCCTCATTGCTATAAGTAACAAAACCACGATCAAACCAAGCTGAACTTCCAGCATTTTCAGTTGCACAAAACGCAACGCCACCACCGGTACATGATTCTGAACATGACATCATTTTTCCTTGATGTACTAATAATTCACCCACTTTTTGTGCTAACTGTATGTTTTGCGTCATATCCATTAGATTCTTCCCATCTTAATTCGAAATTTATCCATTCTATCTTTGATTGCCGTCTCGATTCACGTATTCTTAGCACCAAATGTATTCTTCACTTATTAGGTCTCGTTGTGGCAATAAAATCAACTGAAAAACATACCCCAATGATGCAACAGTATTTGCGTTTAAAATCTGAAAACCCTGATATCTTACTGTTTTATCGTATGGGCGATTTCTATGAACTTTTCTATGATGATGCCAAACGTGCTTCACAGCTTCTTGAAATATCCTTAACCAAGCGTGGTTCATCTGCTGGCGAACCAATTCCAATGGCAGGTATTCCTTATCATGCAGTTGAAGGCTATTTAGCCAAACTTGTTCAACAAGGTGAATCCGTCGCTATTTGTGAACAAGTTGGCGATCCTGCAACAAGTAAAGGGCCTGTTGAACGTAAAGTCGTACGTATTGTCACACCAGGCACCGTAACAGATGAAGCTCTATTACCAGAAAGATTCGATAACCTTATCGCCGCTATTTATCATCATAAAGGGCAATTTGGTTACGCTACGCTAGATATCACATCAGGCCGATTCAAGGTATCTGAACCGAATACTGAAGAAGCTATGCTTGCTGAATTACAACGCACGGCACCAACAGAGCTGCTATTTAGTGAAGACTTTGAACCTGTTCATCTGCTTGAAAAACGCAATGGCAATCGTCGCCGCCCAGTATGGGAATTTGAACTTGATACCGCAAAACAACAACTGAATAATCAATTTGGTACTCGTGATTTAGTTGGCTTTGGCGTAGAAAAAGCTGAGTTTGGTCTTTGCGCTGCTGGCTGCTTGATTCAATACGTAAAAGATACTCAAAGAACCACCCTTCCGCACATTCGTTCTATTATTATGGATCATCAAGATGACTCTGTAATTTTAGATGCAGCAACTCGTCGGAATCTAGAAATCACTCAAAACCTTGCTGGAGGTTTTAATCATACCCTAGCAGAAATCTTAGATCACACCTCAACAGCTATGGGTAGCCGTTTACTAAAACGTTGGCTACATCAACCAGTAAGAACTCACGACGTGCTGAACCAGCGTCTTGATGCGATTGGTGAACTAAAAGAAAGTGGCCTATTTGCAGATATGGCTCCTCAACTTAAAAATATTGGTGATGTAGAACGTATTCTTGCTCGTCTAGCGTTACGTTCAGCAAGACCACGTGATCTCGCTCGTTTGCGTAATGCACTACAACAATTACCAGAACTATCGCAAACCACTCAAGAATTTCAACAAGATCACCTATTAACACTTGCAGCATCAGCTCAACCTATTGACTCAATTTGCGAGCTATTAGAACGAGCAATAAAAGAAAACCCACCGGTTGTTATTCGTGATGGTGGGGTTTTAGCTGATGGTTACAACGAAGAGTTAGATCAATGGCGCGATCTTGCTAATGGTGCAACGCAATACTTAGAGAAACTAGAACAAGAAGAACGTGAGCGCCATGATATTGATACCTTAAAAGTTGGTTATAACAACGTACATGGTTTCTATATCCAAATAAGCAAAGGCCAAAGTCACAAAGCACCAGCCCACTATGTACGCCGCCAAACACTTAAAAATGCTGAACGTTATATTATCCCTGAGCTTAAAGAGCACGAAGATAAAGTACTCAACTCCAAGTCAAAAGCACTCGCCATTGAAAAGAGATTATGGGAAGAATTGTTTGATCAACTACTTCCTCACCTAGAACAGTTACAATCAATGGCGAATGCAATTTCAGAGCTTGATGTATTAAGTAATCTTGCAGAACGAGCGGATACCTTAAATTACTGCCGCCCAGTACTAACCAAAGAAACCGGCATTAATATTAAAGGGGGGCGTCACCAGTAGTTGAACAAGTAATGAGTGACCCATTCATCGCTAACCCAATAAAACTGAATCCAGACCGTAAGATGTTGATCATTACAGGTCCAAACATGGGTGGTAAGTCAACTTATATGCGTCAAACGGCCCTCATTGCATTAATGGCACATGTTGGTTGTTATGTTCCTGCTGACTCAGCAGAAATTGGAACCTTAGACCGTATATTTACTCGTATTGGTGCCTCAGATGATTTGGCATCAGGTCGTTCAACTTTCATGGTTGAGATGACTGAAACAGCAAATATTCTTCATAATGCAACCAAACACAGTCTTGTCTTAATGGATGAAATTGGCCGAGGTACAAGTACTTATGATGGCTTATCTCTAGCTTGGGCAAGTGCCGAATGGCTAGCAACAAAAATTAATGCTATGACATTATTTGCAACTCATTACTTCGAATTAACCGAACTGCCGAACCTATTTACCGGTTTAGCTAATGTGCATCTTGATGCTGTTGAGCATGGTGATGAAATTGCCTTTATGCACGCGGTTCAAGAAGGTGCAGCAAATAAATCTTATGGCCTTGCTGTTGCTTCTTTAGCTGGTGTACCTAAAAGTGTCATTAAGAAAGCGAAACAAAAATTACAACATTTAGAAAGTGGACAAGTACCTGTTCCTGCAACAAGCGCAACGGTAAAAGAAGAGCATCAACTCTCTCTTATTCCTGAAATCAGTGAAGTTGAAGAAGCATTAGCGCATGTTAATCCGGATGACTTAACACCTCGCCAAGCACTTGAAGAGTTATATCGTTTAAAAGCGCTTTTATAAACTTAGTCCAACTCAAGGACAAACATTCTATCCAAATAAGCCTGCTTTTATGTGCAGGCTTTTTTATACCTATCAATCATCGAACTTTAGGGTAAATACTCACTTATAAAGTTCTCATTATTTTGATTAAAATTTGACTGATCTAATAAAACGATATTTACTTAACATTATATTAACAACAAATAATAATAATCGCAGGATGCAGCCATGAATCAGCCATTTTTTGACCACAAAACCAACCCTCAACTCCCTCATGAGGCGATGCTCGAATGGGCAGAGAAAAAGCCACATGACCTATTTCTTCGTCAAATAAAAAACAGAGAATTTACAGACTATTCTTTTGCTGATGTTGTTGATAAAGCATTGCGCCTTGTGAGCGCACTGCAAGAGATGGGCATTAAACCAAAAGACAGAGTCGCACTAATATCTAAAAACTGTGCCGAATGGTTTATCACTGATCTGGCCTTAATGTTAGGGGATTTTGTGAGTGTTCCTATTTTTCCAACAGCAGGGCTCGACACTATAGAGCATTGTTTAACACACAGTGAAAGTAAGGTACTTATTGTAGGTAAACTTGATAATAGTGAAGCAACACAACAGGCAATCACTAACTTACCCGATATATTAACTATCGCTTTTGACTATGACTCTGCAGCCAAGTGCCAATATCAATTTGAAGTGTTATTGACAACTCATAACCCTTCAAGTTTTAAAGCCGAACATAATGACAACACATTAATGTCTATAGTGTATACCTCAGGAACTTCTGGTTTACCAAAAGGGGCAATGCTCACTTTTGGAGGATTTAGTCACGCATCTAAGCATTTAATTAATCACATTGGTATGCAACAAGATGACAGACTCTTTTCTTACCTTCCTTTAGCTCACATCACTGAGCGAGTTTATATTTTAGGTTCAGCTTTCTTTGGAGGGATCCAAACCGCCTTCCCTGAATCTTTAGATACTTTTATTGAAGATGTGAAAATGCATCGCCCAACTTTATTTATTTCGGTCCCACGATTATGGACGGTTTTCCAACAACGAATTCAAGATAAACTGCCACAAAAGAAATTATCTATTTTATTAAAAATTCCATTCGTTAGTGGATTAATAAAACGTAAGTTAGCTGATGGCTTAGGACTTGATAAAGCACGTGTACTAGGCTGTGGTTCGGCTCCTGTTTCTGCAAGTTTATTAAAATGGTATGAAAGTATAGGTCTAAACATTACCGAAGCATGGGGAATGACAGAGACGTTTGCCTATAGCACACTGAATCATCCATACCGTTCAGATAAAGTCGGCAGTGTCGGCGCTGCTGGGCCTGGTATTGAATTAAAAATTGCAGACGATGAAGAAATTTTAGTTAGAGGAGACAGTCTCTTTGCTGGTTATTATAAAAATGATGAAGCAACTGCGGAAACTTTTAATAAAGATGGATGGCTCCACACAGGTGATATTGGATCTATTGATTCAGAGGGATTTTTAACTATTCAAGGCAGGAAAAAAGACACGTTCAAAACTGCCAAAGGAAAATTCGTAGCTCCTGTCCCGATCGAAAAACACATCTTTGATTTAAGCAATCTTGAAATGATGTGTTTAATAGGCTCAGGTCTACCAGGACCTATTTTATTAGCAGTACCTCATGCTTACCCTAATTTTGATCAAGCTCGTTATGAAAGAACAGCTCTTAAAAACCTTGAGACAATTAATGATGGTTTAGAGTCACATGAAAAGCTAAAAGGTATCTTAATGATAAAAGAGCCTTGGAGCATTGAAAATGGCATTTTAACGCCAACTTTAAAGATAAAACGCCACGTACTAGAGAAAAAGTATCATGATTTTGCATCTAACTGGCCTCAAGATAAAAAATAATCTGGGAGTAATCGGATAAAAACCCACACTTAACAATCAAAAAATAGATATTAATGAAATAAAAATGACAAAAGCCTCAAAAGTAATACTTTGAGGCTTTTATTTTATCTAAAAGATATAATTTTTATGATTACTATTGATTTTCCCACTCTCAGAACTCAAATATAACCAAGATTAAAAATATCACACCACCTTTTATTTATAAAAACCAGAAAATAGATCCAACAATCTATTTTCTGCAAAATAAGAAACAAAGCAACCGTTTAACAAAAAAACATAACTAAAAAAACAAAGCAAATAAACACTTAAAATACAGACAGATAAATAAAAAACCATCTAAAACAAAACAAAAACAAAGATTACATTATTGACAATAATATAATTTTCTTTAGACTCTCGTCCGTTTGTCAAAAACTTGACCAAAATACATTCAATACAGACGAGGATTGCATATGTCTCACGACAATGATTACAGCTTAGGGCCAGTACCTAAGACAGCCAGAAAAGGCGTCGTTTCCTTAACTTTAGTTATGTTAGGACTCACATTTTTCTCGGCAAGTATGTGGACAGGCGGTTCACTTGGGACCGGACTTTCTTTTAATGATTTCTTCCTCGCTGTTCTTATTGGTAATTTAATCCTCGGCATTTACACTTCTTTTCTTGGTTACATCGGCGCTTCAACTGGTCTCTCTACTCACCTCCTCGCTCGTTTTTCTTTTGGCTCTAAAGGCTCTTGGCTTCCCTCTCTACTTCTCGGTGGTACTCAAGTTGGTTGGTTTGGTGTTGGTGTTGCAATGTTTGCTATCCAGTACAAAAAGCCACAGGCATAGATACCAACGCTCTTATTGTTATCTCTGGTCTATTAATGACCGTCACTGTTTACTTCGGTATATCTGCTTTAATGATTTTATCTATGGTTGCAGTGCCTGCGATTGCCATTTTAGGTGGATTCTCAGTATTTAGTGCTGTTGATAGTATTGGTGGTATTGCTGAACTTCAAAAGATTCAACCTGCAGAACCTATGGACTTTTCGGTTGCTCTTGCCATGGTTGTTGGTTCTTTTGTAAGTGCCGGAACATTAACAGCTGACTTCGTCCGCTTTGGCAAAAAACCAATGGGTGCAGTTGCTATCACAATGATTGCTTTCTTTATCGGTAACTCTTTAATGTTCATCTTTGGTGCCGCAGGCGCTTCTGTTACTGGTCAGTCTGATATTTCAGAAGTGATGATTGCACAAGGGCTATTAATACCTGCAATTATCGTATTAGGCCTAAATATTTGGACGACAAACGACAATGCGCTATACGCATCTGGGCTTGGTTTTTCAAATATTACTGGCTTACCGAGTAAATATGTTTCTATGCTAAATGGTCTAATTGGTACTGTTTGTGCACTTTGGCTATACAATAACTTTGTAGGTTGGTTAACGTTCTTATCTTTAGCGATTCCACCTATTGGTGGTGTTATCATTGCAGACTTCTTTCGTAACCGTAAACGCTACATGAATTTTGATAACGCAGCATTCCAAACCATTAACTGGGCAGGTATTATCGCAGTAGCTATTGGTGTTGCCGCTGGTAAATTCTTACCGGGCGTTGTTCCTGTAAACGCTGTATTAGGCGGAGCGATTAGCTACCTATTACTAAACCCAATGATTAACAAAAAATCGATCTCTGAAACAGAAACAGTATAGAAGATACAGCAATGACTAATTTATTAATAAAAAACGTAGCTCTACGAGATCAAGAAGGTTTATTTCAGATCTTGATTGAAGATGGTCAATTCAAAACCATTACTAACAATGAGCAAGCACTCTCCTATTCTGGTGACATTCTTGATGCTGAAGGTGGCTTAGCCAACGCTCCATTTTGCGAACCTCATATTCATTTAGATACGACTCAAACGGCTGGTGAACCAAGCTGGAATATTTCAGGTACCTTATTTGAGGGAATTGAACGTTGGGCTGAGCGTAAAGAGCTATTATCTATTGAAGATGTAAAAACACGCGCTAAACAAACATTAAAATGGCAAATTGCTAACGGTATTCAGCACGTTCGTACTCACGTCGATGTTTCAGATCCGACACTGATTGCATTAAAAGCAATGCTTGAAGTAAAAGAAGAAATGAAAGAATGGGTTGATATCCAAATCGTTGCTTTTCCTCAAGAAGGCATTCTTTCTTACCCTAATGGTAAAGAGTTACTTGAAGAAGCAGTACAACTAGGCGCAGATGTTATTGGCGCTATTCCTCATTTTGAGTTTACTCGTGAATACGGTGTCGAATCTCTTCACTATATTTTTGAATTAGCAAAAAAATATGACCGTCTAATTGATGTTCACTGTGATGAAATCGATGATGAGCAATCACGCTTTGTTGAAACTGTTGCCGCTCTTGCTCATAAATTCAATATGGGTGAAAAGGTAACAGCAAGCCATACGACAGCAATGCATTCATATAATGGCGCTTATGCTTCTCGCTTATTCCGCTTACTTAGAATGTCTGGTATTAACTTTGTTGCGAATCCACTTGTTAATATCCACCTACAAGGTCGTTTTGACGATTACCCTAAGCGTCGTGGTATTACACGCGTGAAAGAGATGCTAGCAAACAATATTAACGTTTGTTTTGGCCATGACGATGTATTTGACCCATGGTATCCGTTAGGCACAGCTAACATGCTACAAGTTCTTCATATGGGACTGCATGTCTGTCAAATCATGGGATACGACCAAATTAACCAAGGTCTTGATCTAATCAGCTATAAATCGGCTCGAACTCTAAATATTCAAGATAACTACGGCATCGAAGAAGGCAAACCGGGTAACTTAATTATCTTACCTGCTGAAAATGGATTTGATGCTCTACGTCGCCAAGTTCCGGTTCGTTTCTCTATTCGCCACGGTAAAGTAATATCAGAAACTCAACCAGCAACGACTACGATTACGTTAGATAAAGCTGAGACGGTTTCATTTAAACGCTAAGTCATTACCATCTTAAGTAATAAGGGAGCTATCGCTCCCTTTTTTATTGTTACTACCTTCATAGTGATATACTTACTTTATATTCTTATTCAATGGCATTAATTATGACTCAACAAAATAACCCGCTACACGGTATTACATTACAGAAGTTACTTACTGAATTAGTAGAACACTATGGCTGGGAAGAGCTAAGTTATATGGTAAATATTAACTGTTTTAAAAAAGACCCAAGCATTAAATCAAGTCTTAAATTTTACGTAAAACTGATTGGGCTCGTGAACGTGTTGAAAATATTTATCTGAAACTACAGCGTCATAAAGAAAGAAACCAATAACAAAAAAAGCCCCGTAAGTTTGCACTTACGGGGCTTTTTAATAACTATAAAGATTTAAGTGCTAATTACTTAGCCGCTTTCTCTTCTTTAGCTTTAGCGATTACTTCTTCAGCAACGCTGTTTGGACATGGTGCGTAGTGAGAGAACTCCATAGAGAACTGACCACGACCAGAAGTCATTGTACGTAGAGTACCGATGTAACCGAACATTTCAGAAAGAGGTACATCACCCTTGATACGTACGCCAGTTAGACCAGCTTGTTGATCTTTGATCATACCACGACGACGGTTAAGGTCACCGATAACATCACCAACGTGATCTTCAGGAGTGAATACGTCAACTTTCATGATTGGTTCTAGAAGTTGAGCACCTGCTTTAGGCATAGATTGACGGAATGCGCCTTTAGCTGCGATTTCAAATGCGATTGCAGATGAATCCACTGCGTGGAAGCCACCGTCGAATAGTTCAACTTCAACGTCTAGTACTGGGAAGCCAGCTAGAGGACCAGTTTCCATCATAGATGCGAAACCTTTCTCAACTGCAGGCCAGAATTCTTTAGGTACGTTACCACCAACAACTGAAGATGAGAACGTAAAGCCAGTACCTGCTTCACCTGGTTTGATACGGTAATCGATCTTACCGAATTGACCAGAACCACCAGATTGTTTCTTATGCGTGTAGCTATCTTCAATTGCTTGAGTGATAGTTTCACGGTAAGCAACTTGTGGTTGACCAACAACTAGGTCTACACCGTAAGTACGCTTAAGGATATCAACCTTAATGTCTAGGTGAAGTTCACCCATACCTTTAAGAATTGTTTCACCTGTTTCTTCATCAGTCTCAACTTGGAAAGATGGATCTTCTGCAACCATTTTACCGATCGCGATACCCATTTTCTCAGAACCGCCTTTGTCTTTTGGAGCAACAGCGATAGAGATTACTGGAACAGGGAAGATCATTGGTTCAAGAGTACATTCGTGTTTAACATCACATAGAGTGTGACCAGTTTGTACGTTTTTCATACCAACGATAGCGATGATGTCACCAGCTTGAGCTGAAGTTAATTCGTTACGCTCATCAGCTTGCATCTCAACCATACGGCCGATACGCTCAGTTTTACCAGTTGCTGAGTTAAGAACTGTATCGCCCTTATTCAGTTTACCAGAGTAGATACGTACGAAAGTTAGAGCACCGAAACGGTCATCCATGATCTTAAATGCTAGAGCACGGAATGGTTCGTCTGCAGAAACGATAGCAACTTCGCCAGTCTCTTCACCAGTATCTTTATCAGTTAGAGGTTGAGGCTCAACTTCGTTTGGAGCTGGTAGGTAATCAACAACAGCATCTAGGATTAGTTGGATACCTTTGTTTTTGTACGCAGAACCACAGAAAGTAGGGAAGAACGCTAGGTCACGAGTACCTTTACGGATACAACGCTTAAGCTCTTCGATAGAAGGTTCTTGACCTTCCATGTACGCTTCCATTAGGTCGTCGTCTTGTTCAACAGCTGTTTCAACAAGCTCTTCACGGTAAGCTTCTACGTCATCAACCATATCAGCTGGGATATCTTGGATTTCGTAGTTTTCAGGAAGACCTGTGTCATCCCATACAAATGCTTGACGGTTTAAAACATCTACAACACCAACGAAATCTTCTTCGCGGCCGATTGGTAGAGTCATAACTAGAGGAGTTGCGCCTAGTACTTTCTTAACTTGGTCAACAACGCTGAAGAAATCAGCACCCATACGGTCTAGTTTGTTAACGAAGATTAGACGAGATACTTCTGATTCGTTCGCGTAACGCCAGTTAGTTTCTGATTGAGGTTCAACACCACCAGAACCACAGAATACACCGATACCACCATCAAGTACTTTTAGAGAACGGTACACTTCAACTGTGAAGTCAACGTGTCCAGGAGTATCGATAACGTTTAGACGGTGATCATTCCAGAAACAGCTTACTGCTGCTGACTGGATTGTGATACCACGTTCAGCTTCTTGCTCCATGAAGTCAGTAGTAGTTGAACCATCGTGAGTGTCACCAATCTTATGGATTTTACCAGTAAGCTTAAGGATACGTTCAGTAGTTGTGGTTTTACCCGCATCAACGTGCGCGAAAATACCAATGTTTCTGTATTTAGATAAATCAGTCATCGTTTTACTCTATTAATAGGATATAAAATGCGCGCAGAGTATAACACAAACTGTCAATTGGTATATGCTTTGTTCTATTTTTGCATAGAATTTTCTACCAAAATGGTTCTAATGTGGCCTCTGCCCCTGAAAATTATAGATGAATTTCTGTATTTTCAAATAAAATAATGCAGAAATCCGAATTCAAAGCCTCAGTTAAAGTTCATCAAAAGCATCAATTGCTTCAGATAGCTTCTTAACACCGTGAATTTGCATTCCTTCAATGCCACCTTTTGGCATGTTTGCAGCAGGTACAATCGCTTTTTTGAAGCCATGTTTATATGCTTCCATTAAACGTTCTTGCCCACTTGGAACTGGACGAATCTCACCAGCAAGACCAACTTCACCAAAGACCACTACATCCTTAGCTAATGGACGGTCTTTAAAACTAGATAGTAACGCCATAATAAGTGCCAAATCCGCACTGGTTTCAGCTACCTTAACGCCGCCAACCACGTTAACAAACACATCTTGGTCAGCCATTTGCAAACCACCATGCTTATGTAGAACGCGAGTAGCATAGATAAACGGTTTTGATCTAAGCCAACAGAGACTCGACGAGGATTTGAAAGCTGAGAGTAATCTACTAAAGCTTGTATCTCTACAAGTAACGGGCGTGTTCCTTCCCACACAACCATCACTGAACTACCAGACGTTTCCTCTTCCCCACGAGATAAGAAAATGGCTGATGGGTTATTTACTTCTTTTAAGCCTTGGCCTGTCATAGCAAAAACCCCAAGCTCATTAACAGCTCCAAAACGGTTTTTATGACTACGAAGTGTTCTAAAGCGACTATCTGCACTACCGTCAAGTAACACAGAACAGTCAATAATATGCTCCAACACTTTAGGGCCAGCTAAAGTACCATCTTTGGTTACGTGACCAACTAAGAAAATAGCTACATTATTTTGTTTAGCATATCGAGTTAAAGCAGTTGCAGACTCTCGAACCTGAGCGACGCTGCCTGGAGATGATTGAACATCAGCAACATGCATTACTTGAATAGAGTCAATAACCATTATTTTTGGCTGTTCTTTCTCAGCAACCTGACAAATCTTATCTATGTTGGTTTCAGATAACATTTTCAGATTATCTTTTGGCAACCCAAGACGAGAAGCTCGCATTGCTACCTGTTGTAACGATTCTTCACCAGTAACATACAATGTTGGCATTTCAGCAGCCAAACGACACATGGTTTGCAAAAGTAAAGTAGATTTACCAGCACCTGGATTACCACCAATCAAAATTGCTGCACCAGGAACAATGCCACCACCGAGAACTCGGTCAAACTCTTTAAACGAACTACTGAACCGAGGAACTTCTTGTAAATCAATACTCGATAAAGTTTGAACTTCTGAGTCTGTAGTGGATCCCGCATAACCACCAGATAAACGTTCATTACGAGCAACGTGTGGAGAAGCAGCCAAACGAACCTCTGTAATCGTGTTCCATGCCCCACAAGCATTACACTGTCCTTGCCAACGAGGGAAGTCTGCCCCACAATCATTACAAACGTAGGCGCGTTTTGCTTTTGCCATATATCACCGACATATAAATCAAATAAAAGTGATGGGTTATAACTATTTAACGTATCATTGTTAAATAAACGAGCAATTCTGCCGATAAACCCACTAGATTGTTATTACTGTACCAGAAATCATGCAGCAAGAAGAATATCAAAGCTACGTAGAACAACTTATTCCCGTATTTGGTGAACCTGATTTTAATCTGGTTTGCGAACAAGTTATGTCTCATGAACATCCATCAGTGCATTTAATTGTAAAAATTGAATTAAAACGCATCATGGCACCTTGCACCAAACATATTGATTTACGAGGTCGAGTAAAAGGCCAGTGTCACCAATATGAGTTGGATGGATACACTCACTGGCTTGATGATGTTGCAATTAATACCTATCACAAAAGTATTGAGCGCTTCGGTAGCTATACCGTTGGTGTATGGGAAGCCTTAACCAATACACGTAATAACTTTCGTGTTCTTCATAAAAATAAAGAACAATTAGCTGCGACTGATGATAAAGACGAAAACAATCTATTCAAAGCCAAATTAATTCGATTTGGACACTACCTAACCCGTAGTGAAAACCGTCTGCGCATGTCAACACAAGTTACGGTACTGTTACCTAATGGAAATTTAATCCATGGAACTAGCAGCGATCTTTCTTCTTCTGGTGCTCGAATCAAAGTGCCTACTGCTTTTGAGTATGGTTTGGGACAAATCATACAAGTTAGCTTCCCAAACCTTGCAAAAGACACCGGCATAAAAGAACTCAATGGCGACTTCCCTTACCGTATTCTTGGTATTCACGACAGTGAAGAAAGTGATAGTTATCGATGGTTACGATTAAAAATGGAATCAAACCACGATGTTATTGCTCAAGCCATTGAAGAGAAACTAAATAAAAATAAACGACGAACCGTACATGATCAAAAAGATCAAATAGTTCGAGCTCGTACACAAGGCTATGAGCACTGTTTTTTAAAACATACCACTAATATCCCTCTTTTCTTTTCTGGGGATACCTTGAAGTATGCCGTTATTACTGATCACAATGAATCACTTTGGAAGCACTGGCACGATGAAAAAAATCAGCCTGTAATCCATCATTTATTTAAATCAGAACGTATGCAGTTTTTAACCAAGCCAGGGTTAAGAGCCAGTCGTACTCATTTTTACAGTTTTAAACACGATCATGAAGATAAAGAACTCTTCTACTCCATGATGTCATCAGAAGCCACGCAACAAGAACGCCAACTCTTTTGGCATGTGGGAGCTAAAAGAAAGAGTTGGAAAGTCATTCGTCTTTCTCTTTTCGAATTAGAAAAAGGAGACAAAGAACGCTTATTAACCGTCGCTCCTGAAATGGAAAAAGTACTGGCTACTTTAACGCACATGGGGATCTTAACTGAACTCAGTTTACCTGATACTCAGAAAGATTACTTATTAACAGAAAAACCAAACCTTGAAGCAAAGGTATTAAATCCATACCGCCATTCTTTGACGCCAATGGCTCAAGATCCTGCGTTATATTACGATTCAACGCCTCGTAGAACTGAACCAAGATTTAATTACGAAACCTTAATTACTCTGACTCACCCTACAATTGGTGAAATCAAAGGAAGAACTCAAGATATTTCAACCAATGGCTTATCGATATTACTCGATAAACCCGCTTTGCTAACCAAAAAATCTGATGTAAAAATAACGTTTAATGAACTGCAAAGCCTTGATAAAAACACACCATTAAGCCGTATTACTTATCGAGTCCTAAAAGTAAATTCAAATGGATTGAATCTTCAGCTACAAATTGAAGACAGTTTACAAACTCAAAAAAGCAAGGCTTTCTTAAGTCGATTAATACAGCACAACATAGAAAGACTTCCTGTTGATTATGAACAGCTTCCATCGATTGATATGCTGAAAATAATGCATCAATTATTACTGAATAAACTAACAACAACGCCTTTCTTTATTGAAAAGGATAACCATAAAATTAAAACGCGTTGTATTGGGGTTAACTTCCCTTTAAATCGATTAAATAAAATCTGGCTACAATTAGGTAATGAACAACATTTAAATTTAGAGCCTATTTTTAAATCGAGAGTACAACAATTATTAGTAAACCCATTGAAAACACCGGCTAATCAACGATCTCACCACCATGAAATCTATATTGCGGTTGTTATTAAAGATGGAAAAATAAAATCAGTATTCACGCGTATGCTACAAGAGTTTTCATCATACAATGATCGTTTAACCTTCATTAAAAAAGCCAAAGAGCATGGTGAATTCTTAGCAATACGCGTAACCACAACAGCAGTAAAAAATGCACTTTCTACCACCTCTGAGGTGGAATTAAGTCAACTAGCTCAATACGCAATCCATTATGCAAGAGCATTAGAAGATGAATTATCAAGTATTGTAGGTTGTGGTGAAATCGCTGACATAACGGATGAAGTCTTAATTCGACTTGAGTTAGGGTAACTGAGGTGAATTAAATTTAATAAAGCCCATCAATTCATGGGCTTTATTATTTAAAAACAAAATGATAAGTGTTATTAATGACGATATAAACCTAAGGAATCAGTCGGTATATTATGCAAATAGCTCTTGTTGAAGATAATGAAATCTTAAACCACCACCTGTCTAGTCAATTAAAAGATCAGGGACACGTTGTTTATTCTGATAAAACAGCCTCTGCATTTTTACAAACCGTACAAAAAAAAGAACACATTGATGTCATGATTGTTGATTTAGGTCTACCTGATTTCGACGGCATCACCCTCATCAAGCAAATTCGACGCAAAGAAATTCATAGCCCTATTCTCATACTTACCGCTCGTGGAAACTGGCAAGATAAAGTTGAAGGACTTGAGGCTGGAGCTGACGATTACCTAGTAAAACCTTTCCAATCTGAAGAATTAATAGCAAGGCTTTATGCTCTAGCAAGACGAGCGGCCGGATTTACACAATCAAAAGTAACCGCTGAAAATATTGAATTAGATATAAAAGCAAAAACCATCCATGTAGACGGTCAATTTCTACAATTAACTTCATTTGAATATGATATCGCAGCATATTTAATAAAAAACAGCTTAAAAATCATATCAAAGCAACAATTTGTTGATGCTTTATATCAAGAAGATTCTGAAGTTCAACTCAATAATATTGAAGTTATCATTTCACGTTTAAGAAAAAAATTTGCAGCCGTTGGTCATAATGAACTGATTACAACGGTACGAGGTCAGGGCTATCAGTTTCAAATAAAGGCGAAGTAATCATGAAACGTTTAGTTCAAAACCAATTTCGACGACGCATATTATTCAGTTTTTTAGCTGTCGTTATTGGTTTTTTAATACTAAACGGGTACCTTCGCTATCAGACAGCACGCTCTGACTTAATCACTGAATACACCCTTGATATCACTTATCAATTCCCATCTATTTTCAATGAAATGGTATCATCAAATTATATTATGCCATTACAAGAAGGGAATAAATCTCAGTATTACAGTTCATCGTCTGATGATATAACAATTGTTATCTGTGACAATAATGACAATTTGTTATGGGATAGCATGCAAAAAGGTCCACCTTCCCATGTAGAGAACATCTGTACTGATTTACCTAAAGATGAAAATAAGCCTATTCTCATTGAAAAACCAAGTGGTGCAGCCTTTATCTCTCATTCAATGAGTATTGAAAGTAATAATGGCCTTCCGCCTAGGCGAGTAATATTACTCAGTCGTATGGAAGATAAGATATCTCGCCTACATACACTAAAGCTCCAATTAGCTATTGCTTATACAACTCTTATTTTAATTGCCATTTTTGGGGTATTATGGGGATACAACCGCTCATTCTTCCCTTTAAATAAGCTTCATATTGAATTAAAAAATATAAAGGATAGTGAGCAAGAGAAACTTATTTATAGCTATCCTGAAGAGCTAGAGCCTATTGCCAAAACGATTAACCGATTACTTGAACAACAAGATGAACAATCAAGTAAATACAAAAAAGCAATGGATGATTTAGCACATAGTCTTAAGACTCGAATAGCGACTTGTGATGCATTGTTATATCAAAAAGAACCGCCTATTGCAGATATCATGGAACAACTCAATGATATGGACTCTGTGATACAACACCAATTGAAACGTGCGTTGATGGGCTCTAGGGGCATAAGTAAGCATCATACTTTACTCTCTCCTATTGTAGATAAACTCACTAAAATGTTTACTAAGGTTCATAAAGAGCGTCATATCGAATTCATTTCTAACTATAATGACGCGCAAACCTTACCCATTAATTACAATGACTTAATGGAAGTTCTCGGAAATATCTTAGAGAACAGTTATCGCTTTGCTGATACCTATATTATTTTATCTATTGTAGAGCGTAGTGAAGGCTTCAATATTCATATTGAAAATGATGGCGAGCCTTTACCTCAAGATAAAATTGAATCGGTATTTCAACGAGGAATTCGCGCAGATGAAAAGAACCCTGGCACGGGGATTGGACTTGCGGTATGTGAAGAGATCATATCCAGTTATAACGGACAAATCTGGTTCCATACACAAGATACTGGCTCAAGATTAGAAATATTTTTACCACATCAAATATAAGTAATAATGACAAATCTAAATAATAATTATGGATTTTATCGGATCTTTTTTTCTTTAATCCTAGGAACTCTACTCTTTAGTATTCCAATCTTGCTTCTAATATATAAGCAAATGGAACAACCAATAATATTAATTACGGTGGGAACATTGCTAAGTTTCATCGTCTTTATTTACTTTAGTTACCAATGGGCAATTAAACCGATAAAGAAGAGAAAACGAGAGTTAAAACGCATTCAAAGCATGAAAGAAGGTTTCTTTACTCAACCAAGTGACACTGAATCAGAATTAACATCAATTTACCACTCAACTAACCGTGCCCTCTTTCAAGCAAAAGAAAAAGAAGAACAATACAAAAAAACACTCGATGATTTAGCTCATAGTTTAAAAAATCACGTTATCGCATCAAAACTATTGCTACAGGATCTGCAAGCCGAATCAACAGAAAAGCTCTCTCAACAATTAACTTTAATGGATGATGTTATCCAAAGTCAGTTACAAAGAGCCACATTAAATATTAAAGAATTAAAACCAACAACAACTGTGGTAAGTGAACCATTACAAGGGTTACTCTCCATGTTTAGTAAGATCTACCATGAAAAGCAATTGAGGTTTGTTGTTTTATTAATGAAGAGCAAAAGCTACCAATAGAAAAAAATGATTTGATGGAAATACTAGGTAACACACTAGAGAATAGTTTTCGATTCGCATCGACAAAGATCGTTATTACCATTAAACAATATAGTAACGATTATATATTAAGCATTGAAAATGATGGCCCATCAATTCCTGAAGAACAAAAAGAATCGTTATTTTTACGAGGCGTTAGAGCTGATAAACTGAATGCAGGAACCGGATTAGGACTTGCTTTATGCGCTGATATTATTGAGAAATATAATGGAAGTATTTGGTTTGACACTCCAGAAAATAAACGTTTAGGTGCACTACTAAAAATAAAGCTACCTATTTAGCAAACAAAGGCGGTATTCCAACGTTTCGTTAGTAACACCGCCTATCTTTAACTATCAATGAGTTTCATCTACTTTTTTCTCAATATCAACTCGACGATTATGGTGCTGACCTTCCAATGTAGTATTGTCATCAATCGGCTGTTGCTCTCCAAATGAATAAGATTCTAACTGCTCTTTGCTAGCACCTTGAGCCAATAAAAATGCTTTTACGCTATTTGAACGAGCTAACCCTAAATTAATATTGTAGTTCTCTCTGCCTTTATTATCAGTGTGACCATTAAGTAACACCGTATCTTTTTGTGTCTCTAGTTTTTCCGTTACGCTTTGAAGAATATACTTTGAACGTTCCGTTAAAGAGTATTGATCAAAATTAAATAGTACTCGAGCAAATAATTTTTGTTCTACATTATCCTCAACGACTTCAGCATAGCTTAATAAGTACTCACTGCACTGATTACTCAGATTTGCTTGTTGCATTGCATTACTGAATGTTCGCTTAATAACATCAGGCGGTAATTCAGTATTTACTTGCATAAATGGTCCTTGATGAAACAAGATTTGCTTTCCTTCACCAATGGTTATTTGTTCCTGAAACTCAACACTCTCAGTTCCACAATAATAATCAAGTAACTGATTAAAATCTTGGTTATGATTTTTCTCGGCAGATAAAACATTGGCAGAAAATAAAGCCAATAACACACATATTTTTTTCATAATTTACTCTCGACTTTATTGAGCTAAATGCCCGACTTCTTCTGATACCAATGACATAATTAAATTTAAAATTTCATCTTTATTATTTGCACTAAATGCGTTCTCTTCTCCCACACAATTTAGCAGCCCAGTATTAGCATGAATATCATAGCCATCACCAAAGCCAATCATTGCAATTCTTACACTAGGAGCTTCACCTGTATTCGTCGGTAACCCTGAGCTACTACCACTAGAGAAAACAATTTTATCTGCTTTATTATCTTCAGAAGATACAGGACCACCTTCAATGGCATTACGTAAATTGTCACACATACCATAATCTACTAAGGTTTCTGTTTGTCCTAAATAGTGATTAAAATCCTCACCATCAGATAAAATAATAATTAACTGCTTAGGGTTGGCTTCTTCACCATCATTAGTTATATGGTAAGAGACAATCTGGCTTGCTCGAATAATTCCTTGTAGTGATGCTGTGCCACCAAAGGCTTCAAATGATTTAATTTTATGATTAAACGAAGCAAAATCAGAGGTGTACATAATATCGGTAAACTCAGCTTTCTCATCGCCATTAGGAACCCTAGCAGCAGCCCCTTTAACCATAAATTGCTTATTAATGGTTTTCTTAGGATAAAACGTATCACCTGCGTCATAGCCATCAGAGTTATATTTAGTGATCCGCTGATCTCTTATAACAAACTTACCATTACTCGATTCGTTAACCGTTCGACGGTTATAACCTGTCATTGCGACACGATGCTTTGGGCCTGTCGTTGAGTTGTTATAAACTTGCAGTTCATCTGTCACCATTTGAACCACATCTTTTAAATCACTCAATCGTGATGGAGGTGAATAACGCCCCGGAACTTTTGGAACCTCTTCTTCCATATAAGACGGAGCATGCCCTTCCCAGTCGTAATTCATAGACCCGGAAAAATCGAGAATAAAAGTGATATCCATAGGCTGACTGCTTTGAAACTTACGCGCTTTAGACATGCCTGTAACATCAAATGATTCACCAAATCCAACGGTTACATCATTACCAGGAAACCATGATGTATGTTTTGTTCTTCCAGAGACTTGATACTCAACAAAGGGTCTATCATTATCATCAGCAGTGCATTCAGGTAGTTCTGAACATTCAAGCTTCTCCACCTTAATATCTACTAAATTCGACATATCGTGCATGTAGTGGGCGACATAGTCTTTGCCGGTTTGCGTTGAAACTTCATCCTCTTCACCATATGCAGAAACGGCTAATACGGCAGCCTCCGCAGCGTCTTCTAATCGAGCTTTTGATTGCAAGGCTCTTGCACCATCCGACGCTAATGTAAAAACGCCAAATAAAACAGGAATGCACATAACAAATAAAATAGCGGCGTGGCCTGATTGTTGTTTTTTTAATTTCATTATCATCGACCAATAACAATAGAATCAGACATCACCGTGGTATAGCTTTTATCTACCAAATCACCAAACCAGTTATCACTTTCATAGCAAAGCGCTACACGATACAGAGGCATAGTTCGCCCTCTTACACTAAGCACGGTAAGTTCTTTTAACTGACCGATAGATTTATTTACATGACATGTTTCTGCACCACGATGTTCACTAATTACTGGATTAGGCACAGCCACTTCAGAAAAACTCAGTTCCTCTACTAACATGCCGTATTTATTAGCATCAAAATTACCAAACGTTCTTGAAAGTGAGTTTTTTGCTATCTTATTTAAGCTGTCTACTTCTTCAGATGTTAATTGATAGTCCATACCATAAAGCTGAGTTCGCTCTTTTAGTACATTAACCAAAGAATAAGAAAGACGATCCAATTTACCTTTTATGGATAACTTAATAATCACATCCCCGCTAAAAGCGAGAAGTAAACTAAAGCAGATACCAACAATCGCGAATTCAATACTAAAAATCCCACGTTGTTTAGATTTCAAATTGCGATCGTTCATACTCTTGCACCACTATCATTTCACGGCTCAAATTAGCTGAGCGACTAAATACATAAGAGAAAATAGGATGAAAATCATAGTCAATTCGATAAATTGCTAGTGCATTATTACCCTCTTCTCCACACTCTCGAGTTCGTTGCCCTTCAGGGATTGGGCATCCTTTCTTCTCTGATTCTAAAGCTTCAATAGTCGGTAGATACTGGATTGATACTCTAAAATTATCCGCAGAGATCACCGTGTTCCAAATGCTGTTATCACGATATAAAACCTCATCAACAATATCTAAATAACGCTCTTCACCTTTCTTAGCACTTCGAGATACTTCTGAAATCGCGAGGTCATTTATGGCTGAAATATAAGACATGTAACTCATTTCAACCCATGCCATACACATAAACCAAAACGCCATAAAACCCATTACAAATTCAATAGAAGCTGAACCGTTTTGTTTATTTCTCATATATCACCCTAAACGCTTTTCTTTGTATCAATATCTAAAGAATTAAATCGTTGTAATGATTGATAAATACGTTCAATTTCTTTTTTTGTGTGTTTATCACCTAGCACAGCCTGAATAAATTCAAGATTCTGCTCTTTAGCCATGCTTAGTATTAAATTGGCCATCACTTGTTCATTAGCTTGTCCGCTACGATAAACTGGCAATAATCGTTGTGCAGCTCGTTTGTAATTACCTTCGGCAATATCCAAAACCGCTAAATTATTGGCTATCGTATTGCTATCATAAAAATGCAACTGTGCTTTTTGAAAGTATCTGCGTGACTTTTCATATTGATATTCATGACCATATAAAATCCCTAATAAGTTTTCCGTTTCAGGGTTATCAGGATTTTCTTCCAATGAAAGTAAGGCTGCTTTTATCGCTTGAGGATATTTTCCTAAGTCTCCTAAAGCAGAAGCTTGAAGGTAATAACTTTGAAAGCTTGCTCCATTTTCAATGTTTGGTTTTAAATAGAACAACGCACTTTCAGGATCTTCTAAATGCAATAATGCGGCAGCAAGGGCTTCTCGTATTTCTTCAGAATCCTCTTTTTTCAATTCCGCTTTATATAAATCAGATAAAGCGACGTAATTTTGTGTTTGCTCATAAATATCAATTTTTGACTGAGTTAATGAACTGTCACTGTATTGACGAGAACTGCATGCCGACAATAAAAGAACTGTAGAGACTAGAAGTAATTTTTTAAGCATTTAACATCAACCTCATTACACCTGGTGCTGCAATTAAAATAACAATAGGGATCATAATGAATACGATCAGTGGAACTGACATCTTTGCTGCTAACTTCCCTATTCGCTCTTCTAATTCCAGCATCTGTACTTCTCTAATATCTGATGCCAACGTGGTTAAAACGCTATAAATAGATGAACCGTAATGCATGCTCTGCGTTAATGTCATCACAAAACTACGCATTTCATTAGAGGGTATTTCTACGTACATCTCTTCTAATGACTTTTCTAACCCCACCATACGAGAGCGTTCATTCATTTTGGTTAATACTTGAGTTAAGTCCTTATTAAAGCCTTTCATCTCTTTCGCTAAATAACTAAGAGAGGCTTCAACCGTCATCCCCGTTTGAACACATACCGCCATTAAATCCAATAGATAAGGCATTTGGGTTGAAACTCGGTGAACTCTGGCTTTTATCTTTGCTTGTAAATACATATCGGGAGCAATAATCACAAAAACCATCCACAACGATGCGGCAATAACCCAAGCTGTACTTGATAGAAACGATTGGTAATAAGCGATACCAAAAATAATTTCACCAATCAGTAGTACACTGTATTTAATTGGCATAAACAGGTGTACATATTGAATATTCTCCCAACCAGCTTGACGTAATTTTTGTTTAATTTCTTCTTCGTCAGGATTAAGTTCGGAAGCTTTATTTTTTAACCATCCTCCAAGTTCGTTCTCTTTTATTTTTTGATTATTGCCACTTAATACATGTAACTGCTTTTCTCTTAAAAACTTTGTAATACTTAAATAGACAATAAGCATCAAGCCAAATGAAATAAGCGTAATAGATATAAATAAATACCAATCTGACATTACTTGGTTCCTTTTAATAAGCCCCAAATAATAAGCATCCCTATGGCTTCACTAATGAGTACATAATATAAAATAGGTCTACCTTCAGCATGAAACATGACGAATTCATAATTTTCAGGGCTGAGGAACTGCAAAATAAACAAAAAGAAAAAAGGTGTCGCACAGACTATTTTTGCCGATATTCTCGCTTCTGAAGTTAGAGCGTATTTCTTTCTCTCTACAGCTCTCGCATCAAACATCAAACGGTTCAACCGTGAAATAACATCTCTTAATTGACCACCTCGATTCATGTTTGCTCGTAATGTAATAACAAAAAAACGAAAAGCAGGATAAGGGAAACGAACACATGATTTCTTAAATACTTCATCTGGACTCTCACCAAGCTGCAAACGCTCTCCCATTATTTTAAATTCTTTGCCCACATCACCCTCAAGTTTCTTGCCCACAAAAGCAATTGCATGAGTGATACTTTCACCTGCCGATACCGCACTCGATAGCATATTAAGTGCATCCGGAAAGCGCTCATTAAATTGTTTTTTCTCTCTTTCTTGAAGCCAAACATATCCCCAAATCAGTCCTACTACGATAGCAATAAAGACCACAATATAAGGCGAGGCATGAATCATAGAACGGTTAATCAATAGGCCTATTAAGGCAAAAACACATACGGAAAAAACCAGTTTTAACGCAGCACCATTACCTAATTGTCTCGCTATGTTTTTCCAAATAAACTCAAGTTTTTGTCGAAACGTTCGCTCTGTTAAGGAGGCTAAATTGATCGCTTGCTCTGTGCTATTAAGATCATCAACAAACTGGGTCACATTTAGTTTTTCTAAATATTGACTCTTTTTTACCGGCTTATCACCAAGAGCAAAGCCCAATAAAATCAAGCCAATACCGATTGCAATCCAAGACATTACTGTACCTCTGCGTAAGGGGCTCTAAATGCTGATTGTATTTTGTCTTCCATACCAAAGAATCGTGCTTTTTCCATCAACACAGAGCGTTGCATTAAGCCGGAAGTAAAATAGTTACCTTTTACTTTTCCATCTTCGTTTTGTTCTTTATTTGGTTTAAAAGCGAATATTTCTTCAAGAACAACGTTATTTCCTTCCAAACCTACAACCTCAGAAATACTCATTACTTTACGAGTACCGTCATGTAGACGGCTGATTTGGATAACGATATCGACAGCACTAACAATGGTTCTTCTCACCGCTTCTAATGGCAAGTTATTCGTTGCCATCATCACCATGGCTTCAACTCGTGATAATGCATCTCTAGGTGAATTGGCATGCAATGTAGACATTGATCCATCATGGCCCGTATTCATCGCTTGAAGCATTTCAAACGCCTCTCCACCACGACATTCACCCACAATAATTCGATCAGGACGCATACGTAATGAGTTAATCACTAAATCACGTTGAGAGACGACACCTGTTCCTTCAATGCCTGATGTTCGGGTTTCTAAACGAACAACGTGAGGCTGCTGTAGTTTTAATTCTGCCGCATCTTCAATTGTGACAATACGTTCGCCTTCAGAAATGAACTGAGATAACGCATTTAGCATGGTTGTTTTACCCGAGCCAGTACCGCCTGAAATTAAAATATTCAAACGACAACGTGAAGCAACCATCAGGATTTGCGCCATTTCTTTGCTCATGGCACCAAATTCAACTAAATCAGAAAAACCAATACTCTGCTTTTTAAACTTACGAATAGAAATAGCAGTTCCATCAATGGCAATCGGAGGGATCACGATATTGACACGACTACCATCCTCTAAACGGGCATCACAGGTAGGGGTTGATTCATCTACTCTACGACCGACACGACTCGCAATACGTTTAGCAATATCAATCAGTTGTTGCTCATCAATAAAATTAACACTGACTTTCTCGACTAAACCATCTCGTTCAATAAATACATTTTCATGACCATTAATCATGATGTCTGTAATAGTTTCATCATCCATTAAGTTTTGTAATGGACCTAAACCAACAAGTTCATTGACTAGGCTTTCTACGTACTCATTTTTCATAATAAGAGAGACGGGTAATTGCTCTCTATCGATAAGTAGATCTACCGCATTCGATAGTTGTTGAGTCAGCTCTTGTTTGGTTAACTTATTTAACGCTTCAGGTTCTAATGCATTAAATATTTGAGTTCTTAATTGAATATACAGCGCTTTATTATTGTTCATTTTTTACTACCCTTTCTTTTTAAAGAAACTCAAAAATGAACGGCTTTCTTGCTTTGGTTCTTCACCTAAAATCAAAGCAACTAAATTCATAAGAGGCAGTGCCATACCTGATTTAGTTTTTACGATTTGTAACCCTTCAAGTACGTATTGCGGTGCTTTATCATCATATGGAATACTGATGGTTGCTCTTTGCCCGCTGTACTTTTCAATTTCTTCAGCCGAAACCGAACCGCTATTATTCGGACGTGATGAATTCAGTACCGAAATAACACGAGTTTGATTATCTAGATTATTCTTCTTAACTAACTGATTTAATCGGTTGTAATCACGTAATGACGAAACCGTTGCATCAAAAACAAGTACTAAAACATCAACCTGTTGCAAGAGCTTAATAATGTCATCTTCATTACGAATTAAATGAGCATGATCTTCAATCATCACACTTGAATTTTTAAGCGCCTGCTCTTGTACTGCCAGCGTATATTCTTTCAATTCTTGCGCGTTCAATTCATCAGAATCGATAGCTAACATCGACAACATTGGCGTAATTTTACGAATTAAACCAAGAGCATAAGTACCATCAATATTTGAAATTAATGTTCCTTTTTGAACGATTCTTTTTTGGTGCTGCTTTAACCCCATAAAAATATCAAGATTTCCGCCGTGATAATTATGATCAACAAGGAGAGTTGAAACGCCTTTATCAAATGAAAGCATTCGAGATACTTCACTACTAATAAGAGAAGTGCCAACACCGCCTTTCACACCAACCATAGCAACTCGCTTAGATTTTCGATTGGCCATCAAACCTCGATGTTGCTCGTGGTTATCAAGAACGTGCTTCATAAAATCTGAACACTCTTGCTTACTTACGGGCCAAAACAGGTAATAAAAACCCATCTCTTTAAGTAAACGAATCGTTGAAATTGCGTCTTCAGAGCCAACAATAACTACAGATACTTGGCTTGGTAATAAATGAGCTAATCGCTGTGCATCTTGAACTACATCTTGACTGGCATTTAGTTCAATAATCACCACTTCAGGTGGATTTAATAAATCAATCTGGCGAAACTCTTCATCACGATTTTTAACGCATTTAGGTTCATCTTTACCATCAAATCGAAAAGATTCATTAACCAATGAACGGCACTCTTCTGTCTGGTAAAACAGCATTGTTTTTAACTTATGGCTTAATTTACTTTCATTACTTTTGTTCGAACTTAAACGCTCTGCCAAATCAAACATAATAGCTCCAATAATATGATGTTCATTACACTAGCTCTTTGCGAGGTAGTTACATTGCATTTTCAGGATTAACCATCGAATGCCAGCGATTACTTTCGGTATAACAACCGATATTATTAGAGCCGTAATAATCGATTTGCTCATAACCACAAATTTGATATTCAATTTGTTGAGTAATAAATGAAACCGTAACTATAAAATAAGGTTTATCTTGTAGTTCAATTGTTTTTATTTGATTAAGGGTATAACCAAATTCACCTAAAAATTGTTGATACTTAATTTCTTGTTCTTTTATATCGTCTTTATATATGGATATTTCCCAATGGCCTTTTTTATTTTTAAGTCCATGATGTTTAATAAATACATTTAGTTTATTTTTTATAATGTCATCACTCTGACTATTAATTGAAAAAGAATACGTCATAGGAATAACATTAATATGAGTCCCCTGCTTTTCATTAATATGGTCAGCACAACCCGATAAAAATAAAAGCACAGCCATTACATATAGTTTTTTCATTTTCTAAATCCACCCGCATTCAGAACTTCACTTGCCCATTGGTCTTCAGCTCTTTCATAGTCACTTCCCATACCGAGAAAACGTCTTAACGTACTGGTTTTCTGCATGGTTGGAAGCTGGATTTGATTTGCTTTAACCGGTTGAACAAGGTTTACCGTTGCAACAATAATCAGCTCAGTTTTATTTCGCTCCGTACCTGTATGACGAAACAAAGCTCCTAAAATAGGGATATCACCAACAAAAGGAATACGAGTTAACGACTCTTTCTCTTCACTATTAAGCAAACCACCTAGCACAAAACTTTGTCCGTCTCCGAGTTCCACTGTTGTTCTTGCACTGCGCGTTTTTAATGATGGTAAGTTGTAATTATCATTAGCGTATTGCGTATCAAGAGAGCTTACACTTGGTGCTAATGCCAGTTTAATTTTATCGTCTCGTTCAACCTTAGCCGTTAGATCTAGCTTTACACCAAATTCTTTATATTGAACGTTGGTTGCTCCATCAATCACAGTAACAACAGGTAGCTCCCCACCAACAAGAAAGCTGGCATCCTCACCGGAAATCACAGATAAGTTCGGCTCCGCTAATACTTGTCCTACAGAGTCTGTCCCTACAGCAGTAATCACAGAAACAATGTCACTTGCACTAAAATGAACAAGTTGATCGACAAAGATCCCTGCTTGACCATTACTTCCTACCTTAATGCCAAAATCCTGCATAAAAGAGTGAGAGACTTCTGCGATAGTGAGCTTCACATTAACCTGTTTGGTTCTCGCCACTTCAATTTGATTAACCACACCTTCAAAATTCAACTTATTCATGTAAGTTAATTCAGTGCGGTCATCTTGTGCGTTGTTATCAGCGTTATCATCAAATAATAGAGTCGCTACCATTTCATAAATTTGATCACGATCTTCTTCATTTAATACGGTACCGCTAACTACTGCATTAGTACCAATGGCAAAGATATCGATATCAGAAGTAGGAAATCGCAACTTAACTTGTTGTTCAATGCCTGAGTAATTTTTACTCACAATTATTTTTTTATTTAGTAGCTCATGTCCTTGAACATCAAAAGCAATAAAAACGGAGTCACCCACTTCTCGGCCAAATAAAACTACTTTGTATTTATCTATAATTTTGTAGTCTGCTACTTTTGGATTTGAGATAAATACAGACCCTATTTCCGTCGTGGTTGTTATGCTTTTGGCATCACCCGCGGATAGGTTTTCAATCTCTTTTGCTCTCACGTTCAAAGAAACAATACTGAGTAAAACCGTTAATATAATAAGAATTCGATATCGCATTTTTTAGCCTCTAAACTCTTGAATAGAATTGACTGGTTTTACTTTTTTAAATCCAGGGATAGTAATAACATCACTTGAATCTGCATGAAGTTCGTGAGAAAACTCAGCACCAATGGACTTATGAACTTCTAGCTCAGCGATGCGTTGCGCAATAACTAACTTTGCTAACTCTCGATTTGAAACTTCTAGCACCAAGGTGGTCACTGTTTTGGTTGATTTACTGTTTAAGCGAACGGGCTTTTCTTGTTGAATGATGTCGAGAACCATTATCTGTGTAAGTAACGGAGCCATTTTTAAACTTTGTACATTTGAGATAGAAGCATCATTTGACAAGTTTTGCTCTGATGATGAAATAGAAGCAATATCAACAACATCACCAACAGAAATGGCACCACCAAGAATAGCGTCATTACTCACCTCTAGATTAAAAGGTACTTTACCTTCACTTATTACTAGATTGAGATACCCTTCTTGCCCTGGGCTTAACACCATATCGGAAGTAATAATATCCCCTTGTAAAATGTCTTTTTTAATCAATAGTTTTTTATTGAAATTAAATTTAACATCATGAGCGATACCGAAACGATCCGCTTGTGTTTGACTGATTCGCTGCACTTCAAGATCCGTTCGTTGTACTGGCGAACCAAACATTAAGTCTTTTTTGGCTATCCAAACCATAACGGTTGCTTCTGGTCGTTTATCGAATTCTTGTACTTTCTCTGTAATAGGTGATTGTGTCGTTGATGTCTGTGACATGCCGTATAAGCCTATCGAAATAGCAATTACAGCTAAAACCAATATTATTTTGGATTTCATTTTTCACCTATATTGATGCAAGAATACCGAATAAACTTCCTATAGAAATAGCGACGCCATAAGGAACCCCTCTCTCTATCCAACGTTCGTTCCCTGTTAGCTTATATATACTGTATTGACAATAAGCTTGAAGGCCACCTAGACATAAAATAATGCAGGTCACCAGTAATAAATATTGCTGTTCAATCATTAAGGACATTACTGCATAATATTTAATATCACCGGCAGCAATAATGTTAAATTTAAATAAGATAAATCCAACGAAGAGAATTATTAAAGGTGATAATAAATAACTAATATCACCTTTAACAAAGATAGAAAAAAATCCAACAAACATAATTATTAAAACAACGTTATTAGATATTTTTCTATTTTTATATCATGAAAAACAGCATAAATATTAGCTATAGTTACTACGCTAATAATTAATAGCTTTATTTCCATATAAATTAATATTACTCAGCAGGTGGTGTGTTGGCAGCTGTAATATTAGTTGAAATAGTGTCCATTGCACCTTGTAATGCCTCTTGTAATGTACCGTTAAATACAGCAAGTACAATAGCAGACATACAAACACCAATGATTGCATATTCAATTGCTGTTACACCGCGCTCATCGTTTTTAAAAGATTGAAGAGCAAGTTGAGACTTTACGAATAATTTAGTTAGCATAATAACTCCGCTATTGATTAATATGTGTTCGAAGTGAACAAAGCGAATATTATTCATACAATCAATTAGCGTCAATTTAATGACGACAATAAAACGACTTCCTGTATGAATTCCGGCATTTCATTCAGATTCCGTTAAGGTTGAGAGCTAAATCACACTATTTATGCAACATGCAACCATTATTGCTGAATTTCACGCAAAAAAAATGAGCTTTATAATAAAGCTCATTATTTATATTAAACTTATGTAAGATTAAGCTTCTACCAACTCAGTTTATTACCAAACAATAACGAAGCAGATAAAATACAAGCAACACCACCTAAATCTGCATGTTTAATTGCGGTTTGTGCTTGCTCTTGTACTTTAGGTTTTGCGTGATAGGCAATACCAAGGCCTGCCGCTTCCATCATAACCAGATCATTAGCACCATCACCAACGGCAACCGTATTGCTGATCTCTATGTCATATTTATCAGCAAGCTCAACTAAAATATGTGCCTTCGTCTCTGCACTGACAATTTCACCAAGAACCTTACCGGTAAGTTTGCCATCAACAATCTCTAGCTGATTCGATTGTGCATGTACAAGATTGAGTTCTTGTTTTAAATAATCAGAAAAATAAGTGAAGCCACCCGAGGCAATAGCCGGTTTCCAACCGTATTTATGCATGGTAGCAACTAGCTCTCTGATTTCAGGCATAAAAGGTAAGTTTGCTTTTACTTCAGCAAGAATAGCTTCATCAGATCCTGCCAGAGTTCCTACACGCTGAATTAAACTCTCTTTAAAATCCAGTTCACCTTGCATTGCTCTTTCTGTTACTTCTGCAACTTGCTCACCAACACCCGCTAATTTCGCTATTTCATCAATACATTCGATTTCGATCGCCGTTGAATCCATATCAAATAAAATGATCCCTGGTTTTGATAGATCAGGAATATCTTTCATCTCTGCGTAATCTAAACCGAGCGCATCAACAATAATTTTATGCTCTTCTGTAAGCGCACCAGCTATAGCAGCAACTTCGTAATAACCAACTTTCCAAGTTTTAATTAGTTGCGTTTTATAACCGACAAAAAAATCGATATCATCAAAATGACGAGGTGATAATTGAGGACCGTAAATAATCCAACCTGTTTTTTTAACGTCGAATTGCGTCGTTGTTAAAGTTGAGCTAAAACGATTTAATAGTGGTATGTGTTTCTTAATTGAAAATGGGATTATCCTATCCATGATTTGCATCCTTTCTTGTCCTGTCTAAAAAATACCGATTGAAGAGGAGTTGAGCAAGAGGCAAATGACATAAACTGCTTTTTTTCGATAAATTCAGTATAATTACTGCATTCATATCTTATTAGGTGGTTGTGATGCTTTCTCAAAACTTTGTCATTAAAGGATTGATGCTGCTTTCTCTAATGGCATTCAGTTACTTTATTTTGATCAACAGTACGATCATCAGTGACAGTAACCAAGTTATTCAAAACAAACAATTACAAGATCTTAGCCGAACAATGACTCGACAAGCGGCTTTATTTGCCGTTGATAGCATTAAAGAAGATAACCATGAAGCATTATTCCAGTTAACGAATAACCTTGCTAAAGAGCGTTTAGTTTTTGATGCCACAATATATGACGCTGAAGGTAGAATCTTAGGAAAAAGTGATAACGCACTAACGGCTTCTCAAATTACTGGATTAAATACGCCATTGTCTATTGATGGTATTGGTCGTCAGCAGTTGATTGAACCTATCATTAAAGATGACCATCTACTTGGCTTTTTACGTGTGACATTTGAAAAATCAACATTGACCGGCTTTGCAAATCACCACTATCGTAAAAGTGACCGTTTAATGTTTGGTATGCTCGCAATCAGTTTGGTTTCAGGGATGCTGATTATGGGATTACTAAGAAAAAGAAAAGATGCTTCCAAACCAATCACCACATTGTTTGGTGGTAAAGCATAAAAAGAAAGGCGATGAAATTAACCTCATCGCCTTTTTTATTTCTAACGGTTTTCGTTATGCGTGTTATTTATCGCCAAGTAATACTGAATCTAATGCAATCAGCATCATTTCATCAAATGTCGTTGCACGCTCATCAGATGTGGTTTGCTCACCTGTTTTAATGTGATCAGATACAGTACAGATTGCTAATGCTTTTGCACCGTATTCGGCAGCAACACCGTACATACCCGCGGCTTCCATCTCAACACCAACAATGCCGTATTTATCCATTAAATCAAACATGCTTGGATCTGGCGTATAGAAAAGTTCAGCAGAGAAAAGATTACCCACTTTTACATCGATACCGCGAGCTTGTGCTGCTAACTCTGCATTACGAACCATTTCATAATCGGCAATAGCCGCAAAATCATGATCTTTAAAACGAATGCGATTCACTTTTGAATCTGTACATGCGCCCATACCAATAACTACGTCACGAACTTTAATGCCTTCGTTTACCGCACCACAACTACCTACACGGATAACTTTTTTAACGCCAAAGTCTTTAATCAGTTCTGTCATGTAAATTGAGCAAGATGGAATACCCATACCGTGACCCATAACAGAAATCTTACGACCTTTATACGTACCAGTGAAACCGTACATATTACGAACATCACATACTTGAACTACATCATCAAGAAATGTCTCAGCGATGTATTTAGCTCGAATCGGGTCACCCGGCATAAGAACTACGTCTGCAAAATCACCCATTTCAGCATTAATATGTGGAGTTGCCATAATTTATATCCTTTGTGTTTACTTAAAATAGAAAAAAAGCAGTAGAGAAAGGCTCTACTGCTTATTTATTTTTATAGGAAAGATTTTCCATATTCCATATCAGAGGTTTCAAAATACTCTGCTAAGGTTTGACCGATATCGGCAAATGTATCACGACGACCTAATGAGCCTGCTGGTACCTTATGACCGTAAACAAGAACAGGAATGTGCTCACGTGTATGATCTGTACCTGGCCATGTAGGATCACAACCATGATCGGCAGTCAGGATCAAAATATCATCTTCTTGTAGCATATCCATGATTTCAGGAAGACGCCCATCAAAGTATTCTAATGCTGCAGCATAACCTGCTACATCACGACGGTGACCGTATGCTGAATCAAAATCTACGAAGTTAGTGAATACGATAGTGTTGTCACCCGCTTGTTCAATTGCTTCTTTAGTTGCATCAAATAATGCAGGGATACCCGTTGCTTTGGTTTTCTTCGTAATACCGCAACCCGCATAGATATCAGAGATTTTACCAATCGAATGAACTTGACCACCCTTTTCATCCACTAATTTTTGTAAAATCGTTGCCGCTGGCGGCTCAACAGAAAGATCGCGACGGTTACCTGTACGTTCAAATTGACCTTTACCCGGACCAATAAACGGACGGGCGATCACTCGACCAATATTGTAATCTTCAAGCTCTTCACGTGCGATTTGGCAAAGCGTTAATAGGTTATCTAAACCAAACGTTTCTTCGTGACATGCAATTTGGAATACAGAGTCAGCAGAAGTATAGAAAATAGGCATGCCCGTTTTCATGTGCTCTTCACCTAAATCATCTAACACTTGTGTGCCCGATGCATGGCAATTTCCTAAATAACCCGGAAGATTAGCACGCTTTAAAATGCGATCTGTTAACTCTTTAGGGAAGCTGTTTTCTTTATCTGTGAAATAACCCCAGTCAAATAAAACAGGTACACCTGCAATTTCCCAGTGGCCAGATGGTGTATCTTTACCTGAAGATAACTCAGCAGCATGACCATAAGCACCGATAATTTCAGCGTTAGCATCTAAACCAGCAGAGAATTTGCCAGTAGACTCTTTACCCGCCATTGCTAAGCCAAGTTTAGATAAATTAGGCAGCGTTAGTGGCCCTTTACGGTTTCCATTATCAGCTAATCCTTTATCACACTGCTCTGCAATGTGGCCCATCGTATCTGAACCTACATCACCAAATTTATCAGCATCGCCTGCTGCACCAATTCCAAATGAATCGAGAACTAAAATTATTGCACGTTTCATGTTTTATTCCTTACACATCTTCAGGGCGAATTTTACGGTAAACTTCAGGAGTCGCTTCTGGTTGTTTCTCACTAATCACAATCGCTGCTTTTACTGCATTGGCAGCTTGTTGCCATTGCTCTTCATTACGAGCATGAATCATTGCAAGTGGTTGTTGATTATCCGCAGTTTGACCTAAACGAATCATATCGCTTAACCCTACAGCATAATCGATCGTATCGCTAGCAACACGGCGACCACCACCCATTCCTACAACAGCCATGCCTAAATCACGTGTATCCATTGCATGAACAAAACCCGTTGTATCAGCAAAAACAGGTTTAATGATTTGCGCGCTTTCTAAATGATTATCGTAGTTTTCGATAATATCGCTAGGGCCACCAAGACCAAAGACCATTTTACCAAAACACTCTGCCGCTTTACCGTTATCTAATACTGTTTGTAATTTAGCACGAGCATCTTGCTCATCTTTTGCTAAGTTAGCAATCACTAGCATTTCGGCACAAAGTGCCATTGTTACTTCATATAAACGAGGGTTGCGGTATTCACCAGTTAAGAAACGAATTGCTTCACGAACTTCTAATGCGTTACCTGCAGTTGAAGCGAGTACTTGGTTCATATCAGTAAGCAATGCTGTCGTCTTAGTACCAGCACCATTTGCTACAGCTACGATTGATTTAGCTAACTCTTCTGATGCTTCGTAAGTTGGCATAAATGCGCCAGAACCTACTTTTACGTCCATAACAAGAGAATCTAAACCAGCCGCTAATTTCTTAGATAAAATAGACGCCGTGATTAATGAAATATTATCCACTGTAGCCGTTACATCACGAGTCGCATAAACACGCTTATCCGCAGGTGCTAGGTCTCCAGTCTGACCAATAATAGCAACACCTGCTTCCTTAGTTACTTTTCCAAATACATCGTTACTCGGAGTAATGTTGTAACCCGCAATAGATTCTAATTTATCAAGCGTACCACCAGTGTGACCTAAACCACGACCAGAGATCATTGGTACATAACCGCCACATGCTGCAACCATAGGGCCAAGCATTAATGACGTTACATCACCAACACCACCTGTTGAGTGTTTATCAACAATTGGGCCATCAAAGTTCATGTGGCTCCAATCGATAACCATACCAGAATCACGCATAGCACAAGTCAATGCGATACGTTCAGGCATCGTCATTTCATTAAAATATACCGCCATTGCAAACGCTGCAATTTGGCCTTCTGAAACGGTTTCTTTTGCTACGCCTTGAATAAAGAAGTTAATTTCTTCTGCTGTTAGCTCTTTATTGTCACGTTTTTTGCGAATAATCTCTTGTGGTAGATACATTAGTGCCTCCCCAATCTTGGTTGGGTAATTAAAATAGGTAGGGTTGAGGTAGGTGAGACGAGTATGTCTCACCTAAGTCGATTTATTTCTTAGCTATAAATCAAGTAACGAGAAACTAGTAAGCTGATGGATCAGCCGTTTCTTCTGTTACTTCTAATGTATTTAATAGGTTAGTCAGTAAGCTTGATGCACCAAAACGGTAGTGCATGTTATCAGCCCAATCACCACCAAGAATATCATCAGCCATCGCTAGGTATGCTTGTGCATCTTCAGCAGTACGAACGCCGCCAGCAGGTTTAAAACCAACTGTTTTAGCTACATCCATATCACGGATAACTTCAAGCATCATACGAGCATATTCAGGTGTAGCATTTACTGGCACTTTACCTGTTGAGGTTTTAATAAAGTTAGCACCAGCTTCAATACAGATTTGAGATGCTTTTTTGATTAATGCTTCTTCTTTTAATTCACCAGTTTCGATGATTACTTTAAGAAGAACATCACCACATGCTTCTTTACATTGCTTAACCAGTTCAAAACCTGTTGTTTCATCACCAGCAATAAGAGCACGGTATGGGAAAACCACATCAACTTCATCTGCACCATAAGCAACCGCTGCTTTTGTTTCAGCAACAGCAATCTCAATATCATCATTACCGTGAGGGAAGTTAGTTACTGTTGCAATGCGTACTTCTGGTGTGCCTTGTTTGCGCAGCGTTTTCTTAGCGATAGGGATAAAACGAGGGTAGATACATACAGCTGCTGTATTACCTACTGCTGTTTTTGCATTTTTACAAAGTGCAATTACCGCTTCGTCTGTATCGTTATCGTTTAGTGTTGTTAAATCCATCAACTTTAATGCACGTAGTGCAGCTGCTTTTAAATCGCTCATTGTTATCTCCGATAGATAGAATTCTTTGATAGTTTTGCTGTTCAGGTTAAGTACGTTCAACAGCAAATGAGCGGACTTGATTCCTTGAAGAATTGGGCAATATATTAAGCCCAATCAATATCCATTTTGCCGCCAGTATTTATTCCATTTTCTAATAAATAAAATACTGATTTTGTTAACGTCTCATCATGAGACACCGTTGAAACATTGCTTCATCTTATCAATACTTCTTTTGAGGCACTAGAGAAACAACGTTTCCAGAGAAAGACACTGAGATTATGAAAAGAAACGTTCAACAATCCATTGATAACCGACTGCACCAGCGTAAACGCCGACAATCCCCATCACACCAGAAAGAACTGGAGGCGCAGGAATAGGCAGTTTAATTGCAGAGAAAACAACTCCAACAATCAAACCTGCGAACATAGATAGTAAAACTTCATTCATAATTGACTCTCATTTTAGGTTATGTGTGCTTTAACTACAGTGTAGACCATAGCTCGTTTTTTTAACCTAGCAGTTCTTCTCTCTTTTATTATGGATTCATTATATCAATATAATTTTGCTTGATTGTTTTTGTGTGGTAACGCAATCGGTTTGCATCTCAAACTTTTTGCATAAAAAATGTGATTTTAGCGCATTTATTCATCACACTTTTTCATGAGTAACAGACATAAAAAAACCCGCACATAATGCGGGTTTTATAATCATTATCTGTCCTGCTCTATACGATTATAGAGATAGGAATAGACCTGCAATTGTTGCAGACATTAGGTTTGATAATGTACCAGCAGCAACCGCTTTCATACCCATGCGAGCGATGTCATGACGACGTGCTGGTGCAAGGCTACCTAGACCACCAAGTAGAATCGCTACAGAAGAAAGGTTTGCGAAACCACATAGTGCGAATGAGATGATTGCTTCTGTTTTCTCAGAAAGAACCACTTCTGCGCCATCAGCTAGGTAAGGTGCAAAGTTTAGGTATGCAACGAATTCGTTAACTACCAGTTTTTGACCAAGGAATGAACCAGCAATTGTTGCTTCTTCCCATGGAACACCTATTAAGAATGCTAAAGGAGCAAAGATGTAACCCAGAATCAGTTCTAAAGTGATATGAGGCATATCGAACCAACCACCGATACCACCTAAGATACCATTGATTAGAGCGATTAAACCGATGAATGCAAGAAGCATCGCACCTACGTTTAACGCAAGTTGCATACCTGTTGCAGCACCAGCAGCAGCAGCATCAATAACGTTAGCTGGTTTATCATCACCTTCGTTATTTAGAGCATCTAGTTGCTCAATTGGTTGCTCTGTTTCTGGTTTAATAATTTTAGCGAATAGAAGACCACCTGGTGCAGCCATGAATGATGCTGCGATTAGGTACTCTAGAGGTACGCCCATAGATGCATAACCAGCTAGTACACCACCAGCAACAGATGCTAGACCACCACACATTACTGCAAATAGCTCAGATTGAGTCATTTTTGGAACAAACGGACGCACAACTAGCGGCGCTTCTGTTTGACCAACAAAGATGTTAGCTGTAGCAGATAGTGATTCCGCACGAGATGTGCCAAGTGCTTTCTGCAGCGCACCGCCTAGGAAGTTAATCACAACTTGCATGATACCTAGGTAGTAAAGAACAGCAGTTAAAGAAGCAAAGAATACGATTACAGGAAGTACACGTAGTGCGAATACGAAACCGCCGCCACCAAATACTTCGAACATTTTACCAGAAACTAAACCACCGAATAAGAATTCGATACCTTTGTTACCGTAGTTAATTACATTAGCTACAGCTTCTGATGCACCATAAAGTACATCACGACCCACAGGTACATAAAGTACAAATGCGCCTAAAAGAAATTGGATAGCAAAAGCGCCACCGACTGTGCGTAGATTGATTGCTTTACGGTTATCAGAAAGAAGTACAGCTATACCCAGCAGTACCACGATCCCAACCAAACTCATTAGCAGGCTCATAGTTAAAGTTTTCCCTAAATTTATTGTTGGCGTGTTTCAAATTAGCGGGGGCGATTATACTCACTGAACCACAAAGAAAGTAATGCTGTTGTCACATAATCGTGGCTGATACATGCTTTATTCATCCATAATTGTGATCATTATCACTAAGGTGTTTCTAAATAATCATCAATTACAACTAAAGAAATGACTGATAACTCAAATCCCAAACAAAGAGGTGGTATTTTTATAAACAGTTTCCGAAATCGTTTGCATTGATTCTTTTCTAATCAAAGAGAGATATTCGAATACATTTCGTACTTTATCAGGGCTATTTTTTTCACCTTGAAAGCCAAATAATGGCATGTCTGGTGCGTCAGTTTCTAATATAATTTTATCTAAAGGCAGCTGTGAAATAACCATTTTAGTCTTCTTTGCTCTTTCGTAACTGATCACGCCACCAACACCAATATAAAACCCTAATTCAATGAACTGATTGGCCTGCTGCAAGCTACCACTAAAACCGTGAATTACCCCTCCTTTTTCAGGCCTAACTTCCCTCAATAGCTTTAATACTATATCGTGACTTTTACGACTGTGAACAATTAGAGGAAGTTGATGCTGTTTAGCTAACAAACAATGCTGACGAAAAACAGAGATCTGTGTTTCCATATCACTTTCTGGATGCCAGAAATCCAATCCACATTCACCAATCGCTACACATTTTTTATTTTTTCCATCAAGTAACTCACCTAAATTCTCTAACTCTCTTTCATAGCTTGGAGTAATAAATAGTGGATGAATGCCTAATGCGTAGTAAATCTCATCAAATTGGTGTGCCAATCTACTCACTTGATCCCAGTTTGATTGATTCACACTGGGTACAACAAGCGTTGTAACGCCTTTATCTTTTGCCATTTGTAAGTAGGACACTTCATTATTTTTAAAAGGGTCAAAATCAAAATGACAATGTGAATCAATGAACGTAAAGACCATTACTCTTCTTCTTTTCTATAAGGAACACAACTGCGCTTGTTTTCTGGTGTTAAGCCTAATGACTCACACCATGCATCATACTTTCGTATCCATAATTTAATTAACGTTAACATTTATGCTCCCTTTCTTACTTAACGTATCAATGACTAATACGAACCTGAATGAGTTGATGGGTGTAAGTGCATTGCTATTACTATAGATACAAAAACGGAGTCCGTTAAGACTCCGTTTTTATTTATTTGATAAGCAACTGATTAATTAGTGCTCACGCGTCGCTCTAAATTGAACATCAGGGAAACGTTCAGAAGCAAGGTTTAGATTAACCATTGTCGGTGCGATGTAAGTTAGGTTGTCACCACCATCAAGCGCCAAGTTAGCTTGGTTCTTACGTTGGAACTCATCCATCTTCTTACCATCTGCACAATCAACCCAACGAGCCGTTGCAACACTTACACCTTCATAGATGGCTTCAACGTTGTATTCTGCTTTAAGACGAGCAACAACTACGTCGAACTGAAGAACACCAACCGCACCAACAATAAGATCGTTGTTTTGCAGTGGACGGAATACTTGTACCGCACCTTCTTCAGATAATTGAACTAGACCTTTAAGCAATTGTTTTTGCTTTAGAGGATCTTTTAAACGGATACGACGGAACAATTCTGGTGCAAAGTTAGGAATACCTGAGAACTTCAAGCTTTCACCTTGAGTAAACGTATCACCAATTTGAATAGTACCATGGTTATGTAGGCCGATAATGTCACCAGCATAAGCCGTTTCAGCACGTGAACGGTCACCCGCCATAAAGGTTACCGCATCAGAAATACTGACATTTTTGCCTGTACGAACATGGCTCATCTTCATGCCTTGAGTGTATGTACCAGATACAATACGCATAAAGGCAATACGGTCGCGGTGTTTAGGATCCATGTTTGCTTGGATCTTAAAGACAAAGCCTGAGAACTTATCTTCTGTTGCAACAACATCACGCTCATTTGCTTGACGAGTTTGTGGCGCAGGAGCCCAATCCGTTAAGCCTTCTAGCATATGGTCAACACCAAAGTTACCAAGAGCAGTACCAAAGTACACTGGCGTTAGCTCACCAGCTAGGAAAAGCTCATGATCAAACTCAGGACATGCGCCCATAACAAGTTCTAACTCTTCACGAACACTTTCAGCCAAATCAGCACCAACTGTTGCATCCAGTTCAGGGTTATCAAGACCTTTGATCGTACGAACTTCTTGGATTTCATGACCATGACCAGATTCATATAAAATCGTTTCGTCACGGTGAATATGGTAAACACCTTTAAATTCTTTACCACAACCAATAGGCCATGAAATAGGTGCACAAGCCATACCTAACTCGCTTTCTACTTCATCAAGCACTTCCATTGGGTCACGAACTTCACGGTCTAATTTGTTCATGAAGGTTACGATTGGCGTATCACGTAGACGCGTAACTTCCATTAATTTACGAGTACGGTCTTCGACACCTTTTGCTGCATCAATTACCATTAGGCATGAGTCAACAGCAGTTAATGTACGATAAGTATCTTCCGAGAAATCTTCGTGTCCAGGAGTATCAAGTAAGTTAACTAAGCAATCGTTGAATGGGAATTGCATTACTGACGTAGTAACAGAGATACCACGTTCTTTTTCCATTTCCATCCAGTCTGATTTTGCGTGCTGGTTTGAACCACGACCTTTTACGGTACCCGCTTTTTGAATCGCGTTTCCGAATAATAATACTTTTTCAGTAATGGTTGTTTTACCCGCATCCGGGTGAGAAATGATGGCAAAAGTCCTACGCTTTTGAATTTCTTGAAGAAAATTACTCATTCTGTGCTCTTAATTGGTTTTATGTACACAAATATGTACTCAATCTGAATCATACTTATGAATCGGGCTTCACGAAAAGAAGCAAATATATTGAGATTTTAAAGTAATTACGCAGTTCTAGCCAGTGATACAGGAATAAACCTGTCATACTTTAGTTACCTATAGTGTTAAATAAAAAGCAGAATCACTACATAATCTATTCGTACATACCTCAAGCAGCCTGAGTAAGAGGTGTTTTCTAATATAAATTCAATCATCTACCACCATCAAAACTTCTTAATCGTGTAATATAGGTATTTGATTTGCTGATAAACCAAATTATACGCCCTAGGATTCAGAAAATGCATAATCCCTCATTACCTAAAAAAATAAAAACATTGGATTTAGTCGATGTAATAAGTGTCGAGGTTATCGCACCCTTTTCTCTTAAAGTCACTTTTGAAGATAATACCGTTGGAAATGTTACTATTTCACCGACTTGGTTAACTGGTATATTTGAATCTTTAAAAGATGAAGAGTTATTTAAACAAGCTTTTATTGAGAACGGTGCGGTTACTTGGCCTAACGGCTTAGATTTATCACCAGATAATATGTATCGTGAAATAAAGTTACGTGGAAGATATGATCTTTACTGATTTAATATTTAATCTGATAAACTAATAAAGCTCATACCTTTTGATACGAGCTTTCGAGTTTTTTATAAATCAAAAGAGTTTACACTACAGGATTCCCCGTATTTAGATTGACTATAAATAGTAATTTTATTAGTTTTATCAATAACAGTTAGGTTGGAAAAATAGTCAACAGGTTCTTTGGGAAGCATGTTATCTTTCGCTAATAAATTATAATCATCAATGCTAGTTACAGCTCCACCAAAACCACCTAAATACAATAACTTACCTTTTTTATAAAGATATACAGTATGTTTTTCTCTTGGTATTTCAAGCATTAAATCAATCAAACTAATTAAAACAATTTCTTCATTTTTCTTACCATGCCGAGGGTATCGAAATACAGAAATCCCCCACTATCATCTAAACTTCCTTCATTTAACTGAACTAAATTTCCATTTATATTCATTTCAATCTTATATGTTGATGATGAATAAACAGATTCCCCCGTTGGTATATAAAAAAAATCAGCATAACCATAATAATCACCATAATCAGGTGTCATTTTTTTATTTTGAAGGAGTATTAGATTATTCTCTTTATTGCTTTTAAGTTCCAAATTTGTAGACGCTATAGCCCTTCCAAATAAAGATAAAAAGCACGTAACAAAAAAAACAACTATATACTTTTTCATGTTAACTTTTCGCCTTATGTTTATCTAAATACTTTTTCAAATACTCTTCTTGTAACGCTTTATCATCTACAGATAAAGAATTTTCATACTTTGGTGTAATCCATAACATATGGTTATATGCTTGAATAAGCGGAGAGTAATCCAAATTACCTATAGCAAAATGTAAGTGTGGATTTACTGAATCAAAATCAACCCTACGTTTACCACTAACACTGTAACCATCCCTTAAAAAGCTCAGTATCAAAAGATACGAGCTTTGAATTTTTCACTGTTAATTTGTATATTCAGCTTTCTTTTTACTTATCGCTTCATAAAGAGATATCCAATGTTGTTGATACTCCTTAAATGTCATTTTTTCAATTTCATTTTGACAATTTAAATAATGCCCATCAACAGTAAGCTCTAGTGTTCTTGAAACAGACTTTAGCTCATCAAGTTGTTCGCCTCGTGAAAAGCTCACGCTAAAAAATAGAGCTTCTTTCATTACATTTAAATTATAAAACTCAAAATCTAAGGATAAATTTGAGGGTGAGTATGATTTTAACGTAGTATTAATCTTAATATTTTTATCTATATTACCTAAATCAGTACTTACCAATGTTTTATTATTGCTTTGCAATGTTAATAATGAACCATTAATAGTAATGTTATAATCACGAATTAAAGATTCATCCAAAATAAAGATCGGTTCTGGTCCCCATGGGTGACTTGGAAGATTTGAAGCAATACGAATACCTAACTCATTAAAATCTAAGTTTGTCTCATAGTTTTCATATTTCATATAGTTCGTTTGTTCAACAATTATATCTTGCGTATAATCTATTAAACAGCGATATCCTATTAATTGATTTGCATTTGCATTTTGAATTACACCCAATGCTACTAGAGCAGATAAAAATATATTTTTCATTACATTCCTTTATTTTTTACGTTTTTTGGCTTCTTTATCACGCGCATCTTTTTGTCGTTTTCTATCATCCTCTGATTGTTGAGAATAATCTTTAAAGTTAACAAATAATGATGGATTGCAACGTCCAAGGTCTCCTTTTTTTATTGTTTTTTTTGTTTTCACCTCGAAGTGTAAATGAGGAGCATGAGTTCCATGAGTTATACCTGAAACCCCAGTTTTTCCTATAATGTCACCTGATTTAACTTTCACCCCTACTTTTATATTATTATTAATACTATCCAAATGACCATACATTAAATAAAGCTGTTTATTTTTATTATATTCTACTTCAAAATCATCATATTGTTTAAGTTCCACCTTAGTTAAGTTAGTTCTCGGTTTATATTCTTGCCGATTTGCCCACATTATTTCTGATTCCTCAACCGAAACAATGATAACCTTACCATAGCCAGGAGCTAAAGATGCATAAGTTACCTCACCATCAACACTGGCATAAACATCAGTTCCAACTTCAGCAAACAAATCTAAACCATCATGCCTATTACCAACTGCCTTTCTAATTTCTTTACCGAATAACCCCCATGCATAAGCTTGATTAGAACCTGTCTCCCCCCTTGGTAATAGTTAGTACTAATCGGATTTAAGAGTGGCTCATGCCATTTAAAAGGCGGTATTTTTCTTTCCCACCCAATAGCGATAGCTTCATCTAACCCTAGTAATGTGCTTTTCCCAACAATACCATCCACTTCTTTTATTTGGTATTCAGGATGGATCTCATGCGTCGGTACAAATTTTGTTTGAAAATCAATAATGGCATCATGTGTCCCTTTACCAAAATCACCATCAGCCCCTGCACTACCCAAATTAAATTTCATTTTTAACAACGCTTCTTGAAGAAGTTTAACTTCATTCCCTTTCGCGCCTTTTTTGATGATTTCTTTCTTTCCCTGAGCAATCGATTCTAGCTTTTCAGAAATAGCCAAGAGTTTAGACTGTAGCGCTATAGACTTTACATTAACAATTGCAGTAGTACCTTTTATCGTCTTTTCTTCTTGAGCTAACATATAGGCAAGCTCAGTAAAATGTCGATTGCTAGAAACCCAAACATTATAAAAAGGGAAAACAGTTTTACTTTGGTTCAGCTCAACAGGACACGTCGTACTTATATCAAAACTAGTAGAACTTTCGTCATACTTTGGGTCACCAGAAGAATGATGACTTAGTGCAACAGTAGCAGTAGAAGGAATTCGCTCACCTTCTTTTATAAAAATTACATCACCCGGATTAATTAAGTGGATGTCCTTTATTTGAGGGTTTAAGTCAATTAAGGTTTGATATTTTATTCCTTGCTTACGAGCAATGTTACTAAATATATCACCCGGTTGAACGATATAAACGCTATCTTTCTTTCGTTCTACTTGCTTTTCTGTACGGGCTTCAACAATTTGATCAGGATTTAAAATTCGAGCATTATCATCAAGCCATTTAGCACTAATCTCACTCAATTGCTCTTGAGTTATTTTCTCTTTTGTATAGAGCAAATGCTGACGAGCAACAAGAGTGTTATTTATTTTCCAAGGTAATAAAATAAAACTATATTCATGCTCTGATAGTAATTCATTAGATAACTCTTTACCTTTAGAATGAGTAATCTTAAATGACCACTTATCACCACCTGCAAGTTGATATTCGTTAACCAACACATCATCAATAAAATGGTAAAAAAAACCAATTTTAGGCCAAGACAAGAGATCATATATTTGAACCGATGGTTTTATCGGAACAAAAGAGTCTATGGCATTAGCAGTGCCTTTCTTTACAGGTTTTACGTTATTAAATGTCATTGCACTACCACTTGAGATAAAAAACTCACGGTATAGTATTTTAGGCTCATCAACATTCACACTAGCAGTTAATAACGTATTTCCCTTTTCTGTTTGTATCTTACTCCACGTTGATATATTGGCTTCTTCTTTAGTTTTACCCAAAGAGAACACACCTATTTGATAAGTGTTAAATTCATCTAATGCACATGCAATTTCAATTGAATACTCAAAGGCAGGCGCTTTTTCTTGTTTTTCTTTTACTGGCTCATAATGTGTTTTTTCAACCTTACATTGCTGTGCCAGTTCTTCATTCCAAGGATAAAACGCTCTAATAAATTTAGGTTTCTTACTTTCTATTGAAACATCACACTGCTTAATATTTTTATCCCACTCTTTCATTTACTGATTATTCTCACATATCGAATTACATGCGAATCTTAATCTAAAATCAAAAGGCGTTTTACCTGAATAAATAGGCAAAATAACCAAAATTACTTACATGTATTACATATCACTATTTTTTATGAATACATTTCACTCGATAGCTAATATGATCCTCCGTTTGCTTAAAATCATAATTTTGGGCGTATCAACACCCACCACAAGCATTCACTGATACAAACAAAATCATTAAATAACAATACATTAAGAATACATAAAACATTTAAACCAATAAAAAAACACACAGCCGAATGATCAAATTGATAAATAAAAAGCTCATAAGAATAATCCTATGAGCTTCTAAATATATAAAATCGTATTGATTTATCCCTTTAACATATCAAACACCACACGGGCAAAGCCTTTCGCCAGTTCTGGTTTGATAGGTACTGCATCATCATTTCTTGTTGTGCTTCATTGCTATCCATTACCGCATCATCAATTGCTTGAGGGAAGTCACCTAGCATGGCTTGTTCACGGGTATTATTAGCAATCTGCGTCATTACCGCTTCGTTTTCAGATAACTTATCACGTACCGTAAAGGCATAATTGATCATGTCCTTATCGGTGAGGTTATCTGTGATAAACAGTTCATTTAAACGCTCTAAAATTCGAGATAAAAAGTCTTCTTTCTTATCTTTAGGCTTAGCCGTACCAACATCATTACTCGGCTCTAGCTTGTAATCTGCTGCATCTTCTTTGAGTTTGATGTCCTGTTCTCGGATCTTAGATAAACGGTAGTGGCTCATTTCCACGTTGCTTAAATCAATCTCATCTTCTTGCACGTTTTGCTCATGCAATAGGGGGCGCAGATAACGGGCGAACAGGCTTAATTTCTCAAGTTCTTTATCTTCATAATCAACAATCTGTGACATGAACTCGAAGAAGCGTACAAAGCTACCCAAGTCTTTCTTGAAGATCTCTAGGCGGTCTTTTTCCTGTTTACACTCTTTAAAAGCATTTTCAGCATTGGCAATTAGAACCGCATCTTTGGTTTTCTTGGTGCGCTCGAACATCTCTTTAGATTGAATATAAGCCTCAATCGCTGATTTATAACGATGCTGCCAACGTTCAACGGCGGGTTTACAGATGTTACTAACTGCTGCATTAGATTTTTTCTTAGTGAGGAAGGCAACACAGAATTGCTCGACTTCATTCCATAAGAAAATACCGCTTGAGCGTAGCTTCTCAAACAGATCAAACACAAGGTTAGGGTTGGTGACATCCACCAGCTCAGCGGTTTGATAGTAAGGCTGGAACGCATTTAAGATGTCGTCAGGCTCATTGAAGAAATCTAAAACGAACGTGCCGCATTCGGCTTTACCAGCATAGGTACGGTTCAAACGAGATAAGGTCTGAACACATTCCACACCACCTAATGGTTTATCGACGTACATGGCACAAAGCTTAGGTTGGTCAAAACCCGTTTGGAACTTGTTCGCCACCAGCATCACTTGGTAATCATCACTATCAAACGCTTTACGCATATCACGACCCTTTAAGTTCGGGTTCATGTTGTTCTCAGTGAATTTCTGATCAAGTAATGCAACGCTGTCTGGATCGTTTTCGTTAAATTCCACTTCACCAGAGAACGCTACCATTGCTGCAATACGTTGATAACCATGTTCGGTAATGTATTTATCAAACGCCAGCTTATAACGTACCGCTTCTTTACGAGAGCTCGTCACCACCATGGCTTTTGCCTGACCACCTAGTAAGTGCATTACATGGTTTTTGTAGTGCTCAACAATCACTTTTACTTTTTGTGAAATGTTGTAATCGTGCAAGCGTACCCACTGATTAAGCTTGGTTTTGGCTTTCTTGCTGTCTACTTCTTTATCAGCGGCTTCCATCTTTTGAACCAGCTTGTATGCCACTTGATAGCTGGTGTAGTTCTTGAGTACGTCTAAGATAAAGCCTTCTTCGATTGCCTGACGCATAGAATACACATGGTAAGCTTGTGGCTTGTTGGTTTTAGACGCTGGCTCATCAGGATTTGGCAAGCGACCAAACAACTCTAAGGTTTTTGCTTTAGGTGTTGCAGTGAACGCATAGTAATTAAGATTATTACTGTTCTTACGTGCCGCCATGGTTGCATCAAGAATATCTTCTGACGATAGCATCACATCATCATCGGCTTCTTCGATCATCAATACTTCTTTAAGCTTGCGAGCGGTAGAGCCACTTTGTGATGAGTGGGCTTCATCAGCAATTACCGCATACTTACGCAGCTTTAAGCTCACGCTGTTTTCAATCGCACGCAGTACATACGGGAAAGTTTGAATCGTCACAATGATGATAGGCTGTGAGTTCTCAAGCGCAGCCGCCAGCTTTTCAGATTTAGAGCCGTCACCTTCTTTGTTGTTGATACGACCCACCACACCATCAGCATGTTCAAACTGATAGATGGTATCTTGAAGCTGATCATCTAACACGGTGCGGTCTGTTACCACAATGACCGAATGGAACTGCTTTTCACCTTGCTCATCGTAAAGGGTAGATAGCTGGTGGCTGTCCATGCAATGGAGTTTGATTTACCTGAGCCTGCACTGTGCTGAATTAGGTATTTATTACCTGTACCTTCAGCAACGGCAGCACCGATAAGTTTATGCACCACATCCCACTGATGGTAACGAGGGAAAATCAGGGTTTCTTTCTTATACTTGCGTCCTTCCCAATCTTCTTTTTCTTCAATTTGCAGGTGAATGAAGCTACCTAAGATTTTTAATAGGTTCTCAGGCAGTAATACTTCATTCCACAAATAATCAGTAGCGTAACAGTTTTGATCGTCAGGAACATCGTTACCCTTACCGCCTTCTTTTGTACCTTTGTTAAACGGTAGGAAGAAGGTGTCATCACCCGCTAGCTTGGTTGCCATGAAGACTTCATATTGGCTGACAGCAAAGTGAACCAATGCACCACGTTTGAAGGTTAATAATGGCTCAGGCTTTTTGGTTTCTTTATCAATCGGTAAACGAGTATCTTTGTATTGCTTAATGGCATTCTGCACCGATTGTTTGAACTCAGATTTCAGTTCAAGGGTTGATATAGGCAAGCCGTTTACAAACAGTACCAAATCAATACGCCATGCTTTGGCTTTCTTGCCTGTTAAGGCTAAGTGCTCGGCAGTAGCGTAAGGACTATAAACCAACTCTGGAACGACACGGCAGATGTTCTGCTCATAGCGTGCCAGTGTTTCAGGGTTGAGGCTGTGCTCTGGCTTAAACTGGCACAGCGAGAAACGGGCATTACGAATCTTTAAGCCATGACGAAGCACGCCCAATGTACCGTAAGTGCGAGAAACGGCATCTGTAGCGTTGCTGTCGGCTTTTTTCAGTTGTGTCACCAGCGCATCAAGAAAGTGACGCTCGGTGTCATTCGGGTACACTTTGGTAAACTTTTCCCACTCTTTAGGTTGGGTAGTTTGCACAAAGTGCAGTGCATCTTCGCAATACAAAGCACGTTTACGATCATAACGGTCTGGTTTACCTCGTTTCCAACCGTTAGCGACCAGTTGAGCGATCATCTCATCCTGAAATATACGCTCGGCAGTGGTGTCCTTACTCATACCGTCGCCTCCTGCTGTGCCTCATTAACAGCAGTATTGCTGGTGGTTGGTGCTACCCAATTGCGAACGTCAATTTTGCCTGTTACGGCTGCTGAGATTAGGGCTGTGCGTCGTTCTTGCATTAGATTGATAGAATCTGATGCTTTTTTTATTAGAGTGTCATATTCATCTTTTTGTTTTTCTATAAAGATGATTATTTGCTCGATTTCTTGTTTGCTCGGTAAGCCAATTTTAATTCCACCAACAGTATCAGTATTTAGATTTAATTGAGTCCCCATTTTTCCTAAGCCAAGATAAGCTTGTCCCGCTTCAAAAATATAATACAAAAATTTATTATTTATTTTTAAGCTCGGGAAATAAACGAAACCATCGTGTATACATGCCTTCGAGATTGTTAAGCACGGTTTTCCCACAGTTCCTGCAATACTCAAAAATAATTCATTTGGTTCTAGTTTGACACTTAATGATGAACCTAATTTAGATAGTCTTTGAGTTGTATTTGTCAGATACATTCCTGCTTTGGAAACATCGGCGATACGAGTCCAAGCATATTCGCCATGTTCATCAAAATATTTAGGATCATCTATAGGTCTAGGGCTTGCGCCCCTTTTGACTTCTGATAAATGTTTTATATATAGAACATCCCAATGCTCAGGCACTTCACCCAACCACTCAACACCTGAATCTTTCATTGGTGCGTCAGGGTTTAGCCCTTTTGTGACCGCATGGCTAATCACCGCTTGGCGTTTTTCTTTTAGCAGTTCGATAAGTCGCTGCTGCTTTTCGATGAGCGTGTCAATTTTAGCCATTTCGTAATCGAGAAAGGCTGCGATTTGAGTTTGCTCTTCTCGTTGTGGGTATGGTAGATCTATCAATACAAAGTTTTGATAGTTCATATCTTGACCATCACGAATGAAATTAGCCGTCGATTGAATAGCTTGAATATATCTAGACGATTTAAATAGGTACTGAAAATACCCATGTTTAATTTGAACAGTAGGCTTCAAAACTACATAGGAAGAACGAATTCCTCCTGCTTCCCAAGCACGTTCTAGTCCACCTTGAAAGCTACGCATACTGATTACGAAATCGTCGACATCTACACGTTTTCTTAGCTCTTGATTACTGTTTAGCTGAACAACACGGCGACCAGCTAATTGCATAAAACGTTCTTGGGAGATCACACCATAATCTTGAGTTGCTGAAAGTTGTTGATCTTTTAGATCTGCTCTTTTTTTTGATTCAGGAAATAGTCGTTTAGATGGGTATATCACCCAATGTGCAGGGATATTTTCCAACCATTTCACTCCCGAGTCTTTATATTCAGGATACGCTTGATACTTGCTCATTACGAACGCACCTCTTGCAGTAGGCTCATAATTTCATCACTGACCAGTGCCAAATCTTCATCAATGGCTTCGAGCGCACGAGGTGGTTGATACACGTAGAAGTGGCGGTTAAATGGGATTTCATAACCCACAATGCCAATCTCATTGTCTTTCTCATCACGCTTATCGGCGTTGACCCATGCATCGCTAACGTGTGGCAATACTTCACGCTTCACGTAGTTTTCAATCAGCTCTGTGGTGGTAATGTTGGCGTCTAGCGGTACGTTTTCGTTATCACGTAGGTCGCCATCTTGTTGGAATTCAACTACCTTACCGTTGTAGTTAAATGAGCCGTACAGCGGCTGTGCGGTTTCTTTTAACACTTTCTTCACCACAGGCTCGGCGTCTGGATTTTTAAACGTTACCACATCAAAGAATTGCTTCTTCTCTTTGGCATCGAACTTAATACCCGTTGCTTTGAATGCGCCTTTCATAGTGATGTCGAATTGGTTGAAATCGTTGCTTACCATATCTCGACCACCAGCATTGCTTGCAACTGCGGTTTGTAGTTGTTGAGCTTTATCCATTAGCGAGCGTTGGAATAACCACAGCTTGCTGTCTAACAGATCTTTGATTTGTTTTTCTTTCAGCTCGCTAAACTCAGCTTTGATGAGCGCACGCACTTCGGTTTCAACTTCCGCAAGGTAGCCGTAGCTATCCTCATTCCATGTTGTACCAAACTCGTTATATAAACGCTCCATTGGGGCATTAAGTGGTTTTGGTGCAAAGCGTAGGTTTTCAATTGCTGTATCGGTGATTTGTGCTGATAGACGCAATGGACGCTCAATGGTTAAGCGGCGGTAGCCAAAGTCGGTGCTGTTGAAGATCTTGCTGGCGAACGTCTTTGGTGCTTCTGTTTTGCTGGTGGACGATTGACGACCACGATTGGATTTTTGTTCAGCAGGCTTATCAAGCTCACGGGCATCAACCACTTCAAAGTGACCAAAAGTACGGGTGATGAGTTTGATGTCGTCTTCGCTCATTAGGTTACGCTTAGAGCCTAACGATTTACGCATCTTGCCACACAGGTTAGAGCCATCAATCAGTTGAACTTTGCCTTTACGCTCAGACGTTTTCTTGTTGGACAGTACCCACACATAGGTCGCAATGCCCGTGTTGTAAAACATATCGGTCGGTAGGGCGATGATGCCTTCTAATAAATCGGCTTCAAGGATGTAACGACGAATTTCACTTTCACCGCTACCTGCACCGCCTGTAAACAGTGGTGAGCCATTTAAGATAATACCGATACGACCACCATCATTGATGCTGCCATCAACGTTATGAGTGTCACGCATCTTGCTGATAAGGTGCATCAAGAACAATAATGAGCCATCAGAGACACGGGGTAAACCTGCACCAAAGCGACCATCAAAACCTTTTAGAGTATGTTCGTCTTTGATTTCACCTTCGATTTTCTTCCAATCGACACCAAATGGTGGGTTAGATAGCATGTAATCGAATTGGTCGGCTGGCAGTTGGTCGTTAGATAGAGTGTTACCTAGCTTGATACGGCTAACGTCTTGCCCTTTGATGAGCATATCGGCTTTACAGATAGCGTAAGACTCTGGGTTTAACTCCTGACCAAAGGCACGCATCACCGCTTTAGGGTTCAATTCGTGCACGTATTCCATGCCTGATGATAAGAAACCGCCTGTACCTGCTGTTGGGTCGTAGATAGTACGAATGATGCCATCTTGCGTTAAGGCTTCATCATCTTCCATGAATACTAATGATGTGGTTAAGCGAACAATATCACGAGGGGTAAAGTGCTCACCTGCGGTTTCATTTGAGCTCTCTGCAAAGCGACGGATTAATTCTTCAAACACTAAGCCCATTTCATGGTTTGATACTTTACTTGGGCTAAGGTCAGTGGTGGCGAATTTCTTTACCACTTTGAAGAGTAGGTTTGCGTCATCCAATAAGCCGACAAATTCATCAAACTTGAAGTGTTCAAAGATTTCACGAGCATCGGTAGAGAAACACTGAATGTAGTTTTCTAGGTTATCTTTAATGTCACTTTGACCCATTTTGCCTAGGTTCATCGGTGAGGTATTGAAGAATGACAAGCTCTTATTTGTTTTAGAAGAAAGGGTCGCACGTAGGATCATTTTCTCCTGTGCTTCTTCTGGTAGGTTCATTGCTTTCACTTTTTCAGCTTGAGCAACTACGTCATCTTTACTTTCTTCTAGCACACACTCAAGGCGACGTAGCAGGGTAAATGGCAGAATGACACGACCGTATTGGGACTGTTTGAAATCACCGCGCAGTAGGTCAGCAACAGACCAAATGAAGGCAGCAGTTTGGGTGAAGTTATTATTTGTCATATTTACCTAGCTTAAAAGATATATGTTGCGTCTATTTAGCGAGGTAAAATACCGTGTAATGCCTAGATTTACTATGATAAAACACAATAATTACAAAATTAAAACGGTGAGAATTTAAAATGCAGAATAAATAAAAAGACCGCCCATTATAGAGCGGTCAAGGTGAGACTTGGAAGTGACTTTTACGATTTTGTATTGATGTGCTTAACCCGCTACTGCGCAGCCTTTTAGCATATCAGTGTATCTATTCACATCAGCAAGTAGGTGATGCTTACGCGCTTGTAAGCTCATATTGATAGCGGCGGTAACACGCGCATTATCAACAATCTCTTTTTCGACGAAACCGTTAGCTTCTAGCCAATCAGCAATATCATACCAGCTCCATATCGCGTTTTTAGTATTAACGCGCTGGATAGGTGATGGAAAGTCGCCAGCTCCTCTAGTGCCTTTGTTGTATTTAGATAATAAAGTTTTTGTCATTCCTGATAGCTTTTCTGCATCAGTTAAGCCAACCATATCACCTGCATCAACAGATAATACCGGTAGATTGATAGCCGCTTCTACATCTGCAATTGCTGACATAACCGCTTGCTCGTAATTATCTGCCTCCCTATCAAATGTTAAGTAAAAAGTGTTGTTATAAGTCGCAATTACCGAATCATCACAACCACCACCGTAAAGCGCATCAGATAGATCATCTTCTGATTGTGACTCTGCGGCTATGTTGTTACTTATAGTTAACGAGAATACATACGTTTTCATGGTGTAACCTTTTATATTTATACCTTGTCGTGTTACTTAAGTGTTCTTTATCAGAATGCTATTTACTAGCTATAGGCAATATTACTTTTCGTTAGGTCTCACCATCCCAAAGAACGAACCTTATCAAATGGGTAACTGTCTGCAATTATAGACAAATTACATTACCTGTCTATAATTGCAGACAAAACAACCACATTTTCAGCCCAATTAAGAAGGAGTAAGCTTTTTGATAGCCAATCTCATTATTTCTAAATGCTACCAATGCGAACCGCATATTATATCTATTCAAAAATATCCAAGTAAAAAAAGAGAGGACTAAAGGAACAGCAACTGCTTTTGATACCCGTGATCTTATTCGCTTTTTCTCTGCATTTTTAATCGGCTTGTTGAATAATTTTTAATATAGCTACTCGCATTTTTTGTTTCTTCTTTAGCGTAATAACTTAATCGCATTAACGCAATGAACCTACTTTCATTATCTTTTCGCTTTACGGTATAAGTTGGGTTAGCTGGAAACGTAACATGACCACCACATAACTTCCCCCACAATTCGGAAGCCAATTCTCTTAATTTATATATGCCTGCAACCGCTTGCTGATTTACAAAAAAAGCAGCGTGATAATGCTGAACGGTAGACGTGGATTGCTCTCGAACCCACACATAACCTACGTTGGTTGAATAACCAAGCGCTTTATAATGTTGTTTCACTTTCGGTATGTATCTATCAATAAACTGACTCATTACCGTATTACAAAGCGTTCCCCTTCCTACTGGTAAGTTAAATTGCAGCAACCCAACTAACACCCTTGAATGCTGAATTTGAACCACCGATAACTGCTTTGCTATTGCATCCATAATATTAATAATTAAGCCACTACGATAATAAACAGGTATATATGTATCCTTATCCCAGTAATACGCTAGATTTTTATTATTAGGATTAGGTATTAGTTTTGGTATGTGATTTGCCATAATAATAAAATATACCTACTAACCTTGACCGTTATCTAAATACCTACACCCTTTATTTAAAGCAGCTAACGAGCAGTTTTAGATAAAAACACATTATCGGAAAAGGTTATTTACGCAGACATTCCCCCCAAACAATGACAAATTGAGACATCTAAAGACAAAAAAATGAGGTGTCATTAACACCTCTAATTCTTTCGTAAAATAGATCTTATTATCTACGCATTATAACCGACCATTCTTCGAGTTGATGCTCAGGCCAACCAATTGTTCTCCCTGCTTTAGTTCTAAATGGTGGTGGTAAAAATTCATTTTTTGTCCAACGTTCAATTGTTTTGGTACTAACATTAAGCAAAACAGCTAATTCATTTTTTCGGATCAATGGGGTTAATAATGTCGACTGTACAATCTGTTTAGCCGCATCACGCTGTATCGTATTTCTAAACATGCTTACCCCCTACCCAACGTTAGCATCAAGCCATTGATTAATTACTTCCGCTTTCCAACCAAGGACTGCACCATTAATTTTTATTGGTGGTGGTAATTGCTCTTCTTTAATCCAGCGCCAAATCGTGACACGGGAACGCTGTAAAATCTCAGATAATTGAGAAGGTGAAATAACCTGTTTAAGAGGTAAGGTAGAAGTAGCCATGTGAATCTCTTTAAGTCATAATTAAACACATGGCTATAGTATGAAAGGTTTTGAACGTTGTAATTACGCTTTAAACTAAATATTCCTGTATTTGGAATTTCTGATTATTCTCTTACTCACTCTTCCGATTGACTTCTGGTTGTAATGAGATAAATACCGTTCTTCAAAACCTAAAAAACTCAAAGAGCAAAACCAAGAATCAGGAATAAATACCAACTCTTCTCCTGAAAACTCGTTATAACGTATCAACCAATTATCTAATAACTCGACTTCTAGAGTAAGGCTAGCGTGGGGGATTGCATTCGTGTCTATGAGTGTTCCTAAAATCAATTCAATTTGATTGAGATGTTTGTTGATTTCTCTTCCTTCATATGAATTGTTAAATTGCTCATCAAGACTCAACCTCATTGTCTCTTCAAATAATGAATCCTGTTCTTTTTCATCGATTATCCCTTTCTCTGCTTTGAAATGAGTTAACCTTTTCTCTTCATCCTCTTGAGTTTTAGCAAACATCAAATAACTCAATTTACGTCGATATGTTTCAGTTACTCTTTGAAAGTATTTATTGTTATTACCTAACGACTTCTTTTTCAATTCATTATATTGAGAAGATCTGTGATTACCCTTTCTCACTGTTATATTAAAAAAATAATCATTTAGGTATAGAAGGAGATCATTAAGCAGTCCTCTAGATCGCATTAATGCCTCTTCTTCTGTGATAGCCATTTTCTTCGCTATATTTAAAGGAACTAAAACCTTTTCATAATAACTTGATAAAGCATCTTCAATGCATCCCTGAATTTCATTCAATCGATCCTGATTATTCTTCAATCGCTTAGAAAGGCTTGCATTTTCTTGCCAATCTTTAATATCAAGTCTAATGCTCATAATATAACTCCATATGAACTAACTAACACAACGAAAAGAGAAACTTATCATTGCTAGATTTTATCTAAAGAAGATAATTTTTCGCACCATTTAAGCAGTGCTTCTTTTTGTTCTTTTATATAATCGTATAAATCATAAACTTGCCATTGCCCAGCCAATTTATGTCCAAGCATAATTTCTGCTACATGAGGCTCAGTTAATTGAGAAAAATTTGTGCGTGCTGTTTTTCTTAAATCATGAACAGACCAATGTTCTAATTCAATTTTTTTATTTTTTCTTATCCATTGAGAGATATTATATGGCAAAGATAACGTAGCACTCCTTCCCATCATCGTATCTCCATTTGCATTTAAAAAAACATATTCGCTGTTTTTATTGAAACTAAAAACTTCTTCCAATAATGCTTTAATTTCTGGCGTTATTGGTCTTAACAATGGTTTTTTAGTTATCTTCCCTACCTTATGATTTTCAGGAGGCACAGTCCAAATACCATCTGTAAAGTTAAAATGTTCCTTTTTACAACGTCTTAACTCTCCATTACGACACCCATAAATCAAACATAATTTTAAAAAGATTTTATTTTTTCTCGCCATTCTTGAGTGGTGGATAGCTTCTAGAAATAAGCGAATCTCATCATCAGAAAAAGATCTATCATTCGTTACGGTTTTTATTTGCAAATCTTTTTTTGCCGTAAGTTGTGCTATTGGATTTTTATTTATCAATTCACGCCTTACACCCCAACTTAGCATTTGCTTTGCATTAACTAAAATTCGGTCTGCAATACTTGGACTTGATTTCACTTTGTCTTCTAACAGTTTTAACCATATATGAATGCTTACATCATTAGCAGGTAAAGCTCCAAGCTCAGGAAACACATACAATTCAAATGAACGCTTTATTTCTTTATGCATTGTTTTATTAACTAAACAATATGATTCGTACCAAGAATGAAACAGTTCTTGTACCGTAATAGCTGAACTCAATTCTTGCTTTTCAAGCTGTTTAGCAATTTTAGGATCTCGCCCTTCTTCTAGAAAACCTTTAAGTCGAAATGCTTCTTGTCTTGCTTGCTTCAAACTTATCGTTGGATATGAACCTAAATCTAACCGGACTGGTTTTCCATCAAAGCGATACCGTAACTGAAAGATAACCTTACCTTTCGTTGTTACTCGAACAGATAATCCATGACTATCTGATTTCTCTATTCGCTTATCCATTGTCTTTCCAACATGAGCTTTTAACCAACTATCTGATAACGCCATAAATCCACCACTGTGTACACAAAGATCAATAAACAATCAGCTGATATTAATTTATGTACACAGCCATGTACACAAAATAGATGATACGAAATGAAACAGGATGCAAGATGAGGAAATAGAACAATAGAAGACAAATAAGGAATTAGATTATTTTCAGTAAGTTGAAGAAGAAAAAGAAAGAGAATGAAACAGGATTATATCAGGTGAAACACACTCAGTCATTTGGGTGAGAAATGATGGCAAACGTTCTGCGTTTACCCACTTCTTGTAAAAAAGACATAAGCGTTGATAATCCTGTAAGATTTCAGAAAGGATAGAACATGTAATAATTAGGCGAGATTATACGCAAACTCGCCTCTTATCTAAAGTAAGGAATTTAGAAAAATATAAAGCTCATAATAATAGCGTCTTCTTTGCCATTATTTGTTGGGTAATAATCATGACGGCGAGTCACTTCATTAAACCCTTCTGACTCATATAATGAGATAGCTTTAGTATTACTTTCTCGAACTTCGAGCCATGCTGATTCAGCTTTTTGTTCCATACACATATCAATAAAAAATTCAGTTAACTTACGGCCGAATCCTTTACCTTGATGAGCAGGATCTATCGCAATATTCAATAAAGTTACTTCGCCAACAACATTTTGAGCATAAAAGTAACCCACGACTTGCTCATCAACTAACATGACTCGATGCTGAGCACAGCGACTATCAAGCTCTCTGATCATAGATTCTGCCCAAGGATGTGAATGAGCAGCTCTTTCTATTCGCCAAATATCATCTAAATGAGATTCAGAAGTTGTTTGAATTTTAATTGTCATAAGAACAAATTTGTCGCCATAAATCACGTCGTGATTGAGTATTAGAATGCATCTCTGACAATAAAGGAGAGGTTAATATTTTAACGCCTTCTAGCTCTGTGGTAGATACTCCAGAGAACCAGCACCAATCTAAATGATGCTCCCCAATATATTCTAATGACTCAGAGGAAAGAAATAACGCCTGCTCAGGTGACAGCTTCATGCTAGCAAGCACTTTTCCAAATAGAAAAGCATCACGCTCTGTCGGTATAGCAGGAGCTACAAATAATAACTGACAAGTTTCAGGTAACGATAATGTTGTGTTTTCTAATGCCGGGAAATAGCTTGTTTGACGAACTTGCCAAACCGAAATATCCATCTCATTTAAAAACTGTAACGCTTGCTGGGGCATATCATTCACCTACTTATCTAAGGTGGAGAATCTTATCAATATTCTAGATTTGATGCTACTGATACACACTGAGAGCACATAATCCCTAACAATATAACAAAGCCTCTCGTCTCAAATATTATACAAACCGATATTTTAACTTAATACTGACTTCATCAATATTACCATTCAATACTTTAGCCCCTATTTTTGTATTAAGACTGTGACTAATGAAAAAGCGATTAATTACAACTGCAACTATCTCCTCTATTTTTTCAACAATGGCTCTCGTTTTACTTATTAATATCGCCTCAACCAATACGACTTATGCGAAAGATAATGATGATTGGGTACTTATTAGCGATAAAACCGTTAATTTTGAACAAGAAGAAGATAAAGTAGAACCATTGCCTTTTCTGAGTGAACGTAAATTTTCAAAGATAAAAATAAAATGTGTGCAAGGTACTGTCAGTATAAAAAGCATGAAAGTAACCATGACCGATGGCTCAACAAAGCAATTAAAAACAATGGGCACACTGACAAAAGGGATGAGCACTCGGACCTATAAATTACCAGGAACGGATAAATCCAAATTTGATTACCTAGAATTACAATATAAAAGCTGGGGAAATTTGACACTGAATGCCGCAGGTGTAGTGAAAAAAGCAAAAGTGGAAGTATGGGGATTAAAGCGCTAACTAACTGCCAATAAAAATAGAATGCTCATAGCAAGATGAGCATTCTTTTCGTCTGTTACAATAAATCAAATTCAGGACAATATTCGATTAACCCTGATTTTCCATCAATAAATTCAGAAGAGCAGGCTTTAATCATAAAAGCCCCTTCAGGGACTTCCCATTTAGAGTGCATATCGTAATTCGTTGCTGATTCAAAACCAAAACGTTGGTAATAATTTGAATCTCCTAATACGACAACAACTGGATAGCCCAGTTCAGTCAGCATCTCTAAACCTTCTTTTACTAATGCTTCAGCTATACCCTGTTTTTGGTGCTCTTTTTTTACACATAAAGGAGCTAATCCTTGCCAGTTTAAATCGTCGCCATTCAATGTAACAGGACTAAATAAACAGTGACCAATCACTTCACCATCGTCACTACATGCGACTAAAGCAAGTGTTAAATGGCTGTTTTCACGCAAAGACATCACTAATTTCGCTTCTGCTTCAGTATCAAATGCAGAGCGAACTAAACGGTCAACCGTCAGAATATCAGCTGGAGCTTCAGTTCTAATAAGCATTCATGGTCTCTTTAACTTCAGGTTTCTGCAAACCTTGCTGTACAAAGTTTGCCAACGTCATTAATGCTTGATTTAAAGGTTTTGGTAACGAGTCAAGGTCTACGCTATCCATTAAGTTTTTCACTTCCAAACCAAGCTCTGTATCGCCTTCAATTTTTAGGCGACGTTGAAAAAACAGAGTATCAGGATCTTCTTTTCGGCCTGCAATTAAAATTAAATCATTTAATTGCCCACTGAAACTCACATCATCATTTTCTGTTTTATTCGAGACTACCAGTTTTTCATCTTGATAGCTGATAAACCATTCTAATTCGAGATCAAGAATCGAAACTTTTAGCCATTTATCTTCTAAAAACTCAAAATCACCATCTTCTAGCGCTTCATGAAAAACTTGTTTTAATCCTTCGAGTAACATCTTCTGTTGGATTGAAACAGGAACTAACTTTGCAGGAGTTTTTAAAACAGAGGCCGCATTTTCTACTAATTTCGAACGAATTTGATTAATCACACTTAATTTCCATAACATTTGGTCGATAACTAGAGGCAAGTATAAATTGATAGAGTGATATCTAACCTGTTTATTATCAAAAAAAGCACTTATTACGATTAAAGGTAGAAAATAGGGATTCTTTCAATGTATATTTTACTGTTCGTCTTATAAATAAACATTATATCTCTGGAAGTTATTGGTCTTCTTTACTAAAGCGGTAACACTATGTCTCTTTCTCAAATACAACATTGGCTTCCTTTGCTTACAGATAACAGTCCATTTCTGTTTGCTATTTTGGACAAAGACCATAAATACATAACAGTAAACAACCGTTACTGTGAACTTAGTGGATTAAACCGTGAATCTCTTTGTGGCCGAAGCGATTCTGAAATTTTAGGTAAACATTTTTACTCATCATTAAAAGCCTATTATGACAGAGCTCTAAACGGTGAAAAAATTGAAGCTGAAATTACGCTAGATGATCATCGATTTGATACCAGTCTACATTTTAGTCTCTTCCCTATTCATGAAGAAGATACGACTTATATTGTATTTCACGCTGTCGACACCTCAGAACGCCAACAACTTCTCAATTCTCTAAAAGAAAGTGAATCTAAGTACCACAAACTCACAGAGCTATTAAGTGACTCCGTCTTTTTAATTGAAGGAGATATTATTGTCTCTGCAAACGGAGCGTCAGCTAAAATGCTTGGGTTCAACAACCCAACAGAATTTATTGGCGAAAGTATTGAGCAACTTTTACATTCCCCTTCTCGCACTCAATGCTTATCAGAATTAATTTCAAGCTTACCTTCTGAACAACAGTTAACCGTTAGAACAACGGCGAATTGCTCTCTTCGTGCCGAATTAATATTAACGGTTGAAGAAACTCACATATTAGGAAGCCCTGCTCATCTTGTTATTTTAAAAGAAAACAAGAAGCAAATTGCAATGAGCAACCATATTGCCGCTTCTCAAGTGGATCTATTAACTGGAATTTACAATCGCCACGGTTTTACCCATGTTATAGAAAAGATGATTAAAGAAGACATTCCTTTTTTCATGCTTTATTTAGATATTGATAACTTCAAGAATATTAATGATTCACTTGGCCATCATATTGGAGATCGTGTTTTAAAAGAGATCTCCAATCGCTTACAGAAATTACTACCAAAACACGCTGTTGTTGGCCATTTAGGTGGCGATGAATTTGGAATACTATTTCCAAAACCAGAACACAACCAAGTTCTTGAGCAATTATCTGAAAAGATCATCAGTTTAATCAATCAACCATTCGATCTTGTTCACTTTTCAAAACGTCTTGCTTGCTCCATTGGTAGTGTCCAATATCCAGCTGACGGCAGCGACGCTCGTAGTTTGCTACAAAATGCTGATACCGCCATGTATGAAGCAAAGGATCGAGGCAGAAACCGTTTAATTAAATTTCATGACCAAATGAACAAAGAAGCACGCATGCGTCTTTGGTTAGAGATCGAATTACAAAAAGCACTTCAAAATAATGGGCTTGAAGTATGGTACCAACCAAAAGTAAGTGCTCGTGATTTTAGAATTAATGGCGCAGAAGCTCTGGTTCGATGGAAGCATCCTGTTGAAGGTTACATCAGTCCTGCTCGCTTCATCCCTGTTGCTGAACGTTCAGGTCTAATTGAAACACTAGGCAAAGTTGTAATGCGTGAAGTTTTCCAAACCGTTAAAGAGTGGAAGAATCAAGGGATTTTACCTGGTCGTATTGCCATTAACTTATCCCCAGAGCAATTTGGTAATCCTCAATTAATTGAGTACATGGAACGACTTCTTAAAACGACACAAGTTGATCCTAACTGTATCACGTTAGAATTAACTGAAAGTGCGGTAATGAGTGATGGCGAGCACGCTATCCAAATGTTAGATGCAATAAAGAAGCTTGGCTTTACCTTATCAATTGATGACTTTGGTACGGGTTACTCTTCTTTAGCTTATCTTGCTCGTTTCCCATTAGATGAGTTAAAAATCGATCGTGGGTTTATTAATGAAATCGACACATTACCTAAGCAAATTACGATCATAGAAAACGTAATTAATTTAGGTAAAAATTTAAACATGGATATCGTTGCTGAAGGTGTCGAAACAAGACAACAAGCAATGCTATTATCAAGCCTAAATTGTGATTCCATTCAAGGGTTCCATTTCTACAAACCTCAACCAAAACATGAGATTGAAGCGTTATTAGTACAAAACAAACGCGCTAGATAAATAGAAATAATCGAACTTAATACCTAGATAAAACCCACCACTTTCTAGGTATTACAGTCGATTATAAATTTAAAAAGAGCAAAAACTCAGGTTGAACATCAATCCATCCCAAGTCTTTATTTAAAACACAAAACAACTAAAAACCTGCCTTATATCAAGTTTCAAAATTTTGTTACTATTATCATAGTGCATCAGATTTTTGTAATTAGGTATTCTTATGGAACTCCTCTGCCCAGCCGGTAATTTGCCCGCACTAAAAACCGCTATTGATTGCGGCGCCGATGCTGTTTATATCGGTTTTAAAGACGACACAAATGCTCGCCATTTTGCAGGCTTAAACTTTACAGGTAAAAAGCTTGAGAAAGCCGTGCAATATGTTCACGATAAAAATAAACATATTCATGTTGCCTTAAATACATTTGCTCACCCAGATGGATTTAGCCGTTGGACAAAGGCTGTAGATAACGCAGCAGCCATGGGAATTGATGCGCTTATTATTTCTGATATTGCTGTACTAGAATACGCTGCAACAACCTATCCTGATTTAGAGTTACACCTCTCGGTACAAGCTTCTGCAACCAATGTTGCCGCTATTGATTTCTATAAAAAGAACTTCAATATTAAACGTGTTGTTTTGCCTCGAGTGTTATCTATCCATCAAGTTAAACAACTTTCTCGAAATTTAACCTCTGATGTTGATTTAGAAGTCTTCGCCTTTGGTAGTCTATGTATCATGTCTGAAGGTCGTTGTTACTTATCATCATACATGACAGGTGAATCACCAAACACCGTAGGCGCTTGCTCACCAGCAAAATACGTTCGTTGGCAAGAAACCGATAATGGGCTGGAATCTCGTTTAAATAATATTTTAATCGATCGTTATGGTGAAGGTGAAAATGCCGGCTATCCAACCCTGTGTAAAGGACGCTTTGATGTAGAAGGTAAAACCTTCCATGCTCTTGAGGAACCAACCAGTTTAAATACCTTATCTTTAGTTCCTGAATTATTTGCAGCCAATGTTGCATCAGTGAAAATAGAAGGACGTCAACGCAGTCCTGCTTATGTTGAGCAAGTAACTCGTACATGGCGTGCAGCTATCGATAGCTACAAAGCAAATCCTGAAGGCTATGCGGTAGAACCTAAATGGGATGCAACATTAGCGAATGTATCAGAGGGGACACAAACCACTCTTGGTGCTTATCATAAGAAGTGGCAATAGGAGAACATCATGAAATACGCATTAGGTCCACTCCTATACTTTTGGTCTAAAGAAAACGTTGAGTCGTTTTATCAACAAGCAACCAATAGTGAAGCTGATATTATTTATTTAGGTGAAAGTGTTTGTTCAAAACGCCGAGAAATGAAACCTAAAGACTGGTTTGCTATTGCTAAGGATATTTCAGATTCTGGTAAACAAGTCGTGTTATCTACCATGGCTTTATTAGAAGCACCGAGTGAAGTCAATGTAATGAAAAAGTACATTGATAATGGTGATTTTATTATCGAAGCCAATGATGTATCGGCAATTCAACTAGCATCAGAGAGCAAAGTTCCATTTGTTGTTGGTCCAGCGGTTAACTGCTATAACGCTCAAACCCTAAACCTCTTTTTAAAACAAGGGATGACACGTTGGTGTATGCCTGTAGAGCTTTCTCGTGAATGGCTACAGAACGTATTAACTCAATGTGACGAACTTGGTATTCGCAATAAGTTTGAAACCGAAGTATTCAGTTACGGCTATCTTCCTCTTGCGTATTCTGCTCGTTGCTTTACTGCTCGAGCAGAGAATAAACCAAAAGATGAATGTGAAACCTGCTGTATTAAATACCCAACTGGTATTACGGTTAATAGCCAAGAAGGTCAGGAAGTGTTCACGTTAAATGGTATTCAGACTCAATCTGGCTACTGTTACAACTTGATAAATGACTTACCAAGCATGAGTAACCTAGTTGATGTAGTACGACTGAGCCCATTAAGTGTTGATACCTTTGATGAAGTAAGAAAATTCAAAGCTAATGAAACTGGCTCTGAAAAATTTGCTTTAAAAGATGCTCGCCATTGTAATGGCTACTGGCACAATATTGCTGGGTTAGACATTCAAATGTAATTTTGAGTTTTCTTTTGAATACAAAAAAGCCTTATCCATATGAATAAGGCTTTTTTATTATACTAATATTGCTAATTATTCTGCTGTTGCTTCTTCTTTTAGCATCTCTTTTTCAGTGCTTTTTTCTTGTGGTGCAACCGGTTCTTCTTTCGCTTCTTGTGCTTGCTGCTCTTTTATTTTTTGCTCTTGCAAATCACGTAAAGCTTTGTAGATATTACCTAGTTCCACAAATGAATATCGATGTTCTACATACTCATAAACGTTGTTCGACATACTTAACTTATACAAAGCAATTGCGTTTGGATAATCACCTTCGTATTGATAACGTTTAGCTAAGTAAAAATAACCTTCTGTTAGTTTTTCTGCCAATGCCACATTATTACGAGTTGTAGTTAAGATTTTTTTCAAAAACTCATCTTCAGAAGTTTCTTTTAAAATTAACCCAGCAAGATCCCATCCAAAATCTTCATCTGTTCTTTGTTGATATTGTTTTTGGAAGGTCTCTGTTGCCACTTTCGCATCCACTTCTAATCCAATCCAATACAACCAAATTGCACGGTATGGGTCACGAGGAGCATCATTGTAATGTTTCTGAGCTATTTCATATGCTTGATCGTAACGTTCACCATAATACAAAGCGATAGCTAAATTACGTTCAGCAAATTGATTATTTGGGTCTAATTCTAAAGCTGAATCTAACGCTTCATACGCTCCATCAAAATCCGTATTTTGCGTGTAGTAAACACCAAGAATATTAAACACATCACTCTGATCAGGCTTTAACGTTAAAGATTGAGTAAAGTCGACACGAGCCAAGTCACGTAAACCTAAACTGTCTTTAATTAACCCTCTTTCATAGTACATTTTTGCACGAGTTACATCATCCACATCGGGGCGTTGTAGCAATTGGTCCAAACGAGATAATTGGATCTCTTGTTGGATACTTGGTTGTAAAGGAACCGCCATTGGAGGGTATCCCCATCCTGAAGTATCCCCTTTAGATGCACACCCAGACAACACTAATACTGCGCCAACTAAGGCTACTCGAATCCAATTCACTCATTTTCTCCTATGATAAACCTAATTCTTTTAATAAAAGCGACTCTATATTAAAAGAAAAGGGAGCATTTCTGCTCCCTTTATAACATGCTTTAAATCAAAAGACTGTAATCAATAAGATTATTCTGCGTCTTTTGCTTCAGCAGCAGGTGCTGGGTTTAGTTCAGCATTTGCTTCTTTAATACTTAGACGGATACGGCCTTGACGGTCGATTTCAAGTACTTTAGTTTTCACTTCTTGACCAACTTGTAGGTGATCAGCTACTTTCTCGATACGCTCTTCTGCGATTTGAGAAATATGAACTAGACCTTCTTTAGGGCCAAGAACCGTTACGAACGCACCGAAATCTACGATACGCATAACTTTACCTGTGTAGATCTTACCAACTTCAACTTCAGCAGTGATCTCTTCGATGCGACGAATCGCTTCTTTAGCAGCAGCGCCTTCAGTTGCAGCGATTTTGATCGTACCGTCATCTTCGATTTCGATAGTTGTACCAGTCTCTTCACAAAGAGCACGGATAACTGCACCACCTTTACCGATAACATCTTTGATCTTATCAGAGCTGATCTTCATTGTGTGGATACGTGGAGCAAATTCAGAGATCTCTTCACGAGCACCAGAGATAGCTTCATCCATAACTTTAAGGATGTGCTTACGCGCACCTTGAGCTTGGTTTAGAGCGATCTGCATGATCTCTTTAGTGATACCTTCGATTTTGATATCCATTTGAAGTGCAGTGATACCTTCGTTAGTACCCGCTACTTTAAAGTCCATATCACCAAGGTGGTCTTCGTCACCTAGAATGTCAGAAAGAACAACGAAATCGTCGCCTTCTTTCACAAGACCCATTGCGATACCAGCAACAGATGCTTTAATTGGAACACCAGCATCCATAAGAGCTAAAGATGTACCACATACAGAAGCCATTGAAGATGAACCGTTAGATTCAGTGATTTCCGATACTACACGTACTGTGTATGGGAATTCTTCAATAGAAGGCATAACCGCTTGGATACCACGTTTAGCCAGTTTACCGTGACCGATTTCACGACGCTTAGGAGAACCAACAAAACCAGTTTCACCTACACAGTATGGAGGGAAGTTGTAGTGTAGAAGGAAGTGATCTTTCTTCTCACCCATTAGGCTATCGATGATTTGAGCATCACGTTGTGTACCAAGCGTTGCAGTAACAAGAGCTTGAGTTTCACCACGAGTGAATAGAGAAGAACCGTGAGTACGTGGAAGAACACCAGTACGTACGTCTAGCGCACGAACCATGTCTTTTTCACGACCATCGATACGTGGGTTACCAGCGATGATGCTGCGACGTACAACTGTTTTCTCTAGATCGTGGAAGATAGTGTGAACTTCTTTTAGGTTCACGTCTTCGTTTTCAGATACTAGAACTTCGTTAACTTCAGCCGCGATTTCATGAATGCGATCGTAACGAGTCATTTTTTCAGTAATTTGGTAAGCTTCAACTAATTTAGCTTCTGCTAACTCTGCAATACGCGCGTTAAGAACTGTGTTCTCTTCTGGAGCAACCCAATCCCATGCTGGAGTTGCAACTTCAGCAGCGAATTCGTTGATAGCGTTGATAACTACTTGTTGTTGTTCGTGGCCGAATACAACAGCAGAAAGCATTTCTTCTTCAGTTAGGTTATCAGCTTCTGATTCAACCATTAATACTGCACCTTCTGTACCAGACACAACTAGGTCTAGTTTAGAGTTTTCAAGTTCAGTATTTGATGGGTTAAGAACAAGCTCACCGTTGATATGACCAACACGTGCAGCACCGATAGGACCATTAAATGGAATACCAGCGATAGCTAATGCCGCAGACGTACCGATCATAGTGATCATGTCTGGGTTAACTTCAGGATTGATAGAAACAACCGTTGCAATTACCTGTACTTCGTTTTTGAATGCATCAGGGAAAAGAGGACGGATTGGACGGTCAATTAGACGAGCTGTTAGTGTTTCAGCTTCAGAAGGACGACCTTCACGCTTAAAGAAACCACCAGGGATTTTACCTGCAGCGTATGTACGCTCTTGGTAGTTAACTGTTAATGGGAAGAAATCTTGGCCTGGAACCGCTTCTTTCTTAGCAACAACAGAAACGAATACAGATGTATCGTCCATGCTTGCCATTACAGCAGCTGTAGCTTGACGAGCAATTACACCCGTTTCTAGAGTAACGGTATGGTTACCGTACTGAAATGATTTTACGACTGGATTCGCGAACATTTTTTTTCCTTTATTCTTATTTTTACATGGCACGTTGTGCTATCAAAAATAAGAAATTTGTAGTTGATAATTCAACATACTACTAATCGCGACTAGTACAAATTGACTTCATTAAAGACAATTTGTAATAGCCGCGACCTAGTGGCCGACTTCGGTGACTGTAATATGATGAATTGGATAGTTTTATCAAAATTACTACTGAGTAATTTCAACGAGGCACAGTATACCTCAATTGGGGGAAGATGCGAGTTTCAGGAATGAAAAAGGAGATTTTAGCTCATAAAAAAAGGAGCGATAAACGCTCCTTTTCGTCAAACTGTCTTTACAGACATCGCAAATTAGCGACGTAGGCCTAGACGTTTGATTAGATCTTGGTAACGAGCAAGGTTTTTGCCTTTTAGGTAATCAAGAAGCTTACGACGGCTAGAAACCATACGTAGTAGACCACGACGGCTGTGGTGATCGTGCTTGTGATTAGCAAAGTGACCTTGAAGGTGGTTGATAGAAGCAGTTAGTAGTGCTACTTGTACTTCTGGTGAACCTGTATCGCCTTCAGATTGTGCGTATTCAGCAACGATTGCTGCTTTAGTTTCTGCATTCAGAGACATAATTCTCTCCTGATAAGAGTAGTTTAATATTTGTAGTAGCCAATCTCTGATTCAGCCACTACGCGAAGGGCGAATTATACGGATGAACAATAATAAAGCAATAAAAAAAGAGCAAAAACCAACAGCTTTTGCTCTTTCTATTCTTTTGAAACTCAGGATTAATTATTTTTCTTCTTCATCTCGAAAAACAACTAAACGTTTAGGCGCAACACGACCATCATCATCAATGTGACCAACACCGATGAATAAACGTTCATCACCCGATGTCATACGTACAATGCCATCCTGTGGAGCACCAAACACTTGTACAGGTTGACCGTGTAAAACATGATCTGCCAATTCAGGGATCATATTCACTTCAGGTAGGTCTTGTACCGCTGAATCCATTGGCATTAGTAATGGATCAAGTAATTCACGAGGAGCACGCTCTTCGCGATGAGCTTGTTCAAGTAATGCTTCTAAGTCTTCAATCGTTACCATATTCTCATATGGATAATTCGATACACCAGTACGACGTAAATAAGTTACGTGCGCACCACAACCCAGCATTTCTCCTAAATCGTCGGTAATCGTACGAATGTAAGTGCCTTTTGAACAATGCACTTCCATTTCTACTTCATGACCTTCAAAGCGAAGTAATTCAATAGAGTAAACAGTGATCTTACGTGACTCACGAGGTACTTCAATGCCTTCACGAGCATATTCATACAAAGGACGACCTTGGTATTTTAATGCTGAAAACATTGATGGAATTTGATCCGTTGTACCACGGAATTTCGCAATACAACGCTCTAATTGACCGCGATCCACTTTTACTTCACGAGTTTGAACCACTTCACCATCAGAGTCTGATGTATTCGTACGCTCACCAAGTTTAGCTATAACACGGTAGCGCTTATCAGAATCTAAAAGAAACTGAGAAAACTTCGTTGCTTCACCTAAACAAATAGGAAGCATACCAGTTGCTAGAGGATCAAGAGCACCTGTATGACCTGCTTTTTCAGCAAAGTAAATGCGTTTAACTTTTTGCAGAGTATCGTTTGAAGTAATACCTGTTGGTTTATCAATTAAGATAACACCATTAACCGGACGACCCTTACGACGGCGAGCCATTACTCTTCACCTTCATCTGATTCTGTACGGCCTGATTCAGCCATTTTGCGTTTATCTGTATTAACAACGTCAGTTACTAAGTTAGACATACGCATACCTTCAACAAGCGTGTTGTCGTAAGTAAAACGAATTTCAGGAGTTAGACGTAAACGAATGCGCTTGCCAAGCATCATACGTAATGATGGCTCGTGCTCTTTTAGAGCGGCTAAGCTTGATTCTGGAGTTTGATCACCAACACAGAAGAAAGTCACGAATACTTTTGCATAAGCTAAGTCACGTGATACTTCTACATCAGAAATCGTCACCATACCGATACGTGAATCACGAACTTCACGTTGTAGCATAACTGCTAGTTCTTTTTGTAATTGTTGCGACACACGCTGTGTGCGGCTAAATTCTTTTGACATATCTTTTCTCTCTTAGAAAGATGGGGGGCTTGGTAATTACCAGCCCCCCATGGTGTATTCAACAACCGATTACTACTTACCTTTAAAGATAACGTTAGTAATTATAGTCAATTAGTCAAGAGTACGTTTGATCTCAACGATTTCGAATACTTCGATTTGGTCACCAACGCGTACGTCGTTGTAGTTCTTAACGCCGATACCACACTCGTAACCATTTTTAACTTCAGCCACGTCATCTTTAAAGCGACGTAGTGATTCTAGCTCACCTTCGTAAATTACTACGTTATCACGTAGTACACGGATTGGGTTGCTACGCTTAATCGTACCTTCTGTAACCATACAACCAGCGATTGCACCAAGTTTAGGCGACTTAAATACGTCACGAACTTGAGCAAGACCAATGATTTCTTGTTTAAACTCAGGAGCAAGCATACCGCCCATTGCAGCTTTAACTTCATCGATCAGTTGGTAGATGATTGAGTAGTAACGAAGATCTAGGTTCTCGTTTTCAATTGTACGGCGAGCAGTTGCATCAGCACGAACGTTGAAGCCAAGAATAATAGCGTTAGATGCTGCTGCAAGTACTGCATCAGTTTCAGTAATACCACCAACACCAGAACCTACGATGTTAACTTTAACTTCGTCAGTTGACAGTTTACGTAATGAATCAGCAATCGCTTCAACAGAACCTTGAACGTCAGCTTTTAGAACTACATTTAGTTCAGCAACTTCACCAGCAGTCATATTAGAGAACATGTTCTCTAATTTCGCTTTTTGCTGACGAGCTAGTTTAACATCACGGAATTTACCTTGACGGTAGTTTGCAACTTCACGTGCTTTACGCTCATCACGAACAACTGTAGCTTCATCACCAGATGCAGGAACGCCAGAAAGACCAAGGATCTCAACAGGGATAGATGGACCAGCTGATTCAATCTCTTTACCATTTTCATCGCGCATTGCACGAACACGGCCGTATTCTTGACCACAAAGAACGATATCGCCCTTGTTAAGAGTACCAGATTGAACAAGAACTGTTGCAACAGGACCACGACCTTTATCAAGACGAGATTCAACAACAACACCTGATGCCATGCCTTCTCTTACCGCTGTAAGCTCTAAAACTTCAGACTGAAGAAGAATCGCTTCTAGAAGACCATCGATATTTGTACCTTGTTTAGCAGAGATGTGAACAAACATGTTCTCACCGCCCCACTCTTCAGGAATTACGTCGTATTGAGCAAGCTCATTCTTAACGTTATCTGGGTTTGCATCTTCTTTATCGATCTTGTTCACAGCAACAATCAGAGGTACACCTGCCGCTTTTGCGTGTTGGATAGCTTCGATTGTTTGTGGCATAACACCATCATCTGCTGCAACAACAAGAACAACGATATCTGTCGCTTGAGCACCACGAGCACGCATAGCGGTAAACGCTGCGTGTCCAGGAGTATCAAGGAAAGTGATCATACCGTTGTCAGTTTCAACGTGGTATGCACCGATGTGTTGTGTAATACCACCCGCTTCAGCGTCAGCAACGTGTGCACGACGAATGTAGTCAAGTGTAGAAGTTTTACCATGGTCAACGTGACCCATGATTGTAACTACTGGAGCACGACCTTCAGCTTCAGCGCTGTTGTCACGATCAGATAGTACCGCTTCTTCTAATTCATTTTCTTTACGAAGAATTACTTTGTGACCCATTTCTTCTGCAACAAGTTGTGCAGTTTCTTGGTCGATCACTTGGTTGATAGTCGCCATAGCGCCCATCTTCATCATAACTTTGATTACTTCTGTTGCTTTAACAGACATTTTACTTGCTAGTTCAGAAACAACAATTGTTTCACCGATAGCAACGTCTTGCTTAGCAACTGTCGCTGACTTATCAAAGCCATGTTGCATTGAAGTAGGTTTGTTAACTTGTGCTTTTTTATTGCGACCGCCACGTTGGTTACGACCACCGCGAGGAGCTGCTTCTGCAGGTTTTGCTTTTTTCTTACGACGGCGAGGTTGTTGCTCTTCTTTACGATCAGCCGCATCTTCTGCTTCACGAGCATGAGAAGAAGTTGTTACATGGTAATCTGCATCTTTTTCAGCTGCTGATTTCTTTTGCTCTTCTTCTTTCCAACGAGCTTCATTTTCTTCAGCAAGTTTACGAGCTTCTTCTACTAATTTTGCCGCTTCAGCTTCTGCCTTACGAGTCGCTTCTAGTTCCTGACGAGCTTTAAGCTCCTCAGCTTCTTTTTTCGCTTGTTCGTTTTTCTTAGTCATTTCTTTTTTAGCCTTATCAGCTTCAGCACGTTTCGCTTTTTCTTCAGCTTCACGTTTCGCTTTGGCTTCTGCCTCAGCTTCACGTTTTGCCTGCTCTTCCGCTTCACGTTGTGCTTTTTGTTCAAGTTCGCGAGCTGCAGCTTCCTCTGCATCGCGTTTGGCTTGTTCTTCAGCTTCTGCTTTCAGTTGCTCAGCTTTTTTCTCTTCTTCAAGTGCGCTTGCTTTTACATAAGTACGTTTTTTACGAACTTCTACTTGCACATCTTTACTTTTACCACCGCTACCCGCAACACTTAACGTGCTGCGAGTTTTGCGTTGAAGAGTTAGACGTGTAGGTGATGCACTATCATCAACACTACCATGCTCTTTCTTCAAGTGAACCAGCAAAGATTGCTTTTCACTTTCAGTTACAGAGTCTCCGTCTTTTTTATTAATACCAGCATCCGAAAATTGCTGAAGTAAGCGGTCAACTGGAGTTCCAATTTCTTCACTAAGTGCTTTTACCGTAAGCTTTGTCATACCGCTTCTCCTTGCTTGCTATTATTATTCTTCGTCACTAAACCAACAGATGTTACGAGCAGCCATGATTAACTCACCAGCACGCTCTTCTGTTAGATTTTCAATATCAGACAGTTCATCAACACCTTGGTCTGCAAGGTCTTCAAGTGTAATAACACCTTTAGCTGCAAGTTTGAAAGCAAGCTCACGCTCTAAGCCTTCAAGAGCAAGTAGGTCTTCAGCTGGCTCAACGCCATCTAATGATTCTTCTTGAGCTAGCGCTAATGTTGTTAATGCTTCTTTCGCACGAGTACGTAGAGCATCAACAGTATCTTCATCTAACTCTTCAATTTCTAGAAGTTCATTTACAGGTACATATGCAACTTCTTCTAGAGTAGTGAAACCTTCTTCAACTAATAGCTGAGCAAAGTCTGCATCAATATCTAAATGCTTAACGAATGCATCAATAGAACCTTGAGCTTCTTCTTGGTGCTTCTTGTTAAGATCAGCAACTGTCATTACGTTTAATTCCCAACCAGTAAGTTGAGATGCTAAACGTACGTTTTGACCACTACGGCCAATTGCTTGTGCTAGATTATCAGCTTCAACAGCGATATCCATTGTGTTGTTGTCTTCATCAACAATGATTGAAGCAACTTCTGCCGGAGCCATTGCATTGATAACAAATTGCGCAGGGTTATCATCCCAAAGCACGATATCAATACGCTCACCACCAAGCTCACCAGATACAGCTTGTACACGTGCGCCACGCATACCAACACACGCACCAACAGGGTCAATACGCTTATCGTTTGTTTTAACTGCGATCTTAGCACGAGAACCTGGATCACGAGCCGCACCTTTTAATTCAATTAGCTCTTCGCCAATTTCAGGTACTTCTACGCGGAATAGTTCAGTTAGCATTACGCCTTTTGAACGTGTCATGAATAATTGGAAACCACGTGCTTCAGGTTTAACTGCATATAGCAGACCACGAACACGGTCACCTGGACGGAAGTTTTCACGTGGAAGTTGATCTTCACGTAAAATTACCGCTTCAGCGTTGTTACCAAGATCTACGATGATTGCATCACGGTTTACTTTCTTAACGATACCAGTGATTAGCTCACCTTCATTATCAATAAACTGTTCAACGATCATTGCACGTTCAGCTTCACGTACTTTTTGTACGATAACTTGTTTCGCTGTTTGAGTTGTAATACGGTCAAATGTTACTGACTCGATATCATCTTCAACGTAACCACCGATTTCGATAGTTTCATCTTCAAACTGTGCTGCTTCAATAGAAATTTCAAGCGTTGGATTTTCAACGTTTTCTACTGCAACCCAACGACGGAATGTTTCGAAGTCACCTGTTTTGCGATCGATCGCTACACGTACTTCAATTTCCATTTCAGATTTTTTCTTTGTTGCTGTTGCAAGCGCGATTTCTAATGCTTCAAAAATTCGCTCACGAGGAACAGCTTTTTCATTTGATACTGCTTCTACAACAGCTAAGATTTCTTTGTTCATTTTAGCCTCTTCAAGCCTTAAAATTTAGGAACCAAGTTCGCCTTTGAAATGTTGCTTAACGCAAATTCTTCATTGTTACCATCAACTGTAACCGTAACAATCTCACCGTTAATTTCAAGGATGTCACCTTTCCATTTACGACGGTTATTCATCGGCATCTTTAATACAAGGCTGACCTCGTGACCAACAAATTGTTGATAATGTGCTGCTTTAAACAGTGGACGTTCAAGACCTGGAGACGAAACCTCTAGGTTATATGCTACTGTAATTGGATCTTCTACATCCATTACTGCACTAATTTGACGACTGGCTTCTGCACAGTCTTCCACAAAGATGCCATTTTCATGGTCGATGAATACACGTAGTGTTGAGTGTTCACCCGCACGTACGAATTCTAAACCAACCAATTCATAACCTAAAGCACCAACAGGAGCCTCAAGCATTTCTGTTAGTTGTCTTTCTAATCCTGTCATTGATATCCCCTGAAAAAAAAAAGGGCTCAAGGCCCAATTCTTAAAAAACAGTCTGTTTCAGATAGCAAAAAACCCCGTAATTGCGGGGTTTAATACTGCTGGACCCTGAATGCCACTTGCGTGACTTACTTAAATAATAGCAATAACTCTTATTTAAGTAATTGGTTGCGGGAGCCGGATTTGAACCGACGACCTTCGGGTTATGAGCCCGACGAGCTACCAAGCTGCTCCATCCCGCGTCCGAAAAGAACAAAGAAATTATAGTTTCTTTATGCTTTTATTACAAGAATCAGATTCTCGTCTGAATATGGTGCCGAGAGAGGGACTTGAACCCTCACACCATAAGGCACTAGCACCTCATGCTAGCGTGTCTACCAATTTCACCATCTCGGCTAAATTCTTTTAAAGAGGAACGTCGCTGTCTTCAGTAGCAGGAACATCGCTCGCGTTGTCAGTTACTTGCTCTGTCGCTTGTTGATCTAATTTAAGATCAAAACCTTCAGATTTATGCGTAGACATATTGCCTAGCGCCAAACTGATAACAAAAAATACTGTTGCACAAATTGCAGTCATTCGGGTTAAAAAGTTTCCAGAGCCACTAGAGCCAAATACAGTATTTGATGCTCCAGCCCCAAATGAAGCTCCCATATCTGCGCCTTTACCGTGTTGTACCAATACTAGGCCAATTACACCGACTGCGGCAATCAGATAAATCACAAGTAGAATCGTATGCATTCCGTCACCCATGTATCTAATTAATGTACCGGTAGCCTATTGGCAACACCAGCGCCCTCTCAATTAAGAGGCCGAAGGATATTAACCAAACTAGGCTACTATGACAAGTTAAAATTAACAAAAAACGTTCAATTTCATTTAATTGCTCAAATTAGCAGCTTTCTTTCACCGCATCCGCAATTTGTTGCGCATATTGTGTCACTAATTCCGCATCTTCACCTTCAACCATAACGCGAATTAAAGGCTCTGTACCTGACTTACGCAATAATACACGACCATTATCACCTAATTTAGCTTCCACATCAGCTTGAGCTGCTTTTACTGCATCTGATTCAAGAGGATCATTCTCACCAGAAAATCGAACGTTAACTAAGATTTGTGGGAACATTGTCATGCCATCACATAATTCTTTTAATGACATTTTACTGCCTACAATCGACGCAATAACTTGAAGCGCTGCAACAATAGCATCGCCCGTCGTTACTTTATCTAAAAGAATAACGTGACCTGAATTCTCCGCACCAATTAACCATTTGTTTTCTAGAAGTTTTTCCATCACATAGCGGTCACCAACATCTGAACGAACAAATGGAATTCCAAGATTACGTAAAGCAACCTCCATCCCCATATTCGTCATCAATGTACCAACCACACCACCTTTTAACTCACCACGACGCAGTGCGTCACGAGCAATGATGTACGCAATCTGGTCGCCATCTACTTTCTCGCCGAATTCATCCACCATAATGATACGGTCACCGTCACCATCAAATGCAACACCAAAATCGGCTTTTTCTTCAACAACTTTTGCTTGAAGAGCTCGAACATCCGTCGCACCAACTTCATGGTTAATATTGGTACCATTTGGTTCACAACCGATTGTGATGATCTCTGCACCTAGCTCTTTAAACACATTAGGAGCAATATGATACGTTGCACCATTAGCACAATCGATAACAATTTTTAGACCAGCAAGACTCAATTCTTTAGGGAATGTACTTTTACAAAATTCAATGTAACGACCTGCAGCATCATTAAGACGAGAAGCTTTACCAAGTAAGGCTGATTCAACACATGTCATTGGCTTATCAAGCTCTGCTTCAATCGCCATTTCAACGTCATCCGGAAGTTTTGTCCCTTCTGATGAGAAGAATTTAATGCCATTATCGTAGTATGGATTATGAGAAGCTGAAATCACAATACCTGCTTCTGCACGAAATGTTTGAGTAAGGTAAGCCACAGCTGGAGTTGGCATCGGACCCGTAAATTTAGCTTGTAATCCAGCAGCGGCTAAACCTGCTTCTAATGCTGATTCAAGCATATAACCAGAAATACGCGTATCTTTACCAATAATGACTTTTTTTGTACCTTGCTTAGCTAAAACTTGTCCTGCCGCCCAGCCAAGCTTCATAACAAAATCAGGTGTGATAGGTGCTTGCCCTACTAATCCTCGAACGCCATCAGTTCCGAAATATTTACGTTCAGCCATGTTGTACTCCATGTTTTTTTAATAATTTATTTAAATTGAACAACTCTTTAATGAGGAGATTGTTCTAAAGTTGCTTGGCAAACCTTTACGATATCCATCGTTTGTTCAAAATCATGAACACGAATAATTTGCGCCCCTTTCATGGCTGCAATCGTTGCACAAGCCAAGCTGCCAGATACTGCCATTTTCGGCTCTACATCTAGTAACTTAAAAACCATCGATTTTCTCGACATCCCAGCAAGAAGCGGCAAACCGAATTGATGAAAACGCTCTAGCTCAGCAAGAAGCTGGTAATTATGCGCCAAGGTTTTACCAAAACCAAATCCAGGATCGAGAATTAACTTATCTTTTGCGATACCAACCGATTGGCATGCATCTATTCTTTCACTTAAAAAGCTCGATATGTCGGTAAATAAGTCTTGATAAGAAGGATTAGTTTGCATAGTTCGAGGTTGCCCTTGCATATGCATCAAACAAACAGGAACATTCGCTTTTGCTGCGACTTCCAAGGCATTCGGCTCTTGTAGTGCCCTCACATCATTAATTAAATCAGCACCGGCTTTTACTGCCTCTTCCATGACGACAGCTTTACTTGTATCAATAGATATCCAAGTATCAAAACGTTGATGAACGGCTTCGATGATTGGTAATACTCTATCTAGCTCTTCTTGTAATGATACTTCAGGGGCTCCAGGTCGCGTTGACTCTCCACCAATATCAATAAAACTCACCCCAGCATTAACCATTTTTTCGGCTTGCTTAAGCGCAGCATCTAAATGGGTAAACTGGCCACCGTCAGAAAAAGAGTCAGGTGTTACGTTAAGTATTCCCATGACATGAGAGCGATCTAATAAAAGGGATTTATTTTTACTTATTAGTTTCATTACTCTACACCTTTAATAAATACAAAAACCCCGAGCATAACTCGGGGTTTCATTTATCTTATTTCATCTTACTTTTCAGATGATTCAGAATCATTTTTTGTTTCATCAGTTGGAGTTGGTTGTTCTTTTGTTTCTTCAACCTTCTCTTCTGCTTTTGATTCTGTTTCTTCTTTTTCTACTGGTGCTTCAGTCTTCGCTTGAGGCTGTGGGTTATTATCACCCCACCCTTGTGGTTCGCGAATATCAGCTTTACGATCCATGAGATCATCAATCTGACCGGCATCAATGGTTTCAAACTTCATCAACGCATCTTTCATCGCATGCATGATATCCATATTATCTTCAAGGATCTGTCTTGCACGAGCATAGTTACGATCAATGATAGTACGGATCTCAGCATCAATTAATTGCAGTGTTTCTGGAGAAACATGCTTAGGTTGATGAGAACCACCGTGACCAGAGAACGGGTCGCCTTGATCTTCTGCATAAAGTAGAGGACCTAGAGCATCAGAGAAGCCCCATTGCGTTACCATTTTACGAGCAATATCTGTTGCGCGTTCAATATCGTTCGATGCACCAGTTGATACCTTATCAACACCGTAAATCAATTCCTCAGCTAAACGACCACCATATAGACTCGAAATCATCGATTCTAAATGTTGACGGTTCATGCTGATACGATCTTGTTCTGGTAGATACATAGTTACACCCAACGCTCGACCACGTGGAATGATAGATACTTTGTATACTGGATCATGTTCAGGAACTAAACGACCAACAATCGCATGGCCTGCTTCATGATATGCTGTTGATTCTTTAGTTTCTTCAGACATAACCATTGATTTACGCTCTGCGCCCATCATGATTTTATCTTTCGCTAATTCAAACTCAACCATTGAAACAACACGCTTATTGCCGCGCGCCGCAAACAAAGCAGCTTCGTTTACTAAGTTAGCTAGATCTGCACCAGAGAAGCCAGGAGTACCACGAGCAATCAACGATGGTTCTACGCCAGCACCTAATGGTACTTTACGCATATGAACTTGAAGGATCTGCTCACGACCACGGATATCAGGTAGACCAACAACAACTTGACGGTCGAAACGACCTGGACGTAGTAATGCTGCATCAAGTACGTCTGGACGGTTAGTCGCAGCAATAACAATGATGCCTTCGTTACCTTCAAAGCCATCCATTTCAACTAGCATTTGGTTCAATGTTTGCTCACGCTCATCATTACCACCACCAACACCAGCACCACGTTGGCGACCTACAGCATCGATTTCATCAATGAAGATAATACAAGGTGATGATTTTTTCGCTTGTTCAAACATATCACGAACACGTGACGCACCAACACCCACAAACATCTCAACAAAATCAGAACCAGAAATTGAGAAGAAAGGTACTTTTGCTTCACCGGCAATCGCTTTTGCAATCAACGTTTTACCTGTACCTGGAGGACCAACCAATAAAACACCAGTTGGAATTTTACCACCCAGTTTTTGGAAACGGCTTGGTTCGCGCAAGTAATCAACTAACTCTTTTACATCTTCTTTTGCTTCATCACAGCCAGCAACATCATCAAATGTTGTTTTGATTTGCTCTTCAGTCATCATCTTGGCTTTACTCTTGCCAAAGGACATAGCTCCTTTGCCACCGCCACCTTGCATCTGACGCATGAAGAAGATCCAAACACCAATAAGAAGAATCATTGGGAACCACGAGATGAAGATAGACTCAAGTAAGCTCTGCTCTTCTGGTGGTGTACCTTTAACGATTACATTTTGGTTAATTAGGTCATCAAGCAACTTAGGATCTTGGAATACTGGCATATATGTTACGTAACGAGTGCCGTCACGTTTCATTACCTTAATCTCACGATTATTAAAGGTTGCTTCTTGTACTTGACTATTACCTACTTCTTTAACAAAAGTCGTATAGTCAATTGAACGACCAGAGCTATCACCTGGTCCAAAACTCTGGAATACCGACATTAAAACAACAGCGATAACCAGCCATAATATTAGATTTTTTGCCATGTCACTCAAGGTGTTAACCCCGCGTTAACTAAATAGATGAAAGACAGAGTACTACAGTTTATATTCTGTATCTACTACGTAAAACTTATCCTTTGTAACCAGTCGCTACAATATATACTTCACGTGAACGAGCACGTGATGAATCAGGCTTTCTGATTTTTACTACTTTGAACATATTACGCACTTCTTGCAAGTACTGATCAAAGCCTTCACCTTGGAATACTTTCACAGTAAAGCTGCCATTTGGCGCAAGAACTTGACGACACATATCCAAAGCTAACTCAACTAAGTACATCGCACGAGGCTGATCTACCGCTAAGTTACCACTCATATTTGGCGCCATATCAGACATTACGACATCAACCATATCAGGTTGAATTCTCTCTAATAGTGCATCCAATACTGCTTCTTCCCTAAAGTCCCCCTGTAAAAAACTTACACCAGCAATAGAGTCCATTGGCAAGATATCACAAGCAATAACTTGTCCTTCATCACCAACTTGCTCAACCGCATATTGTGACCAGCCACCAGGTGCAGCACCAAGGTCAACGACTGTCATTCCTGGTTTTAAAAGCTTGTCTTTATTTTGAATTTCTTCAATTTTAAAAATAGCACGAGAGCGATAACCTCTTTTTTGAGCCTCAAGAACGTATTTATCATCAAAATGTTCTTTTAACCAGCGACCAGAGCTCGCTGAAACTTTATTCTTACTCATGCATTACCTAAAAATACTTAATTAAAATTAGAAGACTGCAACAAAAAATAGTCTTCCTGCTTAGATGGCGTTAGAATAGGCTGTTTTCAACCCTTAATATAGAAAAAATCGGGTATATATGAACCTAAGCACAAAACAGAAGCAATACCTTAAAGGTCTTGCTCACAACCTAAAACCCGTTGTATTGATGGGTGCAAATGGTCTAACAGAAGCTGTAGTAGCTGAAATTGAAATTGCACTTAATCATCACGAGTTAATTAAAGTTAAAGTCGCTTCTGAAGACCGTGATACTAAACAACTGATTGTTGAAGCAATTATCCGTGAAACAGAAGCTGAAAAAGTTCAAGTTATCGGTAAAACACTTGTTTTATACCGTCCTAGCGAAGATCGTAAAATCGAAATTCCTAGAAAATAATTTCTTCCATTTAATCTAAAGAAATTAAAAAGGCCGTAGTAGTTATCTTTAAAGTAGAGTTAACTATGCGGCCTTTGTGTTTCATACAAGTAATAAATATTAAATGTAATCTACAGCGTCAATCTCGAACTCTTTCGTACCGCCAGGAGTTTGAATGTTTACTTCATCCCCTTCCATTTTGCCAATTAAGCCACGAGCAATCGGTGAATTCACAGAGATTCGACCTTCTTTAATGTTCGCTTCATCATCAGCAACGATTTGGTATTTCACTTCTTCGTCTGTATTCACATCAATTAAAGTCACTGTTGTACCAAAAATAACTTTACCAGTGTTGGTCATTTTAGTTACATCAATAACCTGAGCTACAGATAGTTTATATTCAATATCACGGATCTGTGCCTCACAAATACCTTGCTCTTCACGTGCTGCGTGATATTCAGCATTTTCTTTTAAATCGCCTAGCTCACGAGCTTCACCGATCGCTTTTGAAATCAAAGGACGACGCTTTAATAATACTTCTAATTCATCACGCAGTAGCTTTTCGCCACGTACCGTCATTGGTACCTTATCCATATTTATATACCTCTAGAGCTGAAATCAGAAATTCAGCAAATAAAAATCCCACCAAAGGCTCTCAATAAACAGACCATTGAGCGTAAACCTTAAGTGTTTCTGTTAAATATTAATTCTCTCTAGTTTAAACAAAGAAAGTTTTTTTATCACCTATCTATTGTTTGTTTCTACGAATTGTTTTCAAAAATGACGAGTACGCAAATTAAGAACCTCGTCTCAATTCTTAAATATCAACAATTTAAACCATATAAAATTAACTAAAATGAGAACAAGCTCACATAAAGTTCCAAAACAAAAATCAAAAAAACATAAATTTACATTTACCGCAAAAATCAGACAAACTTTCCCTCATTTGCGTAACCAACTGAAAAATAAAGATCAATATCACATAAAAACAATAAAAAACGCTGTTCAATTGTACTTTTTAGATTGTTTTACTAACCTTTTTGTGCCTTTACCCATGAAAATAGTCTTATTGAAACAGTGAAGGTAACTGATTAGAAATCTCTTAGACATAAGAAGTAATAAACAGTTCGTTTCATTAAAAATGGAAATTAATCTCCTCCACCCTTATAGGAATTAGAATAATGATGAACAAAAAAGTATTAGCTCTAGCAGTAGCAGCAATTACTTCAGCTGGTGCAGTAAACGCAGCAGAACTTTATAAAGACGAAGCACAATCTATCGAAATGGGCGGCCGTGCTGAAGCTCGTCTAGCTATGAAAGATGGTGACGCAGCTGATAACACTCGTATCCGTCTAAACTTTAAAGGTACAACTCAAATTTCTGACGGCCTATACGGTGTTGGTTTCTGGGAAGGTGAATTTACAACTAACGATGCAGTAAATCCAAACGGCAACCTTGAAAACCGTTACACATACGCTGGTATCGGTGGTAACTTCGGTGAAGTAACTTACGGTAAAAACGACGGTGCTCTAGGTGTTATCACTGACTTCACTGATATCATGGCTTACCACGGTAACTCTGCGGCATACAAACTAGCAGTAGCTGACCGTGAAGACAACGCAATTGCTTACAAAGGTCAATTTGGCGATTTCGCATTCAAAGCAAACTACCGTTTTGATGATGCAGCAGCTAACCAAGAAAGCAACGACGGTTTCTCTACTTCTGGTATCTACGCATTCGGCGACTCTGGTTTCAAACTAGGTGCTGGTTACGCTGATCAAGGTACAGACAACGAAGCAATGGTTGCTGGTTCGATGACTATGGGCGACTTCTACTTCGCTGGTACATTCACTACAGGTGAAGTTGTTGACCTAGACTACACAGGTTTCGAAGTAGCTGGTGCTTACACAATGGGTAAAACTGTATTCACAGCGACATACAACAACGCTGACCACGATACAAATGCTCTAACTGTTGCTAACAACGAAAACGCTGACAACTTTGCTGTTGATGCTACTTACTTCTTCAACGCAAACTTCCGTACTTACATCTCTTACAACCTGAACCTTCTTGATGACGATGCATCAAAAGGTATCACTAAAGCGATGACAGAAGACGAAGTTGCTCTAGGTATGCGTTACGACTTCTAATCAGTCTTAACTCTTACTTAAATAAAGCGCTCACCTCGGTGGGCGTTTTTTATTTGTGACGCCTTCTGAAATTTTTCTAATTCATTACACATCATTATCAACAGACGTTAAGATATCTCATTATTTTCAAATTGAGCTCATCATGTTTTTTTCTCGTTACTCCCTTATCGCACTCAGTCTTATTTCTTTTTCAAGTATTGCTGATATTAAAGAGACACTTTCTTCTCTCCCATCTGGTAGCAGAGCCGCTATTACTGTCGAAAATCTACAATCAAATAAGATAGAATTTCAACAAAAACAAGATGAACTATTGCCACCAGCAAGTACCTTAAAAATTTCCACTGCATTAGCGGCTCGTTTAGCTTTAGGGACCGAATTCACGTTTACAACAACACTATATAAAGCGGATAAAGATGTTGTTTTGACTTTCTCTGGCGATCCTTCTCTATCACGAAAACAACTTTCTGAATTATTTAATGATAGTGAACTAAAAACCATCCAAGGTGATTTATGGATCGATGGAAGTATCTTTACTGGATATGAGCGAGCAGTGGGTTGGCCTTGGGATATTTTAGGCGTCTGTTATAGCGCACCATCAAGTGCATTAAGTATTGATGAAAACTGCGTTCAAGCTTCAATCACCACTCATGAGGATGGAAGTACCAAGGTCTTTGTGCCTATTCATCAACCTATTTCTTTTTCTAGCTATGCTAAAAGTGTGAGCAGAGAAGAACAAAAATCGACGTTCTGCGACCTAGAGTTAACCACTCAAGGTAACCATTATGAGCTAAACGGTTGTTTAGTTAGGCGTAATAAACCTCTGCCATTAAAATTTGCTGTGCAAGATACAAGAGATTTCACAAAAAGAACCGTATCTAAAATCCTATCTGAGCATAATATTAAACTTAATGGTGAAATTCATTTTGGTGCACCAAAGTCTGAATTAACCAACTTAAACGTATTGGCTAAACATAACTCTAAACCATTAATGGAATTATTGGACCACATGCTCAAAAAGTCTGATAACCATTATGCTGATAACTTAACTAAGATGTTAGGCCATTTAAATTACCAGCAGCCAGGTAGCTTCACCAATGGCACAGCTGCAATTAAAGACATCTTATTAAAGCAAGCGGATATTGATTTAAGTAATGCCGTATTAGTTGATGGTTCTGGTTTATCACGTAATAACCGCATGACAGCTAATCAAATGAAAAGCATTCTTCAATTCATTCATAAATACGATAAAGAGCTAGGTTTAATTGAACTATTACCAACCTCTGGTATTGATGGCACCCTAAAGTATCGTAATAGCATGCGTAAAGAGCCAATTAAAGGCAGCATGAAATCCAAGAGTGGTTCACTATTTGGTAGCTATAATATGGCAGGATTTGTTGGTTTAGAAAATAAAGAGCCTCAGCTGTTCGTTCAATTTGTTGCAGATTATCACCCTGTTGTAGCAAAAGAAGGAGCCACTCCGGTTGAACGACCAATAGATTCCTTTGAGAAAAGCTTTTATCAAGAATTAATTAAATTATCACAAGAGTAACGTTTTCTAGCAATTAGTAATACCAATTCCATTAATAATCTAATCTGTTTAGTTATCTTGGTATAAACCAAAAAAATCCCGAAGAACTCTTATTCTTCGGGATTTTTATTATTACTTAACTAATATTGTTACTTAGTCTGTTTCGCGATTAAGCGTATTTAGCTGCCACTTTAGCGTGTAGCTCTTGAACAGAGTTAACCGTTTTACGGTCATCCGCTTCATGAGCTAAACAACTAGCAAATGCTGCATTTAGCGTTGTTGTGTAGTTTACTTTCTCAGCTAGTGCACCGCGACGTAATACTTTTGAATCTTCAATCGCTTGACGACCTGCTGCAGTATTAACGATGTAGGTGTACTCACCATTCTTGATACGGTCAAGAATATGAGGACGGCCTTCATGTACCTTGTTTACTAGACGTGGGTTAATACCCGCTTCGCCAAGAATAACTGCTGTACCGTGAGTTGCATCCAGTTGGTAACCCAATTTAACAAGATGTTTTGCTAAATCTACAACACGTTTCTTATCACCTTCACGAACAGAAAGTAATGCACGACCACCTTCTGGGTATTCTTTGCTACAGCCAAGTTCAGCTTTAGCAAATGCTTCAGCAAACGTTGCACCAACACCCATAACTTCACCCGTTGAGCGCATTTCTGGGCCTAACAGTGGGTCAACACCAGGGAATTTGTTGAACGGTAATACCACTTCTTTAACTGAGTAGTATGGTGGGATGATCTCTTTAGTAAAGCCTTGAGACTCTAGAGATTGACCCGCCATTACACGCGCTGCAATCTTAGCTAATGGTGCACCTGTTGCTTTCGATACGAATGGAACCGTACGAGCAGCACGTGGGTTAACTTCGATTAGATATACTTTGTTATCTTTAACAGCAAACTGTGTATTCATTAAACCACGAACACCTAGCTCGAATGCCAGCTTACGTACTTGATCACGCATTACATCTTGGATTTCTTCGCTTAATGTATAAGCAGGAAGAGAACATGCTGAGTCACCAGAGTGAACACCCGCTTGCTCAATGTGCTCCATGATACCGCCGATAACCACTTGCTCACCGTCACAAATCGCATCAACATCCACTTCTACAGCATCATCAAGGAAGCTATCAAGAAGAACTGGAGATTCATTTGATACGCTTACTGCTTCATTGAAGTAACGACGTAAGTCTTGCTCGTCATATACGATTTCCATCGCACGACCACCAAGAACATATGAAGGACGTACTACGAGTGGGAAGCCGATTTCTTTTGATTTATCAATCGCCTGCTCCATTGTAGTAACCGTTGCATTTTCTGGTTGAAGAAGCTCCAAACGGTCTACTGCAACTTGGAAACGCTCACGGTCTTCTGCACGGTCGATAGCATCAGGGCTTGTACCTATGATTGGAACACCCGCCGCTTCAAGAGCACGAGCCAGTTTAAGTGGCGTTTGACCACCGTACTGAACGATAACGCCTTTTGGTTTCTCAACACGAGCGATAGCTAATACATCTTCCAACGTAACTGGTTCGAAGTATAGACGGTCAGACGTATCGTAATCCGTAGAAACCGTCTCAGGATTACAGTTAACCATGATAGTTTCGTAGCCATCTTCTCGTAGTGCTAATGATGCGTGTACACAACAGTAATCAAACTCAATACCTTGACCGATACGGTTTGGACCGCCACCTAAGATCATGATCTTATCTTTGTCTGTTGGATTTGCTTCACACTCTTCATCATAAGATGAGTACATGTAAGCCGTATCTGATGAGAACTCAGCAGCACACGTATCTACACGCTTGTATACTGGGTGGATATCATGCTGGTCACGCAGGCGACGAATTTCACTCTCACCAACGCCCAATAGTTTAGAAAGACGCGCATCAGCAAAACCTTTACGCTTAAGTTTACGAAGTGCATCTGCGGTTAAGTTAGCAAAACCACCCGCTTTAACCGCTTCTTCTTCTTTTACTAAATCTTCAATTTGAACTAGGAACCAACGATCAACATTCGTTAGATTAAACACACCATCAACAGACATACCCGCACGGAACGCATCAGCGATGTACCAAATACGCTCAGCACCAGCATCTTTCAGTTCATGACGAATTTTTGTTAATGCATCAGGAGCATCTAAATCAACCATCTCATCAAAACCAGTCGCACCTACCTCTAGGCCACGAAGTGCTTTTTGTAGAGATTCTTGTTGGTTACGGCCAATAGCCATCACTTCACCAACTGATTTCATCTGTGTTGTTAGGCGATCGTTAGCCCCTGCGAATTTTTCAAAGTTAAAACGAGGGATCTTAGTAACAACGTAATCGATTGTTGGTTCAAATGACGCAGGCGTTGCCCCACCTGTAATGTCATTCATTAGCTCGTCAAGCGTAAAGCCAATAGCCAATTTCGCTGCAATTTTTGCAATAGGGAAACCTGTTGCTTTAGAAGCAAGTGCAGATGAACGAGATACTCGTGGGTTCATTTCGATGATAACCATACGACCATCTTTCGGGTTAATACCAAACTGTACGTTTGAGCCACCCGTTTCAACACCAATCTCACGCAGTACAGCTAGAGATGCATTACGCATTAATTGGTATTCTTTATCCGTTAGCGTTTGTGCTGGCGCAACCGTGATTGAGTCACCAGTGTGAATACCCATCGCATCAAAGTTTTCAATCGCACATACGATGATACAGTTGTCGTTCTTATCACGAACCACTTCCATCTCGTACTCTTTCCAACCGATTAATGATTCATCGATTAGAAGCTCGTTAGTTGGCGAAAGGTCTAAACCGCGACGACAAATCTCTTCGAACTCTTCTTTGTTGTATGCGATACCACCGCCCGTACCACCCATCGTAAATGATGGACGAATGATACATGGGAAGCCAACCATATCTAAAACTTGATATGCTTCATCCATTGTTTTTGCAGTATCAGCGCGAGGACATTCAAGACCAATTGATTTCATTGCTTTATCGAAGCGAGAACGGTCTTCCGCCTTATCAATTGCATCAGCTGTTGCACCAATCATCTCAACACCGAATTCAGCAAGAACACCGTGCTTTTCTAAATCAAGCGCACAGTTTAATGCTGTTTGACCACCCATTGTTGGTAATACCGCATCTGGACGCTCTTTTTCGATGATGTTACGAACCACTTCCCAATGAATTGGTTCAATGTACGTTGCATCAGCCATGTCTGGGTCAGTCATGATTGTTGCTGGGTTAGAGTTCACAAGAATAACACGGTAGCCTTCTTCACGAAGTGCTTTACACGCTTGTGCACCAGAGTAGTCAAATTCACATGCTTGGCCGATTACAATTGGACCGGCACCTAGAATTAGAACGCTTTTAATATCAGTACGTTTTGGCATCTTATTACTACTCCGAATTAAGCTTTGTTTGTCTTGTCAGCAATAGACTGCTGAATTAATTCAATGAAATGGTCAAACAATGGCGCTGCATCGTGTGGACCTGGGCTTGCTTCAGGGTGACCTTGGAAGCTGAATGCTGGTTTATCTGTACGGTGGATACCTTGCAGAGTGCCATCAAATAGTGATTTGTGCGTCGCACGTAGATTCTCAGGTAATGTTTCTTCATCTGCTGCAAAACCGTGGTTCTGTGCAGTGATCATTACTACATCACGATCCAAGTCTTTAACTGGGTGGTTTGCACCATGATGACCAAACTTCATTTTTACTGTTTGAGCGCCAGATGCTAAAGCAAGAATTTGATGGCCAAGACAGATACCAAAGATTGGTAAACCTTTTTCTAGGAACACTTTTGTTGCTTCAATAGCGTAAGTACATGGTGCTGGGTCACCAGGGCCATTTGATAGGAATACGCCATCAGGATTCATTGCTAATACTTCTTCTGCAGAAGTTTGGGCAGGAACAACCGTTAAACGACAACCACGGTCAACTAACATACGTAAGATGTTACGTTTAGCACCAAAGTCATAAGCCACTACGTGGAATGGTAATTCACTGTCTGCTTTTTCTTCTGGCAAACCGCCAGTCAAAGTCCAAGAACCTTGCTTCCATTGATAAGCTTCAGAAGTCGTTACTTCTTTTGCTAAATCCATGCCTTTAAGACCTGGGAACTCTTTTGCTTGAGCAAGCGCAAATGCTTCATCTAAATTAGTGCCCGCTACGATACAACCGTTTTGAGCACCTTTTTCACGCAAAATTCGAGTCAGCTTACGCGTATCGATATCAGCGATGCCGACAATATTTTGAGATTTAAGATATTCAGAAAGAGTTTGTTCACTGCGGAAGTTTGAAGCTAAGAGAGGGAGATCGCGAATTACAAGGCCTTGAGCGTGGATTGAAGAAGATTCTTCGTCTTCGGAATTGATTCCGGTATTGCCAATGTGGGGATAAGTGAGAGTAACGATTTGTTGAGAATAGGAAGGATCAGTGAGAATTTCTTGATACCCCGTCATCGAGGTATTAAAAACGACTTCACCAACGGCCGAGCCATCTGCTCCAATCGATTGACCGTGGAACACTGTCCCATCTTCTAGGACTAACAGCGCTGATTTACTCAAGACAACCTCCAAACATAATAATCATTCATTTCACATCAATATATATGCAAAACTATTTTTTTAAAACCCAAAAAACAAACTACAAGCTCGATTTTTGACAAATTGGCGAAATTTTAGAGATGTATAGATTAACTGTCAACCAAAAACACATTATTAAATAACTTTTTCAGCCAACTCAAACTAAAAATCAATATATAAGGTCAAAAATGGAACTTTTAAAGCTAAAATTGATGTTTTTTTGCTCTTAATGATTTTTTTCATCAAAAAATCACTTTTTAGAATGATTAATTTAAGCATCAGATCAAAGCAAACGATAAACAACAAAGAAAAGTTACAAAAACAACCATCTCAATTAAAAACACAAACAAAACCACAAAAAAACACAAGCACTACCTATGTAATTTAATTTAAAACAAGAAGAAGTTAGATTTATAAGAATAGAGAAAACTAAGATATACCGTGCATTATTCGTGAATAATAAGTGATTATAATAAATTAAAGATAAATAGTTAGTATCTCCCCTTCAAGTCATTACCATTACAGGGTTTTAGTTAAAAAAAGCCCGAGTCACATTGATTCGGGCTTAGTAATAATTAAATCTGATCTAAATTTAATACATCGTGCATGGTATAAAAACCGGGTTCTTTCTTATGAAGCCAATGAGAAGCTCTCACGGCACCATTAGCAAAAGTCATACGATCTGTCGCTTTATGCGTTATCTCAACTCTCTCGCCAATATCTGCAAACATAGCAGTATGCTCACCGACAATATCACCAGCTCGAATGGTAGCAAAACCAATTTCATCTTTGCTTCTTTCACCTGTAATGCCTTCTCTAGCATATACAGCCACATCTTCTAATTTGTTACCCATGGCACCAGCAATCGCCTCTCCCATTCCAATCGCTGTACCTGAAGGTGCATCGACTTTATAGCGGTGATGAGCTTCAACGATTTCAATATCGCAATAATCCCCCATGACCTTTGCTGCTTTTTCTAGCAGTTTAAATACAAGGTTTACGCCAACACTGTAATTTGGAGCCATAACTACTGGAATTTCTTTCGATGCTTGATCAATAATTTCTTTTCCAGGCTCGCTAAAACCTGTTGTACCAATAACAATCGCTTTATTATGTTCTTGGCAAAGTTCTATATTTTTTAATGTTGAAATAGGAAGGGTAAAATCAATAATGACATCAAAGTCATCTGTCACTTTAGCTAAATCATCAACAATAAGAATGCCTGATTTACCTAACCCAGCCATTTCACCAACATCAACGCCAATAAGACTCGACTCTGGGCGTTCACTCGCTGCTGCAAGTACAGCAAACTGAGAACCATTAACTGCTTTTATTAAGTTGCGACCCATTCTTCCTGCTGCGCCAGCAATTGCTACTCTTACCATTTTGATCTCCGCTTCTTTAAATACGCATCCTTGCACTCTATCTTAAATTTTTATTCACTACTATGTGAAGTATTAAGATACCGTTTTGATTTGCAATTCTTTTGGCACTTCAAAAAACATATTTTCTTCACGACCAGTTAATTCTTCAACAGTCGTTCCGCCAAATGCTTTTACTTGTTCAATAATTTGGTTAACCAATTCTTCAGGGGCTGAAGCTCCAGCAGTTACACCAACTTTAGTCTGTTCTGTTAACCATTCTTCTTTAAGATCTTCAGGACAATCAATTAAATAACTCGTTGTCCCTAGTTTTTCAGATAATTCGCGTAAACGATTTGAATTTGAAGAGTTTTTAGAACCAACAACGATCATCACATCCACTTGGCTTGCCATATCACGCACTGCATCTTGACGATTTTGTGTTGCATAACAAATATCATCTTTACGTGGTCCTTGAATTTCAGGAAATACTCGACGTAATTCATCAATCACATCAGCGGTTTCATCAACAGATAATGTTGTTTGACTTACATAATGAAGATTCGATGGATCTTTTACATTTAATTTAATGACGTCATTAGGAGTTTCAACTAAATACATACCAGCTGAATCACTCGCATACTGCCCCATTGTACCTTCAACTTCTGGGTGTCCGGCATGGCCAATTAATACAACTTCAATATTCTTCTTACTTGCACGAGCCACTTCCATATGAACTTTTGTCACTAGTGGGCAAGTTGCATCAAACACAGTTAATGCTCGTTCTTTCGCTTCTTTACGTACTGCCTGTGAAACACCATGAGCAGAGAAAATAACAATATTATCGTCAGGCACTTCGTGCAATTCTTCAACAAAAATAGCACCACGTTGCTTTAATCCTTCAACAACAAATCGATTATGTACTACCTCATGACGAACATAAATAGGTGCTTCATATAACTCTAAAGCACGCTCAACAATGCTAATGGCACGATCAACACCGGCACAAAAACCACGAGGATTAGCTAATACTATTTTCATTTTCTTTCTCTTTATTGTGTTGGATTAACCAACCGCTACAATCTCTACATCAAAGATAACATCTTGACCCGCTAATGGGTGATTAAAATCAACTGTCACTGAGTCACCAGCAATTTCTGTTATGATGCCTGGAATATCCATTCCATCAGGGCCACTAAAGGCCATAATAGTTCCGACTTCAGCTGCGGCATCACCTACAAAGCGATTTCTATCCATATGATGAATATTATCAGGGTTTGGAAGGCCAAATGCATCTTCAGCACATAATTCAATACTCTTAGCTTGCTCGGCTTCTAAACCAAGTAAACATTTCTCAAAATTTTCACTTAAGCTGCCATCACCCATAGTAAATTTTGCTGGCTTACCTGAACTATGTGTACTATCCGCAACAGATCCATCTTTTAATTTTATGGTGAAATGTAGGGTAACTTCACTGTTATTTTCTATTTTCATTTCAATCTTTCCTTGAAAAAAAACGCCACTCGACTGCTCGGGTAGCGTTCATTGATTATGCTCTATGCGTTTTATTGCTCTTTTTTACCAGAGCGGAGACCATCCAAAATGATCAAGCCCGCACCGATACATATGGCAGCATCCGCTAAATTGAATGCAGGCCAATGATAATTACCCCAATAAAAATCGAGATAATCGACAACGAAACCATGAACTAAGCGATCAAAAACATTACCAATAGCACCACCAATGATCAGTGCATAAGCAATATTATTCAATTTATCTTTCTGCGGAGCTTTACGCATCCAATAAACTAACAAACCACATACGCTAATAGCAATGCCAGTAAAAAACCAACGTTGCCAACCAGCTTGATCACTTAAAAAGCTAAATGCTGCACCATAGTTATGAACATAAAGAAAGTTAAAGAAAGGCAATACTTCAATACGGTTTGCCCAACCATAACCCATTTCTTTCATCACAAATAATTTGATGCTGATGTCTGCCATAAAGATGATCCCCGCTAGCCATAGCCAGCGGAGTCCTGATTCTTTAAGCAGCGGTAATGTTTTCTTATCGCTAGTCATTATGCAAATTTACGCTCTTCGCCTTCACCATCAACGTTAGATACACAACGACCACATACTTCTTCGTGACCTTCGATAGTACCTACATCAGCAACATGGTGCCAACAACGCTCACACTTCGCCGCTTCAGATGCAGCAACATCAACAAACAGACCATCTAATTCTGTTGCTTTCGCTGATTCTGTTTTCTCACTAAGTGGTTTAACAGTTGCTGCTGAAGTTAGAAGAACAAAACGCAGTTCATCTTCTAATTTGTTGATTTTAGCAATTAATGCGTCATCAGCGTACAGCGTTACTTCTGCTTGAAGTGCGCCACCGATCACTTTCTCACCACGTGCAGCTTCAAGTAATTTATTTACAGAAGCACGAACCGCTTGGATTTCAGTCCAGAATTCATTATTGAACTCTTCACCTTCAGCAAGATCAAATAGACCTTGGTACCATTCGCCTGTAAATACAAATTTCTCACGCTCACCTGGCATTTCATTCCAGATTTCATCAGCAGTGAATGACATAATAGGAGCCATCCAACGAACTAATGCTTCTACGATGTAGTAAAGCGCCGTTTGACAACTGCGTTGAGCGTGACCGCCCTTCTTAGCTGTGTATTGACGGTCTTTAATTACATCTAAGTAGAAAGAACCCATTTCGATTGAACAGAAATGCATCAAACGCTGAGTTACTTCGTGTAAGTTGTATTCATCGTAAGATTTAATGATCTCTTGCTGTGCTGCAAATGCACGACCTACAGCCCAACGATCTAACGCTACCATTTCTTCTGCAGGAACGATATCTGTTGCTGGGTTAAAGCCACTTAAGTTAGCTAGGAAGAAACGAGCTGTATTACGAATACGACGGTATGCGTCAGCTGAACGTTTTAGAATTTCATCCGAAACTGCAACTTCGTTAGTATAATCAGTAGATGCTACCCATAGACGAAGAATATCTGCACCTAGTTTGTTTGTTACATCTTTAGGTGCAACAACGTTACCGATAGATTTAGACATCTTACGACCGTTACCATCCACCACGAAACCGTGTGTTAGTACTTGACGGTAAGGTGCTTTACCTTTCATTGCTACTGATGAGATCAGCGACGATTGGAACCAACCACGGTGTTGATCTGAGCCTTCTAGGTAAAGATCTGCACTGTGCGTTCTTTCTTCTTCTGGGAAGTTGTATTCTTCGCGAGAGTCAACAACAGAGAAGTGAGTTACGCCAGAATCAAACCATACGTCTAAAGTATCTAAAACTTTTTCGTAGTTTGCAGCATCTTCTTCGCCCATAAGCTCAGCAGCATCAACATCCCACCATGCTTGAATACCTTTTTCTTCAACTAGTTTCGCTACTTTCTCAATTAGCTCTAGTGAATCAGGGTGTAATTCAGCCGTTTCTTTATGTACAAACAGAGCAATTGGCACGCCCCAAGTACGTTGACGAGAGATACACCATTCAGGACGACCTTCGATCATACCTTCAATGCGGTTTTGACCCCATTCAGGCATCCACTCAACACTCTTCACTTCTTCTAGCGCTTTAGCACGAAGACCCGCTTGATCCATTGAGATGAACCATTGTGGCGTTGCACGGAAGATGATTGGTGTTTTGTGTCTCCAACAATGTGGATAGCTATGCTCATACGCATGATGATGCAGTAGCGCACCTTTTTCTTTCAATACTTCAAGTACTGAGTCGTTTGCTTTGAATACATGCTGGCCAGCAAACAGTTCAGTATCAGGAAGATATACACCATTTGAACCTACTGGGTTTGCGATTTCTAAATCGTATTTTTTACCAACCACGAAGTCTTCTTGACCATGGCCTGGTGCTGTATGAACAATACCTGTACCTGAATCAGTCGTTACGTGTTCACCTAAAATTGCAGGAACCGTAAAGTTGTAGAATGGGTGGTTAAATTGAAGAAGCTCTAAGTCAGAACCTTTAGCAAAACCTAAGTTATGGTAATGTTCGATGTTTGCACGTTCTAATACTGACTTAGCCAGTTCAGAAGCAAGGATCAGACGTTGCGCTTTTTGCTCACCGTGTGCTTCTACTTGTACTAATACGTATTCAAGATCTGCGTGTAATGCCACTGCACGGTTTGCAGGAAGAGTCCAAGGTGTTGTTGTCCAGATAACAACTGATAATTCACCTTCACCTTGATGACCTTCAGGCGTACTGAATTTCGCTAATGTAGCAGCTTCGTCAGCGGCAACAAAACGTACATCAATTGATGGAGATACTTTATCTTGGTATTCAACTTCCGCTTCAGCTAGTGCAGAACCACAATCCGTACACCAGTGAACAGGTTTGAAACCTTTCAATAAGTGGCCTTGGTCAGCAATTTTACCTAAAGAACGAATAATGTTTGCTTCAGTACCAAAATCCATTGTGCGGTAAGGTTTATCCCACTCGCCCATAACGCCTAGACGCTTGAAGCTCTCTTTTTGACCTTCAACTTGGCCTGCCGCATATTTACGACATTCTTCACGGAATTCAGCAGCAGAGATCTTTTGACCCGGCTTACCTTTTTTCTTTTCTACCATTAATTCAATTGGTAGGCCGTGGCAGTCCCAACCAGGAACATACGGCGCATCGAAACCAGAAAGTGTTTTCGACTTAATAATAATGTCTTTAAGAATCTTGTTTAGTGCGTGACCAATATGAATGTCACCATTTGCATAAGGAGGGCCGTCGTGTAATACGAACGATTTCTTACCTTTTTTCGCTTTACGGATTTCACCGTAAAGGTCTTCATCGTACCAACGCTTAAGCATTTCTGGCTCACGATTAGCCAAGTTACCACGCATTGGGAATCCTGTTTCTGGCAGGTTCAAGGTATCTTTATAGTCACTCATTGATTCTTAATTCCGTTACTTGGGCGAAATGAAATGTTATCTATTTTCAGACAGCCACACCCGCGCTGCCTGAGAATCTAATTCTATTTGTTGTTTTAGAGCGTCAAAAGACTCAAATTTATGCTCGTCTCTTAATTTATAAAGCAATTCAACATCCAACTGTTGGCCATAAAGGTTTCCTTTATAGTCAAAGAAATGAACTTCAAGTTGCTGACGAGCGCCATTTACCGTTGGGCGATGACCGATATTGGCAACACCACCTAATTGTTTCCCTTCGCTATCTTTAGCTTGCACAACATACACGCCAGAGACAGGAGAAACACAACGTTTTAATGGGATATTCGCTGTAGGAAAACCTATGGTTCGTCCTAATTTTCGACCGTGGGATACACGACCTGTAATACTATAATGTCGCCCTAGCATGGTTGCGACATCATCTAATTTATTATGTAAAAGTGCAGAACGTATTGCTGTGCTACTTACTCGTTGTTGCTGTAGGCAAAAACTTTGTGTGTTCACCACTTCAAAGCCATGTTTTTTACCTGCTTCTTGCAACATGGCAAAATTTCCTTTGCGATGTTTACCAAAACAGAAATCATCACCCACAACCAAAAACTTAACATCCAACAATCTCACCAACAAGTCTTCGACAAACTCATCGGCGCTTTGTTCTGCAAATTTCTGGTTAAAATTAATACATAATAAACGTTCTATTTCTAGTTTTTTAAGCTGAACAAATTTATCTCGTAAACGCGTTAATCGTGCCGGAGCCTTTTCTTTTGCAAAAAACTCCATCGGTTGAGGCTCAAAAGTCATTACGACAGACGGTAAGCCTAGCTCTTTAGCTTTAGACTTAACTTGTTGTAATACTTGCTGATGTCCTAAATGAACACCATCAAAATTACCTATCGTCATTACGCAGCCTTTATGGTCTGGCGTAATATTGTGAATACCTCGGATTAATTCCATTATCTCAATATCAATTTATTCGCTTAAAAAAACTGACGAATTATATACTAATGTACTCATTCAGACCACTGAACAAAAGCAATTCTTAATTTAGACTGATGCTCTTAAATGACGCAGGCGCAATCCAAATACAATAGCTGTCATTAAGTAAGAAGTGGCACCTAAACCAATAAAGGCAAATAGCATCATCACTCGCTTAGCCAAATCCCACTCTAACCAGATGCTCATGCTCGGCATCAGCCACAGTAAAATAGATACCATAACACCGCCTGACACAATTAGCTTCAATACAAAAAATACCGTCTCTTTTGATAATTTATATACATTTGCTAAATGCAGTCCTCTATATAAGAGAACCATATTAACTAATGCAGATAATGCTGTCGCCATAGCAAGACCAACATAGCCATAAAAATAAGCAAAAATAGCATTAAAGAACATGTTGGTTACCATGGCAATGATACCGTAACGAACTGGTGTTTTAGTATCTTGACGAGCGTAATAACCAGGCGCTAATACTTTAATTAACATAAAGTTCAACAAACCAGATGCGTAAGCCAATAAAGACAAAGAAGCTTGGTTTACATCATTTGGAGAAAACTCACCACGCATAAACAAGACCATCAACATCGGCTTGGCTAGTACCATTAAACCCAGCATGGCTGGAATACCAAGTAAAATCACCATACGAACGCCCCAATCCATAGTTTGCGAAAATCCATCGCCTTCTGCATCGACATGTTTACGTGATAATGCTGGTAATATTACGGTTGCAATAGCAATACCAAATAGCCCTAAAGGAAACTCTAACAGACGATCAGAATAATATAGCCAACTGATCGAGCCCGTCGCTAAAAAGCTGGCAATAAAGGTATCAAATAATAAGTTGATTTGACTAACAGACACACCAAATAATGCAGGGATCATTAACGTTCTGATTTTTACTACACCAGGATCATTCCACCCCCATTGTGGGCGAACTAACATCTTTGCTTTATAAAGAAATGGAAGTTGGAATAAGAATTGGATTAAACCGCCTAAAAATACCCCTATTGCTAAGCCGATTTCTGGCTGCTCTAAATTAGGAGAGACGAAATATGCACACGCAATAATGGCTATATTAAGGAAAACAGGCGTAAAAGAAGAAACAGCAAACTTCCCAAGGGTATTTAAAATGGCGCCCGACAAGGCTACAAATGTGATAAACCATAAATAAGGAAAGGTAATTTTTAAAAGAAAGCTGGCCAACTCAAATTTAGGTGCTGCTGGACCATCATTAAGCCAATCCATAAACCAACCTGCACCAAACAATGCAGTGACGACACCTGAGCCAATAATACCAAAGAAGGTGACGATGGTAACAAGAACCCCAAGCGTTCCCGAGGCTTTTGCAATTAATTCACGCGTTTTGTTGTCATCCCCACTGGCATGGTATTCAGTTAAAACAGGGACAAATGCTTGAGAAAAAGCGCCCTCTGCAAATAGACGACGTAAAAAGTTGGGGATCTTATTTGCAAAGAAGAAAACATCAGCCGATGCTCCTGCGCCCATAAGATTTGCAACCACGACATCACGGACTAAACCGAGAACTCGAGACACTAAAGTCATGATGCTGACTATTAAGCCAGAACGTAAAAGTCGTTTACTCACAAAAAAAACCTCATAAAGATGGTAATGATGACCATAAAGAGCTTACTAACTGGAAAAAATGCTGTTAGAATGCACGTCATCTTAACCGTGTTTTGCCAGTTTCATCAAACTTTTGTTTGAGACAGCTTGGTTTTTACACAAATCATTTGACATTTGGGTTCAAAGGGTGCATATTTCCCGACCTTAAATTGTCACCGAACTACGTTTTTGGGAGTTAGACCCTTGGCAAATAGTAAATCTGCTAAGAAGCGCGCAACTCAAGCTGAAAGACGTCGCCAGCACAACGCTAGCCGTCGTTCAATGATGCGCACTTACATGAAAAAAACTATCGCAGCTATCGAAGCTGGCGATAAAGAAGCTGCAACTGCTGCACTAGCAACTGCAACTCCACTTCTAGACCGCATGGCGACTAAAGGCCTTATTCATAAGAATAAAGCTGCACGTCATAAAGCGCGTTTCACTGCTGCAATCAAAGCTCTTTAATAGAAATTTGATTCTCAGTTAGAAATAAGAAAAAACCGACTTAGGTCGGTTTTTTTATATCTGCAATTTGAAGAAAAAAGAAAAAGCTTTTACAACCCCTTCCTCTCCTTTTCTCTATAACTTACTTTTGACAATATAAATCGTGGAGTAATTGAATAACGGATCTTACTTCTTGACTATTTAATGAGTAAAAAACCGTTTGAGATTCTTTTCTTGTTGAGACTAACTCATCACGACGTAGCCAGCCTAAGTGTTGTGACAGTGCTGATTGACTTAATTCTAATTTTTCTGCAATTTGACCTACCGACAATTCACCATCTAATAGTAAGCACAAAATGAACAATCTACGTTCGTTAGCCATTGCTTTTAATAATGTCACCGCTTGTGGTGCATTATCTTCCATCATTTGTAAGTCCATATAGACGCCCACCTTCTAATTTAGCTCTGGCTAATTTAGCTTGTTACTTACTGTAATTGCAAATTAAAAATCAAATAAATGCGAGAAGTCTGCTTCACAAATACTTTTCACCGCTGGGTGCTGTATCATTCTCTCTGCAAAAATGACGTAATACTCTTCTTTTAGATCTCTTACATCTGCAATCTTATGTAAAGATAAATCAGAATCCGCTTCATTCATATATACGGAAGGCGCTAAAAAAACCGCATTATTTTCACGAGCAAATGCTTTCATTAATGCAACATCATCAAACTCACCTAAAATATTTGGAGTCACGCCTTGTTGATCGCACCATTGAACCACTTTTCTTCCCATTGAAGTACGACTACCTGGGATTAGTACCTTATGTTTTTCTAATACCTCAGGAAATGTCACTCCTTTAAGTTCCTTTGAACAAAAGAAGCTCATCTCACATTCACCCAACTTTTTACTGAATAACCCTGAATTTTGGCTTGAATCTACAGGACAGTCTGAAAGGATCATATCCAATTTATGTTGAGATAATTGTTCTAGTAATAGTTCGTGTGTTGATTCAAAACAACGTAAGTGAATAGATGCATCTTCAGGAACGGTTGTTGAAAGCACCTTACTAACTAACCTTTTAGAAAGCGCATCAGCAACACCAACATCAAACAGTACGTTTGCTTGCTGACTATAATTAACGATATCTAGCATTTCATAACTTAAACCAAACATACGATCGGCGTATTTATAAATAAGTTGGCCTAGCTCTGTAGGCTCAATATTACGACCATTACGTTTAGTTAACTTTCCATCAAGTCTATCTTCTAGGGCTTTAATTTGACCTGTTACGGTTTGAGGAGTAAGAAATAATGCCTCAGCCGCTTTAGTTACTGAACCTTGTTTGCATACCATCCAAAAATAATAAAGATGGTTATAGTTTAAATGAGACATTATGAATCCTTTTATCACTCATGTTCTGAATTACTGCAATAATCGTTAATATTATTTTGCTCTAAGCAAGATACGTCATTTATTACAGTAATAGCAAACACTTCGTAAAAAATAATATAAATATCAAAATTATTCGTTTTTTCCGCATCCAGATTCTTCAAAATGTCATACTAACGAAACATAGAACAAAATAATCCCAAAAAATAATTTATATTCCATTTTCTAATAACGCACACAAAACCATTAATATCAATAACTTAAAAATAGTAAAAATCACCCATTCATTCAAACAATCGAATATGACGCATTTATTACAGTTTTCTCTTTCACTGTAATATTTCTGAAATATTCGTTATCTACTATCGCTTCAGATTAAATAAACCGACAACATAATTTCTCGGTACGGAGCTTTACTATGAATACCCAATCAATTTCTGCAGCAACAATGAGCAATACCTCGCGCATGCTGCGTTGGGCAAACTTAGCATTTATGCTTTACCTTCTTCTTTTAGCCGTTTCTATGGTTGGTACAGGCTTTAAATGGTCTGTAGGTCAAGAAGCGAAAGTTCTTTTTGAATTTGCTGCTCACCCAATTGCGGGCTTAATGATCGGCTTAGTGGCAACAGCGTTAATTCAATCATCTTCAACAGTAACTTCAATTATTGTTGGATTAGTAGCTGGTGGTTTACCTGTTGAAACAGCTATCCCTATGGTTATGGGTGCAAACATTGGTACAACCGTTACAAATACACTAGTAAGTCTTGGTCATGCTCGTTGTAAGAACGAATTTAGACGTGCTTTTGCTTGTGCGACAGTTCATGACTTCTTCAACCTACTAGCGGTAACTATTTTCTTACCATTAGAGATGATGTTTGGTATTTTCCAAAAACTATCAGCATGGTTAGTATCTCCGCTACTAAATGCTGGTGATATGAGCATGAAAGGCTTTGATTTTATTAAGCCTATTACAAAGCCGGTAATCAGTGCTATTCAAGAGCCACTATCAAGCTTTGGTAGTATGACTGGTGGTCTACTAATGATTGCTCTTGGTATTACGATTTTGTTCATCGCTATTACCTTAATGGGTAAGTTAATGAAGAGCCTAATGGTTGGTCGTGCAAAAGAACTACTTAAAAGTGCAATCGGTCGTGGTCCTATACACGGTATTGCATCAGGTACTGCGGTTACGGTTCTTGTTCAATCATCATCAACAACGACAAGTTTAATGGTTCCGCTAGTTGGTACTGGTGTTCTTAAAGTTCGCGATGTATATCCATTTACTCTAGGTGCTAACATTGGTACTTGTGTAACAGCTCTACTAGCAGCTACAGCGGTGTCTGGTGAGTATGCAGTATTCGCTCTACAAATTGCACTAGTTCACTTATGCTTTAACGTTATAGCAACGCTAGTAATCTTCGGTACGCCATTCTTACGTGAGTTACCAATTAAAGGTGCTGAGTGGATTGCTGAAATGGCTAACCGTAACAGAAGTGTGGTAGCTGGATATTTAGGTTTTGTATTTATCATCCTACCTGGTAGTGTATTAGCACTAACCGTTTAAAACTAAAAAACACGAATAAAAAAAGCCCCGAAGTTATGCTTCGGGGCTTTTTTATTATATCTAATAAATAATATTAAACAGAAAAAGGATACTTAATTGCTTCGTGGCTTTCATAGCCAATCACTTCAAAGTCATCCATAGTTACCCATGTTTCTAAATCTTCTAGTGACTTAATCTCAGGGTTTATTTTAAAGATTGGGGCTTGTAACGGTTCACGCTTTAGCTGCACAGTTTGCATTAGTTCAAGTTGGTCTTCATAAATATGTGCATTTACAATCTTATGGTACGCCTTACCTGCTTTATGCCCTGTAATTTGTGCCACTATCGCTAATAAGAAATACACTTGAACCATATTGAAGTTTAGACCTAGAGGCACATCACAAGAGCGTTGAGTGCTATTTAGGTATAACGTATCACCTAATAATGAAAAATGGTGTGAGTACATACATGGACGCAAGCAACCCATATCAAACTCACCTGGGTTATAAAAATTTAAAATCTCACCACGATCATCAATTCCCTGACTTAAATCATCAATGATTTTTTTCAGTTGATCGACAAACTCACCATTTGGTTTTGCCCATGAACGACCTTGCACACCATATACTCGGCCCATGTCATCATCACCTTTACGATGAGGGTTGTTTAGCCATGCATCGTTAAGGTTAGCATTCGCATCCCATGTTTTTGTTCCAATTTTACGGAAGTCTTCTGCGCTATCGTAACCACGAATATAACCAATCATTTCAGCTACTGCCGCTTTCCAAAAGCTCTTACGTGTTGTCACAAGAGGAAAAACACCATTTTCTACATCATAAGTTAAATCCGCATTAATCACCGTTAAACAACGCTTTCCTGTGCGCTCGTTTTCGATCCAAGTTCCTTCATCTACAATGCGTTGGCATAAATCTAAATACTGCTTCACGGTCATTTCTCTCAAAATTTAACTTAAAAAAATGGCCTCATGAGTTCAGAGGCCACTATATTATAAAACTATTCTAACTTATTTTTTCTTTGTCGTACTTTGTGGTTGCTCAATTGATGGGTACAAATTGCGTTTAAATGCCCAAAGCATCATTAATAAGCCACCAATAACCATTGGTAGTGACAAAATTTGTCCCATTGAAATCCAATCACCAAATAATCCTAACTGTGCATCTGGTTGACGTACATACTCGACCAAGAATCGGAATGTACCATATCCAAATAGGAATAAACCTGAAACAGTACCTAATGGACGAGGTTTACGAATAAACCAATTTAGAATAAGGAATAATACAACACCTTCAAGGGCAAATTCATATAGCTGAGAAGGATGTCGAGGGAAAGGACCGCCAGTTGGGAACACCATTGCCCAAGGCACATCGGTAACACGTCCCCATAACTCACCATTCATAAAGTTACCTAAACGACCCGCTCCCAGACCAAATGGTACTAATGGTGCAACGAAATCTGCAATCGTAAAGAAACTACGATTATTCTTATAACCATACCAAAGCATTGCTGAGATCACCCCAGTAAACCACCATGGAAAGACATACCACCAGTCCATACTTCAAATAAGTACAGTGGGTTATCTAAGAAGTAGCCGAAATTATAAAACAGCACATAACCAACACGACCGCCGATCACTACACCTAAAAATCCAGCAAACAATAGGTCGCTAACTTGATCTCGTGTCCAACCGCTATTTGGCTTATCTGCACGCTTATTAGCAAGCCATAATGCAAACATAAAACCAAATAAATACATTAATCCATACCAACGAACCGCTAATGGACCGATCTCAATTAATACAGGATCAATATGTGGGAAGTTCAAATACCCCTGACTCATGACTACTCTCTTTATCCTAAAAACATTTTACTGCCAATAAATACAAGAAATATGGCAAAGATTTTTTTTAACGTTGATGTTGGTAAATGCGATGTTAACTTTGCCCCTATTCTGGTCGTCAAAATAGAAGTTACACCAATACCGCATAATGCCGGTAAATAAACATATCCTAAACTCATGGGAGGTAAATTAGTCACTTGTACCCCATGAAGAATAAAACCTATCATGCCGGCAAGTGCTATCAATGTACCGCACAAAGAAGAACTGCCAATGGCTTTTCTCATCTCTATGCCATGAAAGCTTAAATACGGTACCGTTAATGAGCCACCACCAATTCCAGCTAAGCTTGAAACAATACCAATAACACTTCCTGAAGCGGCAATTTTAAGTGGAGATGGTAAAGTTCTGGTAGCAGTCAACTTAAGCGCTAATAGCATTTGCAAAGCAAGCAGAAGCACAATAACGCCGAATACTTTTGGTAAATATTGGCTTGGAATTAATTCTGCAACGTAGCTACCAAGAAAACCACCAGCTATCACCCCAGGAGCTAAACTACGAATAAGCGCTACTTCGACATTACCTAAACGTAAATGGTTCAACGCAGATGACGTTGAAGTTAAAATAATCGTTGCAAGTGAAGTACCTAATGCCATTTGCATTACAATTGAACTATCGATTCCCGCTTGAGGTAATAACCACAATAAAGCCGGTACAACTAACAAACCACCACCGATTCCAAGTAATCCAGCCATTACGCCAACGATACTACCTAGCAAAAGATATAAAACAAAAAGCGAACCAAAATCCACTGTCATTACCTGCCTGCTCGAATAAACCCAGAGAGATCTTTCTCTTCAAAGAAGCCAATCATATCAGTTAAAATTTGCTCTGCATCATCGTGATGTAAAAGAGTCGCAACTAATTGTTCAACTTCTTGCTGCGATACTTGCCTAATAATATATTTTACTTTGGCTACGTTAGAGGTGTTCATACTTAAGCTTTGATAACCCAAACCAAGCAGTAATAAACAACCAATTGGGTCCCCTGCAAGTTCTCCACAAACACTAACAGGCAATTTATATTGATTTGCCGTATCAATAATTTGCTTTAATGCGAGTAACACAGCGGGATGATAAGATTCATAAACATGTGAAACTCGTGCGTTATTTCGATCCACCGCTAAAAGGTATTGAGTTAAGTCATTAGTACCTACAGAAATAAAATCCACTAATCCAACAACTCTTGGTAACAAATACAGCATAGAAGGCACTTCTATCATCATACCTATACGAGGTTGTGAAAAGTCTCCTTCCGATTCACCAAGCACTTCTTCATAGGCTTGGTTAATAAGCTTTCTTGCTTGCTTTAATTCAGGTAAGCCTGAAATCATAGGTAACATAATGGACAAATTACCATTACCTATATTTGCTCTAACCATCGCTTTTAGTTGCAGAAGAAAGATATCAGGATGATCTAAAGTAAAACGAATACCACGCCAACCTAAAAATGGATTCTCTTCTTCAATTGGTAAATACGGTAATGGTTTATCACCACCAATATCTAACGTCCTCATAATGACTGGCTTTTTAGGATACGTTTCTAAAATAGTTTTGTATTGTAGGTACTGCTCTTCTTCTGATGGAAATCTCTGTTGTAATAAAAAAGGAATTTCAGTTCGATATAGACCCACACCATCAACCCCCTGATTAACAGCAATACTCGTATCTGCACTTAACCCTGCATTCAAATAAATTTTCATTTGATGCTCATCACGTGTAAATGTAGGTTTATCAAGATCTTGAGTGATTAATTCAGAAAGGGCTAACTCTTCATTTTGTAGCTCTGTATATTCTTGAATTAGCGCTTCTGTTGGCTTGATGTATAGAGCACCACTATAGCCATCTACAATAGCTAGGTTTTGATGGTAATGAGTTGGATTAAACTCCACCCCCATAATTGCAGGAATACCAAGCGCTCTTGATAAAATGGCTGCGTGAGAGTTTGCCGCACCTTCAAGCGAAATAACGGCTTTTAATTTATCTTGAGGAACACTCGCTAACATAGAAGCCGTTAACTGAGTCGTCACTAAAATCACGGGATGAGCTAAATCCAGCTCTAACTTACCTTCATAATTTAAAAAATAAAGTAATCTCTGTCCTAACTCACGAACATCATTCGCTCGCTCACTGAGGTATGAATCACTCATTTTTTCAAAACGCCCGGCGTATGACTCAATAACTTGACGCAATGCCCACTCGGCAGAATCACCTTGGTTGATCTGTTTTTTCAGATCTCCCTTCAACATAGGATCATTTAATAAGTGGGTGAAAAGATCAAAAATAGCCAACGTTTCGGTATTTAATTCTTGCTCAAAGCGTTTTTTAGCTCGGCGGAAATCTTTTAAAGCTAACTCAACCGCAGTACCTAAACGATCTTGTTCTTGCTCTGTATCAAGACATGAACTTGGTAGAATGGATTCTATTCTTGGTTGAGCATCGTCAAACCATAATGGAGCAATAGCCACACCATTTGATGCAGAGATACCTTTGAATTGCTTTTGTTCAATCGATTGGGGTTGTAATTGAGTTGACCAACTTTCATGAGCTTTAGCATGAGCAAGTACAACTGCAAGTTGCGCGGATAAGGTGACTAAAAAGGATTCTTCGACTTCAGTAAACTGACGTTTTTCCTTTTGTTGTACAACAAGCACACCAAGGTTTTGGCGTCGGTAAATAATCGGGTTGCTAGGAAGGAGTTAAACTTATATTCAGCAATACTAGGAATGTATTTATATGAAGGGTGTACAGAAGCATTCGCTAAGTTTAGCGGTTCACAACTACGCGCAACCAATCCAACTAAACCTTCATCAATCCCCAATGAAACGGTTTTTGGTTTCGCTTTTAGTCCTTCTGTCGCCATTAATTCTAAGCGCAGGTTATCATTACTCATCAAATAGACTGAGCAGCACTCTGTATGCATAGAGTGACGAGTATTTTTCACGAGCAACGCTAAAGCATCATCAAGAGACTCCGCTTTAGCTACGTGATCAACTATATCCCTGAGTTGAGTAAGCATGCTTGCCAATCCTTAAGGTTATATAAGGTATCGACCGCTTAACCTTTTTTACCTTTCCTTTTAAATTTTCGTTCCTTAAACGGCATAGCGATCACCGCGAACTCTTTTAGTGCTCGACGATAAACATCACGCTTAAATGAAACCACTTGTCTTACAGGGTACCAGTAGCTTACCCATCGCCAACCATCAAATTCAGGCGAGCGATCTCTTTGCATATTAACCTTGGATTCATCACATTCTAAGCGTAACAAAAACCATTTTTGTTTTTGTCCGATACAAACAGGTTTAGAGTCCCATCTAACTAGACGTTTCGGTAATTTATATCGTAGCCAATGACGGCTGCTTGCTAAAATACGAACATCATTTTTTGTCAGACCTACCTCTTCGTATAATTCACGGTACATGGCTTGTTCTGGAGTCTCACCATCATCAATACCACCTTGCGGAAATTGCCACGAATGCTGTCCGTATCGCTTCGCCCAGAATACTTGACCATGGCTATTACATATCACTATCCCGACGTTCGGGCGGAAACCATCGCCATCTATCACTGGATGACCTCATCATAAACTTATATTGACTCTGATTTTTTCACAGATCGGCTCTTTGAGCAAACAGGATCACGCTTTCTTGTCACGTTTTACCAAAATAACCTAATTTTCTGAATAACTTTTAATCACTGCTTAACTTATCAACACAACAATGAGATATAAGCCACATTTATTCACCTTTTCTGTGTATAACTTTGTGTAGAAGCTAAAAATAAATCATAAACGGTAAAAGTTAGCTCTTTAAATACAAAATAAAAACAAAAGCACCAAACAAACAAAAAACAATAAAACCAACAAGTTAAAGCAAAGATCTTTACCTTGATCTTTTCCACTAAAAAGTGATTGGATAATATAAACACAGATTGATTAAAGATCCACCAACAACCTAATTACCCACAATTAAGGCTATCTGATTAAGTATAAGAACTAAAAGTCAATGAGTTATTCAAAATTAAAGCACTGTATATGGATCCAGAAAAATAAGTAACGGATAAAATATATACACTATTGTGGATAACTTACTAAGATCCAAATTAGGTCAAAAAATAATGTTGATAATATGATAATCTATTCATTCAATCATGTTGAAGAGTCTTTATGAGCTTACCACCACCAAATACTATTGATGAATTATTACAACGAGCAGAAAGTATTGCAGGCTATACGCTATCTGAATTGGCAGAGCAGGCCGGCATCCCTGTGCCTGAAAATTTAAAGCGAGATAAAGGCTGGGTTGGTCAATTATTAGAATGGCATTTAGGAGCTTCAGCTGGCAGTAAACCTTTACCTGATTTCATCGATCTTAGTGTAGAACTAAAAACCATTCCAATCAGCTATACAGGTAAACCATTAGAAACGACTTTTGTTTGTGTCGCTCCATTAACAGGCGTACACAGCTTACAATGGGAAGAGTCTCATGTTCGTCATAAACTGGCTCACGTATTATGGATCCCTGTAGAAGGCGAGCGAGAGATCCCTGTCGGGGATCGTCATGTCGGATATCCAGTTTTATGGCAACCTTCTGTGGAAGAAGAACGACAGTTAAAACAAGATTGGGAAGAATTGATGGATTTAATTGTGCTCGGTAAGGTTGAGTCAATTACAGCAAAACATGGCGAAGTTCTTCAATTAAGACCTAAAGCAGCAAACAGCCAAGCGCTGACTGAGGCATATGGTGAAAATGGACAACCTATAAAAACGCTACCCCGCGGTTTTTATTTAAAAACTCAATTTACTCATTCGATACTGACTTCATTCTTCAGCTAAAAAAATAGGCCTACCTAATTCAAGGTAAGCCTATTCTTCAATAAGGGTTCGATTAGCTATAGCTTCTCGGCTCAGAAATCAAATTATGTTTATTTAATAAACGATACATAGTTGCTCGTGAAACACCTAATTCTTTTGCAGCTGAAGAAACTTGGCCATCATGAGATTCTAATACCATTAATAACGCATCTCTCTCCGAGTTTTCACGGATAACACGCAAACTGCGTTTTGTTTCACTGCGTTGCGGTAAGTCTAAGTGTTCAAGATCAATCGTCATGCTATCTGCAAGTAATACAGCACGTTTCACTTGGTTTACTAACTCACGTACATTACCAGGCCATTGATAATGCAACATCGTTTGTAATGCTTCTTCTGAGAACGTTCTTGCTTGTGTATTGTACTCTTTTGCATAACGCTGTAAGAAATGCTCTGCTAAAACCGAGATATCTGAACTTCTCTCTTTTAGAGATGGTACATGAATACGCAATACATTTAAGCGATAATACAACTCTTCTTTAAAGCTGCCTTCTTCAATCGCTTTTTCTAAATCGATGTGGCTTGCAACAATCACTCGAACATCTAAATCAACAAAACCTTTTTCAGTCTCGATATTACCTTCTTGTAAGAATCGTAATAGATGTTGCTGCTGACTAGCTGGCAAATCATTAATATCATTTAAAAATAATGTACCACCATTGGCTTGGAATAATTTAGATTCTTCTGGTGACGAAGAGTGAGAACCAAACAATTCTTGTTCAATTTTATTTTCAGATAGTGAACCACAGTTTAATGAAACAAATGGGCCTTTATTACGACCAGAAGATTCATGAACCGCTTTTGCTACTGCATCTTTACCTACACCACTTTCACCAGAAATAAGAATAGAAACATCTGTTGGAGCAACACGGCGGATTTGATCTCGCAGGCGCTTAACAGCTGGAGCTTCACCCAAGATACCAAGATCCGATTTATTCCCCATATTTGGCCATACTTTGCGTTCTAACTTAAGCATACCCAATTGGTGACCAATCGTGCTTAATAATTGAGCATCAGGAATTGGTGCAGTGAAGAAATCAATACAGAAGTTAACAATAAACTGGCAAATAGTATCTGAACTTAGCTGAGATTCACGGATGAAAGCCATCCAGCGAACTTGCTTATTGTTATTAACTAACGTTGCAATGCCATTAAGACTAAAATCATCTTGGCTTAAATCAACAATACCAATACATGGCCCAATCTCGTCAAACAGAGCTTGAGCTGCTCGAAGATCATAGCAACGATGACAACGCCAACCTACTTGTTCTAAAACGGCTAACCAAGGTTCATAGCTGCCACCTACAACAACTAAAGAGCCTGGAACCGAATCCATACGAAATTGAGTACCCATAACACTACCTCTAAATTCTTATTTCTAAACCAACTTAAAATGTTTCTTAGTTGCAACTATACAGGTTTTAAGACCTTATCTCGTCTCACAAATGAGATGCGCGTCATCCTTTTAACAAAAAAAATACATCTTAAGCATAATAAATAAATGACAGTTAACATATTAAAGAAATAGTTGAATCAAATATGAGATTAGAGAAGATTTATTGCATAAAAAAAAGGGTTTTTATTACTTTTTAACCGTTACATGACTATTAATTTGAATTGTAAAAATTAAGTCAATTGATAAAAAAGTGTAGTTATTTTCTCATTTTTAGTGCTTTAAGTAAGATAAATAAAAAAAGAGCGGCTAATTAGCCGCTCTTTCATCATGTTTATTTATTCTTTATTACGCTTGTGGACGCATTGATGGGAATAAAATAACGTCACGAATTGTGTGCGTGTTAGTTAATAGCATAACTAAACGGTCAATACCGATACCTTGACCAGCTGTTGGTGGTAAACCATGCTCAAGAGCTGTGATGTAGTCTGCATCGTAGTACATAGCTTCATCATCACCAGATTCTTTAGCATTAACTTGCGCTTTAAAACGCTCGTCTTGATCTTGTGCATCATTCAGCTCAGAGAAACCATTTGCTACTTCACGACCACCAATGAAGAATTCAAAACGATCAGTAATGAAATCATTGTCATCGTTACGACGTGCTAATGGAGAAATATCTGCTGGGTATTCAGTAATGAATGTAGGTTGCATTAGCTTAGGTTCAGCCGTTTCACCGAAGATCTCTTCAAGAAGCTGACCACATGTCCAGAAGCTTTCAACGTCAACATGTACAGATTTAGCAATAGATACCATTAGATCGCGATCTTTAACGCCTTCATACGTTAGCGCTTGGATCTCTGCGTGATCAGGGTTGTATTGTTTGATAGCATCTAACATGCTCATACGAGCGTATTTGCCACCAAAATCAACCGTGTGCTCACCATAAGGCATTTTGTCGCTACCTAAAACAGATGTTGCTACTGTAGATAGCATTTCTTCTGTAAGGTCCATTAGATCGTTGTAATCTGCATACGCCATGTAGAATTCCATCATTGTGAATTCTGGGTTATGACGTGGAGATAGACCTTCGTTACGGAAGTTACGGTTAATTTCGAATACACGTTCAAAACCACCAACAACTAGACGTTTTAAGTAAAGCTCAGGAGCAATACGTAGGTACATATCAACATCAAGAGCATTATGGTGCGTTACGAATGGACGCGCAGAAGCACCGCCAGGGATAACGTGCATCATAGGAGTTTCAACTTCCATGAAGCCTTTATCAACCATGAAGTTACGGATGGCAGCAACCACTTTAGAACGAACGATAAATGCATGACGTGAGTCATCATTTACGATTAGATCTACGTAACGTTGACGGTAACGCATCTCTTGGTCTGTTAAACCATGGAATTTTTCTGGTAATGGACGTAATGCTTTTGTTAGCAGTACATACTCTTCCATGTTCACGTAAAGATCACCTTTACCTGACTTATGAAGTGCACCTTTAACACCGATGATGTCACCGATATCCAAACCTTGGTATTTGTCTTTTAGTTCTTTTTGAACTTCTTTTGCTGCGTAAGCTTGGATCTTACCAGATACTTCTTGAATCAATAAGAAAGGACCACGCTTAGCCATAACACGGCCAGCAATTGCAACAACGTGGTTCAGTTCTTCTAGCTCTTCTTTGGTCTTTTCACCAAATTCAGCTTGAAGATCACCCGCTAGGCTATCACGACGGAAGTCATTTGGGTGGCCATTAGCTTTACATGCTTGACGAATATGGTCTAATTTACCACGACGTTCAGCAATCAGTTTGTTTTCATCTAGTTGTACTTGTTCAGTCATAATGAACCCTTTCTTATAATCCAGATTTTAAGCTGGCTTCGATAAATTTATCTAAATCACCGTCTAAAACGGCTTGCGTATTACGGTTTTCTACACCGGTACGCAAATCTTTAATGCGTGAATCATCTAATACGTATGAGCGAATTTGACTGCCCCATCCGATATCAGATTTAGCGTCTTCATTGGCCTGTTTTTCAGCATTTTGTTTTTGCAACTCATACTCAAACAATTTCGCACGTAACTGCTTCATTGCTTGATCTTTGTTCTTATGCTGAGAACGGTCATTCTGACACTGAACAACGATATTTGTTGGTACGTGAGTAATACGTACCGCAGATTCGGTGGTGTTTACGTGTTGACCACCCGCACCAGAAGCACGGTAAACATCAATACGTAAATCAGAAGGGTTGATATCAATCTGAATGTTGTCATCAATCTCTGGATAAATAAATGCAGATGCAAATGAAGTATGGCGACGACCACTAGAATCAAATGGCGATTTACGAACTAAACGGTGAACACCAGTTTCTGTACGTAACCAACCATAAGCGTATTCACCAGCGATACGAACTGTTGCGCCTTTAAGACCAGCAACTTCACCTTCTGATACTTCGATAACTTCTACTTTGAAGCCTTTTGCTTCAGCCCAACGTAAATACATACGCAGCATCATAGAAGTCCAATCTTGAGCCTCTGTACCACCAGAGCCTGATTGAAGATCGATATAACAGTCAGAAGCATCGTGATCACCAGAGAACATACGACGAAACTCAAGTTTCGCTAGCTTAGCTTCTAACTCAGCCAGTTCCGGTTCAATTTCATCAAAGGTTTCTTGATCTTCTTCTTCAACCGCAAGTTCTAGTAAGCCATCTACGTCTTCAACACCTTGATCTAAAAGATCAATGGTTTCAACAACAGCTTCTAGTGATGCACGTTCTTTACCTAGTGCTTGTGCACGTTCAGGTTCATTCCATACATCCGGTTGTTCTAGCTCTGCATTTACTTCTTCTAGACGCTCTTTTTTAGCGTCATAGTCAAAGGTACCCCTCAGGATATTTGTGCGTTCAGACACATCCTGGAGACGGTTTTTAATAGGATTAATTTCGAACATGGTGTTTTATCATCGCCGAATAAAAAATAACCGAGAGATTTTAACCAAAAGTGTGATAGAAATCGAGGTATTTCACCCTCTGAAAGCAAGAACAATAAAGATTGAGAAAATGGTGTAAAAAACATCACACCAAAACGTTTTTTATTTAACTTCCCAAAGAAAAATAAGGCCTATCTGTTTGCAACTAGACCATAAACATAACAACTCATTAAGTCTTTTTTAATGAGTTGTTCAGTGAAAATTAACGTGTTTTACGGATTATTCATGAATTAAAGTGGTTCAATGTTCTCAACCATAAGCTGTAAGGTCTGATTTCCACGAAATTCATTAATATCGAGTCGATAAGCTAACTTTACTTTTTGAACTGAAGCATCTGGCCAACGGCGAACATCAATATTAAATGCGATAGCATCAACCATTTTATTGGTTGGAAAATCACGGTGAATCGGCTCTAACATTAATTTAAGATGTTTTTCGCCCACTAGACGTTGGTTTAATACTTTAAATTCACCATCAAAAATAGGCTCAGGAAAAGCTTGTCCCCATGGTCCACCCGCACGGATAATTTCAGCCGTACCTAATGTAAATTCTTCTGGTGTTAGTGCACCATCAGATAAAATAATCCCTTTAAGAGCTTCTTCTTCTACCGACTCACGGACGACATCATCAAAAGCTTGACTGAATTTTTTGTAATCCGCCTCTTTAATGGTTAATCCAGCAGCCATAGCATGTCCACCAAATTTCAAAATAAGGCCTGGATTTCTAGTATCAATCAAATCTAATGCATCACGCATATGAAAGCCTGCAATAGAGCGGCATGATCCTTTAATAAAACCATCACCACCGTCAGCAAAAGCAATGACAGGACGATGATATTTTTCTTTTATACGTGAAGCCAAAATACCAATAACACCTTGGTGCCAATCACGCTGAAACAACACCAATCCAAAAGGCAATTCACTTTGAGCACCAAACTCTAATCGCTCACAAATAGCCATGGCTTCTTCTTTCATGCCCTGCTCAATTTCTTTTCGAGTTTGATTTAATGAATCTAATTCTGCCGCCATACGACGAGCGGCATGAATGTTATTTGACATTAAAAGCTCAACGCCAAATGACATATCATCCAAACGACCCGCTGCATTTATTCTTGGGCCTAACGCAAACCCAAAGTCAGAAGCAACAATACGTGATGGAACTCGGTTAGCCACTTCAATCAGCGCTTGGATCCCTGGTCGACACTTACCAGCGCGAATGCGTTGAATACCTTGATGAACAAGAATTCGATTATTTTCATCCAAAGCAACTAAGTCAGCCACAGTCCCAAGCGCAACTAAATCAAGTAAATCAGCTAAATTCGGTATCGCTATATTTTGTTTTTCAAACCAATTTATTTCACGAAGACGAGCACGAATAGCAAGCATTAAATAAAAGGCAACACCTACACCTGCTAAAGATTTAGATGGGAATGCGCACGCCTCTAAATTAGGGTTTACAATCGCATCAGCAAGAGGCAAATGAGCACCAGGTAAGTGATGATCCGTTACCACAACTTGCATACCATATTCTTTTGCTTTCAAAACACCATCAATGGATGAAACACCATTATCAACGGTCATGATGATCTCAGCACCCATCTCTTTTGCTTGATCCACAACATCAGGACTCAAGCCATAGCCGTCTTCAAATCGGTTAGGCACCAAGTAATCGACATTTTGACTTCCCATCATACGAAATGCCATTACAGATAATGCTGAACTGGTTGCACCATCGGCATCAAAATCCCCAACAACGATAATACGAGTTTGCTTTTGAATTGCTTCAACTAGGATATCTACAGCTTTAGAAATACCGTGCATTGATTGAAATGATAGTAAAAATTTTGCACCACGCTCAAGCTGCGAGCTTGATGTAATCCCTCTCGCTGCATAAATTCGCTGCAAAATCGGAGGTATCGAATCAGGAAGTTGAGTTGAGGATGGTACTGTTCGACGTTTCACTTCAATCATGAATTTCACCTAGTTTTTCAATAAAAAAATCCCCGCATATACGGGGATTAAAATGAATGGCTTTACTGAATTATTTTTCTAAATCAGATAGAAGCTCTCGTGCTGGTTTGTATCCAGGAACAAGATCACCACTTGGAAGAACGATTGCTGGTGTTCCATTTACACCCATCTTTCTACCTAATAAATACTGTTCTTTAATGATGTTTTTACACTCTGCAGTTGCAGGTTTTGAACCATTAATTGGACGATTTGATTTTGCATCTTCCATTGCTTGCTGTTTATCATCAGCACACCAAATTTGAGCCATTTTATCAGCAACTGATCCTTGGTAGCCTTGGCGAGGGTATGCTAAATAACGAACGGTAATACCCGCATCATTATAGTCTTTCATCTCTTTATGCAGTTTTGTACAGTAACCACAAGTAATATCTGTAAATACAGTAATAACGTGTTTTTCGTTTTTAGCTGGGAATACAATCATATTTTCGCTTTGGCTATCCACCAATTTAGCAAAACGAGCAGCTAATAAATCTTTCATGTCGCCATTTTCATCAAACTCAAAAATTCGACCTTGAATAAAATGCTTACCATCTGAAGATACGTAAAAAATCCCAAACGGTGTTTCAACTTGTTTAAAACCATCTACTTCAGAATCATGGATAGCTTCTACAGGCAAACCTAAAGTCGTTAGTCGCTGAGTAATAGCTTGTTCTGCATCAGGTTGAGCAGCCTCAACAGCAGAAGGTGACGCATCCTGGTTTTTTGCTTGTTCATCTGAACATGCAGTAAAAGAAACTACGCTCATTAAAGCAATGATCATCGCACTAGTTCGGCGAATAAATGACATAAGGGTACCTATAAAAAATGTAATTGTAGAAGATTTGAAGTTTAGAGTTTTTAAACCACCAGAAGTTCCCTCAATTATGAGCGAGGGTGATGCTCTTGATGAATTTGCTTCAAACGTTCCGTTGCTACATGAGTATATATTTGTGTTGTTGAAAGATCACTATGTCCTAACAACATTTGTACAACACGGAGATCTGCGCCATAGTTTAAAAGATGTGTAGCAAAAGCATGTCGCAATACGTGTGGCGATAATTTATCAGAATCAATACCAGCAATAACAGCATAATGCTTAATTCGGTGCCAAAATGTCTGACGAGTCATTTGTTTTGCTCGTTTACTAGGAAACACGACATCCGAACTTTTTTCACCAAGCAGCATTGGACGACCATGAGTTAAAAACTGCTCAATCCAATCTACGGCATTCTCTCCCATTGGGACTAAACGTTCTTTATCACCTTTACCAGTAACTCGTACAACACCTTGGCGTAAACTTACATTTTCCATGGTTAAGCTAACTAGCTCAGTAACACGTAAACCTGTTGCATAAAGTAGTTCTAACATTGCTCGATCTCGAAGCTCTAGAGGATCTTCGACATTCGGAGCATTAAGCAACGCATCAACTTGCTCTTCACTTAAATCTTTTGGTAAGCGTTGAGGTAATTTAGGGCTAGCAAGTAATGCTGTGGGATCATCTCCGCGGATTTTTTCACGATGTAAATACTGAAAAAAACGACGTAATGCAGACAGCATTCGAGCTCGAGAAGTTTGTTTATATTCTTTATCAACTAAATAAGCTTGAAACTCATTAAGTCCCATCGCTGAAATAGAAGCACATTTATAGTGATTATCTTCTAACCACTGCAACAACTTCACTAAATCGTTTCGATATGAAGCCAACGTATTTTCAGACAGGCCACGCTCCATCCACATGGTATCTAAAAACGCTCCATTAATGCCATATCATTATTCATCTACTTACCACTTAACGTACATTCCAGAAAACACTGGTTAGAATTACAGTATTAAACAATTTTACCCACTTTAAATGCAAGTTTAATTTTAATAATCATTTACGGTAAACTAACTCTATATTTATTCATCGTTAAGGTAATGAAAATGAAAATCGGTCTGTTTTATGGTTCTTCAACTTGTTATACCGAAATGGCATCTGAAAAAATCAGAGCTTTTATTGGAGAGGATCTTGTTGATGTCTTTAATATTAAAGAGACACCAGTGACCACAATGAATGATTACGATCTTTTATTACTTGGGATCTCTACATGGGATTTTGGTGAAATCCAAGAAGATTGGTTAGCCGTCTGGGAAGAGTTAGATGGCCTATCTCTAGATGGAAAAACAATTGCATTATTTGGTCTTGGCGATCAAGAAGGCTACGGTGAATGGTTCTTAGATGCCATGGGCTTATTACATGATGAATTAAAAGCAACGAATGCTAAATTCATTGGCTATTGGAAAAATGAAGGTTACCAATTCGACGCATCAAAAGCATTAACTGAAGATGAATCTCACTTTGTTGGTTTAGCTCTAGATGAAGACAGTCAGTATGATAAAAGTGATGAGCGTATTGAGCAGTGGTGTGAGCAGGTTTTAGTAGAATATCACGAGTCACTTTAGAACTAGAAACGATACGCTTTGCTAGCTAGAGCACTGCATTACTATAAAAGAAAAGAGCGAGTGAACTTAAACAGTTATACTCGCTCTTATAGTCTCTAGTCTCTAGTCCCTAAAATTATGCATTTTCAGTCACTAATTCGTCTTCTTTCTTACCGACAAAACGAACAATGATCATCGAAGCAAATGTTGGAATCACCCAAGCCATACCATGGTCAAACATTGGTAACATTGAGAAAGCAGACATATCCGCACCAGCAACTTTCGCAGCATCTAATATCGCAAAACACGTCGCAACAGAAATAACGACACGATAAGCTAATTGTGGATTTGGCATCATTTTACGAATAAAAGCCAACACAACTAATGCAATTGCTACCGGGTAAAGTAAGAATAATACAGGAACCGAAAGCGTAATTAGCTGAGTTAATCCAACATTAGCAACTACTGCACATGCTACACCAACAATAATAACCCAAGACTTATATGTCACTTTACAGATTGAGCTAAAGTAATCTGCGCAAGCTGAAATCAGACCAATAGCCGTTGTTAAACAAGCAATTAATACAATAACAGATAATACCGTCTGCCCAGAAGTACCAAACAATGCATGAGTATAAGCTGTTAGTATTGCCCCACCATTATCAGCCCCTGCTGCAACCGTACTAGACGTTGCACCTAAGTAGAATAATGATACGTACACAAAAGCTAAGCCCGATGCCGCAATTAAACCAGCAATCGTTAAATATTTAGTTGTCGCTTTATGCTCTGTAATACCTTTGCTCTTCAATGCATCGATGATCAAAATACCAAACATTAAGGCACCAAACGTATCCATTGTATTGTAACCTTCAAAAAATCCTGTTGTTAGAGGGCTATCAACATACTTACCTGTAGCAGCAACAATATCACCTTGAGGATTAACGAATACAGCAATAGCAAGCACAATTAACCCAATGAACAATGCTGGCGTTAAAAACTTACCAATAGTGTCAATCAATTTACCTTGAGACCATGCAAAAAACATTGCGATAGAGAAGAATACAATTGAAAATAGAGTCAGTGAAAATTGACCTGCATCCGCTCCGATAAATGGTTTCGCTGCCATTTCATATGCCACCAAACCTGTTCGAGGAGCAGCAAAAGCAGGACCAATAATAACAAACATTAAAATTGCCATTATCATTGCTACTTTAGGAGGTAGGTCACGTGTTAGGTGCTGCCAAGAGCCACCAGAGACACCAATAGCAATGATAGTTAATAATGGTAAACCAACAGCTGTGATTAAAAATCCACTCATTGCACCAAAAACGTGCTCACCAGCCATTTGGCCAGCAATTGGTGGGAAAATAATATTGCCTGCGCCTAAGAAAAAGGCAAAAAGCATAAAGCCAACGGCAATGATATCGGCTAGTTTTAATGACTGTTTCACAATAAAACCCTTGTATAATGTTGTGTGTATTTAATTTTATGTTTTATATCTATATATGATATATCTTCCAGAATAATGAACAAATTATCACAAGTTCGCAATACCTTAGCGTAAAACACCATAATCTAGTTAAATATTAGTTAAAAACTAGATTATTAATCTATTTAAGCAATCGCAAACAGAATATCTGGTAAGTATAAAAACATTTAACAATAGATCCCAAATAGAACAATAAACCAGTTAACAACTTAATTACAAAATTAACAACCATCTCCCAATAGGCCTATTATGAGCAAAAGCTTTACTTTCAAACAATTTCATATCGATATTGGTTCATGTGGAATGCCAGTTAGTACTGATGGGGTGCTATTAGGTGCTTGGGCAGATATTAGTGCGTGTAGCCAAATATTAGATATAGGTGCTGGAACGGGGTTATTAAGCCTAATGAGTGCACAAAGAAATTCAGATGCACACATTGATGCCATAGAATTAATGCCAATCGCCGCTGACGTTGCTCGTTTAAATTTTTGTCAAAGCCCATGGAAAGAGCGACTCACTCTTATTCATCATGACTTTCTTACTTACCAAGCACCTCATAAATATGACGCTATTATTTGTAATCCTCCTTATTTTAATAATGGAGAACAATCACAAAAAGGTGAACGTTCTACCGCTCGACATACAGATAGCCTTCCTTTTGACAAACTATTACAACACTGTAAAACACTGATTTCCCCAACGGGTCGTGCTAGCTTTATTCTTCCAGTATTTGAAGGTGAACTTTTTATTAAAGTGGCTAAAAACGATGATTTTCATTTAACCAAAATAACAAAAGTAAAAACTACTGAAAAAAAATTTCCTACTCGCCTTCTTATCGAGCTATCTCTTTTTCCTCATATTTATCAAGAGAGTACACTCACAATTCACGACGGAAATGGGTATAGCGACGACTTTATTAAGTTAACTAGAACGTTTTATCTCAATATGGATTAAAAGATCGGTGATTTATTAGAGATGGATCACTATAATGTCCGGCTGACACTATATTTTTAAAATTTCATACCTGAACGGAGAATCAACAGTGATCAAAACGTTTGCTGACCTCGATCTATCACCTAACCTATTGCGTGCTCTTGAGGAGATAGATTATCAACGTCCAACTCAAGTTCAGGCTATGACTATCCCTGAAGCATTAGAAGGTAAAGATATCCTTGCTTCTGCACCAACAGGGACAGGTAAATCTGCTGCATTCTTATTACCTGCTCTTCAGCACTTAGATGACTTCCCTCGTCGCGAACCAGGACCTGCTCGTATTCTTATCCTGACGCCTACACGTGAATTAGCAATTCAAGTCGCTGATGAAGCTCGTCAATTAGCAAAATATACTCGTCATAAAGTATTTACGATTACAGGTGGTATTAGCTACCAAGATCACGCTGATATTTTAGCAACTACTCAAGATATCGTTGTAGCAACTCCTGGTCGTTTAATGGAGTACATTGAAGCTGAGCGCTTTGATTGCCGAGCTATTGAAACCCTTATTCTTGATGAAGCAGACCGCATGTTAGATATGGGTTTTGGCCCTGTTGTTGACCGTCTATCTAAAGAATGCCGCTGGCGTAAGCAAACCTTCTTATTCTCAGCGACATTAGAAGGTCGTGGCGTAGAAGGCTTTACTGCAGACCTACTGAATGAACCAGCAGAGATTAATGCAGAGCCATCACGCCGTGAGCGTAAAAAGATCACTCAGTGGTACCACCGTGCTGACAACATGGCTCATAAAATTGATCTGTTAAAAAATATCTTAACAGAGCAAGCTGAACGCTCAATTGTATTCGTAAAAACACGTGAACGTTTAGCGGAACTTCGTGGTCACTTAGAAACAGCTAAGATCCCTTGTGCTTGGATTCAAGGTGAAATGGCTCAAGAAAGCCGTAATAACGCAATTGCTCGCTTCCGTGACGGAACAGTAAACGTGTTAATTGCGACAGATGTTGCTGCTCGTGGTATTGATTTACCTGACGTTTCACACGTTATCAACTTTGACATGCCACGTACTGCTGATGTGTACTTACACCGTATTGGTCGTACCGCTCGTGCTGGTAAAAAAGGTAATGCGGTATCTTTAATTGAAGCGCATGATCAACCAATGATGGAGCGTGTAGGTCGTTACATCAAAGAAGATGACATCATTAAAGAACGCTTCATCGAAGGGCTAAAACCTAAGCATAAAAAACCTGTTTTCAAAAATAAACAGAAGAAAAATGCGAAGAAGAAAGCTGCTTTAGCGAAGAAAAAAGCACCGAAGAAAAAGAAGAAATAATATCTATACGCTTAGCTAACTAGAATGCTTAGCTCAAGAAACGATAAAAGCAGTCTGTATTACAGGCTGCTTTTTTATTAGAAGTCACTTAGGTACTAGGGACAAGAACGCTTAGCTTCGAGTAAAAAGACTCGTCCCTATACTCTCGCCTCTAATCTCTTTTTACAAACATAAAAAAACCGCTAATTAGCGGTTTTTTATTAACTCAATTCGAGCTGTCTATAATAAAAAATTATAGTACGTCGATTGCGTTAAGGTCAGCAAATGCTTTCTCAAGACGAGTAACCATAGAAGCTTGACCAGCACGTAGCCATACGCGTGGATCGTAGTACTTCTTGTTTGGCGCAGATTCGCCAGTTGGGTTACCGATTTGACCTTGTAGGAAATCACGGTTTTCAGCTTCGTAAGTACGGATACCGTCCCAAGTAGCCCATTGTGTATCAGTATCGATGTTCATTTTGATAACACCGTAACCGATAGACTCTTGGATTTCAGCTTCAGAAGAACCTGAACCACCGTGGAATACGAAGTTTAGAGCGTTAGGTGCAATACCGAACTTCTCTGCACAGTATGCTTGAGAGTCACGTAGGATAGTTGGAGTAAGTACAACGTTACCAGCTTGGTAAACACCGTGTACGTTACCGAAAGATGCAGCGATAGTGAAACGTGGGCTGATAGCGTTTAGTTTCTCGTATGCGTATGCAACATCTTCAGGAGAAGTGTAAAGCTCAGATGCGTCCATGTGAGAGTTATCAACGCCGTCTTCTTCACCACCAGTACAACCTAGTTCGATTTCTAGAGTCATGCCCATCTTAGCCATACGCTCAAGGTATTTGCCAGAGATTTCGATGTTTTCTTCTAGAGACTCTTCAGAAAGGTCGATCATGTGAGAAGAGAATAGAGGTTTACCAGTTTCAGCGAAGAATGCTTCACCAGCGTCTAGTAGACCGTCGATCCATGGAAGAAGTTTCTTAGCAGCGTGGTCAGTGTGAAGAATAACTGGAACACCGTAAGCTTCAGCTACAGCGTGAACGTATTTAGCACCAGCTACAGCACCAAGGATTTGAGCACCTTGACCTTCAAGTTTAACGCCTTTACCAGCGAAGAAACCAGCACCGCCGTTAGAGAATTGAACAACAACTGGAGCTTTAACTTTAGCAGCAGCTTCTAGAACACCGTTGATTGAATCAGTGTTAACTACGTTTACTGCAGGAAGAGCAAATTTGTTTTCTTTTGCTACTTCAAATACTTTCTGTACGTCGTCGCCAGAAATAACACCAGGTTTTACAAAATCGAAGATCTTAGACATGGAAATAGTCCTATTTATTCTATCGTTTTAAAAATTAAAAAACTTACGTTTAAACTTTTGCAAACGTTTGCTCACAACTGTCGGTATTGTATCAATAAACCTTGCCATCAACAAACGTAAAAAGCGGGAATGATTAGATTCCCGCTCTTAAATAATTATGCTTTAGCACGCTCTTCAAGCATTGCTACTGCAGGAAGTACTTTACCTTCAACGAATTCAAGGAATGCACCACCACCTGTAGAGATGTAAGATACGTCAGCTTTAATACCGAACTTGTCGATAGCTGCTAGTGTATCACCACCACCTGCTACAGAGAAACCTGCAGATTCAGCGATTGCTTTAGAGATACCCGCTGTACCCGCTTCGAAGTTTTTGAATTCGAATACGCCAACTGGACCATTCCAAAGAATTGTTTTCGCATTGCCGATGATTTCAGCAAGTGCAGCTGTTGAATCTGGACCAAGGTCGAAAATCATGTCGTCATCTTGAACTTCAGAAACGTGTTTGATTTCAGCTTCAGCGTTTTCGTCAAATGCTTTCGCACATGCAACATCAGTAGCAACTGGAATTGCACACTCTTTCATTAATTTTTGAGCTGTTTCAACTAGGTCTGCTTCGTATAGTGATTTACCTACGTTGTGACCTTCAGCAGCGATGAATGTATTCGCGATACCACCACCAACAACAAGTTGGTCAGCGATTTTAGATAGTGACTCAAGAACTGTTAGCTTAGTAGATACTTTTGAACCACCAACGATAGCAACTAGTGGACGCTCAGGGTTAGACATTGCTTTACCAAGTGCTTCAAGTTCTGCTGCTAGTAGTGGACCAGCACACGCTACAGGAGCGTTCATGCCAACACCGTGAGTAGATGCTTGTGCACGGTGAGCAGTACCAAATGCATCCATTACGAAGATGTCACATAGTGCAGCGTATTTCTTAGAAAGCTCTTCTTCGTTCTTCTTCTCGCCTTTGTTGAAGCGAACGTTTTCAAGAACAACTAATTCACCAGCGTTCAGTTCAAGACCGTCTAGGTAATCTTTTGCTAGCTTAACGTCACAATCTAGTGCGTCATTCAAGTAGTTAACTACAGGAGCTAGAGAGAACTCTTCGTTGTACTCGCCTTCCGTTGGACGACCTAGGTGAGAAGTAACCATTACTTTAGCGCCAGCTTCCAAGCAAAGCTTGATAGTTGGTAGAGATGCAAGGATACGTGCATCAGAAGTTACTTTACCATCTTTAACTGGTACGTTTAGGTCAGCACGGATAAATACGCGTTTACCTGCAAGTTCCAGGTCAGTCATCTTGATTACAGACATGTTTTGTCCTCTCAATTAAATAATAAAAAGTTTTCAAGCTCGGCGTCATTGCCAAACCGATTAAATTCTTACTGCATTATTCAGTAAATAGGGATGCAGTTCACTTTTTTCAAGATAAAAATTCATCTTTTTTATCTTTTCATCACAAATTTACTGATTACTGAGTTTATTTACTCATTGCTAATGCGGTATCTAGCATCCGATTAGCAAAACCCCACTCGTTATCGCACCAAACTAGCATTTTAACTAAATGCCCATTACTTACCCTTGTTTGTGATCCATCGACAATGGCGCTGTGGGGATCATGATTAAAGTCGATAGAAACAAGCGGCGCTTCAGTATAGTCAACAATGTTATGTAATGTACACCGAGATGCGTTAACAATGGTTTGATTTATGTCATTAACTTTCACATTTGTATTAATTGTTACACTTAAATCCATCGCAGTTACGTTTACCGTTGGTACTCGCACAGAAATCGCTTCAAACTTGTTAGAAAATTTCGGAAATATTCTTTCAATACCTTTATGCAACTTAGTATCAACAGGAATAATAGATTGGCTAGCGGCTCTAGTACGACGTAAATCTGAATGGTAAGCATCAATAACTTGTTGGTCATTCATTGAAGAATGGATGGTGGTAATGGTGCCAGAATCGATACCAAACGCATCATCAATCGCTTTAATAACAGGAATAATGCAATTGGTAGTACATGATCCATTAGAAACAATTCGATGTTCTGGTAATAACGTATCGTGATTCACACCATAAATAATAGTGTTATCTAAATCAGAGCCACCAGGGTGAGAAAATAGAACCTTCTTAGCTCCAGCAGTAATGTGTTTTTCACCATCAGATTTAGAACCGTACACTCCCGTACAATCCAAAACTAAATCAACCTCTAACGATTGCCATGGTAAAAGAGAAAGATCCGCTTGATGTAATATGCGAACCTTATCTTGAGAGCCGTCAGGTAAATCAATATAAAGGTATTCTTGATCGTGGGTGACTTTGTGTTGAAAGCGTCCGTGAGTTGAATCATATTGAAATAAGTGCGCCATCGCTTCAGGCTGTGATAATTCATTAACAGCCACCACTTCTATTTTATCGCGCTTATCACTCTCGTATAACGCTCGAAGTACACTACGACCAATTCTGCCAAATCCATTTATTGCCACTCTCAACATAATACATAACTCTCTTTTTCCATTTGCGGTTATTGTACTCTTTTCGCTTTTTTCTTAAAGGATCAAAAAAGCGAAGTTACCTTTCAATAACTTCGCTCTTCATCTTATTTTTACTTATCGCTAAATTAAGCTAATGCTTTTTTAATTAAGCTAAAAGTTCTTTCGCCGTGTTTACTACATTTTCAGTAGTGAAACCAAACATTTTGAATAGCTCATCAGCAGGCGCTGACTCACCAAATGTTGTCATGCCGATGATCTTACCACCGAAACCGACATACTTGTACCAGAAATCAGCAATACCCGCTTCAATTGCGATACGTTTAGTTACCGCTGATGGAAGTACTGCTTCACGGTATGCTTCGTCTTGCTTATCAAATGCATCTGTTGATGGCATTGAAACAACACGTACCGCTTTACCTTCTGCTGTCAGTTGTGCTGCAGCTTCAACTGCTAGCTCAACTTCTGAACCTGTTGCAATAAGGATCAACTCAGGTTGGCCTTCACAATCCTTAAGGATGTATGCGCCTTTAGCGATATCAGCAACTTGCTCTTGTGTACGCTCTTGCTGTGCAAGGTTTTGACGAGAGAAGATTAAAGAAGAAGGACCATCTTTACGCTCGATAGCCAATTTCCATGCTACAGCAGACTCAACTTGGTCACATGGACGCCATGTGCTCATGTTAGGAGTTAGACGTAGAGAAGCGATTTGCTCAACTGGTTGGTGAGTTGGACCATCTTCGCCAAGACCGATAGAGTCGTGCGTGTAAACTTGAATGTTTTGCACTTTCATTAGTGCAGCCATACGCATTGCGTTACGAGCGTATTCCATGAACATTAGGAACGTTGCGCCGTATGGTACGAAACCACCGTGCAGAGCAATACCATTCATGATTGCTGTCATACCAAATTCACGCACACCGTAGTGAATGTAGTTACCAGAGAAGTCATTTGCTTCTAAAGATTTAGAACCCGACCACATCGTTAAGTTAGATGGTGCAAGGTCAGCAGAGCCGCCCATGAATTCAGGTAACATAGCACCAAACGCTTCTAATGCGTTTTGAGACGCTTTACGAGAAGCGATATTTGCAGGATTTGCTTGAAGATCAGCAATGATTGCATTTGCTTTTTCTTCCCACTCCGCAGGTAAATCACCATTTACGCGGCGTTTATATTCAGCTGCTAATTCAGGGTGAGCTGCTGCGTATGCGTCAAATTTCGCATTCCAAGCTGCTTCTTTTTCAGCACCAGCTTCTTTTGCATCCCAGCCTGCATATACGTCAGCAGGGATATCAAATGCACCGTATTCCCAACCTAATTGAGCTTTAGTTGCTGCAATTTCTTCAGCACCTAATGGAGCGCCGTGACAGTCGTGTGTACCTTGTTTATTTGGAGAGCCAAAACCAATTACTGTTTTAGTACAAATTAAAGAAGGACGAGGGTCAGCTTTAGCCGCTTCAATTGCTGCATTGATAGCGTCTGAATCGTGACCATCAACAGCAGGAATTACGTGCCAGCCGTAAGCTTCAAAGCGTTTAGGCGTGTCATCAGAGAACCAACCTTCAACTTCACCATCGATAGAGATACCGTTGTCATCCCAAAATGCGATTAATTTGCCTAGACCTAATGTACCAGCAAGTGAACACGCTTCGTGAGAGATACCTTCCATTAGACAACCGTCACCCATGAACACGTATGTGTTGTGATCAACGATATCGTGGCCTTCACGGTTAAATTGTGCCGCTAATGCTTTTTCAGCCATCGCCATACCAACACCGTTAGTGATGCCTTGACCTAATGGACCCGTAGTTGTTTCTACGCCTGGTGCATAACCGTACTCAGGGTGACCTGGAGTTTTAGAATGCAGTTGACGGAAATTCTTTAAGTCTTCGATAGACAGGTCATAACCTGAAAGATGAAGCAGAGAATAAATCAGCATAGAGCCATGACCGTTTGAAAGAATGAAACGGTCGCGGTCAGCCCACTCTGGATTTTGTGGGTTGTGATTTAGGTGGCTACGCCATAATACTTCAGCGATATCTGCCATACCCATAGGTGCGCCTGGGTGACCAGAATTTGCTTGTTGAACACCATCCATGCTTAAAGCGCGGATTGCATTTGCTAGATGTTTACGTGAAGACATGCCTGCTCCTGAAAATTCGAAGGACTATATTGTTGAGCAAGTTAACCACTATTGATTAACCTAAATTTGCAGGTGCGTATTGTCGCAAAGCCTCATCGGCACTGCAAACGATTACTTAGTAAATAAGGCGCTTTTTTTCACGATTTTGACAGAAAACCTGATTTATACCGATAAATCTCACAGCAAAACGCAAACGATTGGTTATGTCTTATATTTATTTTCTTAAACTAAATGAGTTGTAATTAATCAATTTTACTTTATTATAGACGTCTAGATGGAAAAACACCTACACTGTTAAACGTATAGACTTATATAGATTGTGGGTATTTTTAGAACTTATTATTTATAGAAGTGGAGCTCTCTTATGGCTAAGCACCTATTTACCTCTGAGTCAGTATCAGAAGGTCATCCAGATAAAATTGCAGATCAGATTTCAGATGCAGTACTTGATGCGATCTTAGAACAAGATCCAAAAGCGCGTGTTGCGTGTGAAACATACGTAAAAACTGGCATGGTGATGGTTGGTGGTGAAGTAACCACTTCTGCATGGGTTGATATCGAAGAAATCACTCGTGAAACCGTTCGTGAAATCGGCTACGTTCATTCAGACATGGGCTTTGATGCAAACTCTTGTGCCGTATTAAACACAATTGGTAAGCAATCTCCAGACATCAACCAAGGTGTTGATAAAGCCGATCCTAAAGAACAAGGTGCTGGTGACCAAGGTATCATGTTTGGTTACGCAACTAACGAAACGCCAATTTTAATGCCAGCTCCAATTACCTACTCTCACCTACTTGTTCAAAAACAAGCTGAAGTACGTAAGAGTGGCAAGCTAGACTTCCTACGTCCAGATGCAAAATCTCAAGTAACGTTCCAATACGACCAAGGTAAAATTGTTGGTATTGATGCTGTTGTTCTTTCAACACAACACTGTGATTCTGTGACAACACCAGATCTTCGTGAAGCAGTAATGGAAGAAATCATCAAGCCAGTACTGCCTGCTGAATGGTTAAATAAAGACACTAACTTCTTTATTAACCCAACAGGTCGTTTTGTTATCGGTGGTCCAATGGGTGACTGTGGTCTTACTGGTCGTAAAATTATCGTTGATACATACGGCGGTGCAGCTCGTCACGGTGGCGGTGCATTCTCTGGTAAAGATCCATCAAAAGTTGACCGTTCAGCAGCATACGCTGCACGTTATGTAGCGAAAAACATCGTAGCAGCTGGCATGGCTGACCGTTGTGAAATCCAACTTTCATACGCAATCGGTGTTGCTGATCCAACATCTATCATGGTTGAAACGTTCGGTACTGAGAAGGTATCTCACGACATCATCATTGAAGCAGTTCGTCAAAACTTCGACCTACGCCCATACGGCCTACAAGAAATGCTTAACCTTCTTCAGCCTATCTACAAGAAGACAGCAGCTTACGGTCACTTCGGTCGTGAAGAGTTCCCTTGGGAAGCGACAGATAAAGCCGCAATCCTTCGTGATTTTGCTGGTATTAAATAAGTTTTATTTGCTTATTTCTGAATTTAAAAAGGAAGCTTCGGCTTCCTTTTTTATGTTTACAGCATGAATAATATTTTCCTATCTATTGATTAATCCTCTTTGAAATGGTCTATTTAATCGTTCTTCCTTTTCCGGAAGTTTGAAAACCGATAATAAAGAGACGTAATGACCCCACTTCAACAAGCATCAATAGCAAAAGCACAACAATGTATTCAACAAGCTTCTACCTTTTTTAATCGTCCTTTTTCTCTGCCAGAAATCAAATTTACTCAGCGTGGCAAAATCGCAGGGACAGCACGTCTTCAAGGTTGGGAAATACGCATTAACCCTATTTTATTAGAAGAAAATCAACACACGTTTATTAATGAAGTGATCCCTCATGAAATCGCTCACCTAATCACATTCAAATTGTATGGCCGTGTGCGCCCTCATGGAAAAGAATGGCAAGGAGTAATGAATCAGGTATTCAATCTCCCCGCTCGTACAACACACAGTTTCAGTGTCGATTCAGTTAAAGGAAAAACCTTTCCTTATCGTTGCAAATGCTCGACACACGAATTAACGGTACGTCGCCATAATCGAGTGCAAAAAAAACAGACTCAATATGTATGTAAAAACTGTCAATCGCCATTAAAACTGTCTCGAGCCAAAATCAACTGTAGTGAAATTAACGACTTCTAATAATTAATTTATCTATAAAGCGGTTTAACAATAAGCTACTCTTACTGAATTAATACAATCATCAGTAGTAGTTATTATGAAATTAATCCGCTTACTTATTAGCATTATCGCTATTGGCTCTGCATTTAATGTATTAGCCGCTCCTCCTTCTTCATTTTCAAAAGCCAAAAAAGAAGCTGTCAAAATCTATTTAGATCATCCAACCTCATTTTATTGTGGCTGTGACATAACTTGGAAAGATAAAAAGAAAGGCATTCCTGATTTACAAAGTTGTGGTTATAACGTGCGTAAACAAGAAAAGCGAGCAAGCCGAATCGAATGGGAGCACGTCGTTCCAGCATGGCAATTTGGCCACCAACGTCAATGTTGGCAAGATGGGGGCCGTAAAAACTGCACCCGAAAAGATAAGCAATTTAAGTTAATGGAAGCTGATTTGCATAACCTTGTTCCAGCAATTGGCGAAGTAAATGGTGACCGATCTAATTTCCGTTTCTCACAATGGAATGGCAATAAAGGCGCATATTACGGTCAGTGTGCCTTCAAAGTGGATTTCAAAGGACGTGTCGCTGAGCCACCAGCACAATCAAGAGGTGCTATTGCTCGTACTTATTTATACATGAACCAAGAGTATCGTTTCAATTTATCGAAGTCACAACGTCAGCTAATGAATGCATGGAACAAGCAATACCCAGTATCTGAATGGGAGTGTGAACGCGATAAGCGCATTGCTAAAATTCAAGGCAACCATAACCAGTTTGTCTACAAAGCATGTCGCAAATAGACATAATTAGAGGTTGAAAAAGCATACTTTAACCTCCATCCTTAAATACAAGATAGTTAAAGAAAAGTAGACCATGAGAATACCAAGAATCCACCACCCAGAGCTTCTTCCTTCACAAGGAAAAGTAAATTTAAGTGATGATGCAGCAAATCACGTTGGTCGTGTAATGCGAATGAAAGAAGGTGAATCTGTGCTTCTGTTTGATGGAAGCGGATCTGAATTTCCAGCCGTGATCACTTCAGCGTCAAAAAAGAGTGTTGAAGTGGAAATCACTGAGCGTATTGAGCGTAGCAGCGAATCGCCACTTAACTTACATTTAGGTCAGGTTGTTTCTCGTGGCGATAAAATGGAATTTACCATTCAAAAATCGGTCGAATTGGGTGTGAATATCATTACACCACTGATCTCTGAGCGCTGTGGCGTTAAATTAAATAAAGAGCGATTTGAAAAGAAATTAGATCAATGGCAAAAAATTGCAATTGCTGCATGTGAGCAATGTGGACGTAATACTGTTCCTGAAATTCGTCCTATTATGTCATTAGAAGAATGGTGCGCAGAAGAGTACGATGGGTTAAAGCTCAACCTTCATCCACGAGCAAAATACTCAATCAATACACTTCCTGAACCGGTAACAAATGTACGCTTGTTAATTGGTCCTGAAGGCGGTTTATCGTCTGATGAAATTAGCATGACAGAACAATATCAATTTGAAGAAACGCTGCTTGGTCCTCGTGTTCTACGAACAGAAACCGCAGCGCTTACCGCAATTACAGCCCTACAAGTTCGTTTTGGCGATCTTGGCTAACTGGAGAAACACAATGATCAAACTCGGTATCGTAATGGATCCAATTTCATCCATTAACATTAAAAAAGACTCTAGCTTTGCCATGATGCTTGAAGCTCAAAAACGTGGTTGGGAAATTCATTACATGGAAATGAGTGACCTACATTTAGATCAAGGCAAAGCGGTCGCTGATACCAAAATCGTTACGCTAAAAGATGATCCAACAGGTTGGTATGAATTCCAATCAGAGCAAACCATCGACCTTGCTGATCTTGATGCGGTATTAATGCGTAAAGACCCACCTTTCGATACAGAATACATCTATGCGACATATATTCTAGAAAGAGCTGAAATCCAAGGTGCACTAATTGTTAATAAACCTCAGAGTCTACGTGATTGTAACGAGAAACTATTCACGGCTTGGTTCCCAGAGCTAACGCCAACAACATTAGTGACTCGTAAGGCTGAAAAAATTAAAGCTTTCCGTGAAGAGCATGGAGATGTGATTCTTAAACCACTAGATGGTATGGGTGGCGCTTCTATTTTCCGAGTAAAAGCAGGCGATCCAAATGTATCAGTGATCATCGAAACATTAACCAATCACGGACAAAACTACTGCATGGCACAAACCTTTGTCCCTGATATTAGTAACGGTGATAAGCGTATTCTTGTGGTTGATGGTGAGCCAATGCCTTACTGTTTAGCTCGAATTCCAGCAAAAGGTGAAACTCGCGGCAACTTAGCAGCAGGTGGTACAGGTGAAGCACGTCCATTAAGTGAGACAGATTGGGCAATTGCTAATGCAGTAGCTCCAACATTGAAAGAAAAGGGTCTAATCTTTGTAGGACTCGACGTGATTGGCGACAAGCTAACTGAGATTAATGTAACAAGCCCAACCTGTATTAAAGAAATTGAAGCTGCTTTTGATATTTCGATTACAGGCAAATTAATGGATGCAATTGAGCGCCGAATTAACGCTTAATCACATTCTAACTGTATTGAGGGGGCAACTCCTCAATATTAATACCAATTGGTTTATGCGTTATCTTTAGCGGTATTTACATTGGTATTAATCTCGCTTTCCGGGAGGCTCTGTGAATTTAAAAAATCATTTTTTAGTTGCTATGCCTAGTATGAAAGATCCGTTCTTTCAACGAAGCGTTATTTATATTTGTGAACATGATTCAGATGGAACCATGGGCTTACGTATCAATGAGCCTGTACAGATTTCATTAAAAGGAATGCTAGACCAAATAGAGCTAGATAACCCATCACCTATCATTTTCCCTCAAACATTAAGCCAACCAGTATTAAATGGTGGGCCGGTGTCGGATGATCGTGGTTTTGTTCTTCATTCAAATAAAGATAACTATTTATCAAGCATTCAAGTGACTGATGAGTTATCAGTAACAACCTCAAAAGATATTCTTGCTACATTAGGTACAGAATACCAGCCATATAAATATCTTGTTGCACTAGGATACTCTGGATGGGAAGGTGGACAGCTTGAAAAAGAATTATCAGAGAATACATGGCTGACTTTAGAAGCAGATCCAAGCGTTATTTTCGATACTCCTATTCCTGATCGTTGGCGTAAAGCATTACAACTACTGGGAATTAACCCTGCAAATTTATCAAGTGAGATTGGACACGCATGAGTTCACGCACCATTATGGCCTTTGATTTCGGAACCAAGAGTATTGGTTCTGCGATTGGACAAGAAATCACAGGAACAGCAAGTCCACTAAAAGCATTTAAAGCTCAAGATGGCACCCCTAATTGGGATGATATTGAAAAACAAATTAAAGAGTGGAATCCTGATTTAATCGTTGTTGGTTTGCCAACCGATCTTCACGGTAAAGAGCTCGACACTATTACGCCACGAGCAAAGAAATTTGCTAATCGCCTACATGGTCGTTTTGGTAAACAAGTTGAATTGCATGACGAACGCTTATCAACGGCTGAGGCTCGTGCTGATTTATTCGAATTTGGTGGATATAAAGCCCTATCAAAAGGCAATATTGACTGTCAGTCAGCTGTGGTTATTTTAGAAAGTTGGTTTGAGAATCAGTGGAGCTAAAAGCATAAGAGCAGGTTTCAGATCGGTCGCAAGCTCCCTTAAAGGGTTCAGAGGTACTCATTGTAAGTACAATACTTACAACAAACGTCTCTGAATCCTAAGCGCGAAGCGTCCTGAACCCTGCTTTTTTAGTCTAACGATATCGACACATTATCCAATGTAGATGAAGAGAACGCATCCCCTCTTTTTGTTTTCAACATCAGGCGTAAATCATTAGCCGAATCCGCACTGTGCAACGCTTCCATTTCTGATATTTTCTTATCCATTACCAGTTCAAATAAACTCTGATCAAACGTCTGCATACCCGACTCACGTGATTTTGCCATAGTCGATTTAAGTTCATGCAAATCACCACGACGGATCAAGTCTGCAACGCGTGGCGTGTTTAGTAACACTTCATAAACGCCATGACGACCATTACCATTCATATCCGGAACTAACTGCTGTGCAATGACCCTTTTAAGTTCATGGATAAATCAAACAAAAACTGCTCTTTACTCTCTTTAGGAACAAGGTGCAAAATTCGCTCTAATGCTTGGTTTGCGTTATTTGCGTGTAATGTTGCCATGCATAGATGCCCCGTCTCAGCAAAGCTCATGGCATATTCCATCGTCTCTCGATTACGGATCTCACCAATTAAAATCATATCTGGAGCTTGGCGTAACGAGTTTTTTAATGCCACTTCATAACTTTCAGTATCAAGACCAACTTCACGCTGAGTCACAATGCATTTATTATGAGGATGCACAAACTCAATAGGGTCTTCTACCGTTAAGATATGACCACTTCGGTTGTCATTTCGATAACCCGTCATCGCCGCCATTGACGTTGATTTACCTGAACCCGTAGCCCCCACCACTAATACTAATCCACGCTTAGTAACGGCTAATTCTTTCATTACTTCGGGAAGATTTAGTGACTCCATGGACGGGATTTTGGTTTCAATACGACGTATCACTGCACCAGGTTGCTCTCGCTGCCAAAAAGCACTCACACGAAAGCGACCAAATTCTTTCACAATGGCAAAGTTCGCTTCTAAGCTTTCGTTAAACTCTTCTTGGCGCTCTTCATCCATCATTTCAGCAAGCAAAGCAGTGACTGATTCAATACTCTGTTTGTGGCCTAAAGCTTGAAGTTCACCATTCACTCTCAGTAAACAAGGAGCATCAACCGTTAAGTAAATATCCGATGCTTTTAAAGCGATCATTTGTTTCAGTATTTGATCCAATGTCATGACTAAAACCCTATGCTGCTCATTTCAACTTTCTTAACGACTTCATCCGGATCAACCAAACCTTGAGCAATAATTTTCTTCGCATTCTGCTCCATGGTATTCATACCAAAAGAAGAACCAGTTTGAATGATTGAATACATTTGAGCGACTTTATCTTCACGGATTAAGTTACGGATAGCTGGTGTCGCTATCATGATTTCATGACACGCAATACGACCACCACCAATACGTTTAAGCAATGTTTGTGCTACTACCGCTCTTAATGATTCAGACAACATCGAGCGAACCATAGATTTATCACTGCCTGGGAAAACATCAATAATACGGTCAATGGTTTTTGCCGCTGAACTCGTGTGCAAGGTACCAAATACTAAATGCCCAGTTTCAGCAGCAGTCAATGCAAGACTGATTGTCTCTTGATCACGTAGTTCACCGACTAAAATAACATCTGGGTCTTCACGCAGAGCTGAACGAAGAGCTGCTTTAAAACTATGTGTATCACGATTAACTTCACGTTGGTTAATCAAACACTTCTTATTCTTATGAACAAATTCAATCGGATCTTCAATCGTAAGTACGTGCTTGTTGTAGTTCTCGTTAATGTAATCAACCATAGCAGCTAAGGTTGTCGACTTACCTGAACCAGTAGGCCCTGTGATTAACACTAATCCTTTTTGATATTTTGCAATATCGGTGAACACTTGAGGTGCCGCTAATTGCTCTAATGATGGAATATCAACAGGGATAGTTCGAAACACAGCAGCACAGCCACGAGACTGGTTAAATGCATTAACACGAAAGCGTCCAATATTAGGTAACTCAAATGAAAAATCGACTTCTAGTTTATCTTCAAATTCACTACGCTGAGCATCATTCATAATGTCAGTCACTAAACGATGAACATCGGCATGTGTAAAATCAGGTAATGTCAGTTTACGCACTTCACCATCTACACGTACCATAGGAGGAACTCCTGCAGATAGGTGTAGATCTGATGCGTTTTGTTTTACACTAAAGTCCAGTAGTTCTGTGATGTCCATAATTTTCCTCGGTAATCGTTTCTATGACTAGTATTAAGCAAAATATCAATCAAATCACTCATCAAATAGAGAATAGCATTCAAAAATGTGGTCGAAACCCCGATTCAGTGCAATTGCTGGCAGTAAGTAAAACGAAACCTATCGAGTTACTCGAACAAGCGATAGAAGCTGGCCAACGTATTTTTGGTGAAAACTATGTCCAAGAAGGTATAGAGAAGGTTCAATACTTTCAAAAACAACACCCTAGCACTTCTCTTGAGTGGCATTTCATTGGTCCAATTCAATCGAATAAAACACGCCCAATTGCAGAACACTTTGATTGGGTTCACTCAGTAGAACGCCTTAAAATCGCCCAACGTTTAAATGACCAACGTCCTTCCGAACTAGGCGAACTAAATGTACTTATTCAGGTCAATACTAGTTCAGAAGAGAGTAAATCTGGTACGACAGCGGAAGAAGTAATGGAGCTTGCCGCGACCATTAATAAAATGCCAAATCTAACCTTGCGTGGATTAATGTCTATCCCGGCAAATGTCTCTAATTATGCTGAGCAATTAGCGGCATTTAAACAACTTACTTCCATTCAAAACCAATTACGAGCACAATACCCTCAAGTCGATACCCTATCTATGGGTATGAGTGGTGACATGGACGCTGCAATCGAAGCAGGTTCAACCATGGTGCGTATTGGTACTGCCATTTTTGGCGCTAGAGATTATAAAAACAAAGAATAATATCTGCTATCAATTTCAAGTAAAACAAATTGATATCATATGCTCACAACAACTAAGGTCTATTGACCCTAAAAGGAATAGAAATGGAACATCGCAATATTGCTTTTATTGGTGCAGGTAACATGACTCGCTCAATTATTGCGGGTCTAATTAGCAGTGGTTATCCAAAAGATAAAATCACGGCAACTAACCCTAGTACTGAAAAACTAGACCATTTATCTCAATGTTACGGTATCCACACCAGCACAGATAACTTACAAGCTGCACAGCAAGCTGATGTGATTGTTCTCGCTGTAAAACCACAAATGATGGCAATGGCTGCAGAGCCTCTACAGCAAATTGATTTTTCAAATAAGTTAGTGATTTCCATTGCTGCTGGTATTTCAGCAAAACGTTTAAATGAAATGTTTGCTAGTGAACTCAATCTAGTTCGAGTAATGCCAAACACTCCTGCATTAGTAGGCAAAGGCATGAGTGGCTTATTTGCTGTTGAGCACATAAATGAACAAGACAAGTGCTTCGCAAGCGATTTACTTTCCGCTGTCGGTGAAGTGTGTTGGGTGGCGCAAGAATCCGGAATAAACTCGGTAATTGCAGCGGCAGGAAGTGCGCCTGCGTATTTCTTTTTATTTATGGAAGCAATGCAAGCAGAAGCCATTAATCAGGGTTTTGATGAAGCAACTGCTCGTCAACTTGTACAACAAGCGGCTCTTGGTGCTGCTGAAATGGTTGTCGCTAATCCAGAAACACAATTATCAACACTGCGTGAGCAAGTCACTTCAAAGGGTGGAACGACCGCAGAAGCACTGCGCACGTTTAATGAACATCAACTGCAAGAGATCGTAGCAAAAGCAATGCAAGCTGCCGTTTCTCGTGCAGAAGAAATGGAATCTTTATTTTAAGATTCATAAAGCCAACTAAATTCTGATATTTCTAAGGTTAAACATACTATGAATGCAATGAGCTTTTTAATCTCAACCGTTTTTGATCTATACATCATGGTCGTGATTTTACGTATCTGGTTACAAATGGCACGAGCGGATTTCTATAACCCATTCTCACAATTTATTGTTAAAGCAACTCAACCGATCGTATCTCCTCTACGTCGAGTGATCCCATCCATCGGTAGCTTAGATCTAGCAACAGTACTATTTGCTTATGTATTGTGTGTAGTTAAATTTGTTGCGCTACAACTTGTAGTTTCTGGTGGCATCGCATTTGGCCCTGAATTTCTATTTATCGGTTTAATCGCACTTGCTAAAGCGGCTGGTGGTTTACTGTTCTGGATCTTATTAGTTCGTGCAATTTTAAGCTGGGTTAGCCAAGGTCGTAGCCCAATTGAATACGTAATGCACCAATTAACAGAACCTATGCTTTCTCCAATCCGTAAGATCTTGCCTCAAATGGGTGGACTGGATTTAAGTGTATTAGTGTTATTTATCGTTCTTCAATTTACTAACTTCTTAATGGGCGATTTAATTGGCCCAATCTGGTACAGCTTGTAATCTCGCTATGCCAGTTAAATATGATAAAGACGATCTGATCTTACGACTGTATTTACAACCTAAAGCCAGTCGCGATCAGATAGTTGGAATACACGGTGAAGAATTAAAAATTGCCATTACTGCTCCTCCTGTTGATGGGAAAGCGAATGCGCATTTAATTAAGTACTTCTCCAAATTATTCAAAGTCGCTAAAGGAAAAATTACGGTAGAAAAAGGCGAACTAAATCGACACAAACAAGTTCGAATTCACTCCCCTGAGCTCATACCGAATGAAATCCAACAGCTGTTAGTATAAAAATAACGATTAATGCCGAGTTAACCCTCGGCTTTTTTATATGGAAGTCATTTTTATAAGGAAAGTAATATGAAAAAAACGCTATTACTGTTGTCACTGTTTATTTTTAGTTTACCCAGTTTTGCAGGACAATTTGTACAAATAAAAAATGTCGAAGTACACTACTCGGCATTCAACTCCACATTCTTAACACCAAAAGTAGCTCGGGCTTATCAACTGAAACGCTCTGGTTACAATGCGTTATTAAATATCAGCGTCTTAGATACATCTCAAGCAGGAAAGCCAGCAATTTCAGCAAACATATCAGGTAGTGCAAAGAATCTATTAGGTCAAACCAAACAACTGACCTTTAAAGAAATCAAAGAACAAAATGCCATTTACTATATTGCTGAATTGCCTATAACTAATGAAGAAACCTTTCGCTTTGATATTGATGTCTCTGCTGGCACTAAAGGCGCAGGCAAGTTAAAGTTCAACCAAAAGTTTTACGTAGAAGAGTAAGAGAACCATTATGAGTAAAATCGTATTAGCAACGGGCAACCAAGGTAAAGTTCGTGAAATGGCCGACATCCTAGCGGATTTTGGTTTTGATGTAGTAGCACAAAGTGAATATAACGTCTCTGATGTAGCTGAAACAGGCACAACATTCATTGAAAATGCCATCATCAAAGCGCGTCATGCAGCAAAAGAAACGGGCTTACCTGCTATTGCTGATGATTCAGGTTTAGAAGTTGATGCGCTAAATGGCGCACCGGGTGTTTATTCTGCTCGTTATTCTGGCGAAGGAGCGACGGATCAAAAGAACATTGATAAAATGCTCGCCGCGATGGAAGGCATTCCTGCTGAAAAACGTACAGCTCGCTTCCATTGTGTTTTAGTTCTGATGAAACATGAAAACGATCCAACACCATTGATTTGTCATGGAACATGGGAAGGTCATATCACGACAAAGCAAAAAGGTGAAAACGGCTTCGGTTATGATCCTATTTTCTGGGTAAGTGAAGATAACTGTTCATCTGCTGAACTTGAACCTGCACGTAAAAAACAACTATCTCACCGTGGCCAAGCTCTGAAAAAGCTCTTTGCAGCATTAAAAGAAGGTCAGTAAGTAATGCTTATTCCACCACCTCTAAGCCTATATATTCATATTCCTTGGTGCATTCAGAAATGTCCATATTGTGACTTTAACTCTCATGCTTTAAAAACTGAGATCCCAGAAGCTCAATACATTTCAGCCTTGATTGATGATCTTGATACGGATCTTGCTCGTTATGATATGCAAAGTGAACCACGTAAGCTGCATTCTATTTTTATTGGTGGTGGTACACCAAGCCTAATCACTGCTCCTGAGATAAAACGACTACTAAGTGAAGTTGAAAAGCGCCTTCCATTTGCTGATGATATTGAGATCACAATGGAAGCCAATCCGGGAACCGTTGAAGCGGGTCGCTTTGTTGAATATCGACAAGCGGGCGTTAACCGTATTTCTATTGGTGTACAAAGCTTTCAGCAAGAAAAACTAGAAAAGCTTGGTCGAATTCACGGTAAAGATGAAGCGATTCGAGCTGCGCATCTTGCTCATGAAGCACAACTAAACAGCTTCAACCTCGATCTTATGCACGGTTTACCAAACCAAAGTATTGAGGATGCACTGTCTGATTTACAACAAGCTATTGATCTTAATCCTCCTCATTTGTCTTGGTATCAATTAACCATTGAACCAAATACCGTGTTTTACTATAAGCCACCAACATTGCCTGACGACGACGACCTATGGGATATTTTCGAGCAAGGTCATCAGATGCTTGCCAAAGCAGGTTATGTTCAGTATGAAATATCTGGCTACAGTAAAGTAGGTTATCAGTGTCGCCATAACTTAAATTATTGGCGCTTTGGTGACTACCTTGGTATCGGTTGTGGTGCCCATGGTAAATTGAGTTTCGCTGACGGCCGTATTGTTAGAACCACGAAAATTAAGCATCCTCGCGGATTTCTAGATCTAACAAAACCTTATTTAATCGATGAGCAAGAGGTAATGGATCACGATAGACCTTTCGAATTCTTTATGAACCGTTTTCGTCTATTAGAAGCGTGTCCAAAGCAAGAGTTCTTAGATACAACAGGCTTAGGTTTTGACACCATTCAAGAAACCATCGATTGGGCGAAAGAGAAAAAGTATCTCGATGAAACCGAAACGCACTGGCAAATCACAGAGCATGGTAAGTTGTTTTTGAATGATTTGTTGGAAGCGTTCATGGGGGATGAGGATTAAGAGCCAGCTTCAGTTCGCTTCGCTTAAAGGTTTCAGTAAGAGCAAAGAATCTTTTCCTGAAACCTTTAGGGAGCTTGCGACCGTCCTTAACCTAGCTCTTATCTTAAAATATCGAACGTCCGATACGTTCTGAAAGCAGCTCTAATGCTTTAGTACCTGCAAGCGAATTCCCTGATGGATCAAGCTCTGGAGACCATACTGCAATAGTCATTTCGCCAGGAACGATAGCAATAATGCCACCACCAACACCTGACTTTCCTGGCATACCAACACGATAAGCAAACTCACCTGCACCATCATATAAACCACAAGTCGCCATTAATGCATTAATTTGCTTACATTGCATTGGAGTAACAATAGGCTCACTGATCCCTGGTTGAATACCTTTATTGGCTAAATAACCAAAAGTACGAGCCAAATCCACGCAGTTCATACTCAATGCACATGCATGAAAATAGTTCTTTAAGACAGACATCACTTCATTATCGAAGTTACCAAATGAACGCATTAAATAAGCAATAGAAGCATTTCGATCACTATGATCCATTTCTGAATTAGCCACCACGCGATCATAAATAATATGGTCATTACCTGAGAGCTTACGAACAAACTCTAATAATCGGTGCTTTGGAGCAGAAAAGCGACTGTACAGCATATCTGAAATAACAATCGCTCCAGCATTTATGAAGGGGTTGCGGGGCACACCTTGTTCCATCTCAAGCTGAATAAGAGAATTAAATGCTTGTCCAGAAGGCTCTTTACCAACTCGTTGCCATAACTCTTCTGGTTGATACAGTTCCATCGCCAACGTCAAACTGAGCGCTTTTGAAATAGATTGAATAGAAAAACACTCTGTCGCATCACCTGCTGTGAGCATTTCACCATCATTGGTAAATACTGCAATACCCAACTTATCATTAGGAACGCAAGCAAGAGCAGGAATGTAATCAGCAACTTTACCTTGACCAATAAGAGGACGAACTTCATCCAAAATATCTTCGAGTATTTGTTTTGTTGGCTTCATTATTTCTACTTCCTTTTGACAGCAAGGACAAAAAAGCCAACACTCAGGTTGGCTTTAATTATGTTGTATTACGACAATACTAACTATGCGTTACGACGGAATTTAATATCCCAAACACCATGACCTAAACGGTGGCCACGAGCTTCAAACTTAGTTAATGGACGCTCATCTGGGCGAGGAATGAAATCACCATCAGTGGCAATGTTTTCATAACCCGGTGCAGCATTCATAACTTCAATCATATGCTCTGAGTAATTTTCCCAGTCAGTTGCCATGTGGAAGATACCACCTTGGATTAACTTAGGACGGATCATCTCAGCAAACTCAGCTTTAACGATACGACGCTTATGGTGACGCGCTTTATGCCATGGGTCAGGGAAGAAAAGTTGTAGAGTATTTACAGATGAATCAGGGATCATTGATTCAAATACTTCAACTGCATCATGACACATAACACGTAAGTTAGTTACGCCAGCTTCTTTTGCTGCCGCAAGACATGCGCCAACACCTGGACGGTGAACTTCGATACCTAAGAAGTTTTTCTCTGGAGCATTTTTAGCCATCTCAACAAGAGATGCGCCCATACCAAAACCGATTTCAAGAACAACTGGATTGTTGTTACCAAACACTTCATTCCAATCAAGCATTTGCTCTACAAAATCAATACCCATGCTAGGCCAACATTCTTGGATAGCACCTTCTTGGCCTTTAGTTAAACGCCCTTCACGGCGAACAAAGCTACGGATTTTACGAACAATTTTACCTTCTTCGGTAAAATCATTTTTAGTCACTTCAGTCATGATTGGATTGCCTGGTTATTCTCTGAACAAGGATTGTGGATCCGGCATTATCCAAAGTTTAGCCCAGTGTTCAAGTATTATCTTTCGTTTTCCCATTATAAATCGCTTTAGACTTAATTTATCTAACACACAATTACGATTGGTTTACCTTCAAAGCAAATATATATCCTTACTTTCTATCGGGTGTACAAACTCATCACAGTGTGGTGCAATCTCTAGAATTATAAAAATGAATGAGCATGTCATGACGTCTTTCTCTCAAGCTATTTTAGAATGGTACGATAATTACGGTCGAAAAACGCTGCCTTGGCAGTTAGAAAAAACGCCTTATAAAGTATGGTTATCGGAGATAATGCTACAACAAACCCAAGTCACTACCGTTATCCCTTACTTCGAACGCTTCATGACACGATTTCCAACAATCGTTGATTTAGCACATGCCGAGCAAGATGAAGTTCTTCACTTATGGACAGGGCTAGGCTATTACGCTCGTGCTCGTAATTTACATAAAACGGCACAAATCATTGCTGAACAATATAATGGTGTTTTCCCTACAAATATTGATGATGTGATTGCACTTCCTGGTATTGGTCGCTCAACAGCCGGCGCTGTTTTATCGCTTTCTTTGCAACAGCATCATCCAATTCTTGATGGTAACGTTAAAAGAACATTATCTCGCTGTTTCGCAATTGAAGGCTGGCCAGGTAAAAAAAGCGTTGAGAATGAAATGTGGGCGGTGGCTGAAACTCATACTCCAAAGCAAGGTGTTGAGCGCTATAACCAAGCAATGATGGATATGGGAGCAATGGTATGTACACGCTCCAAACCTAAATGTGAGTTGTGCCCAGTAAACGATCTTTGCCAAGCAAAAGTCCAAGATAGACAATTAGACTTTCCGACCAAAAAGCCAAAGAAAGAGAAACCAGTTAAAGAAGCGTGGTTTGCTATCTACTATCATGATGGCGAAGTTTGGTTAGAGCAGAGACCACAAAGTGGCATTTGGGAGGATTATTTTGTTTTCCCGAACAACCAACAAATACACTTGATGAGTTATCAGAAGACTATGGTTTTAAAGTAGCATCAAAACAACAGTTAATCGCTTTTCGCCATACTTTTAGCCACTACCATCTTGATATTACCCCTGTACTTATCACTCTTGCGAAGAAACCGAACATGATAATGGAAGGAACGCGTGGAGTTTGGTATAACTTATCTCAACCGATGACGGTCGGGTTAGCTGCACCAGTTCAAAAATTATTGGATGCCCTACCGTACGAAATTTCTAATGGAGAATAACCATGAGCCGCACTGTGTTTTGCGTTCGTTTAAATAAAGAAGCCGATGGCCTAGATTTTCAACTTTACCCTGGTGAACTAGGTAAGCGTATTTTTGACAACATCTCCAAAGAAGCTTGGGGCAATGGCAACACAAACAAACCATGCTGATCAATGAAAAGAAGTTGAACATGATGGATCCTGAGCACCGTAAGCTTCTAGAAACAGAAATGGAAGGTTTCCTATTTGATGGCAAAGATGTTGTTATCGATGGTTACACTCCTCCAAGTGAATAATCACTTTTACATTAAAGCAGTCATTTGGCTGCTTTAATTTTATGCTATTAAGTCAAAGTTAAACCTGCCGTTAACCTTATTATCGAGTTCTCAATCTATATTGCCTTTATGAAAAAAATTATACTGATCGCCTCGACCTGTCTTCTGCTTACCAGTTGTAGTCGAGAATCAATAGAATCTACTTTTGGTGTAAATTACGATACAACCAACCGCTTTGCTAAAAATCTAGCTCCACTCCCTGGACAATTCACCAAAGATATTAAAGCATTAGATAGTTTAATAAGTAGTTTCAATGGCAATATCGAAAAACGTTGGGGTAAGAAAAACCTTGTTACTGCTGGTAAGCGCTCCTATGTAAAATACACTGATGGGTATTTAAGCCGCTCTCAAGTGGATTTTACTAATGGTCGAGTTACCGTCGAAACGGTTGCTGGTACTGACCCTAAAGCGCATTTACGTCAAGCCATCATTACCACCCTTTTGACACCGGAAGACCCTGCCAGTGTTGACCTTTATTCTGATGCTGATGTTACCTTAGGTGGCAAACCCTTCTTATATCAACAAGTCTTAGATCAAGATAAAAAACCAATTGAATGGTCATGGCGTGCCAGTCGTTACGCAGATTATTTAATTGCACATCATTTAAAACAAAAAAATGTCGATTATAAAAAAGCATACTACGTCGATATTCCAATGGTAAAAAACCATACTCAACTCCGAGAATACAAGTATGCTGATATCGTACGTAAAGCATCATTAAAATATGATATTCCTGAAGATCTCATTTATTCAATCATTCGAACTGAAAGTAGTTTTAACCCGTATGCGGTAAGTTGGGCTAATGCTTATGGTTTAATGCAGGTTGTACCAAAAACAGCTGGTCGTGATGTATTTAAGTTAGTTAAAAACAAATCAGGAGATCCAACTCCTGAGTATTTATTTAATCCTTACAATAATATTGATACGGGAACGGCTTACTTTCATATTTTAAAAACGCGTTATTTAAAAGACATTCGTCACCCAACATCAAAACAATACAGCATGATCTCCGCCTACAATGGTGGCGCTGGAGGCGTATTTAATACATTTAGTAGCAGCAGAAGTCGTGCAATCAATAACATAAACAGTCTACAACCCAATCAAGTGTACTGGGCATTAACCAAAAAGCACAAAAATGCAGAGGCCAGACGCTACTTAGAAAAAGTTACCGCCTTTAAAAAAGAGTTTAATTCGGGAAAGTTTTAACCATAAAACAGGCCATTCGCTGAATATTCAATCAAACAATCAAAAAAACGGACTATTTTGAAAAAAAAGTTGACGCTGAGGGTAAAAATCCGTTTAATAGCGCTCGTTGCCCGATAGCTCAGTCGGTAGAGCAGAGGATTGAAAATCCTCGTGTCGGTGGTTCGATTCCGCCTCCGGGCACCATACAATAAGATTGTTGGTGTTGTTTTAAGTTTATAATTAAACTCTAAATCACGAATAGTCAAAAGAATATAGTGTGCCGACTTAGCTCAGTAGGTAGAGCAACTGACTTGTAATCAGTAGGTCACCAGTTCGACTCCGGTAGTCGGCACCATTCTTTTGCCTCGATAGCTCAGTCGGTAGAGCAGAGGATTGAAAATCCTCGTGTCGGTGGTTCGATTCCGCCTCGAGGCACCATACAATTCCCTTTTAGTTCAGTCGGTAGAACGGCGGACTGTTAATCCGTATGTCGCTGGTTCAAGTCCAGCAAAGGGAGCCAAACAATTTAATCTTTCACCTAAAGATTAATAAAAAATACGTGCCGACTTAGCTCAGTAGGTAGAGCAACTGACTTGTAATCAGTAGGTCACCAGTTCGACTCCGGTAGTCGGCACCATTTCTTCCCTTAAAAGAAGAAAACAAAACCTGTTCCCTTTTAGTTCAGTCGGTAGAACGGCGGACTGTTAATCCGTATGTCGCTGGTTCAAGTCCAGCAAAGGGAGCCACATTTTAAAGCTTTGTTTATAACAAGGTTTTAGTTACTGAAGAAACATCAGTAACAGCATAAGAATATAGTGTGCCGACTTAGCTCAGTAGGTAGAGCAACTGACTTGTAATCAGTAGGTCACCAGTTCGACTCCGGTAGTCGGCACCATTCTTTTGCCTCGATAGCTCAGTCGGTAGAGCAGAGGATTGAAAATCCTCGTGTCGGTGGTTCGATTCCGCCTCGAGGCACCATACAATTCCCTTTTAGTTCAGTCGGTAGAACGGCGGACTGTTAATCCGTATGTCGCTGGTTCAAGTCCAGCAAAGGGAGCCACATTAAAAAGCCTCATCATCTGATGAGGCTTTTTTTATGCTTGTCATTTCTTAATCTCAGCACTACCATACCCCACTCCTTTGTATTATGTATATCGTTAAGGCTACATCATGACAGACGTACCATCAGGTAAACCAGGGAACACTGGGATCAAACGCATTATTAAAGCTACTGGATTCTCAATCCAAGGATTAAAAGCCGCATTCAAACATGAAGCAGCCGTTCGCCAAGAATTTGCTATGTTAGTGATTGCCACGCCTATCGCTTTACTGCTGGATGTCACTGTCGTTGAAAAAATCTTATTAGTCGGTGTGTTTGTTCTGATCTTTATGATTGAGCTTTTAAACTCAGCTATTGAAGCGGTAGTTGACCGTATAGGGCCAGAACACCACGAATTAAGTGGAAGAGCCAAAGATATTGGTTCTGCGGCTGTATTCGTCGCTCTGTGCTTTGCAGGCTTTACTTGGTTAATGATTTTAGGAAGTCATTATCTTTAATACCAATTCCAATAATTATTAAGGCATATTTAAATGAATCCAATTATTCAAACACTAAAAGAACATAATGTAAGCGATGAACAAATCGCAGAAGTGTTCCAAACACTAACACAGAACCCATTCGCAGCAATGGCAACCATTCAGTCTCTTAGTATTCCACAAGAGAAACTACAGCCATTGATGATGTTAGTAATGAGTAACCCTGCTTTAATTAAAGAAGCTGTTGAAGAGCTAGGTTTAGATTTTTCTAAAGTTGAAGAAGCAAAAGCAAAGCTTAACGAAAACCAGTAACGCTTTTGGCTAGTAATACTAGTACTAGAGCCCTGACTTAGGTTGGGGCTTTTTAATAAGAAGTGGATAATTAAATTTCCATTCTCCAGATACAACAAAGCCCCGATTTTCATCGAGGCTTTATCGTTTAAATATGGTACCGGTAGGCGGACTTGAACCGCCACGCCCGAAGGCAACGGATTTTGAATCCGTCGTGTATACCAATTTCACCATACCGGCTTTATCAGCATTGCTGCTTGATGTGATTGATTATACTCAGAGATGATCTTGGCGCAAGCTCTTTATTACTCTTAGTTTTTTGTTTGCTGAAATAAGCAGCACTTATTTACAATCTGATTTTCATTTTTTCCCTCACAGTCGTTATACTGCTGTCAGTTTTTTAATTTATGGAAGAAAAAATGAACACTCAAAAACAAGCTGGCTTTATGCGCCGCATGGGAGCATGGTTTTACGATACCTTAATCATTAGTGCTGTGATGATGTTAACTGGTGGCGCTATCGTGGCGACGCTTGAAATGCTTTATGGCGCAGGCATTATTAGTTACGGTGAATTTCCAGATGTGAGTTCTTATCTCAATCACGACCCACTATGGCGTAACCTTTACCCTGTTACTCTTGTTTCTGTTTTCGTTGGCTTTTTTGCTTACTTTTGGTGTAAAGGCCAAACTCTTGGAATGCGAGCATGGAAACTACAAGTACAACAACTTGATGGATCCCCTATCACACTAACCCAAGCTATTATCCGTATGTCCACATCGGCATTTGGTTTAGGCAACTTATTAGTATTTATCTCTCACGATAACTCCGCCTTCCAAGATACATGGGCAAAAACACGCGTTGTTGTTTTAGATAAAGCGATTTAGTACTAAGTACCAAAATTAAATACAAAAAAAAGGAGATACACTTTTAGTGCATCTCCTTTTTATTTAATTAAATATTATAATTTTCTATTTAACAAACCGACAGTCACGGCTAAAAAGACCAAACTTGGCCCTAGTGCCCCGAATATGGGGTGTATGTTATACACCAAGGTCATTGGTCCAAATACTTCATTAGAAATATAAAACGTAAAGCCTGCAATCACACCAGATAAAATACGAGCGCCCATGGTCACACTTCGCAATGGACCAAATACGAATGACAGAGCAAGTAGCATCATTACCGCTACCGAAATTGGCTGCAGTGCTTTACGCCAGAAAGCCAATTCATAACGTGACGCATCCAACTCTGAATCTTTTAAGTAATTAACGTAATCATAAAGCCCAGTTAATGACTGCTCTTCTGGTTTCACGGTTACGACTGCTAATTTGTCTGGCGTTAAGGTTGTTGACCAATCTAAAGAATCGATTTTCTTTTCACTGATCACAGCCTTATCTTTCATTTGAGTAATCGATACATCATTCATTTTCCAGTCATCTTGAGCGGCCTGATAGGTTGCTGTACGTGCAAAAATAACGTTATTTAGCTCTTGATTATCATTAAATTGCCAAACCGTTACGCCATACAGCTTTTCTTTATTCTCTACTCGAGCTAAATAAATGAAATCATCAGCATCTTTTGCCCATACGCCAGCTCTTACCGCTGCAATATTACCGCCTGAAACTTCAAAAGTACGTAAATCACGAGCCATTTTCTGTGCTTGAGGTGCGCCCCATTGTCCTAATGCCATTACCATTAGCATTAATGGGATTGCCGTTTTTAACACTGAAACACCGATGCTTAACTTTGAATAACCCGCCGCTTGCATAACGACTAATTCAGAACTAGCCGCAAGCATACCCAAACCGATTAAAGCCCCAAGTAATGCAGCCATTGGGAAAAACATCTCAATATCACGAGGCATACTTAAAATTACAAAATACAATGCATCAAGTAAATCGTAAGTTCCTCGCCCTACTTTTCGTAATTGTTCTACGTATTTAATGATCGAAGATAAACCAACTAACGTCACCAAACATAGAGCTGAGGTGGCAATAATCGTACGGCCAATATACCAATCTAAAATCTTAAACATTCTTTGGTTTTCTCCGCATTTTATCTTTTATTTGTCTAACAAAAACACTGTCCATGGAATTAAGAACAATACCAACTAACAACAATGTTGCATTAATTGCCCATAGACCAATCGAAGGAGCAAGGCCACCATCTTCTATCGCTGATTTACCCGCACTTAATGATAAGAAGTAAGCTAAGTAAAGCAATACTGCTGGCCCAAGCTTAGCAAAACGTCCCTGACGAGGGTTTACGGCAGACAGAGGTACAACCACCATTGTCAGTAATGGAATACAAATAATGAGAGAGATACGCCATTGCAATTCTGCTTTCGCTTCTAATTCTGGACGCTTCATTAAATCAAGCGTTGGAATAGCATCCCAATCACGACGTTTTTCTTTAACTTCTTTTTGTCCAATCAGAACTTCATAAGACTTAAAATTACTCTCTAAGTAATCTAGACGAGTTGGGATCCCCTCATAACGAGTTCCATCCTGAAGCTCTAACACCTGACGACCATCTTTAAGCTCTTTCACTACCCCTTTATCTGCAACCAATACACTTGGGCGTAAAGAATCATGGGTACAGGTTGTGCTAAAAATATGTGGTGCAGTTCTTTGCCATTTTTATTGCTAATATCATCAATAAATACGACGGCTTTTCCATCTGGAGAGCGTTGAAACTGTCCTTTTTGCAACAAGTCGACACCAGCATCAGATTCGACAGTTTCCATTAGCTGTGTCGTTTTTTCTTGGCTCCAAGGAGATAACCAAAGTGAGTTAAAAGTAGCAGCAGCACCTGTAATTAACGCAAGATATAATGCCGCTCGAATTAGAATGGAGTTTCCCATCCCCGTTGCATTCATTACGGTGATTTCACTCTCCGCATAAAGGCGGCCAAATGTCAGCAAAATACCAATAAATATACTAAGCGGCAGCATCAATAGTCCCATAGCTGGCATATTCAATCCCACAAGAGAAAGAATTAAACCACCAGGAATATCCCCGTCTGATGCGTCAGCTAACACACTAATAAATTTTTGACTCATGAAGATCAAAAAAAGTACAAAAAAGATCGCAAATTGACTCTTTAATGTCTCCTTGATCAAATATCTAATAATAATCACGTCGAATCTACCTATAGAAAACTTGTATTTTTGCCAGAATCACTATAATTTCCGTGTTAACCATTTATTTTTTAATCTTTGGCTGAATGTTAGCCTGTGAAATTAGTATACGAATATTACAGTATCTTGCTAGATTTTACTCATTATCTAACATTTAGTTCTATTTGTCTTTAGGATGTAGGAGTACGCATGGAGTTCAGTGTAAAAAGTGGTAGTCCAGAGAAACAACGCAGCGCTTGTATCGTTGTAGGTGTCTTTGAGCCACGTCGTTTATCTCCAATAGCTGAGCAGCTTGATAAAATCAGTGGCGGCTACATAAGTTCACTACTTCGTCGTGGTGATCTTGAAGGAAAGCCAGGCCAAATGTTGCTATTGCACCAAGTGCCAAACATTCTTTCTGAGCGTGTTTTATTAGTTGGTTGTGGTAAAGAGCGTGAACTGGGTGAGCGTCAATATAAAGATATCATCAAGAAAACTATCAGCACACTAAATGAAACAGGCTCTATGGAAGCGGTATGTTTTCTTACAGAGCTTCACGTTAAAGGTCGCGATACGTATTGGAAAGTTCGCCAAGCCGTTGAGTCGACTAAAGACAGCTTATACACCTTTAATCAATTTAAGAGCAATAAGCCTGAGACTCGTCGCCCATTACGTAAGTTAGTCTTCAATGTTCCGACTCGCCGTGAACTTAACTTAGGTGAAAAAGCGATTGCTCATGGTTTATCTATTGCTTCTGGTGTTAAAGCATCGAAAGATTTAGGCAACATGCCACCAAACGTAGCAAACCCAGCTTATCTTGCTTCTCAAGCTCGTCGTCTTGCTGATGATTACGAAACCGTAACCACCAAGATCATTGGCGAAGAGGAAATGAAAAAGCTAGGCATGACCTCTTACTTAGCGGTTGGCCAGGGCTCTCACAACGAATCTATGATGTCTATCATGGAATACAAAGGTCACCCTGACCCTGCTGCAAAACCAATCGTTCTAATTGGTAAAGGTTTAACGTTTGATTCAGGCGGTATTTCAATTAAGCCAAGCGAAGGCATGGATGAAATGAAATACGACATGTGTGGCGCAGCTTCAGTATTTGGTGCAATGAAAGCACTAGCTAAACTGAACTTACCACTAAACGTTGTTGGTGTACTTGCTGGCTGTGAAAATATGCCAAGCAGTAACTCATACCGTCCAGGTGATATTCTAACTACGATGTCAGGCCAAACGGTTGAAGTATTAAATACCGATGCTGAAGGTCGACTAGTGCTTTGTGATGCACTGACTTATGTTGAGCGTTATGAACCAGAATGTGTGGTTGATGTCGCAACATTAACCGGTGCATGTGTTGTTGCACTTGGTCACCACATCAGCGGTTTGATTTCGAATCACAACCCACTTGCTCATGAGCTAATTAATGCGTCTGAACAATCGGGTGACCGTGCTTGGCGCCTACCAATGGCTGAAGAGTACAACGAGCAACTAAGCAGCCCATTTGCAGATATGGGCAATATCGGCGGCAAAGCTGCTGGTACCATTACTGCAGGCTGTTTCCTTTCTCGTTTTGCTAAGAAATACCACTGGGCTCATATTGACAGTGCAGGTACTGCTTGGGTATCTGGTGCAAACAAAGGGTCAACAGGCCGACCAGTCTCATTGCTTGTCCAATTCCTACTGAATCGTTCAGGCCAAGAAAACGAAGAATAAACCAATTCGTTTTATGATATAAAGGGCCTATATTGAGGCCCTTTTTTAATACGTACTATTTATCCACTTAAGAGAGTTTATGAGCCAAGCCCTGTTTTATGTTTTAGAACCCACATCTCCAGCAGCAACCACTGATGGTCAGCTAAAATTTGTGTGTCAGCTTGCTCACTATTATTACTCTCAAAATGCACGAGTGTATGTATTAGCCCAAGATAAAGAACAAGCCTTGCTGATTGATGAAGCACTTTGGCAATATGATGTATCAGAATTTACGCCACACAATTTAGTTGGAGAAGGGCCAAAATCAGGCTCCCCTATCGAAATTGGTTGGGGAACATTACGCTCATCAGGACGCCGTCATGTGTTAATTAATTTAGCTCAAGAGGTCGCAAGTTTTGCTGTTTCCTTTGCTCAAGTGGTAGACTTCGTACCTTGCGAAGAAAAAAGCAAACAACAAGCTCGAGAAAGGTATAAAATATACCGAAATGCAGGCCGAGCCATGCAAACCGAGATACTGAAATGATGCCAATCATCATAGCTAAATGACTCATATATTTATTCTTTTTAATAATGAGCCATTAATTATGATATTTGGCATTCCACTTTTTAATAGAGATATTCGTGACGAACACTATGGAAAAGACATATAACCCGCAATCGATAGAACAAGCTCTGTACCAGACTTGGGAAGAAAAAGGCTACTTTAAGCCACACGGTGACACTTCAAAAGAAGCTTACAGCATCATGATCCCGCCACCGAACGTCACAGGTAGCTTACACATGGGTCACGCTTTCCAAGATACAATCATGGATACTCTAATCCGTGCTGAGCGTATGAAAGGTAAAAATACGCTTTGGCAGGTTGGTACAGACCACGCAGGTATCGCAACTCAAATGGTTGTTGAGCGTAAGATTGCTGCTGAAGAAGGCAAAACAAAACACGACTACGGCCGTGATGCTTTCATCGACAAAATCTGGGAATGGAAAAACGAATCTGGTGGCACAATCACTAAGCAGCTTCGTCGTCTAGGTGCATCTGTAGACTGGGATCGTGAGCGTTTCACTATGGATGATGGCCTATCTAACGCTGTTCAAGAAGTGTTTGTTCGTCTATACGAAGAAGACCTAATCTACCGTGGTAAGCGTCTAGTAAACTGGGATCCAAAACTGCACACTGCAATTTCTGATCTTGAAGTTGAAAACAAAGACAAAAAAGGCCACATGTGGCACTTCCGCTATCCGCTAGCAAATGGCGTTAAGACAGCTGAAGGCAAAGACTACATCGTTGTAGCAACAACTCGTCCAGAAACCATGCTTGGTGATACAGGTGTTGCTGTAAACCCAGAAGATCCTCGTTACAAAGATCTTATCGGTAAAGAAATCCTACTTCCTATCGTTAACCGTCTGATCCCTATCGTTGGTGATGAGCACGCGGACATGGAAAAAGGAACAGGTTGTGTGAAGATCACTCCTGCGCACGATTTCAATGACTACGAAGTTGGTAAACGCAACCAACTGCCAATGATCAACATCCTAACCTTCAACGCTGATATCCGTGAATCTGCAGAAGTATTCACAACCAACGGTGAAGCAAGTGATGTTTACTCAACAGAAATTCCAGCTAAATACCAAGGTATGGAGCGTTTCGAAGCTCGTAAAGCTATCGTTGCTGAATTTGAAGAACTAGGCCTTCTTGAAGAAATCAAGGATCATGATCTAACCGTTCCTTACGGCGACCGTGGTGGCGTAGTTATCGAACCAATGCTAACTGACCAATGGTATGTACGTGCAGCTCCTCTTGCTGAACCTGCAGTTAAAGCGGTTGAAGATGGTGAGATCCAGTTCGTTCCTAAGCAATACGAAAACATGTACTTCTCTTGGATGCGTGACATTCAAGATTGGTGTATCTCTCGTCAACTTTGGTGGGGCCACCGTATCCCAGCTTGGTACGATAACGACGGTAATGTATATGTTGGTCGTACTGAAGAAGAAGTACGAGCTAACAACAACCTTGCACCTGTAATCGTTCTACGCCAAGACGACGACGTACTTGATACATGGTTCTCTTCTGCATTATGGACATTTGGTACTCAAGGCTGGCCTGAGCAAACTGAAGATCTGAAAACATTCCACCCTTCAGACGTTCTGGTAACTGGTTTCGACATCATCTTCTTCTGGGTTGCACGTATGATCATGATGACCATGCACTTCAACAAAGATGAAAATGGTAAAGCACAAGTACCATTCAAGACAGTTTACGTAACGGGCCTTATCCGTGATGAAAACGGCGACAAGATGTCTAAGTCTAAAGGTAACGTACTTGACCCTATCGACATGATCGATGGTATCGACCTTGAATCTCTAGTTGAAAAACGTTGTGGTAACATGATGCAACCTCAACTAGCTAAGAAGATCGAAAAGAACACTCGTAAGACTTTTGAAAACGGTATCGAACCATACGGTACAGATGCACTACGTTTCACTCTTGCAGCTATGGCTTCAACTGGCCGTGACATCAACTGGGATATGAAACGTCTTGAAGGTTACCGTAATTTCTGTAACAAACTATGGAACGCAAGCCGTTACGTACTAATGAATACAGAAGAGCACGATTGTGGCATGTCACTGTCTGTTGAAGAACGTGCAAACATGGAATTCTCTCTAGCTGATAAGTGGATTGAATCTCAGTTTGAACTTGCAGCAAAAGAGTTTAATGCTCACCTAGACAACTACCGTCTAGATATGGCAGCAAACACGCTTTACGAATTCATCTGGAACCAATTCTGTGACTGGTACCTAGAGCTAACTAAACCAGTTCTATGGAAAGGTACAGAAGCTCAGCAGCAAGCAACTCGCTACATGCTGATCACCGTACTAGAGAAGACTCTGCGTCTTGCTCACCCTGTTCTTCCTTACATCACAGAATCTATCTGGCAGAGCGTGAAGCCGCTAGTAGATGGTGTTGAAGGCGACACAATCATGACTCAAGCACTTCCTCAGTTCAACGAAGAAAACTTCAATGCTGATGTAGTTGCTGATCTTGAGTGGGTTAAAGCATTCATTACAAGCATTCGTAACTTACGTGCTGAATACGACATTGCACCAAGCAAAGGCTTAGAAGTAATGATTAAAGTAGCTGATGAGAAAGACGCTGCTCGTATTGAAGCAAACAAAGTTGTGCTTTCTTCTCTTGCTAAACTAGATGAAATCAAAGTACTTGCAAACGGTGAAGAAACACCAGCATGTGCGACTTCTCTTGTTGGTAAATCAGAGCTTATGATCCCAATGGCAGGTCTTATCGATAAAGATGCTGAACTTGCTCGTCTTGCTGGTGAAGTGAAGAAAACTCAAGGTGAAATCAAACGTATCGAAGGTAAACTAAGCAACGAAGGCTTTGTTGCAAAAGCACCTGAAGCAGTTATTGCTAAAGAGCGTGAAAAACTGGAAGGTTACCAAGAGACTCTAGTAAAACTAGAAGCTCAACAAGAAACTATCGCTGCACTATAATTTAGAGCAAGCAAAATAAAAGGTCGATGTTAACGCATCGACCTTTTTTATTTATACCAATATAACTATTGAATGATTTAACAGGTAATCATGTTCAAATAATTAATGGGATTAGTATTACTACAAGGGAAAATGAATCACGTTTTCCGTTTCACACAAACCAAACTCCAACTCGTGCAACTGCCCATCAAGAGTAATTTCTACACGATATAAATCGTCCAAATTGTTTTTTTCATCACTCCAATATTTAGGCGCCTCAACTTGAAAAAGTGCCGATACCTGATCACTACGAACATCAACAGGAATCGTTAAAGTCATGCCATCAAACTTAATACTTGCTGATATCAAATTGGCTTTATACGTTTGAAAAAATACATTCACTTTTAACTCGCAGCCATGGTGCCAAATTTGTTCAATGCTAATGTGGTTTAACGCAAGGTGAGAAATAGGTTGAAGAAAGCAAACCCCAAAGACACCAATATCTTCTTTAATATCGATATCCTGAACAGCACCAAATCGACGATGATAAGCCTGATTAATATCACAAAGCTTAGTCTCATTCTCATCATCAATAAGCCAGTCATCTTCATCTTCTTGTAAAAACAACACTTCAAATCGGTTCCCACCTACTTGAAGATACTCTTTAATGTCTTTACGGTAGCGAGTCATTTTTTCCGTACAATCAAATACCGCAACACCATTAATACGGACTTCGGCATAACGAGAGACTCCGCTCATAACAAGTTCAATAGCAGGGTAATTTAAAAGCGAGTCATCAACATCGAAATAACGCATTAAATGCCACTCTTGCGCTTCAACTTGTAATAAAGAGAGCTCATCAAAAGCAGAACTTATCCCTTGCTGAATAGGAATATCTTTAATTAGTAATGAAGTATCAGTTAATGGCGACAACTGCCATAAGGCTTGTTTATTATTTAATATAATTCTTGAGTTTATCGTCATATTCATCCTTAAAAAAATGCCCCAGACATGATTCACATCTAGGGCATCTATGTTCTTTAGTGGCTATGAATTAATCTTCATCACCATCTTCAATCACATCGTACTCAGCATCTTCGCCTTCGTAGTAAGTACCCCAACCGTCATAAATGATGTCGTACTTTTCAGCAAGATTTACTAATTTTTCAACTTGAGCATCGATTACTTCTGCGTCTAATGCTGAATCCATCACGGCATCACAACATAAGATTTTAGCACCATCTTCATCTTCTAGTTCTTCAGCTTCTAATACTTCAAAGCCCATTTTAAATGCTTCAACAACTGCATTTTCAAGTGCTTTAAAATCTTCAGCCATTAAATGGTGCTCAATCGCATACAGTGCATCAGGCTCACTACCATCGGCTTTTAGCGACTCGATAATTTCACGAGTTTCTGCTTTTTGTAATTCAAGAAATTGTTCAACCGATAGATATTCATCTTCTTGAGACATAGTTAATGCTCCACACTGTATGTAATAAAAAAATAAGACTCAGTCATTATAGCCTGTACTAAGCAAATCCCCTAGCACTTCAATAAGTAAAGAAAAATTAACATCTATACGGTATGATAGCTGTGCAACAAAAATATTAAAGAAAGGAATCTTATGAATAAATTATTTGTTGGCTCTGAAATTGGTCAACTACGCCGTGTTATTCTTCATCGTCCTGAACGAGCACTCAGTCATTTAACTCCAACTAATTGTCACAACTTACTTTTTGATGATGTGCTATCAGTAGAAAAAGCCCTTTTAGAACACGATCAATTTGTTAAAACCTTGGAAAACCAAGACGTCGATGTACTCTTACTTCAAGATTTATTAGAGCAAACATTAGAAAACCCAGAAGCAAAAGAGTGGCTTCTTAAACATCAAATTTCACACTATCGATTCGGCCCTACTTTCGCCAATCAAATCCGAGTTTTCTTACTTGAGCACAGTAATAAAGAATTAGCTTCTATTTTATTGGGAGGTTTAGCTTTCATTGAACTTCCGTTTAAAGCACCGTCTATGCTTCAACAATTAAGTGATCCATTTGATTTTGTCATCGACCCATTACCAAATCATTTGTTTACTCGCGACACCTCATGTTGGATTTATGGTGGTGTATCAATTAACCCTATGGCGAAGGCTGCTCGTAAAAGAGAATCAAACCATTTAAGAGCCATCTATCGTTGGCATCCACTTTTTTCTAATCAAAATTTTGCACGTTATTTTGAAGATGAAAACCGTTATTACGACAATGCGACCATTGAAGGTGGAGATGTTTTAGTTATTGGTAAAGGCAATGTATTAGTCGGTATCTCTGAACGCACGACTCCTCAAGGCATTGAAAACTTGGCCAAGCAACTGTTTAGAACCCATCAAGCAAAACAAGTCATTGCCATTAAATTACCCGAAGACCGTTCATGCATGCATCTAGATACAGTAATGACGCATATGGATCACAACGTCTTTTCTGTTTACCCAAGAGTCATTGATAAAAATATGGGGTGCTGGTCAATCACGCCTTGTGGAGAGCAGCATTTAGATATTAAAGAAATGCCTAATTTCCAAAATGTATTAATGTCAGCATTAGAATTGGATAACTTAAATATTATTACCACCGGCGGGGATAGCTATGAAGCTGAGCGTGAACAATGGCACGATGCAAATAATGTTTTAACCATTAAACCCGGTGTTGTGGTTGCTTATGAACGAAACACCTATACCAATGAGAAATACGACAAAGCAGGTATTCATGTCCTTCCGATTACCGGTGATGAGTTAGGGCGAGGTCGTGGAGGCGCTAGGTGCATGAGTTGTCCAATAGAAAGAGACGGTATTTAACTCTCAACAAAAAACATATACACATTAAATAAATTAAAATAAATATTCACATTTAATGAATTTTTATATATAAATAGAACTTATTGGATTGATACTCAGCAAGGAGCACATGATGGCTTTTAATTTACGCAATAGAAACTTTTTAAAACTATTAGATTTCACCCCTAAAGAGATCGCACACCTACTTGAGTTATCTGCTGAACTGAAAAAAGCAAAATACTCAGGTTATGAACAACCTCGTTTAGTTGGAAAAAACATTGCGTTAATTTTTGAAAAGTCATCAACACGTACTCGCTGTGCCTTTGAAGTTGCAGCCTTTGATCAAGGAGCTAAAGTCACTTACCTTGGACCTTCTGGCTCCCAAATTGGCCATAAAGAATCCATGAAGGATACCGCCCGTGTATTAGGTCGCATGTATGATGGCATTGAATATCGTGGTTTTGGTCAAACGATAGTTGAAGAATTAGGTCAATATGCAGGAGTACCTGTATGGAACGGATTAACGGATGAATTTCATCCAACTCAAATATTAGCTGATTTTCTAACAATGCAAGAATATGCAAATGGAAAGCAACTTAACCAAATTACGTTTGCCTACCTTGGTGATGCTCGAAACAATATGGGGAATTCTCTAATGGTTGGAGCAGCAAAAATGGGAATGGAAATCCGACTCGTTGCACCAAAACAGTTCTGGCCTGAAGAAGAGTTGGTCGCTCAATGCCAAGAGATTGCATTACAAACTGGTGCAAAAATTGTGTTAACTGAAGAGGTTACAGAAGGCGTTAAAGGTTGTGACTTTCTTTATACTGATGTATGGGTTTCGATGGGTGAAGCACCCGAAGCATGGGATGAGCGCGTTGCTTTAATGACTCCTTATCAGATCAATATGGATGTTATCAAAGCAACTGAAAATCCTAATGTGAAATTCATGCACTGCTTACCTGCTTTTCATAATGATGAAACGACGCTTGGTAAGGAGATTGCCGAGAAGTACGGTATGAATGGCTTAGAAGTCACAGAGGATGTCTTTGAATCTGAATATTCCATTGTTTTTGATGAAGCTGAAAACCGTATGCACACAATTAAAGCTGTTATGGTTGCAACACTTGGTAGTTAATTGAATACAAATTTTTGATGCAAACGCTTGCTTAGGAATTTGATACGAGTATAATTCCGCCCAATTTATTAGGGAATTATGATGTTATTAACTTATCTTCATACAGCGGTCGACCGAGTAGCTACATTGAAAAAATGTGGTGGTCCCCTATTTTTTGATTTTCCTAATCAACCCAATTTTTAAAGCCTCCTATTTATTAGGGGGCTTTTTTTTGATTTCAATATAATACATAAGGGAAGAGAGACATGGCTAACTCGCTATATCAAAAGCATATCATTTCTATTCCAGAGCTTTCTCGTCAAGAGTTAGAGCTGATCGTTGAAACGGCAGGGAAGATAAAAAAAGAACCTCAACCTGATTTATTGAAAAATAAAATCGTGGCGAGTTGTTTCTTCGAAGCATCAACTCGTACCCGTCTTTCATTTGAAACTGCCATCCAGCGTTTAGGTGGTTCAGTAATTGGTTTCGATACCGCTGGCAATACCTCTCTTGCACAAAAAGGGGAAACACTAGCGGATTCAGTTCAAATCATTACCTCATATGCAGATGCTTACGTTATGCGTCATCCACAAGAAGGGGCTGCACGCTTAGCGTCTGAATTCTCAAACGGCACACCAGTAATTAATGCTGGTGACGGTGCAAACCAACACCCAACTCAAACGCTCTTAGATCTTTACACCATTTATGAAACTCAAGGTCGCTTAGATAATCTAAACGTCGCTTTCGTTGGTGATTTGAAATACGGTCGTACTGTCCACTCTCTGACCCAAGCGTTAGCAAAATTTGAAGGCATTAAATTCTTCTTCATTGCACCAGAAGTATTAGCGATGCCTGACTACATTTGCGAAGAACTTGATGAACTAGGTATTGAATACCAACTGGTTGAAAGCATGGATGATGCAATTCCTGAGCTTGATATTCTATACATGACTCGAGTACAGAAAGAACGTTTTGATGAGTCTGAATACGCACACATCAAATCAGCATATATTCTTTCAGCTGAAAACCTACAACCAGCACGCGAAAACTTAAAAGTACTGCATCCACTACCACGTGTTGATGAAATTGATACCGATGTAGACGCAACGCCACACGCTTACTATTTCCAACAAGCTGAAAATGGTGTTTATGCTCGCCAAGCTCTATTGGCTTTAGTTTTAAATGAAACACTTTAAGGGAGAGAATACCATGGCTAACAAAACTCAATTACGTGTTGAAGCTATCAACAACGGTACGGTAATCGATCATATTCCCGCTAACATTGGGATTAAAGTGCTTAAATTATTCCAAATGGATAAAAGTGCAGAGCGTGTAACTGTTGGTTTGAATTTACCTTCATCAGCGCTTGGAGCAAAAGATTTATTAAAAATTGAAAATACATTTATCACTCCAGAGCAAGCAAGCAAACTCGCATTATATGCACCGCACGCAACAGTTAACCAAATTGAAAACTATGAAGTAGTAAAGAAAATACCATTAGTGCTACCAGAGCAAATCACGGGTGTTTTTGAGTGTCCAAACAGTAACTGTATTACTCACGGTGAACCTGTAGACAGCAGCTTCAAAGTCCTAACAAAGAAAGAAGATATTCATCTGAAGTGTAAATACTGTGAGAAAGTATACTCACGTGAAGTAGTCACTGACTTAAATTAATTAAATTTGATTCTCTTCTCAGCCTCGATATTCTCGGGGCTGTTTTCTTACGGTTATTTGTTTTATATTGAACAATCGTAATGCTTCTAAGGTCTATTGCTCCTTAGACTTACTTTATTTCAAAAAGGAATCATAACAATGACTAAAGTTCTTCATACAGATAATGCACCAGCAGCTATTGGCCCATACATTCAAGGTGTTGACCTTGGTAATATGGTACTAACTTCAGGCCAAATCCCTGTAAACCCTGCAACAGGTGAAGTATCTGACGATATCGCTGAGCAAGCACGCCAATCACTAGAGAACGTAAAAGCCGTTGTTGAAGCTTCTGGCCTAACTGTATCTGACATTGTAAAAATGACAGTTTTCGTAAAAGATCTTAATGACTTTGGCACAGTAAACGAAGTATATGGTAACTTCTTCGACGAACACAAAGTTGCAAACTACCCTGCTCGCTCTTGTGTTGAAGTAGCTCGTCTACCAAAAGATGTTGGTATCGAAATCGAAGCTATTGCAGTTCGTAAATAATCGAACACTAAATTAAAACGAAATAAGGCAGATTCTTTTCTGCCTTATTTTTATCTAATAAAAGAATATCGACTTAGTTCGCTTGCTGTAGGTGAGTAAGTACTTTCTTATAAACAGTAGGAAACCAAACAGAAAAAGCATCTGGGTTTGCTTTCATTTCTTTTTCAATATCAGCTTCACTCCACCACTGAATGTCACTGACTTCTTCAGGGTTCAATATAAAACTCACATCTGGAGTATTAGCAATCAAAATAAAATCTTGCTCATGCTCACTCAATCCATTTTCTAATTCAGCTTGATAAATAAACCAACCAAGATTTACGAACTGCTCTGGTAAAACACCAGTAATACCAATCTCTTCATTTAAACGTCGCGTACCCGCCACCTCTACGTTTTCATTCACTCGAGGGTGAGAACAACAGGTATTGCTCCATTTGTTCTTACTGTGGTATTTACATTCGGCACGCTTTTGTAATAAAAACTCTTTTCCTAAATCCGTTTCACGATAGAGCAAAACTGAAAAAGCGAGATGTAACAAGCCTTTTTCATGCGCTTCTAATTTTTCCATTGTACCAATGGCATCACCTTGCTCATTCACAAGAACTACATATTCTGTCATGTCTACACATCTAAAAAAGAAAAAGGCACACAGAAGACCGTATGCCTTAGATAAAATTTAAGGATGATTAATTACGCTTGGTTGCGTTCTGCAACTTCTTTATTTAATTCTTCTAATTTAGTAATCATCTGCTCACGGCACAAATTAGCTAATTCACGCACATTGTCTTTTTCGTACCCTTCACTGCTAATCGGTGGCAAAATTTCAACAATTACATGTCCATTATTCCAACGATTTAACTTGATGTTGCCTTGAGTATTACTACACACAATCGGAGTTACAGGCACATCCGCTGCGATAGCGGCATGAAAAGCGCCCGTTTTAAATGGTAGCAATCCACGTCCACGTGAACGTGTTCCCTCAGGAAACATCCAAACAGAAACATTGCGCTTTTTAATATTCTCTGCCACTTGAGCAATCGTACCTACCGCTTTACTGCGATTGTTACGGTCGATCAAAATATTCCCTGTAATCCAGTAAAGCTGACCAAATAATGGCATCCAAGCTAAGCTTTTCTTACCAACCGTTACGGTTCTTGGCTGAATAGCACCAGAAACAGTAAAAAGATCCCAGTTATTTTGGTGATTCGCAATGTATAAACTTGGCTCTGAACTTTTTGCACTCTCTGGTACACGGATTTCTAGTTTGATACCAAAAACACGTGACATTCGAGCAAATAAGCGACCAAAAGTATAAACGTGCTTTGGATTACGAGGGCTTAATAAGCAATAACCGCAACCAAAAACAAAAGTAAAGACAGCAAAGATAGCCAACGCAATCAGGCGTAACAATGCGATCATAAATGTATCTCCTAAACTCACAAACCTGTTCATTATTATCGTTTTTAATAAACAAATTAGCTTTATTTCCAACCAATAAAAAACCGGGTAGTAATATACCCGGCTTCCACTTTAATACGTTTACATTAAGCGTATATATCGCAACACTTATAAGTCGTCGCTATGAACTCGCTCAATATTTGCACCTAAAGCGGTTAACTTGTCTTCAATCTTATCATATCCACGGTCGATATGATAAATTCGATCAACAATTGTTTCACCTTTTGCTATACAACCTGCGATCACAAGGCTTGCTGATGCACGTAAATCTGTCGCCATAACCTGAGCACCACTTAAACCATCAGTGTCACCACAAATCGCAGTATTACCTTCGATTTCAGCGTGAGCACCCATACGTTGCAGTTCAGGAATGTGCATGAAACGGTTTTCGAAAATCGTTTCAGTAATGATACCTGAACCTTTAGCCATCATATTTAAAAGTGTGAATTGAGCTTGCATATCTGTAGGGAATGCTGGGTGTGGTGCAGTACGGATATTTACCGCCTTTAACTCACGGCCAGTCATATCTAAGCTAATCCAATCATCACCAGTTTGAACGTCTGCACCCGCTTCTTCAAGCTTAGCAAGTACCGCTTCAAGCAGATGTGCTTTAGTATTCTTACAAACAATCTTACCGCCAGATACTGCAGCAGCAACAAGGAACGTACCGGTCTCAATACGGTCAGCAACCACTTCGTGATAACCACCACCTAGGCGTTCAACACCTTCGATAGTAATAGTATCGGTACCCATACCAGACACTTTAGCGCCGATAGCATTAAGGAAGTTAGCAGTATCAACAATTTCAGGTTCACGTGCTGCGTTTTCTAATACCGTCGTGCCTTCAGCCAATGTTGCTGCACACATAACAGTAATTGTTGCACCAACACTTACTTTGTCCATTACGATATGAGCACCTTTAAGGCGACCATCAACTTCCGCTTTTACATAACCTTCTTCAAGTTTGATTGTTGCGCCTAATTGCTCTAATCCGTGAATATGAAGATCAACAGGACGAGCACCGATAGCACAACCACCAGGTAATGAAACCTGACCTTTACCAAAACGAGCAACTAGTGGACCTAATGCCCAAATTGATGCTCGCATTGTTTTAACTAAATCATAAGGTGCACAGAAGTCATTTACGCCACTTGCATCAATATGAACAGAACCGTTACGAGATACTTCAGCACCTAAACGCTTTAACAGTTCCATCGTGGTGTCAACATCACGAAGTTTCGGTACGTTTGCTACTTCAACAGGTTCTTCTGCAAGTAACGAAGCAAATAGAATTGGTAGTGCAGCATTTTTTGCACCAGAAATTGTAACTTCGCCAGAAAGTGGTTTATCACTTCCTTGAATTCGAAACTTATACATCAAAGGGCCTCTTAGAATAAGCTATTTAATTTTTTATCACGTGCCCACTCTTCAGGAGTAAACGCTTTTATTGATAGAGCATGAATTGTGTTCGTTGAGATATGCTCCATCAAAGGTCCATAGATGGTTTGTTGTTTTTTCACTCGGCTCATACCTGCGAATGATGCATCAACAGCAATGACTTCGAAATGGCTTCCTTCGCCTTTTACGTGTATCTCTTCTAGTTGAAGTGCTGCGTCTAGTAACTCTTTAATCTCGGCGCTATCCATTACTCTACCTTTGCGTTATTTATATGATCAGCAAACAATGATTCCACATTACTTAATTGAATTAAAGTAATGAGCTGATCTGGGACGAAAGTAAACATTATATGACAGTTTTGATTTTTTGCATGCTCTATTAGGTGTAAAAGTAATACAAGCCCTGCAGAGTCAATGCGATTAACGTGAGCTAAGTCTACCTTTACTTGACTCAAATTAGGTTGCCACTTTGTCAATTTATTCCAAATATTAGGCACAGTCTCACGATCAAGAGCACCTTTGAAGCTTATTTCATCAACTTTGGTTACACATAAATCGATAACAGGCATTATTTATTGCCTTCTAATCGAATCGGTAGCTTAGCTAAAGAGCGTAACTCAGCACTTACCAAGCTGATACCTTCTTTGCGAATTTTACCATTCCACTCAGACTGCTTAGTCGATAAAAGGCTTACTCCTTCAGCGACCATATCGAAGGCCTGCCATTCCCCTGTCTTTTTGTTCTTACGAAGTTTGAAATCGACTTTTACGGTCGGACGAGCTGAATCTAAGATATCAACACGAACACTGATGATTCTTTTTCCTTCCGGTATTTTTTTCGCTTTTTCCAATACGATTTTTTGATCAGTATATAGTGTTAAAACTTGAGCATAAGAAGAAACTAAATAATCACGAAAAGCAGTCACGAACTCTTCTCGCTCTTCTGGTGTAGTTTTCTTTAAGTGTGTCCCTAATAATTTGTAAGCTGCATATTTTACATTTACATACGGCATTAACTCTTCATCAACGACCGTTTTTAAAATATTTGGATCCGTTTTTATTGCACTCTGCTCTGATTTTAATCGAGCAAAAGTAATTTCAGATACTTGTGCCATCATTTCATAAGGTTTTGTTTTATCTATCTCTTGAGCATTAATCGCTGATGAAAAAAAACAAATTACGACTATAACTGCACTTATCCACTGTTTCATTACTCTTCCTCACTTGCTTCTGACGAATCACCACCAATGCTGTATAGCACTTGCCCGATCATATCCTCTAATACTAATGCTGATTTGGTATCTTCAATAAAATCACCATTACCTAACATATCAATATCTTCATCAATAAAACCTGGAACAATCCCAATGTATTGCTCGCCAATTAAACCCGACGTTAAAATCTGAGCCGCAGAGGTTTCAGGAAACGAACCAAATTGCTTATCTATTTGCATACTGACGATAGGTAAATAACTCTCTTTATCAAGAGTAATGTTATCTACACGACCAATAACAACACCACCTACTTTTACTGGTGAGCGTGATTTTAAACTTCCGATGTTATCAAATTGAGCATTTAGGGTGTAATACTCGCCACTACCACCACTGCGAACATCCGCAACTTTAAGTAATAACATCAGTAGAGCGGCCATTCCTGCTAATACAAAAAGGCCAACAAAAAATTCTACTTTACGTGTCTGTTGCATAATTTAGTTCCCAAACATCAGTGCCGTAAGCACAAAATCAATACCTAATACCGCCAACGAAGAGTGCACTACTGTACGTGTCGTTGCCAATGAAATACCTTCAGAAGTCGGCGTTGCATCATAACCATTAAACAGAGCAATCCATGTAACAATAAACGCAAACACCACACATTTAATTAAGCTATTTATAATGTCATATCGCACATCAACCGATGATTGCATTACCGACCAAAAACTGCCGTAATCAATCCCTTTCCATTCAACTCCGACAATTTGTCCTCCCCAAATACCCACTGCCATAAAGATGACAGCGAGAATTGGCATCGAAATGATCCCTGCCCATAGACGAGGTGCAATAATTTGACGCAGCGGGTCTACTGCCATCATCTCCATACTTGAAATTTGTTCGGTGGTTTTCATTAATCCAATTTCAGCGGTTAATGCGGAGCCTGCGCGTCCCGCAAACAATAGCGCTGTTACCACAGGCCCTAACTCTCTAAGTAATGATAAGGAAACAAGCTGCCCTAAACTGGTCTCTGCCCCGTAATCAACTAAAATAATATAACCTTGCAAGCTGATTACCATGCCAATAAAGAGCCCTGACACCACAATAATCACTAAAGATAAAACACCTACGGAATAGAGTTGCTTTAGCAACAAAGGAAACATTTTTATTGGTTGAGGTTTCGCAAATATTGCGCCAAGCAACATAAAGGTTGCACGACCAAAGGCCTCACAAACCGATAAAGCTCGTCGTCCTATCTGTTCTATTGAGGAGACAAGTGAAAAATTACTCATAAGAGAAAAGATCCTCATTTAATGTGTTAGCCGGAAAACGAAATGGTACTGGTCCATCTGATTCACCATCCAAAAATTGTCGAACTTGAGGATCGGGATTTTGCTCCAATTCTTGTGGTGAACCTTGCGCAATAATTTTACCATTAGCGAGTAAATAAACATGATCTGCAATACTCATCACTTCAGGAACATCATGTGAAACAACAACAGAGGTTAATCCTAACGCATCATTTAGATTACGAATTAAATCAACCAGTACTCCCATCGTTATAGGGTCTTGGCCGACAAAAGGTTCGTCATACATGATTAAGTCAGGATCTAATGCGATTGCGCGAGCTAATGCAGCACGTCTTGCCATCCCACCTGAGAGTTCACTTGGCATCAACTGAGCTGCACCACGTAGCCCCACTGCTTCAAGTTTTAAGAGAACCAGTGTACGGATCAGTGTTTCAGGCAATTGAGTGTGTTCTCTTAAAGGAAAAGCCACATTATCGAATACGTTCATATCCGTAAATAATGCGCCAGATTGAAATAACATCCCCATTTTCTTACGGGCTAAATACAAAGCTTTACGCCCTAGCTTGGGATATTCCACTCTTCAAAATGGATATTTCCTGATTCAGGAAGTATTTGCCCACCAATTAACCGTAATAATGTGGTTTTACCAATTCCTGATGGCCCCATGATCGCCGTTATCTTCCCTTTTGGAACAGACAAACTAATATCATCAAAAATAATACGCTCACCACGTTTAAAGGTTAGATTCTCTATTTTAATCAGTGTGTTCTGCGTATCCATATCTTCACAGCTCATTTAAATCATGCATTAACAATATAATCATAAGTATACGTGAACTTATCTATCTAACTTATATTTTTTAATAATCTTTAGAGACTGTTCCACGTAAAGCGCTCCTTTTTTCTTTCTTTTTTGTTAGAGAAACGTCAAAATTAGCGATTCAAATTAAAAAACATCTTTCTACAAAAGGAAATTAACACAATGACAGAGCTGCTCATGCCAACTCTACTTCTTATCGTCGGTCTATCTCTATTGGTTTGGGGCGCCGATAAACTGGTATTTGGTTCTGCTGCCTTAGCGAGAAACTATGGTATTTCCCCTCTTGTAATTGGTATGACTATCTTAGCCATGGGCTCATCTGCACCCGAGATGATGGTGTCAGCTGCTGCTGCTTTAGATGGAAAAACAGATACTGCGGTTGGTAACGTTATTGGTTCAAACATTGCGAACATCGCGTTAATTTTAGGTATTACCGCCTTAATTAAACCATTAGCAATCAGCTCAGCAATCATTCGTCGTGAACTACCATTAATGCTGATGGTTACATTATTAGCTGGTGGTATTATGTTTAATAACTACCTTGGCTTTTATGAAGGTTTATTGTTAATTGGCCTTTTTGCTTGCTTCATCATTGCAATGCTATACATCAGTAAAAACGAACAACAAAACGGGGATATTCTTCTTGAAGAACAAGAATCTGAAATCCCAGAAGGTGTAGCAAACGGTAAAGCACTTTTCTGGGTCGTTGTAGGTCTTATCTTACTTCCTGTGGGTGCAAACATGTTGATTGATAATGCCGTTGTTATCGCTAAATACTTTGGTATGAGTGATTTAGTTATCGGCTTAACGATCATTGCATTAGGTACGAGTCTTCCTGAGTTAGCGGCTTCTGTTGCCGGTGTACTTAAAGGTGAAGATGATATGGCAGCAGGTAATATCATTGGCTCAAACGTATTTAATATTCTTGCAGTAATGGGGATTCCAGCATTAATTAATCCATCAGAAATTAGTCCTGATCTTATGGGCCGTGATTTCTATGTAATGCTAGGTGTATCTATCTTATTACTCATCATGGCATTAGGAAAAAGCCGCAGCATTAATCGCATAGAAGGCGGTATTTTAGTGACGTGTTTCTGTGTCTACCAAGGCTATTTATTTCTAAATATGGGTTAACCATTCTTTTGGACCCCATAAGTTTGATGAACAATAAAAATCATGAACTTATGGGGTATTTATCCCGATAATTTACCTTCTTTTACCTACTCAATATTGAACTAGCTCTGGCAAATGGCATAATATTTGTATAGGCTATTCCTCTAAATCATAAATTCCGCTCAAATACAGCAAGGTGGTAACCGATGGCAACTCAGTTTGATTTCTGCAAAGCAGGAAAAAATGTTCTTCAAATTGAAATCGATGCTCTTACCCAACTCAGCAATTACATTAACGATGACTTCACTAAAGCGTGTCAATTAATGCTTGAATGCAAGCAAAAAGTCGTTGTTATGGGAATGGGTAAATCAGGTCACATTGGTAATAAGATTGCAGCTACCTTAGCAAGTACAGGCACTCCCTCTTTCTTTGTACACCCTGGCGAAGCAAGCCATGGTGATTTAGGCATGATTGAAAAAGGCGATATTGTTATTGCTATTTCTAACTCAGGTGAAGCGTCTGAAATCCTTGCTTTACTGCCAGTAATTAAACGTCTAGGTATCACGTTAATTACAATGACAGGTAAACCGGAATCTAGCATGGCAAAAGTAGCTGATGTGAACCTTCAAATTACGGTTCCTCAAGAAGCTTGCCCTCTTGGTTTAGCGCCAACATCAAGTACAACAGCAACCCTTGCTATGGGAGACGCTTTTGCTGTTGCGCTTCTTCAAGCAAGAGGCTTTACTGCTGATGACTTTGCTTTATCACATCCAGGTGGCGCTTTAGGTCGTAAATTACTACTCTTATTATCAGACATCATGCATACAGGTGATGAATTACCAATGGTTACGGCTGATGCTCTTATTAAAACAGCACTTTTAGAAGTGTCTGAAAAAGGGTTAGGAATGACAGCTATCGTTGATAACGAGCAAAAAGTAATTGGTATCTTCACTGATGGTGATTTACGTCGCCTTTTAGATAATAAGATCGATATCCATACTCAAACTATTGGAGAAGTAATGACACACTCTCCAGCGGTTGCTAATCCAAACTTACTTGCTGTTGAAGGTCTAAACCTAATGCAAGATAAGAAAATAAATGGATTATTACTTTGTGATGAAACTCATCGTTTAGTTGGTGCATTGAATATGCATGACTTATTAAAAGCGGGAGTGATGTAATGACAACAAAATTAGTTTCAACTCTGTATGGCCAAGTTGAAGAGTCTATCTTTAACATAGCAAAAGACATCAAGCTTCTAATTTGTGATGTTGATGGCGTCTTCTCTGATGGCCTTGTTTACATGGGTAATGATGGAGAAGAACTAAAAACGTTCCATACTCGTGATGGCTATGGTGTGAAATCACTCATGTCAGCAGGGGTTGAAATTGCGATTATTACGGGTCGCAACTCAAAAATTGTTGAAAACCGAATGACGGCCCTTGGTATTAAATTGATCTACCAAGGACAAGACAACAAATTACAAGCATACCAAGATATTTTAACTAAACTCAATGTAGCTCCAGAGCATACTGGCTATATTGGTGATGACCTTATTGATTGGCCTGTTATGGAAAAAGTTGCATTAAAGGTATGTGTTGCTGATGGACACCCTTTATTAGTTCAACGAGCAAACTATGTAACAACCATAAAAGGTGGTCATGGTGCTGTTCGTGAAGTAAGCGACCTGATCCTAGAAGCAAAAGGTGAATTAGAGCAACATAAAGGTTTGAGCATATGAGCTTAAAACATCTTTTCATGGCCGTTCTATTGATGATTTGTAGCTGGTCAGGCTACAACTTATATTATGACTACGTGAAAGGTGAACAACAGACAACACCAGATCAACAAGTCCCTGTTTTTACAGGTAAAGGGATCACGAATAATAACTACGATGTAAGTGGTATTCGTAACTATCAAATAAATGCAAAAGCATTAGCTCGATTTGGTAAGACTGGTGAAACGAACTTCACAACACCTCACCTTTTTGTATTCAAAGATGGTGAATTAAAAGAATGGGAGATCATCTCCGATCTCGGCGTTTTAAATAAAAAGCACGAACTTTACTTAAGCGGTAACGTCATTGTTAAAAACCTGCTGCCTGACGCTGCATTTGAAACAATGACAACAGACAGTATGAAGATCGAGCTAACGACAAAAGACTTTATGACAGAGGATGTTGTTAATCTCATTGGCCCTACTTTTGAAACAACAGGAGTAGGAATGAAAGGTAACTTCACAAGCCAAGAAGCAACCCTATTAGAAAATGTACAAGGTATCTATGAAGCTTTCACACGTTAGTCTACTTGCAAGTCTACTTTTTAGCGCTTCAAGCTGGGCATTGAGTAGCGATACAGAACAACCGATCCACATTAATTCAAATTCACAGAATTTTGATATGCAAAGTAATCAAGTAACCTTCACAGGTAACGTGACACTAAAACAAGGCAGCATCGAAATTTTTGCAGATAAAATTGTGGTAATTCGTCCTCAAGGTAAAGAAGGACGAGAAGTGTTAGAAGCATATGGAAAACCAACTCGCTTTAGCCAATTAACGGATGATGGCAAAACACTAAAGGGTAAAGCAAACAAATTGCGTTATGAGCTAGAAAACGAATTTCTAAAAATGACAGATAGCGCAGAGTTAACCCAAGATGACAGCATCATAAAAGGTAAAGTAATTACCTATAATATGAAGACTCAAAAACTGATTGCTGATGGTGGTAAAGACGATCGCGTAACAACCATCCTTCAGCCTAGCCAATTGAATAATAAATAATTATGGCCATATTAGAAGCAAAGAATTTAGCAAAAACATACGGAAGCCGCAAAGTAGTTTCCGATGTAAGCCTTACAGTTGAATCAGGAAAGATTGTTGGTTTATTAGGGCCTAATGGTGCAGGTAAAACGACCTCTTTCTATATGATAGTAGGCTTAGTCGCTCGTGATGAAGGTTCGATTACTATTGATGGTGTCGACATTTCATTGCAACCAATGCATAACCGCTCAAAAATGGGGATAGGCTATCTACCTCAAGAAGCTTCTATTTTTAGAAAATTGTCGGTATTTGACAATATCATGGCCGTTTTACAAACGCGTAAAGATCTAAATAAAGCTGAACGTCTTGATAAACTTGAAGAACTATTAGATGAGTTCAATATCCAGCACATCCGTAATAGTAATGGTATGGCGCTATCTGGTGGTGAACGTCGTCGTGTTGAAATCGCACGCGCACTCGCAGCAAATCCTAAATTCATTTTATTGGATGAACCATTTGCGGGTGTTGACCCTATCTCTGTTATTGATATCAAAAAGATCATCCAACATCTAAGAGATCGTGGTTTAGGCGTATTAATCACTGACCACAATGTTCGCGAAACGCTTGATGTATGTGAGCACGCTTACATCGTAAGTCAAGGTCACATGATTGCAAATGGCACACCTGAACACGTATTAAATGATGAACACGTAAAACGCGTTTATCTTGGTGATCAATTTAAGTTGTAATGTACAAAAGGTATCGCTAAATAATGAAAGCATCTCTTCAGCTAAAAATGGGACAACAACTTGCTATGACGCCTCAGTTGCAGCAAGCTATTCGATTATTGCAATTATCGACCCTTGACCTACAGCAAGAGATTCAAGAAGCGCTCGACTCAAATCCACTTCTAGATGTAGAAGAGGAAGCATTAAGCACACCTGAAACTCTTACCTCTCCTGAGCCTAAATCAGAAAAAGAAACCGCATCAGCAGAGCAAGAAACACCAGTAACTGATAGCAGCGATGTCATCGAAAGCAATAACATTTCAGAAGAACTTGAGATGGATGCAAGTTGGGATGATGTTTATAGCGCAAACAGTGGAAGCACTGGATTAGCCATTGATGATGACACACCTATTTATCAAGGTGAAACCACAGAAAGCTTGCAAGATTATCTGATGTGGCAAGCTGACTTAACCCCATTTACCGATCTTGATCGAACAATCGCAACCACGATTATCGAGTCATTAGATGAATACGGTTACCTGACTAGTTCTCTCGACGATATTTTAGAAAGTATTGGAGATGAAGAGGTTGAAATGGATGAAGTTGAAGCGGTTTTAAAACGCATTCAACAATTTGATCCATTAGGTGTTGCTTCTCGTGATTTAGCTGAGTGTCTATTACTTCAACTTGCAACTTACCCTGCTGATACCCCTTGGTTACCTGAAACTAAGCTGATTTTAAAAGATCATATTAATTTATTAGGAAATCGAGACTACCGACAACTAGCAAAAGAGACTAAGCTTAAAGAAAGTGATTTAAAACAAGTCATGATGCTTATTCACGAGTTAGATCCTCGTCCAGGTAACCGTGTTATCGATACTGAAACTGAGTACGTTATTCCTGATGTTTCTGTATTCAAACATAATGGAAAATGGGTTGTAACCATTAATCCTGATAGTGTTCCTCGCTTAAAAGTAAATGCGGAATATGCGGCTCTTGGTAAGACAATGGGCAACACTCCAGATGGGCAATTCATTCGGACCAATTTGCAAGAGGCAAAGTGGTTAATTAAGAGCTTAGAGAGCAGAAACGAGACGCTGCTCAAAGTTGCACGTTGTATAGTTGAACATCAACAAGATTTCTTCGAATATGGTGAAGAAGCAATGAAACCTATGGTTTTAAATGACATCGCATTAGATGTCGATATGCACGAATCCACCATATCACGAGTAACAACACAGAAGTTCATGCATACCCCTCGAGGTATTTTTGAATTGAAATATTTCTTCTCTAGTCATGTTAGTACGGATAATGGTGGTGAATGCTCATCTACAGCAATCCGAGCACTAGTGAAAAAATTGGTTGCGGCTGAGAATCAAGCTAAGCCGTTAAGTGATAGTAAAATTGCAACCTTACTGGCTGAGCAAGGGATCCAAGTAGCACGCCGTACCATTGCTAAATATCGTGAATCACTTGGTATCGCACCATCAAATCAGCGTAAGCGTTTACTTTAATTAATAAAAAGGAAGTGTTATGCAAATAAACATCGCAGGTCAAAACGTCGAACTAACCGATAGCCTTCGTGAGTATGTGAATACCAAATTCCAAAAATTAGAGCGTTTTTTTGAACACATTAATAATGTACATGTCGTGTTGAAATTAGAAAAAGTACAACATGTAGCAGAAGCAACACTTCACGTAAATCAAGGTGACATACACGCTCATTCTGACGCAGAAGATATGTATGCAGCGATTGATGGTTTGGTTGATAAGTTGATCCGCCAACTCAATAAACATAAAGAAAAACTAAGTAGTCATTAACATGCAATTAAGCACCATTCTTTCATTGGATTGCACTAAAAGTGCAGTCCAATGCACAAGCAAAAAGCGCGCATTAGAACTTATTAGTGAGATTGCCGCTCCTCAAATTGGCCAAAGCCCTCAAGAACTTTTTGAAAGCTTATTAAACCGAGAGAAAATGGGAAGTACTGGCATAGGTAATGGGATAGCTATCCCCCATGGCCGAATGTTCAATTGTGATAATGCCGTCGCTGTACTTATTCAATGCCAAGAGCCTATAGAATTTGATGCTATTGATAATCGTCCTGTTGATATTCTTTTTGCACTTCTCGTTCCTGATGAACAATGTAAGCTTCATCTAAAAACACTTTCTAGTGTTGCTGAAAAACTCAATGATAAACAAGTATTACGTCAGCTTCGCCATGCGGAAAATGATAACGAGCTTTATCAAATCATCACATCTTAGGCATCTCTTTTAAGGTCATAATAATGAAACTCATGGTAGTTAGCGGAAGCTCTGGAGCAGGCAAATCTGTCGCTTTACGTGTATTAGAAGATCTTGGTTATTATTGTGTTGATAATTTACCGATTGATTTACTCACGCAGTTTGTAGAGTCCATTCAACATAGCAGTCAAAATGTCGCTGTTAGTGTTGATATCCGCAACCTACCTAAAGATCCTGCATTATTAAAAAACACCTTAGCACTATTAAAGAAAACACATGATGTTACGGTTATCTTTTTAGATGCTGAAGATAAAGAATTAATTAAACGATACAGTGAAACTCGCCGCTTGCACCCTCTCTCTTTAATTGGTGAGCAGTGTTCTTTAGAGCAAGCCGTAACACTTGAGAAAAGCATATTAAGTGACTATAGAGAAGAAGCTGATCTTGTTTTAGATACCACAACAAAATCGATTCATGATTTAAGTGAAACCCTACGCTCACGGATCCTAGGTCGAGAATCTAAAGAGTTGGTGATGGTATTTGAATCTTTTGGATTTAAGCACGGTTTACCCACCGATGCTGATTATGTTTTTGATGTACGCTTCTTACCTAATCCTCATTGGGAACCAAGTTTACGCCCAATGACAGGGTTAGATAAACCCGTTGCTGACTATTTAGCAAAACACGCAGAAGTAATCCAACTTAAAGAGCAAATCCAACAATTTTTGACCACTTGGCTACCTGCTCTTGAAAAAAACAATCGTAGTTATTTAACCGTAGCGATTGGTTGTACTGGCGGTCAACACCGCTCTGTTTATATTACCCAACAATTAGGTGAATACTTTAAACAGCAAGGTAAACAAGTTCAGATCCGTCATAAAACCCTAGAAAGACATTAATATTAAAGAGCCTTAATTATGCCAATCTCATCTCGCCACTTATTAATAAAAAATCGATTAGGTTTGCATGCTCGCGCCGCAATAAAATTAGTTGAGATGGCACAAAGCTTTGAGGCTGTGATTACCTTAACCAATGAAGAGAACACTCAAGCAACGGCAGATGGTGTTATGGGGCTTTTAATGCTTGATTCATCACAAGGGCAATACGTAGATGTTTCTGCTGATGGCGTTGATGCAGAGCAAGCCCTCAATGCCATTTGTGAGCTTATTGAAGCGGGTTTTGATGAAGATGAGTAGATAATACTCATCTCAACACCTGTTTAACCCAATCCTTACAAAATTCACTTATCGTGCCTTCCAAATTGCGTTACTATTCAGCCCATTATCTAATCTAGATTGTCTATACTCATTATTCGAGTTAGAAATCGGTTTTCTATGGGGGAGAGTATGCAAGAGCTACAAGATTTCGATCAAACCCATCAAACTCTTCAAGAAGTATCTAATGCACTTGATAGTGGGATGTTTGTCCATGTTCGTCGTTTACTACAGGACATGGAACCCGAGGATATTGCCCATTTATTAGAAGCTTCGCCCAGAAAAAGCCGTAACGTATTATGGCAGCTAACCGATCCTGAAGATTACGGTGAGATCCTTGATGAGCTATCTGAAGATGTAAAAGATGGTATCGTCTCTCAAATGGCTCCAGAAAGCATTGCTGAAGCAACGGAAGGTATGGAGACAGATGATGTCGCTTACGTTCTTCGTAGCTTACCTGACGATGTCTCTCGTGAAGTATTAAGTCAAATGGATACGGTTGATCGCTTCCGCGTTGAAACCGCTCTATCGTACCCAGAAGACACCGCTGGCGGTATGATGAATACCGACTTCATTACGATTCGTGCTGATGTAGAGATCGATGTAGTTCTTCGTTACCTTCGTATGAAAGGTGAATTACCAGAAGCCACCGATGCATTGTACGTATTAGATGAAGAAAGCCGCTTAATTGGTCATTTATCTTTAACAACAATTCTTACCGCCCAACCAGATGTTCTTGTCAGCGATGTAATGGAAGACGCCGATGAAGCCATTCCTGTAAATACGGATGATGGTGAAGTTGCGAATTTATTTGAACGTCGTAACTGGGTTTCAGCACCGGTCGTTGATGAAAATAATTTACTCTTAGGTCGTATCACTATCGATGATGTTGTCGATGTTATTCGTGAAGATGCTGAACACTCAATGATGAGTATGGCCGGTATGGATGACGAAGAAGATACCTTTGCACCCGTAGTAAAATCAGCACGTCGTCGTAGTGTATGGCTTGGTATGAATGTACTTGCAGCACTTGCAGCGGCATCTGTGTCAAACATGTTTGAAGCAACCTTAGCACAAATGGCTTCTATTGCAGTTTTAATGACAATCGTACCCTCAATGGGCGGTGTTGCTGGTAACCAAACCGTTGCTCTGGTTATTCGTGGTTTAGCTGTGGGTCATATCGGTGACAGTAACAAAAAAGAACTGCTTATGAAAGAAGCGGGGATCGGTATCTTAAATGGTATTCTTTGGGCTGCTATCATTGGCGGTATAGTGATGGTTTGGAAAGGCGACATCATGCTTGGCGCTATTATTTCTGCTGCTATGTTGGTTAACCTTACTGTAGCCGGTGTTGCGGGTGTATCGATTCCTTTGATTCTTAAAAAAATGAATATCGATCCTGCATTAGCAGGTGGTATGGCATTAACAACCATTACCGATGTTATCGGCCTATTTGCTTTCCTTGGCCTAGCAACCATTCTGATGTAATTTTGATTTTTACATGACATAAAAAAAGCGCGCTCTCATTTAATGATTGCGCGCTTTTTTATTTATACTTTATTCACATTACGACTACTGACCAGCAATCTTCATTGATTCAATCAAAATAGAACCCATTTGGATTTGAGAGCGAGTTTCTACATCATTACCTACAGCAACAATATTGTGATACATGTCAGCAAGATTACCCGCAATGGTAATTTCAGAGACCGGATATTGAATTTCACCATTCTCAACCCAAAAACCTGCAGCTCCACGAGAATAATCACCCGTTACCGTATTCACACCTTGTCCCATAAGCTCTGTCACTAAAAGGCCTGTACCCATGGTTTTCAGCATTTGCTCAAAGCTTTGACCTGTAGATTTAACAAACCAGTTATGGATACCACCAGCATGGCCTGTTGGTGTCATGTTTAATTTACGTGCAGCATAGCTAGTTAGTAGATATGTAGCTAATACACCATCGGTAATGATTTCACGGTCTTGAGTATATAAGCCTTCACTATCAAATGGACTACTTGCCAGTCCTTTTAAAATATGTGGACGCTCACTTACGTTAAACCATTCAGGTAAAATCTTCTCATTTAGCTTATCAAGCATAAATGTCGATTTACGGTATAAGTTAGCACCACTGATCGCCATAACTAAGTGCCCTAATAAGCCTGTAGCAACGTCAGCAGCAAACATTACAGGTACTTTCATAGTATCTAGTTTTTTCGCATCTAAACGACTTACTGTGCGTTTTGCGGCTTCTAAACCTACTTTTTTAGCATCCCACAAATCATCACGATGACGAGCAACGGTGTAGCTATAATCACGTTCCATATCGCCATTTTTATCAACACCAATCACACTACAACTAATGCTTTGACGACTTGAAGGGTAACTTGCCAACATACCATGGCTGTTACCATAAACTTTAATGCCATAATGACTATCGTAACTAGCACCGTCGCTTTGCTTAATTGATGAGTGATACTCTAAAGCCGCTTGCTCAGCTTCAATGGCTTTTTGTGCGGCATAATCAGGCTCTGGCTCATCTGGGTGAAATAAATCCAAATCAGGAATGTCTTTCGCCATTAACTCTTTCGGTGCTGGACCTGAAAACGGGTCTTCAGATGTGTAGTTTGCAATATCCAGTGCTGCAGCAACAGTTTGTTGAATCGCTTTATCACTTAGATCAGATGTTGATGCGCTGCCTTTACGATGACCACGGTATACAGTGATGCCTAACGCTCCATCACGGTTAAATTCAACATTCTCAACCTCACCCATAAGTGTTGATACACTAATGCCCGTCGTTTTTGTAATAGCAACTTCTGCTGCACTTGCATGCTGTGTCGCCATGTCTAAAGCTTTAGCTACCGCTGCTTCGAGTTCAATTTTTTGATTCATCATTTGCTGTTTTGCGCCCATAACATCTGACTAAATAGATACATTTTTACTAGAATAACATTCTATGTGATAAATTTGCGCCCAATTATTCATTTATCTTGCTAAAATAGAGTCAATCACCCATTAAAGAATGAAGATCATGGCAAGAAAAAATCAGAAAGCTCCTTGGGAAGAGGAAGAAGAGATCATCTGGGTAAGTAAGACCGAGATGAAAAACGACATGGAAGACTTACAAAAATTGGGCGAAGAGTTAGTTGGTTTAAAACCATCTGTTCTGGCTAAATTCCCTCTTTCAGACGATCTGAGAGAAGCGATCAATGATGCTCAGCGTTTTAAAAATGAAGCGAAACGTCGTCAACTGCAATTCATTGGTAAGCTAATGCGTAATGAAGATCCAGAGCCAATCCAATTAGCTCTAGATAAAATTCGCAACAAGCACTCACAAGCAACAGCCGCACTTCATAAACTAGAAACACTTCGAGATCGTATGATCGAAGAAGGTGACGCAGTAATTGAAGAAGTAATGGTGAAATACCCTGACGCCGATCGTCAGCGTTTCCGCCAACTTGCGCGCCAAGCTAAAAAAGAAAAAGCATCGAACAAGCCACCAAAGGCGTTCCGTGAAATTTTCCAAATCTTAAAAGATCTATACCTAAACGAAGATCTGTAATTCTTTTGAATTCATATTTTTGTTAATAAAAAAGCCAAGTATTTTATGATACTTGGCTTTTTTTATTCATTCAGATTGCTGCTACTCTGTGCCACCAACCGTTAACGCATCTAGTTTAAGCGTTGGTTGACCAACACCAACAGGTACGCTCTGACCAGCTTTACCACACACACCAACACCACGATCGAGAGATAAATCATTACCAACCATCGAGATTTGCTGCATTGCTTCAATGCCAGAACCGATTAATGTAGCCCCTTTTACTGGGCGAGTAATTTTACCATTTTCAATTAAATACGCTTCTGATGCAGAGAAAACAAACTTACCAGAGGTAATATCTACTTGGCCACCACCAAAGTTAGGAGCATAAATACCTTTTTTAACCGTTGAGATGATTTCTTCAGGAGCATACTCACCAGGCAGCATATAAGTATTTGTCATACGAGGCATTGGTAAATGTGCGTAAGACTCACGACGACCATTACCTGTAGGTGCAACACCCATTAATCGAGCATTAAGCTTATCCTGCATGTAGCCTTTTAATACACCATTTTCGATTAGTGTATTGTATTGCCCAGGAACACCTTCATCATCGACATTTAATGAACCACGGCGATCAACCATAGTGCCATCGTCAACAATAGTACATACAGAAGACGTTACTTTCTCTCCAACTTTACCAGCAAATACTGACGAACCTTTACGGTTAAAGTCACCTTCAAGACCGTGTCCTACGGCTTCATGCAATAAAACCCCGGCCAACCAGAACCAAGAACGACAGGCATCATACCAGCCGGTGCTGCGTCAGCATCAAGATTAACTAATGCTTGACGAATCGCTTCATCAGCAAACTCTATCGCAATAGATTTACCATTCACTTCTGTTAAGAAGTAATCATAACCATAGCGGCCACCACCACCAGCGCTACCACGTTCACGCTTATCACCACGCTGAACTAATACGCTAATAGAAAGGCGTACCAATGGACGAATATCGGCAGCATAGGTACCATCTAAAGCTGCAACAAGCATTTGCTCATAAACACCACTTATGCTTGCAGACACTTCTTGAACTAGTGGTTCTTTCGCTCGAATATAAGCGTCGATCTCTTCAAGCAACGCGATCTTCTGTTGCTTATCTAAACTATTTAACGGATTTACAGGCTGATAAAATTGAGGAATAGACTGCGATGAGAATGTCTTAACTTTGCCTTCACCACCTTGCTGAACGATACCACGAGCCGCTCTAGCACTTTGAGTTAATGCTTCAAGATTAATTTGATCTGAATAAGCAAACCCTGTTTTTTCTCCAGCAACAGCTCGAATGCCAACACCACGGTCAATATTAAAAGACCCATCTTTAATAATACTGTCTTCAAGTACCAATGACTCATGCCAACATGATTGAAAGTAGATATCAGCGTAGTCTACGTCTCGTTTTGCGATGGTGCTTAAGGTCTGAGACAGTTCCTGCTGACCGATCCCTGCTTGACTCAATAAGGATTGTTCTACTTCTTGCAAACTCATTAGGAATACTCTTTTTTAAGAATTGAAAATCTATCGTTTAATTATGAAGAAAAAAGAGTGAGTTTTATAGGCTAAACTCACTCTTTTCTGTATTTAAGGTAGATAACTAATTAAACGAGCGTGTTGCGCTACGGGCATTTTTTTGCGGATTTGATTCATTTGCTCAAGGTCTATCTCAGCAATAATAACACCAGTGCCTTCTTGTTGTGCGGTCACTTTATTACCCCACGGGTCAATAATCATTGAATGCCCCCATGTTTCACGTCCAGCGCCATGTTTACCCCACTGCCCTGCAGCAAGTACCCAACACTGAGTTTCTATGGCTCTTGAGCGTAATAATATGTCCCAATGTGCATAGCCGGTAACTTTAGTAAAAGCCGCGGGAACAAGAATAATTTCAGCACCCTGTTTACGTAATTCACTGTACAACTGAGGAAAACGAACATCATAGCAAATAGATAGCCCGACTTTCCCAATAGGCGTATCTACGACTTTAATGTCATTACCAGCCGTAAAAGTATCGGATTCTCGGTAACTCTGATGTCTATCTTCGACATCAACATCAAACATATGCAATTTATTGTAATGTTCGACTAAATGACCATTATCATCAAATACAAGGCTGGTTGTCGATAAACTACCATTTTCATTTCTTGTAGGAAATGAACCTATCACAAGCCACAATTGATAGTGACGAGCAAGCGCTGACAATTGATCTTGTAATACACCTTTGCCTACTGGCTCGGCATATCGCTCATAATCGTCTTTTTGACCAAATACGATGCAATTTTCTGGCGTTAAAACTAACTTAGCACCTTGTAGTTGTAGCCCTTTTAGTTTGAGTTTTAGCTGCTTAATATTCTCATCAGGTTCCGCTCCCGAAGTCATCTGAACAATACCAACTTTACTCATAATACGTCCTTTTCTTATTTTTCCGTTTTTTCAGGTAATTGATATTCACCTTGGCTACGAGATAGCTCTTTAACTGTAGGTGAATCTAGTGGCCCTTCAACCTTATAATTAACTTGTGTAATAACGTCAATAACAGGAGCAATCGCCGTCGCTACAGCCAAAACAATAATTGCAGTTTGTGGTGCTACAGCAAATGCAGTAATAATTGGTATTCCCGATGTGAGATCTGGCGTAAAGCTAACCTCTGCATCAACTAAGCGAGTATTTAGATCCGCCTTACCTTTTATATTCATCTCACCAGCGACAGCATCCATCGTTAGATTATTACTAACAAAGATACCATTTCGCATCTTGCCGCTACCTGTAATTGAATTAAAGGCCATACCATCATCAAATACGTCTCTAAAGTCCAATTGCATTTTTCGGATAATAGAATCGATACTAAATAAACCTAAGAAACGAGCAGCACCTTTTACATCGGTAATCACCCCCTCACCTAAAGTAGATGCTAACTCACCAGATAATGTATTTGTTCGAATACTCCATGGAGCACCATCCCAATTTAAATCACCATCCATACTATAGCTGGCTTTTTGAATGCCTGAACTGATACCAAATCGAGCTAACAATTCTGAGTTGTTTTCACCAGACGCTTTCACTTTAAAGGTTGAATGACTCTTTTCTTTATCTAACAACCAATTACCAGACATAGCTAATTTATTTTCACCGCTGGTAATTTTCAATTTATCTAAATAAAAAATATCGCCCTTCTTATGCAGTTTAGTATCAACTTTCCCCAGTTTGTAACCTTGAATCCACGCATCTTTAATCGTTAATTCTAGATTTGGCATTAAACGGAAGAACTCACGGTCAAAAGAAGATATTAGCGGCTCATTTTCTTTTGCTCGATTTAATCCTCTTTGATTTTCAGGCTTATCAAGACTTGGAATAAATATATGCAAATTATCCAATTGTACTAACAGTTCATCATTATCTTTCCAGCTCGCCTTACCATCAACCTCTTGGCTTCGAACCTGCGCATACCAGCCTTGAGATTTTTTACGAATATCAGCATTCACATCATTCCAATCTAGCGATGCCAAATGAAGAGATTTAATATTTGAATCAATTCTTGTAGGCACAGGAATAACAGGGAAGTGAGACATAGCTACACTTTTTGGTTTTTTATTAGATTCTTTACTTAAAATAGGCTCTGCAATCCATGCATCAGCATCTAAATACTTAGTATTAATTGATGCCGAATTACCAACGATAGGGCTAACCTTATAATTCCCTTCACCAACAACTACATGGCTCGCTGTAATCTCTGGAATTTTACCCGTAATATCTATTTCAGCTTGATATTTTGTATCAGGTAAAGTTAATCGCCCTGATAGTTTTTCAGAATTTCCAGAAACTTGTAGCGATGCTTTTTCATTTGCTCCTTTCTCTAATGCTAAAGGATAAGGAAGGCTTGAAGTCATATTACCTAATTGCGCATAAACGCCAATCTGGTAAGTAAAGCCAACATCCGCTACTTGAAGATTAATATTTGAGTTCCACGAAGACGTACCACTCACCTTATCCATCATAGGTGAATCAATATAGTTTTTAAGTGGTGCAATTTTCCAATTACCTTTGGTTTCTATTTTCACACCATAGTAATCAGATTGGTCTTCACCATGGAAAGATAATGAAACAGGCTGTCCAAGCAACGAAGCTTTAATTCCACTTGCTTTTACAACATCATTATCAAATTCGATGCGCCCTTTAGCATTAGTCAATACGATATTAGGCGACTGCAACTCAATATGATTATTCGCTAAATCAGCATAGCCCCACGCTCGAACATCCTCACCAGAGAATGGAATATCTAAACGCAGCAATGCATCAACACGATTATCAACCTGTATGCTATTTAATGCCGCGCCCACAGAATCAACTAATGGCGTAGCTGTCATGTATTCACGAACCGCTTTACCTGAGCCGTTTGCTGTTGCTCGAATCGTTAACTTCCCATCTTCTGATAAATTGGCAATACGACCAGTCACTCGAGTGGCGTGCACATCCATAAGATCCGCTGAATGCGAGCTTAAAAACATTGATGCATTTTGGAACATCAAATCTAACTGAAGATTAGTTAATGGAGGCCAAGCAGTATCAAAAGCAAACTGCGCATCTTTTAAGCCAACTTTAACCTGAAAAATGCCATCATATTTCGTGTAAGGAAAATCGTTTAATTCACCATACCAAAGCAGTTGAACAGTCTTAGCATTACCGCCTTGTACCGCTGCGGATAAATAATCGGTAAGATCTTGTCCCAATGCTAATGTAGGTAAGTAGCGCCATGTCTGATCTGCATTGAATGCATCAGCTTCCGCATAAAAAGAGAGTACGGATGGTTTATCGGTTGGGAAATCTAAACGAAATTCACCTCTTGCTTGTAAATCAGGTGTAGAGACATAAATGTAATCAGACCATAAACGCCAACCATCATCATTCACTTCCCAATAAGCAGTAACATCTCCATCATTAATATTTAATGGGGCTTGAAACACGTCACCATAAGGTAATGTGTCATCAACCAAAGACAATTTTGCTTTACCCTTTTCTTCATCACCTGAAATCAACACATCTAATTTATGAAAGCCAGGAAGCAGCTCCCATTGATTCATTCCAGCAGATAAAATAGAAGCGGAATAACTCAACCCTGTCGTAGTATCTGATTCTACGCGAATGTCATTAACACTCCCTTTAGGGTTTAACGTTGCTAGTAAATCCGTCACATAATCTTGAGATGGAGGTAATAATGTCTTCAGCCCTAATGCACTTTGCAAATCAATATGAGCTAAGTTCAAAATCCATTTCTCAGGTTGCCAAGAAAAACTACCAGTAATTTCGGGCCATTTATTACCTTGATGCTTAACTTGAACATCGGTTGCAAAGACCTTCCACCCTGCGTCGTCTGGTTGAAGTTCAAATACACCACCTTCAACGCTAACTTGATGAATATTTTTATCTTCAACCCAATTTAAATAAGAAGGTGATGCTTCAACCAATGCATCGATAGGTTGGCCATCTTTAAAAGAAAACCAAGCATTTACAGAAACTTCACCTTGAGTGATCCCATACTCTTTTTGTATAGACTCAGTTATCCAAGGGGTCACTTGGATGTTTTTCGCTTCAACATAAAAATGGCCATCTAAACTCTTAAATGAACCTTTTTCTTTAAAATTAGCGATCACTTTTAGCTGATTGATTTCACTACCAATAACACTGACAATGCCCTCAGCTAAATGCTTTCTGCGCTCATTACGCCATTGAAGTGAATCGATTTGAATGGTTTTTTCTTTACCATCAAGCGCCATAAATGCAACTTGAGAGCTCTTTATGGAAAAGTGATTTAAGCGCACAAGAAATAAGTCTTCTAAACGTTTAGCTAAAGACTCATCACTCTCTTGCTCAGCTTTTGCATCTTCTTCACTTTGTCCTAAGCTTGAAGGCCCTAGCGAAGTAAGATCAGCCGTTAATTTATCAATTCTTAAATCCGCAAATTGAGGTCGTTGTGCCCATAATGAGGATAAAATATTAAGTTGAATTTCAACAGCACCCACTGAGATAATTTCATCGCCAGTACTTGGATCAACTGCAGTCAATTTTCTAAGATTTAATGACGGGTTGGTATTTCTCCAACGTCCTTTAACTTCACCAATTGAGATAGAAAACCCTGTCGTTTCTGAAAGAAAAGTTTCAATTTCGGGCTGGTATTGGTTGAGAGTAGGTAGAAAAAGGCGCAGGCTGGTAATGACTAATGCTGCTAGTAAAAATACCAGCAGCAATAATCCCATCAAGCAACGTTCAAAACGAATTAACTTAGTGGTCACTTATTTTTCTCTTACATCATAACGACGTCAAACTGCTCTTGGATATAAAGAGGTTCAGCTTGAATTTTAACTTGTTTACCAATAAAGAGTTCGAGTTCAGCTAATGCATGAGACTCTTCCCCTTCAAGGGCATCAGCAACAGCTACAGATGCATAAACAACAAACTTATCAGAGTCGTACGCACGATTTACACGCGTGATTTCACGTAAAATTTCATAACATACGCTCTCCACTGTTTTCACCGCTCCACGACCTTCACAAGTAGGGCATTGACCACATAATATATGTTCAATACTTTCTCGAGTTCGTTTACGAGTCATCTCAACTAAACCAAGTTGTGTAAAACCATTGATGTTGGTTTTTACACGATCTTTTTCTAAAGCAGAGCCTAAAGACTGGAGAACGCGACGGCGATGCTCTTCACTTAGCATATCAATGAAATCAATAATGATGATCCCACCTAAATTCCGTAAGCGAAGTTGACGAGCTATCGCTTGTGTAGCTTCAATATTGGTATTAAAAATGGTTTCTTCTAAATTGCGTCGACCAACAAAAGCACCGGTATTTATGTCCACGGTGGTCATAGCTTCGGTCTGATCGATAATCAGATAACCGCCAGATTTTAATTCTACTTTACGATCAAGTGCTCGTTGAATTTCATTCTCAGTTTCATACATGTCAAAAATAGGTTTATCACCTGAGTAATATTCCAATTTCTTTGTTAATTCAGGTACGAATTCTGTTGTAAATTCTTTTAGCTTTTCAAATGCTAGCTTTGAATCCACACGAATCAGATCAAGCTCTGTGCCCACAAAATCACGTAAAATACGTTGGTCTAAACCCAACTCACCATAAAGCATTGACTTCGTTTTGTTCTTTTTACGACGTTCAATTACTTTATGCCATAAACGTTTTAAGAAAGCGGCATCTTGTGAGATCTCAGCTTCACTCGCTCCTTCAGCTGCGGTTCGAATAATAAAACCACCAAACTCATCACAATAATCAGAGACGGTATCTTTTAAACGATTACGCTCTTTCTCGCTTTCAATGCGTTGAGATACACCAACATGACTTGCCCCAGGCATAAACACCAAGTAACGAGAAGGCAGAGTAATATCGGTTGTCAGGCGAGCACCTTTTGTACCAAGCGGATCTTTTACTACTTGTACAACGAGATCTTGCCCTTGGTGGACAAGCTGTGAAATATCCCTTACTTGGAATTGACGTTTTTCATTTTCAGAAACACATTCAGTATGAGGGACAATATCTGAGGCGTGAAGAAATGCGGCTTTATCCAAACCGATATCAATAAACGCAGCTTGCATCCCCGGTAATACTCGGCTTACACGGCCTTTATAAATATTACCAACAATACCGCGCCTTGCTTCTCTTTCTACATGAACTTCTTGAAGCACACCGGCTTCAATCATCGCAACTCGAGTTTCACTCGGGGTTACGTTTATTAACAACTCTGTACTCATTGGAGCACCTCACTAATTTTACAAAAATTGGTGTAAGAGCTGATCTGTTTCCATCAAAGGCAGTCCCATGACAGCGTGATAGCTGCCATCAATACGCGAGACAAATCGCCCACCACTACCTTGAATACCGTATGAACCCGCTTTATCGCAAGGCTCCCCACTTTCCCAATATTGTTCTATTTCTTGTTCAGAAAGTGTTTTAAACCATACCTGAGTGATTACTGTTTTGGTTCTTATTTTTTCAGGTGTGGCAATCGTTACAGCAGTCATTACTTGATGTTGACGACCAGACAGTGCTAAGAGCATTCTCTTAGCATCTTTAAAATCTTTTGGTTTTTCTAAAATAACACCATCGATAACAACGATGGTGTCAGAGCCCAATACAGGGATATATTTATTCTTTGTTTTTTCTATCGCTTTAACGCCAGCTTGAGCCTTATCTATAGATAAACGCTCTACATACATCAATGGCGTCTCATGCTCTTGATGTATCTCTTCAACATCTACCGATAACACACCAAATTGATAACCTAATAGCGTTAACAACTCTTTTCTTCTCGGAGAACCTGACGCTAAGAAAACTTGCGCTTCCATTCTTGCTTTCCTATCGAATTGACCAATGACGGCGAACTCTTCGCATTAACAAAAACAACCAAGGCCATAGTAGGAAGTTTAACACGCCTGCCCATAAAAAATGTGCGTTAAAGGACACATCATGAACTAAAAACTCCCCCATAAACTCTAATACTTTCCCTAATAGGGTCAAACCAGAGAATATTGCAGCTTGTTGCCATAAGGCTAAGTTTCTCAAAACCTTAAAGTTAGCAGCGACCAAATAAACCAATATGGCCATGGTCATACCGCGAATACCAAGGGTAGTCCCTAGTAATAAATCCCATAAAATACCAAGGACCATTGCCGTTCCCACATTAACTCGATGTGGTAAAGCTAGCACCCAATAAAAAGTAACTAAAATGATCCACGACGGCCTTAGAACCTCTAAAGCGCCAGGCCAAGGAGCAGCTTGCAAGGTTAATGCGATTAAAAAGGAAAGCCAAATAATGACTCTTCCACGCATTAAATGACTACTCGCCATCAGATATCTCCTTTGGTGCTTTTCCAGTTGGCCATACTAGTAATAAATAACGCAATTTATCAAATTCAACCGTAGTTTCTATATCAATAGAAGCAAATGGAAGCTTATTATCATTATCTATTTTAGAAATATACCCCACAGGATACCCTTCAGGATAACGTTGACCTAAGCCAGAAGTTACCAATAAATCCCCAACCTTTAAGTCAGTATTTGTTGGTATGTGCTCAAGTTGCATCGTATCTAAGTGACCTTTACCCGATGCAATAACACGAATATCATTTCTAACTGCCTGCACCGGAATTGCATTATTGGCATCCGTTAATAACAACACTCGGCTGTTATGTGCCCCAACATAGTTAATTTGCCCAACGATACCTTTATCACTGATAACTGGCTGACCTTCATATACACCATCAACGGATCCTTTATCGATCATCACTTGATGTGTATAAGGAGCAGAATCCACCGCCATTACTTCCGTTACCATCTTTTTTTCATCACGAATAAATGGTGAACCAAGTAAATTACGTAAACGGCTATTTTCTTGTTTCAACTGTTCCATGAGCAACAAATTGCTGTTTTGAACAAACATTTCTTGCTTAAGACGTTGATTTTCAAGCATGAGGGTATTACGGCTATTAAACCGTTCATACATGCCATTAAACATTGTACGAGGAAGGTTTGCCGCATAATGAATTGGGGAAACAAAGCTATTTAATAGGTAACGTATGTCGGAAAAGGCGTTTAAACGACTATCGGCTAACATTAGGCTAGCCGATACCATTACTGCAATAAACAGGCGAAATTGTAGAGAAGGACCTCTACCAAAGATTGGAGTCATATCCACTCACCCGTTAGCTGTTATTACTCTTCACTAAATAGATCGCCACCGTGCATATCGATCATTTCTAATGCTTTACCGCCGCCACGAGCTACACATGTTAGAGGCTCTTCAGCTACCACTACCGGAATACCAGTTTCTTCTGTTAGAAGACGGTCTAAATCACGAAGTAGTGCGCCACCACCCGTTAATACCATACCATGCTCTGAAATATCAGAAGCTAATTCTGGTGGACACTGTTCTAGTGCAACCATTACTGCAGATACGATACCAGATAGAGGCTCTTGAAGAGCTTCAAGAATTTCGTTCGAGTTTAGTGTAAAGCTACGAGGCACACCTTCAGCAAGGTTACGACCACGAACTTCAATTTCACATACGTCATCACCAGGGTAAGCTGAACCAATTTCATGCTTAATACGCTCAGCAGTTGCTTCACCAATTAAGCTGCCGTAGTTACGACGAACGTAGTTAATGATTGCTTCATCAAAACGGTCACCACCGATACGTACAGACGATGAATAAACCACACCGTTTAGAGAGATAACAGCAACTTCTGTTGTACCACCACCGATATCAACCACCATTGAACCTGTTGCTTCTGATACAGGAAGACCAGCACCGATAGCAGCAGCCATTGGCTCATCAATAAGGAACACTTCACGCGCGCCCGCACCTTGTGCAGATTCACGGATAGCACGACGCTCAACTTGTGTAGAACCACAAGGAACACAAACTAATACGCGAGGACTTGGACGTAACACGCTGTTGTCATGCACTTGCTTAATGAAGTGCTGAAGCATTTTTTCTGTTACGTAAAAGTCAGCAATAACGCCATCTTTCATTGGGCGGATTGCAGAAATGTTACCAGGAGTACGGCCTAGCATCTGTTTTGCATCATGACCAACGGCAGCTACACTTTTAGCTGAACCAGAACGATCTTGACGAATAGCAACCACTGAAGGCTCATCAAGAACAATGCCTTGACCTTTTACATAGATAAGTGTGTTGGCAGTACCTAGATCAATCGATAGATCGTTTGAAAACATGCCACGAAGTTTCTTGAACATAATCTTCGTATTTCCTGAAAACGTGAGAATAAGATAAATTTTATTAAATGTACCAATGCCTAGCCGAATCAGCAAGGTATTGCTACAGAATCCTGAAGCAAATCAGGATTTTTATTCATTTTTTAGTTAGAAGTACCAATAATGTTACTTTCACCACGAAAAATAACACGATCATTACCTCGATACATCCCAAAAGTGACAAGCGTCGAAGGATCTTCATCTCCTTTGCCCCGCCAATTGAATTGTAACCAAGGTTGTAGGTATAAACTCGATGGTTTTGATTCACAATATGTATGCTTTTCACTTAATTGTGGCGAACCTTCAGATAAGCGCAACCAGAAGCGGATCTGCTCTCTTAACTGATTGTTATCGGGTTCTGCTATTAGATCCATCGAGTTAAGACCAGATTTAATGCCACCAGTTCCCATTAATTTCGCAGCGCTTTCCTTATCAGGTTCAGGCCAAATTGTTTGCTTACAATGATATGAACCATTAAACATCGCAGCGTCATCATCCTTACTTAAAATAAAACGCTGACCATCCCAATATTCGACTCTAAGAGGCACTGATACAGATTGCCCAGAAGCAACACCTACATTATCCAATGCCATTCGCCCATAACGAACATCAGGTTGAGATAAAAGTTCTGCCTCAGCTGATTGTTGATCTTTAATGAAGGTAACAGGATCTGCACCACTAATTTTTAAGCCTAAACTTGTGCTTTCTGAACTTGAGTGTCCCGACGCATTAAACGGACCATCGACCACCGTAGTACGATTTCCAAATGAAGGTGTCCCCTCTTTTTTTGACCAAGTCACAGCATGATCTAAATTTGTAACTTGCCATACAGCCTTATCACTCCAATGTGTTTCATCTAAATCCACATCAGTAATATTTAAGCGAGAAGCATATTCCCCACCCAATGAGAACCTAGATTTTAACTCATTGTTAAACAGACCATAGTTGGTGACCTCTGAATCTAAAGCACTATAAGCTGTAACTTGAAAATCAACATTTTTAAAAAATTGGTCCATATATACAAAACTACCCTCTGATGTGCCTTGCTTTTGAGGATAATCCCATTCGGTATTTGTGATAGAAAAATATGCAGGGTAAAAGCGCCCCACCTTAGAAGCCGTTGACGGAATATTAAATCCAGAACGATTAAAGTAATCATTTTGGAACACATCAAAACTTAATGTACCTACTTCATTCCAATTTATCTTAGTTGATGAGTTTTGATTTTCACTTGTCACTTCTTTATTAAAATCCGCAATAGGTTGCCCATCAACAGTAATGACGCCCATAGCACCTGATAATGGGTAATCTAATTGAGAAGATAGATTTAAGTGAGCGCTCCCTTCACTATGAGTAATATAGCTTGGCGTCACAGTCTGACGGCAAACTAAAGATGGATTATCATGATCAGGAATTCCATTCCCATAAGTTCCAGAATCTAACTCTTTAATCCAATTCACCGCTTTTAAGTAAGCATTAAAATCAGTTCCAGAAGTCAAGTAAGCGCCATTAAGCTCATCGGTATAAGACGGTAATGCAGATGATTGATCACACAATGCTGCGGTAAAAGGACGAAAATAAAATTGCTCAGAGGTCGTAAACGTATCACCTTGAATATTTGCACTGGCTGTTAACTTTGCCTTTCCAGCATCATTCAATCGAGCTTGAAGAGAACCATCAGCTTGATTTTCATCTCCACCAGCAACACCATTCACAAATGAAATCGATAAACTTTTGTTTGCTTCAGCCCAGCTGCTGCCTTCTTTTTTGATTTCAATGCTCTCATTACTTGTCGCAGGTAAGACTGAATTCGAAAAAGTAACATTAATGTCCCTCGTTTCTTTAATAATATGACAATTTAACATGTTGCCATTTCCGTTTTCTTTACCACGAATTTTCAATCTAAAAGGATAAGGGCGCCCTGCTACTTGATTACTATCAGAACCATCAACTCCTTCAGATGGAACAATGCTGATTGCTTTAGCGATAAACTCATACGGTCCTTCGGTCGTAGTTAGATTTTCACTACTAACACTGGCTGAAACGTTATAAGAGTTTAAAAATTTGCTATGAATATATCGAGTAACCACTGCTGGGACATTTGATGGAAACACCGTTTCAAAACGGCTGTCATCAGCATGGTTACACTCGGGAGTTGTAATGTTTCCATCGTCACTCCAACACGCTGAGTTTCTATCTCCAGTAGCAACAGGTTCACTGGTTACTTGTAATTCTTGTCCTTTACCTTCAACAACATCGCCATTTGAATCAACAAGAGAAAAATCAATTTCTATACCGTCACAAGCGAGACCTTTACCTGAAGTTGGAGAGATGACGAGTTGGATATCATTGCTTGGGTTGATGCACTCACTTTCGCCGATTATTCGAGAATTAGATGATAAACTTATTTTCTTTGCTGTAACCGCCCCATGAACAGAAATATTACCGTTAAGAGTTACCTTATTTTCACTATATAAATGCGCTTTTAATAAATTCGATCCCGACATTATTATATCGGTATTAATTCCATGAGCTAAAATTAATAGATTATCTGGCTTTGCTTCATGGTTATAAACGACACTACCAGAATCTGTCCATTTTTGAACATGAATGATAGTTTTTTCTATATTTGAAAAATATATATCCGCAAAACCCGTCGCATAAAATTGATTAACCCAATAAACCCCAGGTTCAATAACTACCTGAATATAATCAGCAGCATTCCCCCCCTCAAATTTATCGATGTATAATGACCAGGGGTAATAGTAATATCATCTATCCCATCAATAGAGCCATCCGCTCCTGTAAACTCAAGTGGTATTGATAACTGAGGAACCATTAAAGAAGGATCTGCAATACAATCGCCACTTTCTCCGTTACCGTCTTCACATGTATTTCCAGACTTTAAGTTCATAGAACTAAGAGGAAATCCAACCTTTCGATTCGGAGTCTCAATGTAAGAACGATTACGTCCCTTTTCACCATCAACGATTAATTGTTTTGAGCCACCACCATCAAACCAAGTTTGAGCAGTAGATGGAAAATACTGACACATATCATCAATCGTATTTAATTCTTTCTTTACTTCTGCATTAGAATTCATAGAAAAGCAAAATAAGGAAATACAACTAATAAAGTAAATACAAATTCTATTCATCAATTAATCTCCTTTGCCCATACTTCTTGAACTCGTGTAACTTGATCAATACCAGAACCACAAGTTACTGAACTTGTAATTTTGAAATATTGAATCTCTTCACTGTGATAATTCACCGTATTTCTCACGCATACCACTTCTGGTTCTTGTTTACAGCCGCTCTCATCTGATCTCATGCTAGGGCGACGAACCACGCCATTACAGATACTTGTATCAGCACCTGAAGCCCCAAGAGGAAAAAGTTGAGTTAATCCCCATTCAGCCCCCGAATGCGCTAAAAACCATGCTTGAGTCCCCAATACTTCTTTAGAAAGCGTGTCATGATTGCTGCTTTCCACTTTTAATAAATTAAGAGATAAAAAGCCCACCACCACCATGACAACAATGGACATAACCAACAAATTACCCTTTTGCTTTCTTTTATTAGGGAACATTTATCACCTGCACATCATGTTGATATTGAGTCATTTCACCAAGGTCATTTTTAAAAGCCAACACTAACTTCATTATGCTATTACGTTGAATTGATGCTTTTTCAAAAGAGAAATGACCGCTATGAACCTGATTAATTAGTTGTGTATTTGAACGAAAAACACCATCTCCCACTATGCAATATTCGATAGGATTTGGATGATAGAAAAATGCACGTTCAGAAACGGAATTTGATATGAAAGCGGGATTATTATTGCTTGAGAAGGTAACTGTTGATACTCCACCAGAAAGAGCAATGGTATCTACCGTTACGTATCTATGGTTTTCTTCTTGAAGTAAATCATCTTGGGTGCTTGGGTTAATTATCAAACGTAGATTATTCGTATTTAAAGAAAGTTCTGATAATACAACCACATCGATTGTTTTTTGATTTATCAAAGGAAAAGACAAATAAAATGCACTACTTTCAATAGGAACAAAACTAATACACTGATTATTTAAAGTAACTTCAACGCTATTGGGAACGGCGTGACGTAATTCACGACTTAACTTTTCAATTAAGAATTTAGCCTGCATTTGATTATCTTGACGATCAATGCTGTCGTTATAACTTTGAAAGCCAAGTTGTAATGTATTACTCGCCGCCAAGGCTACAAGCCCAACAACGACAATGGTTAAAATAAGCTCAATTAACGTAAACCCTAATGCTCGTTTCATTAGTAATTACCTCGATACGCACTAAAAGTGTACTTAGCGTGGTTGCTTCCATAGAGGGTTACTCTAATAAGCTTATACGGTGTTATTACCGTATTTGAACCGTCAACATTGCTATAATTAACCGCAATTTCAACCGTAAAATTTTTGTATTCATCGGCATTAGAAACACCAATAAGATCACCTAATTGGTATTGTGGCAAGCTAGTTGAAGAACATACAGAAACCTCTCCCCAGCAACCAATGAAGTCATCAACATCATTGAATGTGACTGCGATGGTTTCAACCCCATCTTTACCTAAATTCGACGAACAGTTAATTAACGTACCACTGCCATTCTTTTCACCACATCGATATTTTCCACCATTAGGATCGCTATTTTCATCAAACTGACGACTTAAAATATCCGTCACTACAGAATGACCAAGCGTGGCAGCTTGTGCTTGATAAGTCGCTTTATGAGAAGTGGAAGAAGAAGTAAACACACCAGATACCAATACCGATAATGCAAACCCTAAGATCACAATACCTACGATCGACTCAATCAAGGTTAAACCTCGTTGTGTATTCAGGCTTCCTTTCATATTTTACAACTCATATTTTGCAAAGAACGATACATAAAGCCTTCGTTATTGATACAGACTGAACGACTTTCATTTGTTGCAGGGGTTGTAATCGTGATGCGGCAATCTTCTTGGGTGCAGAGAATCAAATTTGGTGATACCGGAATTATTGGTCTCCCCAATAAATCAAACGAAAGAGCTGAAATTGCTACTGCACCACTTGCCGTATTAAAGGCATAACTTAACCGGATCATATCCAGATTTTCACGATCATTTTCTTTGGAGTAATCTGATAATACCGTACTCGCCATACCTTGGTTTTGGCACGCAGAGTCCACACCAAATTGATTCGATGATGTAAGAACCGAACGACACGCATTATTAATATGAGAGGTGTTAGTTTGCATTGATGCAATTTGAACATGACGCAAAATAGACAAAACTTGCTCTTGAGCTGCAGCCGATGAAAAACGGCTTGCTCCCATATATTTACTGGCGGTGTAAACAGCAATAATAGCAAGTAGCAGGATCACAACGATGAGCTCAACCAAAGTAAAGCCATTCCTATTTTGTCGTTGTTTTATTTGATTTTTTTTGAGAGGAAAAGTCATCATCCATTACCTTATAATCTCCTGTTACTAGGATAACGGAAATTATAGATATAGCGAATGGTTTGTTATTTTTAGATACAAAAAAACCAGCGGAGATCGCTGGTTTTTAACTAAAGAGGTTAAATTAGATTAACAACCTGAATCAGTAACGATTGTTGATACGCCAGAAGATACCGTTGTTGCTTCTCCGTATGTAACAAAACAGTTGGTTGCAACAATTGATGCTGCAGTTGCGTTATCTGATTTAAAGCCAACAACTAAAGTTGTAGCACCTGATGTAGCACTGCTCCAGTCTTCAGATAGACCAACTACCGCTTCAGCAATACCTGTATCTTTAGCCATTGGATAACCGTATTTTGTAGCAATACCATCAACATCAGTTTCTGTTGAAGCTGTTTCTTTACCATCAATCGCGGCTTTACCATAAACGATACCAGCTGCACCAGCCATTGCACCTTTTAGACCTTGCAGAGATGATGCACGCGCATCAGATTGCAGGTTTAAGAATTTAGGTGCTGCAGTTACTGCAAGAATACCTAAAATCACGATAACAACCACTAACTCGATAAGGGTGAAACCACCTTGTCTTTTCATGTCACTTCTCTCTTTTATTATAAAATCGATAGCACCAAACCAGTGCCATCATTATTGTTAAAACCCAAAAAATTATTAACGCAAACTGTCAAAACGCCATCGGTTAAAACAGATTTATTCACCCGCACATCGCTATCCTAGCTCATCTACTGGCGCTTAAATTACTTATTGTAATGTCACAACAACACGACCTGATTCAGGCTCGTAAGTAAAAAAATGACCTTCATTTTCTTGTTGTGTGTATTTACATTGACTACGGCTATTCTCACTGATCACTTCAGCAAGATATTTACCTTCATTATCATTTTTATCGTCAGTCACATGCGGTGCATTCTGTAACAACATTTCCATCAGTAAAATACACTCTTTTGATGTTAGTGATGCTGGATAGCTCCCCGTATCATTACCATCTAAATCTTCTCTTGGTGCAATTGGATAACCTGGACGGTAGTTTGCTTGATTTGCTTGGGAAGGATCCGTTAGCCAAAATTCAGTACCATCATAACTAACCGCATTGTAACCGTCGGTTTTTGGTCGAGCTTCCGCTTCCCATTGTGCTCTTGCAGAAAGAACAGCCGTGGCATAGCCACCTGCGACACCTTCAATACTTGCTTTTTTCGCCTCAAGACTGACATCTAAAAAACGAGGTAATGCCACTGTAGCTAATAGACCAATTACAACAATTACAATCACTAGCTCAACCAGTGAGAAACCTTTTTGTGTCTTCATTGTACTGCTTCTCTCTATCTTAATTTTTCCATGAATTGTAAGGGATTATACAAAAAAAAATACGGCGTTCGTCAAAAATTTGCCACTTATTTTTTTTCTATAAATCCGACACTTACTTTTAATGCATCTTTTACTAACATTACCGAAACCACCTTACCATTTGCCGTACTATAGTCACAACGATACTGCTCTTTTTTTGCTAATTCCGGCTTTTTAATTTCGATGCTGTCCGCATAAATTTTATCTTTATTGGGTAACAAAAGATGTAACCATTGCAGACAGTCAATCTCATCATTTTCTTTAAGTGCTATCGGCCACCCTAAAGAGCTGAAACTGACTTCTATATCATCTTTTACCATTGTCTTAGGTTGCCCATTAACAACCCAATAATTTTTAAACTCATTTGCCGAAGAGAGTATCTCTCTACTTGTCATAATGACTGCTGTATCTTCTACTTCGGGTTCGATTTTTTCCCAATTAATAAAAATCACAGCCAGTAAAATAATGACAAGCGCGCCCCATAAAATCCGGGTTGCTGACATAATTAGGTTCCCTTTACTACATCCAACATATTCCACATCGGTAAGAAAATACCTAATGCTAAAATCAATACCATCCCCGACACAATGACCAATAGAATAGGTTCAATTCGTGCAGTTAGCGTCTTCAAATCATAATCCACTTCACGATCATAAAAATCAGAGACTTCCAATAGTAAATCGTCTATTTGACCCGTCTCTTCGCCAACCGCAATCATCTGTTGTACCAAAGGAGTAAAGATTCCACTTTGTGCCGCTGTCGCAGACATACTGGTACCCGATTCAATGCCAGCTTTCATTTCTAGTAATCGGTTCTCTAAATATTTATTCCCTAGAGACTCTGCTGATAATGCAAGGGATTGATTTAATGGAACCCCCGACTTCAACATCAGCGCAAATGTTCTTGAGAAACGAGACATTTGAGCTCGAGTGACAATTCCACCAACAATCGGTAAGCGTAATCGAAATTTATCCCATTTTTCTCGGCCTTCAGCTCGGCTAATCCAAGCTTGAAAAGCAAACATCGCGCCAGTCATTGCGCCAATTAATAAATGCCAATAATTAACAAAGAAACTCGATGTTGCGATAAGTATTCGAGTTGGCAATGGTAATTCCACACCAAAACGAGCAAACATCCCTGCAAACTGAGGGATCACTTTGATATTTAGTACAAACATCGCAAGCAAAATAAAAGTTAAAACAAATACGGGATAACGCATTGCTGACTTAATTCGCTTACGGGTCTCCATCTCTTGTTCGTAGTAATTAGCCAATTGCATGAGAGATTGATCCAATCGACCGGTATTCTCACCAACATGGATCATTGAAACAAACAAAGGGCTAAACACTTGTGGGTGTTGCTGCATAGATACAGACAAACTTCGCCCGTTAGTTAAATCAGCAGTCACCTCTTCCAATGTTGTTTTTAATAATTTGTTATTACTGTTCTGAGCTAAACCATTCATTGCTCGCAGTAAAGGCACGCCTGCTTTAGTTAAGCTGTACATTTGACGACAAAAAATAACTAAAACCTCTAAAGGAATGCTTGGCTGCAACCATTTTTTCCAGTCCATGGCGCGAGATGTTCCACCAAATTTATTGGCTTTTATCCCAGTAGGAATCACTCCATCATTCATCAACTGTTCAGCAGCAGATTCTTGAGATGTCGCTTCAATTGAGCCAGAAACTGACTCACCTCGAAGGTTTCTTCCGCTGTATTTAAAAATTGCCATGATTTATGCCTACATCAATATTGGTTGATGAGAAGATGCATTATCTCCTTCACCTAATACCATCACTTCATCCAAGCTAATCACACCACTCATCGCAAGCTCCATTGCAGAAGCAAGCAATGGCTTATAATCAGGGTTTTGACGTGCCTTTTGTGAAAAACCAACCGCATCATTTGCTCTTAATGCATCCATCATTGGCTGATCCAACTCTAGCAATTCAAACACGCCAATACGGCCACGGTAGCCAGTCAAATTACAACTTTGACATCCATTTCCACGTTGGAAAGTTACTCCAACTTGATTTGGAAAACGGCTTTGTACCCACTGTTTTCTCGCTTCATCTAACTCATCAGGAGCGGAGCACTCTGGACACACTTTTTTAACTAGACGTTGCGCTAATACCGCACGAACGGCACTAGCAACCAGATAACCTGGCGCTCCCATATCCATCATACGTAATGCACTATCAACCGAGTCATTCGTATGTAATGTAGATAACACTAAGTGACCCGTTAAAGCGGCACGTAAACCAATTTCCACGGTTTCTTGATCACGCATCTCACCAATAAGGATAATATCCGGGTCTTGACGCAAGAATGTTCTTAAAATTTTTGAAAAGCTTAAATCAATTTTGCTATTTACTTGTACCTGATTAACACGAGGTAAACGGTATTCAACCGGATCTTCTGCTGTAATGATTTTCTTGCTTGGCTGATTTAATTCACTTAAAGCGCCGTACAATGTTGTCGTTTTACCAGAACCTGTTGGCCCCGTAACTAAGATCATGCCATGTGGACGACGGAGTTGTTTACGCAGACGAGTAAGTAAATGCTCAGGTAATCCAGATTGTTCTAGTTCTTGAACGCCAGATGTCTGATTCAATAAACGCATAACAACCGATTCACCATATTGAACAGGCATTGTCGATAAACGAATATCTACAGATTGACCACGAGATTTGATGTTAAATCGTCCATCTTGTGGCAAACGTTTTTCAGAAATATCCAAATTCGCCATCAGTTTTAAACGTAAAACCAGTGCTGATGCGATATTAACTTCATTTAATAATGTTTCGTGTAATACCCCATCAATACGCTGACGTAAACGCAAGACTCTTTCATCCGGTTCAATATGTATATCTGAAGCACCAACTTGAATCGCATCTTCAAATAATGAGTTAATCAGCTTAACAACGGTTACTTCTTCATTATCGTTATCTGATATACCAAAATTAAAATCGTCGTTTACTTGGTGTTCTGAATGCAACTTCTCAGCAAATGAAGCGATTTCTTTGGTTCTACGATAGAAACGGTCAAAGCTATCAACAAGCTGTCTTTCAGAAGCAATAACCATTTCTACCTGATATTGCTGAAGCTGTGAAAACAACGCTTCTTGAGCAGACAGATCAGCAGGATCACTCATTGCTACTCGAATCGTATTACCTTGCTGACTAAGAACTAATGCACGTAAGCGACGAGCATGTACTTCAGGCAACAACTGCACGGCTGCCGCATCAATTTCAGCACGGTTCAAATCAACTAAAGGGACACCCAACTGCTGAGATAAAAACGTCAACATTTGTTTTTCACTCAGGAAACCTAACTGAATTAATGTTGCCCCTAACTTTCGCCCTGTTTTCTTTTGAGTCGAAAGAGCCTGTTCGATTTGTTCTTCAGTAACAATGTTTTCTTCGACTAATAGATCACCAAGTCTTTTTCTTAACTTAAGACGCATTACTCAATTCCTTCCATTGTTGCTAATAATTTAATTCGATCACGAACAAACGCTTGAGACGAGCGAGATAAACCCGGCTTAATTAATGCTGTCTGGTATGCTTCGTAAGCCGGTTTTACTTTTGCTTCTCTTTCATAAACGATCGCTAAACCTAACACCAACGGCCATTATCTGGTTCTTGGTTAACCAACATCTGATAACTTTCTTTTGCTAAGTCCATCAACTTCAACTGTTGAGCTAAGCCACCACGAGTTGCAAGATAATCAACTGACGCACCAACAGGAATATATTCCAATACAGAAAGAGCAGCTTCTGGCTGTTGCTCTTTTTGTAATAGACTCGACAACGCTAACCTTAGCTCTACACTGTCATCATTAAGCTTTATACCTTGTTGAAGAATGGCCGCTGCTTCACTTACATCACGTTTACCATAAAGCAAAGCTGCGAGTCTTTTTCGTGACTCTTCATCACTAGGTTGATACTTAAGTACGGTGTAATACTCTTTCATCGCCGCTTTAAAATCAGATCTATCCAATGCTTTTTTAGCCGCTTCTCTACTTCTATGAGCTAGCTCTGATGGCAACAATTCCACTTCTTCAACTTGCAACATTTCATTAGCTTGTGCTTGCTCTTTTGGCGTTGCCGGAACAATTGATGTCGATTTTGATGTTGGTTTAACAACCTCTGTCGATGTCATCAATTGTGGTTTATCCACTATAGAGCGATTCTGAGTAGACTGAGTTCGAACCGAAGCTGTCACTTCAATCTTATCCGCCGATATTGGCTTCTCGGCATAAATAGAACTTACCGCTGATGTTGATTCTTTTTTCGTTGGTGAAATCGATAATTGAGCTGTTTTAATATTGCTCAAAGCATGTTCACTCACTTCATTCGTTAGAGCTTGTTGTTGAGTATGCTCACTCACTTTCAACTCTACATTTTGTTCTGTCGTTCCACTTAATGTTGACCAACCAATTAGCGACAAAGAACTAAGTACACCGATAGCAAAGAAAAACGATGCTTTATATTTTGACTCAACATTCGGTATATCCGCAGGAGATAATAAGTGCTGCTTTTCTTTGTTTTCATCTTGTCGAGTTATATTTAATAACGCTTTATTAGTCACACTCACGAAACTCTCCATCCCCAAAATGTTGGGAAGTAATGCTTAGGTTTAACAGTATCAGCCGTATCAATAATGGCGTTAAACACGGCTTTTGAAGGCACGTTATTCACTTGCTCTGAAAAGGCAATTAACAAAGATTTATGACAAACCTGATTAATTAAGCGAGGAATACCATTTGTTGCCTTCCATATCGCTTTCATTTGAACAAGCGAAAATGGATTATTCTCACATCCAGACTCAGCTATCCTATATCGAATGTAAGCGACGGTTTCATTCATATTTAATGCTCTCAATAAAGCAGAAAACGTTATTCGTTGCCTTAATTGTCTTAAGTTATGTTGTTGTAATCTCTCGTCCAATTCAGGTTGCCCAAACAGCACTATCTGTAACAATTTTTTATAGTCTGTCTCTAAGTTGCCAAACAAACGTAATGTTTCTAATGCTTCATCACTTAGAGCCTGAGCTTCATCAATGAATACTACAACTAATTTTCCTTCCGCATGTAGATCAATAATTTTCTCATGGATACGATCAATCAATGCAATATCATCACCACTTTGATCAAGCCATAACTCTTTTGCTAAAGCTTGTCGAAGTTCATGGCCATTCATTACCGGATTCGGAAGGTAAAGTAATTCCACATTGGAAGGTAACTCATTAATCAACATTCGGCAGACTAATGTTTTTCCGGTTCCTACCTCACCTGTAACCTTGATGATCCCTTCCCCCATCGAAATCGCAGACAACACGGTATGAATCGCCTCATAATGAGGCGATAACCCATGAAACAGTGAGGTATTGGGTGTCAGCGTAAATGGTAACTGCTTTAACCCAAAATGAGCTTCATACATGTCAGTTTTTGATTACTCGTCTGGGAACCATTCTTGTAATAAGTCACGAGAACGTTCTAATTCTTCTTGCCAAGTATCTACACCGACAACCGTTGGCTTTAATAAAATAACCAATTCCGTTTTTTGAGTTAGCTGACTGACATTTCTAAATAAATGCCCTAATGCAGGAACATCACCTAATAATGGCACTTTCGATACTTGGTCAACCGTTTGTGATTTCATCAAGCCACCAATAACGACCACATCACCACTTTTCGCTCGAATCACAGAATCTGATTCACGAATTGAGCTCTTTGCTAATGGTAATTTCAGTACGCCACCAACATCACCTAAATCAATCTCTTTTACCTCGTTCTCCACATCAATAACTGATGGGTGAACATGTAACATGACATTACCTTTATCATCAATTTGAGGGGTCACATCTAAAGAAATACCAGAGAAGAAAGGCGTTAATGTTACTTCTGGAGAAGCATTAGAGTTATCACCACTACCAGTAACACTTGATACTTCAGTTACGTAGTACTCGTCACGACCGACTTTAATCACCGCTTTTTGGTTATTTGCAGCAGTCACTCTCGGGCTTGAAAGTACATTTAAGTCACCTTGTGTATCCATAAAACTTAATACAGCTTGGAAGTTACCATCTGAAACCGTAATGTTTGTTTGGCCACCTAACAATGTTCCAATGGTATCCATTCCAGGCAATGCACCTTGAACAAGGCCAGAAGTCTGCCCAAAGACAACATCTGTACCACCTAATGATGCTGTTAGGTTCGACCAATTAATACCTTGCTGATAACCATCACTTAATGTGACTTCAAGTAATTTAGCCTCTAGGATCACTTGACGTTGTAATCGCTTATGAGAGGTTCCTAAAAATTGTTTAACTTTACGTAATTCATCAGGAGAGGCTGTAATAGTGACAACACTCGCTTGAGGAGATACAACAACACTTCGATCCGCTCCATTTCCTATCATCACAGAAATAGCCGTTTCTAACTCTTTCCAAAAATCGCTCTCACTCGTTGTTTCAATCTCTGTTCCACCCGTAGCAGAAGATGACGACGATGATGAATTATTGTTTGATTTAGAACTTGAGTTATTGTTATTTGATGAATTACTGTCCGAGTTGGTAATCGACCCTGTTGTAATCGTCGTTAATGAACGTCCTTTACGAGTAAGCTGTAAGTAATCAACAGGAATAGTCTCTGTACGAATCGTCGCGGGATAAACTTGTAATACTTTTCCTGCTTTAACGATATCGTACCCATATAAGTCTTCAACCGATGACAGAACATCATCCATAGTCACATCACTCAAGTTCATCGTAATACGACCAGAAACCTGAGGATGAATAACGACACTGTATTCCGTTCCTTTCACTAAACTCGTAAAAAATGCTTTTGCGCCTACTCCATTTGCTCTGACTCTGAAACGTTTCACAGGCTCTTCAACCTCAACATGAGGCGTGTTTAGCTCAGGCATTAAATCAGCTTGTACTGAAGCGGGTAAATCAGCAAGTAGCTGCCCGCCATTTTCATTAATGGATTTATCTAAGGTCTGTTTAATTTCAACAGGATCACGATGACCCATTGAGCAACCTGTTAAAGAGGCAACCATGAAACCAATGATGACATTACGTACTTTCATTACTGCAAACCTTAATTTTTAATATTTTGTGGAAATAGAGAAAGTTGCCATTGCTTACCCGCACGACCAATCGAAACGCTTTCTTCACCAATGGTTAATAATGTATAACCTGAGACTTTATCGCCTCTTTTCATTGATTTATCATCTAATACGGCATAACAATCAGACTTTGCATTGCAATTTATTGCTTGCAAAGAAGGGAAATATTGACGTTTTTTTATTACCTTTTTTTGAGCTGGAGCAGGAGTACTCCAACTTAATGGTTCTGTTGGATCATGCCCCAATACCGCTTCAGATGCAGATACAGAAAGTGGTAAAGACATAAGAATAAAAACTAAAAAGCGATTTTTCATATTAACCACCAATAAACCCACGACTTGAACCAAGGGTGTAAACTTCAATTGTGACTTCTGCAATAGGGTATTTTTTCACTTCATAATGAAAGTTTCGCCAATAATATTTTACAGGAAGCGCCTCTAAGTGAGAGAGGTACTCTTCAATATCAAAATATTCGCCAGACAACACAATCTTCACCGGGTGAATGTAATAACCAGCATTATTATTTTCATCAAGTAAACGTTCAGATGGCAATGTGGTCATAGACTGTAACTTTAACTTTGACGATTTCTTTAATACTTTTTCTAATAAAGAAGCCATTTGGCTTGGGGAAACCAATGACGCGACACGACTAAAAAGCAGATCAGCTAAATCCTGACTCTCGATCATTAATTGCTGATATTGTTTATTAATTTCAACATTAGGGTCTTTCTTTAAACGAAATTCAGCTAATTCTATCTGCTGTTTTAGAGATGAAATCGAATTAGTAATACGCACCACTTTTTGTTGGGATTGATGATATTGTTCAATTTTAGGTTCAATAAACAAACTTAATGAAATGAAGATTACCGCAACCCAGCCAACCAATGTAATGAGTACTTTTTCTCTTTGCGACAAAGCACCAAATTTCTCTTTTACTTGATTCCAATTACTCATGATTACCCTCTGATGCCTTAGTATTTAAAATAAATGACACCAGACCTTTATCGTCTGTTTTTATTTCAAGTTGATCAAAAGTACGTCCAACTAAATGCAATTCACTATCAAAGCTCTGAACCCAGCGAGGAATAACATCAGGCGTACGAGCATAACCAGCAAAGTTAACCTTATCGCCAGAAATATAGATTTTATTAAGCGAGATGTTTCCTTTACCTAATTGAGTCAAGCTACTCATCACTCCCGAGTAACCAACTTGCATTCCCTCGTCAAAATTATCAATCACCTTTAATGAAGCTTTTTTCGATTGAATATCATCATTTAATCGCTTAATCGCAGCTAACTTAGCTGCCGAAGGTTTGTGACTCTCTAATTTCTTATTTAACGTAGCTAATTCTTGTTTATAATTACTTTCTTTTAATGAATTTGCGTTTATCGTTGTCTCTAAATTGTAAATTTGCCATTGGTAATACCCAACAACAGCAATACTTAACGCTAACCCTACCCCCAACTGATCATCACATTTTGTAATGTAAAATAATCTGTTTTAGGTTTTAACGTTTCATGAAACAAATTGATACTTGGCGTATTAAATAAAGCTAACCACGCCAAAACTTCTCCAGAACGAAAAGCTCTTGGTTCATCAACAAGTAATGAAGCAACCTTTACGCCTAATCGATTTTGCAACTCAAGAGCAAGAAGGGCATCGTCTTCATCATCACAACGAAAAAACAAATTATTAATGCTTACGCCATGTAATTGAGAGCTTAAGTAGTCAAGTGAGCGCTGTAGCTCTAATGCCAAGCTGTCCATTTGAAAACTATTAGCTTGCTCCCCAGTTAATGGTGCAGTAATACCACGTAAAGAGCGGTTTAAATGTAAGTGACCATTATTAAACGCCAATAATTTAAAATCAGCAGACTGGCTATGATTTAATAACATAAAGCTACCGTCTTCAGGCTGAGAGTAAGCCCAAAGTAGTTCATCTGGCGTCACATTATTTATTTGAATCGATAGAGGACTTAATGAGTCAATCAATGTATGAAGCGTAGTAACTTGAGATATATAAACCTGAAGCTTGCCATTTATCGTTTCTATACCATCAGCAACAATATCAGCAATACGATCGGTAATAAGATCTTTCACTAAGAAAGGTAACGCTCCAGCCAACTCTTCTTTTGGTAAATTAGGATTATCTATTTGAAAAGATTGATACAGGTGAGAACCTAAAATAACACTGGCACTAGAATTGGTTACTCCAGCTTTCTCGCACGCTTCAACAATCACATCTTTCCATGATTGAGGTTGATTTATTGGCGTAAAATAATGCTCTTGAAGCTCATCAAATCCATCACTTTTCGCAATATAAACACCACCTTGTAAAATCACAATTGACGTGGTGGTTTTTACTGAACGAGATAGTTTCAGCTTTTTCAGTGCATCCATAATTTTCATTGATTGCTCGACTTTTCTTACTTTACTTACAACGTTCTCATAAAGAACACAAGTGACGCGCAATCATACAACATTCTATTCTTTTAGGATACGACCGTTATTAACAAAATAAGAGAATTTTATTTACCCCAACGGCTTCTTCGCTTAGGTATAGATACCTTTTCTTGGCGATGATGTAGAGCCGTTTCTGATTCAAAAAACCGCCCTTGCCCACCTTCAACGCCAAGATCTTTTAATAATCTAAATTCCTTTTCTTTTTCTATACCAACAGCAATTACTTGAGCTCCCGTGGTTTCACACGCTCCTAACAAGCTACGAACAAACAACTGATTCTCATATCTCTGATGAATGTCCTTCATTAAACTACGATGGAGTTTTACAAAATCAACATTCAAATCTTTAATATAATGAGTACTTACAATCGTTCTTCCCGCTTGCTCTACGACCAATTGACAACCAAAACTTTTTAACATTTTTGCGACGGGTCTTACAGCATCTAAATAGGTAACAACCTGACCTTCAATTAACTCAAAACTTAGTCGTTGAAGCTGTGCTCTTGGCGTTTGCAATAAACGATTTCTTAATTGACGGATAAATGCCGCATTAGTAATGCTCTTAACCTGTAAATGAACTGAGAACGAATGATGATTTAATTCAGGGTCACTTAATAAAGGGAACACTTGTTTTAAGACCGCACTATCAAGTTTGACTTGATACCCTACTTGTTTAATTGCAGGTAAGAAACGTGAAGCCTTAATTTGAACACCATTTTCATCTTTTATGCGTGAAAATAACTCTAAATGAAGAGGTACAAGTTCATTACCCTCAAATAAAAAAGTTGGCTGCTTATAAATAATTAATTTATCTTGCTGAAAAATAGCATCAAATAAGGTTCTCCATCGAACGCTACCCAAGCTCTCTGCTAATTGCTGCTGCTTTTTAAATAACGACCAAGTGTTATTGTTTTGAAGTAAGGCGCTACGATGAGCCATATCAAGCTCTTCCATCAAACGGCCACGTCGTTCGCCGCTTACAAACATACTCACCCCAATATGACACCAGTTATCACGGTCCAAGCTACGAGGTGGATTAATTTTTTCTATTAATTTTAGGCATTGAGCAGCTAGTGATTTCGCCTCTTTCAATGATTGTTGGGGAACCAATAAAGCAAAGTCTGATTGATAATAACGAGAAAGAACACTATCACTGTAACGTTGCATTATATTATTTAATTGCTTTCCTACCTCAACAATTAATTCATCACCAACAGCACTTCCTTGCTCTTCAACTAATTCTTCCCAGCCATTAATACGGAGTAATAATAGAACCCCTTGGCTTTGAGATTCCTGCAAAATAGACTCTAATTTACTATCAAATAACACTCTATTCGCTGAGCCAGTTAATTGATCTAAAAAAGTATGAGTTCGAATAAAGGTATCAAAACGGCTGCGTTCTTTTCTTGCATCTTTTAATTCCGCAATAATATTATCTAATGCTAAACTTGCTGTGGCTGGCCATTCTTCTTCGCTACCGATAGAGTAATCGTCAAGTTTCCCAGCCAATAGCATCCGACCTCTTTCTTCTAATAACTCAGAACCATGTAATTGTTTTCTCAGCCAAACAACACCCCATAAGAGTGAAACAACGATAACTGCAATGGCAGCAGTAATAGAAAATAGAGCTCCCAATGAATAAGTAAAAGCACTGTAAGGAGGTACTGACTTAAAGGAAATTTCATATCCTTTATTGATTTGTAGTGGAAGTGTTTTATGGTACAACAAACTATCATCAGGAATAATAGCTAAGCTTTGAAAAGAGTATACAGGCCCAGTAGAAGAAGACAGCTCCATGCTAACCACATTACTGGCTTTCAGCAGTTTTGGTAGCCACGTTTCCATGGATTTCGCTTTTTCAGGATTGACTAACTCTTCATCAACAACGGTAACAACCCCTGTTAAATAATGATCTAGATACTCTGTACCAATTTGCTTAACTGAGATAGTACCCCCAATAAATAATATAAATATTGCGGCAGAAACCATCAAAGTAACAAACGAAATTAAGCGGTTACTTAAACGTAAACTAGGCGTTTTTCTCATTAACCTCTTCTTCCTTGAAGAAAATAGATTGTGAATATATACACAAATTCATTGATAAATTTAGAACATTCTCTAAATACGTATTAGATATAATACAAATATTTTACTAATAACTCTATACAATACGCACCGTTGCTAACACTAAACTTTACATAAACCAGAGTAATTCTACTCAATTAATCAACCTACACATTTAAGGTATTAACGTGAATATTGAACTTAACTCGAAAAAGCTATTGATGTTTTTTATTTCAATTATCGTATTCCTTGTTATCGCAAATGGCTTTGCCATTATTTCTGAGCATTTTTTATCATACTCTCATATGGAAACTATTATTCGTCTCTTTAACGTCGATAAAGAAATGAACGTTCCAACCCTGTATTCATCTTGCGCTATGATTTTCGCGAGTGTGTTATTAGCACTAATAGCCTACGTGCACTTCAATAAAAATGAACAATACCTAGCTTGGGCAGGATTAAGTGCTATCTTTCTGTTTTTAGCTTTAGATGAAATGACTGAGTTGCATGAGATGTTAGTAGGACCAGTTCGTAATTCTCTAAATACAACAGGTATTCTTTATTTTGCATGGGTAATCCCTTATGCAGCACTACTTTTGGTTTTTGGTTTAACCTATTTCAAATTTTTATTTAGACTTCCTACCAATACTCGAAACCGATTAATTCTTGCTGGTATTATTTATGTTTCTGGAGCTCTAGTTATGGAGCTTATCGGCGGTAAAATTGCAGAACAACACGGTACCGATGCATTGATATATGCCATCAGCTACACTATCGAAGAAACACTTGAGATGCTAGGCATTGCAACATTAATCTACACAGCAACAACCTATATATCTGAGCAGTTTCCAACTCTTTCTGTTCAAATTAAAGATTAGAACACTAGATAACTAACAGATAGAAAAAAGCCTCGATATTATCGAGGCTTTTTTATTTTAAATCAGTTAACACACGTCCAATTATTAGAACGGGATGTCATCATCAAAATCCATTGGCGGCTCATTGTATTGAGGTTGAGCAGCTTGTGGAGCTTGTTGTTGAGGAGCCTGCTGTTGTTGAGGCGCAAAATTATTCTGCTGTGCCGGTTGTTGAGGCTGGCCCCAATTACCTTGCTGTTGTTGACCGCCAGCTGGAGCACCTTGTCCGCGACCACCAAGCATTTGCATTACACCGTTAAAGCCCTGAACAACTACTTCTGTTGTAAAACGGTCTTGACCATTCTGGTCTTGCCATTTACGTGTTTGTAATTGACCTTCAACGTAAACTTGAGAGCCTTTACGTAAGTACTCACCAGCAACTTCTGCTAATTTGCCAAACAGAGCAACACGGTGCCATTCTGTTTTTTCACGTTGCTCACCAGTTGCCTTGTCACGCCAAGTTTCAGACGTTGCAATTGTAATATTCGCTACCGCACCGCCACTTGGCATGTAACGGATTTCAGGATCTTGCCCTAAGTTACCAACAAGGATAACTTTATTAACACCACGGCTGGCCATAGTTTGCTCCAGATTATTAAGGGGGAAAACGGTTTTCACCCGGTTATATATACAGTAGTCATCAGTCTAACACGTTCGTTGTGAAATCTGATACCCCTAAACGGAGAAAGCATACTATAGTAATAAAAATTAGAGAGTAATTTCTCACAATTTAACGTTCAATTTATTAGAAAATTCATCAAGTTCGCAAAAGATGAGATTGCGCTCCCAACTATCAAAATATATGATGCCATTTTTTTGACGAAAAGCTAACTTTAAAAGTTTATTCATCATTTATAATGGTGATTACTCCCCCTAATGCCCAGGAGCGATATGAAACAACAAAATATAAAAATGATAAGTGATAGTTATCGTACCTTAACAAAGGCATTTGACTTTATAGCAATTAACTTATTGCTGACCTTTATCCTATCTGTTCACGGACTTGAGGAAACAGCAGTCGATCTCTCTGCTGGCCTTTTATTTTCTACTATTTTTTTACTGCTTAGTGAATACTCAGGTCTGTACACCATCAATACAAAAGTTGAGTTAAAGAAATATCTTTTAAGACTAACTTTCTCTTTACTCCTTACAGTATCAGTATTTTTTATATTAAAGCTTCGCCTTGCAAATTTAGAAGGCATGAAGATCAGCAACCTAAACTCTCATATATCCCTTCTTTGGTATATTTGTGTTTGGGGTGCTCTCTCTCTTTCTCGAACAATTTGCACCTTAAGCTACACCTTTATTGTCATACCGAGATTAAAGATAAATAAGATCGCGATTATTGGTTTAACCCCAGCAGGTCTTTCAATTGAGCAAGCGTTAATTTCAAAATATAAGAATCAAAAAGTTAGTATTGAATTTTATGATGACCGTTCAAGCAGTCGCTTTAGTTATGTAAATAAAAGTGGTTATGCCGGTAAAGTGTCAGAACTGATTGAAAAAGTAAAAAATGACGAAATTCAAAGTGTGTATATTGCACTGCCTATGGTGGCTAAAGATCGTATAAAAGACATCATTCACCAATTATCAAACTCGACGGTGAATGCTTACATTGTTCCAGATCTCTATACTTATAAGTTAAGTGTTTCGCAAATAAAGCGCATTGGAAATGTACATACATTTAGTATTTTCAGTTCACCATTCGAAGGGTTGGGAGCTGTCATTAAGCGCATTGAAGATATTGTTATCGGTTCATTGATCACATTATTAATTCTACCAGTTCTGTGTCTTGTCGCTTTAGGTGTGAAATTAAGCTCTCCAGGTCCTATTCTATTTAAACAGGACAGGTATGGCCTAGGTGGTAAAAAAATTAAAGTATGGAAGTTCCGTTCAATGAAAGTAATGGAAAATTCTGAAGTAGTTACTCAAGCAACTAAAAATGATCCTAGGGTTACTCGCTTTGGAAGTTTTATCCGCAGAACATCATTAGATGAACTCCCACAGTTTATTAATGTATTACAAGGAAGTATGTCTATTGTTGGCCCTCGACCTCATGCTGTTGCACATAATGAGGAGTACCGCGTGTTAGTCGACAATTACATGGTAAGACATAAAATTAAACCCGGTATTACTGGGCTAGCACAAATCAATGGCTACCGTGGAGAAACCGATACATTAGATAAGATGGAAAAGCGTGTAGAGTATGATATTAAATACTTACAAAACTGGTCTTTATCAATGGATCTTAAGATTATTTTCTTAACTGTTTTCAAAGGATTTGTGAGTGATACGGCCTACTAAAACGCCAATATCTTTCAACAAACTTATACTGCTTACTACTTCATTAGTAAGCAGTTCTTGTTATGCTTATTTAACACCAAAACCACATATCGGCCCGGCAGGCGTAGAATACCAAAGTAATGTAGCTGTAGATTATGGCTATGATGATAACGTAAATTATCAGTCAGACCATACACCACATGTACAATCTGATTTCTTTAATGTTAAGCCATTTGTGCAACTAAAAGGGGTTCATAATGCAGATGTCTATACCTTGCAATACACAGGCGACTATAGACAATACCAAGAAAATAATACATCCGATGATTACTATGACCACCACATTGCATTGATTGGTGCTTGGAAAAAAGGATTGAACAACGATTTACTTTTCACCATAGAAAATACGATTGGTCATGAAAACCGAGGCGAAGGATTAACTGATGGTTTATCAGCTGAACAGTTTCAAAAATATGGTATTACTGATGTTTTAGAAACAAACATGTTTCATACTGAATTACGCTACAGTATTGATAAGCAAGATAGTATTGGAAAGTTAAGCTTTGCAGTTCAGTACAAAGACTTTACTTATGATGACAGAACTTCCAATTTTACATCTGGAAGTATCTATAACTTTAACCAATACATCGAAGATCAAGAGTGGGATCAAACAACATTCACTATTGAACTATTTGATCAAGCATCCAGTCGAACTCGGTTTCGTTATTCTATCGTTAGTAACTTAAGGCACTACAAAATTAATAACCTTAAAGACACTAATGAAACGTTTTTTATCGCTGGCATTAAAACGATCAGAACAGGAAAAACAACAATAGATGCCAATATTGCTTGGCTTTATAAAGATTTCCCCAACAACCCTGACTCAGAGAATTTTGGGGGATTAAACTGGGATATAGACATCAAATGGAGCCCAGTAAGACACTCTAGCTTTCACTTTTACACAGATCAATCAGTAGAGGATCCAACAGAAGTTGGTGGTTATGTTCTAAATACTGAATATGGAACTAACTGGGAACATTTTTGGTGGTCGAGTAGACTTTCCACCACATTGGGTTACCGCTATAAAACCAGCGCAGATAAAGATAAAAGCTCAGATAAAGTTGAAACAAAAACAGAAGCTATAGCTAAAATTACCTATAAATTTAGACCTTCGATTCAATTTGAACTGAGCTACCAACAACTTGTGAATGAGTCCAATAAGGAATTCGATGATTTCACCATTAATTCAGTCGAAACGGTTACTCAAACGTTAGGCTATGATAAATCACTTATTATGTTTACAACTAAGGTGCAAATTTAGATGAAACCCTTATTTATTTCTTTTTGCCTATTTCTATCTTTTGTTTCTAATGCATTTGCATCTGAAGCTCAAGACACGCCTTCTGATACACAAGAAAAAGCAAAAACTGAACAATCCCAACAGAAAGAAGATCTTGGTTATATTTTAGGTGCCGGAGACACTATTCAAATCTCAGTTTTCAAAGAGCCAGAAATGACCACACGCCTAAAAATACACCGTGGAGGCTATGTTAATTTCCCTTACCTTGGTGAAATTAAATTATCTGGTAGAACCCCGACGCAAATTGAAGAAGATATCGAAGCAAGATTAGCTGACGGCTATATTCTACAACCAATGGTAACCGTCAGCATTGAAGCATTTCGTAAGTTCTTTATCAGTGGTGAAGTGGCAAACCCAAATGGGTACGAATTTCAGCCTGGTTTAACTGTTGAGCAAGCTATTGCTATGGCTGGTGGCTTCACAGACAGATCAGATCGAGATTCTATAAACGTACGCTCAGCAGCAACAAATGAGTTAATCGAAGATGTGGCTCCAACCTATCCTGTAGGTCCGGGCGATGTAGTTATCATTGAACAGAGTTTTTTCTAAATTATGGCACTATCAATTATTGAAAATGGCAAAAAGCTAGAAAGTACAATCGATTTTTCGAACTTTTTAAAAGAGTTTAAAAAATATCGTCTGCGCGTGCTACTCGTTGTTTTAGCTATAACATTGGCTGCGTTTCCGCTAATTAACGGAATGACACCTCAATATACAGCAACGGCAACTATCGTTTTAAAAGCCAAAACAGATAACTCCACTCCAATTGACCAAGTGGAAGATTTTGATGCAACGCAAGCTGAATATTACCCAACTCAAGCCGAGTTACTTCAATCAAAAACCGTTATTGAAGCAGCAGCTAAAAAATTAGATCTTATTAATAGCCCGATCTTCGAAGCCGAGGATAAAGACGAAAATATCCCTCAATCCGAAGAAGAGCACCTCTATTCAATAGTAAAAGCAATAAAGAAAAAGCTCTCTATCTCTCCAGTACGTTTTAGCCAATTAGTTCATGTTTCTTATGAATCTAAAGACTCCGATATGTCAGCATTAGTTGCTAATGCTGTCGTTGAAAGCTATATCGAGCAGCAAGAACAAAGAAAAATAGAAAAAACTCAACAAGCTCAACAGTGGAATAACACTCGTATGAGCGAACTAAAAGAGAAAATTAAACAACAAAAAGCCGATATTGATAAATTCTTGTCAGATAATGGGTTACTTACCTATCAAGGTGTCGATGGCTTTGAAACAGAACAACTAGCGTTAGTTAACGATCGACTTGCAACCGCAAAAGAAAAACGGATCACAGCCAAAGCTAATTACAACACAATAAGCGAAGCTCTCGGTTACCCCCTAGAAGACGTAGCTACTTTACCAAGTATTTCTAACCACGCTCAATTACAAGATCTTCGAATTGCGTTAATTCAAGCAAAACGCACCTTATTCGATCTTCAAAAAATGTATGGTCCTAAAAACCGTCAAATATTAGAAGCTAACGCTCAAATAAAAGCGATTGAACTCCAAACAACCGCTCTTTTAAAAGAACTTAAAACAGGGTTATACAAAGAATACCAAGCTGCGATTGAGAGAGAGAACAAATACAGAGCTTTACTTGCTGAGCAGAAAAAAGACTTCACTGCATTAGCAGCAAAAAAAGATACTTATAATACAATGAAAGCAGATCTTGATAAGACTCAAGAACTGTATGAAAAAATATTTTTACGCAGCAAAGAACAAGAACTAACCGTTTTATATCGTGAACCGGTTGCTCGTTTACTTGATGCTGCTACACCACCTCACAAACCAAGTAAACCTAATAAAGCACTATTGCTAATTATGGTTTGTGCTATGACGATCATTTTTAGTCTTCTATTTATCATCATAAAATCAGCATTAAACAAATCAATCAATAACTTAACCCAAGTTAATACTCGCTTAGGCTTACAAGGTATAGGGGAGTTAATCAGTCTAGATTATATTGATGAGTTGGCTTTATTTACTAAAAACTTCTTTAAAAATAGTTATTCAGCAGAAACTGTTCATGCTATTCGTACAACCATTCTTTTAGATGATAAGCCTTGGCCTATCATTGGTTTAACATCGACTGAATCGACTGAAAGCAATGAACTAAATAGCTATCTACTTGCATATTCATTCTCACAAGACCGCTCAACCTTACTTATTGATTTAGATTATAGAAAGGAAATTTCGTTAACTGAAGCAATCCTAATGCAGAAAAAAAACGAGATTGATGCTAAAAAAGCAGAGAATAGTGATGATTTCGAAACAGTCCCAACATCCACAGTAATGGGTGTAGCAGAGGCATTAGAACAAAAACACCCAATCAACGATTGTCTAATAAAAATTGAAAATAACTTAACATTTTTACCTCGTGGCACATTAACAGAAACACCATTAATCACCTTAGCTTCAGAAGAGCTAGGTAGCCAACTAAAAGAGTTAAGCAAACAATTTGAACAAGTTATCGTTAATTTACCAGCAATGACAGAAAGCAAAGATGCTCAACTAATCGCTCGTCATCTATCCGGTGTCATTTACACTGTGCAAGCAGGTGAACTAAGTGCTAATCATATCCTTACTAACATTGAAAAAGTTAAACAAGTTCAAACACCAATTATGGGTGTAATACTTACTGATGTTCAAAACGACGAATTAGAAACAGAAGAAGCCAAGCAGCAATTAATCCACCAAAATGATGACATTTTAGGTTAATAATATGAGCTTGCTAAAAAGTATTACTACGATAGCAGGAGCATCAGTGATTTCTCAGATCATTGGTGCTGTTTCAATTTGGCTAATATCTCATAAATACAATATGTCACAAGTCGGCATTTACGCGCTTGTGTACAGTATTGTTTTAATTGGGGCACAAATTTGTACTTTTGCATCCCAGTTATTGTTACCAAAGCAAAATGACCATACTTTATCGCAAAATATCGTATTCTCATTACTTCAGAGCATGCTTATTGCTCTTCCTTACAGCTACATCATGACGCTATTTTTTGAGCAAAATGGATACATACTCTATGTTCTAACGCTTTGTCATGCTTGGATTCTTGTATCTGAAAACTTATTGCTACGCGTAGAAAATATCCGTTTATTAGCCTTCCAACGAATCTCTGTTTCATTATTGGTTATCGGCGCTATATTCCTTACTCCTAATATCGAGTCATTCTATTTTTGTTGGGCTGCCGGATTATTATTCCTTATCTGTGCATGGCTGACCTATTCAGTCTCATTTACTCAAATTTCAATATCTCACTTTTCGCTTTCAAATAATTTAGCATTTATTAAAGAAAACCGAAGTCATTTATCAGGGATAGGGAGTGCTGAAGTACTTGCTATGGCTAACAATAATCTACCTACACTATTAATTAACTTTTGGTTTTCTCCATTAACCGCTGGCTATTTTGCTGTTGTTAATCGCTTTTGTTTGGCTCCAGTGACTATTGTTGGTAATGCTGTTAGAAACTCTATTTTTTCAAAGTGGTCCATTGATTTTCGAAATAACACTTTCAATTTCCAAGAGTTTAAAAAAGTTCGCTTAATGTTATTGGTATTAGGTTTAATCGCGACCGCTGGTGTATTAATTTTTTATCCTTTAATCATGCAATTAGGCTTTAATGATGAATGGCTAAGCTCGGTACCAACCTCTCGATATATGCTTCCTTATTTATTACCGGCACTGGCAGTGTGTCCTCTAACAGTAATTGAATTGGTATTTGGTTCACCAAAATATTTCCTTCGCATTCAAATTGAGCAATTACTAGTAATCGTGCTCGCTTTTGTTGTATTTCCTTACTTCCACAAAGATTACGCTTATTCTGTTTTATTATTTGCGGTTTTATCCTTTATTCGTTACGCCTTTATTTATTTAAAAGTAAACAAAAGAGCACACCTTTTAGCTAAGGAAGATGCTTAATAATGAAAATGAATACGGGCTTATATCTTCAAATCTACGCCATATTTACTCTTGTTTTTTGCGGTTCGACACAATATTTCACAGGTGTTTCTGCAGTTTTATGGTTACCGTTTTTGCTCGCTTTCGCCATGACGGGGTTATTATTACTACAAGTTCGTTATTCTCCCCTGAATTTAGACCATAAAGAAATGATCATATTGATACTCTTTCTTGGTTTTTTTGGCATTGCATTAGTTAGTACTTACTTACAAAACGGAGTTACGATAACAATCGTTGGTCTAAAGAATGAACTTGCACTCTCATTAATACTGTTTTGTTTATTACTTCGATTTTGTCGCGAATCACAAATCTATCGAGTCACGAAAACACTCTATTGGATTTTCTATGCTCAATTTCCCGTCGTCTTATATCAAGTGTTTGTTATTTTACCCCAACGGGTTGCATCTGAAGGTGAGTTTGAAAAGTGGGATTCCGTCGTAGGAACCTTTGGCGGCGACCCTATGGGGGAGGAAATACCGCTGCAATGGGATTATTCTGCTTATTGATAATGCTATTAAAACTTTCAGAATATAAACATGGTTTAACAACAATAAAATCAACAATTTTACATATTGGTGCCGCGTTCACTCTCTGTATTTTAGGTGAGATTAAATTTGTTATTTTACTATCCCCTATACTACTGGCTTATGTATGGCTCGCTCCAAGTTATATTAAGGGCATGAAAAGTTATGATATTAAAATTATCTTAGCTATTGTGAGCGGCATGCTACTACTTATGAGTATTGCTATCTTATTGCTTTCTCTTTCTTACTCATCCGCTTTTGGTAGCGATCCAACCAAAGGACCGTTAGATATATTTATTGATTCATTAGAATATATTTTTGATCCCAACTACATAATGCCATCAGGTGAGCTAGGTCGAATGACCACTATCTTCTTTTGGTTAGAGCATAACGATTTATTCGGTTTACCAAGTACGCTATTTGGTTATGGGTTAAATACCACCAACCACGGTAGTGCTGTAGCTCCCGGTTTTTTAAATGTGGTTTTTAATGTCATTCTCGATTCAACAGCTCTCAGTGTTCTTTTGTGGGAATTAGGCATCATAGGTACGCTTTTTTTCATTTCAATGACAATTTATATCCTTAAGGTCTGTAAACCTACCCCTTATTTAATCGCAAGGATGTAGCCAAAGAAGACATCAGGTTAATGAGCTATCCACCAGCATTTAATGCATTTGCCATTGGGTGTTTATTAAGCCTTCCATATAGTCAAATATTGATGCTTGTTCCCATGCTTCAATTTCTTTTTTACTTATCATTAGGCTCAAACCTAGTGATCCGAAAATCACTGATCACGGCGGCAGAAAACCATGACTAAACTTCCATTTATCTCAGTCATTATCAAGACTTATAATGAAGAAGCAGGCATAGAGAAAACTATCTCCAGCATCAAAAAAAATATGGGGGTATTCCCTCATAAAATTATTGTTGCTGATAGTTTGTCTACCGACAACACTCAAGATATCGCTACAAAAATGAACGTAACGGTTGTTTCTCTTACTGAGCCAGAGGATCGTTGCTGCGGTGTCGGGCATCAGCTTGGTTACCTTTATAGTGAAGGCGATTTCCTGCTACTTCTTGATGGTGATATGGAATTGGAATCAGGATTTATTGAACGAGGTGTATCCTTCTTACTTGAAAACACTCAATATGCAGGTGTTGCGGGCTCTGTCGAAATGGATGATGTTGATAGTTATGAGTTTAAATCTCGCAAACAGCGCCTTCATCAAATTTATCCTATTGGTGATTGCTCACATTTAGGTGGCGGAGGCCTTTATCGAAAAGCGGCCATTGATGAAATTGGCTATTTAACCAATCGTAACCTTCATGCTTACGAAGAATCAGAACTAGGAATGCGTTTAACTCACGCAGGGTATAAATTGCATCGTCTTGATGTTCCTTATTTTTTCCATACATCCTACACCATGTCGTCATTAGCATTAATGAAACATCGTTGGAAAGGCGGCTACCTTTTTGCTCCTGGAGAATTAGTGAAAGGCGCTTTTGGTACGCCCTTATTTTCACACGCCCTAAAAACCATTAAGAATGAAGCTATCTTTGCAGTCTATTTATTCATTTTATTTGCTTCATTACTTTCATTTAATCCAATGTTAATTGGAGCGACTTCCTTACCTTTATTCGCTTTCATCGGATTAAAAACAATAAAAAATCGTTCTATTAGAGATGCTCTTCAAAGCGTGTTAAATCTTTCAGTCTTTGCGGCAGGCTTAATTAAAGGGCTATTTATTCCTTTAAAAGATCCAAAAACACCACCACCACATACCGTTATTAACGAGGGTAAAAAATGAAAATTCTATTAGTTAATAAATTCTTTTTTATGAAAGGTGGCGCAGAAACGGTTTACTTCCAAGAGCGAGATATGCTCCTTTCTGAAGGAGTAAAGATTGTTGAGTTCTCGATGCAGCATGAGAAAAATATTGAATCTGAATACTCTGAGTTTTTTGTTCAAAATGTCGATTATTATCAGAAGCAAACCATAAAAGACAAACTAGCTACAGCCATTAATTTTATTCATAACCGACAAGCATGTGAAAAGTTGCAAGCTCTATTAGAGCAAGAAAAGCCCGACTTGGTGCATTTTCATAATATCTATCATCAGCTCACACCATCAATTATTAAAGTAGCTAAGCAGTTTGGCTGTAAAACAGTACTTACTGCCCACGATACTAAAATAGCTTGTCCAAGCTACACAATGTACCGCAATGGCCATACATGTGAAGCGTGTGTTCATGGCTCAGTTTGGAATGCGACTAAGTATCGCTGCCAAGAAGGCTCTCTAAGTAAAAGCCTTTTATTGTCTTTAGAAGCGATATATCAAAAAATCAGCAAAAATTATCAATATTTAGATGCTATCGTTTCTCCAAGTCGCTTTTTAGGACGATTCATTCAACAAAAACTGCCACATAACCGCATTGAAGTCATCGTTAATGGCATTGATGAAAACGTTTCTTTAGAGGGAATAAAAGATAATGGTTACTACCTTTATCTTGGGCGTTTAAGTCAAGAGAAAGGTGTTCCTACGCTAGCAGAAGCTCATCAATTGATGACAGAGAAAGCAGGCTTAAAAATCGTTGGAGATGGCCCTGAATTTAATCAATTAAAAGAGAATTACCCCACAGCAGAGCTACTTGGTTTCAAAAGTGGTAAAGAGCTTTTAACGCTAATTAAAGAAGCTAAAGCCGTGATTGTCCCATCAGAGTGTTATGAAAACTGCTCGATGTCAGTGATAGAAGCCATGTCTTATGGGAAACCGGTTATAGGTTCAAAAATTGGTGGAATACCAGAACAAATTAGAGATGGGATTGACGGCTATTTATTTGAGGCTGGTAATGCTCAAGCGCTTGCTGATAAATTGGATCTACTGGTGAAGGAACCTGTAAAAACCATTGATATGGGAAAAAATGCAAGAGAGCGTTTTTTAAGTAAGTACACGCTAACTAAACATAAAAACGATTTACTAAATCTATATCAAGAACTATTGAAAGGATAATAACATGACAGAAAAATCACCGTCATTGGCACTAGAGGCATCCCTAATGTATTAGGTGGCGTAGAAACTCATTGCCAACACCTTTATCCTGAAATTCATCGTCAATTTGATAATGATATCTGCGTAATAGCACGCTCACCTTATGTGGACTATAAAATATCCTCATATCAAGGGGTTCAAACCAAAGCCGTTTGGGCTCCTAAGAAAAAATCCCTTGAAGCGATAATTCACTCAACACTCGCATCGTTAACCACATTATTTGACAGTTCTAAAGTTGTGCACGTACACGCAATAGGACCTGGGTTAGTTGTTCCTTTATTACGCTTATTAGGAAAAAAAGTCGTTTTCACCCACCATGGTCCTGATTATGACCGTCAAAAATGGGAGGGTTTGCCAAACGCATTCTTCAGCTAGGTGAAAAGTTAGCGGCTACTTACGCAAATGAAGTTATTGTTATTTCAGAAGTAATCAATGACATCATTAAAGAAAAATACAATCGATACGATGCTCACCTTATTTATAATGGTGTAAAACTACCTACACAATTGCCACAAGAAAAAATAGACTCAACTCTATCTAAATTTGCACTCACTGCAGGAAATTACTTTGTTGCGGTAGGTCGTTTTGTAGAAGAGAAAGGGTTTCATGACCTCATTGACGCTTATCAACAAGCGAACCTTAATATTCCATTGGTTATTATGGGAGATACCGATCACCCTACGCCTTATAGTGAAAAACTCAAACAACAGGCAAAAAATGTTGACGGAGTTATTCTTACTGGCTTTTAAAAGGTGAAGAACTGCAAGCCATTTTCTCTCAAGCAAAAACGTTTGTAATGCCGTCATATCATGAAGGCTTGCCTATCGCTCTACTTGAAGCTATGTCGTATTCTTTACCTGCAATTGTAAGTAATATTCCGGCTAACTTAGAGGTAAAACTAACTCCAGATACGTATTTTTCTGTTGGTAATACCGAAGAATTAACACTACAACTCGCTCAGCATGCTAAAAATGAATATAGCAACGTCAATTATGCATCCTATCTTGAATATTACGACTGGGAAAAAATAGCGACTCAAACCATGGCTGTTTACCAAAGAGCATTAACTAAGAAGGTATTAAGTGAGCAATCATAGACAACAAAAGTTACTTGAGCATTTCTATTCTTCTTTAGATGAAAATGTCATTGATGAGCTCTCTGAAGAACAAAAAGAATCCATTGAACGCGCGATCATTGCGACGGGGTTAGGTTCAAATAATCGTGTTGATATTAGAAAAAGTATTTCTGTTTTTAATAAGCGCTATTTTTTTGTTTTCCTTCTAGGGCGAGATTATCGACAACAGTTACGTAAAGAGTCCCTTTTGCATTATTAATGCTTACCTTTCTTATATCTATCGGCATTTTTGTATATTAGGACTGGCCATTTTTGCTTTGTATCTAATCAAATCGGCCTTAGGTATTGATATTTTCCATAACTTTTCTTTTGGTGTTTGGGATTGGTTTAAAGAGTTAATGCAGCATTAGTTTTACATGTGGTTTTCATGCTTATTAAAGAGAAAATCACATTAATAATGATACGGAGCTCTATTTTTGATGAAAGCACTTCATTTCATGCACCTAAGTCGATAAACTGCGTCGATAATAATGAGGCTCAAAATGAAGCCTCCGCTAAATTTTTAAATATTGTCTTTCTAGGACTGAATTATGATCAAAAAATGTTTATTTCCTGCCGCAGGCTACGGCACACGCTTTTTACCAGCAACAAAATCAATGCCAAAAGAAATGATGCCTGTTGTAAACAAGCCTCTTATTGAATACGGTGTTGAAGAAGCAATCAATGCAGGCATGGACGGTATGTGTATTGTTACTGGCCGTGGTAAACATTCTTTAATGGATCACTTTGATAAAAACTACGAATTAGAGCACCAAATCAGTGGTACAAACAAAGAAGAACTTCTTGAAGATGTTCGCGAACTGATTGATTCAGCTCACTTCACTTATATTCGTCAACGTGAAATGAAAGGCTTAGGTCATGCAATTTTAACAGGTCGTGAACTTGTAGGTGATGAACCTTTCGCAGTTGTACTTGCTGATGACCTATGTGTGAACGAAGAGCAAGGTGTATTGGCTCAAATGGTTGCTTTATACAAGCAATTCCGTTGTTCTATCGTTGCTGTAGAAGAAGTACCAGACAACGAAACACACAAATACGGTGTGATTTCTGGTGAAATGATCAAAGATGATTTATACCGTGTTGATAACATGGTAGAAAAACCAGAGCCAGGAACAGCACCAAGCAACCTAGCTATTATTGGTCGTTACATCCTAACTCCTGATATTTTTGAGTTAATCGAGCAGACAGAACCAGGTAAAGGTGGTGAAATTCAAATCACCGATGCCCTACTAAAACAAGCACAATCAGGCTGTGTTTTAGCATATAAATTTAAAGGTAAGCGTTTTGACTGTGGCAGCGTTGAAGGTTATATCGAAGCAACAAACCACTGTTATGAAAACATTTATCTAAAAGATAAAAAATCATCAGAATTAGCAAAAAAAGTAACGGGAAAAAAATAACCCTAATACTTAAATAAATAATAACGCCCTATGTTTAGACATGGGGCGTTTTTTTATCTTTCTATTCCACCACCACTACACTGTTTTTTTATCCAGTAAAATGCTTTTCTGTTTTCTTACTCTGTGCAATACTTAACCCTTAGTTATTTTTATTGCAGTGAGACTCCCATGGATAAAATTGAAGTTAGAGGGGCCAGAACCCATAACCTAAAAGACATCAGCTTAACTATCCCAAGAGATAAGTTGATTGTAATTACAGGACTTTCAGGTTCAGGTAAGTCTTCTTTAGCCTTTGATACCTTATATGCAGAAGGCCAACGACGTTATGTTGAATCTTTATCTGCGTACGCTCGTCAATTTTTATCTCTAATGGAAAAACCAGATGTAGACCACATTGAAGGTCTCTCTCCTGCTATTTCAATAGAACAAAAGTCCACCTCTCATAACCCTAGATCAACGGTTGGAACTATTACCGAGATTTACGATTATTTGCGTCTTCTTTATGCCCGTATTGGTGAGCCTCGCTGCCCTGAGCACCATGTTGAGTTAACCGCACAAACTATCAGTCAAATGGTAGACAAAGCATTAGAGCTACCTGAAGGCACAAAGCTGATGCTATTAGCTCCTATTGTTAAAGAGCGCAAAGGTGAACATGTTAAAACTCTTGAAAACCTAGCTGCGCAAGGGTTTATTCGTGCACGTATTGATGGTGAAGTTTGCGATCTTTCTGATCCTCCGACATTAGAATTACATAAAAAACATACTATTGAAGTTGTCGTTGATCGCTTTAAGGTCAGAGATGATCTTCAACAACGCCTCGCAGAATCATTTGAAACCGCTTTGGAATTAACAGGCGGTATTGCAGTTGTCGATTATATGGATGACAGCGAACACGATCCTTTAATCTTCTCTGCGAACTTTGCCTGCCCACATTGTGGTTATAGCATGCAAGAACTTGAGCCTCGTCTGTTCTCTTTTAATAATCCAGCTGGGGCCTGTGGCACTTGTGATGGCTTAGGCGTACAACAATATTTTGATGCCGACAGAGTCGTTTTAGACGATAAGCTAAGTATCGCAGAAGGTGCTATTAAAGGTTGGGATCAAAAAATTATTACTATTTCCAAATGCTAGGTTCACTTGCTAAACATTATGGTTTTGATTTATTCGCACCATTTAAATCCATTTCAAAGAAATTCCAAAACATTATTCTTAACGGCTCAGGTAATGAGGAAATTGAATTTCAATACAGTAATGATCGTGGTGATTTACGAGTCAAACGTCACCCATTCGAAGGAATATTAAACACCCTAGATCGTCGCTATAAAGAAACGGAATCAAGTGCTGTTCGAGATGATCTATCCAAATATATTTCAACTCAATCTTGTTCAAGTTGCCACGGTACACGCTTACGTTTAGAAGCGAGAAATGTGTTTGTGGGTGATACCACATTGCCTGAAATCTGCGAAATGAGTATTCAAGACTCAATGGCTTTCTTTAGTTCATTAACGTTACAAGGGCAAAAAGCACAAATTGCCGATAAAGTAATGAAAGAGATTAACGAACGCCTTCACTTTTTGGTTAATGTTGGCCTTAATTATCTCAATTTATCACGCAGTGCCGATACCTTATCCGGTGGTGAAGCCCAACGTATTCGTTTAGCCAGTCAAATCGGAGCCGGCCTAGTTGGTGTAATGTATGTTCTTGATGAACCATCTATTGGTCTCCATCAACGAGATAATGAACGCCTATTAAAGACGCTAAATCATCTCCGAGACTTAGGGAATACGGTTATCGTAGTAGAGCATGATGAAGATGCTATTCGCAGTGCCGATCATATTATTGATATTGGACCAGGAGCTGGTGTTCATGGTGGTCATATTGTTGCCGAAGGTGATTATGAGGCCATCATTTCAAACCCAGAATCATTAACTGGCCAATATTTAAATGGAACAAAAGAAATAGCGGTACCAAATGAGCGTGTTAAAGCTGATCCGAAGAAACAAGTAGAACTTATTGGAGCCACAGGAAACAACTTAAAGAACGTGACATTAAAGCTGCCTGTAGGATTGTTTACATGTATCACGGGGGTTTCAGGTTCAGGTAAATCAACCTTAATCAATGATACTTTCTTTAAAATTGCTCATACTCAATTGAACGGAGCCACCACATCAGAGCCAGCTCCGTATAAAAAAATTAAAGGTATCGAACATTTTGATAAAGTTATCGATATTGATCAAAGCCCAATAGGTCGAACACCTCGTTCAAACCCAGCAACTTATACTGGTATTTTCACACCGATACGTGAGCTTTTCTCTGGAACACCAGAATCACGCTCTCGTGGTTATAAACCTGGCCGATTTAGCTTTAACGTTCGAGGTGGACGTTGTGAAGCATGCCAGGGGGATGGTGTTATCAAAGTAGAAATGCACTTCTTGCCAGACGTTTATGTTCCATGTGATGTTTGTGCAGGCAAGCGATATAACCGTGAGACATTAGAAGTAAAATACAAAGGAAAGAGTATTGATGAAGTCCTTCAAATGACCATTGAAGATGCTCATACCTTCTTTGAGCCAGTTCCTGTTATTGCTCGTAAGCTACAAACTTTAATGGATGTTGGACTTTCTTATATTCGCTTAGGTCAGGCAGCCACCACTCTTTCGGGTGGTGAGGCTCAACGTGTAAAACTAGCAAGAGAACTCTCAAAACGAGATACAGGTAAAACACTGTATATCCTTGATGAACCAACAACAGGTCTTCACTTTCATGATATACAACAATTATTAACGGTTCTTCATCGTCTGCGTGAACGAGGCAATACAATTGTCGTAATTGAGCATAACTTGGATGTAGTGAAAACAGCTGACTGGATTGTTGATTTAGGTCCAGAAGGCGGTCAAGGCGGTGGTGAGATCATAGCAGAAGGCACACCTGAAGATGTTGCACAAGTTGAGGGCTCTCATACGGCACGCTTCTTAAAACCGATGCTAAAATAACGTAACTCAGCAGAAAGTCCGCACTTTCACCTATGGATAAGATAGAATAAGGCCAACATTTTTGTTGGCTTTATTATATAAGGAAATAGTTGGAAAATGGCTACGCTCTTAACTCAAGGCACCCTATTAGAAGCAAAAAAAATCAAAAAGCCTCTAACCAAATCTTTTTTACTCAGCCTTACCATTCTTTTCTTTTTTTGTGCCCACTTTTTTCAGCCAAATCCTGGCGGTTCAGGCCTTCACCTTGCATTTAATGCCGCTTCTTGGATCCCTGCGAGTATCGCCATAGCCATCGCTCTTTTTCATATAGCAAAGCAAGGCATACTTAAATTTTCGACATTAAGCATCGTACTATTCATCTCGGTCTGTTTATTATCAATTCCGTTACTTTATCAAGAGGCGTCCCCACATCTTGCTACCGGAAAGTTTTTAGGCCTATGGGCTGGATTACTCTTTTTTATTACTCTACAACAATTTTCATTTTCAAATAAGCAGAAGCAATGGCTGTTATGGTGCATCATTGGTTCAGTTCTTATTGAAACTCTATTTGGTTATATTCAATATCTTTTTTTAGAGGCTGGGAATTCATTCGGTTATAACGTAATAGCAAATCGCCCTTATGGCATTTTCCAACAACCCAATGTTATGGCGAGCTTTCTTGTAACCGGTTTGGCCATTGCCTCTTATTTCCTTGCAAGACAGCCTATAAAGTATCGAGAAAATATCATTGCATTAACCTTGCTCTACGCAACAATCATATTCACTCTACCTTTAATTGTTGTTTTAGCTTCTCGTACTGGTTGGTTATCAGCGACTTTTAGTTTAGTTCTACTTGTTCCTTATATGTGGAAATACTGTACTAAACCGCGTTTTATTTCTTGGTTGTTAGCGCTATTAATTGGTTTTAGTGGGAGTTTTGCTCTACTCGATGTATCCAAAAATGATGATATTTCAAAGGTATCACTTGCTAGCCAAAAAGCAGATTTAGATAGTCCAAGAAGATACACCTTCCCCCAAGCTCTAGATATGTTTTTAGAAAAACCCGTCACAGGTTATGGTTACGGTAATTACGAAGCTGAATACATTCTTTATACAGCGAAACAGCATCAATTATCTTCTGACTACAAACCAGGTCTACCTTCAATGGATCACCCTCATAACGAGATCTTATACTGGGGAGTTGAAGGTGGTATTGTCGCTATTTTAGGTTTATTACTTGCCGCTGGCGGTGTCTTAGCCAAAATACGACGAAGTAAACTGGATACTCAATTTGCTCTACTTGCTTTAATTGCCCCTATTTTTATTCATAGTCAGTTAGAGTACCCTTTTTATCATTCAATGATTCATTGGTTTACTTTTATTATTCTTTTATTTTGGATTGACCAATTAAGCTGTAAATACAAAAAATATCGAATCAGTGATATCAGTAAAATCACCCTACGTGTCAGTTCATTAGTGCTACCGATTGTGACTGGTTTTTATATGCTATCAACACTACATACAAACTGGGTATTAACTCAATTTGAAACCACAAAACCAATGAATCCAGACATTTTAAGTCGAGTAACCAACCCTGTTGTGTGGGAGGATAGATTCAATTGGGACGTACTTTCGACACAATTAAAAATCGGTATTATTAATAAAAAACCAGAACTAATTAAACCCTATATTGAGTGGTCACAAGAATTAATAAAAACCAAACCAAGACCTGCTTTTTATCAAAACTTAATCATTGCTTATCAAGCGTTGGGAGATGAAAAAAGAGCGGAAGATATAAGAAGAGAAGCCATATTCCTCTTTCCAAAAAGTAAATTTGAATCCGTACAACTCGATAAGAAATTACGGATGACTAACTAAAAACTATTAGCATAAACAGCCACGGAATTTAGTGGCTGTTTTATTTAATATTTACTTTAAAACATCAGATAATGCTTTTAAGCACAATGCGACATTCTCTTTTTTTGCTGCGTATCCCATAAGACCGATACGCCATGCCTTACCAGCCAGTTCACCTAAACCAGCACCGATCTCTAAATTATATTCCTCTAACAACTGCTCTCTAACTTGAGTATCAGAAATACCTGCCGGTATATATACAGCATTCAATTGTGGTAAACGATATTCTTCATCAACAATAAACTTAATCCCTAACGCTTCAAGGCCTTGTTTTAACTCTTGGTGATAATCAGCATGACGCTGCCACGCCTGCTCAATTCCTTCATGTTTAAGCATTAACAGTGATTCATGCAAAGCATATAAACTATTTACTGGTGCAGTATGGTGATAACTGCGCTTTCCTTCTCCACTCCAATACCCAAGAACCAAACTTTGATCTAAAAACCAACTTTGTACTACCGAGGATCTCGATTTCATTTTAGCAACTGCTTTATCAGAAAAAGTAACAGGAGATAATCCAGGAGTACAAGATAAGCATTTTTGAGAACCAGAATAAACCGCATCTAACTGCCACTCATCAACTAACAAAGGTACGCCACCTAACGAAGTCACTGCATCCACAATGGTTAAACAATTATATTGTCTCGCAATTTGTGCAATCGCTTTTGCATCACTAAGAACTCCAGTAGATGTTTCCGCATGCACAAAAGCAACAACGCTAATATCAGGGTTTTCTTCCAATGCTTGCGCGACTTTATCTAATGAAACAGGTTCACCCCATTTATCATCGATAATAATAGGAATACCACCACAGCGTTCTACATTTTGTCGCATTCGTTCACCAAATACACCATTACGACATACGAGTACTTTCTCGCCTTCTTCAACTAAATTCACAAAGCATGTTTCCATCCCTGCACTACCTGGAGCTGAAACCGCAATAGTAAAGTCATTTTTAGTTTGAAATGCGTACTTGAGTAGCTCTTTAACTTCATCCATCATTTTAATAAATAATGGATCAAGGTGACCGATAGTGGGACGGCTTAATGCTTGTAAAACTTGAGGAGAAATGTCAGAAGGACCAGGTCCCATAAGGGTTCTTTTCGGTGGTATAAAACTTTGCATTATAAACTCCTATCAATATGAGGTGATTAAAGAATAGACATAAGAAAAATTAAACTCAATTAGACTATTTGATTAGAGTGACTTAATTACGAAAAATAGCCCTATAAAGGTACTTTTCACTTAAAACAAAAGAAAAGTAAAAAAAACATTACCAACAATTGACATTTGATTCATAAAAAAGCACATTATTGAAACGTATTTCATTTTTGAAATATAAAGAAGAGGAGCATTACCTAGGTAGCTTAATTTGTGGAGCCCAAACTCCTACACAAATAAGTGAGGGAGAGTAATGCCGAGATGATCCTATTGGGAGTAGGATTGTCGGTCGTTTAGGCTGAATCCTAACGATTGTCACTTAATTTATTAAGTGAAGAGCTTCTAGCAAACCACTCTTATTGCTATCGCTTCTTCACCTTTATTTTTACACTGGATGTAGTCGGGAGACAGGATAGTGAACCCTATTAATGTTGCCAAATTTGGCGGTACTAGCGTTGCAAATTTCGAAGCAATGACGAAAAGTGCAAGTGTCATTGAACAAAATCCAAATACTCACCTTGTAGTGATTAGCGCCTGCTCTGGCGTTACGAATCTTCTTGTTGAGCTTGCTAATGGCGTTCAAGATAATCACAGAAAAAAAGCAATTCTTGAAGAATTAAAAACCATTCATTTTTCTGTGTTAGATCAGCTCGCAGATCCACTTATTCCAGAGCAAGCTATCTTAGATATATTGGATGATATTGAAAAAACAGCAGAAACGGCAGCATCTCAATCAAATGATAAATTAACCGATCATCTAGTATCTTGTGGTGAGCTCATGTCTACTCACTTATTCACTCAATTACTCATTGAACGAGGAAACCCTGCAGTACGTTTTGATATTCGCACTGTTTTGCGCACTGATTCTCGTTTTGGAAAAGGTGAACCACAACTTAATGATATATCTCGTTTAGCTCAAGAAAAACTGACTCCTCTTTGTCAACAACAGATTGTGGTGACTCAAGGGTTTATTGGTTCTGATAGCGAAGGAAATACAACAACTTTGGGTCGTGGTGGCAGTGATTATAGTGCTGCACTGATTGCTGAGTCTGTAGATGCATGCGGATTAGAAATCTGGACAGATGTACCAGGGATTTATACCACGGATCCTCGCATTGCTCCCAAAGCGTCACCGATTCCAGAAATTAGCTTTAGCGAAGCCTCTGAAATGGCAAATTACGGTGCAAAGATCTTACACCCATCAACACTTCTCCCTGCGCTTCGTCATCAGATTCCTGTTTTTGTTGGTTCATCAAAAGAACCTGAAAAAGGAGGGACTTGGATTAAAGAAAAAGTTGATAGTACTCCTTTATTTAGGGCGCTAACCCTTCGTTGTAACCAAACGATGGTAACACTGCATAGCCCAAGTATGTTCCATGCATATGGCTTCTTAGCTGAAGTTTTCAAGATTTTAGCTAAATACCAAATTTCTGTAGATTTAATTACAACTTCAGAAGTAAGCGTTGCTCTTACTTTAGATCAAACAAACACCAATGGTAAAGCACCAGAACTTCCACTTGAAGCACAAAAAGAATTAGAAGAGCTGTGTACTGTTGAAGTTGAACATAATCTTTGTTTAATAGCATTAATAGGTAACAAAATGAGTCATTCAAAAGGCTCAGCAAAACAAGTGTTTGGTACTTTAGAAGAGTTTAATTTACGTATGATTTGTTATGGTGCGAGTCAACATAACTTATGTTTCTTACTTCATGAGTCTGAATCTAAACAAGCCGTTAAAATCTTGCACAAAGAACTTTTTGAACAATAAGTGATACATACAAAAATGCCCATTACATTTAATGGGCATTTTTTAGTTTAAAAGATCAATTCACTATTAATTCAAATTTGGACCTAACCACTTCTCAGCTTCAAGCATATTCCAACCTTTACGATCGGCATAGCTTTCGGCTTGATCTTGCTGAATCTGAGCAATCGCAAAATAACGAGAATCCGGATGTGAAAAATACATTCCTGACACAGATGCACCGGGCCACATTGCATAGCTTGATGTTAAAGACATTCCAATAGATTCTTCAACATTCATTAGCTCCCATAAAGCCCCTTTTTCTGTATGTTCAGGACAAGCTGGGTAACCAGGAGCAGGACGAATACCTTGGTATTTCTCACGGATTAAATCGTCATTTGAAAGTGTCTCATTAGGAGAGTAACCCCAAATTTCTTTACGTACTTTTTCATGTAAATATTCAGCAAAGGCTTCAGCTAGACGATCAGCCACCGCTTGAATCATGATAGCGTTATAATCATCACCATTTGCTTTATATTCATCGGCTAGTTCACGCTCACCAATACCACCAGTTACAGCAAAACCACCGATCCAATCATTTTTACCCGACTCTTTGGGTGCTATGTAATCTGATAAACAGTAGTTAAAACCTTTCGGCTTCTCCGTTTGTTGTCGCAAATTGTGAAGTACTTTTGAAACTTTAGTGCGTGATTCATCAGTATAAACTTCAATATCATCACCAACACTAGAAGCTGGAAATAACGCACACATTCCACGAGCTTTAAGTAACCCTTCTTTTTCAACTCGATCTAATAGATCATTTGCATCTTTAAATAATCGTTTGGCTTCTTCACCTACTTCTTCATGATCTAAGATCTTAGGGTATTTCCCAACAAGAGACCAAGTCATAAAAAATGGGGTCCAATCAATATAATTACGCAATGTTGAAACATCAAAATCATCAAATATATGTACACCAGGCTTCAGCGGGACAGGAGGTGTATAAGAAGCCCAGTCAATAGCAACTTTATTCGCTCGTGCAGCCTCTAAAGTTACTGGCTTAGTTCGCGGTTGTTTACGACTATGCTGCTCCCTAACTCGTTCATAATCAATATCTAGCTTCTCAACAAAAGAAGGTTTTAGTTCATCGGAAAGTAGTGACGTACAGACACCTACAGCTCGAGAAGCATTATTAACGTACACAACAGGTTGAGAATAGTTTTGCTCAATTTTTACCGCTGTATGTGCTTTTGAAGTTGTTGCTCCACCAATCAATAATGGTAAATCAAACCCTTGTCGTTCCATCTCTTTAGCAACATGGACCATTTCATCTAATGATGGTGTTATCAATCCAGATAAACCAATGATGTCTACATTTTCTTCTTTGGCTACTTTTAAGATAGTTTCACAAGAGACCATGACACCAAGATCAATTATCTCATAATTATTACACTGTAAAACAACGCCAACGATATTCTTACCAATATCATGAACATCACCTTTTACCGTTGCTAAAAGTATTTTTCCATTTGTTACTCCAACTTCTTTGGACGCATTAATAAACGGTTCTAAATGAGCAACTGCTTGTTTCATTACACGAGCAGACTTTACTACTTGAGGAAGGAACATTTTTCCTTCACCAAAAAGATCACCGACGACGTTCATTCCGTCCATCAATGGCCCTTCAATTACTTCTATTGGTTTTTCTGCATTGATTCGAGCTTCTTCTGTATCTTCGACAATAAACTCTGTTATCCCCTTCACTAGAGAATGTTCAAGACGTTTTTCAACAGGCCAATCACGCCACTCTAAAGCTGATTTATCTTCAACTTTACCAACAGCTCGTTCTAAATACTCAGTTGCAATATCAAGTAAACGTTCCGTAGAATCATCTCTACGATTCAGAACTACATCTTCAACCGCTTCACGCAAATCTTCTGGTACGTTATCGTATATTTCCAACTGTCCTGCATTTACGATACCCATATCCATACCATTTTTAAAACAGTGATATAAAAATACGGCATGGATAGCTTCACGAACGTAGTTATTTCCACGGAAAGAAAAAGAGACGTTAGAAACACCACCTGAAATCATTGCATGAGGAAGAGTTCGCTTTATATCACCAACAGCTTCAATAAAGTCTACTGCATAGTTATTATGCTCATCGATACCTGTAGCAACCGCAAAAATATTAGGGTCAAAAATAATATCTTCAGGTGGGAAACCAACTTCATCAACTAAAATATTGTAGGCATTGGTACAAATTTCAATTTTACGCTCACGAGTGTCCGCTTGGCCGACTTCATCAAAAGCCATAACGATCACTGCAGCACCATAGCGACGTATTAACTTAGCTTGATGTACAAACTTTTCTTTGCCTTCCTTTAAAGAGATTGAATTAACTATCCCCTTACCTTGAATACACTTTAATCCAGCTTCAATTACTTCCCATTTAGAAGAATCAACCATCACTGGAACTTTAGATATTTCAGGCTCTGATGCACAAAGATTTAAAAAACGAACCATACATGCTTCAGCATCAAGCATGCCTTCATCCATGTTGATATCGATAATTTGAGCACCGTTTTCAACTTGCTCTTGAGCAACACTTAGTGCTTCATCATAAAGCTCTTCTTTAATTAAGCGTTTAAAACGTGCAGATCCAGTAACATTTGTACGTTCACCAACATTAATAAACAAAGAATCTTTTTCTATTGTTAAAGGCTCTAATCCGGAAAGACGGCAAGCGACGGGTAATTCAGGTAATTGTCGAGGTTTCACACCTTCAACAACTAAAGCCATTTGACGAATATGTTCAGGAGTGGTGCCACAACATCCACCAATGAGATTTAAAAATCCGCTACTTGCCCATTCCGCAACATGCTCAGCCATATCTTCAGGGGATAAATCATACTCACCAAATGCATTAGGTAAGCCAGCGTTTGGATGCGCAGAAACATAACATTCAGAAATACGTGAAAGCTCGCTTACATATTCACGTAATTCATCAGGGCCAAGCGCACAATTAAGACCAAAAGAAATAGGTTTTACATGTCTTAATGCATTATAAAAAGCTTCTGTTGTTTGTCCCGATAAGGTTCTTCCTGATGCGTCAGTAATTGTCCCTGAAATCATAACGGGCAGAGTAACATCAAGCTCTTCAAAAACAGACTCGACAGCAAAAGAACACGCTTTAGCATTTAATGTATCAAAAATAGTTTCGATAAGAATAAGATCTGAGCCACCTCTAATAAGTGCTCGAGTTGACTCTGAATAAGCTTCCACTAATTCATCAAACGATACATTACGAAAGCCTGGATCATTTACATCTGGAGAAATAGAACAAGTTCGGTTTGTTGGTCCAAGCACTCCTGCGACATAACGAGGCTTATTTGGTGTCTTCTCGGTCCATTTATCTGCAACTTCACGAGCAAGCTTTGCTGCTTCAAAGTTAATCTCTTCACTAAGGCTTCCCATATCATAATCAGCCATAGCAATAGTTGTTGCATTAAAAGTATTCGTTTCAAGGATATCAGCACCAGCTTCTAAATAGGCTTCGTGGATATCTCTTATAATTTGTGGTTGTGAAAGAACTAATAAATCATTGTTACCTTTAAGATCACAATGCCATTTATTAAAACGTTCCCCTCTATAATCTTCCTCTTCAAACTTATAACCTTGAATCATGGTGCCCATACCACCATCAATCAATAAAATTCGCTCTGAAAGTTGCTTTTCTATTTGTACTTTTATATTGCTTCCTGCCACGGTACAACCTCATCCATAATACGTTTCTGTTACAATCCTATCACACATTTTATAGAAATCTAGACGTCTAAAAGCATTTTTATTTCAACAAAATGAAAATAAAATTTGATATTTATCAAATAGAGCGGAAAATGATATAAATCACACTTTGTTACATTAAATAAAAATCTAGAGGTTAAGCAATGTCCGTATATAACACACTCTGCTTTCTCGCAGCTGCTGCAATGTTAATCGCATTTTTCAATAGTAAAATTGGAAAAATGCAAACAACCATTGCTATTACTGCAGGTTCCATGATGCTTTCATTAGGCATTATCATTGCCGGTCAAAATAACTGGTTTAACCTTAGGGAAGTCGCAACTGAGACGTTAACAGATATTAACTTTGAAGATTTTTTATTAAAAGGGATTCTAGGTTTTCTGCTTTTTGCTGGAGGCTTGGGCATAAAGCTACAAAACTTAAAAGATCAAAAATGGGAAATAACGGTTCTTGCCTTAGGAGCTACATTATTTTCAACATTCTTTATCGGCTTTGTTTTATGGGCAATTTGTAATGTTATCGGCGTTAATTTAGATCTTATTTACTGCTTACTATTTGGTGCATTAATATCACCAACTGACCCAATAGCCGTTCTTGCTATCGTTAAAAAGATGAATGCTCCGCAACGAATCTCAACTCAAATTGAAGGCGAATCATTATTCAACGATGGCTTTGGCCTTGTTATCTTTGTAACTCTCTTTACCATCGCTTTCGGTCATGAAACACCTACTGTAGGAAGTGTAACTGGATTATTCTTCCAAGAAGCTATTGGTGGGATTGCCTATGGATTTATTCTTGGGCTAGTTTTCCATTATCTAATAAGTTCAACCAATGACCATTCAATGGAGCTACTATTAACCATTGGTATACCAACCGCTGGTTATGCGCTAGCAGAAGTGCTTCATGTTTCAGGTCCTCTAGCAATGGTTGTCTCTGGTATTATGATAGGAAACTGGACTCGATTTATTGGCTTTTCAAAAGAAAGTGAAGATCATTTAGATCACTTCTGGGAACTTGTCGACGAATTCCTCAATGGCGTACTATTCCTATTAATTGGTATGTCTATGCTTTTATTCCAATTCCATCAAGAAGATTGGATATTAATGGCAATTTCTATTCCTTTAGTTTTAACAAGCCGTTATTTAAGTGTATTTATCTCATACATTGGCTTTAATCGATTTAGAACTTACAACCCATTATCAGTACGTATTTTAACTTGGGGCGGCTTAAGAGGCGGTTTAGCATTAGCAATGGCACTAGCTATACCAGCTGGAATTATGGTTATACCCGAAAAGAATATAGATGTTAGAGAAATCATTCTTGTAATGACTTACTCTGTTGTTGTTTTTTCAATTTTAGTACAAGGGTCAACAATCACTCCTATGATTGATAAAGCTAAGAAGCTTGAAAAAGAAATGTAGAAATTGAAGTTAATAGAAGAGGCGCTTGTTCGCCTCTTTTTTTAGCTTAAATAATTAACAAACCTTCTCAGAAAGTTCCCAAGTACAACAAACTGCTAAGCTCTCCAATAAAAAGTCTAAAACGAACTGAACTCACACTTCGCTCTGCTTATCTCATTCCGTTTTCTACAGATGTAAAAAAGTTCTAATCTTTCGGTAGGGTTTCTTCAAATAAATGGCTACGTTTACGGGACTTTCTATCAACCTTGAAAACAACACGTCCTCCGGCGTGACAGACAGCTAAACTATCCAATAAAAAGCCTAACCAACTGAACTACCACTTAGCTCTGCTCATTTCATTCCGTTTTCTTTAAATAAGTAGCGGAGTTAATGGGACGTTCTACCAACCTTCAGAGCGACACGTCCCTCGGCGTGATAGGCCGCTAAGATCTCCAATAAAAAGTCTAACTAACTGAACTACCACTTCGCCCTGCTTATCTCATTCTGTTTTCTACAAATGTAAAAAAGCCCTAATCTTTCGATTAGGGCTTCTTAAATAAGTGGCCACGTTAACGGGACTTTCTATCAACCAGCGATATGCCCCTCAGCGTGACAGGCCGCTAAGCTCTCCAATAAAAAGCTTAACCAACTGAGCTGCTACTTCGCTTTGCTTATCTCATTCCGTTTTCTACAGATGCAAAAAAGCCCTAATCTTTCGATTAGGGCTTTTTTTAATAAGTGGCGGAGTGGACGGGACTCGAACCCGCGACCCCCGGCGTGACAGGCCGGTATTCTAACCAACTGAACTACCACTCCGCAGTGGACTACTTGTCGTCACTGACAAGTGTTCATAATTTAAAGCCTGGCGATGTCCTACTCTCACATGGGGAAACCCCACACTACCATCGGCGCTATTACGTTTCACTTCTGAGTTCGGCATGGGATCAGGTGGGTCCATAACGCTATGGTCGCCAAGCAAATTCTTTAATTCGGAAAGCTTAATTCTTAATGCACATTCAATTCGTTTCTTGCAACTTCAAATCCGTTCAAAACCCCTTGGGTGTTGTATGGTTAAGCCTCACGGGCAATTAGTATCAGTTAGCTCAATGCCTCGCAGCACTTACACACCTGACCTATCTACGTCGTAGTCTCCAACAACCCTTTAGGATACTTAAAGTATCAGGGATGACTCATCTCAGGGCTCGCTTCACGCTTAGATGCTTTCAGCGTTTATCGATTCCGAACTTAGCTACCGGGCAATGCCACTGGCGTGACAACCCGAACACCAGAGGTTCGTCCACTCCGGTCCTCTCGTACTAGGAGCAGCCCCCTTCAATCATCCAACGCCCACGGCAGATAGGGACCGAACTGTCTCACGACGTTCTAAACCCAGCTCGCGTACCACTTTAAATGGCGAACAGCCATACCCTTGGGACCGACTTCAGCCCCAGGATGTGATGAGCCGACATCGAGGTGCCAAACACCGCCGTCGATATGAACTCTTGGGCGGTATCAGCCTGTTATCCCGGAGTACCTTTTATCCGTTGAGCGATGGCCCTTCCATTCAGAACCACCGGATCACTATGACCTGCTTTCGCACCTGCTCGAATTGTCATTCTCGCAGTCAAGCGGGCTTATGCCATTGCACTAACCTCACGATGTCCAACCGTGATTAGCCCACCTTCGTGCTCCTCCGTTACTCTTTGGGAGGAGACCGCCCCAGTCAAACTACCCACCAGGCACTGTCCGCAATCCCGATAAGGGACCAACGTTAGAACATCAAGCATACAAGGGTGGTATTTCAAGATTGCCTCCACACATACTGGCGTACGTGCTTCAAAGGCTCCCACCTATCCTACACATGTAGGGTCAATGTTCAGTGCCAAGCTGTAGTAAAGGTTCACGGGGTCTTTCCGTCTAGCCGCGGGTACACTGCATCTTCACAGCGATTTCAATTTCACTGAGTCTCGGGTGGAGACAGCGTGGCCATCATTACGCCATTCGTGCAGGTCGGAACTTACCCGACAAGGAATTTCGCTACCTTAGGACCGTTATAGTTACGGCCGCCGTTTACTTGGGCTTCGATCAAGAGCTTCGACCGAAGTCTAACCCCATCAATTAACCTTCAAGCACCGGGCAGGCGTCACACCGTATACGTCATCTTACGATTTAGCACAGTGCTATGTTTTTAATAAACAGTTGCAGCCACCTGGTATCTGCGACTCCCGGCAGCTTAGAGAGCAAGTCTCATCACCGCTAGGAGCGTACCTTCTCCCGAAGTTACGGTACCATTTTGCCTAGTTCCTTCACCCGAGTTCTCTCAAGCGCCTTAGTATTCTCTACTCGACCACCTGTGTCGGTTTGGGGTACGATTCCTTACAATCTGAAGCTTAGAGGCTTTTCCTGGAAGCATGGCATCAATGGCTTCACTACCGTAGTAGCTCGACATCGTATCTCAGCCTAGTGTATTCCCGGATTTGCCTAAGAATACAGCCTACATACTTGAACTTGGACGACCGTCGCCAAGCCCACCTAGCCTTCTCCGTCCCCCCATCGCAATTGTAAGAAGTACGGGAATATTAACCCGTTTCCCATCGACTACGCCTTTCGGCCTCGCCTTAGGGGTCGACTTACCCTGCCCCGATTAACGTTGGACAGGAACCCTTGGTCTTCCGGCGAGCGGGTTTTTCACCCGCTTTATCGTTACTCATGTCAGCATTCGCACTTCTGATACGTCCAGCACGCTTTACAACGCACCTTCAACCGCTTACAGAACGCTCCCCTACCCAATACAGTAAACTGTATTGCCGCAGCTTCGGTGTATAGTTTAGCCCCGTTACATCTTCCGCGCAGGCCGACTCGACCAGTGAGCTATTACGCTTTCTTTAAATGATGGCTGCTTCTAAGCCAACATCCTGGCTGTCTGAGCCTTCCCACATCGTTTCCCACTTAACTATAACTTTGGGACCTTAGCTGGCGGTCTGGGTTGTTTCCCTCTCCACGACGGACGTTAGCACCCGCCGTGTGTCTCCCGGATAGTACTTACTGGTATTCGGAGTTTGCAAAGGGTTGGTAAGTCGGGATGACCCCCTAGCCTTAACAGTGCTCTACCCCCAGTAGTATTCGTCCGAGGCTCTACCTAAATAGATTTCGGGGAGAACCAGCTATCTCCAGGTTTGATTGGCCTTTCACCCCTAGCCACAAGTCATCCGCTAATTTTTCAACATTAGTCGGTTCGGTCCTCCAATTGATGTTACTCAATCTTCAACCTGCCCATGGCTAGATCACCTGGTTTCGGGTCTATATCCAGAGACTGAACGCCCAGTTAAGACTCGGTTTCCCTACGGCTCCCCTAAACGGTTAACCTTGCCACTGAATATAAGTCGCTGACCCATTATACAAAAGGTACGCAGTCACACCACGAAGGTGCTCCTACTGCTTGTACGTACACGGTTTCAGGTTCTATTTCACTCCCCTCACAGGGGTTCTTTTCGCCTTTCCCTCACGGTACTGGTTCACTATCGGTCAGTCAGTAGTATTTAGCCTTGGAGGATGGTCCCCCCATATTCAGACAGGATATCACGTGTCCCGCCTTACTCGTTTTCACTGATGATGAGATGTCGGTTACGGGGCTATCACCCTGTATCGCGGCACTTTCCAGAGCCTTCACCTGTCTCATTAAAAGCTTAAGGGCTAACCCAATTTCGCTCGCCGCTACTTTCGGGATCTCGGTTGATTTCTCTTCCTCGGGGTACTTAGATGTTTCAGTTCTCCCGGTTCGCCTCGCTACGCTATGTATTCACGTAGCGATACGTGCTTATGCACGTGGGTTTCCCCATTCAGAAATCCCAGACTCAAATGGTTTTTACTACCTAATCTGGGCTTATCGCAAGTTAATACGTCTTTCATCGCCTCTGACTGCCAAGGCATCCACCGTGTACGCTTAGTCACTTAACCATACAACCCCAAGAGGTTTCGTATGGCATAAACAACCAAGGTTGAACTCGTCATTGCGAGTTCTGGTTTTTCGCCGGATTCAAAATACAAGAACACTTGAATGTGTTGTTCTTCGTTTTACAAAGTAAAACAAAGGATATTAAGAACTTTTAAATTTTGATTTGAATAACTCGTAAGTTATTTAAATCAGTCAGCTTTCCAAATTGTTAAAGAGCAATGTTTCTTTCGAAACCATTTTTAAAGACTCTCAAGGAGAATACTTAAAGATGGTGGAGCTATGCGGGATCGAACCGCAGACCTCCTGCGTGCAAGGCAGGCGCTCTCCCAGCTGAGCTATAGCCCCGAAATATAATGTTATCCAATACTTTCTGGAGAAGTATTGGTGGGTCTGAGTGGATTTGAACCACCGACCTCACCCTTATCAGGGGTGCGCTCTAACCAACTGAGCTACAGACCCAACATTAAGTCTCTTAATTTTTTAACCTAATCAATCTGTGTGAACACTCATAAACCGTAATCTATCGTTTAAGGAGGTGATCCAGCCCCAGGTTCCCCTAGGGCTACCTTGTTACGACTTCACCCCAGTCATGAACCACAAAGTGGTGAGCGTCCTCCCGAAGGTTAAACTACCCACTTCTTTTGCAGCCCACTCCCATGGTGTGACGGGCGGTGTGTACAAGGCCCGGGAACGTATTCACCGTAGCATTCTGATCTACGATTACTAGCGATTCCGACTTCATGGAGTCGAGTTGCAGACTCCAATCCGGACTACGACGCACTTTTTGGGATTCGCTCACTATCGCTAGCTTGCAGCCCTCTGTATGCGCCATTGTAGCACGTGTGTAGCCCTACTCGTAAGGGCCATGATGACTTGACGTCGTCCCCACCTTCCTCCGGTTTATCACCGGCAGTCTCCCTGGAGTTCCCACCATTACGTGCTGGCAAACAAGGATAAGGGTTGCGCTCGTTGCGGGACTTAACCCAACATTTCACAACACGAGCTGACGACAGCCATGCAGCACCTGTCTCAGAGCTCCCGAAGGCACTAAGCTATCTCTAGCGAATTCTCTGGATGTCAAGAGTAGGTAAGGTTCTTCGCGTTGCATCGAATTAAACCACATGCTCCACCGCTTGTGCGGGCCCCCGTCAATTCATTTGAGTTTTAATCTTGCGACCGTACTCCCCAGGCGGTCTACTTAACGCGTTAGCTCCGAAAGCCACTCCTCAAGGGAACAACCTCCAAGTAGACATCGTTTACGGCGTGGACTACCAGGGTATCTAATCCTGTTTGCTCCCCACGCTTTCGCATCTGAGTGTCAGTGTCTGTCCAGGGGCCGCCTTCGCCACTGGTATTCCTTCAGATCTCTACGCATTTCACCGCTACACCTGAAATTCTACCCCCTCTACAGCACTCTAGTTCACCAGTTTCAAATGCGGTTCCGAGGTTGAGCCCCGGGCTTTCACATCTGACTTAATGAACCACCTGCATGCGCTTTACGCCCAGTAATTCCGATTAACGCTCGCACCCTCCGTATTACCGCGGCTGCTGGCACGGAGTTAGCCGGTGCTTCTTCTGTAGGTAACGTCAAATCCATACGCTATTAACGCATGAACCTTCCTCCCTACTGAAAGTACTTTACAACCCGAAGGCCTTCTTCATACACGCGGCATGGCTGCATCAGGCTTTCGCCCATTGTGCAATATTCCCCACTGCTGCCTCCCGTAGGAGTCTGGACCGTGTCTCAGTTCCAGTGTGGCTGATCATCCTCTCAGACCAGCTAGAGATCGTCGCCTTGGTGAGCTCTTACCTCACCAACTAGCTAATCTCACCTGGGCTAATCTTAGCGCGAGAGGCCCGAAGGTCCCCCTCTTTGGTCCGAAGACATTATGCGGTATTAGCTATCGTTTCCAATAGTTATCCCCCACACTAAGGCATATTCCCAGGCATTACTCACCCGTCCGCCGCTCGACGCCCTTAACGTTCCCCGAAGGTTCAGTTAAGTCGTTTCCGCTCGACTTGCATGTGTTAGGCCTGCCGCCAGCGTTCAATCTGAGCCATGATCAAACTCTTCAATTAAAGTTTTTTTGGTTTGTTTCAGCAGAAACAAAACCGACTCAATGATTAATACTGATTGTTACATAAAAGTAATTTTGTGTAGTCACTCAGTTCATTGATAATGTGTTGATTATCAATTCATAAGTGCCCACACAGATTGATTTGGTTAAATTGTTAAAGAGCTTGTCTTTCAACCACTTAGCGTTTCCGCTTCGTCGTTTCAGGCTGCGTATAATACGCTGTCTGATTTGAAAGTCAAGATAATATTTTCAACTTTTTCAATTATTTTTGAATCGTTAAAAACGTTATGTTGACTTGGCTCACAGTGACAGTCTGGGAGCGAAATAAAAGCCCGTTCAACTGAACGGGCTCTTATTCAAATTCAAGCCTGGCGATGTCCTACTCTCACATGGGGAAACCCCACACTACCATCGGCGCTATTACGTTTCACTTCTGAGTTCGGCATGGGATCAGGTGGGTCCATAACGCTATGGTCGCCAAGCAAATTCTTTAATTCGGAAAGCTTATTGTCTTCTTAATGCACATTCAATTCGTTTCTTGCAACTTTAAATCCGTTCAAAACCCCTTGGGTGTTGTATGGTTAAGCCTCACGGGCAATTAGTATCAGTTAGCTCAATGCCTCGCAGCACTTACACACCTGACCTATCTACGTCGTAGTCTCCAACAACCCTTTAGGATACTTAAAGTATCAGGGATGACTCATCTCAGGGCTCGCTTCACGCTTAGATGCTTTCAGCGTTTATCGATTCCGAACTTAGCTACCGGGCAATGCCACTGGCGTGACAACCCGAACACCAGAGGTTCGTCCACTCCGGTCCTCTCGTACTAGGAGCAGCCCCCTTCAATCATCCAACGCCCACGGCAGATAGGGACCGAACTGTCTCACGACGTTCTAAACCCAGCTCGCGTACCACTTTAAATGGCGAACAGCCATACCCTTGGGACCGACTTCAGCCCCAGGATGTGATGAGCCGACATCGAGGTGCCAAACACCGCCGTCGATATGAACTCTTGGGCGGTATCAGCCTGTTATCCCCGGAGTACCTTTTATCCGTTGAGCGATGGCCCTTCCATTCAGAACCACCGGATCACTATGACCTGCTTTCGCACCTGCTCGAATTGTCATTCTCGCAGTCAAGCGGGCTTATGCCATTGCACTAACCTCACGATGTCCAACCGTGATTAGCCCACCTTCGTGCTCCTCCGTTACTCTTTGGGAGGAGACCGCCCCAGTCAAACTACCCACCAGGCACTGTCCGCAATCCCGATAAGGGACCAACGTTAGAACATCAAGCATACAAGGGTGGTATTTCAAGATTGCCTCCACACATACTGGCGTACGTGCTTCAAAGGCTCCCACCTATCCTACACATGTAGGGTCAATGTTCAGTGCCAAGCTGTAGTAAAGGTTCACGGGGTCTTTCCGTCTAGCCGCGGGTACACTGCATCTTCACAGCGATTTCAATTTCACTGAGTCTCGGGTGGAGACAGCGTGGCCATCATTACGCCATTCGTGCAGGTCGGAACTTACCCGACAAGGAATTTCGCTACCTTAGGACCGTTATAGTTACGGCCGCCGTTTACTTGGGCTTCGATCAAGAGCTTCGACCGAAGTCTAACCCCATCAATTAACCTTCAAGCACCGGGCAGGCGTCACACCGTATACGTCATCTTACGATTTAGCACAGTGCTATGTTTTTAATAAACAGTTGCAGCCACCTGGTATCTGCGACTCCCGGCAGCTTAGAGAGCAAGTCTCATCACCGCTAGGAGCGTACCTTCTCCCGAAGTTACGGTACCATTTTGCCTAGTTCCTTCACCCGAGTTCTCTCAAGCGCCTTAGTATTCTCTACTCGACCACCTGTGTCGGTTTGGGGTACGATTCCTTACAATCTGAAGCTTAGAGGCTTTTCCTGGAAGCATGGCATCAATGGCTTCACTACCGTAGTAGCTCGACATCGTATCTCAGCCTAGTGTGATCCCGGATTTGCCTAAGATCACAGCCTACATACTTGAACTTGGACGACCGTCGCCAAGCCCACCTAGCCTTCTCCGTCCCCCCATCGCAATTGTAAGAAGTACGGGAATATTAACCCGTTTCCCATCGACTACGCCTTTCGGCCTCGCCTTAGGGGTCGACTTACCCTGCCCCGATTAACGTTGGACAGGAACCCTTGGTCTTCCGGCGAGCGGGTTTTTCACCCGCTTTATCGTTACTCATGTCAGCATTCGCACTTCTGATACGTCCAGCACGCTTTACAACGCACCTTCAACCGCTTACAGAACGCTCCCCTACCCAATACAGTAAACTGTATTGCCGCAGCTTCGGTGTATAGTTTAGCCCCGTTACATCTTCCGCGCAGGCCGACTCGACCAGTGAGCTATTACGCTTTCTTTAAATGATGGCTGCTTCTAAGCCAACATCCTGGCTGTCTGAGCCTTCCCACATCGTTTCCCACTTAACTATAACTTTGGGACCTTAGCTGGCGGTCTGGGTTGTTTCCCTCTCCACGACGGACGTTAGCACCCGCCGTGTGTCTCCCGGATAGTACTTACTGGTATTCGGAGTTTGCAAAGGGTTGGTAAGTCGGGATGACCCCCTAGCCTTAACAGTGCTCTACCCCAGTAGTATTCGTCCGAGGCTCTACCTAAATAGATTTCGGGGAGAACCAGCTATCTCCAGGTTTGATTGGCCTTTCACCCCTAGCCACAAGTCATCCGCTAATTTTTCAACATTAGTCGGTTCGGTCCTCCAATTGATGTTACTCAATCTTCAACCTGCCCATGGCTAGATCACCTGGTTTCGGGTCTATATCCAGAGACTGAACGCCCAGTTAAGACTCGGTTTCCCTACGGCTCCCCTAAACGGTTAACCTTGCCACTGAATATAAGTCGCTGACCCATTATACAAAAGGTACGCAGTCACACCACGAAGGTGCTCCTACTGCTTGTACGTACACGGTTTCAGGTTCTATTTCACTCCCCTCACAGGGGTTCTTTTCGCCTTTCCCTCACGGTACTGGTTCACTATCGGTCAGTCAGTAGTATTTAGCCTTGGAGGATGGTCCCCCATATTCAGACAGGATATCACGTGTCCCGCCTTACTCGTTTTCACTGATGATGAGATGTCGGTTACGGGGCTATCACCCTGTATCGCGGCACTTTCCAGAGCCTTCACCTGTCTCATTAAAAGCTTAAGGGCTAACCCAATTTCGCTCGCCGCTACTTTCGGGATCTCGGTTGATTTCTCTTCCTCGGGGTACTTAGATGTTTCAGTTCTCCCGGTTCGCCTCGCTACGCTATGTATTCACGTAGCGATACGTGCTTATGCACGTGGGTTTCCCCATTCAGAAATCCCAGACTCAAATGGTTTTTACTACCTAATCTGGGCTTATCGCAAGTTAATACGTCTTTCATCGCCTCTGACTGCCAAGGCATCCACCGTGTACGCTTAGTCACTTAACCATACAACCCCAAGAGGTTTCGTATGGCATAAACAACCAAGGTTGAACTCGTCATTGCGAGTTCTGGTTTTTCGCCGGATTCAAAATACAAGAACACTTGAATGTGTTGTTCTTCGTTTTACAAAGTAAAACAAAGGATATTAAGAACTTTTAAATTTTGATTTGAATAACTCGTAAGTTATTTAAATCAGTCAGCTTTCCAAATTGTTAAAGAGCAATGTTTCTTTCGAAACCATTTTTAAAGACTCTCAAGGAGAATACTTAAAGATGGTGGAGCTATGCGGGATCGAACCGCAGACCTCCTGCGTGCAAGGCAGGCGCTCTCCCAGCTGAGCTATAGCCCCAAAATATAATGTTATCCAATACTTTCTGGAGAAGTATTGGTGGGTCTGAGTGGATTTGAACCACCGACCTCACCCTTATCAGGGGTGCGCTCTAACCAACTGAGCTACAGACCCAACATTAAGTCTCTTAATTTTTTAACCTAATCAATCTGTGTGAACACTCATAAATCGCAATCTATCGTTTAAGGAGGTGATCCAGCCCCAGGTTCCCCTAGGGCTACCTTGTTACGACTTCACCCCAGTCATGAACCACAAAGTGGTGAGCGTCCTCCCGAAGGTTAAACTACCCACTTCTTTTGCAGCCCACTCCCATGGTGTGACGGGCGGTGTGTACAAGGCCCGGGAACGTATTCACCGTAGCATTCTGATCTACGATTACTAGCGATTCCGACTTCATGGAGTCGAGTTGCAGACTCCAATCCGGACTACGACGCACTTTTTGGGATTCGCTCACTATCGCTAGCTTGCAGCCCTCTGTATGCGCCATTGTAGCACGTGTGTAGCCCTACTCGTAAGGGCCATGATGACTTGACGTCGTCCCCACCTTCCTCCGGTTTATCACCGGCAGTCTCCCTGGAGTTCCCACCATTACGTGCTGGCAAACAAGGATAAGGGTTGCGCTCGTTGCGGGACTTAACCCAACATTTCACAACACGAGCTGACGACAGCCATGCAGCACCTGTCTCAGAGCTCCCGAAGGCACTAAGCTATCTCTAGCGAATTCTCTGGATGTCAAGAGTAGGTAAGGTTCTTCGCGTTGCATCGAATTAAACCACATGCTCCACCGCTTGTGCGGGCCCCCGTCAATTCATTTGAGTTTTAATCTTGCGACCGTACTCCCCAGGCGGTCTACTTAACGCGTTAGCTCCGAAAGCCACTCCTCAAGGGAACAACCTCCAAGTAGACATCGTTTACGGCGTGGACTACCAGGGTATCTAATCCTGTTTGCTCCCCACGCTTTCGCATCTGAGTGTCAGTGTCTGTCCAGGGGGCCGCCTTCGCCACTGGTATTCCTTCAGATCTCTACGCATTTCACCGCTACACCTGAAATTCTACCCCCTCTACAGCACTCTAGTTCACCAGTTTCAAATGCGGTTCCGAGGTTGAGCCCCGGGCTTTCACATCTGACTTAATGAACCACCTGCATGCGCTTTACGCCCAGTAATTCCGATTAACGCTCGCACCCTCCGTATTACCGCGGCTGCTGGCACGGAGTTAGCCGGTGCTTCTTCTGTAGGTAACGTCAAATCCATAGCTATTAACTACAACACCTTCCTCCCTACTGAAAGTACTTTACAACCCGAAGGCCTTCTTCATACACGCGGCATGGCTGCATCAGGCTTTCGCCCATTGTGCAATATTCCCCACTGCTGCCTCCCGTAGGAGTCTGGACCGTGTCTCAGTTCCAGTGTGGCTGATCATCCTCTCAGACCAGCTAGAGATCGTCGCCTTGGTGAGCTCTTACCTCACCAACTAGCTAATCTCACCTGGGCTAATCTTAGCGCGAGAGGCCCGAAGGTCCCCCTCTTTGGTCCGAAGACATTATGCGGTATTAGCTATCGTTTCCAATAGTTATCCCCCACACTAAGGCATATTCCCAGGCATTACTCACCCGTCCGCCGCTCGACGCCCTTAACGTTCCCCGAAGGTTCAGTTAAGTCGTTTCCGCTCGACTTGCATGTGTTAGGCCTGCCGCCAGCGTTCAATCTGAGCCATGATCAAACTCTTCAATTAAAGTTTTTTTTGCTTTGTTTCAGCAGAAACAAAACCGACTCAATGATTAATACTGATTGTTACATAAAAGTAATTTTGTGTAGTCACTCAGTTCATTGATAATGTGTTGATTATCAATTCATAAGTGCCCACACAGATTGATTTGGTTAAATTGTTAAAGAGCTTGTCTTTCAACCACTTAGCGTTTCCGCTTCGTCGTTTCAGGCTGCGTATAATACGCTGTCTGATTTGAAAGTCAAGATAATATTTTCAACTTTTTCAATTATTTTTGAATCGTTAAAAACGTTATGTTGACTTGGCTCACAGTGACAGTCTGGGAGCGAAATAAAAGCCCGTTCAACTGAACGGGCTCTTATTCAAATTCAAGCCTGGCGATGTCCTACTCTCACATGGGGAAACCCCACACTACCATCGGCGCTATTACGTTTCACTTCTGAGTTCGGCATGGGATCAGGTGGGTCCATAACGCTATGGTCGCCAAGCAAATTCTTTAATTCGGAAAGCTTAATTCTTAATGCACATTCAAATTCGTTTCTTGCAACTTTAAATCCGTTCAAAACCCCTTGGGTGTTGTATGGTTAAGCCTCACGGGCAATTAGTATCAGTTAGCTCAATGCCTCGCAGCACTTACACACCTGACCTATCTACGTCGTAGTCTCCAACAACCCTTTAGGATACTTAAAGTATCAGGGATGACTCATCTCAGGGCTCGCTTCACGCTTAGATGCTTTCAGCGTTTATCGATTCCGAACTTAGCTACCGGGCAATGCCACTGGCGTGACAACCCGAACACCAGAGGTTCGTCCACTCCGGTCCTCTCGTACTAGGAGCAGCCCCCTTCAATCATCCAACGCCCACGGCAGATAGGGACCGAACTGTCTCACGACGTTCTAAACCCAGCTCGCGTACCACTTTAAATGGCGAACAGCCATACCCTTGGGACCGACTTCAGCCCCAGGATGTGATGAGCCGACATCGAGGTGCCAAACACCGCCGTCGATATGAACTCTTGGGCGGTATCAGCCTGTTATCCCCGGAGTACCTTTTATCCGTTGAGCGATGGCCCTTCCATTCAGAACCACCGGATCACTATGACCTGCTTTCGCACCTGCTCGAATTGTCATTCTCGCAGTCAAGCGGGCTTATGCCATTGCACTAACCTCACGATGTCCAACCGTGATTAGCCCACCTTCGTGCTCCTCCGTTACTCTTTGGGAGGAGACCGCCCCAGTCAAACTACCCACCAGGCACTGTCCGCAACCCCGATAAGGGGCCAACGTTAGAACATCAAGCATACAAGGGTGGTATTTCAAGATTGCCTCCACACATACTGGCGTACGTGCTTCAAAGGCTCCCACCTATCCTACACATGTAGGGTCAATGTTCAGTGCCAAGCTGTAGTAAAGGTTCACGGGGTCTTTCCGTCTAGCCGCGGGTACACTGCATCTTCACAGCGATTTCAATTTCACTGAGTCTCGGGTGGAGACAGCGTGGCCATCATTACGCCATTCGTGCAGGTCGGAACTTACCCGACAAGGAATTTCGCTACCTTAGGACCGTTATAGTTACGGCCGCCGTTTACTTGGGCTTCGATCAAGAGCTTCGACCGAAGTCTAACCCCATCAATTAACCTTCAAGCACCGGGCAGGCGTCACACCGTATACGTCATCTTACGATTTAGCACAGTGCTATGTTTTTAATAAACAGTTGCAGCCACCTGGTATCTGCGACTCCCGGCAGCTTAGAGAGCAAGTCTCATCACCGCTAGGAGCGTACCTTCTCCCGAAGTTACGGTACCATTTTGCCTAGTTCCTTCACCCGAGTTCTCTCAAGCGCCTTAGTATTCTCTACTCGACCACCTGTGTCGGTTTGGGGTACGATTCCTTACAATCTGAAGCTTAGAGGCTTTTCCTGGAAGCATGGCATCAATGGCTTCACTACCGTAGTAGCTCGACATCGTATCTCAGCCTAGTGTGATCCCGGATTTGCCTAAGATCACAGCCTACATACTTGAACTTGGACGACCGTCGCCAAGCCCACCTAGCCTTCTCCGTCCCCCCATCGCAATTGTAAGAAGTACGGGAATATTAACCCGTTTCCCATCGACTACGCCTTTCGGCCTCGCCTTAGGGGTCGACTTACCCTGCCCCGATTAACGTTGGACAGGAACCCTTGGTCTTCCGGCGAGCGGGTTTTTCACCCGCTTTATCGTTACTCATGTCAGCATTCGCACTTCTGATACGTCCAGCACGCTTTACAACGCACCTTCAACCGCTTACAGAACGCTCCCCTACCCAATACAGTAAACTGTATTGCCGCAGCTTCGGTGTATAGTTTAGCCCCGTTACATCTTCCGCGCAGGCCGACTCGACCAGTGAGCTATTACGCTTTCTTTAAATGATGGCTGCTTCTAAGCCAACATCCTGGCTGTCTGAGCCTTCCCACATCGTTTCCCACTTAACTATAACTTTGGGACCTTAGCTGGCGGTCTGGGTTGTTTCCCTCTCCACGACGGACGTTAGCACCCGCCGTGTGTCTCCCGGATAGTACTTACTGGTATTCGGAGTTTGCAAAGGGTTGGTAAGTCGGGATGACCCCCTAGCCTTAACAGTGCTCTACCCCAGTAGTATTCGTCCGAGGCTCTACCTAAATAGATTTCGGGGAGAACCAGCTATCTCCAGGTTTGATTGGCCTTTCACCCCTAGCCACAAGTCATCCGCTAATTTTTCAACATTAGTCGGTTCGGTCCTCCAATTGATGTTACTCAATCTTCAACCTGCCCATGGCTAGATCACCTGGTTTCGGGTCTATATCCAGAGACTGAACGCCCAGTTAAGACTCGGTTTCCCTACGGCTCCCCTAAACGGTTAACCTTGCCACTGAATATAAGTCGCTGACCCATTATACAAAAGGTACGCAGTCACACCACGAAGGTGCTCCTACTGCTTGTACGTACACGGTTTCAGGTTCTATTTCACTCCCCTCACAGGGGTTCTTTTCGCCTTTCCCTCACGGTACTGGTTCACTATCGGTCAGTCAGTAGTATTTAGCCTTGGAGGATGGTCCCCCCATATTCAGACAGGATATCACGTGTCCCGCCTTACTCGTTTTCACTGATGATGAGATGTCGGTTACGGGGCTATCACCCTGTATCGCGGCACTTTCCAGAGCCTTCACCTGTCTCATTAAAAGCTTAAGGGCTAACCCAATTTCGCTCGCCGCTACTTTCGGGATCTCGGTTGATTTCTCTTCCTCGGGGTACTTAGATGTTTCAGTTCTCCCGGTTCGCCTCGCTACGCTATGTATTCACGTAGCGATACGTGCTTATGCACGTGGGTTTCCCCATTCAGAAATCCCAGACTCAAATGGTTTTTACTACCTAATCTGGGCTTATCGCAAGTTAATACGTCTTTCATCGCCTCTGACTGCCAAGGCATCCACCGTGTACGCTTAGTCACTTAACCATACAACCCCAAGAGGTTTCGTATGGCATAAACAACCAAGGTTGAACTCGTCATTGCGAGTTCTGGTTTTTCGCCGGATTCAAAATACAAGAACACTTGAATGTGTTGTTCTTCGTTTTACAAAGTAAAACAAAGGATATTAAGAACTTTTAAATTTTGATTTAGATAACTCGTAAGTTATTTAAATCAGTCAGCTTTCCAAATTGTTAAAGAGCGATTTCACGCTTATGCGTGTAACCATTTTTAAAGACTCTCCAGGAGAATACTTAAAGATGGTATCCCGTAGGGGAGTCGAACCCCTGTTACCGCCGTGAAAGGGCGGTGTCCTAGGCCTCTAGACGAACGGGACACTAAGATACTCTAAATTCAAAACCTAATTAATCTGTGTGAACACTCATAAACCGTAATCTATCGTTTAAGGAGGTGATCCAGCCCCAGGTTCCCCTAGGGCTACCTTGTTACGACTTCACCCCAGTCATGAACCACAAAGTGGTGAGCGTCCTCCCGAAGGTTAAACTACCCACTTCTTTTGCAGCCCACTCCCATGGTGTGACGGGCGGTGTGTACAAGGCCCGGGAACGTATTCACCGTAGCATTCTGATCTACGATTACTAGCGATTCCGACTTCATGGAGTCGAGTTGCAGACTCCAATCCGGACTACGACGCACTTTTTGGGATTCGCTCACTATCGCTAGCTTGCAGCCCTCTGTATGCGCCATTGTAGCACGTGTGTAGCCCTACTCGTAAGGGCCATGATGACTTGACGTCGTCCCCACCTTCCTCCGGTTTATCACCGGCAGTCTCCCTGGAGTTCCCACCATTACGTGCTGGCAAACAAGGATAAGGGTTGCGCTCGTTGCGGGACTTAACCCAACATTTCACAACACGAGCTGACGACAGCCATGCAGCACCTGTCTCAGAGTTCCCGAAGGCACTAAGCTATCTCTAGCGAATTCTCTGGATGTCAAGAGTAGGTAAGGTTCTTCGCGTTGCATCGAATTAAACCACATGCTCCACCGCTTGTGCGGGCCCCCGTCAATTCATTTGAGTTTTAATCTTGCGACCGTACTCCCCAGGCGGTCTACTTAACGCGTTAGCTCCGAAAGCCACTCCTCAAGGGAACAACCTCCAAGTAGACATCGTTTACGGCGTGGACTACCAGGGTATCTAATCCTGTTTGCTCCCCACGCTTTCGCATCTGAGTGTCAGTGTCTGTCCAGGGGGCCGCCTTCGCCACTGGTATTCCTTCAGATCTCTACGCATTTCACCGCTACACCTGAAATTCTACCCCCCTCTACAGCACTCTAGTTCACCAGTTTCAAATGCGGTTCCGAGGTTGAGCCCCGGGCTTTCACATCTGACTTAATGAACCACCTGCATGCGCTTTACGCCCAGTAATTCCGATTAACGCTCGCACCCTCCGTATTACCGCGGCTGCTGGCACGGAGTTAGCCGGTGCTTCTTCTGTAGGTAACGTCAAATGCTGCAGCTATTAACTACAACACCTTCCTCCCTACTGAAAGTACTTTACAACCCGAAGGCCTTCTTCATACACGCGGCATGGCTGCATCAGGCTTTCGCCCATTGTGCAATATTCCCCACTGCTGCCTCCCGTAGGAGTCTGGACCGTGTCTCAGTTCCAGTGTGGCTGATCATCCTCTCAGACCAGCTAGAGATCGTTGCCTTGGTGAGCTCTTACCTCACCAACTAGCTAATCTCACCTGGGCTAATCTTAGCGCGAGAGGCCCGAAGGTCCCCCTCTTTGGTCCGAAGACATTATGCGGTATTAGCTATCGTTTCCAATAGTTATCCCCCACACTAAGGCATATTCCCAGGCATTACTCACCCGTCCGCCGCTCGACGCCCTTAACGTTCCCCGAAGGTTCAGTTAAGTCGTTTCCGCTCGACTTGCATGTGTTAGGCCTGCCGCCAGCGTTCAATCTGAGCCATGATCAAACTCTTCAATTAAAGTTTTTTTGGTTGCTCTGTCTTTTCTATAAAGAGAAGCAGAAACAAAACCGACTCAATGATTAATACTGATTGTTACATAAAAGTAATTTTGTGTAGTCACTCAGTTCATTGATTAGTTATTTGCTTTCGCAAATAGTGATTATCAATTCACAAGTGCCCACACAGATTAATAGGTTTCTAATTTTTAAAGAGCTTTTCTTCTACTTTCAAAGCGTTTCCGCTTCTCTGTGAAGAGGACGGTCATTTTAGCTAATTAAACTTTCGTGTCAAACACTTTTTTAAATTTAATTTTCAAACCGTTTTTCTTACCAACCCTTTGCAGCTCTTGGTTGAGCGCTCCGTGTCAGTGAGGTCGCATTATAGGGAGTTCGATTTCATTAGCAAGCATAAAATAGCTTTTTTTTTATATTTTATGCTTGTTTGATGGCATTTTATTCAAAAGAAAACTTATCTTTTTTTACCCTTATCATGGCAACAGCTTACCCACAAAGTTATCCACATTTGACCTATTTTAATCAAATTCAAACTGGTAAATTAAATCCACTGCATTATCTACTCCTGATACAGCTTCTATATAGAGGTCACTGATAATTCGATACCTCAATGTAAATTCACCTAATGAATTAAATATGCCGACTCCATACTTCACTTGTAATCCAGGGGCTATATAACCACTAATCGTTACTTGTGAATCTTCTCCTGAACCCGCCGTATCTAATTGTAGATCTTGCACACCGAATGCCTGACCTATTTCACCGACAACCTTTCCGCTTTTTGCCAAGCTTAATCCAATTAAAGTGGTTGTCATGGCATTACCACCCGACTCCCCATCAATATCTTGCCCTCTTAATAAATAAGAAAGCGCATTTGCTTGAGGCATACTTGGTGATGAAAAGATTTCAACTCTTGGTGTATCCGCTGGACCTGTAACTTTAATACCAGCAACAACATCATCTTTTGTATTCTCAGGGTTTCGAACCGCCTTTATATCTACATAAGGCTGGTCTGCTGGACCGTTAAATAGAATTTTACCTTTTCTAATTTGTAAATCTTGCCCAAATGAACGATATGTCCCTTCTTCGATATTTACTTCACCTGTAATAAATGGCCCTTTATTTTTTTGAGTAATATTAAGATTACCAACTAATCCACCTTCTAAACCAAATGCTGATAGCAGTACATCATCACCAATATTGATATTAATATCGGTTTCAACCGTCATAGGTAATGGTGATGGTTTTTCTATTGGTTTTAGATCATCACCAAGAATGATTTCATCTTTAGATACCCCAATGGCACTCTCTGGTAATTCTTGAACAACAATCCTACCCCACGGTATACCAATAGAACCCGTAATCTTAGCGAGTGTTGGATTAATTCGAATCTTCATATCAGGCTTAACTTTGAGTTTTACCATGGGTGGCACATTGACTTGTAATTCGTTGCCAAAAATATCTAAGCCAGCATCCCACTTATTCAGGTCACTCCAATGCGCAGCACCATCAATATGCAAATCACCATCAGCAGTCGTAATTAATGAGCTTAGTTTTCCGCTATGGCCAGAAAAGACAATATCAACATTTCCCTCATTAATATCTACGGGAGATACCTCACCTTTGACTTTTATCTCATCGATACTCAAATTACCTGACAATTTCGGGTGTTCTATTGGCCCAGAAATATCAATATCAGAATTCACCATTGCCCTTAACTGGCTGTATTCCCCTAGGATAGGTTCTAACATCGCTAATGAGACTTTCTCTATCTTTGAATTACCCGTTAATGTTTTTGCTTTTGTTAACTGATCAATTTTCATATTTCCTGTTAGTTGACCATTATCAGTTAACGCTAGCAGCCAATCAGTAGTTAACTCATCATTTTTCATTTCAGCATTAACAGTAAAATCATCCCAACCAATAATAAGAGGGCTTTCCATCTGCTGTTGAATATTCCCCTTTGGAAGATGCAATTTAGCTTTAACATAAGGTGATTGACCAACAGACCACTTAGCTAATGCATCAAGATTAACTTCGCCATTAATAACGGTTTCTTCTGGAATGAATTTTTGTAGTTTACTAAATTCAAAATGTTTAATGCTGATATCAGCATCACCAGACTTTCCTGCATATAAATCTTTATTTAAGCAGAGAGCAGTTTTCCCCTGACTCCAGCAGTTTGCCTGAACAAATAATTCTTCTTTTTTAATGTCGTAAGCAAGATCGGCTTTTTTATCTAAATTCCATGGTCCAATTTCAGTGATAACATCAGCTTCACTTAATTCCCCCTTCCAACCTTGAGTTCGATCAAGAGCACCTTTAAACACAAGATGAGAATCGATAACATTTGAATTTAAATCTATTTGTAATTTATGAGCTTGCTCTTTACCACTAAATCGAATGCTCAAATCATTCAATACTTGTTTTTGGTATTTCCCATCTAATAGCTTAATACTTAAATCTGCATCAATTGTTGGGGACGGTACAATATATCCTTCTATTGACGCTTTATTTAAGGTTGCTTTTTTAAGGAACTGCAGCCCTAATGCATTAATATCAACATCAACCCTAGGTTTAGTTAACTCTCCTGTTAATGCGACATTACCAATCAATTTTCCATAAACATCCGGTACACTATCTGATAATTCAGGAAAATCGATATCAACACTTAAATCCCACTCTTTATTTAACTCTCCAGAAACTGCTAATCCGTTATCACCATGATTGATTGTTAACTGGGAAATGTTTAAATGTGGTTCACCCACACCTTGAACATCATCCGCTTTTAATGCGCCCTGAACTAATAAAGGGTAATTTCTAAATACACCATTAATATCTATAGTTGGTACATCAACAACCCATCCACCATCTTTAGTTAAATGTCCATCAGTGATCAATTGCCCACTGATGTCACCTTCCGCTTCTGGCCACTGTAATCCGGGTTGTATATTCAGCAAATTAATATCTGTTTTCCACGATACCAATGAAGCCCAATTGACTTCTGCACTTCCTGAAATAGAACCACCTAACGTATCAATTAACAAATCGGATAAATCGACCTTCTCTAATGTTCCTCTTCCTTCTAAGCGCATATCTGTTTGAGGAATTGATTTCCCCTCTATATATAGAGCACTCGCAAAGTTATATTGCTCAAGATTGCCTTTTGTTTTTATATTGGGAATTTGAACCTTAATATCTTTATCGCCAGTTAATGGCCAGTACAGGTCACCTTTATAAACATGTACATCAAATGGAAATTTTTTATCTAAAGGGTGAACATTTGCATCGACTTTAACCTTTAAACCACCACTCAAGGTTAATGAAGCATTCAAATCAGCAACACTTCCATCAGCCTCTATAGCTAACTTATGACCTTTTAGTTCCGTTTCTTTTAGCTCAAGAAGTCCGTCTAAGGTAAGGGGATAATCTCCTTTTAAAACTATCTCATTATTAAGTGATAAATTTGCTTGTGGTACATCCAAGTAAAAATCATTAATACTCGCGTTATTTTCACCAGCAGTTGCCTTGAAATTTAGTTTGTTTACTTTTACGGGAGTCTCTTGCTGCAGGATAAAATCACGAAGTGCGAACTGTTCCACTTTTATATTTAAAGGAATAAATACTTCAGGTAAAACGATAGGCGCATCATCTTTTTTTGACGATGTTGGTTTTTCTGTATTTTTTTCAGAAGCGCTTTCACTTGAAGCAAGCTCTAAACGAATATGATCCCAGTTCAAGGGCGTTAATGTTAAATCACTTTTGTAGATATTCACTCCAGTAGAAAATGCTTTCCACTGAATATGATTTCCCAAAATATCCGCATCTATATTATTTAAAGTAATATTGGTTATTGCTATCGGGATAGGGATCGACAACAACGTATTTTCAGCAGTATCAGTTGGCTCTTCTTCATTTGAAGTTGGGAGTGTTGGAAAATCTAACGTCAGTCCATCCACAGAAATATCATCGATGCAAACTGAAGGGATTAATAAACAATTAGGTGTTAATGCAAAATGAAAACGAGAAATCTCCGTACTGAGTAACTGTTTATTATCATAGGTTATCTTCGATAATGTGAATTCAGGAATGACGCTGCCTTCAACCCCTTCAATTGATAACTCAGGAAGCGCTTTTTCTGCCCCCAAACTATCAGTTTTAATCCAGAATTAGTAAAAACAACAGCACCAATTATTAATAGGAGTAATAATAGTATTGATGGAAAAAAAAGAGCAAAGCAAAGACAGTGACGACTAAAACGTCGTTTTTTCTTCAACTCTTGATTGTTATGTTCTTCGTTCATTTCAATGGAACTCATACTTCAGGCCCCAAGGTAAAGTGGATTTTAAATTCGTCTCCAGGCTCAGCATCAAGCCCCATGCGAAATCGAGTCGAACTGGACCTACAGGCGAAGCCCATCGTATACCCACACCGGTACCCATTTTCCAATCTGGAGTATCTAGCCATGCATCACCATAATCAACAAACGTTGCAACCCACCAATTACCGACTACTCGATATTGATACTCAAGGCTAGCTGTCGCCATATATTGGCCACCAGTTAAATAACCTTCACTATCTTTTGGAGATACTTCTTCATATCCATAACCACGAATACTATTATCACCACCAGCGAAAAAACGAATTGATGGCGGTAACTTATAAAAATCATCAGTATATATTGCACCAATATCTGCACGAGCTACACCTCTGTGATTTTCTCCGATACTACGAACAATCGCACCTTGAGCTTGTAAACGTAATAACTTCACATCCGATGTTAAAGCTTGATCTGTCGCCTCAATGGTAAATGCTTTTTTATCTCCCCACATTGGCATCGTACCACCACGTGAGCGACTCTTAGAAAAAGAGATCCCCGGTAGCACTAACCATGCTGTGCCATCTTGTACACCTTGAGTAAATTCTTCATATAAAAAACGAGTATAGATAGTTCGATGCCAACCTGAGTCATAAACCCAATGTCTTTCAAAAGCTAAATTCGATTCCAAACTATCCGTATCATTGTTATCTACATTTTTAAGTCCATATTTAACAACGTAGTAATCTTTTAAAACTTGCTCTAACGGGATCTTATAAGAAATGGTTGCTTCTTGTTCTGGTTTTGAAATTGAAAGGGCGGTATCTAAACTATGTCCTTCCGGATTTAACCACGGCTTTTTCCAACGAATTTTTCCCCTAGCACCAACGTCAGTTGCATAACCAATACTTGTTTCTAATTGATTTCTTACTTGAGGAGAAAGATGAACTTTCATTGGCAATTGATATGTTTTTCCAACTGCGTCGATATCTGGCTCAACATAAACAGAAGAAAACCACTCTGTATTTGAAAGATATTGATTTAATTCACCAACTTGACTTGCAAGATAAGGGTCTCCTGCTTGAAATGGAATAATAGAACGAACTCTTTTTTCTTCAATTTGACTACCATCAATCGATGTTTCACCAAAACTGTATCGTTTACCACTATCATAATGAATTCGAACTATAGCCTGATGTCGTCTAGGAGCGATTTCCAATCTATTCGTTGTAAAGTCGCCATCAAAATACCCTTTTCTTAAGGCCAGATTTTGTAACGTACTTTTTAAACTTTCATATCGACCATGGTTAATCACTTGTCCAAGATTTAATCCAGAGTTATCGACCGCGTTAATAAAATCCTCATCTGCCGCCGCTTCACCACTAATTACTATATCACTAACATAGATAATTACAGGCTGGCCTGCGTCTATATTTACGAGCAAAGTACGATCAGATATATCCCCTTCAACAACAAAGGTTGTTGTTGATTGGTAATAACCAAGAGCTTTTAAGGCATCAGTAATACTTTCTTGAAGACGAGCTTGGAAACGAAGAGAGACAGAATAGTCTTCTTCTGGAATACCTGAGATATATGCTTCAACATTACTCAGTAAAGGTCCTTCTAATCCCTCTATTTCTAGTTCTGTTTCTGCTAAGGCTTGAGATGAGATAGCAAGCAAACAGACTATAATGAATAAAGGTAACTTCTTTATCATACTTGTAATTATTCTATTGATTCATTAATGCATTATATGCAATGGTAATTTACTCGTTTTATAGAGTAGCACAAGATAAATGTCTTCTATATTAACTCAGTTGAAGGATGCAACATGACAACTAAACAACCAACGTCACCACCACTTCATTTTATTTCTCAACGTAATTTAGAATTCATACCGCCAAATTTTGAGCAAATATTTTTTGGTATGGGTTGCTTCTGGGGTGCTGAACGTCTTTTTTGGCAATTAGAAGGCGTCTACTCTACTGCGGTTGGATACAGTGGAGGAGTAACATCACACCCTACTTATAAAGAAGTCTGTACAGGAACAACCAATCATACTGAAGTTGTAAAAGTCATTTTTGACCCAACAATAATTTCATTAAATACCTTATTACATTCTTTCTGGCAAAAACACGACCCGACAGAAGGAATGCGACAAGGTAACGATATTGGGTCACAATATCGTTCAGCTATTTATACAACATCTAAAGCGCAACAGGAAACAGCGAAACAAACGCAACAGCAATACCAAGCAGCTCTAGAAAAACAAGGTATCATGCGAGTTATTACGACGGAAATTGTACCAGTCCAAACCTTTTACTTTGCCGAAGAATACCACCAACAATATTTAGCTAAAAACCCTGATGGTTATTGTGGTTTAAAAGGTACTGGTGTTTGTTTTATATAAACAAAAAAGGTGCTCATGACTACGAGCACCTCTTATTAACTATTACTATAATTTTAAGCTGGCATCATTGATAGTTGACGAATATGTTGATTCACTTCACTCATAACTAATAGCATTTTCTTAGTTCCTTGATTTGGCATTAAAATTTTACCGCCATCAAACTCAAAAGTTCCAATTCCTTCAATATGCAAATTACCCTTAAATAACGTTTTTACAAAACGAGCGACTTGCAATGGTCGATAAGCCTTAAAATTTCTAAACATAGCCATTCCCCGATTATCCATATAAAGGTTTTATTAGTCCTGAAAACAAACGCCAATCTACACCGTTTTATTACAAACAAAACAAGTGATTAACATTATAGGAAGCAAAACTATTTTCAACAAGGAGAAAATCAAAACCACAAAGACTGGTCGAATCGCTTTTTTCTTATCGCTACACTAAACTACGAAGGTTAATCATCAAGGATAATAAAAATGAAAAAAGTAAAACTACTTACACTTGCGGCTTGTCTGCTCCCTTCTCTTTCATTTGCTCACAACCTAACTCTTAATAAAGAAGTTCCATCAGTTTCGATTGAACAGTATGGTGAAATCTTTTTTAAAAACTCAGCTGCAACCTATCAAAACTGGAATACTGAACAACTTAAAGGAAAAGTTCGAGTATTGCAGGCAATAGCAGGTCGAAGCAGTGCGAAAGCAATGAACGCCGATCTTATGAGTGCAATTACATTAGAAAAGTTCCCAGAAACAGAATATCAAACAACAACTATCATCAATCAAGATGATTCTATCTGGGGAACCGGTGGATTTGTGAAGTCTTCTGCTGAAGAAAGCAAAGAAGAGTTTTCATGGTCTTCAATGGTATTAGATGAGCATGGTAAGGTCGCAAAAGCTTGGGATTTACAACCTGAAAGTTCAGCTATTATTGTTCAAGATAAAGAAGGAAAAATTCTTTTCATTAAAGAAGGAAAGTTATCAAACGATGAAATTAAGCAAGTTATAGCGCTAATTCACACTCAATTATAAATAATGCCTTGCTTATAAAATGTTATATTATTACATTTACTACTCATTCAATTAGGGTAGTACAATGCAATCGTATTTCTTTACTAAACAACGCTGGTTAAATTGGGGGTTTGCAATACTCCTAGCGTTGTTTGGTATTTTGGTTGCTAATCACCAAGTTGATACCAACTTACATCATCATGAAGATCACCATTGCCAGCAGTTTCAATCATTTAGCTCTGGTATTTGTATCAACGTTACATCACCACCAGTTATCCCCCAGCTAATTATTTGCTCTTTATTTTCTATAGTTGAAAACTCATCACCTTTAAACATAACAGTTCATTCGCGAGCACCTCCAACTCCGTCTATTCTCTAAACAATAATCACATTCAATTTATCATTCTTAGAAAATAGGAAATTATTATGTCTATCTGTAATAAAAAAACACTTCTTTGCTTAGCAGTTTCAGGTTCTTTATTCTCGGTAAGTTATGCTGCAAATGCTAATGACCACCATGATCATAATCATCATGATGGAGAACATCATGAAAGTGAACATCGTCACCACGATGCTCATGTCCATGGTGTGGTTGAAACCAATATTGCTCAAGATGGCGATCACCTACTTTTTGAGATCACCGCTCCTGGCGCTGATGTTGTTGGTTTTGAACATGCACCAAAGGATGACGCTCAAAAGCAAGTACTTGCTAATGCAGTAAAAACATTAAACAACCCAAACCTGATCTTTACACTTCCTGAAAATGCAAAATGTACATTTGAAGAAGCTCATGTATCTCATAACCTAGTTAATCATAACGATCATGATGACCATGAACACGACCACGATCATGACCATGACCATGACCACCATGATGGTGAACACCATAAAGAACATGGCAAGCATGGTGAGTTTAGTGCTCAATATGAATATCACTGTGAAGCGATTTCAAACCTAGACCAAATAGAAACTCAGTGGTTCACTCACTTCCCTCATACACATAAAATGACAATTCAATATCTTGGTGATGCTGGACAAAAAGCCGCTTCATTAACACCAAAATCATCAGTTATCACTCTATAACTTAGGTATGGCGGTGGTAACATCGCCAGTTTTACTATGAACATTATTGAATTATCAAACCTGACTTTTCATTGGCCCAATCAAAGCGAATTAACATTAAATATTCCTTCTTTTACTCAAAAACAAGGAAGCAAACTATTTATTAAAGGTCCGAGTGGAAGTGGTAAATCAACCCTATTGAGTCTTTTAACGGGTATCCTTTCACCAACGTCTGGTTGTGTAACAATTAATGGTACTGATATTAATCAACTCTCATCAAATCAAAGAGATAGATTCAGAGCTGATAATATTGGTTATATTTTCCAGCAATTTAACTTACTCCCATATTTATCCGTTATCGATAATGTAATTTTGCCTTATCAATTTTCTTCAAAAAAAACATTATCTATAAAAGAATTACGCATAGAAGCAACACGTCTTTTAACGCAGCTTCAATTACCGGCTTCTCATTTTAATAAGCCAATTACAGACTTAAGTATTGGCCAACAGCAACGAGTGGCCGCCGCTAGAGCTTTTATTGGAAAGCCTAAATTAATCATTGCCGATGAACCGACATCAGCACTGGATCACGAAACTCGTTTTGCTTTTATTGAGTTATTAATGAATGAGTGCAGAAACAGTAACGCGAGTTTACTTTTTGTCAGCCATGACCCAAGTTTAGAGTCTTTATTCGATCAAAGTATTGATTTAAGAGAATTGAATAAAGCAGGAGGCATCTCATGATAGGCATTACAAAATTAGCTTGGAAAAGTCTAATTAATCGTAAAACAACCGTATTACTTACTGTTGCAACTATTGCTATTTCAGTAATGCTATTAGTTGGCGTAGAACGTATTCGTACCGAAGCTAAGAATAGTTTTGCGAACACGATTTCGAATACTGATTTGATTGTTGGTGCTCGTTCTGGTCAAGTTAACCTATTGCTTTATTCTGTTTTTAGAATAGGTAATGCGACAAATAATATTGATTGGAAAAGCTATCAAGAAATCATTCATCAAAGAGCGGTAAAATGGGCCATTCCGATTTCTCTGGGTGATTCCCATAAAGGTTTCCGTGTTATGGGAACGAATCAAGACTATTTTCGTTTTTATCAATATGGAAAAAAACAGCCTCTTGAATTTAAAGAAGGCAAACCATTTAATGGATTATTTGATGTTGTATTAGGTGCTGATGTTGCTAATAAACTCAATTATCATCTAGGGGATAAATTGGTTATTGCGCACGGGATCAGTGATAAGTCTTTTACCAGACACGATAATTTACCTTTTACTGTCGTAGGCATTTTAAAACCAACAGGAACACCTGTAGATAAAACCTTACATGTTTCACTAGAAGCAATATCTGCCATTCATGTTGGCTGGGAAAGCGGTGCGCATTTAGGCAATACTCCCGATGCAAAAGTCTTAGAAAAACAAAAATTTGAACCTGCAGAAATCACAGCTTTCATGCTTGGATTAAAATCAAAGATTCAAACCTTTGCTCTACAACGCTACATTAATGAATATTCAAAAGAACCACTTAGTGCCATTCTTCCCGGTATCGCATTACATGAATTATGGGGAATGATGTCTGTGGCAGAGCAAGCGCTCTTAGCCGTATCTGTTTTTGTTGTTGCTGCGGGCTTAATGGGAATGCTAACAAGCCTATTAACTAGCTTGCAAGAGCGCCGTAGAGAAATGGCTATCTTGCGTGCAATGGGGGCTCAACCTAAGCATATCTTTATCTTATTGATTAGTGAAGCTGTTGTAATAACCAGCTTTGGGATCATAGTAGGCCTAATGGGGCTTTACTTATCTCTCAGTATTCTACAACCTATAATCCAACAATATTATGGCATTGCCATTGAGTTAACCCTACCAACACTTTATGAACTCAAGCTACTTGGTCTTGTTTTGTGTTCAGGCTTTGTGATTGGCGTTATTCCAGCAATACAAGCTTACCGACACTCTTTAAGTGATGGCATGACAATAAGGTTATAAGGACCCTTTTAATGAAAAAGAAAATAATTATCTGCCTATTAATGCTGATGCCTTTTAGTGCATTCAGTAATGAGGTATTAAAACTTGATTGGATTGATTTGATTCCTGAACAAGAAAGAAATCAATTTGATTCAATGGGAATGCCTAAAATTGATCACAATGGTGGTCAAATGCAACAATCTTTAGTGGGTTCGGTTAGACAAGAATTAAACGGAAGTATGGTAAAAATACCCGGTTTTGTGATCCCTTTAGAGGGCGACGATAAAATGATCACAGAATTTCTGTTAGTGCCTTACTTTGGTGCATGTATTCATGTTCCACCACCACCACCAAACCAGATTATTTACGTGAAATTCGAAAAAGGCGCTCCAATACAGCAGTTGTGGGATGTCATTTATATTGTTGGTAAGTTAAAAACAGAAACCATTGATAGTGAACTTGCTGAAACCGGTTATCTTATTGAAGGTGTAAGATTAGAAGAATATGACGATGAGTAATTAACAAATATTTTACACTGGTTTATTTTGTTTAGTTAAATATAATTAGATAAATAAACCAGTGTTACTGCATAAACACTAACCAATGTAACGCTAAATAGAATCTTCTTAAAATTTGACTCTTTCATTTCCCCTCTCCAACGTTATTAATCAACTGATTTATTTTAACAAAAATTTATCATTTCGCCACTAATTACCTGCTACTTTATTTGACTAACTCGCAAATATCGCTTTGAGATTAAAGTTTTTATTTTCAGCAACCGATAAGATAATGGGAAATCATGTTAAATCGAAGCTAGGCGAACTCATGAATACGCAGCAAACTATCATCACTAAAGATGAAACAACTAAAAAAGAACAACCAACTCATAAAAAAGAACATTATGTAGTTAGCAGCGCTAGACGACTAAAAGAAATTGCAATTCAGCAAGGTCTTGCGGCCAATCTTCAGCCTCCAAAACCAGAAGAAACACTACTCAAACGTGCGTTATATCGTGAAAAATTATTGCGTGAACAACAACAACAAAATTTAGAAAAAATCGTAAAACTCGCTCACGATTATTGCAATGATGAAACCGCAGGCGAACCTGATCCTGATTGGCTACATCGTTTCTTTGAAATGGCAAAAGATATCCACGACTCATCAATGCAAAAACTGTGGAGCCAAATATTCAAACAAGAAGTGATCAGCCCTGGTTCCACTTCAATGAAAGCCCTTAAAGTTCTAAAAGACATGACCCAACGCGAAGCTCAAACATTTCAAAGAGCAGCTTCACTCGCATGTAGCTTTGGACAAGACAACAGTAAAAAACTCCTATTGGGTTATAAGTGTGCTGGTACTTTTTTTAATTTCTATAAAACCGATGGGCCTCAACTCATTCATTTAGGTAACTACAAACTACCTTATTCAAGTTTATTGCTTCTTATTGAATTAGGTTTACTACTTAGCACTGAACTAGAGTCAGGAGAGATTGAGTTTGAACCCGCCTTACCCTTGCAATATCAAGGGAAGAACATCGCAATAAAACCAATGCAGAAAGGGTCTCGATTGGTATATTACCGATTTAGTCCTACTGGTGCTGAGCTATGTAAACTGCTAGGCAATAAACCGAATGAAAATTATTACGATAACCTCATCAGTTTATTAAGTCAGAAGTTTATGGTTGAAACGGATGTTGCTGCAAAATCCATTTCAACGATGGCTTAGTTGTCTAAGTTAATAGATAAGCATCAAAAATAATTAAAGCCCTAGTAGTTCCAAAAACAATCACTATTAGGGCTATTTTTTCTTCTAGATAATTGAACGTACTTTTAGCTCTTCTAAACACTGTTCAACTAATGCTTCTATCGACTGAGTTCCTGCGGGCAAATCAATTTCGGGGTTTACCGGTTGTTGATATTCAGAATCAATCCCTGTGAAATGTTTTATCTCACCAGCTCGTGCTTTTTTATATAAGCCCTTCGGATCTCTTTTTTCACACTCATCCAGAGAGGTATTCACAAAGACTTCTAAAAACTCCCCCTCAGGCAGTAATTCTCGAACCATTTGACGCTCAGCTCTATGAGGTGAAATAAACGCACTTAATACAATAAGCCCAGCATCTGCCATCAACTTTGAAAGCTCACCAATACGTCTAATGTTTTCTTGCCTATCATGATCTGAAAAGCCCAAATCTTTACATAAACCATGACGGACATTATCGCCATCAAGTAAATAGGTATGATACCCAAGCTCTGCCAATTTACTTTCTAATGCACCTGCAATGGTTGATTTACCTGCCCCCGATAATCCAGTAAACCAAAGCACCGCCGGTTTTTGCTTTTTAAGATCGGAACGAATTTCCTTTGTTACGGTATGTTGATGCCAAACGACATTCTCATCTTTTATTACTGATTGTGCTGTCATGTTTCATCCTTGAATTAAAATGGGAAAAAGTAAGGGATTAATGCTAATACCAGTACCGAATAAATAATCGACATGGGTAATCCCACTTTCACATAATCGAGCAGTGTGTAATTGCCCACACTAAAAACGAGTAGATTAGTTTGATATCCATAAGGGGAAATAAAACTGGCACTCGCACCAAAAAGCACCGCCATAATAAAAGGCATGGGATCAACGCCATACCCCAATGCCATGCTATAACCAATAGGAAAAGCCAGTGCTGCCGCTGCATTATTGGTAATAAGTTCAGTCAACACCAACGTAATAAGGTATACCGCAATTAATGCCCCCATTACTCCCCAGCCATTAAACAGCTCAATAAACATTTCACCTAATTGAACAGATAGTCCTGATGACAACATTAACTGTGCGATAGAAAGCGCAGCACCAACAATAACAACAATATCAATTGGGAATCGTCTACGAATTTCACCTAAATTAATAATACCTAGCGCTAGCATACCAAGTAGATAAACAGAGAGTCCTTTAATAATAGGAAACACATCAAGTAAAGCAGCGGTAATCACAGCAGCAAAACCAACCAAAACTAAAGCACTCTTGTCTCCATCCAGTTTTGCGGCTGAATCTAAATCACTGATAATGACGAATTCACGTTTTAGTTGTTGCTTGCTCTGTTCAAAGTCTTTACCGGGAACCAAAATTAATGTATCCCCTGCTTGTAATTCAATTTTTCCTAATCCACCTTCAAGTCGTTCATGCCCTCGGCGAATAGCAACCACTACCGCATCAAAGCGTTCTCTAAATTGAGCTGACTTAATGCTTTTTCCACGAATAGAAGCCGATTGGCTTACAACAACTTCAAGTAGGTTCTGTCCATTTAAATGATGCTGACCAAATAAGGTTAAGCCATTAATTTCTTGTAACGTCGTAACACTTTCAATGTCTCCGCAAAACAGCAGCCTATCTCCAGCTAATAAAATCATATCTGGCTCAACCGATGGTATGGTTTTTCCATTACGAATCACTTCAGCTAAAAACAGCTTACGCAATGCTCGAAGGTTATTTTCACTGATTGATTTACCTACTAGTGGTGAGCCACCTTCTACTCTTGCTTCTAAAAAATACGGTAATTCATCTTGATGACTTTCATCGTACTGAGGCAATAAATAACTCAGTGGAATTAAAATCAATAAACCACCAAATAGAACGGCTAGACCAATCGTTGTAGGGGCAAAGAAACTTAAACTCGGTAACCCCGTATCTTCCACAAAACTATTAATGATAAGGTTCGTTGAAGTACCAATTAACGTTAATGTTCCACCTAAGATAGCGGCATAAGATAAGGGAATAAGTAATCGTGAAGGAGCGTGTCGTTGATTACGTTTGATTGCACCAATCAGTGAAACAACAACCGCTGTATTATTGGTAAAAGAAGAAAGTAAGGCAGTAGATAGACCTAATTTGCCTACCACACTCCCTAACCTTCCTTCAGAAATATAACGACCAACCCAACTGATAAGGCGTGTTTTTTCTAAAGCACAAGAACTTAAAATAAGCAGCACTAGCGTTAGCAAAGATGAATTAGTAAAATTTTTTGCCAAGCTAGGTAAATCAATCATACCAACCATAAAAGCAATAAATGCAGAACCTGCAAATATGACGCTTGGTTTTAACTTACTTGCCAATAAACTCACAATAATCAGAGTTAATAACGCCAGAACGAATCCTTGTTCCCATGCCATAGTGACAGTCCTTAGCCTAAAAGCTTAGAAATATCTTTGGTTTCCCAATGTGGGAAGTGCTTACGAATTAACGCATTTAGCTCAATTTCAAACGCACTGATATTGTCATTAATTGGCTTAGTCTCACTCAAATCAGATAGGTTTTGGATCATCCCTGCCCCTACCGTTACATTAGTTAGACGATCAATAAAAATAAATCCGCCAGTATCTGCGCAATCTTGATAACGATCTAAACTCACGGTTTCCGTTAACGATACATCACATAAACCAATACCATTCAGCGGCAACTCTTGAGTATCAAACTTTTCTAGACTGTTGATGTTCACTTGATGGTGAATAGCATCAATTTGTCCCACTGTTTTCTTGCCTGCAATTTTAATATCGTATTGACGACCCGGTTCTAATCCTTTTTCCGTCATCCATACAATCTCAGCTTTAAACTGATCCGTGGCTTGCAAGTTCGACTGTGATTTAACTAACAAGTCACCACGACTAATATCAATTTCATCCTCAAGTGTTAGCGTTACCGCTTGGCCTGCTTGAGCAGATGTTAAATCACCATCAAAGGTAACAATACGAGCGACTTTCGATTTTTTACCTGATGGTAAAGCCACAATTTCATCACCAACAGAAATTCCACCAGAAGAGACCGTTCCAGCAAAACCACGAAAATCTAAGTTTGGACGATTAACGTATTGCACAGGGAATCTAAACTCACCATTGCCTTTATCTGCATCAATATCCACATTCTCAAGGACTTCTAATAGTGGTTCACCTTGATACCAAGATAATGCCTCACTTGGATTTACTACGTTATCTCCTTCTAATGCAGATAAAGGTAAAATAGAAATATCTAAATTTGGATTATTCAATTTCTTAGAAAAAGCTAAGTATTCCTCTTTAATCTCTTCAAAACGAGTTTGAGAATAGTCAACTAAATCCATTTTATTCACTGCTACAACAAAATGACGAATACCAAGAAGATTTGCGATATAAGAGTGACGGCGAGTTTGATCAAGCACCCCTTTACGAGCATCAATCAAAATCACGGCGACATTACAGGTTGATGCACCCGTAGCCATATTACGAGTGTATTGCTCATGCCCCGGTGTATCGGCAATGATGAATTTACGTTTTTGAGTTGAGAAGTAACGATATGCCACATCAATCGTAATACCTTGCTCACGTTCAGCTTGCAGGCCATCAACCAATAAAGCTAAGTCTGGACGCTCACCCGTAGTACCACTCGTTGGCTGTCAGCATGAACTGCATCTAGTTGATCTGCATAGATTTGTTTTGAATCATGGAGTAATCGGCCTATGAGGGTACTTTTACCATCATCTACTGATCCACACGTTAAAAAACGAAGTAATGATTTGTATTGATGTTCTTTTAAATAAGCTTCAATACCAAGCTCTGCCAGTTGTTGCTCTACTGCACTATTCATTTATTTAATCCTTCCTTAGATGCCTGATATTAAAAGTAACCTTGACGCTTCTTGAGCTCCATGGAGCCAGATGAATCATGATCTATCGCTCGTCCTTGACGCTCACTGGAGGTCGCAACTAGCATCTCTTCAATAATTTCAGGCAATGTATTCGCTTTTGATTCCACCGCGCCTGTTAATGGATAACAACCTAGAGTTCTAAAACGAATATCTTTATGTTGGATCTCTTCACCTTCTTCCAGTTTTAAGCGCTCATCGTCTACCATGATCAACATGCCATCACGCTCAACCACTGGGCGTTTCTCTGATAAATACAGAGGAACAATTTCAATATTTTCTAAATAGATGTATTGCCAAATGTCCAACTCAGTCCAGTTTGAAAGCGGGAATACTCGAATACTTTCCCCTTTATTGACTTGTCCGTTATACGTATTCCATAGCTCAGGGCGTTGATTTTTTGGATCCCACGTATGGTTTTTATCTCTAAATGAATAAACACGTTCTTTGGCGCGTGACTTTTCTTCATCACGACGAGCTCCACCAAAAGCCGCATCAAATCCGTATTTATTTAATGCTTGTTTCAAACCTTGTGTTTTCATGATATCGGTGTGCTTTGATGATCCATGCACAAACGGATTAATGCCCATTTCTAACCCTTCAGGGTTTTTGTGTACCAATAGATCAAAACCGTATTTTTCTGCTGTTTTATCACGAAATTCAATCATCTCTTTGAATTTCCAATCGGTATCAACATGAAGAAGTGGGAATGGATCTTTCCTGGATAAAATGCTTTACGAGCTAAATGCAGCATCACTGATGAATCTTTACCAATCGAGTACATCATTACAGGGTTATCAAATTCAGCTGCCACTTCGCGAATAATATGAATACTCTCCGCTTCTAGTTGCTGAAGGTGGGTCAATCGTTTTGCGTCCATGTGCTTTTGTCCTTTAGGCTAAATTTGGTAATGGCTCCTGCTTCTGGTGATAGTCTTAACACTTCTTTTTATCGTTGCAGGCGGCGAATTGTCATTCCAATAAAACCACTATAGACGGGTTACTTTATTACCTGAAATTCTAAAATTTCATTTTTTATTCGATTTAATGCTAACGCAAAAAAAATTAATGCGTTTCATTCAGAAAAAATAAAGAAAAATCGAGAAGGGAAAATCAAAATATCGGTCGATAGCATGGCTAACTAATTAAAAATAAAGCTGTGATCTGATTACCATAAAGCGTACTGAAACAAGATCAACTGCACACATTGAGAGGCCAGTTACATTTATAACATAGCCAATCTGTTATCTTATTGGCGCTTTTATGATTATCACCTTTTGGAGACACACTATGAACCTCTCAGCAAAACCTGTTTCAATTGCAGTATTAGCTGGTCTAGGTCTACTTACCCTTTCAGGTTGTAGCCCAACAGTTACCGATACCGATGAAGTTATTAATCTACGAGTGGTAGAAACAACAGACATCCATACTAACCTTATGGATTATGACTACTACAAAGATAAGCCGACTCAAAAAATTGGTTTAGCTCGTACAGCAACATTGGTAAAAGAAGCTCGTGCTGAAGTAACAAACAGTGTTTTAGTTGATAATGGTGATTTATTGCAAGGTAGTCCAATGGGTGACTACATGGCAGATAAAGGCATTGAAGCTGGTGAAGTTCACCCTGCATATAAAGCGATGAATCAATTAGATTACGATGCAGGTAATATTGGTAACCACGAATTTAACTACGGTTTAGAGTTTTTAGCAGAATCAATTAATGATGCTGATTTCCCATACATCAGCGCGAACGTTTATGATGCAAAAACAAAAGAGCATTATTTCAAACCATACATCATTAAAACTCATAAACTAAAAGATACGGCAGGTGTAGAGCACGAAATCAAAGTCGGCTACATCGGATTTGTTCCACCACAAATCATGGTATGGGATAAAAAGAATCTTGAAGGTAAAGTTTTTGCTCGTGACATAAAAGAAACAGCAGAAGAATTAGTACCTCAAATGAAAGCAGAAGGTGCTGATGTTATCGTTGCAATTCCTCACTCTGGCGTATCAACGAATCCATACAAACAAGGTGAAGAAAACTCAACCTACTACCTTTCTGAAGTAGACGGTATTGATGCTATTGCCTTTGGTCACTCACATGCGGTTTTCCCAGGAAAAGGATTCGATAACCTGCAAGGTATTGATAACGAAAACGGTACAATTAACGGCGTTGCTGCTGTTATGCCTGGCCGCTGGGGTAGCCATGTTGGTGTAATGGATTTAACTCTTGAGCAAAAAGATGGCAAATGGAGTGTAGTAAAAGGTCAATCAGAAGCTCGCCCTATTTTTGATAAAACAAATCAGAAATCACTGGCTGACGCTGATAAAGGCATCGTACAAGCTTTAGAAGCTGATCATAAAGGCACGCGTGATTTCGTTAACCAGCCAATTGGTAAAGCTGATGATGTTATGTATAGCTTCTTAGCTTTAGTTCAAGATGATCCTACCGTTCAAATCGTTAACCTTGCACAAAAAGATTACGTTGAACGCTTCATTCAAGGCGACCCTGATTTAGATGGTACTCCAGTACTTTCTGCGGCAGCGCCATTCAAAGCTGGCGGTCGTGGAAATGATCCAACAAACTTTACAGAAGTTGAATCAGGCCAATTGACGTTCCGTAATGCGGCTGATTTATACCTATACCCGAATACATTAGTTGCAATGAAAGTAACGGGTAAAGAAGTAAAAGAGTGGCTTGAATGCTCTGCTGGTCAATTTAAACAAATCGACATCAACAGTACTGCACCTCAACAGTTAATTGATTGGGATGGTTTCCGTACGTATAACTTTGATGTCATTGATGGTGTTAACTACCAAATTGACATTACTCAACCAGCAAAATATGACGGTGACTGTAATTTAATTAATGAAGGTTCTGAGCGTATCATCGGTTTAACATACCAAGGCAAACCAATTGATGCGAAGCAAGACTTCCTTATCGCAACTAACAACTACCGAGCTTACAGCAATAAGTTCCCTGGCACAGGTGCTGATTTCATCGCTTTTGATTCTCCAGATGAAAACCGTACCGTTCTTGCTAACTACATTTCTCGAGTTAGTAAAGAGGCAGGTCAAGTTCAACCATCAGCTGATAATAACTGGTCTTTCGCACCAATAAAAAATGGCGAAAAACTGGATATTCGCTTTGAAACATCACCAAGCGAAAAAGCAACTCAGTTTATTAAAGATAAAGGTCAATACCCAATGAAACGTGTTGCAACTGATGATGTTGGTTTTGCTGTATATCAACTTAACTTAGCAAAATAAAATTCATCTCTTTTACAAAACAAATAGCATGGTGATTTCACCATGCTATTTTTTTATCTGTATGCTAAGTTTTCCACTATTAAAACATCATCTTCTAATAATAAAAGTACTTAACTATGAATGATCTTTTTACCACTCAACTGGAATCACACGGGTTTACTCCCCATGAAATATCTCAAATAGTTAAGTTAGGTAAGCTAAAAACTCTTCCTGCTAAGTCTATACTTATCAAACAAAATAATGTTGCTAATGAATTCTATTTTCTTATTGATGGGTTTTGTCATTCTTGTTATCTCACCGAACAAGGCAAGCAATTTAGTAAGGAGTTTTATTGGAATGGCGATTGGGTCGTTGGCTTTGAAGAATTATTAGATCAAACGTCATCTCCTTATACTCTTGAAACCATTACTCAAACAAGTTTAATAACATTACCTATCTCTCTACTGGACCGATGGCGAAAAAATGCTCTCCCTCTTTATATCAAGTTATTAGAAACACAACTTTTGTATAAAGAAAGAAAAGAACGCTTTATGTTATTAAACTCTCCTCAAGCTCGTTACGAGGTTTTCTGTCAAAATTATCCAGAACTATTAGCCCAACTCAACGATTACCAAGTTGCCGCTTACCTTGGCATAACTCATATCAGCTTAAGTCGAATAAAAAACAGAATTAAAAAGTTAACATAAGTTAATGCCAAAAAAAGTGAACATAGGTATCTTGGATACTCTTCATTTTCACCGAGATAAATTCCATGATCCATTGGCAAAAAATACCATTTACCGAATTAACCACCTCTCAACTCTATGAATTACTTCGTTTAAGAGTCGATGTTTTTGTTGTAGAGCAAACCTGCCCTTACCCAGAACTTGATGGCAAAGATTGCCAAGATGGGGTTTATCATTTAATTGGCACTAAAGATAATGAAATTATAGCCTGCGCTCGATTGCTGCCAGCAGGTACCAGTTATATCAATGTCAGTATTGGACGAGTTGCAACCAAAGGCACTGCAAGAGGTGATGGTTTAGGACATAAACTGCTATCACAAGCTTTAGCGTGTTGTGAAGAATTATGGCCAGGAGAGACGATTGATATTGGTGCTCAAGAACATCTAACTCACTTTTATCAAAAACATGGATTTCAGGTAATTTCTGATATGTATCTTGAGGATGATATTCCCCATGTTGATATGCGTTTAGAAAAATAAGATGAGTATGAGATCAATGATGGCTCCTACTCATTTAGCTATTATCTTATTGATATTAGGTAACTTACTTGCTTCACTTTCTGATGTTGCAGTTAAAGTATTGGATGGTGGAGTCTCGCCTTTTCAATATATATTTCTGCGTCAATTGATCTCACTCGCTCTTCTGTTTCCTTTTTGGTTTCATCAACAACCCAAATTAAGATGCTTAAGCAACCCTAAAGTAACGCTAATACGAGCTCATGTTCTTTTAATTGGTAGTGGTTGTATGGTGGTATCAATCACCTACTTAACTTTAGCGACTGCCAATGCTGTTTTTTATACTGCACCATTGTTAATGATCCCGCTTTCAATACTCTTGCTTAATGAAAAGCCATCGACAAAGAAAATATTTCAAACCATAGTCGGGTTTTTAGGGGCTCTTATTATTCTTCGTCCTTCTCAATTCCACTGGGCTGCTATTTTTGCTTTAGGAACCGCAACTACATTGGCGTTATATAATATTTTGGTAAGAAAAATACCTAACGATCAATCCGTTATTACCACACTATTTTGGACTACATTATTATCCTTACCTGTTTCAGGTGGTTTAGCTTGGCTTTATTGGCAACCATTGCATTATCATGAAGTTCTTTGGATTGCTCTGAGCGCAACTTTTATTATTAGTTATAATGGGTTAGCGACCATTGCATACAAAAAAGCCCCTGCAACTCAGATTTCTTTGGCTGAATATTCAGGATTAATTTTTGTGGTTATATTTGGTGTGATTTGGTTTGACGAGATCCCAGACATATTAACAGCAGTGGGGATTGCATTGATTGTCATTCCTCTTATGCCTAAAACGTGGTTAAAGAACATAAGAGGAAGATAGTAAAAAGAGAGATTATTTACTGCGTCCAAAATTACCATCGGACATTCTAAAGTACATGATCGCTTGACCATCACGTTCTATTTGTACGATATCTAGATCGCCTTGTTGATTGAGTTTAAAGCGAAACAGTTGACCTTTCTTAATATTACTTAATGGTTTATCTGCCCCTTCAATTTTCACCACTTTATTTAATTCAGTTAATGGCAGATTATTTTTTCTAAATACCTGATAAAGGGTATCACCTTCTTGAATTTGATAATCGTGCCATTTGGCTTCAACGGTCGTTGTTTCTTTTTCAATAGAGGCTGTTTGAGTCGGTACTTTTTCTTCTCTATTGACTCTCGTTTCTCTTTGATTGCGGTTTGATGATGCCTCTTGTTCACTTAACCCTTCAAGGTTTAAGCTGACACTTTGTCTCTGCATTTCAGGCGCAGGGATCACGGTAGGCTGAATACTATCTACTTCTTCCTCTGCACCACTTGGTAATAAAATTAAAACAAAGGTAACAGGAACTAAAATGCGTAATGCTTTTTGGTGAAATTGAGGTAATCGTTGCCAATAAGGTGCAACTTTTTCAATAATAGGCCCACACTTTTCCTTTAAATTAGCCAATTGCTCAGAAAAATCTGGGCGCTTTACATTCATTTTTTTCTTTTTATTCATACCATCGCCTCATGCGAAACTGGTGAGCTCACGTTTTATTCTAATATCAGAGTTCAAAGAAGTACAAAAGTTTACCTTAAGCTTAGATCTCTGTATCCTTTATGCTTTCGTTTATACCATATAAAGAAAGAGAGACTGTATGTCTGAAGTAAAATTAGAAACAGTAGAACAAAGAGCAAGCTACGGCATTGGTCTTCAAATGGGCCAACAACTAGCACAATCAGGTCTTGAAGGCCTAAACGTTGCTGCTATCGCTAAAGGTATCGCAACTTCACTAACTGGTGATATGCCAGAAATCGAAGTTGACGCTATCAACGAAGCACTTCAAGCACTTCACATGCGTGCTGAAGAAGCTCGTGCAGAAGCTTCAAAAGCTGCTGCTGCTGAAGGCGAAGCTTTCCTAGCTGATAACGCACTTCGTCCAGAAGTAACTGTACTAGAGTCAGGCCTTCAATATGAAGTACTAACTGAAGGTACTGGTGAAATTCCAACTTCTGATAAAACAGTACGTGTTCACTACCACGGTATGCTAACTAACGGTGCTGTATTCGATAGCTCTGTAGAACGTGGCCAACCTGCTGAATTCCCAGTAACTGGCGTTATCGCAGGTTGGGTTGAAGCTCTTCAACTAATGCCTGTAGGTTCTAAGTGGAAACTTTCTATTCCACAAAACCTAGCATACGGTGAGCGTGGCGCTGGTGCTGCAATCCCTCCATATGCTGCTCTAGTATTTGAAGTTGAACTACTAGATATCCTTTAATCTTTCTCAAAAAAGATTAAATATAAAATTAAAAAGCGATGCCTATGGGTATCGCTTTTTTTTGTGTCATACTCTAACTACAATGTTACAAAAACAATATTGATATGTTAAAAGGAAATGACAATGAAAAAAACGCTAATCTTATCAACGCTTGCACTTTCACTCACAGCAGCTGCACCAGCTAATGCTTTTCTTTCTAATCTTTTTGGTGGCAGTGACGATGCCAAAACAGAAGAGACAACCGCTTCTAACCCATTAGTTGGAATGTTAACTGAAAACCTTGATATCTCAGCTGATCAAGCTGCTGGCGGTGCTGGCGCTCTATTAGCGATGGCAGGTAATGGCCTATCGGATTCTGAAAGCTCTGAATTAAATAGTATGATCCCTGGTCTTGAATCTCTAACGGAGCAATTCCTGGTGGATTAGGCAGCATGATTTCAAATATGGATAGTGTAAAAGCAGCTTTTTCAGCTCTTGGATTAGACCCAGCTTTGATCTCGCAATTTACTCCTGTAATTACTGAGTACTTAAGCTCTCAAAATGCAAGTTCTGGTTTACTAGATTCATTAACTTCTCTTTGGAAATAATGAATTTATAAACAATCAAGATAAATAAAGGCAGCGTTATCGCTGCCTTTTAATCCAATCAAATTTATTTAATGATAGTTTTATCATTTAAATTCCAGAACCATCAAGTTCACCGTCATCTTCATGTAATCCACACTCCCGCTTCAAGCCAAAAAATCGAGTTTCCTCTTCGCTCATTCCCGGTTCCCATTTCTGAGTTGTGTGTGTATCACCAACAGATAAATACCCTTGGTCCCATAATGGATGGTAAGGTAAATCGTACTCTTTCAAAAAGTAATGAACTTCTTTATTTGTCCAATCTAAGACTGGGAGGAATTTAAAAACGCCATTTTGGATACTTAAAATAGGTAAATTTGCTCGAGAACCCGATTGCTCTCGACGTAACCCTGAAAACCAAACTCCAATTTCAAGTTGATCTAAAGCACGACGCATCGGCTGAACTTTATTGAGTTTATTATATTTCTCAATGCCTTCTACACCTTGCTCCCATAATTTACCATAACGGGCCTCTTGCCAATTTGGGCTCTCATCCGCAGTAAAGACATGAAGATTTAAATTCAATCGGTCCGTTAATTGATCGATAAATTGATAAGTTTCAGGAAATAGATACCCGGTATCAGTCAAAATAATAGGGGTATCTGATTTTACTTCAGTAACTAATTGCAACATCACCGCAGCTTGAATACCAAAACTGGATGACAACGCAGGGTTACCTTCTAAGTTTTCCAACGCCCAAACAACACGCTCTTGGGCTGTTAGTTTCTCAAGCTCAACATTAACCTCAGCTAAACGTAATGTTTGCTCAACCTTGGTTAACGATAACAGCTCTGATAATTGCAATTTAGGCATGAAAATCCCTCTTTGATACTTTCACTTCATCTACGATACCTGCACGGATCGTAAAATCACCAAACCCTTCATTTTCATTACGTTCGGTCGCCCAACGACCAACAAGTTGATCAATTTCAGTAAGGATTTGACGGTCAGTGATGTTTTCCTTATACATTTTAGGAACTCGAGTTCCACTGCGATTACCACCAAGATGGAAGTTATAACGCCCTGGCGCTTTACCAACAAGACCAATTTCAGCCAACATTGCTCGGCCACAACCATTTGGACAACCAGTGACTCGGAAAATAATGTTGTCTTCTTCTGGCAGATTGTGTTTTTTCAATACACCTTCAATTTCAGTCACAAATTCAGGTAAGAAACGCTCGGCTTCCGCCATGGCTAATGGACACGTAGGAAACGCCACACAAGCCATTGAATTTTTACGCTGCTCTGAATGAGTATCATCAATCAAACCATGCGCACGAGCAATTTGCTCTATATGATCTTTTTGCTCAGAAGGGACACCAGCAACAATCAAATTTTGATTTGCTGTCATTCTAAAATCACCTTGGTGAACCTTAGCAATTTCAGCCACACCTGTTTTTAGTGGTTTTCCCGGATAATCTAATAAACGCCCATTTTCAATAAATAATGCTAAGTGATGCTTACCATCAATCCCTTCAACCCAACCGATTCGATCACCGCGTTCCGTTAACTCATAGGGACGACTTTCTTCAAATTGAACGCCAGCTCGTTTTTCAACTTCAGCTTTAAATACATCAGAACCCACACGATCTAATGTGTATTTGGTTTTTGCATTTTTACGATTTGAACGGTTACCCCAGTCACGCTGAGTAGTCACCACTGCCGCTGCAACATCAAGGGTTTTCTCTAACGGTACAAAACCAAAATCATCCGCTTTACGTGGGTAAGTTGCTGTATCGCCATGCGTCATTGCAAGACCACCACCCACAAGCACATTAAAACCAACCAATTTTCCATTATCTGCAATGGCAATGAAGTTCAAATCATTCGCATGTACATCCACATCATTTTGCGGAGGAATAACAACGGTGGTTTTAAATTTACGAGGCAGATAATTACTGCCTAAAATCGGTTCTTCATCCGTAGTTTCTAGTTTTTCACCATCTAACCAAATTTCAGCGTAAGCACGTGTTTTTGGTAATAAATGCTCACTGATTTTTTTCGCCCACTCATACGCTTCTTGATGAAGTTCGGATTCAACAGGGTTAGTCGTACATAACACATTTCGGTTTACATCCCCTGCTGTCGCAATTGAATCTATACCGATACTGTTTAATGTTTGATGCATTAATTTAATATTTGGTTTTAACACACCATGAAACTGGAAGGTTTGACGTGTCGTTAAGCGCAAACTGCCATAAGAGGTATTTTCTTCAGCAAATTTATCAATCGCCAACCACTGCTTTGGTGTAATAATGCCGCCAGGCATACGAGCTCGTAGCATGACATTATGCAAGGGTTCTAATTTTTGTTTCGCACGCTCAGCACGAATATCACGATCATCTTGTTGATACATGCCATGAAAGCGGATCAGCTGAAAATTATCTTTGGTAAATCCGCCAGTAATTCGATCCTGCAGATCTTCTACGATCGTGCCACGTAAATGCTTACTTTCACGCTTTAATCGCTCGTTATCAGCAAGTGGACCAAGCTCTGTCCCTGATAAAATCGTTTTAACGTCAATTAATTCGCTCATTAGTACACATCCCTTTGATAACGTTTTGCCTTACGCAGCTCATTTACAAATTGCTCTGCTTCTTCTCTCGTTTTCTGTCCATGTTGCTCTACAACGCAAATCAATGCTTCGTGTACGTCTTTCGCCATACGAGTTGCGTCACCACATACATAGATATACGCCCCATCTTGCAGCCACTGCCATACTTGTGCGGCATGCTCTAAGATTCGGTGTTGTACATACACTTTTTCTTGTTGATCACGACTAAAAGCAACATCAAGCTGATTCACAATTCCCGATTTAAGGTATTTCTGCCACTCCACCTGATATAAAAAATCTTGAGTAAACGTTCTATCACCAAAGAATAACCAGTTTTTACCTTCTGCATCACGGTTATCACGCTCCTGTACAAATGAGCGGAATGGGGCAATACCTGTACCTGGTCCAATCATTATCACTGGGGCATTATCATCTTGAGGTAATTTGAAATTGTTATTGTGTTCAACAAATACTTTCACATCATCGCCTTCTTCTAAGCGATGAGATAAAAAGCTAGATGCACCACCAAAACGTGTTTCATCTCCTTGCAGATACTCCACAACCCCTACCGTCAAATGCACTTCTTCATCGACTTCAGACTGACTTGATGCAATAGAATATAGACGAGGAGTTAAGCGACGAAGCAAACCAACCAGTTGCTCTGCGGTGAGTTTTGCTTTTTTCTCAGACAATACATCAATAACTTGAGTATTCCCTGAATACTGGCGAAGCTTATCTTTATCTGCTGCTAGCTTTTCTAACTTTTTGCTGCCTGACAACTCTGCATATTGAGTCACTAATTGCGGATTTGCTGAGGTGATTTCATATTTTTCAACCAAGGCTTTTTGAAGCGATATTGAATCACCATCCACCTCAACCGCTTCATCACCCGTTAAACCGACTTGCTTCAAAATTGCTGAAGCGAGCTCTGGGCTATTTTCAAACCACACACCAAGAGCATCACCCGGTTGATAAGTTAATCCTGAACCATCTAAATCAATTTCGATATGACGAACATCTTTACCTGAATCTCGCCCTGTGATTTTTTGGCTGGTTAATAGCGTAGCGGTATACGGATTTTGTTTTGAGTATTGAGAGGTATGAGCGGCTTGTCCAACAGGAAGCTGAACCACTTGCGCACTTTGTGCTTCAGAAGCTAATGCCTCTTTTACTTTATCAAGTGCTTGCTTTCGCCACTCTGCAGCCGGAGCTTCATAATCGACATCAAGATCAACACGTTCAATAAACGGTGTTGCCCCTTGTTTTGATAAGAAGGCATCAAAATCTTTACCTGTTTGGCAGAAAAACTCATAACTTGAATCCCCTAGACCAATAACACCGTAATGTAAATTATCGAGCTTAGGTGCTTTTTTCGATTGTAAAAATTCATGTAACTCAATGGCATTATCAGGCGCCTCACCTTCACCATTGGTTGAAGCGACAATAATGACATGAGTTTCTTTTGCTAAATTTTTACCTTTGTAATCACTGGCATCAAAAAGCTCAACAGCAATACCTGCCGCTACCGCTTCTTCTTTTAATGCTTCAGCAACGCCTTTGGCATTACCTGTTTGAGAGGCAAAAATAATAGATAACTTACCAGCAGGTTGGCTTGATACCGCTGCAGCAGCTTGATTGATTGGTTGTGTTGCACCTGATGTTTGGCTTATCCCCCAGAAGTAGCCACTGACCCACGCCAATTGCTGTGGCGACAATTCAGAAGCGGCTTGCTGTAACTGACCTATTTGTTGGTCATTAAGTGGACTAGCGAGTGCGGAGAGTTCCTTTAATAACATGACGACATCCCTATTCATTGCGTCATGTTAGATTAGCGAGAATTTTCTATAACAAGAAAGAATAGATAAGTATGTTTTATAACTTTTTGGAAGAAAGAAATGGTTGCTTTGCGTTAATGGGATGACTTTTATCGTTTATTCGTTGATTCTTACCTGACTAAAACCAACAGCCAATGCGCTCTTTGAGGCCGCTTCTAAATCACGATATTTCACCTCTCCTCCTTTTAAATCCGTTAATAAAACCAGACCACCACGGACATGGCGAAATTCAACGATCCAAGAGTCTTCAACAATAACGGGTTCTATTACTGCTTCAACCAATTGATCTTCTTGATACATTAATTTTAATTCACTTAAAGTGGTCATAACGGCATCCTTCTTACGACAACAGCCATAACACAACTTATGGCAGTATCCACTTTATAAGCATGGTCAATAAACGTAATTTGAGCAAATTTAAAATAAAAAAATAGCGACTCAGTCACCTGAATCGCTACCTTAAAAATAATTCATTATTGTTGATACAGTTTTTATCGATTAGAAATCAAACGACAAACCACCAAACCAGCCATCAACCATGACGTTTGCTTGGTCACTATCAAAGCCTTCAAAATAACCAAACTCATGATCCATTACACGATAACCAAGTTTAAATTCAACATCGACAGCATCAACAGGAAGAATGTATTTCACACCTGCTTGACCATCCATTGTACGAGTGTCACTGCTGCTACCAAAGTCATACTGACCAAAAATATGGAAGTTTGTATTTGGAATGTGCATCGATGCATCAGCATACATATTTAATGCTGTTTCGCTAAAGCTTTGGTCTGCTGGACCTCCAGGAATTGAACCACCTTTATTAAATTCACCGTTTGCAAATTGAGTTAGTGTTAAACCCACATCAAATTGCAGACCATCAGTTTCTAATAATTTATAGTAACCGGTGTAATCAATTTGGTCGTATTCAAAACGATCCGCTTTTACTGGTGTATAACGTACTTTTACATTAGGTAAAATTGGGTATGGATGTTCAAACGCAATAGAGAAAGCTTGTGATGCATCAACATCATTATCTCTTACCGCTCCCTCTTTAGAGCCAACTTTTCCATCAGGGAACCACGCATCAATAGCAACTTTAGTTGTAAATTCCTTCTCTGCTGAATGTGCAGGTACTGCCATAACTAAGGCAGCAGAAGCAACAACAGTGGCGAGGGATAGTTTGTTCATGCGTAGTCTCCATTTGCGACGCTATTTGGTTCATATGAAGTAATAATAAACGATTTGGTTTATTTATATACTCTTCTTTTACGTATCTAACTTAATTTATCGACAGAATGGCTAAAATCTATACATCTAATTCAGAAGGAATTTTAGCAAGTGCTGTTTCTACCACTTCAATGCCAGCTCCTGGCTTATGCGCATTTTCGCTGATATAACGACGCCATTGTCTCGCACCCGGCATGCTTTGGAATAGACCTAACATATGACGAGTAATATGGCCTAAGTAAGCTCCATTCTCTAGCTGACGTTCAATATATGGGTACATAGACTCAACAATCTCACGACGCTTTTTAATTGGCTTGTCACTACCAAAAAGTTGTTGATCAACTTCCGCTAATAAATACGGACTTTGGTAAGCCTCACGTCCAATCATCACACCGTCTAAATGCTCTAAATGCTCTTTTGCTTCCGCTAATGTTTTAATACCACCATTAACCGCAATAATTAATTGTGGGAAATCTTTCTTAATTTGATACGCACGTGGGTAATCAAGTGGCGGGATCTCACGGTTTTCTTTCGGGCTTAAACCGCTTAACCATGCTTTACGAGCATGAATAGTAAATTGATCACAACCGCCCTTTTCATGAACAGTTGAAACAAACTTAGTTAAAAACTCATAGCTATCTTGGTCATCAATACCAATACGAGTTTTTACCGTCACTGGAATATCAACAACCGCTTTCATTTCAGCGACACATTCAGCTACTAAGTCTGGTTCTGCCATTAAACAAGCACCAAAACGGCCATTTTGTACTCGATCTGATGGACAGCCCACATTTAGGTTTACTTCATCATAACCACGTTCTGCTGCTAATTTCGCACAATGAACTAAATCTTTAACGTTTGAACCACCTAGCTGCAAGGCTACTGGATGCTCTTCTTCGTTATACGCAAGAAAATCACCTTTACCATGAATGATCGCACCAGTAGTTACCATCTCAGTATATAAAAGCGCATGCTCAGATAATTGACGATGGAAGTAACGACAGTGACGATCTGTCCAATCAAGCATAGGGGCAACGGAAAAGCGTTGTAGTGGATATTTATTGGTGTTCTCAGGGTTTGACACAATTTAGCCTTAAAAAAATACTGTACAAATACACAGTTAATAACCTAGAATTTCCTTGAATTTCTTTAACTAGTACCCCTTGAGTACCCCTTTTAGGAGTAGGACAAATGGCAAGCTATACGGTAGAAACACGAAAACTAAAAAACGGTGAATCTCGATTCAAAGTAACCATTATAGTTAAAAAGAATTCAGCAATTATACACAGAGAAAGCAAAACTTTTAAAAAGAAATCTCTTGCCAAATCATTTGGTATAAAACAAGTTGCAGAAATTGAAGCTAACGGATTAAAAAAGAACTTAAAAACAAGCACGTTAGCAGTTCTCTTAGATCTTTTTATTAATGATAGAGATTTATGGGATAACACAGGAAGAACTAAGCAATTTGTAATAAAAATGCTTAGAGATTGCGATATAGCAAAGATTAACAGTCACGAACTCCAAACAAGTGATCTAATTGAGCACTGCCGAAACCGAAAAGGAACTGGCACAAAACCAGCCACTATTTACCACGATATAGCTTACCTCCGTTCTGTAATGAAGAAGTCTAAACCTGTTTTTAATATTGAATCTAATTACACAATATTTGATGAAGCAATCCCTATTCTAATTGATATGAACCTAATAGGAAAAAGCCAAAAAAGAACAAGGCGACCAACCGAAAACGAGTTAGAACAATTAAAAAAAGGACTTCTTCAACGCCAAAATTATCGAGAGAACGGAAAAACTCGAATCCCATACATTGATATTTTAGATTTTAGCATTCTAACTTGTATGCGTATTGGTGAAGTGTGTTCTTTACGTTGGGACGACTTAAATCATGATCACAAAACCATACTAGTTAGAAATAGAAAAGACCCTCGAAAAAAAGAAGGCAACCACATGATAGTACCTCTCTTAGCAGGTTCATTTGATATTGTTTTACGTCAGAACCAAACCAATGATTTGATTTTTCCCTACAATTCAAGAAGTGTTAGTGCAGGCTTTCAGAGAGTTAGAAATGACTTAAATATAAAAGATTTACGCTATCACGATTTAAGACGTGAAGGTGCAAGTCGATTATTTGAGAAAGGATATTCAATTGAAGAAGTAGCTCAAGTGACAGGACATAGAAACTTAAATATTTTGTGGCAAGTTTATACTCAGCTCTTTCCACATAAATTGCATAATAAAGAATAATTGTAAGTACTAAAGCCCACATTAGCGTGGGCTTTAATGAGCCTTATAAAGATTCATCACAAAGATTAATATTTTTAGCATAAGTTTTACTATAAAAACGAGTATCTAATTGCGTTAAATTTTCACATAAAACTAGATTATGTTTTGATACATAATAATTCTGAGCCGTAAAATTCAGAACCCCAATCGCACCAGAGATAAAAAAACCAATAAGAACAAAACGCTTAATATTACTAGATACTGGCGTCGTATTTCCTTTAAACTGCCTAGCACCACCTAAAATAGCAACGACTAAAAGATATATCATTGCGTATACAGATATCTGATTAAGCACTCCATTTACAACAATAAAATCATGATAACCAAACAAATAGCTAAGTGACTCTATAGCAAAATAAACACACACTAACAGTACTAATAAAATGATTGATAATGATAATACAATTTTCATTTTGCTCATTTATTTGATTCCATTATTTTCTTAATTTCGTTTGTCGCTTGCTCACTTAATTTATAATTAGAGTCAATGGCATTCAAACCTTGTCCAACAACAAAAGTAGATATAACCCAAACAACATTAGTCGTAAGATAAGTTGCTGTTACAAAAGGTGCAGCAAGACCAATTATTATTGGAGTAAGAACAGCTCCTATTGCTAATGTAGCCAATCCCTTAAGAATATCACCAGATGAATTTCCAATCAGCTCTTCTAATGTAGCTTTGTCATTAAGTGCATACTCTACGACATTAATCCCAACAGCGGCGATTACCTCCACTGTTACATTAAATTTGGCATATCGAATACTACCTTTAAGTGATTCTAACCCCATACCTAATTCGACAACTCTAGGATTATTAGCGAGCCATTTATTTCCTCTCATCAATGTCTTTAAATGTTTTTTATAGCCCTTGATGATTACCCAATCTCTACCATTAATATTTTTAGTATATGCAACCACTCCTAATGAACCTAGCTCTTGTGCATTCTGCCTAGCAGTTCCTATACCATCAATTAAACCTTTTTTATAATCTTTATAACTTGAAATAGTATCCTTCCCACCTAAATCATCGTATAAATTTTTAATAAACTCATTTGCCTCACTTAAAGACATAAAAGCAAATTCATTTTTTTGTTCTGTGTATTTAACTTCAATTTGCTCACCCTTAATAAAATCATAAGGTGGCCAATACATATTATTCGGATCAAGCTGTGGTGTTTGAGATATAGTATTATCAACTGTAGCTGCTTGATAACCAGGTGATGTTACTTGGGGAGGTGATAGTTCTGATTGTTTTTTCGTATAATTTTGAACAGCTTCATCATAAGAACGACCATAAACACTATTCGATGGAGATGAAGTCCAATACGGTGAAGTTTTTGGTGGAAATGGATATGAAGATTCAGAAGAATCATTCCTAACATTAGCTTTTTCACTAATATCAGCCTCATAAGCCATTGAGCCTACAGGAAATATGCTGTCTTTTGTTGTCATAACTCTAATGCCAATAAGTTTAAGTAAATGTCAACAGCTTATCATGCTTACTATGTTGCTTTCTGACTAAAGCTCTAGGCGTTTTACCTAAATTTTTTATTCCAAAAATAAAAAAGCTCATAACAATGAGCTTAAATAGTTTGCTGCAATAGTGAATTCTAAATAATCCTCACTCCCAAACATCAGAGCCTGATTTTTTAAGTTTAACGTTATCAAATTCAAGTGTAGCCGTCTTACCTAATTGCTCAACAAGATAAGCCATGCTCATACATTCAAAATTTTCAATGCGATCCTTTTTATCGTTTTTGACGCCTACTGATTTTCGAATCGAGTTATTTAATATATAAATCGATAAATTATCAAAGCTAGTCACCATAATGCCGCGCGGTGGGAAATTAGAGACTGTATAGGTAGGTAAGCCGCCATAAGTAGAAATGACCTGTCTCATTTCAATCTTTGCTTTTTCGCTTGGGGTATTGCCGTTCTGTGCATAAAGTCTTGCTTGGTCACTGGCAACTAATTCATTACCAACAATAGCGACTAAATCATTTGATGATGCAAATACATGATCTAATAAATTCTTTATAGTAAGAACCGCAAGGTCAAGATTCACAAAGTCTCCACCTTCACCAATTCGGATTTCACCTGAATCTGGCACTACTTCTGATAATACATTTTCAGATTTATGTTTTCGTAATGCTTCAATCCAACCTTCATTTACATCTTCACCATTTGGATTGGTTTCAATATCTGTATTTTTAGCTGCCGATGTACCATAGAAACCTACTCGAATTTTATCTAAATCAGATTGAATTCGAATTTGATTATTTATTCGTTCTTCAAAATTCTTTAAATGAGCAAAAGCATCAAGTTGTTTGTAAGTAATATGTGTATCAAAGTTTGTTTGAACACATTCATACGGCATTGGTGTTAAATCATAAACTGAGCGTGTTTTTCGCTCATTGCCTGCCGATGTATCAGTTCGTGATACAATCAATTGTCCAACACCTAAACCGATAGCTTCACCAATTAAATTATCTACTGTGACGACATTAATGCGTGTTAAAAAGTCGTCTGTCTCTTTTACATCATCAATTAATATTTGACTGGCTGCTGGAGAGACATTAAAGGTTTCACTCGCGTCTGATACATCATAGAGAATTTGAACGGATTCTTTAAAGGTGTTGAGTTTTGTTTGTGATTCGATTTTCATATGTATTCTCGTTTTCTTAAATTAAATGATTAAGTCCTATTACCTAAGAGTTATCTAAATGTCATTGTTGGTTTCTCTATACATTCAGACTTAGGAGAAAGTAATCGAAGCATGTTATTTCTCTTTTGAGCAATTTGAGGTTGGAGTGCCTTATTAGGTGGTTTGCTCTCTGAGTTTTTAACAATGAACTCTTTGAAAGTCGCATATAAAAGAAAGCGGATACCACAGGCCTTACATTGACCGTAATACTCTCTGACTTCGTTAGAAATAGGCCGAGATGTCTCTATTCGATATGAGGCACCGCAATCAGGACAAACAATCATGCAGCCTCCTTTTTGCCAGAGGTTTCACCTTTATTCACCATGAGAAGAGAAAGCTTAAAAGAAGATGAGCAATTTAAATTACAACATTGGCACGTTAATACGCTTTCCGTTGCTGTTTCTTTTTTTTGCTCAATCGTTCTAGCCTTACTGTGACAAGCAGGACAAGTAACATACATATACTTTTCTCCTATAACCGCTAAATAACTGGAATAGAATTAAAGTAACAATGATTCTTTTTGAAGAGTATAGAACCCGTTTCTATATCAAGGTTTTAGAAAATGGAAGAGGTCAGAATTAGATAATCGAGGAGGGCGCACAGGCCTTGTTCGGACTCACCCTCCCCTCCGCGCCGAAATTCCGCACGTTAAAAAACGAAAGATTAAGCGCATAGCGAAATAGCCGTGAAACCTTGCCCCATAAAGGATTGAAGCCAATAATTAAAAGCAGGTAGGATCGTTTTCATGCGCATTTATAATAAGTAAACTAGTAATGTGATTAATTTAAAGTAAAATTGTTTTTTTACTCTTTAATACGAAATTCTTATGGATAAATATATAACTCACATCAACGGATTGCTACCAAATACAGAAAAAGCAATCTCAATTGAAGCTAATGGGAAAAATATAATAGTTACCGGAATGAACGGATGTGGAAAAACTCTCTTTCTAAATTCATTATTTGATTCCATCAAATCAAGTATTGAACCACGTAAGATTCAAGAAATAAGTAATCTACACTCAAATATTTCCACCTATAAACAAGCATTAAAAAATAAAAGCAATAATAAAGTTCAACAAGATAAATATAAAAATATATTAAAAGAATTTGAGCTTCAATTGGCAAATGTTTTTAAGATTAATACTATTGAACTTGAATGGGATAATCACGATAATGCATTAGATAAGTCTTTACAAAAGTCGCTAGTTGTTAGTTTTTTTGAAGCTACTCGCCAATATTCAAAGAATCAACGACCTCAACACCAAACGTTATCTGAAATAAAACAGATTGGTAAATCTCAACAAATAAGCCAAGATTTTTCTACTAGTTTTGAAACTTACCTTGTTGCTTTTCTAGAAGCAGGTTACTTAGCATATGCTCTACGAAATGATGCTGAACAAAAAAATAAAGTGGATTTATGGCTTCAAACGATTACTTATGACTTACAATACTTATTTGAAGATAAGTCATTACAACTAGTTTATAACGAACAAGAAAAAACTTTTTACATCAATCAAGATGGGAAAAATCCATATACGTTTTCTGACTTATCTTCTGGTTATTCGTCAATTTTAAAAATCTATATAGACCTATTAATGAAGGTTGAACTACAAGATATTCATCCTAAAGAACTGTCAGGTATAGTTATTATTGATGAAATAGATGCTCATTTGCATGTATCACTTCAGAAAAAAATATTATCATTCCTCGATAAATCTTATCCTAATATACAATTCATAGTATCTACTCATTCTCCTTTTGTTTTACAATCAGTTGATAATGCAGTTATTTACGATTTGAGTAAATTTGAACAATTAGAAGACTTATCTCTATATTCTTATGAAGCCATAATTAAAGGTTTATTAGGAACAACAACTAACTCAAATAACTTAATAGATATTGTTAACGAACTTGCCACTCTAACTCCTAATGTTGAGTTAAATAAAGAACGGGTTGAAGTCTTAATTGAAAAGTTGACATTGGTTGAAGGACAACTAGATTCAAAATCTAAGGTTGTATATCTCATGGCACAACAATCTATAGACGATTTAGGAGTATAATAAATTGTTTAATGTTACTAGATTGGCAGAGGCACCTGAATGTTTATCGCATGGTAATCAGTATAATCATGAGCAAGTAGTTAACGCCTTAAAAAGAATGTTTTTTGAAAAATGTTACTTATGTGAAAGGAATGATATTCAAGATGTTGAAGTTGAGCATTTCAATCCTCAACAGGCTGGCGGTGGGCGAACAGATTGGAACAACCTATATTACTCATGCAGTCGTTGCAATAGTCTAAAGAGTAATACTCATACTAATTTATTAGATTGTACAGATACAACTATTAATATATCTCGAAAAATTCGATTAGTAATGACCGTTGCTCCAGATGATGATGTATTAGTTGAAGCAACCGATGAAAACCCTTGTGAACAAACACAAAATACAGTGCGACTCCTAAATGAATGCTATAACAGCACTAATACTGCTTTACGGGGTGTAAGTCGTGAAGCATTAATAGAGCAAATATACGAATATATGATTGCATTTATGACTGCTCGAAATTTGTTAAAAAAACCGTCTACAGGTCGATCAATAAAAGAAGGAGCTATAGAAACAATCGAAGCAATGTTAAGTGTTGAGCATCCGTTTAGTACATTTTGGCGTTGGCAATACCTACATGATAGTTTTTTAACTGCTCGATACCCAGAATTGGAAGAGTTATTTTAATTTATGTAATAAATATAAAAGTTATATTTATCTAAACATATCAACTTGATTTATGTCTTCTAACTTACACAATTCTGGTTGCAGTTCAGGATTGGGCTTTTGTCCTGTAGGTTCGATAATACGGCACACGGACGTGTACGTAACAAAGATAATCCCACAATTTAAATTCAAACACTGACAATAAGCCTCGCGCGTTTCTTTCGTGATGGCTTTTGAGGTCGCTATGCGCGCTTTGCTTTCGCATCTAGGGCAGGTGATTAGCATTATCACTCCTTAAGTCTTAAATTGGCACAATGCTTGTTCTAGAGTCTTTTTAAGACACCGTTAATTGGTTATTTCTAAGGCTAATGGTCATAAACTTATCGATGGGGACTTTAGCCCCTTTTTGTAATGGCTTAATCAAGCACTGAACGCCTTTAATACTCCATCCAGTCATATCTATGAGGGCTGTTTCTAACGTTGAAATGGGGTATTCTTGAAGCGAGTTACAGTTATTTTCAGTGCTCCAAGGGGCGAAACTCCGTTTCTTTTTAAGAGCAAGAGCCGAAGCGAGGAGCGGTACATCTTTTTTCTTAACTAATTCATATTGCTCTTTGCATGTTTCAATCACACGGCCAAGCCACTCGATACCAATGACACGTTTAACCGTTTCACCGTACTTATTGATTTTCTCTTCATAAGCCAGTTTTTCAGTCCCTGCCAATTGACAAAAATCTTTCCATCGAGATTTATCACACGCATGGCGCACTTCATTAAGCGTTTCATCAAATGCCGTATCATTTGGTTTTGCTCGTCTAAATTGTCGCCATAAACCAACAGGTTTAGAGCCTGATTGTGAAAATTGTTTAATGCGGTGAGTGGATGCCCACGCCTGAACCGATTGCGCGTTTTTCTCTGCGTCGGTTTCTGGCATGTGAGCACCATTAATATTTTTAGATATGTATTTGATAATGTAGCCCGTTGCGCTGCCTTTTTCGGGGTCGCACGATTCAGCAAAGAAACGTTTCTTCATAATGTCTGAATTATAAAGTTCATCACGGTCTTCACTGCGAGCGATTCGGGCACAAATGTTTACCAATGCTTTTTTTTGGTTTGGGTGAACATAAATAAACATATGCGCGTGTGGTGTGCCATCTTTATGAGGTTCGGCCACTCGTAGGCCAAACCAATCAATTTCTTGCTTTTTAAAATTGGCACGTGCCAGTTTCCATTGCTCCATAAGATTGTTATGAGCTTCTTTGACGGTGCAACCATTCCACTTGTTTGAATTACGGTGGTATTTAGAGGGAAGTGTCCACGTAATAAAAACGCCAACATACCCCAAATCAATGGCTCTTTCTTCGTCCCCACGTGAGCGAACGATCAACTCAACACGACGGTTTTCTTGATCGGAAGTCGTACGTTTAACGACTTCACTCAAATCAAAAGCAATGCCTGTTTCTGGATTGAATACACTCATAGAATCTAGCCACTGTTTTGCTTCTCGTTGTTTGTGTTTCCATCGAGTGAGAGCGCAAATAAAGAAACTTACGCATAAGGTAATCTTCATTTAAACAACGACAGATAGCTGCTTCTAATTCATGCTCTGCATCAATAAGACATTTATGCTTTTCCTTTACTTGAGGAGGGAGAATATAGAACGAACACATTAATTCAGAGATGAGTGCAAACGACGATTGCAGAGCATTTAAGTAAGCATGCCCGTTATCATCATCAATACTCATTTCTTGAATAATACGAGTGAATCGTTCGGTTAGATTTCTTGTTATGACATCAAGCTTTTCATCACTTAATAGAGCGTGATGGTCAAAGATAACGGATTCATTAATATCACTTGTCAGTAACGGTTTTAATGATGGGTTTACGCGCTCAAAATCTCGTTTGGTTTTGCTGCTGCGTCTTTCATCACTAAAGGGAAATTTATTTTCCACTAAAGCGGATGCTTTGAGGGCTTCTTTAACAAGTGCGTTGATGAAGTGATTCACGTTCTTAGGTGTGGCGTTCTTGCGCTTTAGTCTTTTAATGATTTGGTATTCAATATCTTCACGAACAATAAATGGTAATCGTGGGATGAAATGACGAGAGAAAGGCGTCCCCCATTTATAGGTGTAGGTGCTTGCGGTGTCTTTGAGTTTTTGTATAAACAATGCACCTTTCGTTTCAGCGTTTTGCATGGCTGATACCAACAACAAAGGAGCATCAAAGATTTCTTTAATTTCAATGAGGTCTTTAGTGCGTACTTTGCATTTAATCTTATTGCTAATAATTGATGCATTATATTTCACTTGATAACCCGTCCTTTAAAGTAGCGCAGCCATAAAAAATAAAAAGCCCTTAACGGGGGCTAGGCGTTTGTTGCCATTACTACCTAAGAAGAGGGGATGACGCCCAAAATAGTAACGACAACAATTTGATAAATTACTTATTCAATGCATGACCACATAACGTCATTTCTTACTTCAGCAAGAAGATTGATTAATTGGTTAAGGTCATCAACGGCTCTTTGGGGTTCCATCCCACTTTGAATGGCTAGCTCATTCTCGCGCTTAGTTTCTTCGCGTATCTCAATAAATAATTCGATAGCACCTTCAACGGCGAGCACTTTGGCTGATGTGTTCATAGTTAACCTCATTGGATATTCATTAATATTGATATTATGTCGTCACCAGTGACGAGGGTTATAAGCGCTCTAAAGAGACGAACTTTCCGCTCAAGGTATCGCGCAACGTGTCAAAACTAAGATGACGATAATCGCAGCATGCTGCTGCTAATAATTGAAATTCAACCTCTCGCTCACTAGGTATCCAAACCGTGACTTTTTTTAATCCTTCCGCTTTCTTTTTTGCTTCATATTTGGAGTTTCGACTCATCCCTATACTCCTTTTTCTTTTTCTACTTTAGGAACATTAAGAGCGGTAAACTGTTCTAGTGTTTCATTTAAAAAAATAGAGATAGGAAAAGAAGCAATCATTCGAGAATGCAAATACAAAAAAAGGTGTAACGCTCCAATTTGATATTCATCGAAATAAAGTGAAGCTCCGTTCATATCAAGAATGTATGCCTCACTTAAAATAGGATGCGGCTTAACTTGAATACTCATTGCAAACTCCAAGGCTCAGAGCATCCGCTAAAAGTACAAACGTAATGAAGAGGCTTAGGCACTGGTTTTTTACGTCGTCTTATTCCATGAGCATCACGTAATTGTTCTATTTGTAAAAGTGCTTGTTTGACTGCTTCGGGGCTTGTATTTTTCATGCCTTCCATATCAGGGCAAGGTGCATGAATCGGATCTAAATACGTCATATTTATTCCTCGTGTTTTTCTACTTTCATGACTTACTCTTCTAGGCTTTCGAGTAACTCGATTGATTCTTCCAATTGAACTAATACAGCAGAAAGATAATTATCTTCTTGTGGGTCATTGCATGGGTTCATTTGATTTTCAATGACTCGGTGCAAAAGCTTTGCTTCACTTGAGTGTGAAAAATCAATATTGATTGCATGGATTGGTGTGTTCATGGTTTGTCCTTATTTTTCATCTATTAAACAATTAATTTGAATGGCTGCCAGATAAAGCCAAAGTGAGGAGTGATCTGATTAACTTCATATGCATCAAGTAAGACAACATTATCTAAGCTGTTCCAATCACCTAAAATTTGAATATTTTCTTTCTTACCTAAAGTGCTCAACCATGAATTGAAGTTGATTAGTATGTTAGTTATTGATTGCTCTCTAAGCTCAATATCAAACTCATTAATCACTAACATGGTTGATGAAATGAGCCTTGTAGCTTTAAGACAAGTAATGACGGTATTTCCGTTTTTACTTACAAGTTCTAAATCAAGCATTACTCTAATCATCGCAATATCACTTCTTACATTTTTAATGAACGTTTACGCTTTCCCACTCTTCACGGGCAGATTGATATTGTTCATCAATGTATGAACCTAAATCTTCAATCTTTATTAGTGTTGGACTTCGTTCTGAATCACGTAATTTGAAGGTAGGAAAAGGCAAATCACACGCTTTCGCCTTTTGTTCAGCAGTTTTTGCTGTTATTCCTAGAAATTCTTGACTTATTTCTTTCAGTTCAATTGTAGTGCTACCGAAACGAGCTAATAATGCAAATTGCGTATTCATGATTCACCTGTGTTATTCTGAAACTATTTAGAGCAACTAAAAGCGGTTCTAATCGCGTCCACTTAACCTAGACACATTATTGACCATTTATTTTTAATTGCAACCACTTTTGAACCACAAGGAACCACTAATGAACAACGTAGATGAGCAACTTATAGAATTAAAGAAACTAACTAACACATCAAAAAACGTAGATTTAGCAAAGGTTTTAGGTACAACTGCTTCAACAATTCAAACGTGGAGAAAGCGAGGAAAAATACCTGATGATATTTTTATAAAAGCGAGACATATATCACAAAATGGTGAGTTACCAACGCCAAAAGGAATGATTTCATTAACTTATTATGATGTTGAAGCAAGTGCAGGTCATGGGTCATTAGTTGAAGTTGAAGTGGCAACAGAGATAAATTTTGCAGAAGTATTTTTACGAGATGAATTAGGAGTAAACCCTAAAGAAGTCTTTGCAATGAAGGTTAAAGGCGAATCTATGTACCCTACCCTTAAAGATGGGGCGAGAGTCATAATAAAACGAGTTGATGATTTTGCAGGTGATGGAATTTATGTATTCAGAGTTAACGGTCAGATAATGATTAAACGCTTACAGTTCCAACCTACAAAAATTACTTTTGTAAGTGACAATAATCATTTTTATCAACCTTGGGAACTAACTCATACAGAAATTAAAAATATTGATTTTGAGATATTAGGACAAGCAGTTTGGGGCGGTGGAAAATTATAAAGTTGCGAAAATAAAAAAAACCTCCACTTAGGAGGTTTTTTTCATTAAAAATAATTAATTACGCAGCTTGCTTTAATTCTTCATCACAAGCTATTTCGTTTGTCATGAATTCAGAAAAACTAACATGACCAACGGCTTCTGCTACTTTATTCAGCTCAGTCTCGATAGTATCTAAACAAGACATTATTGCTTTGTAAGTTTCATATTTCATATTCTAGCCTTAGGTTTAATTGGGGTATAACTACTTTAAACAGCAGCTAAGCTAGCTTTACTAGAACTCATTTCTAAGTATTCGTCTAGCTGCGCCATAATATCAATAAGCGCCTTATCATCTCGGTCTACAATGGCCTGAGCGATATCACGCATAAATTCTGCTACGCTTTGAGCGTCTTCTGAGCCAGTGTGTTCTTCACCACGAAGAATAGTAATTAACAATTCACAAGTACTTGCTATAACACTGAAAGAAGGGTTGACTTTGTCTAAATCAGGAAAAGACCAGTGAAGTACACTTCTTGCAAATTTTGCTAAATCTTGAATACGTTGAAACACTTCATTTGGATCAACTTTAGGTTCACATCCAGCCACTGTAACACTCTCTTATTATATTAGGTTATCAGAAAAATAGTGCAAATATTATACATAATAAAAAATAAAAGTTAAGTATTAAATCAATGGTTACGCTGTTCTGTTCTGAAATATTCCTGATACCAAATTATTACTCTGAATACAAAGAGGTGTCAACAACAACCGTACAGTAATTAAACAAAAATCACACTGATTATTCATAAACAATTGAAAGATAAACTGCTACAAGTCTCCCTATAGTCCCCCTTACCCCTCTTAATCCTTTATAAAACCTATATAATCAGTCCAATCAAGCATAGGGGCAACAGAAAAACGTTGTAGTGGATAAGAGCTCATAGGTTAATTCTTTCAGTGATCAAGGCCTCAATTCTAACATAATAAGAACACAAACAACCATCCCATAAACTCTATTAGGCAACTCACATAACAAATAATAATTCTCTAAATAGTGGATAAAAAATAACGAGAGTTATGTTAAACTCCTCAACTTGTTCAAAAAATAAGACATATTTTCATTGAATCGTACACAAAAACAAAAGGTTGAGCTGCTATGCCAACAACGTGGAGTAAGGTTAACTCCACAACGATTAACTGTTTTAGAGCTGATTGTGACTCATCAGGGGCGATCAGTGCTTATGATCTATTAGAACAATTAAAACAAATAGAACCCCAAGCAAAGCCGCCAACCATCTATCGAGCATTAGATTTTTTGGTCACTCAAGGTTTTGTGCATAAGGTCGAATCAATAAATAGCTATATTTCTTGCTGTGTGATCGGTGAACACGCTCATTTCTCACAACTTTTCATCTGCCGAACTTGCGATGACGTTGTTGAATTCCATGATAATGATATTACTAAGCAGCTAACTAAGCATGCTGAACAAATCGGCTTTTCAGTTGAGAACCATATTGTTGAAACTCATGGCACTTGCAAGACTTGTTTAAGTAACAATAAGAAAAATTAAAATAATATTTAAAGGACATCACTCACCATGCGCGCTGAATTTGTAAACCCATTCTTAGCTTCATTTATGAATGTTATTAAAACGATGGCATCAATGGACTTAAAACCTCAAAAGCCTCGTATCAAAAAAGATGAAATTGCCCGTGGTGATGTATCAGGTCTAATAGGAATGGTTGGCCCTCAAAGTAAAGGTTCAATGTCGATTACTTTTGATGAGCAACTTGCTCTACAAGTAATGCAAAACATGTTGGGTGAACGCCCAAACAGCATTAATGAAGAAGTGACTGACATGGTTGGTGAAATTACCAATATGGTTACGGGTGGTGCAAAGCGCATTCTTTCTGAAAGTGGTTTTGAATTTAATATGGCAACGCCTATCGTTGTATCAGGTAAAGGCCATACCATTACTCATAAATGTGAAGGTGCGATCATTATCATGCCATTTGCTTCAGAATGGGGTAATGCATTTATTGAGATCTGTTTTGAGTAATAGGGACTAGGGACTAGGGACTAGGGACTAGAACGATAGAGGTTGATATTTAGGTATCAACCTTTTTTATTGCCTGTAATGTATTAGCTACAGAGACAAAAAGAGCCGACCGAAGTCAGCTCTTTTTTAATAAATTAACGCAATAAGCTAATGATTAAGCTTGAAACGCTTTAAATGCGTTAATTAAACCATTTGTTGAACTGTCGTGAGACGTTACCGCTTTATCATCAGCTAACTCAGGAAGAATTTGGTTAGCCAGTTGCTTACCAAGTTCTACGCCCCATTGGTCGAAACTGAAGATGTTCCAAATCACACCTTGAACGAAAATTTTGTGTTCGTACATTGCGATAAGGTTACCTAGTGTTTTAGGAGTAACTTGTTTAACAAGAATTGAGTTCGTTGGACGATTACCTTCAAATACTTTAAATGGTACCAGCTCAGCGACTTCAGCTTCTGTTTTGCCTGCAGCAGCAAATTCAGCTTTCACTGTTTCTTCTGTTTTACCAAACGCTAACGCTTCAGTTTGTGCGAAGAAGTTAGACATCAGTTTTTGATGATGATCGCCTACTTGGTTGTGGCTGATTGCTGGAGCAATAAAATCACAAGGGATAAGTTTTGTACCTTGGTGAATTAATTGGTAGAACGCATGTTGGCCATTTGTACCTGGTTCGCCCCAAATAATTGGACCTGTTTGATAATCAACAGGGTTGCCATTACGATCAACGCACTTACCATTTGATTCCATGTTGCCTTGTTGGAAGTACGCAGCAAAACGGTGTAAGTATTGGTCGTATGGAAGAATAGATTCAGATTCAGCACCGTGGAAGTTATTATACCATAGGCCGATTAGCGCTAAGATAACAGGTACGTTATTTTCAAGATCGGTTTCAGCGAAGTGCTTATCTACTTCATGAGCCCCTTCTAACAACTCAATAAAGTTATCAAAACCAACCGCTAATGCGATAGAAAGACCGATAGCTGACCATAGTGAGTAACGACCACCAACCCAATCCCAGAATTCAAACATATTGTCAGTATCAATACCAAACTCAGATACAGATTGTGCATTTGTTGATAGTGCTGCAAAGTGTTTAGCAACGTGCGCTTGATCGCCAGCTTCAGCAAGGAACCAATCACGAGCGCTGTGTGCGTTCGTCATTGTTTCTTGAGTTGTGAACGTCTTAGAAGCGATTAAGAATAACGTTGTCTCTGGGTTTAACGGCTTCAGTGTTTCAACAATGTGCGTACCATCTACGTTAGAAACAAAGTGCATATTTAGACGCGTTTTATATGGTGCTAGAGCTTCAGATACCATGTATGGACCAAGGTCTGAACCGCCGATACCGATATTTACGATATCCGTAATTTCTTTGCCAGTGTAACCTTTCCACTCACCAGAAATTAGACGCTCTGTGAAGCCTTTCATTTTTTCTAATACTGCATTTACTGCAGGCATTACATCTTCACCATCAACCATCACTGGTGTGTTGCTACGGTTACGAAGCGCAGTATGAAGCACTGAACGACCTTCAGTTTTATTGATTTTTTCACCACTGAACATCGCTGTAATTGCTGAAGATAATTCTGTTTGCTCAGCAAGTGCAAACAACTTCTTCATTGTTTCTTCAGTAATTAAGTTTTTAGAAAAATCGACTAAAATATCTTGGCCAAACGTTGCTGAAAACTTATCGAAACGTTGTGCATCAGCAGCAAATAAATCTGATAAATTAAAATCTTGTGCTGTTTCAAAGTGCGCTGTTAAGTCTGCCCAAGCTTGAGTTTCTGTTGGGTTGATGTTTTTTAACATGGTAAAAATATCCTGTGTAATATGCTTGTAAGTTCCAAGTCGTAGCTAAGAACTCCCGTTTATACGAATCTAAAAATTGGTGAACTTTATTTATTATGACCAAAACTACGCTCACCCTTTTTGAGTTAGGTCACATTAAAACTTTTATTAGTGAACATTATCCCAATCCAAATGAAAGAACACTAGAGTTCACTTCATTTTTCTCATAAATATCTAGAAAGGCTGATTTATCATTACTCTAAATTGGCTTTCTTCATTACCCCACGCCATTTCAGTTCTAACAACAATACCTTCAACCTGAAAACGAATAGCACCGCCAGCGCTCCATTTCATATCACTATGAAGTGTCGATAAAGAAAATTCATCTGCCACACGTCCGGCATCAACAAAAGCGACCCACTGCCACCAAGGTACATCATAAAGATTAAAGATAGGCCATTCTTCTAAAGGCTGCCAATCAGGCATAACACGATACTCTGCAGAGTAATGCACAGCAGATCGTCCATGAAAGCGTCCCCCACCGAAACTTCTTAATCGATATAACCCACCCAACTTTATACCTGCGTATTCAGGTGGTTGATGCTGCTCATCCCAACTAGGCGTGTCTGCAACATACATATCTAAAGCCAAAACTTGTTTATTGATCACATTGCCTAAACTTCCTAAATCAAAAAAGGCACTTTGTTGGAACTCCCACGTCCACCACTCTTGCTGTGAACTCGCTTCTGGTGAATAGGTAAAATCTAATTCTGTGCGAGAACCATGCGTAGTGTTTCGAACACTATTTCGATTATCCCAATCAAAATGAACCTTCATACCCCAATTCGATTCAGGCTCATTCCATCCGGCAACATCAGACAATTCACGAGAATAATAAAATGGACTTAACTCTATACTCGAGACACCGCTATCAAGAGGATTAAACCCCTTAATTTTTCGTTCTGGTTGATACGCAGCTCTTGCCCCAAGACTTTCCCCATTACCGATAGGCAAGACATATTGTGCAGTTAAATGATATTGAGCTTCAACACTGTCCGTAAACACTTCTTGTTCTGGCAACGAATCATTATTACCCGCAGCACCAAGATGGTAATCCATGTCTTTAAAACTGGCGTTATAAGCATTAGCTCCAACTAACCATGAATGGCTAATTTGAAAGTTATTTGCTGATAAGTAAGTTAGATAAGAGCCTTTACTGGAATACAAACCAGCGGCAAACAATGTTGCTTGAGGTTGCCCAACGCCTTTCATGACACCCGCAGCGCCTATGGTAGTCCCCAAACTCTCTGATGAGTACATAAAAGGGACAGCAGCGGTTTCGGGTAAAGATGTTGGCCAAATATCGCTTTCTGAAAAAGCCAAGTGAGAAATAAGAAAAAGCGCTAAACCAGTAGCGCTTTTAAAAGAAAATGAATTCAAGAAGACTCTCATTAGGTGTATTGCATTTGCACACGTGATGTTAATTTAGTCACTAACTCGTAGGCAATAGTTCCAATATGTTCTGCGACTTCTTCAGAAGGAAGATCTCGTCCCCATAAAATGGCTTCATCTCCCACTTTATCTTGAGCATCTGGACCTAAATCAACGGTCAACATGTCCATAGACACTCGACCCGCAATAGGGACTTTACGACCATTAACTAACACTGGCGTGCCATTTGGAGCCGTTCGAGGGTATCCATCACCATAGCCAATCGCAATAACACCAATTTTAGTATCACGCTCACTGGTCCAAATTGCACCATAACCAACACTTTCACCCGCTTTTACATCACGAACTGCGATCAAATGAGAGGTAAGAGTCATGGTAGGCAAATAACCTAATTCTTGTGCTGATTGTTCTGCAAATGGAGAAACGCCATACATAATAATGCCAGGACGAACCCAATCTAAACGACTATCAGGCCAAGCTAATAAGCCTGCAGATGCAGCAAGAGAACGCTCTCCCTGACACCCTTTTGTTAGCGACATAAAGGTATCGATTTGCTCTGTTGTCGTTGAACTATCAAGTTCATCCGCACAGCCAAAGTGGCTCATATAGCGCAAAGGTTTAGCGACATTCTTACAAGCATGTAGTCTATCAACATATTCTTGAAACTCTTCAGGACGAATACCTAAACGGTGCATACCTGAATCTACTTTTAACCAAGCAACAACTGGAAATTCTAAGTCTGTACTTTCTAATGCTTCTAACTGCTCTTTACAATGAATCGCCGTTTGAATGTTATTAGTCACCAAAATAGGCAGGTCACCTGCTGAGTAGAACCCTTCAAGTAATAAAATAGGTTTTACAATACCGCCAGCTCGAAGCTGCAGCGCCTCTTCAATACGAGCGACACCAAATGCATCAGCTCCTTGAGCTCCTTTAGCGATATTCAGCAATCCATGGCCATACCCATTTGCTTTTACAACAGCCAGTAATTTACTACTCGGAGCTTGTTGTTTAATCTTTTGCAAATTGTGGGCAAGTGCAGACATATCAATCTGCGCTGTGGCCGCTTTCATATAACTCATGATTCAGCCTTATTATTCATCATCAAACGCAGGGCCTGCGTAATTATCAAAACGAGAAAATTGCCCTTGGAAAGTCAAGCTAACAGAACCGATAGGACCGTTACGTTGCTTACCAATAATAATTTCAGCGATACCTTTACGATTACTCTCAGGGTTATATACCTCATCACGGTAAATAAACATGATTAAATCGGCATCCTGCTCGATCGCACCCGATTCACGCAAATCCGAGTTAATCGGACGTTTATCTGCACGTTGCTCTAGGGAACGGTTAAGTTGCGACAGCGCCACAACAGGAACGTTCAACTCTTTAGCTAACGCTTTTAACGAGCGTGATATTTCAGAGATCTCTAACGTACGGTTATCTTGCAAGCCAGGTACACGCATTAATTGAAGGTAATCGACCATGATCATACTTAGACCACCAGATTCACGCGCAACACGACGAGCACGTGAACGTAATTCTGTCGGTGTTAAGCCTGAGCTATCATCGATATACATGTTTTTCTTCTGAGTCAAAATGCCCATAGTAGAAGAAATACGAGCCCAATCTTCGTCATCAAGCTGGCCGGTACGAATTTTAGTTTGGTCTACACGAGAAAGAGAAGCCAACATACGCATCATTAGCTGTTCTGCGGGCATCTCTAAAGAAAAGATAAGGACGGGTTTATCTTGGTCCATTGCTGCGTTTTCACATAAGTTCATCGCAAAAGTAGTTTTACCCATCGATGGACGAGCAGCAACGATAATCAAATCTGACCCTTGTAAACCTGCGGTTTTCTTATTGAGGTCAGTAAAACCAGTTGAAACCCCCGTTACCCCATCTTGCGGAGTTTGGTATAAAATCTCGATACGTTCTAACGTTTTCTCTAGAATTGAATCGACATTTTGAGGGCCTTCATTTTCGGTAGTTCGCTCTTCTGCAATGGCAAAAACTTTACTCTCCGCCATATCAAGTAAATCTTCAGAAGTTCGACCCTGAGGATCATAACCTGCATCTGCAATCTCATTCGCAACACCAATCAGGTTACGTACCATTGCACGCTCACGTACAATATCAGCATAAGCATTGATGTTTGCAGCACTTGGCGTGTTTTTAGCTAAATCAGCTAAATAAGCAAAGCCACCTACCGAATCTAAATTTTCATGACGTTCAAGATGCTCTGATAAGGTGATCAAATCCAAAGGCAAACTGTCTTCTAGGATGGCTTTAAGTGATTCAAAAATCAGTCTATGTGGGCGACTATAAAAATCACTTGCCACTACTTTTTCGGCAACCGTATCCCAGCGTTCATTATCAAGTAGCAAGCCACCTAAAACCGATTGTTCAGCTTCTAACGAATGCGGTGGTACTTTTAACGCATCAACTTGTGCGTCTGGTTTGCGATTTTGCTTACGATTATCAGCCATTACTACTCTTTCACCATCCTAAATTTAGCCCTACATTATAACCATTTGGCAAAGGGATGAAATAACTATCCTTCCATCTCCATCACTCCTTTCGCAAAATAAAGATTTTGACTCAAATTTAACTCACGAATGTAATAATATACTTATACTCGTCTACGATTTTATCTCTCAGGATTCATGTGTGTTAAAAAAGGTTTACTTACAGGGCTTATCGCAATCAGTGCATCTGTTCATGCAAGTGAGATCGATATTGAAGACGCAGATACATCATCTTCCTCTCCTAACTCAATCGAAATAGATTATGGAAACGATCGCTCATTATCTCAAAATTGTAGTCTAGAATCGGTTTATACCTCTGGGACGAACTCCCATGTGGATGAAGAAAAATATTATTTATCCAAAGATGACTGTGAAGCAGGGACAAAAGAGTTAACACTTGAGAAAAAACCAAGTATTAACCCTGTCATTAGTCAACTAGAAGCGGAAATGGAAGAACCTGATACAACACCACCTTCACCATGGAAAAGCCAAATTGAATTCGGTTACCAATCAAGTAAAGGTAATGATGATTCTCAATCTCTTAATGGTCGTTTAGAAGCCAGCTACACTGCTGGACAGCATCGTCATACTGGTGAGGTTAAATACTACCTAGCAAAAGATGATGGTGAAACAGATAAAGACCAATTAAGCCTTAATTTACAGAGTGACTATAAAATCAGTCCTGATTACTATCTCTATGCCAACTTTAAAGGGTTAAATACCAAATATAGCGCATACTTCAATGACTATACCTTTTCGGGTGGTTTGGGTTACCAAGTCAGTAATACAGAAAAATTACTATTGGAAGTGGAATTTGGTCCAGGTTTTCGTTACCAAAATCCAAACCTTGATGAAATTGATGATGATGACTTAATCCTGCCAGAGACGGTACAAGAGCCAATTATTCGAACTAATGTGCGTACATCTTGGAAGGCTCTTAGTAACCTAACATTAGCTGGAGAAGTTACCGTCACAGCTGGTCACAGTAACACTCGTGTGGATTCAGAAGTCAGTGTGACAAACAACATCACAGAAGAAATCGCCCTAAAGGTTGCGCAATCACAACAGTATTTAGATCGCGTACCTCCAGGGCTAAGTAATACCGATTCCGTATTCTCAATTAACTTACTGTTTTCATTCTAAGCTCTATCCGTTTAATGAAGTTCTTCATGTTTCTTCACTAAACCAAAGTCAGCTAAAATCGCATAAGCCGCAGGTATCATAAACAACACCAATAAGGTTGAAGTAAAGATACCAAATACGATTGAAACCACTAAAGGCTGAATAACTTGGGCTTGTAAACTGGTCTCTAATAATAATGGCAACAGTCCAGCAGCCGTCGTAATTGAGGTTAAGAATACCGCCCTAAAACGCTCACGACTTGCTTTAATAACTGACTCATAAACAGAATCTCCATCATCAACATGATGTCGTATATATTGCACCAGTAAAATGGAATCATTAACGACGATACCCGCTAAAGAAACGAAGCCCATAATACTTGGCATACTCAGTGGGTGACCTAATAAAACATGTCCCCATAACACGCCAATTAGCGCTAATGGTATCGCTAACATCACCACAAACGGTTCTAAGTAGCTTCTAAATTGGAAGCTGAGAATAACAAATACTCCAAACAATCCAAGCATAAATCCGGTACCTATGGATTGCCCCGTTTCCGCCGAATCTTTCGCTTCACCCTCAAAATCAAAACGCAGTCCTGGGTATTTCTTTTTCAATTCTGGTGCGAGATCTTTTTTAAACTGATTAAGTATTTCTGTTGAGCTAACTTGTGATGCATGAACATCACCAAAAACACTTAACGTTCTTAACCCATTAATTCGCTGTATTCGAACATAATTTCTCTGAAAATCTAACGTAGCAATAGAGGCTAGAGGTATTTGGTCTCCCGTAGGCAAAATGATTGGAAAGTTCTCTAAAGTATGTAAATCACCTGCTTGTTGTTTATTTAAACGCACTTCAATCTCAATGTTCTCAACACCTAATTGAATTTCATCTGCTGTTTGTCCAAAATAAGCAGCACGTAATTGATTAGCAATCAATTGACCCGTCACACCATACGCTTCAGCTCCAGGGCGAAGTTTTACTAATACTTCTTCTTTTCCCATTCTCATGTCATCAAGCACACCATAAACGCCAGCAAAGTCATTCAAATAGGCTTGAACTTCTAACGATGCTGACTTCAATGTGTGTAAATCATCATCCATCATACGAATTTCAATTGCTCGCCCACCCGGCCCCATGGTTGGTTGCTTAAAAACCATCGCTATCGGCTCAGCCAAATCTCCCACTTCCTCACGCCATGCATCAATAAAGTCATCAATTAACGTATTTCTTTTTCCGCACTTAATAAATCTAAACGTATTGTGGCTAAATGAGGACCAGATTCATTGGCGTCAGCATTAGTATTAAATTGCTCGGTAATATGCTCAACTAATGGCGTACCACCTTCCTTTTCTTCACTCCATTGTTTATTCAATTTATTCGCTGCATTAACAATCTTATCTACGACTAATTCAGTTTGAGATAATGAAGACCCTGGGGGCAAAATAATACGCGCTTCGGCAATATCACCATCGAGCTCAGGAAAACCAACAAACTTTAATGCGCCGCCAGATATCAAAGAAAAAGAAACCAATAAACTCGCAATAACGGCACCTAAGAATGCATAACGCCATTCCACCACTTTTGTCACTGCATTCACTAAAGTGGTATTTCTAAAGTGCTCAAAACGATCCAATACTTTCTTTTTAAACCCAGTAATCGGTTTATCGTTTTTTGCCCTGTGTAATGAGTGACTAAGGTGGTTAGGTAAAATTAAAAACGCCTCAATTAAGCTCAATGACAAAACTAAAATCAGAACTTGTGGAATAACCTTTAATACTGCCCCCATTTCTCCCTGTAAAAACATCAAACTACCAAAAATGCACACGGTGGTTAAAAACGAAGACAAGACTCCAGGGAATACTTTTTTAACGCCGTTATACACCGCATCATCAATCTTTTGCCCTCTATCAAGATGAGAAGCAATGGATTCTGCAATTACAATCGCATCATCCATCATGATCCCGATGGCCATTAATAAGGCGACAAGAGACATGATATTAATAGAGAGCCCTAAACTCGCCATTAAGAACAGTCCACCTAAAAAAGCCACGGGCAAACCAGCAGCAACCCAGAAAGAATAGCGGAAAGTAAAAAACAGCCACATGGTTAAGAAAACCAGAATGATCCCCTGCCACCCGTTTTTTACCATCATAGTCAAACGATCCCAAAGCAGCGATGAGAGATCATTAGTCATTTCTAACGTCACGCCATCGGGTGCGACGGATTGCTGATATTCAACAAACTCAGAGACACGATCTTTGATTCGCAGAGCATCGTCAGCTTTATTTTTACTGATCTTAAGTACCGCTGATGGCTTGCCATCAAACAGTACTTTCTGTTCATCAAGTTCAAAACGATCCGTGATAGTGGCAATGTCTCCTAAGCGAAGTAATGCGCCATTCTCTGATGCCCCTATTACCGTTTTTGCTAATTCCTCAGGTGTGGTTTTTCTCTCATCAAAACGAATTAAAAAGTTCTTTTCTGGCGTTTCGATATTACCGCTAGGCAATTTAATGTTTTGTTGAGCTAATTGATTAGCAATATCACTGACATTCAACCCCAACTGACGAATGGCAGTTTCATCTAACTCCACTCGATATTGATGATCAGAAAACCCACTCACCTCAACTAAAGACACGTCATAATCAAGTTTTAAACTTTGCTTTAATTTCTCTGCGTAGGCTTTTAATTCCGGCCATGTCGTATCAGCAGTAATCGCCACATCCACCACTGGTTCATTCCAATCAAGCTCTTGAACAATTGGCGATTCAATCTCTGCTGGAAAGTCATTGATTGAGTCAATTTGAGTTTGTACATCTACCAACATACGCCCGATATCCGCTTTTTCATTAAGCTTAATGACTAATCGAGCTGAGCCTTCTATCGCTTCACATTTAGTTTCTTCAATATTGCCTAAACCATCAACGGCGTCTTCCATTCGAATACAAATGCTCTCTTCCACTTCTTGTGGCGAAGCCCCTGGGTACACAACGCCAGCTAAAATATAAGGAGGACTAAATTCGGGAAATGTCTCTCGTTTTAATTGAGATAAAGAAACCAAACCAAGCAGCAATAAAGTGAGCATTAATAAGTTAGCTGCGGTTGGATGGCGAGCAAAGAACTTGATCATTGAACAGGCTCCTCATCATTATTTGATTTGGCCAAACGCAATTGCATGCCATTAATCGCAGGCAGCAGATCATTTAAGATCAAACGATCATTACTCTTAATATCTCCAACAACGACAACTTGGTTATTGCGTCGATAAACAATCTCAACCGGAAGGATAATTAATTTGTTATCTTGCCCTAATAAATAGATCTTATCGCCATGCAACGCACTTTCAGGGATCACCCACTGCTCTGACGCGTCACCCTCGATCCTTGCCTTCACAAACATCCCATTCACTAATGGTGGCAATGAGTTAGGTTGCAAAGCTCGGTAATTTTGATCTATTTCTAAAATGACACCAACCGTTGCTTGATTTGGATCGACAGTTTCACTAATACGAGCGACTTTCGCTTCCCATTTAGCATCAAAGCGACCACTGCTTAATTCCACATTCGCCGTTAATGGTAATGAATCAATATTTGGCATACCTTGTTCACTTAGCTGAAAAGCTTTCACACTTTGAGCTAATGTCTGCATGTCATGAATAGAGATTTGCGCTTCCATCTCCATGGTTTTAATTCCATGCGCAATAAACATGGTTTGCTGTAGATTAACTACTTGATCCGCTTCAATATCCACCTCAGAAATTCGCACATCTGTTGGTAATATAATCGAAGTTTTTTCTAAAGAGCGTTGCGCTTCTTCTAATTTAGCTTGGTTTACCTTAACCATTGCCGCTGCTACTTTTTTTTCATCAGGCAATAATAAGATTTGATTTTGAATATCTTGAACCACTTTCTGCTGTGCTAAATAGGATTGATTCTGCTGGTCTAAATCCGATTGAGACGTTAACCCTTTCTTTTGCAAATTTATTTTACGGCTTAACTCTTTCTTACTGATAGAAAGTCGGTTTTTTTCTATTTTTAATGTATTTCGAATGTTTTTTTCTTCTAAATCCACTTTTGCTAATTGAGTTTGGCTCGATCCTAAGTCCGCTTCTGCTTGAGCGAGTTTTAACTCATAATCCAATGGATCTATTCTCAGTACTTCAGTTCCGGCTAATAAAATATTTCCTTTATGTAATTCAGGATGGCGATACACCACTTTGCCTGATACTTCCGCAATGGCTTTCCATTCAAACTTCGGTCTGATTTTTCCATAACCAATGGCTTGAGGGGCGATTGATTGAGGCTCTAATAGTTGGATATTGACGACTTTTGAACGGTCTTCAAGTGGCTTAGTTTCAGCGTCTGGACGTAATTTTGTGATAGTAATAAGAACAATCACACCAACTGCAACAACTGGAAAAAAGAGGTATTTCTTATTTATTTTCATTATCTGTATCTCTTTTATTTTTTAATAATCCTTCGCCTAATAAACGAATATTATGTTCTAGTAATTCCATCAAAAACGTTTCATTCAACTCAATATTATGAAGCTCTAACATTTTCTTAGGGGCAAGAAATGGAAAAATCATTAAACTCATTAACGAAAGACGAGCTTTAATTGGATCAACTCCATTTTTAAATAACGCCTTACTTTTTTGGGGATCGAATAATTTGTTTTGCATTGGCTGCAATATCCCAATAATGATTTGCTGAAGTGCCGCTTGCTGTTCACTCTCAGCATCCATAATGCGCAGGATTAATTTAGGAAAGGCTGGAACTTTAATCATGGCCTTATAATACGCTCGCATAAACTCAACCAGATCTTGTTCAGTATCATCTTTTAATAATCGTTGAAATTGCTGCGTAACAGGAGCAATAGTCTCCTTAAACATCGCCTCAAAAAGTCCTTCTTTGTTTCCAAAGTAATAACGGATCATGGCAATATTTACATTAGCATTAGTGGCTATGAGCCTCGTCGATACTTTGTTATAGGGCATGGAAACAAAAAGCTCTCTCGCATGAAAAATGAGTTTTTCTCGAACTTCTGATTCACCTTTAGGCCTTCCTGACTGCTTCATTACCAATAACACCTTATTTACAGTTGACGACTTTAAAGACAGTTAATCACTTGATTAATTATAGATAACTTCCCTCTTTGTTCTAACAAATTAATTCACTCACATTTAATCATTTGATTAATTAAATTCAAAAAGAATCAAAAAGCGAGCAACTCGCACAAATAAACACCAAGGCAATCGTTTTTCTTCTTATTTTGTAACATTTAAGCAAAAAAACATTAATAACCACTGAAAATGGGATTTAGGGGTTGACGATACTTACTGAGTGCGATATTAATTTGTTAATTATTTTTATGGATTGTATTATCAAATGAAAACAGTATCTTCTTTTGCTCTAAACCTCCTCCTGATCGTGAACATCTCACGCGGGTAGGTTATGGACCAAAAGAAACCATAAACCAAATTTTAAAACCCGCTAACCATGGCGGGTTTTTTTATGGATATCCGTCATCAAGGCAAATGACAAACACAAGGAAGCAGGCTCATGAGCGATCAAGTCATTATCTTCGACACCACCCTACGTGATGGCGAACAAGCACTATCAGCAAGTCTAACGGTTAAAGAAAAATTGCAGATTGCTTATGCGCTTGAGCGTTTAGGAGTCGATGTCATTGAAGCCGGTTTTCCGGTGTCATCTCCGGGTGATTTTGAATCAGTAAAAACCATTGCCCAGCATATTAAAAACAGTCGAATTTGTGGTCTTTCTCGTGCTGTTGCAAAAGACATTGATGCCGCAGCTGAGGCGCTAAAAGTCGCTGAAGCGTTCCGAATTCACACCTTCATTTCAACCTCTACCGTTCATGTTCAAGATAAATTACGCCGTAGCTACGATGATGTGGTTGAAATGGGCGTAAAAGCAGTAAAACACGCACGTAAATATACGGATGATGTTGAGTTTTCTTGTGAAGATGCAGGCCGTACTCCTATCGATAATCTATGCCGCATGGTTGAAGCCGCTATTAATGCAGGTGCCAATACCATCAACATTCCTGACACCGTTGGCTATACCGTTCCAGGTGAATTTGGTGGCATTGTTCAAACCCTATTTAACCGTGTTCCTAATATAGATAAAGCCATCATTTCTGTTCACTGTCATGATGATTTGGGTATGTCGGTTGCCAACTCCATTGCTGCTGTTCAAGCAGGCGCTCGACAAGTTGAAGGAACGATTAATGGTATTGGTGAACGTGCTGGTAACTGCTCTCTAGAAGAGATCGCCATGATCCTAAAAACACGTTCTGAATATCTAGGTGTACACACCAACCTTAAACACGATGAGATTCACCGCACCAGTAAACTAGTGAGTCAGCTTTGTAATATGCCAATTCAAAGTAATAAGGCTATCGTAGGCGCAAACGCTTTTAGCCATTCATCAGGCATTCACCAAGATGGCATGCTAAAGAATAAAAACACTTATGAAATCATGACGCCAGAGTCGATTGGCCTTAAAAACCAAGCACTAAACCTAACCAGTCGTTCAGGTCGTGCAGCAGTAAAAAGTCATATGGATGAAATGGGTTATAAAGAAGACGAATACAACCTAGACACCCTTTATGCTGATTTCGTAAAGCTGGCAGATCGTAAAGGACAAGTATTTGATTACGATTTAGAAGCACTAATGCATTTTGCTAACCTGCGCGATGAAGATGACTTCTATAAGTTGAACTATCTAAGTGTGCAATCAGGCAGCGTCATGGCAACCACGAGTATCAAGTTACTTTGTGGTGACGAGGAGAAATGCGAAGCCGCTGTCGGTAATGGTCCTGTAGACGCACTTTATCAATGTATCTACAAACTAACAGGCTACGACATCGTGCTAGATAAGTTTGATTTAACCGCTAAAGGCGAAGGTGAAGATGGCTTAGGTCAAGCAGATATTATTGCCAATTACAAAGGTCGTAAATATCACGGTACCGGTTTAGCGACCGATATTATCGAAGCATCAGGACAAGCACTACTTCACGTAATCAATAGTATTCACCGTGCTGATCAAATTGCTGAAATTAAACAGAAAAAAGTAGAAACCGTTTAGAACCTAAAAATTATAAATAAGCGGAGATAAACCTTTCTCCGCTTTAATTTGCCAAATTATATTGAAGATTAAAGGATTAACATGACAAACAAAACATACAAAATTGCGGTTCTACCAGGTGATGGCATTGGTCCTGAAGTGATGGAACAAGCACATAAAGTTCTGGATGCAATTGAGAAAAAACACGCAATTTCATTTTCACGTGAGCAACATGATGTTGGCGGTATTGCCATTGATAACCACGGTTGCCCACTTCCTGAAAGCACAGTGAAAGGCTGTGAAGAATCTGATGCGGTATTATTTGGTTCTGTTGGTGGCCCAAAATGGGAACACCTTCCACCAAATGACCAACCAGAGCGTGGTGCTCTACTTCCTCTTCGTAAGCACTTCCAACTGTTCTGTAATCTTCGCCCAGCACAGATCCACAAAGGATTAGAAAACTTCTCTCCTCTACGTGCTGATATTTCTGAACGTGGTTTTGATATCGTCGTTGTTCGTGAACTGACGGGTGGTATCTACTTTGGTCAACCAAAAGGCCGTGAAGGTGAAGGTCCTCAAGAGAAAGCGTACGATACTGAAATTTATCATCGTTATGAGATTGAACGCATTGCAAAAATTGCTTTTGAATCTGCTCGTCTACGTAATAAAAACGTTTACTCTATTGATAAAGCTAACGTTCTACAAAGCTCTATTTTATGGCGTGAAGTAGTAGAAGAAGTGGCCAAAGGCTACCCTGATGTAACCCTAAATCATATGTACATTGATAACGCGACCATGCAGCTAATCAAAGATCCATCTCAGTTTGACGTGATGCTATGTTCAAACATCTTTGGTGACATCATCTCTGATGAGTGTGCAATGATCACAGGTTCAATGGGCATGCTTCCTTCTGCTAGTTTAAATGAGAGCAACTTTGGTTTGTATGAACCTGCAGGTGGTTCAGCGCCTGATATCGCAGGTAAAAATATTGCTAACCCTGTTGCTCAGATCTTATCTGCAGCACTCATGCTACGTTATAGCCTAGGTGAAGAAGAAGCAGCACAAAGTATTGAAGCTGCCGTATCTAAAGCGCTATCAGCCGGTGAACTAACGGCAGATCTAGCCGGTGATAAACCAGCACTAACTACATCAGCAATGGGCGATAAAATCGCTGAGTACATTTTGAATTCGTAATTCAAGGAAGAAGCAATGTCTAACGCAAAAACATTATACGAAAAAATTTACGATGCCCATGTTGCCGTTGCAGCTGAAGGCGAAAACCCTATTTTATACATCGACCGCCATTTGGTTCACGAAGTAACGTCACCACAAGCGTTCGACGGTCTACGTGAAAAAGGACGTAAAGTTCGTCAAGTAGGCAAAACCTTTGCAACGATGGATCACAACGTTTCAACACAAACCAAAGACATTAATGCCTCTGGTGAAATGGCACGAATCCAAATGGAAACGCTGTCTAAAAACTGTGAAGAATTTGGTGTTACCCTTTACGATCTAAATCATAAATACCAAGGTATTGTGCACGTAATGGGGCCAGAGCTTGGTATTACTTTACCGGGTATGACGATTGTTTGTGGTGATTCACACACCGCAACTCACGGTGCATTTGGTTCACTAGCATTCGGTATCGGTACTTCAGAAGTTGAGCACGTACTAGCAACACAAACGCTAAAACAAGCACGTGCGAAAACCATGAAAATCGATGTTAAAGGTAAAGTCGCTGAAGGCATCACGGCAAAAGATATCGTGCTAGCAATCATTGGTAAAACAACGGCTGCTGGTGGTACGGGCTACGTAGTTGAGTTCTGTGGCGAAGCAATTACTGACCTTACTATGGAAGGTCGTATGACAGTGTGTAACATGGCCATTGAGCTAGGTGCTAAAGCGGGTCTAATCGCACCAGACCAAACCACATTTGATTACATTGCGGGTCGTAAGTTCTCACCACAAGGTGCAGATTTAGACGCCGCTATCGAATACTGGTCATCATTGAAAACGGATGATGATGCTGAGTTTGATGCAGTCGTTACGCTTGACGCCTCAGAAATTAAACCGCAAGTAACTTGGGGAACCAACCCAGGCCAAGTAATCGCAGTAGATGCACCAATCCCAGCACCAGAAAGCTTTGCTGACCCTGTAGAAAAAGCGTCTGCAGAAAAAGCCTTAGCGTATATGGGTCTTGAAGCGGGTAAATCTCTGTCTGATTACAACGTTGATAAAGTTTTTGTTGGCTCTTGTACTAACTCGCGAATTGAAGACATGCGTGCTGCGGCAGCCATTGCTAAAGGACGTAAAGTTGCCTCTCATGTACAAGCTCTAATTGTTCCAGGCTCTGAGCAAGTAAAAGCACAAGCGGAAAAAGAAGGTCTAGATGTGATCTTTAAAGAAGCAGGCTTTGAATGGCGTCTGCCAGGCTGCTCTATGTGTCTTGCAATGAACAATGATCGTCTAGGTCCACATGAGCGTTGTGCATCTACATCAAACCGTAACTTTGAAGGTCGTCAAGGCCGTGATGGTCGAACTCACCTAGTGAGCCCTGCGATGGCTGCCGCTGCTGCAATTGCAGGTCACTTTGTTGATATCCGCACCATTACAGAACAAGCATAAAAGGAATTTACTATGTCAGGTTTTAAGCAACATACAGGTCTAGTCGTTCCTTTAGATACGGCGAACATTGATACCGATGCCATTATACCAAAGCAATTTCTTCAAAAAGTAAATCGCATTGGTTTTGGTAAACATCTATTTCACGATTGGCGTTTTCTTGATGATGCTGGTGAGCAACCCAATCCAGAATTTGTTATGAACGCACCTCGCTATCAAGGTGCTACCGTTCTACTTGCTCGTGAAAACTTTGGTTGTGGCTCTTCTCGTGAACATGCACCTTGGGCGCTAGCGGATTATGGTATCCAAGTAATGATCGCACCAAGTTTTGCTGATATTTTCTATGGCAACTCAATCAACAACCAAATGGTACCCGTTCGCCTAACTGAATCTGAAGTGGATGAAATTTTTCAGTTCGTTGAAGCGAATGAAGGTGCTGAGGTTACTGTGGATTTAGAAGCAATGTTAGTGACCGCTAACAATAAACAGTATTCTTTTGAAATTGATGAATTTCGCCGCCATTGCCTGCTAAATGGTTTAGATAATATCGGGTTAACACTGCAACATGCTGATAAGATCGCAGAATATGAAGCGAAAATCCCAAGCTTCTTAAAATAGGATTCAGGATTCAGGATTCAGGATTCAGGATTCAGGATTCAGGAAATGTTAGAGGTTGATATGAACGTATCAACCTCTTTTTTGTCTATAAAATAGTGTCATCTATAATCACATATAACTAAACCAAAAGTCAGGAACCCTTTTATGAAAACCTTTATATCCTCGTTACTTTTGCTTTTTTCATTCAATACGTTCGCTGCACCAAAATCTGAATTATGGAGCTACTGGAACGTAAGTAATGAAAAAAACGCCACCACAATATCTCACCAATACTGGCAGCAAACATTAGATAAATACCTTATTACTAAAGGGGAATTCACGCTTTTTGACTATGCTCACGTCACAGATGCAGATGAACGAACGCTCAATAGTTATTTACGTCAAATGAGCCGTATAGACCCAAGAGAGTACAAAAAATCAGAACAATATGCTTATTGGGTTAACCTTTACAATGCTCTTACGGTAAAACTTATCCTAATGGATTACCCAATTGAATCTATTACCAAGCTAGGAGGATTATTCAGCTTTGGTCCTTGGGATGAAGAGATTATTACGGTTGCAGGAAAAGCCCTCACTCTTAATGATATTGAACATCGAATTTTAAGACCGATTTGGAATGATCCTAGAACTCACTATGCCGTAAATTGCGCAAGTTTAGGCTGTCCTAATTTACAACCTAAAGCCTTTACCGCTAGAAACAGCGATAAATTACTAGATAAAGCCGCAACCGAGTTCATCAACAGTGATAAAGGGGTTTTAATTAAAGAAGAGAATGTCCAGCTCTCCTCTATTTATGATTGGTTTGCTATTGATTTTGGTAGTCAACAACAACTATTTGAGCACCTAAAAAAATATCGCCCAGAATTAAAACCATTCAAAGGCGATATTCGTTATGACTATAACTGGAAATTAAATCAACAATAAACCTGATTTCAAATAAGTGTACTTCCTATGGGCATAATACATGCCCATATAACTTCTTTGATGACTCTATTTAATGCCCTTTTCTTTCTTAATTAAATCGTAAGCCGCTTGAATTTCTTGTGCTTTCTCTTTGGCCATATTCATCATTTCTGGTGGTAAACCTTTTGCAACCAGCTTATCAGGGTGATGCTCATTCATTAATTTACGGTGAGCACGCTTAATTGTTTTGGGATCAGCATCTTCACTAATACCAAGTAAATTATATGCATCTTTTAACTGACTCGCAGAACTTGCTTGTTGCCATTGCCCTTGTTGATGTGAGCCACCACTTTGGTGCCCAGAGAATCCACCACCTTGTTGGAAACGAAATGCCGCTTCTTGCATTCTCAAACGTTTTTCAAGTTGTTCTGCACTAAATCCAAGCTCTTCAGCCACGATATGCAATACATCACGCTCACTAGGATGAATATCGCCATCAGCAATCGCCGCTGCAATTTGTAATTCTAAAAAGAACTGCAATAAATCGTAACGGCCACCAGTAATTGAGCGAATATTTCTTAGTGTTTCACGTAGTGGAAAATCGCTTTCTTTACCTTCACGGAAAGCTTCTTGTGCTTCTCGTTTTTGTTCATCAGAAAGATTCATTCGATCCATCATCATTGATGCTAATTGAATCTCTTCACGTGTTACTTGACCTTTAGCTTTCGCTACATGCCCCATAACAGCATACGCTGCATGAAAGAACTCAGCTTGTCTCTGAGTTTGAGATGCTCCGCCAGTTTGGAAAGTAAATCCACTATTAGCCATACGTTTAGCTTTATCAAACTGATGGCCAATAAAGATTCCTAATGCAGCCCCAAAAAAGCCGCCAAATAGGAAACCAAAAAAACCGCCTAATATTTTGCCGAATATTTGCATTTTATATTCCAATTAATGAATTTTTCTATTTTTACTCTGTCACACCATGAGCAAATGGAGCCTTACACTTTACAATGATTAATCTATGATCGCGACATCTTAAGGTGGTTTGGGCATAGGTTTTGCTTTATTATAAAGAAGTGACTCTGTCTAGTATCTTTGAGTATATCAGCGGATTAATATAACAAACAGGAACGTCTAACTCGATGTCTTTTACTTCTCGTAGCCTACTTGCCTCATTTACTGGATGCCTTCTTTACGGCACTCCTGCCATTGCTGATAATGGTAGTGAACCTGTATCTCCAGAAAATGGCATTGTTTTTCCTCTGCAAACTGATGCAGTTAACTCTTGTGAAGTTCCTGATAAAAAATCAAAAGAGGAAGAAGATCAACAACCTGTATTAATTCAAGCAGACAGTGTTGAAGCGAGCAACAATTCAAAAGCCGTTTATAAAGGTAATGTTCATATTATTAAAGGCCGACAAGAAATTAAAGCCGATAGCATTACTTTACATCAACAAGAAAACATCGCAATTGCTGAAGGTAATGTTGATTACTCAAGCATGGAGATGAGAACCACCTCAGATAAAGTAACCACTAACTTATCGACTGAAGATACGACCATGGTAAATACGGCATATAAAATGTCGTGCCAACCAATTCGTGGGCAAGCTGGACGCGTATTAAAGACAGGTCAAGAAATCTATCAATTAGAAGACGCCTCTTTTACAACCTGTCCTGCTGACGATAATAGTTGGCGCTTTAAAGCCAGTGATATTGAATTAGACCAATCAGACGAATGGGCAACATTCTATAATGCTCGTTTTGAAGTACTTGATGTACCTATCTTCTACTTACCTTATGTTACGGTACCGGTTGGCGATACTCGTAAAACCGGTGTATTGATCCCTAGCATTGGTCTTGATAGTAAAAATGGTTTTGAACTTTCGGTTCCTATTTACTGGAATATTGCACCAAATTACGATGCAACCACGACCATTAACTATATGGAAAGACGTGGTACTCAATTGGAAGCTGAATTCCGATACTTAACAGAGTTAGGTAAAGGCACTGTTGATGTTGAATACTTAAATGAAGATGCCAAATTCAAAGACAAAGGCTCTCGTTGGGGTGTTAGTTGGGATCATTCAGGTATTTATCAACAACACTGGAAATTTGATGTTGAGTATTCAAAAGTAAGTGATATTGATTACTTCCAAGACCTCAACTCAAGTATTGGTACTCGTGATGAAGGTCAGCTACAACAGTCTGGTGAAGTTTCTTATCGTAGCCAAGATTGGGATATGACCATGCGTGTTCGTGACTTCCAAGTATTAGTTGATGATAGCTTCCCATATCGCTTAATGCCACAAGTTGAATTTAACTATTATGCACCGCAGTTTTATAAAGAACTCGATTTTACACTACATAGCCATGCAAGTAAGTTTACAACTGAAGACCCAAGTAAACCATCAGCCACACGAGTCCATTTAGAACCGAAACTGAGTTTACCTTTAAGCTCAACGTGGTGGTCATTAACCCCTGAAGCTAGCTTACTTTATACTTACTATTCTCAAGAATTTGATGATAAATATGCGGCCTTATCTGATTTAGCAGAACAAACTGAAAGAACCATTCCTGAGGTTCGTATCAATGGTGCAATTTACCTAGATAGTACCCATAAATTCTTAGGTGAGTACTTACAAACCTTAGAGCCAAAAGTACAGTACCTCTACGTACCAGAAGTAGATCAAAGTGAAATCTACGGTGGTCAGGGCGAAGGCGGTTATGACAGCAGTAAATTGCAGTTGGATTACTATGGCTTATTTAGAGACCGTCAATATAGTGGTGTGGATTATATTGCTGCAGCAAACCAATTTAGTGTTGGTGCGACCTCTCGCTTCTATGATGATACATATAAAGAAAGAATGAACATTTCTTTTGGGCAAATATTGTACTTAAATGGTTCAGGTACAGAGGAAAATAATGATAATAAAAACTCATCTGCATGGGCAATAGAGAGTGACTTTAACTATGATGATTACCTCTTTTATCATGGTGGTATTCAATACGACTCAAATGTAAGTGAACTTCAAGTCGCTAACAGCACACTAGAATATCGTTTTTCAAAGGGTTATATCCAAGCAAACTATCGCTATGTGAGCAAAAACTACATTAAAAGTAACGTAAACTTTGAAGATGACCTGAGTCTCATTACACAGCATGGTATCTATCAAGCAGGTCTTTTAAGCGAATATAATCTGGGAAGAAATTGGGCCCTTAAAGGTCAATATTTCCACGATACAAAAGAAGACCAAATGATTGAAGCGTTAGTAGGTGTCACTTATCTTAGTGATTGTTGGTCATTCGGATTGACTTACAGTGACCAATTAATCGCTCCAAGTAATGATCCTGCATTACCTATTGGTTCTTATGAGCCCAAATATGAAAGTAACTTAATGCTTTCTATTGCTATTCGTGGCTTAGGTAACAATACGGGAATTACATCTGGCTCTGCGAATAACGCCTTAGACTACGGTCGCCCGTTCTACCTAAATAATTAATTATATGGAAATACATGAAGAGCCAACACTCTAAGGCTCTTCATTCTCCTTACTCTTGGATGACACTATGAAAAACTGGAAATTCCCACTGATTAGCACACTTTTATTGCTGCTAACCATCAATGTGCATGCTGCTCCTGTTGAGCTTGATCGTGTTGTTGCGATCGTTGATGAGGGGTTGTACTACAAAGCGACATTGATACCTCATTAAAAACAGTAAAAATTAACGCACAAGAAAAGGGGCAACCTCTTCCTGATGAAGCAGTACTTCGTGAACAAGTACTAGAGAAACTCATTGTTGATACGATTCAAAGCCAGCAAGCTGCAAAAATGGGTATTCGTATTGATGATACTCGCCTTGAAGCTGCATTGAATGACATCGCAAAAGAAAACAACATGACCTTAGCGCAGCTACAACAAAAAACAGCAGCTCAAGGACTTCCTTATGCCAATTTCCGCGAACAAATTCGTAAAGAAATAGCAGCAAGTGAAGCTCGTAATGCTCAAATACGTCGCCGTATTAATATTCTTCCTCAAGAAGTAGAGAGTCTTGCTCTGCTACTTGCAGAAGAAACTCAAGCAACAGTTCAATACAAAATCAGCCATATCCAGCTAAGAGTTGAAGATGGTGCAACTCAAGCAGATAAAGAAGCATTAGAAAAACAAGCTGAAGATCTTACAGAGCGATTAAAGCAAGGTGCTGATTTTGCGACAATGGCTTACACCTACTCGAAAGGTCCAAAAGCTCTACAAGGTGGTGATTGGGGTTGGATGCGTAAAGAAGAAATGCCAACTATCTTTGCAGACCAAATTACCGGCCAAGGTAAAAACAGTATTATTGGTCCATTCCGTTCAGGCGTTGGTTTCCATATATTAAAAATTGATGATGTGAAAGGACTTGAAACGGTTGCTGTAACAGAAGTAAATGCGCGTCATATTCTAATAAAAACTTCAGTAATCATGAGTGATGAAGGTGCACAGCGTCTATTAAATACGATCATCGATGATATTAAATCAGGTAAAGAAACCTTTGCAGATATGGCACAACGTTATAGCCAAGACCCAGGCTCTGCTGCAAATGATGGTGAACTAGGTTTCCAAACTCCGGATTTATACGTACCAGAATTTAAACACCAAGTTGAAACTCTACCTGTAGGTCAAATTAGCGCACCATTTAAAACGGTTCACGGCTGGCATATTGCTGAAGTATTAGAGCGTCGCCAAGTTGATAGAACTGATGCTGCGATGAAAAACAAAGCATACCGAATTCTTCTTAACCGTAAATTTAATGAAGAAGCTGGTGCATGGCTACAAGAAATCCGTGCAAGTGCTTATGTTGAAATCTTACAGGACGACGATGGTGAAGATGACAATGAATAATATTAAACGCATTGCGATCACTCCCGGCGAACCATCGGGTATTGGCCCAGATCTTGTTATTGCTATTGCTCAACAAGACTGGCCTCATCAACTTGTCATTTGTGGTAGCAAACAAGTTTTAGCAGAAAGAGCTGCGCAACTTGGTATTCAAATCCAAATTGAAGATTATAACGCTCAATTAGCAGCCACTAGTCATAAAGCGGGCACACTACTCGTAGAAGATATCGAGTTAGGCTCTAGCGTTATTGCCGGTGAATTAAATGAAGCAAATGGGCACTATGTTCTTGAAACATTGCGTCGTGCTGCACAAGGTAATATGGATGGTGAATTTGATGCCGTCGTCACAGGCCCTGTGCACAAAGGGGTAATCAACCGAGCAGGTGTCGCTTTTAGTGGCCATACTGAATTTTTTGCTGAACAATCAAATACACAACAAGTTGTGATGATGCTTGCGACTGAAGGGCTAAGAGTTGCATTAGTAACGACTCACATCCCACTCGCATATGTATCAAAAGCAATTACAGCGGATCGCTTAAAGCAAGTTACCCGTATTTTGCACCAAGATTTAATAACCAAGTTTGGAATTGCTAACCCATCTATTTTTGTTTGCGGATTAAATCCTCACGCAGGCGAAGATGGCTGTCTTGGTCTCGAAGAAATTGATATCATAGCACCAGCATTAAATGAATTACGTGAGCAAGAAGGAATGAACTTAATCGGTCCATTACCTGCTGATACGTTATTTCAAGATAAATACTTACAAGAAGCAGACGCGGTACTGGCTATGTATCACGATCAAGGTCTTCCTGTGCTAAAATTTAAAGGCTTCGGAAAATCCGTAAACATCACGTTAGGTTTACCGTTTATCCGTACGTCCGTAGACCATGGTACTGCATTGGAATTAGCAGGTACTGGAAAAGCAGATGCAGGAAGCTTTATTACCGCACTTACCCATGCAATAGAACTGGTAGAAAATAAATGAGTACAAGAAATGATGTCCATTTAGGCCATAAAGCAAGAAAACGCTTTGGTCAAAACTTCTTAAATGACCCTTATGTGATCGATGGAATCGTATCTGCAATCAACCCTCTACCAGGCCAAAACCTTGTAGAAATTGGTCCAGGTCTTGGTGCTATCACTGAGCCGGTTGGACGTGAAGTAGATAAATTTACGGTTATTGAACTTGACCGTGACTTAGCTGAACGTTTACGTAACCACCCTGAATTGGGCAGTAAGCTAACAATTCATGAAGGCGATGCAATGCGCTTTGACTTCACTCAGCTAATCAAAGAAAACAATAAACTGCGTATTTTTGGTAACCTACCATACAATATTTCTACGCCGTTAATGTTCCACCTTTTTGAATTCCATAAAGACGTACAAGACATGCACTTTATGCTACAAAAAGAAGTGGTTAATCGTCTAGCTGCTGGTCCTGGTACAAAAGCATATGGTCGTTTAACGGTTATGGCTCAATACTTCTGTAAGGTTATGCCTGTACTAGAAGTGCCACCAACAGCATTTGTTCCGCCACCGAAGGTTGATTCTGCGGTTGTTCGTCTTGTTCCTTACGAAACGCTGCCTTACCCAGCAACAAACTTAAAATGGCTAGACCGTGTATGTCGTGAAGGCTTTAACCAACGTCGTAAGACAGTCCGTAACTGTTATAAAGCATTGCTAACTAAAGAGCAGTTGGAAGAATTAGGTATTAATCCTTCTATGCGCCCTGAAAACCTAACATTAGAACAGTTTATTAATATGGCGAACTGGTTAGATGCAAATCATAGTGCAGAGTAAGCATTAACTGATTTCAATTGAGGTGACCTTATGGTCACCTTTTTTATATTTATCATATTTTGAGAGAATGGCATGGCAACTTACTTTGTTGGTGATATTCAAGGCTGTTTAGATGAACTGCTTTTATTATTAGAACGCGTTGAGTTTAATCGAGAAAAAGATCAACTTTGGTTAACTGGAGATTTAGTTGCAAGAGGACCTAAATCATTAGAGACCTTACGCTTTGTAAAATCATTAGGTAACGCTGCCGTCACTATTCTGGGTAACCATGATCTCCACCTACTTGCAGTATCTCAAGGCATTTCTCGCGTTAAAGAAAAAGATAAAACCGCTCCTATTTTCACCGCGCCAGACAGTGAAGAACTGCTTACTTGGTTACGCCATCAACCATTACTAGCTGTTCATTCTGAATATGACATCGTAATGACTCACGCAGGCATTTCACCTCAATGGAATATGGCTACAGCAATAGACTGCGCCCGTGAAGTTGAATCTGTATTACTCTCTAATAAATGGGTTTGGCTATTAGAAAACATGTATGAGAACTACCCTGATACATGGGATGTCACATTATCTGGCATAGATCGTTATCGCTATATCATTAATGCCTTTACTCGCATGCGTTTTTGCCACTTAGATGGACGCTTGGATATGGAATGCAAGCTACCTCCTCAAGATATTAATAGTGATGAGCTCGTACCTTGGTTTGAGTTAGAAAATCGTCTTCCCCTTTCTCACAAAGTGATTTTTGGTCATTGGGCGGCATTGATGGGTCATGACGGAAATAACGTAATAGCACTCGATACAGGCTGTGTATGGGGGAATATATGACGATGTATCGTGTTGATGATGGGAAGTATTTTACGCAGAAGGCGATAGAACAGTAACGAAAAGAAACGAAAAACGAGGACGCTACGCTCGAGGGACGAGGAAGAGTAGAAACTAGGAACTATACGCTTCGCTAGCTAGAAACTATAAGAACAAAGAGCGAGATTTCAGGTTTCAGGAAAATCAAAAGTGAGTAAACCTGAACCCTGCAAGGATAGTAATCTGTATTCCGTTTTTCTCTTTGCTTTTATTCCTCAGGGCGCAGCCTCCTTAAGCGAAGCGCCCTTTAGAACGAAGTTCGTCCTGCTCTTATCTCTCAAGAACCACAAACTCCATATCATACTGATTCTTTTCATCTTTCGAATACGTTTCAGAATGAGTCTGATTCCAACCCTCACCCCAATCAGGGAATTGAGTATCGCCATTGATGTCAGCATCAATAAAAGTCAGGTATAACTTATCTGCATCAGAAAGACACGCTTGGTAAATTGAGCCACCACCAATAATCATAAGTTCTTCAATATCACCTGCAGCTTGTTTCGCTTCTTCAATCGAAGTAACACAAGTCACTCCGTCTATTTGTAAATTAGCATCACGGCTTAATACGATATTCAATCGGCCCGGTAATGGACGACCAATAGATTCATAAGTCTTACGCCCCATGACAATAGGTTTACCCATAGTGCATTTTTTAAACCAAGCGAAATCAGCGGGTAAATGCCATGGCATCTGATTATCAATACCAATAATACGATTCTTTGCCATTGCGGCTATCATGCTAATTTTCACGGTTATTCCTTAATCACTATACTTAAACAATCGACTTTCTACGGTAAAACAGTAACCCGGGCATAGCAAGGCCAATTGCCAATGCGGCAACCGTAAATAAGGTCTTAATTAAATTATCAATCATCATTGCCCATAATTCAGGGGAATACCCAAGGTGATTTATTTCAACAACAGCAATCATGGCTTTAAAAGCAAAAACACCGGGTACCATTGGAATTAATGCTGCAACTGTAAATACTTTTGGGTGCGCTAAAAATCGGTGCGACCAATGAACACCAATCATACCGACGGTTGTGGCTGCACATAGTGTTGCCCACTCCAGCGGCACACCAAAGTGTAATAATAAAAAACGACTACCATGCCCAATCGCACCACCGATCGCACAATATTTTAATGCTTTAACAGGCACGTTAAATACCAAGGCAAAACCAACCGCAGGGATCATGGCAAAAAACATATCATTTAATAATGCGATAAATAACGCCAATCCACTACTTAAAGACAAACTATCCATTTAACCACCCCCACGCTCCAACTAAATTCATTGCACCAACAATACCAATACTGGTCGCTAAGGTAAGTAAAGTTGCGAACGTCCAACGAGCCGTACCCATATTGACATAGCCTTTAACCATATCAGCAACAGCATTAATTAATGGGAACCGGGAACCAACATCAAAACAGAAGAAGCCATTGCTAAAAAGGGAGTATTACCAATATGATAAATAACGGCTTGAGAAGAAATAAGAGTGGTAACGAAGGCTGTAACACCAAAATTTAATAACGGATTAAAGTTTCTGTGTCCAATTTCTTGACGAACAATCATACCTAAAGCTGAAGCAATAAAAGTAACAAGAAAGACCGCCCAATCCCCGCCAGCTAAACGGCTAAAACTAGCACAAGATAAACCAATCATGACCACAACTAACCAACGGTTGTATCTTTCAGGGCTCACTTTTTCTAATTTTTCTGTGGCATCATGTCTATCAAGCAATCCTTTTTCTGACATGATGCAGATCCTTTGGATCTCTGTAACGGCTCGCATGTTGATTCCACGATCAGGTGCTCTACGAGTCGTTGTCATGCAGTGCTCATTAATCACCGTTGTAATAACCAACGAACTCGCTGATAAAGATACTTCAACATCATCAGCCCCAACTGCAATCCCTAAGCGTCGACTGACATCAGACACCAGACTACTTTCAGCCCCATGTTGTAATAACATTTGTCCTGCTTTTGCTACTAAGCGGGATATTTCTCTTTGCTTCTCATCCATGTTTATTCGCAATGATTCGTTAAATAGAAATCTATTCTAATCTTTTCAACTCAGTGTTTAATGATTTAAATAAAAAAAACCGCAACAAGTGCGGTTTTTTTATAATGATTATCTGTAATAAGCACAGAACAAGTTAGTCACGAACGTAGATAACGTGGCCATCATCTTCTTCATCGTCCCAATCATCCCAGTCGTCTTCAGTAACAACGTCTTTACCAGACATTGCATCTTTGTGGTAATCATCCCACATGAAGTCAACTTTGTTCGCTGCTTTTTCTTCTTCTGTTTGGATTTCTTTTGGTAATGTATCCATGAAATCAGCTAATTCATCACACAATTCTTGAGTACCAGTGCGACTTACAGCAGCAATCTTAAAGTAACGATCTTCCCAAGCTAATGCTTCTAGGATCTCATTGATCTTCTCGTCAGCTTCTTCTTCTAATAGAAGGTCTGTTTTATTGAATAATAACCAGCGTGGTTTGCTTGCTACTTTCTCACTGTACTGCTCTAACTCATCAATGATAGTTAATGCATTTTGTACAGGATCACTTCCATCAATTGGAAGAATATCAATTACATGAAGCAATACACGACAACGCTCAAGGTGTTTTAAGAAACGAACACCCAGACCAGCACCGTCAGCAGCACCTTCAATTAGACCAGGGATATCTGCAACAACGAAACTCTTATTACCACGAGCACGCACAACACCTAGACTAGGAATTAACGTTGTGAATGGGTAATCCGCTACTTTTGGTTTTGCAGCAGATACCGCACGAATAAATGTAGATTTACCCGCATTTGGTAGACCAAGCATACCAACATCAGCAAGAAGAAGAAGCTCTAGACGAAGTTCACGAACCTCACCTTTTGTTCCTAATGTCTTTTGACGTGGGGCACGGTTTACAGATGATTTAAAACGCGTGTTACCTAGACCGTGCCAACCACCTTTTGCTACCATTTGCTTCATACCGTGAGTCATTAGTTCTGCAACTTTCTCACCTGTATCAATATCAATCGCACGTGTGCCTACAGGTACTTTAAGCGTAATATCTTCGCCACGTTTACCTGTACAGTTACCACCACTACCATTTTTACCACGCTCAGCGTTATAAAAACGATTAAAACGGTAATCGATTAATGTATTAAGGTTTTCATCAGCTTCTAGATAAACGTCGCCGCCATCACCGCCATCACCGCCATCAGGGCCACCTTTGGCTACGAATTTTTCACGCCAAAAACTAACAACGCCGTTACCGCCGTCGCCTGCATCTACTTTAATTGTCGCTTCATCAACGAATTTCATTTTCTTCTCCGAGCTGTAGCGTTGGTACTTATTTTATAATTTAAGTACGGCTTCATTTACTGTAGACCAGAATGAGACCTTAAGATTGGATCGTCAATGATCTTTACGCTACGTATATATCAATATAGTCACTAGTTAAGTACTCTTATTATAGATGAAGAGTGTTTAACTGGTGACTATCCATAAATAAAAAGCCCGCCAATTGGCAGGGCTTTAGAATTAACTTAAAAAGTTATTATTCAGCTTCGATAGAAACGAATTTACGGTTTTTAGGACCTTTAACTTCAAATTTCACTTTACCTTCAGATAGAGCGAAAAGAGTGTGGTCTTTACCGATGCCTACGTTAGTACCAGCGTGGAATTTAGTACCACGTTGACGAACGATGATGTTACCTGCAAGAACAGATTCGCCACCGAAACGCTTAACACCAAGACGTTTACTTTCTGAATCACGGCCGTTACGTGTAGAACCGCCAGCTTTTTTATGTGCCATTTGTTATTCTCCTTAGATTAAGCGCTGATGCCAGTAATTTTGACTTCAGTGAACCATTGACGGTGGCCCTGTTGCTTACGAGAATGCTTACGACGACGGAACTTAACGATTTTAACTTTATCGCCACGACCGTGCTGAACTACTTCCGCAGTTACTTTACCGCCAGCTACTAGAGGTGCACCAACAGTGATTTCTTCACCGTTAGCAATCATAAGAACGTTGTCGAACTCAACTGTTGCGCCAGTCTCAACGTCTAATTTTTCCAAACGAAGAGTTTGACCTTCGCTTACACGGTGTTGTTTACCACCAGATTGGAAAACAGCGTACATATTTTACTCCGCTACTTCCGCACTACCATATATTTTGTTTACTCAACAATTTTGGTGTGCGTTAAACTTGTCATCAATAGGGCGTGGATTCTACGCTAATCATTTCAATCTGACAACCAAAAATGAAGAAAAATGATGAAAAGATCGCCTACATGCTCATTAAGCTATAAGGTGACAATTTTCGACTGTATTGCTTAGCCCATTTTAGTGTATTATTTAGTTAATCACTTATTATAATTTAGCCTGACTTAGGCCCTAACCTTGCTGGAAGAATAATGGATTTTAAAGCTATTCAAGCCCTAACGGCTGATGACATGGCAATCGTCAATGAGACCATATTAGCCCAACTCAACTCAGATGTTGCGTTAATCAACCAACTTGGTTTTTACATTGTAAGCGGCGGTGGAAAACGTCTACGCCCAGTTCTTGCTATTTTATCTGCCAAAGCACTTGGATACGAAGGTAAAGACCATACAATGGCTGCAGCTTTCATTGAGTTTATTCATACCGCAACCCTGTTGCATGATGACGTTGTTGATGAATCAGACATGCGCCGTGGTAAAGCAACAGCAAATGCAGAGTTCGGAAATGCAGCAAGTGTACTTGTTGGTGATTTCATCTATACCCGCTCTTTCCAAATGATGACAAGCTTAGGATCCATAAAGATCCTTAGTTTAATGAGTGAAGCCGTAAATGTGATCGCCGAAGGTGAAGTTCTTCAATTAATGAACTGTAACGATCCTAATACGACTGAAGAAAGTTATATGCAAGTGATCTACTCTAAAACAGCTCGTTTATTTGAAGCCGCAACGCAGATCGGTGCGATCCTAAACGATGCCCCACAAGAAATTGAAACGGCATTACAGAATTACGGAAAGTATTTAGGTACCGCCTTCCAACTTATTGATGATGTCATGGATTACACCTCAGATGGTGAAGACATGGGTAAAAATGTTGGCGATGACCTTGCTGAAGGTAAACCAACTCTTCCTCTATTACATGCAATGATGCACGGAAATGAAGAACAAAATGCAATGATCCGTGAAGCAATCGAAAATGGTAATGGTTTAGATAAACTTGAGCCGATCCTTGCTTGTATGAAAGAAGTTGGCTCTTTAGAGTACACAAAACAAAAAGCAGATGAAGAAGCAGATAAAGCGATTGCTGAATTAGCCATTCTTCCTGAATCAGATTATAAAGAAGCACTGAAAGCATTAGCGCACCTAGCCGTTAAACGTAGTAAATAATCCACACCTTTTCTTTCAAACATAATAAAGGGGCAGATAGTTAGACTATCTGCCCCTTTATTCTTTCAATTAATGTCTAAGTTAACACTTATTGAACAAACTCTTCGCCAATTTTGATATCGCCTCTTAGCGTATCTAGCATACTTTCTAGCGCTTCTTGTTCAAATGCACTTAACTCACCATAAGATTGAATTTCTTCAACCCCATTTTTGCCAAGTAGAATTGGTTGTGCGAAGAAACGAGCATGTCCACCGTTACCTTCAACATAAGCACATTCAACAACGCCTTCTTCACCACTCAGTGCTTTTACTAGTGATAGACCAAAACGACATGCCGCTTGACCCATAGACAACGTTGCTGAGCCGCCACCCGCTTTTGCTTCAACCACTTCTGTACCCGCGTTTTGAATGCGAGGAGTCAATGCAGCCACTTCTTCAGCTGTAAACTCAACACCTTGAACTTGAGATAATAAAGGAAGGATTGTGACACCAGAGTGACCACCAATAACAGGAACACGGATCTCACCTGGATCTTTATCTTTTAATTCAGCCACGAAAGTCTCTGAACGGATCACATCCAGCGTGGTTACACCAAATAATTTATTTTTGTCATACACACCTGCTTTTTTTAATACTTCTGCAGCAATTGCTACCGTAGTATTTACAGGGTTTGTAATAATACCAATACACGCTTTAGGACAAGTTACCGCAATCTTTTCAGTTAACGATTTAACAATACCTGCATTGATATTAAAAAGATCAGAACGATCCATTCCAGGTTTACGAGCAACACCTGCAGAAATAAGTACAACATCTGCACCTTCTAATGCTGGTGTTGGATCTTCTCCGCAATATCCTTTGATTGATACTGGTGTTGGAATATGGCTTAGATCCGCAGCAACACCTGGAGTTACTGGAGCAATATCATATAAAGCTAGATCTGACCCTGCTGGTAAACGGTTCTTAAGAAGTAATGCTAACGCTTGTCCAATGCCGCCAGCGGCACCAATAACAGCTACTTTCATTTTCGTTCTCCTTGAAATGGTAGGAATATTGTTATTATTTAAAGATTTTACTTTCAGACTGAATCTGACGTTATAGTAAGGACAGGTGAAATTCAACGAAGTTTTCCTCGCTTTGCGACCTTACGCAACGACATATGATCCGTGCTACAAATTCGTTACTAATGATACCGACTAATCACTGGTAATTATTCACAAATTTACCATTTTGACTTGGTTATAAATAAATAATTATGCGAGAATAGTAAGAATTGTTGCAAAAAGAATCAAAACAGTATGCGAAATAATGAAAAACAAGAACTACTAGTTAAAGAGTTTAAAGCCATTCTTAAAGCTGAACGATTTGGCTCCCAAGGTGAAATCGTTGATGCTCTTCGTCAATCTGGCTTTGATAACATCAACCAATCTAAAGTTTCACGAATGCTGACTAAGTTTGGTGCCGTTCGTACACGCAATGCAAAAATGGAAATGGTGTACTGCCTACCCGTTGAACTTGGTGTTCCTACTGTTTCAAGCTCATTACGTGAACTCGTTATGGATATTGATTACAACAACGCATTAGTTGTTATTCATACCGGTCCTGGAGCTGCGCAGCTAATTGCCCGCCTACTAGATTCTTTAGGTAAAGCAGAAGGTATCTTAGGTGTTGTCGCGGGTGACGATACTATCTTTATTACACCAACTCGTAATATTGAAGTTGCTGAACTGTTTGATTCAGTTTGCGACTTGTTTGAATACTCAGTTTAATCACATAAATTTAAGCACTTTATGCCTCTCATAAAGTGCTTCCTCCTATCTATTACTCTCCTCATTAACCACACTAAAAGTGCTAGAAACCACCTAAATTAGGTAAAAACTTCAAAAAACAACTCTATCAATAGCTGTTTATTTCACATTTTTGATAGATTTTATTTAACATCAATTTAAACTGGCTGCATTAGTTTGCTATCATTTGCACGCCATTTCTGTAACAGGAAATATAAAACACTTTATGATGAAGTGAATAAATACTGGTTTTTATCTTATACTTTTCATTGAGCTGTATGATAAAAAGCAAAATAATAAGGAAGGGAATAACATGGCATTACAAAATGTAATTAAAGCAACGGCTGTAGCTGCAGCAATGATGACTGCGGGTATGGGAACTGCAAGTGCCCAAGAATTCATAACCATTGGTACAGGCTCAGTAACTGGAGTTTACTACCCAACGGGTGGTGCAATCTGTAAATTAGTTAACAAAGACCGTAAAGAACACAATGTTCGCTGTTCTGTTGAATCAACAGGTGGCTCGATTTATAACGTAAATACTATTCGTTCTGGTGAATTAGATTTCGGTATTGTTCAGTCTGATTGGCAATACCATGGCTATAACGGTACTAGCAAATTTAAAGAGCAAGGCCCTTACAAAAAACTACGTGCGATGTTCTCTCTTCATACTGAACCTTTTAACATCATAGCTCGTACAGATTCAGGTATTAACAACGTAGCTGACCTTAAAGGTAAGCGTATAAATATTGGTAACCCAGGCTCTGGTGACCGAGCAACCATGGGCGTTGTTATGGACGCAATGGGTTGGACAAATGATAGCTTCAAGCTAGCTTCAGAACTAAAAGGTTCTGAGCGTTCACAAGCACTTTGTGATAATAAAATTGATGCATTCATCTATATGGTTGGTCACCCAAATGGCTCAATCAAAGAAGCAACAACCTCTTGTGATGCAAACTGGTTTCAGCAACAGGACCTGAGATTGATAAAATCGTAGCGGATAATCCTTATTACGCATACAGCACAGTACCGGCAGGTATGTACCGTGGTACTACAGGTGATGTAAATAGCTTTGGTGTAGCGGCAACAATGGTAACCACATCTGATGTATCTGATGAAGTAGCTTACAGCGTAGCGAAAGCAGTATTTGAAAACTTCGATACGTTTAAGCGTCTACATCCAGCATTTGCGACTTTGAAAAAAGAAGATATGGTTAAAGCTGGTCTTTCTATCCCACTACACCCAGGTGCAGTGAAATACTACAAAGAAGTCGGCCTACTAAAATAGAAACACTTCTTTAGGTAAAAGAGGTCATATGGCCTCTTTTATTCTTCGCTCTACTTTCTGATCTTTCTTTTAAACGGACAATAATAATACCAACCGCTCAATTGGTAATAGCTATCTTATTATTCAATGTTGATACTTCATTTTTAAATAAGTAAGTACAAAAATAAATACGATGGTTATGACAATAAACGAATTTAAAGATCAGCTTTTTTGGCCTATATATTGGCTATATTCGGAAACCTAATACTTATTTGAAAGAGTATTAAATTCGACCATCACTAAGGAAAAGTACATGACGCAACAATCTTCACCGTCGCAAGATGTGCAAGAAATGGTGCCCAATCTGATACCGGGGCTCGTTCACCGCAAGGATTATCTGGCCGTATTTTATGGTTTGTTCCACTATGTTGGTCTTTATTCCAACTTTGGTATGCTTCCCCTTTACCGTTCATTTTTGATTTCGGCATACTTAATGATACAGAAGCACGTTCAATACACTTAGCTTTTGCTATTTTTTTAGCATTCACCGCTTATCCGGCACTAAAAACTCTCCAAGAGATCGCATTCCTGCGGTTGATTGGATTCTGGCTTTATTAGGCAGTTTCTCCGCTGCTTATATCTATATTTTTTATACCGAGCTTGCAGGTCGCTCTGGTGCGCCAACCACATTTGATATTGTGGCTGCTGTTACCGGTATGATTTTACTACTTGAAGCAACTCGACGAGCATTAGGTCCACCACTCATGGTTGTGGCAGCCGTGTTTCTTCTATACACCTTTGCTGGTCCACATATGCCAGATGTTATTGCTCATAAAGGTGCAAGCTTAAATAAAGCCATGTCTCACTTATGGCTAACAACTGAAGGGGTATTTGGTGTTGCTTTAGGCGTATCAACCTCATTTGTTTTCTTATTTGTGCTTTTTGGCGCCATGTTAGAAAAAGCAGGTGCTGGTGCTTACTTTATTAAAGTCGCCTTCTCTTTACTCGGTCATATGAAAGGTGGCCCAGCAAAAGCAGCGGTTGTTGCTTCAGGTTTATCGGGTTTAGTTTCAGGTTCTTCTATTGCCAATGTTGTAACAACTGGCACATTCACCATTCCACTAATGAAACGCGTTGGTTTCCCAGGAACAAAAGCGGGTGCTGTTGAAGTTGCTGCATCTACGAATGGTCAATTAACACCACCTATCATGGGTGCCGCAGCATTCTTAATGGTGGAATACGTAGGTATTTCATATGTTGAAGTAATTAAAGCCGCTTTATTACCAGCACTTATCTCTTACATCGCATTACTTTATATTGTCCACCTTGAAGCCTGTAAAGCTGGAATGAAAGGTCTACCACGTCGTCATAACCCAACACTCGTTCAAAGTTTGCTCTCTTTTACAGGAACTATTCTTGGTTTGTGTATTATTAGTGCTGCTGTTTATTATGGTATCGGTTGGACAAAAGGTGTCTTTGGAGATGCAGCAACCCCAATTGTTACTATTGCATTGCTGCTGTCTTATGTTGGCTTAATTCGTATTTCAGCTAAATATCAAGAACATGCCATGATGGCAATTGATGAAGAGTTAACTGAAGTGCCAGATCCTGGTCCAACAATCAAATCAGGTTTGCATTTCTTATTACCTATCGTGGTATTAGTGTGGTGTTTGACTGTTGAGCGATTTTCTCCTGGTCTATCTGCATTCTGGGCATCAGTATTTATGATCTTTATCTTGTTAACTCAACGACCATTAATCAGCTTTTTTACTAAAGATGGCGATATGTTCGAAAGTGTAAAACAAGGATTTGATGATTTACTAGAAAGTCTGGTATCAGGTGCTAGAAACATGATTGGTATCGGTGTTGCAACGGCAGCAGCTGGTACGGTTGTTGGTGTAGTAACACTTACGGGAATCGGCCTTGTTATGACTGATTTCGTAGAATTTATTTCTGGCGGTAGCATCATATTAATGCTGTTATTTACTGCGGTGATCAGTTTAATTCTTGGTATGGGATTACCAACAACAGCAAATTACATTGTTGTATCAACCCTTATGGCTCCAGTTATTGTGACATTAGGTGCTGCCCATGGATTAATCATTCCATTAATTGCAGTTCATTTATTTGTCTTTTATTTTGGTATCTTAGCGGATGATACTCCACCGGTAGGTCTTGCTGCATTTGCAGCAGCAGCGATTGCGAAATCCGATCCAATACGAACCGGTATCCAAGGTTTTACCTATGATATCCGTACTGCAATCCTGCCATTTATGTTTATTTTCAATACTCAACTATTGTTAATGGGGATTGATTCATGGTGGCACCTAGCATTAACGGTTATTTCATCGATCATTGCGATGTTAACTTTTTCTGCAGCAACACAAGGCTGGTGGTTTACTAAAACAAAATGGTGGGAAACCGCTCTTTTATTGTTAATTACTTTCTCTTTATTCCGTCCGGGGTACTGGTGGGATCAATTGTATCCAGCAAAAGATTATCACCAAGGAATTGAGATTGCTCAAATCGCAGAAGGGCTAAATATAGGACAATCACTGGAATTACAAGTGAGTGGTGAAAACCTAGAAGGTGACATCATAAACAAAACCGTTCGTTTACCTTTTGATGAGAGAGCTATTACAGGTGAAGAGCGGGTCAGTTCAATGGGGCTAATGCTATCTGAAGTCGACAACAAAATGATTGTCGATATGGTTGAGTTTGGAAGTCCTGCTGAAGCATCTGGTATTGATTTTGATTGGGAAATCAAACAAGTTGTCCTTGATGCAGATCGTCCATTAAAAGAGTGGGTATTTGTTCCAACTCTACTACTACTTTTGGCATTAGGCTTAAATCAACGTCGCCGAGCAAAAAAGGATAACTTAGCGGCATAATTGAATGGAATCTATGGGGAGAATCATCTCCCCAAATTAGGTAATAAAAATATGTATAAACAGATCTTGGTTCCAGTAGATTTAAACGAAAAAGGGTTTGCAGATAAAGCCGTTGAATTAGCGGTTTGGCATGCAAAACAATCAAATGCAGAGCTGCATCTTTTAAATGTATTGCCGGGGATTCATATGTCCATGGTCTCTACATACTTTCCTAAAGATGCGGCAAAGCAAATGAAAGCTGATGTATCCGAACAATTAAACAAGTTTGCTGCGAAGTTTGTTGATGAGGAAGTCGTATATAGAGTTCATGTGTCAGAAGGAAAACCTTATGTCACAATTCTTGATTACGCAGAACGCTTAGGTGCTGATCTTATTGTTATGCCAAGTCACAAACGCTCAAAAATTGATAAGGTGATGCTTGGTTCGGTGGCAAGTAAAGTTGTTGAAAACTCACCAATCAATGTCATGGTTGTAAAGCCACAAGGCTAACCATAATGAAAAGATTCAGTTCGAGACATTCATCTCGAACTGATTTTTTATTAAGATGATTTCAATGTTTTATAATCTGGTAGCTTTCTTATTGGATCATAAATAGAAAACATCATCTCTTGTGCTTCAGGGTAAAAATCACAAGGGACAAAAATAGAGCGAACCCAATCCGATTTGGGATGGTAAAAGCTCAATTCAGCTGCATGCAGCTCCAAACGAGAAGAGAAATTTTTCGCTTCCTCATTCGCATAAAACTCATCCCAACAATCGGATGCCCAATCGATAGCATATGTACACGTAATTGATGAGAGCGCCCAGTGATCGGTAACAACCGAACAATCGTCGTTTTCTCTTCACGTCTTACAACTTGATAGCGAGTTTGAGAAGGTTTACCATGCTCAAAACACACTTTCTGTTTTGGTCTATTCTCCCAATCGCAAATTAAAGGTAAATCAATTTCACCTTCATCTTGCTCAATGTTTCCCCATACTCGCGCATAATAAATTTTATGCGTTAGACGGTACTGAAACTGTTTCTTTAAATGACGTTCGCTGTATTTATTCATCGCAAACAACATTAACCCTGACGTAGACATATCTAAACGATGTACAACTTGAATATCAGGGAATTCAACCTTTAAACGGCTCCACATACTGTCGTAATGCTCAGGAGCTCGGCCAGGTACAGATAATAAACCAGATGGCTTGTTTACCACTAAAATAGATTCGTCTTGATAAACAATGTCTATCCACGGATCTTGGGGTGGTAAATATTCCAGCATTGCCATGCTTATACTCACTATAGGCATGCTCTCTGAAACATACCATTATTCAGAGAGCATGATGTTACTTAATTATGGCTCACTACAATTAGACGTAATGAATCTAACTGAACTTGTGCTTTACCAATATAACCAGATAGTTCGCTCATTTGAGTTTCAATTTGAGTTAACTCTTCATCACGAATATTTGGGTTGACTGCCTTCAAAGCTTGTAAACGTTCAAGCTCTGAATTAAGTGCTGCTTTCATCTCTTTTTCAGCATCAGTGCGAACGCTTTCTAAACGCTCTTCCATGCTAATTTCCGCTTTATCGATTAATCCATGGATCTCTTTTTGAACCGAATTAACCAACTTACTCGCCATATGACGATTAACCGGGCTTAATTGACGGTTAAAGCTTTCAAATTCAACCTGAGCAGAAAGATCATTACCTTTACCATCCATCATGATACGAATAGGCGTTTTAGGTAAGAAGCGAGCAATACCACTCTGTTTAGGAGCTTGCGCATCTACTACATAAACCAATTCCAGTAATAAAGTGCCTGCAGGTAATGCTTTATTCTTCAATAAAGAAACCGCTGTTGCCCCTACCCCTTCGGTTAAAACAAGATCAATACCACCTTGAATCATTGGGTGCTCCCAACTGATCAAGTTCATGTCTTCACGAGAAAGCGCGGTTTCACGGTCAAACGTAATAGTACAACCTTCATAAGGTAAGCCTGGGTAACTTGATACCAACATGTTTTCCGCTGGAGTGACAACAATGGCATTTTCACCTTTATCATCTTGGTTTAAGCCAATGGTATCAAATAGGTTTAATGCAAAATTAACAAGATTTGTATCGCCGTCGGTTGCCGCAATTTGCTCTGCAATTTCTTTCGCTTTATCGCCACCATTAGAATGTACTTCTAATAAACGGTCACGACCTTGCTCTAATTGTGCTTTTAGCGCTTTATTTAATGCAGCCGACTCTTCAATTAATGACTCTAAGCCATCAGATTTACCTGTTGCTAAGATAGCAATAATTGCATCAGCAAATTTGTCATAAACAGCACGACCTGTTGGACACGTTTCACCAAATGCATTTAAACCTTCATCAAACCAACGAGCAAGCAATTCTTGAGATGTACCTTGTAGGTAAGGAACATGAATTTCAATATCGCGTTTTTGACCAATGCGATCCAAACGACCAATACGTTGCTCAAGTAAGTCAGGGTTAAACGGTAAATCAAACATGACAAGTTGATTAGCAAACTGGAAGTTACGACCTTCAGAACCAATCTCAGAACAAATCAATACCTGTGCGCCGCCTTCTTCTTGTGCGAAGTAAGCTGCCGCTTTATCACGTTCAATAATTGACATACCTTCATGGAAAACCGTACCACGAATACCTTCACGCTCACGTAATGCTTGCTCAAGTTGTAATGCAGTTGAAGCTCGAGATGCAATAATAAGCACCTTCTCATTACGGTTTTCTTTCAGTAATTCAAGTAACCAGTTAACACGCGGGTCAAACTGCCACCACGTCGCACTATCACCTTCAAACTCTTGGAAGATTTCTTCTGGGTAAAGCATCTTCATTGCACGAGCTTCATCCGTCATACGTCCACCCATCATGGTTGCAACACGCATAGACGTAGCATACTGAGATGGTAAAGGCATTGGCATTAAATTAAGATTACGCTGTGGGAAACCTTTAATAGCTGCACGAGTATTACGGAATAACACACGTCCCGTACCATGACGGTCCATTAAATTATCCACTAACTCTTGGCGAGCTTGTGCTTGTTCATCTTCTGCTGCTGATGATTCAATAATTCTAAATAGCGGCTCTACATCTTGCTCAGAAAGCAGTTCAGTAATACGGTTTTTCGCATCATTTGATAGTTTTTCACCGCTCATTAATGCCGTTACTGCATCAGCCACAGGTTGATATTGACGTTCTTCTTCTACGAATGCGTCATAATCATAAAAACGATCAGGATCTAATAGACGTAAACGAGCAAAGTGACTCTCATGACCTAATTGCTCAGGTGTCGCTGTTAGCAGTAATACTCCTGGCGTTTCTTCTGCAATCGCTTCGATAACTTGATATTCACGACTAGGCTTAGTTTGATTCCACTCTAAGTGATGCGCTTCATCAACAACTAGCAAATCCCAATCGGCTTCAACGACTTGCTCAAAACGACGCTTACTCTTACGAATAAAGTCTAAAGAACATAAAACAAATTGTGCAGTATCAAATGGGTTTTCAGAATCGGCATAAGCTTCAACACAACGCTCTTCATCAAAAATAGAAAAATGAAGGTTAAAACGACGCATCATTTCAACTAACCACTGATGTTGTAGTGTTTCAGGTACAACAATCAATACGCGCTCAGCACGACCAGAAAGCACCTGTTGGTGAATGATCATACCCGCTTCAATGGTTTTACCTAAGCCCACTTCATCGGCTAATAAAACACGTGGGGCATAACGACGGCCCACTTCATGAGCAATGAATAATTGGTGAGGGATTAATCCTGCACGCATGCCACATAAACCGCGCATCGGGCTTTTGTGTTGTTCGTATTGGTTTTGAAGTGCACGGAAACGCAAAGCAAATCGATCCATACGATCAATTTGACCTGCAAATAATTTATCTTGAGGTTTATTAAAACGGATTTGATGACTCAATAACGTCTCACGAAGTACCACATTGGCTTCGTCAGTATCAACTCGAGTACCGATATAAGTTAATAAACCGCCTTCTTCAATAACGTCTTCAACATCAAGTGACCAGCCCTCATGGCTTTCAATGGTATCTCCCTTATTGAACATCACTCGGGTAACGGGTGCATCGTGTTTTGCGTATAAACGGTTTTCTTCTGATGCAGCAAAAAGTAATGATACGGTTCTGTCATCAACAGCCACTACCGTACCTAAACCTAAATCACTTTCTGTATCACTGATCCAACGTTGTCCCAAAGCAAATGACATAGTGGTAACGCACCTCAAAATTAATTTGTTTTATAAGATATGGAATGAGAATTTTTTCGAAAGCCAAGAATAGACAACCCGCAAAGGTTAAGGCTCAAAAGGGCGCTAATGTTACTGTATGAGAGCACTCAGGTCACGCCAATTTACTATAAAAATGAGTGTAGTCGATTATACGCATTTTTATAAACAAAGTTTACTTTACCGCTTGTAAATATTGCGTTAATTCTGGTGGTTTTTCTTGAGTAAATAATTCAGAAATACGCCCCTGGCTCAGCACTTTTTGCTGACAAATAAAAGCATAATGAGAAGCAAGGGCTTTTGCATCTTGTAAACTGTGCGTCACCATTAAAACGGTTAATTTTTCACTCTTTATCAACGCCTGAATTAACACAATCATTTCTTCCCTTAAGATAGGATCAAGCGCTGAAAATGGCTCATCCAATAATAAGACAGGTTTTTGCTGAACTAAGCATCGGGCTAAGGCTACACGTTGCTTTTGTCCTCCAGATAACTGCTCAGGCAAACGTTGCAGCAAATCATCAACCCCAACTTGGCGAGCCGCATCATTAATTCGTTTTTTATCTTTCTCATTTAAACGTAAATTAGGCTTAATACCCAAGCCAATATTCTCAGCAACAGATAAATGAGCAAAAAGGTTATGCTCTTGAAATAACATAGATAAAGGACGTTGATGAGGAGCACGTAAAAGCTGTGATTCGTTATTTATTGTAATATCACCACTTTCAGGTTCAATAAAACCTGCTAATAAGCTCAATAAGGTACTTTTACCAGCCCCACTAGGACCTAAAATAGCAACAACGCTTCCCTGCTCTACATTCAAATCGAACTCAAACAAATCAGTATAATATCGATATTTCACATCAGAAAAACGCAGCATTATTGTTTCCTTTTCTTTGATAAAAATAGCCATTCAACAACAGCAAACACACCCACACTCAATAATAAAAGGCTCAATGAAATAACGGCTGCCGCTTCCATCTGATAACTGCCAAGCAATTGAAATAAATAGAGTGGTAGCGTTCTAAAATCTTGGCTACCGAACAAGGCAATCGCACTTAAATCACCAACAGACATAATAAAAGCAATGGAAAAAGCATGAGCAAAAGGTTTTCTTAATGCTTTCCATTCAATCACTCGAAATCGTGACAATCCGTACAATCCCAAACTTGCACACAATAAATGATACTGCTGTGCAATATGCAACAAAGGTTGAGCTAATGTTTTTATTACGTAAGGTAATGCCATTAATGCATTGACTAAGATGACAATCCAAATAGCGATACTAAAGACATCGGTTATGTTTCTTAATAATAAAAAAAGCCCCGTACTGATTACCAACCCCGGCGTGACTAAAATCATCACACCAATCAGATCTAACTTATCTGCTAATAATCTTTTTTGTTTTAAACGCAAAGACCGAGTTGTATGTAAAAGCAGAACACCAAGAAATAATGCAATCACAGCGGCACCAAAGGCCACAATTAAAGAGTTGATTAATGCAGACCAAAACTCCGATGACGTGATGACAACAAATAATTGAGAATTAAGCCCACTAAGAACAACCATAAATAAGGGAGGTAACATAAAAAGCCCTAAAAGCGTTATCCACGCTCTGTCCCACCACTTTGCCTTATTGGTATCTTGATATAGAACCACTTGTGATAACGATGCAGAATCAACAGAAACTGATTTTGAGAATCGTTGAATACACAATGATAATAATCCACATAATAACATTTGCCATAAAGCTAAAATGGCACCTGATTGCAAATCAAAATCAAACTTAATTGCTTGGTATATTGCTAACTCTATTGTTGTGGACTTAGGACCACCACCTAGCGCCATTACGGTAGCAAAACTCGTAAAGCAAAGCATAAAGACCAACCCAGCAACATGTGGCAATTGCTGTTTTATTCTCGGCCATGCAACAAGACGATACTTACTCCACCCATTAATCCAAGGTGTGCAGATAACTGATGTTGTTCAATGGAAATAGAATCTAATGATTGCAGTAACAGCCGAGTTGCAAAAGGGAAATTAAAAAAAACATGAGCCAATAAAATGCCATTTAGGCCATAAATCGAAAATGGTAACGATGCGCCAAACCAAGTAAAAACATCAGCGATTAATCCACTGTTCCCATAAATAGCTAATAAACCAAAAACCCCCACAAGCACTGGTAATACTAACGTCGTTGCACAGAGTTTTAGTAATAATCCACGCCCAATAAATTGACGGCGAGATAAAGCATAGGCTGTTGGTATAGCCAAACCAATACTGATTATGGTTGATAAAAATGCTTGGTATAAACTAAATTGAGTGATGTAGCGGTAATAAGGATCAGACCAAATAATACGTAAATCTAAACTCGGAGATTCGATTAAAAGCGCACTAATTGCACCACCAACGAAGCAGAGAATAATAGCTGCAACGATATAGCCGAATAAAGGCGTGGAATTAAATAAAGTTCGAGATTTCATGAATAAAATAAAGGAGCACTAGTGGCTCCTTATTACACCAATTAAAAAGTTAACGCATGCTGCCATTCACGGATCCAAGATTTACGCTTTTGTGCGATATCTTCAGAGCTAAATGACAATGCTTTATTAGGTACCGTCAATGTTTCAAATCCCTTTGGTAGTTCAACTTTAGTTACTGGGTACATCCAGTTTCCTGTTGGCATCGCAAATTGAAACTCATCACTTAATATGAATGCTAAAAACTCGTCGGCAAGTTTATTGTGTTTTGTAGATTTAACTTTTGCCGCAACTTCAACTTGAGTGTAATGGCCTTCTGAGAAATTAGCGGCAGCAAATCGTTGATCTTTTTCAGCAATAATATGGTAAGCCGGCGATGTTGTATAAGATAAAACGAGATCCGACTCTCCCTCTAAAAACATACTATAAGCTTCTGACCAGCCTTTTGTTACCGTCACTGTTTTTTTAGATAGTTGCTTCCATGCTTGAGCGGCATCATCCCCATAAACAGATTTAATCCAGAGTAATAAGCCTTGCCCCGGCGTTGAAGTTCGAGGATCTTGATAAATCACTTTTAAATCGTCGCGCTGTTCAACCAACTCTTTTAGGCTCTTTGGAGGATTAGTTACTTTCTCTTTGTTATAAACAAAAGCAAAATAACCAAAGTCATAAGGAATAAACGTTGTATCACTCCACCCATTAGGTAAATGTACCGAACTTGTATCGATGTGATGTTGAGCGAGTAACCCTGTTTTTTTCGCTTCCGCCATTAAGTTATTATCTAAACCCAATACAATATCAGCTTTAGCATTCTTTCCCTCAAGACGTAGACGATTCAAAATAGATACGCCATCATCTAATGCAACTAGCTCTAAATTACAGCCACATTTAGCTTCAAATGCCGCTTCAACTTTAGGTCCGGGGCCCAATCCGCTGCAAATGAATCATAAGTGTATACCGTTAGTGTTTCTGACGCGGACACAGAAAAAGAAGAGATGCTTGCTAATGCAATAGCGAGAGATAGTTTTTTAACTGGAAGTGAAGTTACTGTTGTTTTCATTATGCGCTCTTTCGTCCTTTTGAGCGGCACAGGCTAGAGTTGAAATACTCATAGGAGAATGTCATCTCAATTCCTACGCCAGCATTATCTGGTTCAGGTGATACGGGTTTAAATGAACATTATCCAATCTTCATTAATCTCAGCCAAAGCTCCCCGATGAGAAGTCGTATTGTAAGTGTGAATAGCTTAATGAGCCAGAGCTTTTATTGTGCAGCTATCGATGGTCATAACCCCAGCGAGGTACAAGCCCTTGCTCTACACCTAAATGGTCCAAAATTCTTGCTACCATAAAATCAATTAAATCTTCAATGGATTTGGGTTGATGATAAAAACCTGGGGCAGCAGGCATAATTGTCGCCCCTATTTGCGACAACTTAAGCATATTCTCTAAATGTAATGTTGAGAATGGCGCCTCTCGAACCACAAGAATCAGCTGACCTCGTTCTTTTAAAACCACATCAGCCGCTCTTTCGATTAAATTATCAGAAATACCATGAGCAATTGAAGCAACACTACCAGCTGAACATGGGCAGACAATCATTTGTTTAGGCGCAGCAGAACCAGAAGCTACAGGAGAAAACCAGTCCTCTTTACCACAAACGGTTAGCTTATCTGCATTACAACCTAAGTGTTCAACTAATGCCGCTTTCATAGCATCAGGTCCACTTGGTAATTTCAAATCATGTTCTGTCGCCATTACAACTCTAGCAGCAGAAGAGATAAGAAAATACACGTGATAATCAGCAGCAAGTAAACACTCGAGCAAACGCAATCCATAAGGCGCTCCTGAAGCCCCTGTCATAGCTAACGTAATTGCTTTTTGTTTACTCATATTAATCCACCATTTCTATATGTTTTACTGCATCACTTAAGCGTGAAAGCAATTTACCGTGAATACCTTCAAAACCACCATTGCTCATTACCAAAATTTGATCACCAGGCAGTGCTTCGTTCACTATCATATCAACGAACGCATCAATGTTATTATGCGTGTGAGCAGGTTGAGTACATTGTTGTGCAACGTCATCAACTGACCATGCGATATTATCTGGTTGATAAATATAAACTGAATCTGCGGCATGCAGTGAAGCCGCTAATGTATCTTTATGAACGCCAAGTTTCATTGTGCTTGAGCGAGGTTCTAATACGGCAATAATCTTTTTATCACCAACTTTATTACGTAGACCATTTAATGTTAGATCAATAGCTGTTGGGTGATGAGCAAAGTCATCATAAACCGTCACACCATTTACTTCACCTTTCAACTCAAGACGACGCTTAGTATTGATAAATTTACCCAAAGCTTCACAAGCTAAATCAGGAATAACACCTACGTGGCGTGCAGAAGCGACGACCATAAGCGCATTACTTACGTTGTGATCACCAACTAAGTCCCAATTAACTTGCCCAACGTTTTCACCCTCAAAATAGACATCAAACTGACTACCATCTTTTTGAAGTTTGATGGCTTTCCATTGACCATCTTCACCAGTGAACTCTAATTCACTCCAGCAGCCTTGTTCTAATACTTGCTCTAAAGGTTTATCTTGCTTAGGTGCAAAAATGCGACCAGTACTTGGAACCGTTCTGATTAAGTGATGGAATTGACGCTGAATCGCAGCCAAATCATCAAAAATATCGGCATGGTCAAACTCAAGGTTGTTTAATACAAGCGTACGAGGACGGTAATGAACAAACTTTGAACGCTTATCAAAAAAAGCACTGTCATATTCATCTGCTTCAACAACAAAGAACATGCTTTCACCTAAGCGAGCTGACTCACCAAAATTACCTAATACACCGCCGACTAAGAAGCCTGGCTTGTAACCACACTCTTCTAGTACCCAAGCTAGCATACTTGATGTTGTTGTTTTACCGTGTGTACCTGCAACCGCCATCACCCAACGATCTTGCAGTAAAAACTCTTGTAACCATTGAGGACCTGATGTGTATTTAAGATTCTTATCTAATACATATTCAACACAAGGATTTCCACGACTCATGGCATTACCAATGACGACTAAATCAGGTGCAGGGTCTAACTGGCTTGGATCAAAGCCTTCAATAATCTCAATGCCTTGAGACTCTAATAATGTGTTCATTGGTGGATAAACGTTAGCATCACAACCAGTTACTTTATGTCCGAGTTGACGTGCTAGTGTTGCAGCGCCACCCATGAATGTTCCACAAATTCCAAGGATATGAATATGCATAATAAAAACCGTCTTATATTAAATTAAGTGAGCAACTTTTATACAAAGTTACTTCAATACTCTTAAAAAGTTCTATGCTATAGAATGAATTACAGCAAACAGTAACACAACTACTATAAAAATAAATCAGTACCTGACCCGACTTCGCGTTGATATCTAATAACAGAGAATTAAAGGAATAACTATGTCTGAAATAAGAACTTTAGGTGAGTTCATTGTCGCTAAACAACATGACTTCCCTCATGCAAGTGGTGAACTGTCTTCATTAATAGGCTCAATCAAGTTAGCAGCAAAAATCGTTAACCGCGAGATTAATAAAGCCGGATTAGTTGATATTACAGGTGCATCTGGTGAAGAGAATATTCAAGGTGAACAGCAACAAAAATTAGATGTTTACGCTAATGATAAATTTAAAGCAGCACTTGAAGCTCGTGATCAAGTCTGTGGTGTCGCTAGTGAAGAAGAAGATGAAGCAGTTGCTTTTAATAAGGAGCTCAACAAAAACGCAAAATACGTTGTATTAATGGATCCATTGGATGGTTCTTCAAATATTGATGTTAATGTTTCTGTTGGTACTATCTTTTCTATATATCGTCGTATTTCACCAATTGGAACACCGGCTACTGAAGAAGATTTCCTGCAACCAGGTCATAAACAAGTTGCTGCTGGTTACATTATTTACGGTTCTTCAACCATGCTTGTTTATACCACAGGAAATGGTGTTCATGGTTTTACTTACGATCCTTCACTTGGTGTTTTCTGCTTATCTCACGAAAATATGCAAATCCCAAAAGACGGTAATATCTATTCTATAAATGAAGGTAATTACATTCGCTTCCCTGAAGGCATTAAACAATACCTTAAATTCTGCCAAGAAAGTAAACCAGAAGACAATCGCCCATACACTTCACGTTATATCGGTTCTTTAGTTGCCGATTTTCACAGAAACCTTCTAAAAGGTGGTATTTATCTTTACCCAAGTACTCAAGCTTACCCCAATGGAAAATTAAGATTACTGTATGAATGTAATCCAATGGCGATGCTCATTGAAGAGGCAGGTGGTAAAGCGACCGATGGTGAACAGCGTATCTTAGATATAAAACCAAGCGAACTGCATCAACGAGTGCCTTTCTTTGTTGGTTCAACAAATATGGTCGATAAAGTTCATGCGTTTTTAGATGAATGGCGAGATTAATTAATAAATTAGAACAGTAAATTTATAATGTCCAAATACAAAAAAACCGAGTCCTAAGACTCGGTTTTTTCTTAAAGCTTATTCTGATTACTCAGCGTCTGCTTCTACTTCTGGGCGATCTACAAGCTCAATGTATGCCATTGGAGCTTTGTCACCTGCACGGAAACCGCACTTCAGAATACGAGTGTAACCACCAGCACGTTGTGCAAAGCGTGGACCTAACTCGGTGAATAGTTTTGCTACAACTTCGTTATCACGAGTGCGAGCAAATGCTAGACGACGGTTAGCAACACTGTCAGTCTTAGCTAATGTAATCAAAGGCTCAACTACGCGACGTAGCTCTTTTGCTTTTGGCAAAGTCGTCTTGATAATTTCGTGACGAACTAATGAGCTAGCCATGTTGCTAAACATCGCTTTGCGATGGCTGCTGTTGCGGTTGAGTTGACGACCACTCTTACGATGGCGCATGACCTAATCCTTCTAACTAGATAATTAGTGAACTGATTAATCTTCAGCGATAGACGCTGGTGGCCAGTTCTCTAGGCGCATACCTAAAGAAAGTCCACGTGAAGCTAGAACATCTTTAATTTCAGTTAAAGATTTCTTACCAAGGTTTGGAGTCTTAAGTAACTCAACCTCAGTGCGCTGCACCAGATCACCAATGTAGTGAATCGCTTCTGCTTTCAAACAGTTAGCAGAGCGAACCGTTAGTTCAAGATCGTCTACAGGACGCAGTAGGATCGGATCGAACTCTGGCTTCTCTTCTTTTTCTTCAGGAACACGTACATCACGAAGATCTACGAATGCATCCAGTTGCTCAGCTAAAATTGTAGCTGCACGACGGATAGCTTCCTCAGGATCAAGCGTACCATTTGTTTCCATATCGATAACAAGTTTGTCTAAGTCAGTACGTTGCTCAACACGTGCCGCTTCAACCGCGTAAGAAATTTTATCTACTGGGCTGTAAGTTGCATCGACAAGCAGACGACCAATTGGACGCTCATCTTCTTCAGTATGGATACGAGCTGTTGATGGTACGTAGCCGCGACCACGCTCTACCTTGATTCTCATGCTGATTTCAGCATTGTCATCAGTCAAGTGGCAGATTACGTGCTCTGGGTTCGCAATCTCAACATCACCATCATGGGTGATGTCACCTGCAACAACAGGGCCTGCACCAGACTTGTTAAGAGTAATGATAACTTCATCTTTACCCTCAACCTTAACGGCTAGGCCTTTAAGGTTCAGAAGGATTTCAAGGATATCTTCCTGAACACCTTCTTTGGTGCTGTACTCGTGTAATACGCCTTCGATTTCCACTTCAGTTACGGCACAACCCGGCATTGAAGATAGTAAAATACGACGTAGAGCGTTACCTAGAGTGTGGCCGAAACCACGCTCTAACGGCTCAAGAGTTACTTTTGCATGAGTCGTGCTGACTTGTTCAATGTCAACAAGACGTGGCTTTAGAAATTCTGTTACAGAACCCTGCATTGTGTCCTCTCTTTATTTAAGCCTTACTTAGAGTAAAGCTCGACGATCAAGTGTTCGTTGATGTCGGCAGACAAATCAGAACGTTCTGGAAGACGCTTAAACGTACCTTCCATTTTGCCAGCATCTACTTCAATCCAAGTTGGTTTTTCGCGTTGTTCAGCAACTTCTAGAGCAGCTTTAATACGTGATTGCTGTTTAGCTTTTTCACGGATTGAAACAACGTCGTTAGCCGCAACTTTGAAAGAAGGAACGTTAACAACTTTACCATTAACTAGGATAGACTTATGGCTAACTAGTTGGCGAGATTCAGCACGAGTTGCGCCAAAGCCCATACGGTAAACTACGTTATCTAGACGACCTTCAAGAAGCTGAAGCAGGTTTTCACCTGTGTTGCCTTTAAGGCGAGCAGCATCTTTATAGTAGTTACGGAATTGTTTTTCTAGAACGCCGTACATACGACGAACTTTTTGCTTCTCACGAAGCTGAACGCCATATTCAGATAGACGACCGCGACGAGCGCCGTGTACACCTGGAGCGTTATCAATTTTACACTTGGTATCGATCGCACGTACACCAGATTTAAGGAATAAATCTGTGCCTTCGCGACGGCTAAGCTTCAGCTTAGGACCCAAATATCTTGCCATGTTCTTTCTCCAATATTCCTAGAAACGAAACTTAAACGCGACGTTTCTTAGGTGGACGACAACCGTTATGAGGGATCGGAGTAGCATCAACGATGTTTGTGATGCGGTATCCAGCAGCGTTTAATGCACGGATAGTTGACTCACGACCAGGACCTGGGCCCTTAACCATAACTTCTAGGTTCTTAACGCCATATTCTTTGGCCATTTCACCACAACGCTCAGCAGCAACTTGTGCAGCGAACGGAGTAGATTTACGAGAACCACGGAAACCAGAACCACCTGCAGTAGCCCAAGCTAGTGCGTTACCTTGACGGTCAGTAATGGTTACGATTGTGTTGTTGAAAGAAGCATGGATGTGCGCTACGCCATCCGCTACTTGCTTGCGAACGCGCTTACGAGCGCGAGTAGGTTGTTTTGCCATTGTACTCTCTACCTTATCCGATTATTTTTTGATCGGCTTGCGCGGACCTTTACGGGTACGTGCGTTGGTTTTAGTACGCTGTCCACGTAACGGTAGACTGCGACGGTGACGAAGACCACGATAACAACCAAGGTCCATAAGACGCTTAATGTTCATCGATACTTCACGACGTAGGTCGCCTTCTACAGTGTATTTGGCAACACCATCACGCAGAATATCAATCTGCTCATCATTCAGTTCACTGATCTTAACATCTTCAGCAATACCCACTTCAGCTAGGATAGCTTGAGAGCGAGTTTTACCGATACCGTAGATCGCTGTTAAAGCGATTACAGCATGTTTATGATCAGGAATGTTAATGCCTGCTATACGGGCCACTATTCACTCCTAGTACTTTTTCTTAAGAAGAGCCGCAACAAAGCCCGTTGAGGATACGTTGCGACTATAACTACTTCTTTTGCACACAAAAGGTAGGCCGAGAATAATACTCGGCCTAACTTAATATATCAAGTAAAAATTTCTGCTAATTAACCTTGGCGTTGCTTATGCTTTGGTTCAACGCAAATTACACGCACAACACCGTTGCGCTTAATAACTTTACAGTTGCGGCAGATTTTTTTAACGGAAGCACGAACTTTCATTGCTAAACTCCGTAAAATTGGAACCTGAAATTAACGACCGTAGCCTTTCAGATTAGCCTTCTTCAACACGGACTCATACTGTTGAGACATCAGATGAGTCTGAACCTGTGCCATAAAGTCCATGATAACAACAACTACGATTAGTAGGGAAGTACCGCCAAAATAGAAGCGTACGTTCCAAGCGATCATCATAAACTCGGGAATCAGACAGATAAAGGTAATGTACATCGCACCAGCAAGGGTTAGACGTGTCATAACTTTATCGATGTATTTCGTAGTCTGTTCACCTGGGCGGATTCCGGGTACGAATGCACCAGACTTCTTCAAGTTATCAGCTGTTTCACGCGGGTTAAACACCAACGCAGTATAGAAGAAACAGAAGAAGATAATTGCTGCTGCATAAAGCATTACGTATAACGGTTGACCTGGACTTAATGCCATTGAAACATCAGTTAACCAACCGAATGTTCCTTCACCGTTACCACCAAACCACTGAGCCAATGTCCCAGGGAATAGTATAATACTTGATGCAAAAATTGCAGGAATCACACCAGCCATATTAATTTTAAGTGGCAAGTGAGTACTTTGAGCTGCAAATACCTTACGGCCTTGCTGACGTTTTGCATAGTTAACGACGATACGACGTTGACCACGCTCCATGAACACTACAAAGTAGATAACTGCAAATGAGATCACTGCAATTAGTAATAGAAGAAGCACGTGCAGTTCACCTTGACGCGCCTGCTGGATCGTTTCACCGATAGCTGGTGGTAAACCTGCAACGATACCTGTGAAAATAATCAAAGATATACCGTTACCGATGCCACGCTCAGTAATTTGTTCACCTAACCACATTAAGAACATGGTACCAGTTACTAAACTTACTGTAGCTGTCAGATAGAACATCATGTCAGGGTTAGCAACTAACCCTGGAATCATGCTTGGTAGACCGGTTGCAATACCAATTGCTTGGAATGTAGCCAGCACCAAGGTGCCATAACGTGTGTACTGATTAATCTTACGACGACCAGACTCACCTTCTTTTTTCAATTCAGCTAGAGGTGGATGAACAACTGTTAACAGCTGAACAACGATAGATGCCGAAATGTACGGCATAATACCTAGAGCTAGAATTGAGGCACGCGACAGTGCACCACCAGAGAACATGTTAAACAGTTCAATGATGGTACCCTGCTGCTGTTCGAAAAGATCAGCAAGGACAGCAGCGTCAATCCCAGGAATTGGCACAAATGAGCCTGCTCGGAACACTAAAAGCGCACCTATAACAAATAACAGACGCGATTTCAGTTCAGCTAGGCCGCTCTGAGCACTATTTACTTCTTTTCCTGGTTTCTTTGCCATTGTACCTCATCCTTCGAGGATTATTCCTCGATCTTACCGCCTGCAGCTTCGATCGCAGCTTTAGCGCCTTTCGTTACGCGTAGACCTTTAACAGTTACAGCAGTAGCGATTTCACCAGAAAGTACAACTTTCGCGAACTCAATGTTCTTAGTGATTACGTTAGCAGCTTTAAGGCTGTTTAGATCGATTACGTTACCTTCAACTTTAGCAAGTTCGCTTAGACGAACTTCTGCAGTTACTAGGCTCTTACGTGAAGTAAAGCCAAATTTAGGTAGACGTTGTTTTAGAGGCATTTGACCGCCTTCAAAACCAGCGCGAACTTTACCGCCAGAGCGTGATTTTTGGCCTTTGTGACCACGGCCACCAGTTTTACCTAGGCCAGAACCGATACCACGACCTACACGCTTCTTAGAAGGTTTAGAGCCAGCAGCCGGTGATAGAGTATTCAAACGCATTCTGATTACTCCTCAACTTTAACCATGTAGTAAACTTTGTTGATCATACCGCGAGTACACGGTGTATCTTCAACTTCTACTGTATGGTTGATGCGACGAAGACCTAGACCTTTAAGGCACAAGATGTGCTTAGGTAGGCGACCGATTGAGCTTTTAGTCTGAGTTACTTTGATAGTTTTAGACATGGTTCTTACTCCGAAATAGATTCAACAGTTAGACCACGCTTAGCAGCTACCATCTCAGGTGACTTAACGCTACTTAGACCAGCAATCGTTGCGCGAACAACGTTGATTGGGTTAGTAGAGCCGTAAGCTTTAGCTAGTACGTTGCGGACACCCACAACTTCTAGTACTGCACGCATCGCACCACCAGCGATGATACCAGTACCTTCTGCAGCTGGTTGCATGTACACTTTAGAACCAGTGTGGCGACCTTTAACAGCGTGGTGAAGAGTACCTTCGTTAAGTGCAATCGTAAACATGTTACGACGTGCTTTTTCCATTGATTTTTGAATCGCAGCAGGTACTTCACGAGCTTTGCCGTAACCGAAACCTACGCGACCGTTACCGTCACCAACAACTGTTAGTGCAGTAAAACTAAAGATTCGACCACCTTTAACCGTTTTAGAAACACGGTTAACAGCAATTAGCTTTTCGTTCAAATCTGTAGCTTGTTGTTGTTCTTTAGCCATCTTCCAACCCTACCTTAGAATTTCAGACCAGCTTCGCGAGCAGATTCTGCTAGCGCCGCTACTCGGCCGTGGTATTGGAAACCAGAACGATCGAAAGCAACATTAGTAATGCCTTTTTCGATAGCGCGCTCAGCAATTAGTTTACCAATTGCTTCAGCAGCAGCTTTGTTGCTAGTGCTTCCAAGTTGCTCACGGATTGCCTTTTCTACAGTAGAAGCGGCAGCGATAACCTCTGAGCCGTTTGGTGCGATTACCTGAGCGTACGTATGACGCGGAGTACGGTGTACTACAAGGCGAGTTGCACACAGTTCAGCGATCTTACGACGTGCACGTGTAGCACGACGGATGCGAGATGCTTTCTTATCCATAGTGATACCCTACTTCTTCTTAGCTTCTTTAGTACGCACGATTTCATCGGCGTAACGAACACCTTTACCTTTGTAAGGTTCAGGCTGACGGTATGAACGAAGGTCCGCAGCAACTTGACCAACTAATTGCTTATCACAACCAGTTACAACGATCTCAGTTTGAGTTGGACACTCAGCTTTAATACCTTCTGGTAGAGCGTGCTCTACAGGGTGTGAGAAGCCAAGAGTTAGGCCTACAGCGTTGCCTTTCATAGCAGCACGGTAACCTACACCTTTAAGAATTAGCTTCTTAGTAAAGCCTTCATTTACACCGATAACCATATTGTTTACTAGTGCACGAGCTGTACCAGCTTGAGCCCAAGCATTGGTAACGCCTTCGCGTGGACCAAATACAATAGTGTTATCTTCTTGTGAAACAACTACAGCGTCGTTAAGAACGCGAGTTAGTTCACCTTTACCACCTTTGATAGTGATTTCCTGGCCGTTCAGTTTCACTTCTACGCCAGCAGGAATTACTACAGGTGCTTTAGCAACACGAGACATATCCTACTCCTATTAAGCTACGTAGCAGATGATTTCGCCACCAAGACCAGCTTTACGCGCAGCGCGGTCAGACATAAGGCCTTTTGATGTAGAAACAACAGCAATACCAAGACCACCCATTACAGATGGTAACGCGTCGTTCTTCTTGTAAACACGAAGACCTGGACGAGAAACACGTTGGATTTGCTCGATAACTGGTTTAGCTTGGAAATACTTTAAAGTGATTTCTAGCTCAGGTTTGATGTCGCCTTCAACAGCGAAATCAGCGATGTAGCCTTCAGCTTTTAGCAGTGCAGCGATTGCAACTTTAAGCTTTGAAGAAGGCATTTTAACAGCAACTTTGTTTGCTGCTTGACCGTTGCGAACGCGGGTCAGCATATCCGAAATCGGATCTTGCATGCTCATAAGATTTACTCCAAATGATTAAGTGGCAATTACCAGCTAGCCTTACGAAGACCCGGAATCTCGCCTTTCATGCAAGCTTCACGAACCTTAATACGGCTTAAACCGAACTTACGTAGGTAACCGTGTGGACGACCAGTTTGGTTACAACGATTACGCTGACGAGATGCACTTGAATCACGAGGTAGTGATTGCAGTTTAAGAACTGCATCCCAACGCTCTTCTTCAGAAGCATTAACATCGCTAATTAGAACTTTTAGCGCAGCACGCTTTTCAGCGAACTTAGCTACAAGTTTCGCACGTTTAGCTTCACGTGCTTTCATTGATTGTTTAGCCATAACAGTAACCCTTCACCTTACTTACGGAATGGGAAGTTAAAGGCAGCCAGCAGAGCTCGGCCTTCCGCATCTGTATTCGCAGACGTCGTGATAGTAATATCAAGACCGCGTACACGATCAACTTTATCATAGTCGATCTCAGGGAAGATGATTTGCTCGCGAACGCCCATGCTGTAGTTACCGCGACCGTCAAAAGACTTCGCGCTAACGCCACGGAAATCACGTACTCGTGGAAGTGCAATAGAGATTAAACGCTCTAAGAATTCCCACATACGTTCGCCACGCAGGGTTACTTTACAACCGATTGGGTAGCCTTCACGGATTTTGAAACCAGCTACAGATTTACGTGCTTTAGTAATCAATGGTTTTTGACCAGAGATAATTGCCATATCGGCAGCAGCGTTTTCTAGTAGTTTCTTATCGTTGATTGCTTCACCAACACCCATGTTTAGGGTGATCTTTTCAACCCTAGGGACTTGCATGACGCTTGTGTAGCTGAACTCTTTGGTAAGCTCAGCGACTACAGACGACTTGTAGTAATCATGCAGTTTCGCCATAGTAGAACTCCAAATTACTTAATTGTTTCACCGTTAGATTTGAAGAAACGCACTTTTTTGCCTTCTTCAAAACGGAAACCGATACGGTCCGCTTTACCAGTTGCTTCGTTGTAGATTGCGATGTTAGAAGCATCAATAGCTGCTTCTTTCTCAACAATACCGCCTTGTTGACCAAGAGCCGGAACAGGCTTTTGGTGTTTTTTAACAAGGTTGATACCTTCAACGATAACTTTACCAGTTTCAAGAACCTTAGTTACTTTACCTTTCTTGCCTTTATCTTTACCGACAAGAACGATTACTTCGTCATTACGACGGATTTTAGCTGCCATTTTGTGCCGCTCCTTACAGAACTTCTGGTGCTAGTGAAACGATTTTCATGAATTTCGCGTTACGAAGTTCACGAGTCACTGGACCAAAGATACGTGTACCGACTGGTTGCTCAGTAGTGTCATTCAACAATACGCAAGCATTACGGTCGAAGCGAATGATAGAACCGTCTGGGCGACGAACGCCTTTACGGGTGCGCACTACTACCGCCTTCAGAACATCACCTTTTTTAACTTTACCGCGAGGAATTGCTTCCTTAACAGTAACTTTGATGATATCTCCGATATGTGCATAACGGCGGTGAGAGCCACCCAGAACCTTAATACACATTACCTTGCGCGCACCAGAGTTATCTGCAGCGTCAAGTGTACTTTGCATTTGGATCATTGTTAGTGCTCCGCTAAATATTTAAAACTAGACCCATCACGGGTCGGGCTGCCTCTTTAAAAGGGATGGGGATTGTATCACCATTTTTTAAATAAAGGTAGTCAAAAAATAAACGGCCCCAAAAAAAATTCGGAGCCGCTTAAAGTCGCTATAGAATCAACAAATTAAGCTTTTGCTTTTTCTACAATGTTTACCAATGTCCAAGACTTAGTCTTAGATAGTGGACGACATTCACGAATCTCAACTGTGTCGCCTAGGCCACATTCGTTGTTTTCATCATGTGCGTGAAGCTTAGTCGTGCGCTTGATGTATTTACCGTAGATCGGGTGTTTCACCATGCGTTCAATAGCAACAACAATAGACTTGTCCATTTTGTCGCTAATTACACGACCTTGCATAGTACGAATTTTCTCGCTCATTATGCGCCAGCCTTCTCATTCAGTAAAGTTTTAACACGTGCGATATCACGACGTACAGCTTTCAGAGTGTGAGTTTGCTGTAGTTGACCAGTCGCAGCTTGCATGCGCAAGTTGAACTGTTCACGTAGCAAATTCAGAAGCTCTTCATTTAGCTCTTCAACGTTTTTCTCGCGTAGATCTTGTGCTTTCATCACATCACCTGCTTAGTTACAAAAGTAGTTTTGATAGGCAGTTTACGTGCCGCTAGGCGGAACGCTTCACGTGCCAACTCTTCAGGTACGCCGTTCATTTCGTACATAACCTTTCCAGGTTGGATTTGGGCTACCCAGTACTCAACGTTACCTTTACCCTTACCTTGACGAACTTCAAGCGGTTTTTCTGTGATAGGTTTGTCTGGGAACACACGGATCCAGATTTGACCTTGACGCTTAATGTGACGCGTCATAGCACGACGAGCCGCTTCAATCTGACGAGCAGTTAGACGACCACGGCCTACAGCTTTAAGACCGAAGTCGCCGAAGCTTACTTCAGTACCTTTAGCAAGACCACGGTTACGACCAGTCATAACCTTACGGAACTTAGTACGTTTTGGTTGTAGCATCAGTCGGCTCCTTACTTACGGCTTCTGCGCTGCTTCTTAGGCTTGTCAGCCTTAGGCTCTACTGCATTAGCAGCTGGCATACCGCCTAGAACTTCACCTTTGAAGATCCAAACTTTAACGCCGATCACACCGTATTGAGTGTGAGCCGAAGAAGTTGCGTAATCAATGTCAGCACGTAGAGTATGTAGAGGCACACGACCTTCACGGTACCACTCAGAACGTGCAATTTCAGCGCCGCCTAGACGACCGCTTACTTCCACTTTGATGCCTTTAGCGCCAAGACGCATTGCATTTTGTACAGCACGCTTCATAGCACGACGGAACATAACACGACGCTCAAGTTGAGACGCGATGCTATCAGCAACTAGCTGACCGTCAAGCTCAGGTTTACGTACTTCAGCAATGTTAATTTGCGCTGGAACACCTGCGATTTTTGCTACGCCTGCGCGTAGTTTCTCTACGTCTTCACCTTTCTTACCGATTACAACGCCTGGACGAGCAGTGTGAATAGTCACACGGATGCTCTTAGCAGGACGCTCGATAACGATGCGTGATAGAGATGCTTTTTTCAGTTCTTTAGTAAGATACTGACGTACCTTGAAGTCGCCGTCTAGGTTGTCAGCGAACTCTTGGCTACTAGCAAACCATGTAGTATTCCAAGGCTTAACGATGCCAAGACGAATACCATTAGGATGTACTTTTTGACCCATTTGCTTAATCTCCTAGTCTTTAACGATCAGCTACAACGATAGTGATGTGGCTTGAACGCTTCAAGATGCGATCTGCACGACCTTTAGCACGAGGCATAATACGCTTCATGATAGGGCCTTCATCTACGAAGATTTTAGCGACATTTAGATCGTCGATATCTGCACCTTCGTTGTGTTCAGCGTTTGCGATTGCAGACTCAAGAACTTTCTTCACTAATACAGCAGCTTTTTTGTTGCTGAAAGTTAGGATTTCTAGAGCTTGGTCTACAGATTTACCACGTACTTGGTCCGCAACTAGGCGAGCTTTCTGTGGTGAAATACCGGCAAAACGATGTTTAGCAATAGCTTCCATATTCTACCTCTTAACGCTTTTTCGCTTTCTTATCAGCAGCGTGGCCGCGATAAGTACGTGTAGGTGCAAATTCGCCCAACTTGTGACCGATCATGTCTTCTGTTACGAAAACTGGTACATGTTGGCGACCATTATGGACAGCGATGGTCAAGTTGATCATTGTTGGAATGATCATTGAACGACGGGACCAAGTCTTAACAGGCTTTTTGTCTCCGCTTTCCACCGCTTTCTCTACCTTCTTCAGCAAGTGTAGGTCAATAAAAGGACCTTTCTTGAGAGAACGTGGCATGGCGATTCCTCTTTATAGATTATTTGTTACGACGACGTACAATGTACTTGTCAGTAGATTTGTTCTTACGAGTCTTGAAGCCTTTAGTTGGCATACCCCATGGTGATACTGGGTGACGACCGCCTGATGTACGACCTTCACCACCACCGTGTGGGTGATCAACTGGGTTCATTGCAACACCGCGAACTGTTGGACGAACACCGCGCCAGCGTGTAGCACCAGCTTTACCTAGCTCACGTAGCATGTGTTCAGAGTTACCAACTTCACCGATAGTCGCACGACCTTCAGAAAGAACTTTACGCATCTCACCAGAACGTAGACGTAATGTAACGTAAGCGCCATCACGTGCAATGATCTGTGCATAAGCACCAGCAGAACGAGCAATTTGCGCGCCCTTACCAGGTTTTAATTCAACACAGTGAACAGTAGAACCTACTGGGATGTTACGCAATGGTAGGCAGTTACCTGCTTTGATTGGCGCATCAACACCTGATTGTACTGTATCGCCAGCTTGAATGCCTTTTGGTGCGATAATGTAACGACGCTCACCGTCTGCGAACAGAACTAGTGCAATGTTTGCACTACGGTTTGGATCGTATTCTAAACGTTCAACAACAGCTGGAATGCCATCTTTTGTACGTTTAAAGTCAATTAGACGGTAGTGTTGCTTGTGACCACCACCAACGTGACGTACTGTGATACGACCGTTATTGTTACGACCACCGTTCTTAGAGTTTTTCTCTAGAAGTGGTGCGTATGGTTTACCCTTGTGTAGGTCAGCGTTAACGATTTTAACAACGTGACGACGACCAGGGGAAGTCGGCTTACATTTAACAATAGCCATTTTTAACTACTCCTGTTATTCCGCGCCGCCAACGAAGTCTAAGTCTTGACCTTCTTTCAAGATTACGTACGCTTTTTTCACGTCAGAACGACGGCCTTGGCGTAAACCTTGACGTTTAGTTTTACCCTTAGTGATAAGAGTATTTACAGACTTAACTTCAACTTCAAACAACTTTTCTACAGCTGCTTTAATCTCTTTTTTAGTTGCATTAATTGCTACTTTGAAAACAATAGTGTTATTGCCTTCAGCAGCCATTGTTGCTTTTTCAGAGATTAGTGGGCCACGTAGAACTTTTAGTAGACGCTCTTCATTGATCATGCCAGCATCTCCTCAACTTGCTTAACTGCAGCTGCAGTCATTAGAACCTTGTCGAATGCAACTAGAGATACTGGGTCAATACCAGCAACGTCACGTGCGTCAACTTTGTATAGGTTACGAGCAGCTAAGAATAGATTCTCGTCTACTTCGCCAGTTACGATAAGAACATCGTTAAGCTCAAGCTCTTTAAGCTTAGCAACTAGCTCTTTAGTTTTTGGTGCTTCAACTGAGAAGTTGTCTACAACGATCAGACGATCTTGACGAACTAACTCAGAAAGAATGCTCTTAAGAGCACCACGGTACATTTTTTTGTTTACTTTTTGGCTGTGATCTTGTGGTTTCGCAGCAAAAGTAACACCACCTGTACGCCAGATTGGGCTACGAATAGTACCCGCACGAGCTCGGCCTGTACCTTTTTGACGCCATGGCTTAGCGCCACCGCCAGATACTTCTGAACGTGTTTTTTGAGCACGAGTGCCTTGACGAGCACCTGCTGCATATGCAACAACTACTTGGTGTACAAGAGCTTCGTTAAACTCACGTCCGAAAGTAGTTTCGGAAACAGTTAGTGCATCAGCACCTTTAACCATTAATTCCATTACTTACTCCTAAGACGTTATGCTTTAACAGCTGGTTTAACGATCACGTTGCCACCTGTTGAGCCTGGTACTGCACCTTTAATAAGAAGCAGATTGCGCTCAGCGTCAACACGTACGATCTCTAGGTTTTGAGTCGTAACACGCTCAGCACCCATGTGACCTGCCATTTTTTTGCCTTTGAATACGCGACCTGGAGTTTGACATTGGCCAATTGAACCCGGTGCACGGTGAGACAAAGAGTTACCGTGAGTCATATCTTGAGTACGGAAGTTCCAACGCTTAACAGCGCCTTGGAAACCCTTACCTTTAGATGTACCAGTAACGTCTACTTTTTTGATTTCGTTGAAAACTTCAACAGTTAGCTCAGCGCCTACTGCGAATTCTTCACCGTTTTCTAAACGGAATTCCCAAAGACCACGACCTGCTTCAACACCTGCTTTCGCAAAGTGACCAGCTTCAGGTTTAGATACGCGGTTAGCTTTCTTAGAACCACAAGTAACTTGGATTGCATTGTAGCCATCAGTTTCAACAGTTTTCACTTGAGAAACACGGTTAGCTTCAACTTCAACAACAGTTACTGGGATAGAAACGCCTTCTTCGGTAAAGATGCGGGTCATGCCCACTTTACGACCGACTAGACCAATCATAATAATCTCCCCTTAACCTAGGCTAATTTGAACATCAACGCCAGCAGCAAGGTCTAAACGCATTAGTGCGTCAACAGTTTTATCTGTTGGCTCAACAATGTCGATTAAACGCTTGTGAGTACGGATTTCGTACTGGTCACGTGCGTCTTTGTTAACGTGAGGAGAAGTAAGAACAGTAAAACGCTCTTTACGAGTAGGTAGTGGAATAGGACCACGAACCTGAGCGCCAGTGCGCTTAGCTGTTTCAACGATCTCCGCTGTAGACTGATCGATTAGTTTATAATCGAATGCCTTTAGGCGGATACGAATACGTTGGTTCTGCATGAGACAGAGCTCCAATAATAAATACACAAACAATATCGCCACTCAATCCCGTAAAAACGAGAGAATGCCGATTGATTTATGTGAAACCATAGGTCCAAAATTAGGACACATTGTCAGTTAACTTATATTAGAAATTAATCTAAAAGTTTAAGTTCTAATAATATTAACCGCGAACATAAGCTGAGTATACATTCTAAGTAACTTACCCTACTCTGTAGGAATAAGCACTTTCCTCGCTGCTCATTGGTTCACAACTGGCTTAACCAGTGCGATGCATTATACAGATCACACTTTTAGTTGCAAGCATTGTTTGAAAAACAAACGAAAAAAATTATATTTTTTTACAAGCAACAAAAAAGGAAGCCGAAGCTTCCTTTTTTAGTCATGCGGTATATCGCAAAATCTTTAGCTATTAAGCGAAGATTTTAGCAACAACACCAGCACCAACTGTACGGCCACCTTCACGGATCGCGAAGCGTAGACCTTCGTCCATTGCGATTGGAGCGATTAGCTCAACCGTCATTTGAACGTTATCACCTGGCATTACCATTTCTACACCTTCTGGTAGAGTGATGTCGCCTGTTACGTCAGTTGTACGGAAGTAGAACTGTGGACGGTAACCTTTGAAGAAAGGAGTGTGACGGCCGCCTTCATCTTTAGAAAGAACGTACACTTCTGATTCAAATTTAGTGTGTGGGTTGATTGAACCTTTAGCAGCAAGTACTTGGCCACGTTCAACGTCATCACGCTTAGTACCACGTAGTAGTGCACCAACGTTCTCACCTGCACGACCTTCGTCAAGCAGTTTACGGAACATTTCAACACCTGTACAAGTAGTCATTGTTGTTTCTTTGATACCAACGATTTCTACTTCGTCACCTACACGTAGGATACCACGCTCGATACGACCAGTTACAACTGTACCACGACCTTGGATTGAGAATACATCTTCAATTGGTAGTAGGAACGGTTGGTCAACAGCACGCTCTGGTTCTGGGATGTAAGAATCTAGTGCTTCTGCAAGCTCAACGATCTTGTCTTCCCACTCTTTTTCGCCGTTTAGAGCGCCAAGAGCTGAACCTTGAATTACTGGTAGATCATCACCTGGGAAGTCGTACTCAGAAAGAAGTTCACGAACTTCCATTTCAACTAGTTCTAGAAGCTCTTCATCATCAACCATGTCACATTTGTTCATGAATACGATGATGTAAGGGATACCAACTTGACGACCAAGTAGGATGTGCTCACGAGTTTGTGGCATTGGACCATCTGTTGCAGCAACAACTAGGATACCACCATCCATTTGAGCAGCACCAGTGATCATGTTTTTAACATAATCGGCGTGTCCAGGACAGTCAACGTGTGCGTAGTGACGTGCAGGAGTATCGTACTCAACGTGAGAAGTTGAGATTGTGATACCACGCTCGCGCTCTTCAGGAGCGTTATCGATTGATGCGAAATCTTTAGCTACACCGCCGTAGATTTTTGCAAGTGTAGTACAGATAGCAGCTGTTAGAGTTGTTTTACCGTGGTCAACGTGGCCGATAGTACCAACGTTTACGTGCGGTTTCGTACGTTCAAATTTTTCTTTAGACACGATCGTGTTCCTTCCTAGTTATGATTCGCCTTATCGAACAGTGATAAGGCGCGCCAGAATTTGCTATTTTATGCGTCAATTGCTCTTGACGCAAGGGTATTGAGTATATTATCCACGCTCAGCGATGATTCTGTCGGCAATATTCTTAGAAACTTCACCATATTCGGCGAATTCCATAGAATAAGACGCACGACCTTGAGTCGCAGAACGCAAAGATGTTGCATAACCAAACATTTCTGAAAGCGGAACTTGTGCACGGATAATTTTCAATCCAGCAACACCATCGTCCATACCTTCAATCATGCCGCGACGACGGTTTAAGTCACCAACAACATCACCCATCCAGTCTTCTGGAGTGGTTACTTCAACTTTCATCATTGGTTCAAGAATAACAGGTTGCGCTTCTAGTGCACCTTTCTTGAATGCCATTGAACCCGCGATCTTGAACGCCATTTCACTGGAGTCAACATCGTGGTATGAGCCATCAAATAGCGTAGCTTTAACGTCAAGTACAGGATAACCTGCCAACACGCCGTTATGCATTTGCTCTTCGATACCTTTAGCTACTGAGCTGATGTATTCACGAGGAACAGCACCACCTACAATTTCGTCAACAAAAACGAAACCAGCATCTGGTTCTGATGGTTCGATTTTTAGCCATACGTGACCGTATTGACCGCGACCACCAGATTGACGTACGAATTTACCTTCAACTTCCGTAGTACCACGGATAGTTTCACGGTATGCCACTTGAGGCTTACCAACGTTACATTCAACACTGAACTCACGCTTCATACGATCAACGATAATATCTAAGTGTAGCTCACCCATGCCAGAAATCAGTGTTTGACCTGATTCTTCATCAGTTTCTACACGGAAAGATGGATCTTCTGCCGCTAGTTTACCTAGTGCGATACCCATTTTCTCTTGGTCAGCTTGTGTTCTTGGTTCTACAGCGATCTGAATAACAGGTTCTGGGAATTCCATACGCTCAAGAATTACTTTTGCGTTTTGGTCACACAGAGTATCACCTGTTGTTACGTCTTTAAGGCCGATTGCCGCAGCAATATCACCAGCACGTACTTCTTTCACTTCTTCACGCTTGTTAGCATGAAGTTGAACGATACGTCCAAAACGTTCACGCTTTTGTTTCACTGAGTTATATACTGCGTCACCGGTGTTAACCACACCAGAGTAAACACGCATAAAGGTCAATGAACCAACAAATGGGTCTGTTGCAATTTTAAATGCAAGTGCAGCAAACGGTTCGTTGTCGTCTGCATGACGCTCAACTTCGTTATCATTTTCATCCACACCTTTGATCGCAGGAACGTCAACTGGTGCAGGTAAGAATTCGATAACGGCATCAAGTACAGCTTGAACACCTTTGTTTTTAAACGCTGAACCACAAGTAGCCAGTACGATTTCGTTATTTAATGTACGAGTACGTAGGGCTTCTTTGATTTCTGCTTCAGACAGTTCTTCACCTTCAAGGTATTTGTCCATCAGGTCTTCAGACGCTTCTGCTGCTGCTTCAACTAGGTTTTGACGCCATTCTTCAGCAAGCTCTTGCATATCAGCTGGAATTTCTTCGTATGTGAAGGTCATGCCTTGGTCGGCTTCATTCCAGTTGATTCGTTTCATCTTGATAAGGTCAACAACACCACTAAAGTCCTCTTCAGCACCAATGTTTAATTGGATTGGAACAGGAGTAGCACCAAGACGATTTTTAATTTGATCTACAACACGTAAGAAATCTGCACCAGCACGGTCCATTTTGTTAACGAACACGATACGTGGAACACCGTATTTATCAGCTTGACGCCATACAGTTTCAGATTGAGGTTCAACACCAGACGAGCCACAGAACACAACAACTGCACCATCAAGTACACGCAGAGAACGTTCTACTTCGATTGTGAAGTCAACGTGTCCAGGAGTATCGATGATATTAATACGGTGATCTTGGAATTGCGCATCCATACCACGCCAGAATGTGGTAGTTGCCGCTGAGGTAATTGTGATACCACGCTCTTGCTCTTGCTCCATCCAGTCCATGGTTGCTGCACCATCGTGAACTTCGCCGATTTTGTGAGAAAGGCAGTATAGAACAGAATACGCTCAGTAGTAGTAGTTTTACCTGCATCTACGTGAGCACAGATACCGATATTACGGTAGCGCTCAATAGGTGTATTTCGAGCCACGGTTGTATCCTCTTATCTTAGGGATTATTGCTATTACCCAACGCTTATGCATTGAAATAGCGATAATGACTAAGTGTTTTACTAAATAGGGGAAAAAGTAAGGTGCAGCAAGGACTGCTGCACCTTCGGTATTACCAGCGGTAATGAGCGAATGCTTTGTTAGCATCAGCCATACGGTGAACGTCTTCACGTTTCTTAACCGCAGTACCTTTGTTCTCAGACGCGTCTAACATTTCGTTAGCAAGACGTTGAGCCATAGATTTTTCACCACGCTTACGCGCAGCTTCAACCATCCAACGCATAGCAAGTGCGTTACGGCGAACCGGACGTACTTCTACAGGCACTTGGTAAGTTGAACCACCCACACGGCGAGATTTAACTTCTACCGCAGGACGAACATTTTCAAGAGCTTCTTCAAATACAGCTAAGTGGTCTTTACCAGACTTCTCAGCCATAAGATCTAGTGCACCGTAAACGATTTTTTCAGCAGTTGATTTCTTACCGTCAACCATTACGATGTTTACAAATTTTGCCAGCAGCTCAGATTTGAACTTAGGATCTGGAAGGATCTTACGCTGACCAATTACGCGACGACGTGGCATGGAATATCTCCGTTGTTGTCTTCAGGTTATCCAAAACTTTTCAGTTTCTTCAAATTACAAATATTTAGTGTTTGGCCTTACTTAACGGAATCCATTAAGACTTAGGACGTTTCACACCGTACTTAGAACGACCTTTCTTACGGTCATTTACGCCTGCACAGTCAAGTGCACCGCGAACAGTGTGGTAACGCACACCTGGTAAATCTTTAACACGACCACCACGGATAAGAACAACTGAGTGCTCTTGAAGGTTGTGACCTTCACCGCCGATGTATGAAGTAACTTCAAAGCCGTTAGTTAGACGAACACGACATACTTTACGTAAAGCTGAGTTCGGTTTTTTTGGTGTAGTAGTGTAAACACGAGTACATACACCACGTTTTTGTGGACACGCTTCTAGCGCAGGCACGTTGCTTTTAACAACTTGCTTTGCACGAGGCTTACGTACCAACTGGTTAATAGTTGCCATTAAAATAGCTCCTGATTAGAGGTTCGAAAACTTTTGAAAAATCTAGCCCTACAGAAATAGGGACGCGAAATTCTAAGGCTGAACGTGATATGTGTCAAGAAATATACAGCACTATTAATAAACAATTTAAAAATAATTTGCCTTTCTTAACCATAGATCACGCTTACCAAGTCACTATAGGAAAATGATCTTGGGTTAAAGAAACAAAAGCGCTGTAATTAACTCGTTGAATTTTATTATCAATAAGTTTAGTTAACCCTCTTGCTTCGATGTCTTCTTGTAAAAAATAGCAGTGCTTAAATGATAAGATCAACGAATGATCTTTATGATCTTTAATTGCTGCATATACACTGTCTTGCGTAAAAATGATGACGTCATTCTCATTATTGACAGGTAATTCTTTATTATGAAGTGATTGAAGATTATCGGTACTTGTTAGTATATGTAGCATCATTTAAAACACCATAATTTGATCACATTGAGACAGCTTTTCATTTATGTCTTTATTTGAAATGCTATCAACATCAATCAAAAGATATTCTTCTTTTATGCCACGGTTACTCATTGCATTCTGACAAACAAATATCTCTTCAAGATCATAAAGTTCAAGCATTTTAAACCCTGAAATATAATCTCTAGATAAAATCTTTTCTGGTTCTTGGTTCTTAAGTAGCTGTAACACACCATCTCCAATAAAGAAGATTTGAATATCTTCACTGTAAGCAGAGGCTGCTAATATTGCATCTAGCCCTTCTCTACCTTTTGATGTTGAGTGTGGTGCCGATTGAAATACAAATCCAAGTCGATTCATAATATTTCCGCTTTATTTAAACTGAACAACACGGTTAAAACTGAACAACACGGTCGAACTTCAATAACGCCGTTGCTAAACCACCTAACCCTGCTTGCTGAAAACCAACAGCTAAATTATGTTGTTTTAATTGATGCTGACTTGCTTCTTCCTCACCAATAACACCACGTCGTAGTGCTGCAGCAACACAAGTTTCCAATTCAATATCATGGCGCAGTGCTAGCTCTTGCCATTGCTTAGTGATATCAACTTCATCATTAGCAGGTAAAATCAAAGAAGACGCATTTAACACCCCTTCCTGATAAAAGAACACCTTTTTAATACTGTGTCCTTGAGCTAATACAGCTTCTGCAAATTGAAAAGCTTTTCTTGATGCTTGTGAACCATAGGCTGGCCCATTAACAACAAGTCCATACACCAAACTCACTTTTCACCATCCTCTGTTTTTCTTTGACGGATATAAAGATAAACAGTGTGTTTAGAAATATTCAATTGGTCAGCAACACGGTTAATCGCGTCTTTAATATCAAAAATGCCTTTATCGTATAAATCCATTACGATTTGTTTGTTCTTTGCATTATTGCCGACTTCTTTATCTGCATTAATCTCATCAATAGTGCGTTTTACAGTTTGGTCAACAAGCTCATCTACATCACTTGCAAAGTTAACACTTGATGCTGCTTCATTCGCTTCTTCACTTGGCATAAATGATTGCAATACCTGTGAAAAAGGCGCATCCAAATTGATATTAATACACAGTAAACCAATGATTCTTTCATCCCCGTTACGAATAGCAACAGTGATTGACTTCATCAGCACCCCACCCTTTGCTCGGGTGAAATAAGAGCGAGAAAAATTACGTTTAGAACGTTCAATATCTTTTAGCATTTGCAGCGCTAAATCGGTGATTGGAGAGCCAACTTTACGTCCTGTATTCTCGCCATTAGCAATTCGAATCGCTGATTTATTGATATCTTCTAATGAGTGTAAAACGATTTCACAATAGTTACCGATTAAACTGGCAATTCCATCCACCACAGCTTCATAAGAGCGCAAAATGTGATGGTCAAACTCTGTAAATGGCACTACTTCAGAAAAACTTTCTTCCGCAGTATTCTCAATATTCATAATCTACCAACTTAATATTTGCTTGCTTAACACTCATGCTAAGACTTAAGGCTTAAAATAATTACATCAAGTTTATCAGAATATTTGCATGAAAATAAAAAACCCCAGCAAGTGCCGGGGCTAATTCAGTGATCTAAAACAAAGTTTAGATTATTTAATCTTCAATCAGATTATTTTGCAGGTTTTGCTGCATCTTTGATTTCTAGCAACTCAACATCAAATACTAGAGTTGAATTTGCAGGAATCGCTTGGTTGCCTTGTGCGCCGTAGCCTAACTCAGCAGGGATAACGAACTTGTACTTAGAACCAACGTTCATTAATTGAACACCTTCAGTCCAGCCAGGAATTACTGCGTTTAGTGGGAAAGTCGCTGGTTGGTTACGATCGTAAGAGCTATCAAACTTAGTACCATCAATTAATGTACCAGAGTAATGAACAACTACTGTATCAGTGTCTTTTGGCTTAGGACCGTCAGCAGGTGTGATTACTTTGTATAGAAGGCCTGATTCTGTTTTCTTCACGCCATCTTCTTTTTCAAATTTAGCACGGAAGTCAGCACCCGCTTTTGCGTTAGCTTCAGATTCTGCTGCCATTTTCTTTTGTGCAATTTCAGCAACACGTTGATCTAGGTTTTGAAGAGCAACTTGGATCTCTTCATCAGTTAGACGCTCTTTACCATTAAATACATCAGTTACACCAGCAAGTACATCCGCTTTCTTCAGGTCAAGACCTAGCTCTGTTTGCTTCTCTAGGTTTGAGTTTAGGTATTTAGCTAAAGATGCACCGATTGCGTAACCTGCTTTTTCATCTTCTGATGCAAATGTTGCTGCTGTAGCAGACTCAGTAGATGCTTCGATTTTTGCAGGTAATGTTGTTGCTTCTGTTTTTGGTGCTTCTTCTTTTTGACAACCAACAACAAATGCAACAGTTGCAGCAAGTAACGACACTTTAAAGATAGATTTCATTTCAAAACTCCAGATTATTTGAGGTCCTGCCTCAATTTTCTTATTCAATTTTTTAGATCATACCAATCTGGATAAGTAGTTGATAAAATTATTGCTAGTTATCATCGATTTTCACCAGCAATAGTGATCGAATACTTATTTAGATTGGTATATAGATGCGAAATACTGTTCATCACAATATACTAGTACTTATAGACACATTACAAACGAGTAGTTCAATTTGATGCGCGCTATATCTCAATACATCGCTATTTTTGTCATTACGCTGACATTATCGGGCTGTTTTTTCCAAAATTCAGACGACCAACGCTGGGAATTAGCTCCCCAGGGAACAACAAGTTTTGCGTTAAGTCGTGATGCTCGTTTTGCTCTTTTCTTTGTTAAGAATGACTCTATTCCTGAAAAAAATGAATCACAAGTAAAATCTGGTCTTCATTTTTGGGATCTTGTAGAAAATAAAGAACTGACTTTTTTCGGTGACCAAGATCAAGATAAATCAACGGTGTCCTATATCAGAATCTCTGATAACTCTCGATTTGCAATAACCGCAACTCAAACTAACTTTGCTGTTTGGGATTTGGGAATGGGAATATCTGAAGGGTTATGGTCTATCTCTGACGGTATTATTAGGGATGTATCTATTGCAAGTAATGGACAACAAGTTCTACTTGGACTTTCAAATGGTAAAGCCATTTATATCAATCTGGCGACCGGCCGCCGCTTAGAATTTTTAGCTCACAGAGAAAAAGTCAATTCTGTCGCTCTTTCTTCAAATGGTAAATTTGCCCTATCTGGTGGTAATGATTACTTTGCTTATTTGTGGGATACCGAAACAGGGCAAATACTTAGAACCTTTGAACATGAAAAACGAGTAAGTCGAACAGCACTTCAACGCGATGGTAAATATGCTTTTACTGCCGATGGTGGTAATGAAGGTTTTATTTGGGATTTAAAAACCGGTGAAAAAATAACGGAACTTAGTACGTTAGCTCGCCAACAAGTATATTCTACCGCTCGCTTTAGTGATGATGGCCAACTTCTGGTTACAGGTTCTCCCTCTGGAACCGTAAATGTATGGAATACCACATCAGGTAAAAAGCTCGAACAATGGCGTTCAGAACCATTAAAAGATGCACGTCCACCAACAGCAGTAGTGTATGATGTCGCCATTGATAAACAACAACGAGTGGTTTCAGCGACATCAGCAGGAATCGCCCAAGCGTGGTTAATAGAATAATGACAACAACAATTGAACAATTAGAACAAAAGATCAGTGATTTAGAGTGTCAAATGGCGTTTCAAGAGCAAACCATTGATGAACTAAACGACGCCCTATCTCAGCAACAGCTATTAATCACTAATATGCAAGTTCAGATGAAGTTTATGGTAGGTAAGATGAAAACCATGGATTCGTCGAATATGGCGGATGCATCGGAAGAGACGCCACCACCGCATTACTAAGTGCAGGAGCGAGAATCGAGAACGCTACGCTCTAGGAGCGAGGAAGAGCAAAGCGAGCACTCAGAAGCCTAAAAACAAAAAAACCGTAAATGCATCAGCACCTACGGTTTTTTAATTTCTACAGTGCGAAGATCTTCCTCGCCCCTAAACTCTCGAGCAAAGCGTCCTCGTCCCTACTCTTAAGATTACTTAGAACAGTTGCCGTTACCACAGCATACGTGCTCTTCTTCGTGATCGTGAGAATGGCCTTCGCCACCACAACAACCACCTTCGTGATCATGGTCGTGACCGTGACCACCACAGCCACCTTCTTGGTGAATATGACCGTGAGCAGCTTCTTCTTCTGTTGCTGCACGTAGTGCTACTACTTCAACATCAAAATCTAGAGTTTGACCAGCAAGCATGTGGTTGCCATCAACAACAACTTCATCGCCATCAACTTCAGTTACTTCTACAGGGATTGGACCTTGGTCTGTATCAGCAAGGAAACGCATACCAACTTCAATTTGGTCAACGCCTTGGAATACGTTTGCAGGAACACGTTGAACCATCTCATCCATGTGCTCGCCGTACGCTTCTTCAGGAGTTACAGTGATGCTGAATTTGTCGCCTTCAACTTTACCTTCAAGTGCTTTTTCAAGACCAACGATTAGGTTGTTGTGACCGTGTAGGTAATCAAGAGGAGCGTCAACTGTTGATTGGTCTACAACTACGCCTTCTTCTGTTTTCACTTGGTAAGCTAGACTTACAACAACGTTCTTTTCAATTTTCATTTTAACTCCGGATGCACTTAGCATTAGTGGATGGTATTCAGTATGGCAACATAATACTATTCAGGCTTAAAAACACCAATAACATCATCTTGCGCATGTTTGGTTTTTTCGAGTGATTTAGGCGTTCGACGGTCTGTATGACCACAATCAACACATTCAACATACTCGATATTACTTTCTTGCCACCAGCGTAGCGTATCTTCTTTGCTACATGATGGACAAACTGCACCTGCAATAAATCGTTTTTTCACGGTTATTATCCTTGTGCTATTAACTCTTTATAACATCAGTCCCAATGGTTCTGGCTTGAGCGTTCGTTTTCCATTTCTAAGCTAAAAATCTCTTCTAACTCGATTCGAGCAGCCTTCGCTTTTGAAGCTAGAGATTTATCATCTGAATGTAATGGTAACAATTCTTTTAGCATAGCAACATCTAACTTTTTAAAATGAGATTCTGCTCGCTTAGCTTGATAAGGATGCATACCTAAAGATGTGAGGGTTTGTCGCCCTAAATCAAGGGCACCATAGAAAGTTTCTCGTGAAAAGTTATCAACGCCTTCACTCAATAACTCATAAGCCTCTACTCGACTGCGCGCACGTGCTAATATTTTTAAATGAGGAAAATGCCTTTGGCATAACGCCACGACTTCCATCACTTTTTGTGGATCTTTTTTACACACAACAATGGCTTTGGCTTTTTCGGCTCCCGCCGCTCGTAAGAGTTCGACTTGCGTTGCATCACCGTAATACACTTTATAATCGAATTTACGCAGCAGACGAATTTGACTTGGGTCTGCCTCTAAAATAGTCAGCTTTATCTTATTCGCGAAAAGTAATCGTCCAACAATCTGACCAAATCGCCCAAAGCCAGCAATAATAACTTCTGGTTGAGTTGCGTGTGTAAAGTCAGATAAAGGCATCTCTTCTTCGCTGTTTAACGTTCTCGCAAACCATTTATCTTGAGCGATTAAAAACAGCGGTGTTGTCATCATAGAGATACTGACAACCACCAACAAAAATGCCGTTAATTCTCGGCTTAATAAGCCTTCCATTTGGGCAGCCGTAAACAAAACAAAAGCAAACTCGCCACCTTGGCTTAATATCATCGCCATTTGACTACGTGCTTTCGCTCGAGTACCAAAAGCTCTTGCTAACCCATAAATCAGCAACCCTTTCACCACTACAAGTGACAATACAGCAGCTAAGATCTCAAATGGATACTGTAGTAATAGCCCTAAATTAACCGACATTCCTACTGCAATAAAAAACAAACCAAGCAATAACCCTTTAAAAGGTTCAATAGCCACTTCTAACTCATGACGAAACTCACTTTCAGCCAGCAATACCCCTGCTAAAAATGCCCCAAGAGCCATAGATAGTCCTAACTGTTTCATCGCAGCAGATACACCAATCACCAGTAGTAATGCGGCAACAGTAAATAACTCTCTCGCTCCACTTTTCACTACATAGCTAAAAAGTGGGCGTAATAGAAAATGGGCAAGAGTAAAAATAGAAATAACACCAGCAAGAACCCATAATCCGTCGAGCCAATTACCACTGGCACCACCGGCTAAAACAGGCAATATCGCTAACATAGGAATAACCGCAATATCCTGAAACAGCAAAACCGCGAAACCAGATTGCCCACTTTCAGAATCAGACAGTTTACGTTCTTCTATCACTCTTAAGGCAATAGCGGTCGATGACAAAGCCAACCCCATGCCGATAACCAAACTGACTTGCCATGCTAAACCAAAAAACATCATCGCAGCAGTAATCACTACAGATGACACTACAACCTGGCTTCCTCCCAACCCGATTATCGGTTTTCGCATTTTCCATAATTTACTGGGGTTCAACTCTAAACCGATTAAAAAGAGTAGCAATACCACGCCAAATTCGGAGAAATGAAGAATCGCATCCACATCTGAAATTAATTTTAACCCCCATGGACCAATTGCGATTCCTGCTAATAAATAGCCTAGTACCGCACCAAGACCAAAACGCTGTGCCAAAGGTACGGTTACCACAGCTGCGGCTAAAAATATTGAACTTGTATGTAACCAATCACCAGCCATTAGATGCCTCCTTTCGGGTTTAGCAACCAAGCTTTATATTCATCAATATATTGCTGTCGTTTTTCTACCGTAATTTTACGTGCCCAGTATTGGATAGAGGGCGGTAACCATTCCATCTGACACAATGCGGCGGTAATTTTAAATGGAACCAAAATGTCATCCATTGAATGTTGGTTATATCCCGTTTTTGAAAAGGCTTCTTCAATACCACCAGCAGTGATCACACTTCGCCACTGCTTACCTTTTAAAGCATCACCATTACCATAAGCAAACCCTTTACCTAAAACGCAATCCATCCACTCTTTTAATAGTGCCGGACAAGAATAAAGATAAAGTGGATGTTGAAAAATAATAATATCGTGTTGTGCTAGCAGTTCATGCTCAAACACAACATCAATAAAAAAATCAGGATAATGAGCATAAAGATCATGCACAGTTACATGCTCTAAATGAGAATAAGCCGATAAAATGGCTTTATTGGCGATAGACTGCTCAGGATCTGGATGAGCAAGAATTACTAATATTTTAGGCAACTGAGTCATGTCTTCCCTTTTCTGACTTTATTGTTTTATTTTTCTCTTAATACCATTCACAGTAACTAAGTGCTGAGAGATAGCAAAAGAAAAAGGCTACCGCGGTTGGTATTATCTATCATACAGACAATTTCAATGTCGACAATCACCCTCTTACGCCTACTATGCTCATCGTATTCAAATAACTTCAAGATTCAGTCAGATTAAGAGAAGCAAACCACAGCATGATTACCTTTTCAGACATTCAATTACTTCGTGGCGGAAAGCCATTACTAGAGCAAGCCTCTGCCACTATTCACCCTGGTGACAAAGTCGGTTTAGTCGGAAAAAATGGCTGTGGTAAATCCACACTTTTTGCCTTAATCAAAGGTGAATTGAGTGTTGATGCAGGTTCAAACCGTGTTCCACATAACTGGGAAATGGCTTGGGTGGCTCAAGAAACACCTGCATTAGAACGCAAAGCCATTGACTATGTTATTGATGGTGACCGTGAATTTCGTGGTTTAGAAGCGCAATTAGCAAAAGCAGAAGAAGCCGATAACGGAACTCTGGTTGCTGAATTACACGGTAAACTTGAAACCGTAGGTGGTTACACCATTAATTCTCGTGCTGCAGAATTACTTAATGGTTTAGGCTTTTCACAACAACAGATGGAATGGAACTTAACCCAATTCTCTGGTGGTTGGCGTATGCGTTTAAACTTAGCACAAGCATTGATTTGTCGCTCTGATTTATTATTACTTGATGAACCAACCAACCACTTAGACTTAGATGCCGTAATGTGGCTTGAGCGTTGGTTACAAAACTATCCAGGAACTCTATTACTCATTTCGCACGACCGTGATTTCTTAGATCCAGTAGTAAACCGTATTATTCATGTTGAAAACCAAAAATTGAATGAGTACACAGGTAACTACTCATCATTTGAAGTTCAACGCTCTGAAAAACTGATCCTGCAGCAAGCACAATACCAGAAACAGCAGAAAAACATGGCGCACATGCAGTCATACATTGACCGCTTCCGTTACAAAGCATCAAAAGCACGCCAAGCACAAAGCCGAATTAAAGCGTTAGAGAAAATGGAAAAAGTGCTACCAGCACAGTTAGATAACCCATTCAGCTTTAATTTTAGAGAACCTGATGCTCTACCAAACCCAATCTTAATGATGGATGAAGTCAGTGCAGGTTATGAAAACAATACGATTTTAGAACAAATTCGCCTAAACCTAGTTCCGGGAAGTCGTATTGGTCTTTTAGGCCGAAACGGCGCAGGTAAATCAACGCTAATCAAATTACTTTCAGGTGAGTTAGCTCCGCAGAGTGGCGTATTTACTTACTCTCAAGGAGTTAAAATTGGTTACTTCGCACAGCACCAACTGGAAACCTTACACGTAGAAGAAACCCCTCTTCAGCACCTAATGCAAATTGCCCCTAATCATACAGAGCAACAACTGCGTGATTATTTAGGCAGTTTTGGTTTCCAAGGTGATAAAGCGTTAGAAAAAATTGGTCCTTTCTCTGGTGGTGAAAAAGCCCGTTTAGTACTGGCACTCGTAGTATGGCAAAAACCAAACATGCTATTGCTTGATGAACCGACTAACCACCTTGATTTAGATATGCGTCAAGCCCTAACAATGGCACTACAAACCTTTGAAGGTGCAATGGTTATTGTCAGCCACGACAGATATTTACTTCGTGCGACAACCGATGACTTATACTTAGTTCATGACCGCCAAGTAGTTCCTTTTGATGGTGATTTAACGGATTATTACAAATGGCTAACCGAGCAGAATAAGAGCGAGCGTAAAGAACAACAGCAACAAGACAAGCAAGATAATCCAAGCACATCAACCAGTTTAAGTGCAGCAGAGAAAAAAGAACAAAAACGCAAAGAAGCCGAATTCAGAAAGCTAATTGCCCCATTACGAAAAGAAGTGACTAAACTTGAAACTCGAATGGATAAGCTTAATGAAGCATTAAGCCAAGCAGAAGAAGAGCTTGGTGACGTTTCATTATATGAAGCAGAAAACAAAAAGCGTTTAACGGAAGTTCTTGCCATTCAAGCATCAGCAAAATCTGAACTCGAAGAAGTTGAAATGGAATGGATGGATCTTCAAGAACAAATTGAAGAAAAAGAGAATGCTGCCAAGCAGTAACATTCCTTTGAATGAGCACCAATTGGCTTCTATTACCCAAGAAGCCTTTTGGTGTTTCTCATTATCCCATTATAAGAAAGATGGGGTAAAACAAGCAGCACTGGCACTACAAGACACCTACTTTGGTAATGTGAATTTAGCATTATTACTTATCTGGCTTAATAGTCTAAACCTCTCATTCTCGGTATCTGACTTACCGCTTCTTGAAGCAGCTCTACACAAAAGCGACACTCTACTTCACTCTTATCGCAAGTTAAGAAAACAGATCAAATCGACACAAAATAAAGCTCTTTATCAAGAAGCTTTACAGTTTGAGCTACAAATAGAAAAGCAACAACAAAGCGATCTAATCACTGCTTTAATACGTATTCCTTTAGTAATAAAAACCGATAATAATCAGATAAGTTTATTAACGGATTATTGCCGCTCTTTGCAGGCAGACACCTTACTTCCCGCTCTAGAAAGTAATCAACATAACAACACAGAGTAACTAAGATGATGGATAACTTTACACCGGCTACCGGTTTATCTAACGCTCATATTCAGACACTGCTTCCTCGCTTTCTGCGTCGTAATCCATTGTTTAATGCGTATTGGCAACGCCTTGAGTTACCAGACAGTGATTTCGTTGATCTAGCTTGGAGTGAAAACCCAAATAAAGCAGGAGAAAAACCGCTTTTTATTCTTTTTCATGGTTTAGAAGGCAGTTTCGACAGCCCTTATGCCAATGGATTATTAGCTGCAGCAAAAGAGCAAGGTTGGCTTGGTGTGATGATGCACTTCCGTGGTTGCAGTGATGTGCCTAACCGTTTAGCAAGAGCGTACCACTCAGGTGAAACCGAAGACGCACGTTTTTTTATTGAGATGTTGGATGCTCGCTTCCCTAATCAAGAAAAGGTCGCTACCGGGATCTCTCTTGGCGGTAATATGCTAGTAAACTACCTCGCCAAATATCAAAACGATACCCTACTGAACGCCGCAACAGTTATCTCCGCACCTCTGGATTTAGGCGCCTGTTCTGAACGTATTCAACAAGGTTTTTCTCGTTTGTATCAGGGCTATTTATTAGGCTCATTAAAAAACAACAGCATTAAAAAACTCAATGCCTCTCGTAAAGAGATTGTTGGTTTAAATAAAGAGATGATCAAAGCCATACCTGATCTAATCACCTTTGATAATCTCATTACAGCGCCAATGCATGGTTACGCTCACGCACAAGACTATTATCAACAATGCAGTGGTTTACAGTTTTTAGATCGTATCGACATACCAACTCGAATTATTCATTCTAAAGACGATCCATTTATGACAAACGCGGTGATACCTACTCATCCACTGCCTAACTGTGTACACTATCAACTAACAGAACACGGTGGTCATGTGGGTTTTATTAACGGATCTATCACTAAGCCCAATTTTTGGTTAGAAAGTACCGTTAACCACTGGTTCCAAAAAATTCTCTAACTTTAGCGCCTATTGGCAATTCATTTAATGGATGAGATAAGTAGTATGATCATTCCTTGGCAAGACATCGCTCCTGACACACTAGAAAACTTAATTTCTGAATTTGTATTACGTGAAGGGACAGATTACGGTGAAGTTGAAATCAGCCATCAAGAAAAAGTAGATCAAATAAAAATTCTATTGAAAAATGGTGAAGCAATGGTGGTCTTTTCCGAGCTTCATGAAACCGTTGATATTCAAACCAAAGCTCGCTTTAATCCTAATTTAACTAACCATAATTACGACTAATAGACTCACCAAGATACTCACAATTTTCAAACCGAACAGTATCATTTTTACCAACCCTGTTATAACATCCGACGAGAATAAGGAAATTAGACAGGGTTTGTCATGTCAGCAAAACATCCAATTATTGCCGTAACGGGATCATCCGGAGCAGGCACTACCACCACATCTGAAGCATTTCGTAAAATGTTCAATATGATGGACATAAAGGCATCTTGGCTTGAAGGGGACAGTTTCCATCGTTTCACTCGTCCTGAAATGGATGTGGAGATCCGTAAGGCAAAAGAACAAGGTAAGCACATCAGTTACTTTGGTCCTCAAGCAAATGACTTTCCGGCACTAGAACAGTTTTTCCGTCAATACGGAGAAGATGGAACGGGTCAATATCGTCGCTATTTACATACTTTCGATGAAGCGGTTCCTTTCAATCAAATGCCTGGCACATTCACTCCATGGCAAGACCTACCAGATGATACCGATGTCCTTTTTTATGAAGGTCTACACGGTGGCGTTGTTGATGGTGATATTAACGTATCTCAACATGTGGATTTACTTATCGGCATGGTGCCAATTGTAAACTTAGAATGGATACAGAAATTTGTTCGTGATACCCGTGATCGTGGGCATTCTCGTGAAGCCGTAATGGACTCAATTGTTCGTTCAATGGACGACTATTTAAATTACATTACGCCACAATTTTCTCGAACTCATATTAACTTCCAACGAGTACCTACTGTAGATACCTCTAACCCACTCAACGCAAAAGGCATTCCGAGTTTAGATGAAAGCTTTGTTGTCATCCGTTTTAGAGGGTTAAGTAAAGTCGACTTTCCTTACTTATTAGCAATGATTGATGGTTCATTTATGTCTCGTCATAACACGCTAGTTGTTCCCGGAGGAAAAATGAGCTTTGCTATGGAATTAATTATTAGACCACTACTTCAACAGTTAATTGATACTGGGAAAATAAATTAATTTCGCTATCTTCTGCGCCAAATTTGGGGTTCTTCCAAAAATAGTGAATAATAGAGACTCTATTCACTATTTTTGCGATGCTATGAAAACTTCTCCTTTTTCCATTTGGCTCAGCGCCGCTCGTCCAAAAACACTCCCTCTTGCCCTAGCCTCAATCATGACAGGCTCTGTGTTGGCATATTGGAATAACCATGCCTCTTTTACTATCACGTTAATGGCATTTATCACCGCAACGTTATTGCAAATATTGTCGAATCTAGCAAATGACTATGGCGATGCAGTGAAAGGCACAGATAACGAAGATCGCCTCGGTCCACAACGAGCAATGCAAACCGGCCTTGTAACGCAAGAAACAATGAAAAAAGCCATTGGCATTAATATTGTTCTGACGATCATTAGTGGCTTAATTTTGGTATTTAGCTCGTTACACCAAACCATGGATATTATTGGATTCATCGCTCTTGGGTTATTAGCTATTGGCGCTGCTATTGCTTATACCATGGGTGATAAGCCTTATGGTTACCGTGGCTTAGGAGATATCTCCGTTTTTATCTTTTTTGGTTTATTAGGGGTTGCCGGTACGTATTACCTTCATACCGGTCACTTATCATCAGCTCTATTCTTACCAGCGACTGCCTGTGGTTTATTAGCTGTCGCAGTATTAAATATTAATAACCTACGTGATATAGAAAATGACGAAGCGTGTGGAAAAATGACATTGGTCGTTCGCATGGGCGCAAACTGGGGTCGAAAATATCATGCTGTATTGATGGCCGTGAGTTTTATCTGTCTTGCTGTTTTTAGTGCGACTCAAATTCATTCACTAACTGGTTGGTTATTTTTAGCAATTGCACCTTTCGTCTTCAATCATGTTGTGTCAGTAATGCGAGCACCAAATGGTGAAGCAATCAGACCTATGATGGGCACTGTTGTGCAATGCGCACTATTTACCAATGTACTATTTGCTGTTGGCTTGTACTTATCCGTTTAAAAACGAAAGCGGCTTATCTCACTGACCTAAGTAAATCAGGATAAATTTGCGGTTTGTCATAGTATTGCCTAAAAAAGCACGTATATTGAACAGTTACAAACACCAATAAAAGGTAAGTTTCACTATGGAATACAATACTTCAGCACTTTGTGACATCTATTTAGATCAAGTTGATGTTGTTGAACCGATGTTCAGCCACTTTGGCGCTAAGACATCATTTTCAGGTCAAATCACAACAATTAAATGTTTTGAAGATAATGGTCTGATTCATCAACTATTAGAAGAGAAAGGCGAAGGTCGTGTTTTATTAGTTGATGGCGGCGGTTCTTTACGTCGTGCTTTAGTGGATGCTGACCTAGCAGCAAAAGCAGCCCACAATGGCTGGGAAGGCTTAGTTATCTATGGTTGCGTCCGTGAAGTAGATTACCTAGAAGAGATTGAGATTGGCATTCAAGCTCTCGCTTCTATTCCTGTTGGTGCAGCAAGACAAAACATTGGTGAAGTGGATGTTGCAGTTAACTTTGGTAGTGTGACTTTCTTACCTGAAGATCATCTTTATGCGGATTCGACTGGAGTGATTATCTCTCAAGAGCCGCTAGAAGAGATGAGTGAGGAAGAGATTTAAGAACTAGAGGCTATACGCTTCGCTAACTAGAAACTATAAGAGCGAGTATAGTTGGTGTAGTGAAATCTAGGTTTCAGGGCGCTGCGCTTGCAGGTTTCAGAAATGATCGCTGTACCTGTAGCGATAAAAACACAGTTCCCTCCCCTTACTAAGGGGGAGGAGCTAAAGCCAAAGCACTCTGCTCTTTCTTCATCACAAAAAAACCGCAGATGCTTCCACACCTACGGTTTCAAAATAATTCACAGAACTTAGCTCTTCCTCGCTCCTAGAGCGAAGTGTCCTCGCCTCTCGTTCCTGTTCTATTACTCTACTTCGTCCATTTTACCAAGTAGACCACGGATGCGAGCTTCAAATTGAGCTTGTTCATCACGTGCACGTTGAGCTTCTTGTTCTACTTCTGAACGACCGTTGTTTGCTTGCTCAAGATCTTGAGTTAGCGCTGCGTTCGTTTCTTTTAATTCTTCAACTTCCATTTGTAGCAGTGCGATTGTATCTACTGCCATCTGAACTTTAGCTTCTAGTTGTTCTAATATTTCTAAAGACATTCCTGCCACCTTAACTATATTCTTCATTGAATATGTAGCGAATTTATTACTCACTACAAACTTGTTTTCTATTCTACTCAGCAATTGTAATTCTGCCATAGTGTTATTCATTAAATTGCATCATATGAACAAAAAAGCAGCAGTTTTTACCAACATCTGACGTACTTTCTTAAGATTAAAACGAACTACATACCAAAACTAGGTATTTACCTTCGTTATTTGAATTAAACCACACCTTTAGCTCCTTGATATTTTTATTCTTCGCTGAAAAAATTTCATTCTCGCGGGAAAAAGCAAACGTTTCCCTTTTTGTTATGCTAAAATCCCTTCGATTTTTACTTATTCATCGATTTATTCGGAGCAATTATGAAACGCGATTTAGCAATGGCTTTTTCTCGAGTTACTGAAGGTGCCGCACTGGCAGGTTACAAATGGCTTGGCCGTGGCGATAAAAACGCTGCTGACGGTGCTGCTGTTGAAGTAATGCGTACTCTTCTGAACAAAACTGATATCAGTGGTGAGATTGTTATTGGTGAAGGTGAGATCGATGATGCACCTATGCTATACATCGGTGAAAACGTAGGTACAGGTGGCGATGCTGTTGATATCGCGGTTGATCCAATCGAAGGCACTCGCATGACAGCGATGGGTCAATCAAACGCACTTGCAGTATTAGCTGCAGGTGAAAAAGGTAGCTTCTTAAAAGCACCAGATATGTACATGGAAAAATTGGTCGTTGGTCCTGGAGCAAAAGGCGCAATTGATTTAAGTCTTTCTCTAGAAGAAAACCTAGTAAATATTGCAAAAGCATTAGGTAAACCATTAGAAACGCTTGTTGTGACAACACTGGCTAAACCTCGTCATGATGAAGTAATTACAAACATGCAGAAGATGGGCGTTCGTGTATTTGCTGTGCCAGATGGTGATGTTGCAGCTTCTATTCTAACTTGTATGCCTGATAGCGAAGTGGACGTTATGTACTGTATCGGTGGAGCACCTGAAGGTGTAGTTTCTGCTGCAGTTATCCGTGCACTAGATGGCGACATGCAAGCACGCCTTCTTCCTCGTCATGAAGTTAAAGGCGATACAGAAGAAAACCGTATCCACGGTGAAGCTGAACTAAAACGCTGCGAAGAAATGGGCGTAAAAGCGAACGTTATCTTAAAGATGACAGACATGGCACGCAGTGATGATGTTGTATTTGCAGCAACTGGTATCACTAAAGGTGACCTACTAGAAGGTATTACTCGCCAAGGTAATATTGCGACAACTGAAACGCTACTTATCCGTGGTCGTTGTCGTACGATTCGTCGTATTAAGTCGATTCACTACTTAGAGCGTAAAGACGCTGAAGTTAGAGATATTATTCTTTAAGAGCAGGGACTAGAGGCGAGGACGCTTCGCTTAAGGAGCGAGAAAGAGCCGAGGTCTGCGATAAATTTGAAACCGTGGGTGTGAAAGCATCTGCGGTTTTTTATTTTAAAGAGTTCAGGTTTCAGATCGGTCGCAGGCTCCCTTGCAGGGTTCAGATGTGATCGCTGTAAGGCTAGAGACTATACGCTTCGCTTCTATAAGAGCAAAAGTGAGGATTTGGTTTCGAACCTGAAGCCTGCGCAGCGTCCTAAAACCTTGCTCTTGCCTTCACTCGCTTCTCGCAGGACGAAGTCCGTTCTCGCCCCTAGAAGCAAAGCGCCCTGTTATCCATCTCAAAAGCGAGACTCCGATTCAATCCCCCCAACTCTACTTTCTCAAAACCTGAAAACTTCAACTAAGCTGAATCTATAAAAGCAAAAACAAGGAATCAGTTTATGCCGCAATCACATCGCAACCTATCCATTCCTTCATTTGATGAGCTAAAAGCATTAGCAGAAAAAGATCCAGAACAACTGGAAGCATTACGTCATCAACTAAGTATGGAGTTTATTGAAAGTGTTCCAGAAGAACATCAAGGCCCCCTGCTTGCACAGCAAAGTCATATTGAACGAATTATTGAGCGAGGCAACAACCCAAATCATGTAAATATTCTTCTAGGGCGAGAGCTTGGAAAGCAATTCGTTCGCTTTGCTGATTCACTCAACAAGCCCATTGATGAGCATCAAGCTGCAGATATTATTCAATTTCCTAATGCCACTTCTCGCCCCTCAAATAATACGAAGCATTAGGTAAGACGAAAGCTCTAACCTATTTTTTGAAAACTCTCATGTTCCATGTCACGCACGTTGATAGTTAAGCTATCAATGTGACTGGCTTGTTCAGCAAGTACATCCATTAATGCACGACTTAACTCCCTCTTCTGCTCAGGGCTTCTTCCTTCTAATAGCTCTAACGTAATATGAATGAAGTCGACGCTATTTCCCTGCTCTCCAACAAGCCAAGAATGCACTCTTACCGCTCTTGATTTCACATCTTTTGCTGAAAACAATCCTGAGGCAATAGCCACTTGATGCAAGTCTTCTAACAAGCCCTGCATATTAAGCCTATCTTCTGCTGAATTTGAATATTCCATAACTAAGTGCGGCATAACAACGTCCTTTTAATGTACCCAAAGTGATTACTTTTCCATCATTCAGTGAAAGTGAATTAGTTACAATCTCCTCAATAGAAAAGTGCCTAAGTAATCACACTTAAAATCGGCCATTTATTTCTACATTACAGCTCATAATTTTTCGCATTCCGAAATAAAAGCACTAAAATGAGGTATAAAAATGATTTTAGACACTAAATCTGTCGCAAAATCTGTTATATTTTTACGCAAGTTTTTTACATTAATTTGAATTGGAGAGAATCCTATGCGTCATCCTGTAGTTATGGGTAACTGGAAACTAAACGGCAGCAAAGAAATGGTTGTTGAACTACTAAACGGTCTTAACGCTGAACTTGAAGGCGTTACAGGCGTAGACGTAGCAGTTGCTCCACCTGCACTATTTGTAGACCTTGCTGAGCGTACGCTTACTGAAGCTGGTAGCGCAATCATCCTAGGTGCTCAAAACACTGATCTAAACAACAGCGGTGCATTCACTGGCGACATGTCTCCAGCTATGCTTAAAGAGTTCGGTGCAACTCACATCATCATCGGTCACTCTGAGCGTCGTGAATACCACAACGAATCAGACGAGTTCGTTGCTAAGAAATTCGCTTTCCTAAAAGAAAACGGTCTTACTCCTGTTCTTTGTATCGGTGAATCTGAAGCTCAAAACGAAGCTGGTGAAACTGTTGCAGTATGTGCACGTCAAATCGACGCAGTTATCAACACTCAAGGTGTTGACGCTCTAAACGGCGCAATCATCGCTTACGAACCAATCTGGGCTATCGGTACTGGTAAAGCAGCTACAGCTGAAGATGCACAACGCATCCACGCTCAAATCCGTGCTCACATTGCTGAGAAATCTGAAGAAGTTGCTAAGAACGTTGTTATCCAATACGGCGGTTCTGTTAAGCCTGAAAACGCTGCAGCTTACTTCGCACAACCAGACATCGATGGTGCTCTAGTTGGCGGTGCAGCTCTTGATGCGAAAAGCTTTGCAGCTATCGCTAAAGCAGCAGCTGAAGCAAAAGCTTAATTATAAATGCTAGGAACAAGGACACTTCGCTCTAGGGGCGAGGAAAACTTGGTTCTGTGAATAATTTGAAACCGTGGATGTGAAAGCATCTGCGGTTTTTTGTTTTAAGAGCAGGTTTCAGATCGGTCTCAAGCTCCCTTGCAGGGTTCAGAGGTGCTCGCTGTTATCACAGCGATCATCTCTAAAACCGGCTCTTCCTGAAACCTGAATCCTATAAGCGAAGCGTCCTGCTCTTTCCCTCGCATAAAAAAACCGAGACATCTCTGCCTCGGCTCTTCAAACACATTACGCTGTTTATGGGGATGAATTACATCATGCCGCCCATACCACCCATTCCGCCCATGCCACCCATATCTGGCATTGCAGAACCTGAGTCTTGTGGCTTATCAGTTACCATCGCTTCAGTTGTGATCATAAGACCCGCAACAGATGCAGCAAACTGAAGTGCAGAACGAGTTACTTTAGTTGGGTCAAGAATACCCATCTCAATCATGTCGCCGTATTCGCCAGTTGCAGCGTTGTAACCGTAGCTACCTTCACCCGCTTTAACGTTATTAGCAACAACTGAATCTTCTTCACCAGCATTCTTAGTGATTTGACGAATAGGAGCTTCCATTGCACGAAGTGCTACACGGATACCTACGTTTTGTTCTTCGTTATCACCAACAAGACCAGCTACTTTAGATGCAACACGGATAAGTGCAACACCACCACCAGCTACAACGCCTTCTTCAACCGCTGCGCGAGTTGCGTGAAGTGCATCTTCAACACGGTCTTTCTTCTCTTTCATCTCAACTTCAGTAGCAGCACCAACTTTGATTACTGCAACACCGCCAGCTAGCTTAGCTACACGCTCTTGAAGTTTTTCTTTATCGTAATCAGATGTTGCGTCTTCGATTTGTTGACGAATTTGAGAAACACGGCCTTGGATGATTGTCTCTTCACCAGAACCATCGATGATTGTTGTTGTTTCTTTTGTGATAGTTACACGCTTAGCTTGACCAAGATCTTCAAGAACAACTTTTTCAAGCTCTAGACCAATCTCTTCAGAAATTACAGAACCTGCAGTCAGAACAGCGATATCTTGTAGCATTGCTTTACGACGGTCACCAAAACCAGGCGCCTTAACAGCAGCAACTTTAACGATACCACGCATGTTGTTCACAACTAGAGTTGCAAGTGCTTCACCTTCTACATCTTCAGCGATGATAAGAAGAGGACGTGATGCTTTTGCTACTGCTTCTAGTGTTGGAAGTAGTTCACGGATGTTTGATACTTTTTTATCAACAAGCAAGATGAATGGGCTTTCTAAATCTACAGAACCCGCTTCTTGGTTGTTTACGAAATATGGAGATAGGTAACCGCGGTCAAACTGCATACCTTCAACAACGTCTAACTCGTCTTGTAGCGCTTGGCCTTCTTCAACTGTGATAACACCATCACGGCCTACTTTATCCATCGCTTCTGCAATTAGGTTACCCACTGTTGAGTCAGAGTTTGCAGAGATAGTACCTACTTGTGCAATCGCTTTAGTATCTGCACATGGAACAGAAAGTGCTTTTAGCTCTTCAACAGCAGCTACAACCGCTTTGTCGATACCACGTTTAAGATCCATTGGGTTCATACCAGCAGCAACCGCTTTTAAGCCTTCAGTAATGATAGCTTGAGCAAGAACTGTTGCTGTTGTTGTACCGTCACCAGCTGCATCGTTTGCTTGAGATGCCACTTCTTTAACCATTTGTGCACCCATGTTTTGGAACTTGTCTTCAAGTTCGATTTCACGAGCAACAGAAACACCATCTTTAGTGATAGTTGGTGCGCCAAATGATTTATCTAAAACAACGTTACGACCTTTAGGGCCTAATGTTACTTTTACTGCATCAGCCAGAACGTTTACACCTTCTAGCATTTTGATTCGTGCGTCGTTACCAAATTTAACGTCTTTAGCAGCCATCTTTATTTTCCTTTTAAAAATCTTTTAATTTATTTAGTTAATAAAATTCGAAAAACGAATTACTCAACGAGTGCTTATTATTCAACAATAGCCATGATGTCATTTTCAGACATGATCAGAACTTCTTTACCATCAATCTTTTCAGATTTAGTACCGTAACCTTCAGCAAAAATAACTGAATCACCTACTTTTACGTCTAAAGGCTGAACCGTACCGTTTTCTAAAATACGACCTTTGCCAACAGCTAAAACCGTACCGCGAGTTGATTTTTCAGCAGCAGAACCAGTTAGTACAATGCCACCAGCAGATTTTGATTCAACTTCTTGGCGTTCAACGATTACACGGTCATGTAAAGGACGGATATTCATGGGACGTCTCTCCTGATAATTTTCCATTTAAGAATAAGGTGCCATAATTTGGCTTTGATTTATTAATGGGGATGTAGGGGATTGATTGCAAGGGCTCTAGCGCTAATTTTTTGAAGAAGAAACGAGGGTTCAGGTTTCAGGAAGCTCAAAAGCGAGTACCCCTGAAACCTATAAGCGCAGCGCCCTGAATCCTGAAACCTCGCTTTTGCTCTTCCTCGTCCCTAATCCCTCGAATCTCACCCCTATTTCCTATACACTAACCATCCCACCACCACACGAGAAAACCATGCTAGATAAACACGGTTTACTAACTCAACCTATCAGCGACGTGCTTCGTAAACTCACGACGCCTATGGTTTTTGGTATGGTTGCCATTCTGCTATTCAACTTGGTGGATACCTTTTTTATCTCTTTGCTCGGTACCGATGCTTTAGCTGCAGTGAGTTTTACTTTCCCCGTCACCTTTGCAGTAAACTGCATCACCATGGGGATTGGTGTTGGCTTATCAGCATCCATAGGTCATTTACTTGGTGAAGGCCATAGCAAACATGCTGCAGAATTAACGACTCATGGGATAATCTTAGCCATCAGTTTAATTCTGATTGCTTGTGCTCTCGGGTTCTTCACCATCGACCCACTCTTTACTCTTCTCGGTGCTGAAGACAAATTACTTCCTCTTATCGATGAATACATGTCTATTTGGTATCTAACCATACCTTTGCTCGTTATTCCGATGTCGAGCAATAGCGCAATTAGAGCCACAGGTGACACCAAAACCCCAGCAAAAATTATGATGCTAGCAGGGCTAATTAACGGCATTCTCGATCCACTGCTTATTTTTGGTTATGGCCCCTTCCCTGAGCTTGGAATTCAAGGTGCTGCGATTGCAAGTGCGATTAGTTGGCTTGGTGCTCTTATCGCTTCATTCTATGTACTCACTCATAAAGTAAAACTGCTTGCTCTACCAAATAAAAATACACTTATTTCTGATTGGAAACAGATCTTAACCATCGGTTCCCCTGCCGCATTATCTAACGCTCTAAACCCAATATCGGGGGCGATTTTAATGATGATGCTTGCGAGCCAAGGGACTGTTGCTGTCGCCTCTTATGGTGCAGCACAACGAGTCGAATCATTAATGCTGTTGGTTATCATGGCATTAACGTCATCACTTAGCCCATTAGTGGCTCAGAACTTAGGTGCAAAACAACCTGAACGTGTCAAAGAAGCAATATTTCTAGCCATTAAGTTCTCTGTCGCCTTTCAGCTCTTTCTTTATATTCTGATTGTTCCACTTAGCATTCCGATCTCTCATTTATTTAGCCAAGACGATGCGGTTCAACACGGTTTGTGGATGTACCTTATTTGCGTTCCATTTAGCTACGGCTTTCAAGGCATCGTTATGGTGCTAGTAAGTAGCTTAAATGCAATGAAAAAACCGTTATATTCTTTCAGTTGGAGTTTTATGAGGTTGTTTGTTTTTACATTACCAACCGCATGGATTGGCAGCCAAATTTATGGAATGGAAGGATTATTTATCGGGATTGCAATGGGAAATGTGATGGGTGGTATTAGTGCGTTTTGGTATGCGAGAACAAGAATCAGGTTTGAGGACGCTGCGCTCGAGGAGCGAGGAAAAGCTAAGAGTTAGGAAGATCAAAAGCGAGTCCCCCTGAAACCTAGCTCATCACCAACACCCCCTCCTAACCTCCCCTATATATCAACATTGCCAATCTCAACAAGACATCTATCAAGGAGAGGAACTGTATTGCGATCACTGTAGCCACCACGATCACCTCTGAATTCTGCAAGCGAAGCGATCTTAACTCTGTTCTACTTTTCCTGAAACTTCGATTTTTGCTCTTCCTCGCCCCTTGAGGACGAAGTCCGTCCCCGCCACTCGAAGCGAAGCCTCCTGCTCTTCCCCTAGCCCATTTTCAAACTTTGTAGTAAAATTACACAAAGTTATTTATTCGAATTTATTAAGTTATTGACGAGGAACACCTTTATGTCAGCTAAGAAGCCTATGGCTCTAGTTATTCTTGATGGTTACGGTCACCGTGAAACTCAAGCAGATAACGCAATTACAAACGCAAACACTCCAGTTCTTGATGGCCTAATGGCTAATCAACCAAACACGCTAATTTCTGCATCTGGTATGGACGTTGGTCTACCTGATGGTCAAATGGGTAACTCTGAAGTAGGTCACACTAACATCGGCGCTGGTCGTGTTGTATATCAAGACCTCACTCGTATCACTAAAGCTATCTCTGATGGTGAGTTCCAACAAAACGAAACACTTGTAAACGCTATCGACAAAGCAGTTAAAGCAGGCAAAGCTGTTCACATCATGGGTCTTATGTCTCCAGGTGGCGTTCACTCTCATGAAGACCACATCTACGCAGCAGTAGAAATGGCAGCAGCACGTGGCGCAGAGAAAATCTACCTACACTGTTTCCTAGACGGCCGTGATACACCACCACGTTCAGCTGAGAACTCACTGAAAAACTTCCAAGAGCTATTCGCTAAACTAGGTAAAGGCCGTATTGCCTCTCTAGTTGGTCGTTACTACGCAATGGACCGTGACAACAACTGGGAACGTGTTCAAAAAGCTTACGACCTAATGACTGAAGCAAAAGCAGAATTCACTTTTGCAACAGCAGTTGAAGGTCTTGAAGCGGCTTACGCTCGTGAAGAGAACGATGAATTTGTTCAAGCAACAGAAATCAAAGCGGAAGGCGAAGAATCAGCAGCTATCGTTGATGGCGATGCAGTTATCTTCATGAACTACCGTGCTGACCGTGCTCGTCAAATCACTCGTACTTTCGTACCGTCTTTTGATGGCTTCACTCGTAACGTATTCCCAGCAATCGACTTCGTAATGTTGACTCAATACGCTGCTGATATTCCACTACTATGTGCATTCGCTCCTGCGTCTCTAGAAAACACATACGGTGAGTGGTTATCTAAAGAAGGTAAAACTCAACTACGTATTTCTGAAACTGAAAAATACGCACACGTTACTTTCTTCTTCAATGGCGGCATCGAAGATGAGTTTGAAGGTGAAGAACGTCAACTAGTTGCTTCTCCAAAAGTAGCGACTTACGATCTACAACCTGAAATGAGCGCACCTGAGCTAACTGAAAAATTAGTTGCAGCTATCAAGTCTGGTAAATACGACGCTATCGTTTGTAACTTCCCTAACTGTGACATGGTTGGCCACACTGGCGTATACGATGCAGCAGTTAAAGCCGTTGAATCTCTAGATGAGTGTATCGGTAAAGTTGTTGAAGCAATCAAAGAAGTTGATGGCCAACTACTTATCACTGCTGACCACGGTAACGCTGAAATGATGATCGACCCTGAAACAGGCGGCGTTCACACAGCTCACACTAACCTTCCAGTACCTCTAATCTACGTAGGTAGCAAAGCGGTTGAGTTTAAAGAAGGCGGTAAACTGTCTGACCTAGCTCCAACGATGCTAGCACTAACAGATACAGCGATTCCTGCTGAAATGTCTGGTGAAGTTCTTTTTAAATAAGAAAAGAGCAGGGACTAGAGGCGAGGACGCTTCGCTCAAGGAGCGAGGAAAAGCTTTAAATCGTCGATAAAATAAAAAAGCCCACAGGTTTATAGCCTGTGGGCTTTTTTGATCTTAGGTTTCAGGTTTCAGGTTTCAGGTTTCAGGTTTCAGGTTTCAGGAAGATAAAAAACGCTCCCCTCTAAACCCTGCAACCGATCTGAATCCTGAAACCTCGCTTTTACTTTTCCGTTCTTACTCGTCCCTCGAGGACGAAGTCCGTCCTCGCCTCTCGAAGCAAAGCGCCCTGCTCCTAATACCCTTCAGGGTTATTCGACTGCCAACGCCATGTATCCGCAGTCATATCATCAAGAGACAGTTTCGCTTCCCACTTCAGCTCTTCACGAGCTTTTGCTGGATCAGCCCAACATTCTGCAATATCACCAGGACGACGATCGACAATCTTATATGGAACTTTCGCACCAGAAGCTTTCTCAAATGCCGTTACCATCTGAAGAACACTATTACCATTACCCGTACCTAGGTTATAGATATGTAAACCCGCTTCTTGGCCTTTGTATTTTAGTGCTGCTAAATGACCATCAGCCAAATCAACCACATGGATATAATCACGAACGCCAGTACCATCAACCGTTGGGTAATCATTACCAAATACAGATAAGAATTCACGACGACCAACAGCCACTTGAGAAATAAATGGCATCAAGTTATTTGGAATACCTTGAGGGTCTTCACCCATAGTACCTGATTTATGAGAACCAACAGGGTTAAAGTAGCGTAATAGCGTTACACTCATTTCAGGATGTGCTTTTTGGATATCCGTTAAACACTCTTCTACCATCAGCTTACTGCGGCCATAAGGGTTCGTTGCTGATGTTGGGAAATCTTCACGAATTGGTGTTGATGCAGGATCACCATAAACCGTTGCAGATGAACTAAATACAATACTGTTCACGCCCGCTTTACGCATCGCTTCAACTAAAACCAACGTACCCGATACATTGTTATCGTAATACATAATTGGTTTTTCAACAGACTCACCAACGGCTTTCAATCCAGCAAAGTGAATCACGCTATCAATTTGATTTTCAGCAAAGATGGTTTCTAAGATTTTTGGATCGCGAATATCACCTTGATAAAATTTAGGTTTTACACCAACCAAAGCTTCAATACGATCAAGTACGACTTCTTTACTGTTGTATAAGTTGTCCAAAATGATCGGCGTTAAGCCCGCCTCAATCATTTGTACACATGTGTGGCTACCGATGTAACCCATTCCGCCAGTGACTAAAATATTCATTATATTTCTCTATTTTAAATTATTTGATAATAGCTAAAAACTAGGTTTCAGGACGCTTCGCTTGCAGGCTTCAGGGGTACTCGATTTTGCTGTTACTCGCCCCTCGAACAAAGCATCCTCGCATCTCGAAGCGCAGCGCCCTGCTCTAATACTTCCCTTCAACAACTTGAATAAACTCAGCGATCTTCTCTTTTGGCAATGCATTAATTCCAGCAGCAGCCTCTCGACCACCACCGGTTGCAAACGAGCTACAGATCTCTCCTGCACCTTGCTTATTATTTAACGGTGCTCGTAAAGAGACAGTATAAGTATCATCATCGTTCAACGTTATCACCGCATGCGATGAATTTGGTGTTTTATTAGCCAAAAGATTACCATAAACACCACTAATTCGACGAGCCCACGCAGTATTTGGTAACTCAAACAAAGCCAGTTTCTCACTTTTGTGCAGAGCCTCTATCGATAATGCATGATTCATATCTGATTGATAAGCACTTTGTAATTGATAGAAAGGCGATGCTTTATCTTCAATAACATCAAATGGTGACAAATATTGTCTTAATGCTTGATATAACTCAGCAGGGTCAAAGTGCAAATCGTCAATTTTTGCCCCATATCCATTATAGTTTATTAATGTTCCAAGCTCTTTTAATTGAAATTTTTGCTCAGAAGATAAACCAGCGGTATCAGCTAACTCGTCGGCTTTAGCAATTAAATTATCGCCATACGCCGCCGTAATTGCCCACTCATGAAACTGACCATTCAATAATTTATCAATGATTAATGCTGTACACGTATTTGCATCTAAATCGATATGAGCAGATAAATTTTCATTCTCAGGAATATCACCACATCTATGATGATCCGCATAAAACACTTCTGCGCCAGACTCCAAGGCAAGCTCTAAAGCTGCTATGTTCTTTTCCATAGAGATATCTAAAATAGTTAAACTATCTTCAGACTTTACATCGATTTTCTTTACTAAATTAATGTCACGTTTAACACCTGTAACCAATACAGATTCTTGAGGATAAGCTAATCGAAGTTGAAGAAGTGCAATAATGCCATCGGCATCACCATTGAAGATGTCGTAGTTCATGTATCAATCCATTCTATTGTTTATTTTGAAATAATATAGCATGACTAAAAACTATACGCTTCGCCAACTAAAGACTAGACTACTTCAATCCTATAAAATCAAAAATAAAAAAGCGGACACAACAAATTAGTCATGTCCGCTCTTGCTTTTAAGTCTTTACTCGCCCCTATAGGACGAAGTCCGTCCTCGCCTCTCGCAGCGAAGCACCTTGATTTTAGTCACTACCAAACAAATCGCGAGTGTAAACCTTACTCTCAACGTCTGATAACTCTTCCATCATACGGTTTGAAACAATCACGTCAGACACTTGCTTAAACTCAGCCAAATCTTCAATCACACGAGAATTAAAGAAATCCGCTTCTTTTAATACTGGCTCATAAACGACAACTTCAATACCTTTGGCTTTCAAGCGCTTCATAATGCCTTGAATTGAAGAAGCTCGGAAGTTATCAGAACCCGCTTTCATGATTAAACGATAAATACCCACAACTTTTGGATTACGTTTCATGATAGATTCAGCGACAAAATCTTTACGAGTACGATTAGCATCCACAATTGCACCAATAATATTATTCGGCACTTCTTGGTAATTCGCTAATAGCTGCTTAGTGTCCTTTGGTAGACAGTAACCACCGTAACCAAATGATGGGTTATTGTAGTGATTACCAATACGAGGATCTAAACCAACGCCTTCAATAATCTGACGAGCGTCTAAACCATGTGCCTCAGCATAAGAATCCAACTCATTAAAGTAAGCAACACGCATCGCGAGGTAAGTATTCGAGAACAACTTAACAGCCTCAGCTTCAGTTGAATTCGTCAGTAATACTTCAATGTTCTCTTTTATCGCCCCTTCAACCAATAAATCAGCGAATACCTGAGCTCGCTCAGATTGCTCACCCACAATAATACGAGATGGGTGTAAATTATCAAAAAGAGCACGACCTTCACGTAAAAACTCAGGAGAGAAAATAATATTCTCACAGTCTAATTCTTGTTTAATACGCTCAGTATAACCAACCGGAACCGTCGATTTGATAACCATTACTGCTTTTGGGTTGATAACCATAACTTCTTTAATTACAGCTTCAACAGAGCCCGTATTAAAATAATTCGTCACAGGATCATAATCAGTTGGCGTTGCAATCACTACATATTCAGCCTCTTTATAGGCGAATTCTTTATCTAGTGTTGCTGTAAGATTCAGTTCCTTGTTAGCCAGAAAGTCTTCAATCTCCACATCTGAAATAGGTGATTTTTTATTATTAATCAACTCAACCTTTTCAGCCATAATATCAACTGCAATTACTTCATTATGTTGTGCTAACAACACTGCATTTGATAGGCCAACATAGCCTGTACCAGCAATGGCTATTTTCATTCTTATGATCCTTGTAGGGAATTTTAACTAATTTGATTATAAGGGAGAAAGAAATGAGATGCGAGAATCGAGGGTGCTTCACTCTAAAGGTAGTAAATAGCAAAACTAAAAAAGCGGATATAACCAAACCGTCATATCCACCTTTTCTGTAAAAAAACAATAATCTCAATTCGTGTTAAGAGATACCTCGCCATTCACGAATTTTTGCACTAATTTTCCATACATTACTTAAAAAATAAGTATAAATAAAGAAGCAACCAATAAATAAATAGAACATCACGTACTCAGGAATATTCATCATTTCACCATAAATACCAAAACTTGCATAGGCTGCAGCAATACTACAAATAATCATTAACGTTTGAAATGAACTAAACCCAAGACGCTGAAATATATGATGTAAATGTTCTCTATCAGGCTTAAATGGAGAATCTCCACGACGGATACGGCGAATCATAATAGCTGCCATATCCATTAATGGTACAGCTATTAACCATAGCGCGGTTACAGGGCGAAGCGGGGCTTTTGTTCCATTTTGACTCGCAAGTAACAAAAACCAAATTACGGTAAAGCCAATCAACATGCTACCGGCATCACCCATGAACACTTTATAGCGACGAGTAAACACTCCAAGGTTAAGCAGTACATAAGGCAAGATAATCACAATTAACACCAAGCATAGATATGCCAAATTCAACTGTTCATCCAGATATAGTACACTGCCAAGTCCTGCAAAAGTAACAATAGATAAGCCCCCTAGCAAGCCATCAATACCATCCACCATATTAAACGCATTAATCGCACCAATTACTGCCAACACGGTAATAACATACCCTAACCCAATACCAGATAAGTTCATTTGACCAAACCCAAACATATTACCTAATTGCTTTAATTGAATATCCGCAATAAGCATCATACCTACAGACAAACCAGCTTGAATGAATAATCGAATTTTAAAACTGAGATCAATCTTATCATCAATAGCGCCCACTAACGTCAGGGTAAAAATAGAGACTAAATACAACTTATAATTAGGTAATAAATCAGTATGTGAAAGTAAAAAATGCATAAACACAATGCAAATAGAAATCCCTCCCACAAGAGGAATAGCACCTGTATGATGTTTACGTTCGTTCGGTTTATCAACAAGATTAATTCTTTGGGCAACCTTTCTCATCATAAAAAGAATAGAAAGTGAGATAAAGAAAGTAAAGCCGAGTTCGATTAATGAATGAGGCATGAAAGTCCTAGAAAAAATAAATTCTATTTAGTGTCACCAACAATCTAATATAGATACTTAAACTATATAATTTCACCTAAATAAAATATAATAAACTTCTTTTATATAAAAGAACAAACCTGAAATTTATGCTTCAATTTCTTAAAAAAGTAAGCTTAAAATACTACTTACTAGAGTGTACTATTATAAATATGAGTTCTCATATTGTTGTGAAATTTTTGCCCACGTATAACGTTTTTGAGCTATATCTTGCATAACTTTTCCCTTATTCTTTAATTCAACCACATCACTATTTTTATTTAAAATTTCCACTAAATCATTACAATCTTTAAAATATATTGCTTTATCTTCAGTACTATAACGATTAAAACTGCAGTCAAATGCAATAATGGGAATACCAAAATGCATCATCTCCACTAATGAAGGGTTTGTACCACCAGCTGAGTGACCATGGATATACACAGAACAACCACGACGAAGCTTATAGAGCGTTTCAAGATCGTAGATGGGATCTAACAACTCGATATTTGAAAATTTAGAGTATATACTTTTCATCCTACAGCCAAATTCACTTGCACTCCAATTACCCACAAATTTAATTTTATATTCCGTTTTTGAGTAAGATTCAAGAATCATGTGAATATTATTTTCGGGTTCTATACGGCACAATCCTAAAGCATAGGCTTCTTGATCTTCTAATGATAAATCCTGAAACCCTATCACGGCATGATCACCACCATAAGCAATTGTTTTTGACTCCACCCCATATTCTTCTTTTACATAATCAGTAATAGCTTGATTATCTGTAACTACAACATCTGAATATTTTACAGCCATCAATTCTGATAACTTAAGAAATCGTTTTGCACACTTCCCCCATTTTTCTCGTTTCCACTCTAAACCATCAATATTAGTAACAACTTTTGCTTTTGAGAAAAATCTAAAAATAGGAAGAAAAATACAACCAGACACACCTAAAATTAAAACTACATCAGGTTTTAGTTTCCACGTTTTTATCAAAGATACAATATCATAGGGTATACTTTGAGCTCCATTAGCCTTTAACGGCAAATAATATAATTTGGCCTGATTGTACTCATTTAATTTATCCGTATAATTCTTTGATGAACAAAAAACTGAATACTGAATTTCGCCACATCTATTTGTGGTCAAGTTTTCAACAAGAGATTCAAAACCACCATAACAGGCAGGAATCCCAACTGTACCAATAACTATCACTCGTTTCATAGCAGATTCATAACTCCATTTAATGAAGATGCTACCATGTCCTTATGAGATAACGATGGCACATCATGATGGACACTCATCGGCCACTCAATACCAAGATCATCATCATTCCAAGCGATTGATATTTCAGCTTCTGGATTATAATAATCGGTACACTTATAAACAAATTCCGCCTCTTCACTCGTAACATAAAAACCATGCGCAAAACCTTCCGGCACCCAAAGTTGACGCTTGTTTTCGGCCGATAAATATTCACCTACCCATTGACCAAACGTCGGTGAGCCTTTTCGAATATCCACTGCAACATCAAACACTTCACCTGACACCACTCGAACTAATTTTCCTTGGGTGTTTTCTGTTTGGTAATGCAATCCACGTAAAATTCCTTTCTTAGATTTGGAATGGTTATCTTGCACAAACTGGGTGGGCTTACCTGTTACCAACTCTTCAAACTGCTTTTGATTCCAGGTTTCCATAAAGAAACCTCGCTCATCACCAAACACACTTGGCTCTATAATTTTTACATCAGGGATTCGGGTATCGATTACTTTCATTATCTTAACCTTTATATGCTTGGATATTGTTTAATGCTGCCGTCCAATCACTCGCTTTAATCCCAAAGTTATTTGTGATTTTATCGGTACTTAATCGAGAATTACTTGGACGTTTTGCTGGGGTTGGGTATTGGTCAGTTGTAATGCTTGTTAAACTTGGTTTATTTGAGATAACCTTTTGCTCAACCGCAGTATCAAAAATAGCGTCTGCAAATTCAAACCAACTCACATGAGGTAAGCCTGAGTAATGATAAACACCATACTCAACCTCATCACCTTGTGTAATTCGCTTCGCTATTTGGATTAATGCATGAGCTATATCACCCGCATATGTCGGGCCACCAAACTGGTCTCCTACGATACTAAGTTCATTACGTGTCGCCCCTAAACACAACATGGTTTTGACAAAGTTATTGCCATTTTCACCAAACACCCAAGCAGTACGAAGAATGATGTGTTTATCACACGCATTAGCAACTGCAATTTCACCTGCTAATTTACTCTCACCATAAACACCCTGTGGATTTGTCGTATCGGTTTCTTGATACTCACCCACTTTATTGCCTTCAAAAACGTAATCTGTTGAAATATGCAGCATTGCCGCACCAACACATTGCGCTGCTTGCGCTAAATAACTAGGGCCATCACGATTAATTGCATAAGAGAGGTCAACTTCCTCTTCCGCTTTATCAACCGCAGTATGTGCCGCTGCATTTATGATGATGGTTGGTTGGAAATCATCGACAATCGCATTTACTGCATCTTGATTGGTGATATCCAGTTGATCTCGGTCCAAAGAAAGCACAATGGTGCTTTCTTCATCGGCTAATTGCTCAGTCAAACAATGACCAACTTGACCATAACACCCTGTAATCAATACTCGCATTAGCTTGCCACCTTCTTCTGGTTTTCATTAACTAAGCGAGTCAAATAGTGACCGTATTCATTTTTCATCATTGGTTTTGCAAGTGTTAACACTTGCTCATCACTTAACCAGCCGTTACGCCAAGCAATCTCTTCTAAACACGCTACTTTTAAACCCTGGACATTTTCAATGGTTTGTACAAATGACGAAGCTTCATGAAGGCTTTCATGAGTACCTGTATCTAACCACGCAAAACCACGACCTAATAACTCCACATTCAATGAGCCATCGTCAAGATACATTTCATTTAACGTGGTAATTTCAAGCTCACCACGATGTGAAGGCTTAACTTGTTTTGCCATTTCTACTACTCGGTTATCATAGAAATACAAACCCGTTACAGCATAGTTTGATTTTGGCGATTCTGGCTTTTCTTCAATCGAGACAGCTTTCATTTCAGCATCAAACTCAACCACACCAAAACGCTCTGGGTCTTTTACTTGATAACCAAATACCGTCGCTAAACCTTGAGCGGTTAGCTCTCTAGCTCGAGTTAACTGTTGACCAAAAGACTGACCATAGAAAATATTATCACCAAGCACTAAACATACACTGTCATCACCAATGAATTCTTCACCAATAATAAACGCTTGTGCTAAACCATCTGGACTTGGTTGAATGGCATATTCAAGGTTAATACCAAAATCAGATCCATCACCTAACAAACGCTTAAAGCCAGCATTATCTTCAGGCGTTGTAATAATTAAAATGTCTTTAATACCCGCAAGCATTAAGGTCGAGATTGGGTAGAACACCATTGGCTTATCGTAAATAGGCAAAAGCTGTTTTGATACACCACGAGTCAGTGGATATAAACGCGTACCAGAGCCACCAGCAAGTACAATACCTTTCATTATTTAGCCACCTTTTCAACTACTGCAGACTCTGAAGACACACCTAAACGCTCACCAGCATAAGAGCCATCTAGCACGCGTGACCACCATTGTTTGTTATCTAAATACCATTCAACCGTCTTACGAATACCAGATTCGAATGTTTCTTCTGGTTTCCAACCTAATTCACGCTCAATCTTCGACGCATCAATTGCGTAACGAACATCGTGACCTGGGCGGTCTGTAACATAAGTAATTAAGTCAAGGTATTGAGCAACGCCTTCCGGTTTATTCGGTACTAACTCTTCAAGTAACGAGCAAATAGTCTTTACAACGTCAATGTTCGCTTTTTCATTGTGCCCACCAATGTTGTAGGTTTCACCTACAACACCTTCAGTAACAACTTTATACAAAGCACGTGCGTGGTCTTCCACAAATAACCAATCACGAATTTGCATACCATCACCGTAAACCGGTAATGGTTTACCATCGAGTGTATTCAAAATCATTAGTGGAATGAGTTTTTCAGGAAAGTGATACGGACCATAATTATTTGAGCAGTTCGTTACTATTGTCGGTAAGCCGTAAGTACGTAACCACGCTCGAACTAGGTGGTCAGAAGAGGCTTTTGATGCTGAATATGGTGAAGATGGCTCATACGATGTTGTTTCAGTGAATAAATCATCAGTACCTTCTAAATCACCATATACTTCATCGGTTGAGATGTGGTGAAAACGAAATGCCTGTTTTTTATCATCAGATAAGGTATTCCAATAAGAGCGCGTCGCTTCAAGTAAGGTATACGTACCCACAATATTCGTTTCAATAAAAGCAGCAGGACCATCAATAGAGCGGTCAACATGAGACTCTGCCGCCAAATGCATTACTGCATCTGGTTTGTGATCTAAAAATACTCGTTCTAACTCAGCTCGGTCACAAATATCAACTTGTTCAAATACATAGCGCTCATTAGAATCAACATCAGACAGTGATTCTAAATTACCCGCATAAGTCAGTTTATCTAAGTTAATGACACTGTCTTGTGTATTACTGATAATGTGACGAACAACTGCAGAACCGATAAAGCCTGCTCCGCCCGTAACTAATATTTTCATTTCTAATTTCCCTTGTTAGCTTATTGATCTCGTTTTAAAAGAGATTTTGCTAACTCTTTAACACCTAGAAAATTCAAAGTTCGTACAACACGTGGGCGCAATTTCCGGATTGGGAAAGTAATTTTATAATACATTAAACGTGATAATACTTTTTGAAATTCTTGTTTTGATTCTGACTTATCTATCTCTGTGATTGCGCCTTTTTCGCAAATAAAACAAACACTAGTATTCGCAATTTTTTGTGACTTGATAATATTGAAACCATATTTATTCAACAGTTTCTCTAATGTATAACCTGTAAAATAGTAAAGATGGTATAAAATAAAATACTCACCTACCAATTTAGCATAAGGTGTTTTCATATTAGGAACTTCAATATATAATTTCCCTTTATCTGACAATAAATTACGAATAGAGTAAAGTGCATCACCAGGACTTTGCAGATGCTCTAATACATGGACTATAGAAATAAAATCAAACTTTCCTTCTTTTCCAAGGTAATATGTACCTATATCTTGGTTAGAAATGTTATCTTCCGAAGCAATACCTTCTTTTATAATATACTTCCTGTAATTATCATTCATTTCTATACCATGGATAATCGGAGCATCATCACAAAGAGTAGCGACGTTCTTTAATAACGTTCCGCTGCTGCATCCAATATCTAATATATTCCTAGAGTCTTTACTAAAGTAAGGACGTAGAACCTTGAGTATTCTATCGGCCCTTTGTTGTTCATAACTAATAACATTTTTATCTACTGTATTTTGATTTGAATATTGATCTCTATATTTACTAGCATAGAATAAATCCAACTCTTTCTTTGTCGGAATTGGAGAAAGTTGGCAAAAAGAACATTGCTTGCATATCAATACATCATGATTGCCATTATCAATTTCACAGTACATATGCCAATCAGAAGAGTCGCATATTAGACAGGTAAGTTTTTCGTTCATAGTGGTTAAAAAAACCTTTTAAAATTAAGAATTACTTTATAAAAACAAAGTCTTAAAAAGCTGACTTGATTAAAATAACAGCTTTTTTTATACAATAAATTCAATATTCGCCATGAATCTTGAGACTTCCGTAAAACATAACGTATTGAAAACTTGTGGGCCCCTTCAACATTTGAAGAATGCTGTCGATACGATATAGTTGCTGAAGGGATATAGCCTATCTTACCATACCTCGAAACATTTACAGCAATCCAATGGTCATGTAGCATATCCGATATAGCAAATGGTAAAGATACACTAATAGCCATTCTATTTATAATAACAGTGCAGCCAGTTACAACATTAAGAGCTAACAACTTACGCCAGTCCTTTGCAACTTGGCTATCCAAACTTTGAAACTCCCAAAAAGATTCACAAAATATATTTCCAGAGTTATCCATCAACCTAAGATCAGAAAAGACTAAGATTGGTATTGAATCATCTTCTTGCTCTAATTGCTTTATTTTCCTTAGAGAAACCTCTATCTTTTCAGGGTCCCAAATATCATCTTGATCACACAGCATAACGTATTCTGCCGTACTAGATCTAATCAAAGCCATAAAACTACCTGCAGCTTTCAGATTACCTTTATCCACTGTAGACAAAAAAAATAGATCCGGATATCGGAAAATATATTCTTCAATAATCGATATAGTTGTATCACTAGAACCATCATCACGAATGGTAACAAAAAAATCATTACAGCTTTGTGAAACTAAAGATTCGAGCAGCTCTTTAAGATAGGCTTCACCATTATATGTTGATAGTAACACTTCTACTGTCATACTTTCTCCACCCACCAGGCATTAAATTGTAATATACTCTTACCCAACCAAAAACATAAAGAAATAACAAAAAGAGCTTGTACATAAACATTAGTTCTTAGGTTAAAAATTTTAAATAATTGGAAGGTTAACAAAGCAGATACAGGAATAAAATAAAACGTAAAACGATCGACCAAAAAATCATCAACTCTAAATATTGTCATTATGCTAGGAATAGTCAAAAATACCAAAAATAATCGAACTTGCTTATCATTCAATCGTTCAAAAACGAATAAGAAAATGATAATAATAAACAAATATAAATAATAAATATGCTTCAAAGTAAATAAATCACTCTTATTCCAAGTTAAATACCAATATAAGCGAGCAAACGACCAATGGCTTTCCTTAAAATGAAATACAATCTGTTCCAAACTCAAATCAAATGTATAGAAAGCGATGCAACATACTATATATATTAATATATAACATCTGCTACGTATAAAAAACACCAACATAAAAGATAATAAAAGAATAACTGCACTGCTGTGAGTAAACGTAGCTAGAATGACAAACAACAGATACTTTATATAACACCTTTCTATAAGATAGCTCAGGGCTAAAGTCCCAAATGCAATGGCAATACCCTGCCTAAATAGATTAACATTAATATTTACAAACAAGAAACTTACACTAAAGATTGCAAATACAACTAAGAAGTCTTTCCTTTCAAATTTATAAAAAGCGTATAGAAGAGTAATGCACACTAACATCGAAATAGCCAAAAAGAAAAGCGTTTCCCCTCCCCCTAAAAAACCCACAACAGATGCGATTATTTTAATCATAGGTGACATATCTTGCGATAATCCAGCAGGGTTATCAATTAATAAAATATAATTCCCAGCATCACTTCCAACATCCGCTGTACGAAAAGAAAAGAAAAGGCAATATAGTATTATAACCGCAAGTCCCCCGCCCCATTTATTACTAGAGTCTTGAGCATAGAAATTAATCGCTAATAATGAAATAAACAGAAAGAGGCTTAATACTGAATAATAAACTAAGAAATAGTAATCATTACTAATCATGATGAATTACATTTTCTATAAATTGCAATCTTTTACTTTCATTATATCGTGAAGATATCAACAATTTCTGTTCATCAGGAATAATAAATTTTTTATAATTATCTATAAATCTCTCTATATTTTCAATATCAAGACCATGCCGAGTATCGACAACCTTCATCCAATGGGGTTGTTCTTCATCAATATACGCAGAGTCTTTACAACCCAATATAACAGGAAAACCACCTGCAATATATTCCCTGACCTTAAGAGAATTTGACTCATACATATCATTTCGATACATAGCTAAAGAACCGATACAAATACAACATTCCTTCATGATAATTTGATATTCTTTTCTTCCTAAATATCCATGATAATATAAATTGTGTCTTGATTCACCCTCAATACCAACTATATGAAAGTCATACTGTGTTAAATTCGATGCTAATTCATCTATAAAGTCCACGCCATGCCATGGTTGATTTGGTGTACCAATAAAAAAGATACCCTTTTTGTTTTCATTCGGTACTTTTATTGTGGGAAAATCATCGATATTAATACTATTAGAAACAGCTATAGATGGCTTATTATATTTCGAAATACTCTTATTCAAAGATAATTCTTTGGTCACTGCAATAATACCTTTCACATTATTAAAGATAGCATTTCTAAATAAAATATAAATTAGATAACGAATAAAAGATTTAATTGTCCTTTCTTTTTTAAATAAAATGTAAAATTCAGATAAGTCATTTGTATTAATTTCAGTAACTATACTATATTTATAAAGTAACTTTTGAATTGTTTGACTATAGGTATCATAACGAAAGTAAATAACATCAGGATTAAAATCAGAAATATCATTTAAAAGTATTTTATTTGGATACAATCGAGACTTAATATACGAATTACCTACTTCATATTGATTCGATTTAAGAATACTATCACCTTTTGATGGCACTTGACAAAATACTTTAACATTATGTCCTTGATTATTCCATTCACTCACCTGTGTGAGTATTTTTAGAGTAACACCATCATTCCTAGTTATATCATGGGATAGTAAATATGCAATATTCATTATTTAACAACCGTCTTTACGTAAAACTTAGTTACGTTATACGAAAATGGAATACAGAAAAAGAAAAGGAGTATATAAAAAGAATATAGATAGTTCTTTAATACACTTGAAACCTGTAGACGTTCGATAAGCACGAGGCTTATTACCAACTCTTTTGTTGTATCAATTTCTAAACATTTTATGATTATCATTTAGCTAGTCTTCTTAAAATTGATAATTTCAGCTACACCTCGTCTAGGAGGTTTTTCAGCAATTTCTGCCGGATATCCAACAACAATTGATAAATAGCAATAATACTCTCTAGAAAGTCCAAACATTTTGCGGTAATGATTCTGAGATTTATCTAAATGTTCGGCAGCATAACAACAGCAGCTACCTAACCCGAGCATATTAGCTTTCAACATAAAATTCTGGCTAAACATACCGATATCGATTGCATCTGCATATTTTTCACTATAATTTGATGTATTAGAGAATATAAATAACCTATATGGAGACTTATCGAACAAGCTCTTATTATTAGCTTCACCAAAGAAAATATCTTCATTTTCAATAATACCCACTTTAAATGCTTGCCTATTACAAGAAGCTGATGCCTTTTGGGCATTCTCGATACATGAAATAATTAAATCAATTGAGGGTATATTTTGTGAAAAAAATCGCACTGAAGCAATATCAAAAATACTATCTGTAGTAGATTGACCTTTACCACACTGTTCAACCTGAATCATTTTCTGGCTGATCCAGTTTTCATATTTTCCACAAACATCACTAGCCCAAGAGAGCAATTCACTTTCTTTACATCCCCTTAAATCTAATTCATCGAGTATAGCTTTGACTCGTTCAAATTTCGATGCTCCTCGATCAACGCCCAAGAACTCATTTTTAGTACACTTCTCAAGTAAATGTGCCTGGTGCTTCAAGTATACGATGAGGAAATCATACGAATGGCTTTCTAAACTTTTATTCTCATTTATTTCAAACATCAAAGGACGTAGTGTACCTCCTTTAATCGCCCCCAAAAACAAATAGTAATACTTTCTCAATTTTTCTTTCATAATCACCTACCAATAAATTATGACTCTAAATTTTTCCATACCTGTAGAGGTTGGCAATTTAAATCCGACAATATTTAAATACTCAGATTTAATCACGTCTAATAAGTTACTAGGAACTATACCCAGATTAATTCTCCTGTAACTAACCAGATAAGCACCTTCATCTGTAACCATAACCTTTTTAGCCTCCCTTATATCTTCTAAGCTAACAGAGCTAAAAACGTTCAACTTATAAAACATTGACAACAATCGATAGATCATTGAATTGGCAATTAATCTGGTTTTTCGTGTAAAAAGCTTATCTAACGGCGAGTAGGGAAAAGTAAAAAATGGGATTGGAGAATACTCAAAGCCGTTTTTCAAATAACTGACTAAAGCATTAGAACCGTATCTGATATCATTAGGAAAAATAGGAGAAAAATTCCCTTCGTTATTATTTATGACAAACTTCAAATTCAGTACTTTCTTAACTTGAAAGTACTTATTAAACGACACATCGCGAAGAGTTAAAGTAATAGAGTTTTGCTTTATCTTACTTGAAAGTAATAACCTCGATAATAAAAAAGATGAATACACATTTCTATACATATAGCTATCAGCACCAGAACGACCAGAAGAAAAATTCATTCTAAATCCACAATTCTCAATATAGGAACTTTGTATTTTACTTTCTAACCTCTTACGATACAGTTCTAGTTTATCTTGATGCTCTTTATTTTCGAAACATACAGACTTCAAAATAAAATATAACGAGCCTAGTCCGTATGAAGAATTTTGCGAACGGCCAAAAAACAAAGCTGTAGTTCCGACTTCAAATAATTTCATAATTAAGGAAACCGCTTTGCTAATAATTTCTAAGCCTTTTTCATCCAAGATAAGATTAGACTTAATCAAAATTTCAAGATTTCGGCAGTGATAAACTAAATCTTTACTTCCCTGAACACCATCAAAAGTGTCATATAAAAGACCTGACTCTTTACAACACTTGACAGCATTCAGTAACTCTTGAGTCTTGTTAGCGTTGAATTTCTCAAGATATTCGTAATCTAAAGCATGATATTCACGAGGCTTACAATTCTTACGCTTATCTCTTATGAATTGAAGTAACTCCCTATCTTGCTTATCCGAATACTGCATCGACAGCACTATTGATTCCTCAATAAAATCTAAGGTACCTAATTCATATGCAGTATCAATCTGTTCAATAATACGCTCTCGCCAAATCATAGGAGACTTTCCTAGAAGGGAAGCAGACAAGTACATACATCCATAATGATATTGATGATCTAACTTATTAGTGAAATCTTTAAGAATCAAGTCTTTAATCTCATAATAAAACTTCTCAAAATTATCCATAGTTATAAACATTTGCATCTATAATAAACTTCGAAATAATTATAATAAAAACTGTGGCATAACTTACTCTAACGAATACTCCTTTCTTATTACCATAATACCTACTAGAATAATATTGTAGAATACCTGAGTACATAAATAAGCTTGCAAAGCTTGCAAAAGCGGCTCCCACAATTCCATAAACAGGGATTAATGATAAGTTTAGCAACAAATTCAACACGGAAGAAAGCACACTTGCTATTGGGTATATCCATATTTTTTTATGGAAATTTATTATTAGTGTTGGTATTTTATATAGCCCTCCCATCATAAAACCGAATATTATATAAGGTATAACCTTTGAGGATTCATAATAATTTGGGTTGGATATAACAACTAAAATAAGATCACTAAAAAGAGAAATACATAATGTAATAAAAAATATAAAGAAAAATATTTTTTAAAAAAAACACTAATATACTTCAACGAGGCTTCATAATCCGACTTGAGATTTTTATACACGTCTGGAAGGATAGCTTGATAAATTGCCTCATATATAATGGACAATCCTTGACCAAGCATAAATGCAAATGAGTATATTCCTAAAGCATGTTCCCCGATATAATACTTTATCAGAAAGCGATCCATATATAAAAAAATCATACTCTGCACTGCCAATAACAAGGTAGGCATAGATAATGATAATGTTGACTTCAGCATACTCCATTGAAATACACGAGAAATGGAAACTACACCTATTCGATTAGTATTAATGTAACTGTACAATAATGAAAGCAACGATGCTAAAGTCTGGCCTAATAAACGACCAGAAACTCCTAAAGATAAAAGTGCGATAAAAACTACCGATAAACCGTGGTTCAGTGTAGTCTGTACAATCGACAACTTAAGTACAATTGTTGATTTTTGTTCATTATAAAGTATGCGAGTAAAAAAGGTTAAAAATACTGAGAATATCGCAGCAATGATAGTAAGAATAAACATTCCCTTACTATCAGGATAGATCAAATTTGAGATGCTTTCAGATGTAGTGATGCCGATAGTAAAAGTAACAGAACAAATAGCAACCAAAAACCAGAATATCGTTGATATATATTTTTTTCTATCTTTATCTTTGTAATCAAAATATAATCGACTAACGCTACTTTGGACATCTAAAGAGCATATCGTTATAAAGTATTTGAATACAACTAGATATAATGAAAGGATTCCAAACTGCTCAGGAGTAAAAACATATGTATAATATTTCATCATAATAAATGTAGTTACTGAAGCAATTATAGAGCCAGTCATATATTTTGAAGAATGTTTGATTATTGTTTTTATTAAGTTCATTCAATCTACCATCGATTTGATAGGATTAAATACCAAACGATTACAATACTTTTCTTCATGAAAATCATAATTAACATGTTTAAAACTATTTTCTTCCCAGCTTTTTAAAGCCAATAATAGCTCTTTCTCATTTGTTGCATAACTAACTAATCCATCAGCTGCTAAGTCTCTATAATTCTCTATACCAAACATATTTACTTGAAGAACAGGCTTTCTCATTATCAAAGCTTCATGTAATACATTTGAAAATACTGAAATAACTAGAGAGCTATTTATAATTTCTTTTTCAACCGGAATATCCGGACTAACGATTGTAATATTTTCACATTTATAGTCGTTACATATTTCCGAGTATTCATCATTAAGTCTTGTACGAATCTTTATTTTTATATCGCTATTATCTAAAGCAAACTTTTTTAATATAGACATCATTCTTCTAGTATGACTTTCATTAAATGGGGATGAATATAAACCATCTTTTGAAAAGTATTCACCAACAATAAGAATATTCCTTTCACTTACATTTCTAGATTTAACATCCTTAGAGATCGCCTCAAAAAGCACATTACCAGTTATGATTTTATTTTTAGTATCATCATATATAACACTTTGATCTAACCTATTTTTGTGGTCATCACTCCAAAAAGAGTAAATGTTAGTCCCATAAGAAATATAATGAACTTTATATTTAAAGTTTATTCCATGCGGAATACAAGTCGTCATTACTCCAAATTTATCATTTAAAACCTTAGTTACATAGTCAATGCAAGGGTATGCATCAAATAATCCAATAATATCTTTCAATGAATCGAACTTAATCACTAAACTTTCAAAACATAAAACTTGTATTTCTAACTCGACTAGATAATGAATCAACAGTTTTTTTAACGTAATTGGTATACTAGAATTAAGTATAGATTCTCGATTATCTATAAATCTATAAAATGAACTAGGGATAAGTTCGTGACAAATGAACTTGTGATTTATAAATTTGTCTTGGTCATAACATACATTATCATAACTATTTTTTTCAGTTAAAAAAGGATATGTTATACCGTTTTTTAAATAAGGTCTTACATATTCAAATGATACTAAATTATCATATAGAAAGAATACCTTTTTAACTTTATATTTTTTTACTTTGAATCTATTTATGCAAAGCAGTGATAATTTTGCTAATTTTCCAATAGCATACTTAGTTACACTTCGTGTAGATTTCACCCTTTCGACTCTAACCCTTTTAATATCAAGTTTAAGTAAACAATAAATCTCTTTAACTAAGCTTTCCCTCTCTGTTTTAATAACGATATTAACATTCTTATCTTGATAAGATTTAGCTATTTCTAATAATCTACAACATTCAAAAATATCTTTATCCGCTAACTTTAATAAACTAAGATATAAACTAGGATCTATCGACACACAAAACTCGTCAAACATTATCTTATTTAGTTTTCGACAACTTTTATGTGTTAGAATAAAGTATTTAGATAAATCAATCAAAACTCTATCAGAGTCTTGTTGAATGATTTCGACTTGTTGTTTATACCCCTTACTATCAAAAAGGTCTAGAATTACAATATCATTCATTACAATCAATTTCCCAATAATTTAATTTCTTTAATTAGACCAGAAAATAGATGTTTCATACTCCATTTATCACGAGAATTCTGCACATTCACCTTTAAGTCATCTACTAGTTCTAACTTATTTGAATAATAGTCTAACTTTTGTCTCAACTCTGAATATTTCCCTACCTTTGCTATATAACCAAAATTATTATCATTAACAATGCTTCTTGCTTCTCCATCTGGAAGAAATCCAAATATAGGAAGTCCGATATTTATATATTCATATATTTTTGATGGTACACAAACTGAAAAGTATGGATTAGAAAGGGATACAAAACCTGCATTATGATTTTCCACAATACATCGATATAATTCATCTCTAGTCACAGAACTTTTAATATAAATATTATCATGCTCCCGCTTAAACGGGTCACTATTAGAGTAAACTGTTAAGCTTGTTTTCTTTAACCCTGAAAATATACTAGGGTAGTAATTCGGACCTTGATATTTATTCAGAGTCCCAGCATAAACTATGTTAAGTGACTTTTTGTTATTTGGTAAGTGGGAATAATCTCGATTACTTTCATTATCTAAAAATCCAAAATGATTGTTTATAATTCTTCCTTGAAACTTCCCTTCAATATATTCTTTATATGAATTACAGCTCGTAACAACTAAATCGGCATTATTTAAATATTTAATTAATAAATGGTCACGATTTACGTGAAGAAATGGTGATAAGCTTTTATTATGCACTGTGGTATGAAGAACAGGATCCCTAAAATTAGCAATGTATACACAATCAGTTTTATCCTTTACTAGACTAGCAACTTTCAAGGAAGCAAGATCTCCCCCTGTTGTAGCAAATACGATATCCTCTTTATTTACCTTAGGAAGTAAATAGTTAACGCAATTATTAGCCCATTCGTCCAAGTAGTCTTCTGAAAAGCCAAACCTCTGTTTCGTCCAATTTACTTTATCTGACCCCTTACCATTATCGAAAAGTGTCAAGCATTGGTTATCGAGTGATATATTATTTAACGTTTTAGAAAGAGAAATAACTTCTACTTGATAACCATGTTCACAAAATTGCTTTACTGCACCTTCTCGCATTAAGGCACCACCACTATTAGAGTCGTGAGTATATGTTCTAGTTATATAGTATATCTTACGCTTCATTTTTGAATCTCAAATTATACTTATCAATCCATATCGACGTTGTATAAAGTCGAAAAATCATATTATAATCTACAGGATTATCATTCAAAAAATCATAAATCATCGAATCAATCGCACTTACATTGAAAAATTGATTATATTTTTTAATATTATTTATACGTTCAATAATATCTTTCTTAAGTTCTGTTCTCATATATATATCTTGAGGCGAAACAAAACCTGCTTTATCTTTTCTATCCAATACTTTAGGATCTACAAGCTTATCCTTTCTAGCAATTTCTCTTAGTGGTATCTTAGCAATACCTTCTGATATTTTTAATTCAGGAGAAATGCTAAGAGCTCGCATAACAAGCCTATAATCTAAGAATGGTAATCTAGATTCAATACCTACGGCCATTGAGTTCCTATCATCATACTTGAGATATTCTGGTAACGCCGAACACATTAGATTAAACTTTAATCTATTTTGAAGAGTTCTAGGAGGGAGCATCGAACGACTTTTCAATAATGTAACCTTAGGCTTTTTAGGTTTAGATAAAGCTAATGATATTATTTTTCTTAATATATTTATTCTACTTAAACCACTTATTATTCTATATTCAGAGATTTCCTTCGAAAATTTAGAAAAATTGAAATTTCTTAATAGCTCTAAATAATAGCAAATGATATGCTCATTATATCCAGAAAAAGTCTCGTCTGCACCCTGACCGTTAAAAACAACTTTGATATCTGTATTTTCACTTATATATTTGTACAATTGATATTGATATATTTGAGCCATGCTTCTTAATGGACTCTCTTGAATATACACTTGTTGAGCAACGCTTTCTGACAATTTATCCACTTCTGGAGTTAAATACTCCACATCAAGGTTTAAATATTCTTCAGTTTTTTGTATATATTTCTTTTCACAAAAACGCCCATCATTAAATACCGCTGAAAATAATTTATAATCACTATTGAACTTTTTAGTCACACCAGCAATAACAGAGGAATCTATCCCCCCACTAAGCAACCCTCCAATTTTAACATCAGCTCTATTTCTTAACTTTATAGAATCATAAATAAGATCACAAACAGACTCATTTTTCTCTTCATATGAGTCAACATCAAAATACTTAAATTCAGTTTTCGCTCGAAGCTTATCGATAATTAAGACAGTACTTGGTTCAACCTGATACACGCTTTCATAAAGTGTATTTTTATCAAAATCGATATAGTTCTGCTCTAAAAATAGGGCAAGAAAATCATTATTTATAAATGAGATATCAAGAGCTTTAATTTCTGAAGCAACAAAAAAACTAGTGTCGGTATCCATATAATACAGAGGTTTTACACCAAACCTATCACGAGATAATGTTACAGTTTCCTTTCTTCTATTATAAATACATACCCCCCACATTCCATTGAATCGTCGAAAGCAATCAGTGCCCCATTCAATATATGACTTTAAAACAACTTCAGTATCAGTATCCGTAGAGAATTCATATCCAAGATTTCTTAGTTCTTCGCGAATTTCAATATAATTATATATTTCTCCATTAAATGCTAACGATAAATCACCATCTACAAATGGCTGAAGACCATCTTGGCTATGGTCTATAATACTTAATCGGACATGAGCTAGAGCATCAGTGTATAAATATTTTAAATTTTCATCGTAAGAAGATAGCCCTTGAGGTGATCTTATTTCATACTTTTTTTCTTTATTAAAAAAAGATATCCCCTGTCCATTTGGGCCTCTATGTTTAATTCTATCTACACGTCCTAAAAATCCATCTAACTTTGAGGGGGTAATTTTAAAAAACTCGCCGATAATGCCACACATTACCAAATACCCTTGGTGTCAATTACTATTCCAACTGGTTTTGATTGCTCTTTAAATTCTTTATGGTCAACAAGCATAATATGTATATCCGCTTCTCTTGCATCATCTAATGCCACTAACTGACAAGACAGCGATTCAGGTAAGTTCGAGATATTAGGCTCCACTGTAAGTATTTTACCCGTATGCATCTTAATAATATCCTTAACAATATTTAAAGCAGGGCTTTCCCGTAAATCATCAATATCCGGTTTAAATGCTAAACCATAACAAGCTATTGTAATATCTTTTACCGTTTTATCAGCATTCTCTTGTAGGAAGTCCGCAATAGCTATCTTTGCTTTATGAACAACCCAACTAGGTTTGCTATCGTTTACTTTTCGTGCTGTATGAATCATTTGTGCTTCTTCGGGTGTTTTTGATACTATAAACCAAGGATCAACCGCAATACAGTGACCACCGACACCGGGTCCTGGCTGTAGAATATTCACTCGTGGATGACGGTTAGCCAGAGAAATTAGCTCCCATACATTAATATCAAGCTTGTCACAAATAATTGAAAGTTCGTTGGCAAATGCAATTTGTACATCGCGAGAGCTATTTTCTGTTAATTTTGCCATTTCGGCTGTACGAGCATTTGTAATAATACATTCGCCTTGTACAAACGTTTTATAAAGCTCAACACTTCGCTCAGAACATCTATTAGTCAACCCACCGATCACACGGTCATTTTCAACAAGTTCACGTACAACATGACCAGGTAAAACACGCTCAGGACAGTGTGCAATGCTAATATCTGCATCTTCACCATGAGTTTGTGGAAAAGTCAGGTCGGTACGATCTTGGGCAAGCCAAGCCGCCATTTGTTCTGTAGCTCCTACTGGTGAGGTCGACTCTAAAATAACCAAATCGCCTTTCTTTAATACTGGAGCAATTGCTTTACTTGCAGCTTCGATATAAGAAAGATCAGGAGCAGGAATATTCCCCTCCTCGCAAGGTAAAAATGGCGTTGGTACTGCAATTAGAAATGCATCAGCTGGTTCTGGTTGAGTTGTTGCTTTTAAATAACCTCCACTCACAGCAGCATGAACAATCATATCAAGTTCTGGCTCTACAATATGTATTTTACCTTGATTTATAGTATCTACAGCACGTTGATTAACATCAATACCAATTACCTTCTTCTTACGTGAAGCAAACATAGCAGCAGTTGGCAAACCAATATAACCTAAACCAACAACTGCAATAGTTTTAAATGACATTCATCGACTCCTAATAATTATTTACTTAATTTTTCTAAAATTCGTTTACAAGCCTTACCATCACCATATGGATTATGAGCATAACTCATTTCTTTATATGCATTTCCATCAGTAAGTAACTTATTTAATTCAGTTGTAATTATTTCAATATTAGTGCCAACTAACTTAACAGTACCAGCACTTACTGCCTCTGGACGCTCTGTCGTATCTCGCATCACTAACACTGGTTTTCCTAATGAAGGGGCTTCTTCTTGAATACCACCAGAGTCAGTTAAAATAATATCTGCACGCATCATTAAATAAATAAATGGTAAATATTGCTGTGGCTCAATCAGCTTAATATTTTCAATCCCAGACAAGATACGATTCACAGGTTCACGGACATTAGGATTTAAATGCATTGGGTAAACAATCTGCACCTCAGGGTATGCTTGTGCAATTTGAGCTAATGATTGGCAAATACGCTCAAAACCACTACCGAAGCTTTCTCGACGATGTCCTGTAACTAAAATTAGTTTTTTACTTTCATCCAATAATGAGAATTGTGACGTAAGTATTTCATGTAAAGTTATATCTGTTTCAATTTTATGTTTTATCATTAATAGAGCATCAATCACTGTATTACCTGTAATTGTAATATCATCTGAATTAATATTTTCTCGAAGAAGATTTTCTTTAGATGTTTCCGTCGGTGCAAAATGATACTTAGTCAAAACACCTGTTAAACGACGATTTGCCTCTTCTGGCCAGGGTGAATAAACATTTCCAGTTCGCAGGCCAGCCTCTACATGACCAACTTCAATTTGCTCATAATATGCAGCTAAACTTGTTGCAAATGTTGTTGCTGTATCACCATGAACTAAAACTACATCAGGTTTAAACTCTTGTAATACTGGTTTTAACTCTTGAATTATTCGAGCTGTTACATCATTTAACGTTTGGCCCGCTTTCATTAAGTTAAGATCATAATCTGGTGTAATTTCAAAAAGCTCTAACACTTGGTCAAGCATTTCACGGTGTTGTGCCGTAACACAACACTTAGATTCAAACCTTTCATCACAGGCAAGAGCATGAACTAAAGGTGCCATTTTTATAGCTTCGGGACGAGTGCCAAAAACCGTAAGAACTTTTTTCCTAACCATAATAATCTCTATATATTAATTAACCACAGCATACGTATGAAAGTTTCTAAATCAGAAAAATAACGAAAGCTATCACACATACTAAAAATTAAATTGCTAAAAACTTAATTCTCTTAAAATGAAAAAAGATAATCAACTATTGAAATAATTTTACTCAATTAATTGAAACTTATCTAACTCGTCTAACTGCTCCCAAGGATAGTCACTTTGACCAACCTGACCACGAGATGCAACATCAACATAAAAGAAAGTTTCAGCGCTTAGTTTATCCAGATTAAATTTCTTAGTAATCCAGCTTGGCGTTAAAGAAAAATTATCAATAATGAATTGTGATAACACATCATCTACTTTTGTAAATCTGCCTTGTATATCAACAATAGAGTTTAAGATGATATCAGCACATTTAAATCCTTTTTGTAAAATTTTGATACGCTACCGCCCATAGGTTCTAACGCATACCCAAAGCGTATAAACTATTTTGATTTATTTAATAAAACCTCATCTTACTCTATTTTTCACATGAGACTTCTTCCAAAAAATAAGGAATCTAATTCCTTATCTTCCATAATTCTTCTTGATTATTCTTTTCTAAACACAAATAGAATTAGTACTATAGCTACACCTAGTATTCCCCCAAATAACATACCTAACACAATAATTAAAGCTCGCTTTGGTTTGATATGGCTAGTTGCTTTCACTGGTTCTTGGATTACACGAAGTAGTTTAGTGTTTAAATTTTTCAAAATCGTAACTTTATAAAGCTGTTGCGCATACTTTTCTGCAAGAATATTTTGCACTTTTTCTATTTGGTTTTGGTCCAATAGCGCTTTTGTTAATGTTAGCTCAATAGTGACTTTAGCTAATTCACTCTGCTTATAAGCTTGATTTACATATTGACTGAAACTCAATACATTCTGATAAACATCTTCTGCTTTCTGTCCTTGCTGAAATACAGAAATTTGACCACTTCTCTTATCTATCGAAAAAGACAGCTTATTAAAATCAGAGCCACTACTATTCGCCAATTTTCCAACGATGTCCTTCATCGACTTTCCGCTAATAAAAGGGAATTCAGCATTAGCTTTATGTATTAATTCCAAACCGTCCATATAACCATTATCTTCAATAAATCCATACGGGTCCACATTAACAACTAACACTGCTTTTGATTCATAAATATTTGGTGATTGAATTGCAAATATTGTTGCACCAACTGCAAACAAAAGCGTAACACCAATAATACATAACTTCCCCGCCCATAAAACTAAGAAAAGTTCTTTTAAATCAATTTCATCATTCTGATATGATGGCGGTAAGGGGCACTGCTGAAACTGCTGTGATATTTGAGCGTTCATTTCGTTCCAAATTTTATTTTTTGTTTGTAAATCATATAGGAGTGTACATAATCGAAAGATATAAAAGAAAAGAAGCTTCAGTTCTCTTCTCTAGCAAAATCCAGAAATGCTAACTTTAAGTGTATTAAGTTACAATTAATACGTCTGAACTCTACAAGGAGACTTGCGACTATTCTGAATTATATAGCCTCTCTTTATAATGCGCTTCTAACGTCAATATCTGATCTCTACCTTTCTCTGTCGCCATTGGCCTAACTACATTTAGCATCTGTAGCATACCTTGATAGATAATATTTTCTGTTATCTCTTTGTCTGAAAGTAAGGCTGTCTGATAATTTATCCAACATGATGCAACTAGGTGCAGCGTTTTAGTTAACGCTTGTAGCTCATCATCTTCGAGCGTGATTAAACCAGAATCACGAAAATTATTCATGATTGCTATTAAGTTATCGTGTAATGCAAGCTGAGCTTTAGTGTATTTTTGTTTTAGTATTTCATCTCTGCTCAAAATATCAGGTAGGTTGGCGTAAAAAAAACGGTAGTTCCACATCAATTCAAAGATTGAATCTAAGTAACTCAGCATAACCTGAACGCTTGGCATATTTAATTGTTGATCTTCTGCCATTGGTTGGAATCGAGTTTTTAGCTCTTTTGCGTAGTTATCAAAGATGCCGCTGATGATCTCTTCTTTATTACGGAAGTGGTAATACAGGTTGCCCGGGCTTATCTCAAGATGCGCTGCAATATGGTTGGTTGTTACGCTGCGCTCACCGTTTTCATTAAAAAGGGTTAAGGCACCGTGAATGATTCTATCTTTTGTTTTCATTGCTCTTTCCCGCGCCAAATAAATTCAAATGATTTAAAATTGTAACTGAAAAAAGCATATGAGACTAGAAACTATACGCTGCGCTAGCTAGAGACTATAAGATCAAAAGCCAGTATTTTCAGTTATTTCTTTTATCCTTTTGGATAATGGTTGCAATCACCTTTGCGATTTCTCTTGTTTCTTTAACCAATAAAAGAGCGGGTTCTTTTGGTACGCTTGAGGTTTCAATTGCAATTAATAGCTGTGTAAGTAACTCTCCGCATGAACCTTTTGCATAATAATAAAATCGTATTTTTTCTTTAAGCGTTTCTCTCTCTTCACCCTCTGATATATTTGATGGAATAGATAACGAAGAACGTAAAATTTGATCTTTTAATGCATAATTCTTATTTGCTTCAAATAATTCAATAACATCGCAAGCTAACCGAGCAGAACGCTGCCATATCTTCAACTTTTCAAATAACACATTTTCACCTTTATTTTGTATAAATGATTAAATAACTCTCGCCGATATACATACCCGCTCTTATCGTCTCTAGCTAGCGCAGCGTATAGTTTCTAGTCTCTAAAACCCTCTCAAACTCCCTACGCACATCGTCCTCCCCATGCACCACTACTATCTCTTTTCTTCCCTCTTCTATTCCCTCAACAAACTTAATCAAATCAGATTGATCGGCGTGGGCAGAATATCCAGACATGGTGTGGATTTGCGCATTAACATCAATCGGTTGGTTATCTATCCATACTTGATGTTCTTGGTTTTGAAGATCTCGCCCTAACGTTCCATTAGCTTGATAACCTGCAAGAATAATATCGGTTCGTTTATCTGGTAATAATGCTTCAAGGTAATTCATGACTCGACCTCCGGCACACATGCCACTTGCGGCGACAATAATGCATGGCTCTGCAGTGCTTTTTAGTCGATTGACTATTTTCATGTGCTCTTTGTGGCTTTCGATAACGATGCATTGCTCAAAATTAAGTGGATGACGATGATTGTTTAACTTAGTTGTGGCTTCTTTACTCCATAATTTTTTAAAACGTCGATATTGTTTGGTTACTTTATTGGCTAATGGTGAATCAAGAATAATGGGGATTTTTGAGTCTATTTTTTTATGATGAATTAGGTGCTCTATATCAAACAGTAGCTCTTGAGTTCTGCCCACAGAAAATGCAGGAATAATAATGGCTCCCCCATCCTCTAATGAACGCTCGATGATTTGTTGTAAACGAATAGATCTGGTTTCTACGCTGTTATGAATTTTATTGCCGTAAGTACTTTCTATGACTAATAGATCGGCTCGTTTCGGTGGCGTTGGGTCAGGCAATAGTGGCGTTTTTGATGGCCCTAAATCACCTGAAAATACGATGATTTCATTGTTGGGAAGTTTAATTTCGACATAAGCAGAACCGAGGATATGGCCTGCGGGTTGGAAACGGAGATAAAGGGACGAGGGACAAGGACGCTTCGCTTCGAGGGGCGAGGAAGAGCTAGAAGATTTAACTGTAGAAATGAGCTTAATTCGGTGCCATTGGTTGTATGGGATGGGTTTTATCTGTTTTCTTATTAATGCTAATACTCTTTCTCTTTGACCTTTGTTTAATCCTAGTTGCAGTTTTAATCCATCATCTAACATGAGCGGTACGAGCTCTGCTGTTGCTGGGGTGCAGTAGATGGGTTGCTTGAAACCTTTTGCTAATAACCAAGGCAGTCGCCCAATGTGATCGATATGTGTATGAGTAAGAATGAGCGCTTTTATATGTGCGATGGGAAATTCAATATCGAGCTTTCTCTCGTTTCCATTTTTATCTTTGGCATCTCTCCCCTGAAACAAACCGCAATCTATTAAGATTCCGTGGTTGTTGCCGTTGTGCTTAATACTGAGCTCATGGCAAGAGCCTGTGACGCCGAATTTTCCACCATGATGTTTGAGGTTTATTTCCAGGTTTGAGTTTTGTGATTGTGTGAACATTGGGAATACCTTCTAAAAATAAACTATACGCTTTGCTACCTATTTCTCTTCGCGACTAGAAACTATAAAAGAAAGTAATACTAAATAATCAAACACATCACTAACTCTAGCGTCTCGGTTCTTAGCTTTTATAGCTCAATTTTTATCCATTAAAAATCTGATATTTCTCAAATCCATTTCATTCATCCAACTTACAACTTGCTTTTCGGTTCATATCTCATGAATCATTCATAACAACATGTTCTTATCGTTTCTAGTTAGCATTGCGTATAGTCTCTAGTAAACTTACTTCTAATATTTAGTCTAAAAATTACCGCTGCCTTTCATTCCTTTCTTTGCTACAATTCAATCAATTATATTATTTTTCGGTGGTATCAAAATGATCATTGTAACTGGCGGCGCTGGCATGATTGGCAGCAACATTGTTAAGTCTTTAAATGACAAAGGTTTTAACGACATTTTAGTGGTTGATAACCTAAAAGATGGTAAAAAATTCAAGAACCTAGTGGATCTTGATATCACTGATTACATGGATAAAGAAGACTTCATTACGCAAATTATGGCGGGTGATGACTTTGGTCCTATCGAAGCTATTTTCCATGAAGGTGCTTGCTCTGCTACGACCGAGTGGGATGGCAAATACATTATGATGAACAACTATGAGTACTCTAAAGAGTTGCTTCATTTCTGTATTGAGCGTGAAATTCCATTCCTTTACGCGTCATCAGCAGCTACTTACGGTGAAACAGATACGTTTATCGAAGAACGTGAATACGAAGGTGCTTTAAACGTTTACGGTTATTCTAAACAACAGTTTGATAACTACGTTCGTCGCCTATGGGCTGATGCTGAAGAGCATAACGAAACACTATCTCAAATTACGGGTTTCCGTTACTTCAATGTGTATGGTCCTCGTGAACAACATAAAGGTTCTATGGCTTCGGTTGCTTTCCATTTAAATAACCAAATGAATGCGGGCGATAACCCTAAACTGTTTGAAGGTAGTGACGAGTTTAAACGTGATTTCGTTTACGTTGGTGATGTAGCTGCGGTTAACCTTTGGTTCTTGGAAAATGGTGTATCTGGTATCTATAACTGTGGTACTGGCCGTGCTGAACCATTCCGTGCTGTTGCTGAAGCGGTAATTAAACACCACGGTAAAGGTGAAGTGGAAACTATCCCATTCCCTGAGCACCTAAAAGGCGCATACCAAGAGTTTACTCAAGCTGATCTAACTAAGCTTCGTGCTGCTGGTTGTGATGTTGAGTTTAAGTCAGTAGCTGATGGTGTTGCTGAATATATGGCGATGATTAATAAGTAGATTTAAGTGACGAGAGACGAGAACGCTTCGCTCGAGGAGCGAGTAAGAGCGTAAATCAGTTCAAGAGCACTACAACTGCTCTTGAACTTATCGTTTCTAGTTTCTTAAAAATCATCCAATTTAATTTTTCTGGTATATAGGATATATGAAAGTATTTGTTGTCAGTTTAAAACGTTCGGTTGATCGCCGTGAGCGCATTCAAAAGCATTTAGACGCTCTTGATATCTCTTTTGAGTTTTTTGATGCAATTGATGGATCAATTGAAAACTTTCAATATTCTGATCATGCTCGCCCTGTTACCACAAAAAAACGTAAAGGCTACTCACTTAAAACCAGTGAAATCGCCTGTTTTGCAAGCCACTATGCGATGTGGCAAAAATGCGTTTCCTTAAATGAATCTATCGTCATTATGGAAGACAATGTTGACCCTATCGCAAACGCCAAACAGATAATTGAATTAAGTTTTGAACATATCCAAACTTATGATTACATCAAATTATCAGCAACTCATAAGTCTCCATTCCATCGTATTCTAGATTTAACCCCTGAGTTTCAACTTGGCGGTTATAAGAAAAAAACCTGCGGTACAACAGCGTATATCATTAGCCCTAAAGCAGCCCAACGCTTTATTGATAATGCTCAAGCGTTTTTGGAACCTGTCGATGACTATATGGAAAAGCCTTGGCGACATCAGGTACAAACTTATAGTGTCTCACCTGACCTATTTACGCGTGCCGATATTACTTCCACGATAGGTTCAACACGTAAAGACAAAAGCGGTATTTCTCCATTCAATAAAATATATATTGAACTGTTTCGTACCTATGAATCCCTAATGAAAAGTTTGCATTGGAAAAATAAGTAATGAAAATCCTGATCATTGGCCCATCATGGGTAGGTGATATGGTGATGTCTCAATCACTGTATATCACATTAAAACAACAGCATCCTGAAGCGATTATCGATGTGATGGCACCGGCTTGGTGCAAACCAATTCTTGAAAGAATGCCTGAGGTTAACCAAGCGATTGAAATGCCTCTTGGTCATGGAGATTTCAATCTGTTGGGCCGTCGTGCTCTTGGTAAAGAGTTAAAAAATAATAACTATACACATGCTTACATTTGCCCGAACTCTGCAAAATCAGCACTTATTCCTTGGTTTGCAGGGATCCCGGTTCGTACGGGTTGGAAAGGTGAAATGCGTTATGGGTTATTAAACGACTTACGTCCAAATAAAAAAGCATTCCAATACATGGTTGAGCGCTATGTAGCATTAGCTCATCCTAAATCTGAAATGATTGATTCAAGTTCACTAGGTGGATTAGAGAATTTACCTCGCCCAGCTCTATCAATTGATGCGGAAATTCAAAAAAACACTCTAGAGAAGTTTTCTTTAACTCTTGATAAACCCGTTCTTGGTTTGTGCCCGGGTGCTGAATTTGGTCCTGCAAAACAGTGGCCTGTTGAGCATTATGCAGCCGTTGCTAACGAAATGATTAACCGTGGCCATCAAGTATGGTTATTTGGTTCAACCAAAGATAAAGAGACAACTGAAAGTATTAAAGCTTTAGTGGATGCAGATAACCAAGCCGCAATATTTAACCTAGCTGGAGATACAAGCTTAATTGAAGCGGTTGATCTACTTGCCGCTTGTAAAACCGTGGTAAGTAACGATTCTGGCTTAATGCATGTTGCCGCTGCGGTAGGCTGCCATGTGGTTGGTGTTTATGGTTCTACATCACCAAAGTACACACCACCATTAGCGGAAAAAGTCGATATTGTAAGCACTGATATTGAGTGTCGTCCTTGTTTTAAGCGTGAATGTCCTCTAGGTCATTTGAAGTGTTTGAAAGAACTTTCCTACAAAGAAGTAATCCGTATATTATGATAAAAGCATCTAAATTAGAGCGGTTTATTAATAACCATCATTTTCAACAAATAATGCTTTTTTGTTTATTTGGCTATGTGTTATTTAAAGAATCCAACCGTTACATTGGAGACATTTTCCAATCATGTGTCGTTGTTGGTAGCCTACTTGCAATTTATGTTTATCGTAAGTATTTCTTTCAAGATAAGATCTTTTTATCTCTAATTGCATCCATTATTGTTTCAATTCTAAGCTGGACAAACTCTATAGTTAGTGACCCATCATTAGCTAAAAGTAGCCCTAATATTGGTTTTCTAGGTAATCTTTTCTTTTTTATAATGATTGCTTATTGGTTAAAAGCAGACTTGAAAAACATAAGAACTTTTTTATTTCTATTTTTAATCGGTCTTTTGATGACTTTATTTACTCATTCCTCTGATATCGTTTTAGATATTTACAATGGATTTAATGGAGAAAGAGTCGATTTTAATTTTATTAATGCAAATCACTCAGCTGCATTAGCTGGATGCGCTATATTATTAGCATCTTATTATGCAATAAAAAAAATAAAATCAAACTGTAGCTTTAAATCAAAACTATTATCTGTCTTTTTATATTTATTAATAACTTCTCCTTTTATATTTATTGCAATTGTAACTAAAGCAAGACAAGTTTGGTTGGCTATCTTCCTAATACTGATTCTATATATTGGGTATGAGATAATTAAAGAGGGAAACTTTAAGAAAAAAATAGCTATTATTCTTTCTTTTTTAATTACGATTTCTTTGATCAGTAAAATACCAGTTATTGAAGAAAGAATAAATACTGAATCTGCAGTATTTTCAGTAATTATATCAGGAAATATTGATACTGTTCCATATACAAGCATTGGTGCAAGAATTCATTTTTGGTATGAATCAATTCCATGGATAAAAAAATATCCAATTCTTGGTTTTGGTGAAGATACTCGTAATTTAGTAATTCAAGAATCACAAAATATTCCTGACCATATTAAAGCTAATTTTTCACATTTACATAATGGTCATATTGAGATATTAGTTTCATATGGTTTACTTGGTTTTTCTTTATTATTGTTTGTTTGTGTCACTTTAATTAAGAGTGCATATAGTGTACGGGATTTTGACCAAGGCGAAAGTTACTATTTAATTCTTATATTTATCACATACTTTATTATAATTAATATGTTTGAGTCTTTCTGGTTATTTAAAACAGGGCTCTATATGTTTACCATTTTTTGTGCTGCTACATATTCATTATATTTAACGTCAAGTATTAAAAGGTTTTATAATGAAGAATAAAATCCATGCAATATGGTTAGGTAATAAGCTAACCCCTCTTGCTTTAGTTTGTATTGAAGACTGGAAAAAACAGGGTTATGAATACAAAGTATGGACGGAAGAAGACTCATTAATCACTGAGTGGATTGATGGATGTGAGTTTGCAAAAGAGTGCTATAAGCGTGGGTTGTTCGCTTTTGTTACGGATTATTTACGCCTGAAGATATTACAACATGAAGGTGGACTGTATTTAGATACAGATGTAACTGTGCAAAAAAATCCATTCCCGTTGTTTGAAGAATGCCAGTTTGCTGTTGGATATGAATCAGAGTCTATGATTGGAACAGCGTGTATTTATGCGCAAAAAGAATCAAAAATTTTGGCTAATCTTATCGATTTTTACGAGCATAAAATTCTAAGTTCTCCATTGTATATGGGACCGGGAATAATGACTCATGCCTTAATTGACAATAAGATGAAAGATATTGAGAAATCGTTCATTTTCCCAGTTGAATACTTCTATTGCTATCTTGGTAATGGACAAGAATTTACTACTCCTGATAATTCATACTTAGTGCATTGGTTTCAGCATAGCTGGAAAGATCCAAGAAAAGCGATTTATTTAAAATCTAAGCATATGGGATTACTTGGTAAAATATATACTTGGCAAAAATATATTTTCAAAAAGAGAAAATAATGCGCTTTTTGTATAGCTTACTTTTAATCTTTATCTCTCCTTTACTTCTCTATTCTCTTTATAAGAAAAAAGAAGGAAAGCCTGCTTTTGGTCGTCGATGGAAAGAGCACTTTGGTTGTACCCCATCACTCAATACAACGCAGGCTCCAATATGGATTCATGCGGTATCGGTTGGTGAAGCCATTGCTGCTGCTCCTATTATTAAAGCATTAAAGAAACAAAACCCTGAACAACCCATTCTTGTCACGACGACGACAAGTACTGGCGCTGAGCAAATTGAAAAGTTAGGTGATTTGGTTGAACACAGATACATGCCGATTGATTTTTGCTTTGCGGTTCGTGGTTTTTTAAAAGCGACTAAACCTGAAAAGATGCTAATTATGGAAACAGAACTGTGGCCAAATACGCTGCATACCGTTGCCAAATTTGGCATTCCTATTTCAGTATTAAATGCTCGTCTTTCTGAAAAATCCTTTTTAGGCTACAAAAAAGTACAGCCTATATTTGATCTACTTGGTAAACACCTAACTCATGTTTGTTGCCAGTATAAAGATGATGCAGATCGTTTCGTTGCTCTTGGTATTCAACCTGAGAAAGTGCATGTGACTGGCTCGGTAAAATTTGATATCGAAATTACGCAGCAAATACAAGAATCAGGGGTTATTCTTCGTAAGCAACTTGGAGAAGATCGCCCTATTTGGATTGCGACCAGTACACATAAAGGTGAAGATGAGCAAGTTCTAGTGGCCCATCGCTCTTTATTGCATAAGATACCTAATGCGTTATTAATTTTAGTTCCACGTCACCCTGAGCGCTTTAATTCAGTATTTGAGCTTTGCCAAGGCGCTGATTTTAAAACTGTTAAACGCACTTCAAATCAGACATTAACACCAGATTGTCAAATATATCTTGGTGATACGATGGGAGAAATGCTTACGCTCATTGGTGCTTCTGATATCTGCTTTATGGGCGGAAGTTTACTTGGTGATAAAGTGGGTGGTCATAATTTACTTGAGCCTGCTGCACTAGCTAAACCGTCCATTACTGGCCCAAGTTATTATAATTTCTTAGAGATAGCTGAAACGCTAATCAAAGAAGACGCAACGAAAGTTATCACTTCTGCTGAAGAGCTGGCAAGCCTATTAAAGCAATTAATGACTCAACCAGAATATGCAGAGAGAATGGGGAAAAATGCACAAGACTTTATTTCAAAAAACTCTGGTGCAGTAATTAAAACCTTAAATTTGCTTTAATACCAAACCCAAAAAATCTTAATTTACATATGGGTTAGCTCTCTAAGCTAGCCCATTCTTCTTCACTCCAATGAATATTTCGTTTAGTTACTTCTTTTACAAACGAGCGTTTTAATCTATGCCAATTGCTTTTCTTCCAGTCATCGCCTTTCTGCTGATAGCATTTATCGAAATCAATAATCCAAACTTTGTCGTTGTCATCAATCAAAATGTTATGAATGTTTAAATCGGTGTGATTGACTTGAGCTGCATGCATTTTTCGGATTTCATTACCAATTTTTTGATACATCTCTTTTGATAATGGCTTTTCTTGCAAGATAGAAACAAGATCTTGCGCGTTTGGGATCTTTTCACTTAATAAGTCAGCTTGATAACAAAACGTTCGTTTTATGGTTCTTGCTGCTATAGGCTTTGGAACGTTAACACCCGCTTCTTTTAAAGTCTTTAATAACTGAAATTCCTGATAACTACGACTCTTTTCCCAACCAGTAAAAATGTAATGATCTTTAATGATTTTTCCAAATAAACCACCACGACGATAATGGCGTAACGCTGCATCCATTTTATCTAAAGCTACAAACCAAGTTGTACCTCGACCTTGCGCGGAACCAATCACTTTGTTTTGTTGTTGCCAATAGTCAGGATCACAGCATTGTTCTGGTGAGTCACTAAGAAGAGAGTCGTCGTACCAAATGATCTGTTTTTTATTTCTAATTGTTTTCATATAAAAACCAAGGGATCAGGTCGCTTCGCTTGCAGGATTCAGGGGTATTTTCGGTTATGACAAAAATAACAACAACTCCCCTGAGCCCTTTAAGGGAGCTTGCGACCGATCTGAATCCTATGCTCTATGCCATTTTACATTTATGACCGTTAATAGCATAATTCTAACTCATTCTTATTAGGTTAACATCTCTATGCCTTTATTCACTTCAGCTCCTAATTCTTTGTGTATTTTACGCCTCTCAGCTATTGGTGATGTTTGCAATACCATTGCTGCTGTTCAAATGATTCAAAAGCAATGGCCTGAAACTAAAATAACTTGGATTACAGATAAACTTGAAGCGCATTTAATTGGCGATCTACCTAATATTAATGTGGTTGTTTTTGATAAAAAACTGGGTTGGAAAGGCTATACCCAATTGTGGAAAACACTTAAAAATGAACGTTTTGATGCGCTTCTTCATATGCAATACGCATTGCGAGCAAGTGTTGCAACATTGGGTATTAAAGCAAAATATAAATTAGGCTTTGATAAAGAACGCAGTAATGACTTTCAAACCCTATTTACTAACTACAAAGTGCCCTCTCCACAAAAACCACATGTACTTGATGGATTAATCGCTTTTGTAAAAGAGCTTGGTATTAATACCACGAACCCAACGTGGGATATTCCGACCAGTTCTGAAGATAATGCATGGGCATCTTCTCAACTTTCTGATGTTAATAACAAGAACCTCGTCATTGTTCCTGCAGCAAGTAAAGCCTATAAAAATTGGAATGCTCAAGGTTATGCTGATGTCATCCATCATGCTCAATCTAAAGGTTGGACGATTACACTTGCTGGAAGTCCGGCTCAAGTTGAAATTGATTTAGCGGCAAACATTGAATCTTTTTTAAATGCACCTGTTAAAAATTTAGTAGGAAAAAGCTCACTTAAAGAAATGTTGGCGCTATTAAAGCAAGCCAATTTAGTAATAGCTCCAGATACTGGTCCTGCACACATGGCAAATGCCGTTAATACCCCTATTATTGGTTTATATGCGCACCATAACCCTGATCGCACCTGTCCTTATCAATATCGTGACTATGTCGTTACGGTTTATGATGAAGCAATTAAGGCTGAAACAGGAAAAGATAAATCAGAATTATCATGGCGAACTCGTGTTCAAGATAAGCAGGCAATGAATCGCATTCGCTCTGAGCAAGTTATTGCCATGTTTGATAAAGCAGTTATCGACTTTTCACTCTAACGTTAATGAGAATCATATAAATGACAACACCTACACTTACCGTCGCTCTTATCGTTAAAAATGAAGCGAACCACCTACAATCTTGCCTTGAAACCGTACAAGGTTGGGTGGATGAAATTGTTATCCTTGATTCTGGTAGTACTGACTCTACCGAAGCCATTGCTCGTCAGTTTACTGATAAATTTTTTGTAAACCCTGAATGGCCTGGATTTGGTAAACAGCGCCAACTTGCACAACAACACATCACTTCTGACTATGTTTTATGGCTTGATGCTGATGAACGAGTGACACCTGAATTAAAAGCGGACATTCAAAAAGCAATCAGCGATAACAGGCCTAATGTCGCTTATAAAGTGAATCGATTAAGTGATGCATTTGGTAAAGAAATTCATTACTCGGGTTGGTCTCCTGACTGGGTTCTTCGCTTATATCGCACAAATGAAGCTCAATATAACGATGCTTTGGTTCATGAGAAAGTAGTAACTTCTGACTCTGTTCGTGTTGAAAAGTTAAAAGGTCGTTTACTGCATTTTACTTACGATAATTTGCACCATTACATCAACAAAACAACCGGCTACTTAAAAGCATGGACGGATGAACGTGAAGGAAAGAAAAAAGCAGGGCTAAGCACGGCATTAATTCATGCGCTGGGTTGTTTTATTAAGATGTATATCATCAAGCGTGGTTTCTTAGATGGCAAACATGGCTTCATTTTAGCTTGGTTAGCTACGCATTCTACTTTTATTAAATATATCGATCTTTACCTTCGTGAAGAGGCAAAAAAGAAATGAAAACGACATTAATCATCACTACTTATAACTGGAAAGAAGCATTGAAATCAGTCCTTGATAGCGTGCTTAGACAAACCGAACTTCCAGATGAGGTTATCGTTGCCGATGATGGTTCTCGTCAAGATACTATCGATATGGTTGCTTCTATTCAAAAGACTTTCCCTATTCCATTAATTCACAGCTGGCATGAAGACAATGGTTTTCAGCTTTCAATGAGCCGTAATAGAGCAATAGCAAAAGCATCTGGTGATTATATTATGATGATTGATGGTGATATGGTGTTATCTCCTTCTTTTGTTCAATCTCATAAGCATGTCGCTAAAAAAGGCTGGTTTGTTCAAGGCGGACGTGTATTAACCGAAGAAGCATTCAGTAAAAAAATCATGAATGACGGTGCCGTCCCAACTATTTTTTCATCTGGTATTCGTAACCGTAAAAACTGCATCACAAGTGCTTTGCTGTCTCGTATGTTCTCTTATGAAAGAAACAACGACAAAGCAACTCGTGGTTGTAATATGGCTTTTTGGCGCGAAGATGTCATTGAAGTAAACGGTTTTAACCAAGAATTTGTTGGTTGGGGACGTGAAGATAGTGAGTTTGTCCTTCGTATGCTAAATGCGAAAAAACGTCGTTTATACCTGAAGTTTTCAGGCGTGGGCTATCACCTTTTCCATAATGAAAACTCTCGTGCCTCTTTAGCTGAAAATGACGCTATTTTGGAAAAAACAATCACAGAGAAACTTACTCGTTGTGAACAAGGTATTAATCAGTTTCTTGAGGAGCAACATGACTAAGCGTGTTATTTACCCTGGAACCTTTGATCCGGTAACTCACGGACATTCAGACATTATTAGTCGTGCGGCTAATATGTTTGATCATGTTGTTGTGGGTGTTGCCTTTAGTCCAAGTAAAAAAACCATGTTCTCTCTTGAGGAGCGTGTGGATATGTTAGTTCAAGCAACAGCACATTTGAATAATGTCTCTGTTGTTGGTTTTTCTGGACTGTTAGTTGATTTAGCAAAAGATCAGCAAGCTAATATCTTAGTTCGTGGTTTACGCACTACGATGGATTTTGAATATGAGCTTGGCTTAACCACCATGTACAAAAAGCTAATGCCTGAGCTAGAAACCATTTTCCTTACGCCACCTGAAGAGCATGGATTTTTATCTTCTACCATCGTAAGAGAAACGGCTATCCACGGCGGTAAAATTGATCAATTTGCTCATCCATACGTAGCTTCAGCTATCTATCAAAAGGTGAAACAATGAGCTTAAAGAAATTTCGTTATTATGTTACCAATGGTAGCATTACGATAATACCTGCTTTTATTCTCCAAGCTCTTGGCAAAAAAACGCTGCAAAGCAAAACCTCATTTGATCAAGACTATATTGAGCAGCGAGTTAATTATTACAATAAATTGGATGCTCCATTTTCTATAGATAACCAAGAAGCGACACAAGTTAGCCAATTTAAAAAAACAGGTGGCAGTGCTTATTACTTAGATCTCTTTAAGGTAATTAAAGCGTTTAGCCCTTCTTACTTTTTTAACTACATTAATGGGGATGTTATTGATGTTCCAGCTGAGCCTAGCTTTTTAAAAAGTAGACCAATTGATGGGGATAATGCGGCATCAGTATTATTAAAGCTAAATGCAATCCGTCACTACAACTTCATTAATGACAATAAAAGCTTTCAAGAAAAGAAAGATGCTGTGGTATGGCGAGGAACGGGCTTTCGTCCAAATCGTCGATTATTACTTTCAACTCATTTCAACAACCCAAAATGCAATATTGGTCGTGTTGATACAAAAGACGATTCAGAAGAGCAACTTGGTTACGTTCTACCTTCGATGTCGATTGAAGAACAGTTGGAATATAAGTTTATTTTAAGCTTAGAGGGCATGGACGTTGCAACTAACCTGAAATGGATTATGTCTTCAAACTCGCTATGTTTCACTCCAAAACTACGCTATGAAACTTGGTTTATGGAAGGAAAGCTACAAGCGGGGATTCATTTTGTTGAAGTGAAAGATGATTTTTCAGACTTAATTGAAAAAATGGATTATTACACAAAGCATGAAGATGAAGCTCTAGAGATCATTAAAAATGCTAACCAATGGGTTGAACAATTTAAAGACAGCAAAAGAGAGAAATTAATCTCCCTTTTAGTTGCTCAAAAATATTTTGACTTATCAGGTCAACCTTCAGCTAAAAACTGACACTTTCCGCACCAAAAACTATTCCGTTGCCCAATTTTCTCTTCTTCTATTTTACTAGAGCAAACTGGGCACTCTTTCCCTGCTCTCCCATACACTTTCAATTCCTGTGCAAAATAGCCAGGTTTGCCATCAACTTGATTAAAATCTTTTAGTGTTGTTCCACCTTGCTTAATTGCGGTTTCTAGCACTTTTTTTATTTCAGCCACAAGAACAGTAATCTGAGACGCTTTTAATGAACCTACCGGCGTTTTAGGATGAATTTGAGCCATAAATAAGGATTCACTGGCATAAATATTACCAACACCCACCACTACAGCATTGTTCATTATAAATTGTTTCACTACGGTTTTTTTATTATTGGCTTTCTCTGCAAAATACTCGCTATTAAATTCATTTGTTAGTGGTTCAGGCCCTAGCTTCGAAAGCACTTGATGCGCTACACCTACCTCAGAATATAACCAAGCGCCAAACTTGCGTGGATCGTTATAACGAAGAACTTTGCCATTTTCTAAGACTAGATCAACATGATCGTGTTTTGCTGACGGCACTTCTTCATCTAAAACTCGTAAACTGCCCGACATTCCTAAATGAATAATCGCACTGCCTTCGGGGTATCTATCATTAAATATTTTGCACGGCGACGAATTGACTGAACTCTTTGTCCAACTAATTTTTGCAATTCTTGAGGAATTGGCCAACGAAGCTTATCCGTTCTAACCACAATAGCTTTAATTGTCTGACCTTGCAGATGTGGGGTGATTCCTAGGCGACTGGTTTCTACTTCTGGTAGTTCTGGCATTTTAAATCCTTTTTTATAATTTGAGGGACGAACATCGAGGTTTCAGGAAAATCAAAAGCAAGCACTCCTGAAGCCTGCAAGCGCAACGTCCTCGCCTCTCGTCCCTGCTCTTACCTAAACAAATACCCTTCTTCCGCACTTACTGCGATCCACTCACCTTCCCAATTTTGCATCATCCAAAAACTTGGAGCTTGGTAAATAGTAATTCGTTGAGGCTCTTCTTGATCTTCAAGCCAGACTTCAACAGAGCTTGGAGCGGGTAACTTTTCTTTTAATGCTTTTACTGAATCATCATTAAGAAGGGTTCCTTCTAGCGTAAACCAACGTTCAATGAGTTGGCTCTCTTGCTCTGAAGTATTAGCGCTTAAATCGTATTCTGAAAAATGCATTTTTTGAATCGCATTTTCACCTTCAAATAACGGCTTAATACCTTCAACTACTTCAATATTTTCTTTTGGTTCTATTAAATATGTTTTTATTAGCTGAGGAGCTTGAAGTACTGCAATGAAAAGCAACACGAAGATGATCAGCATGTTGTTGTATTTGCGACGTGGTGTTTTTTTCATTTTAAATCCTTTTTAAGAGCTGGGACTAGAAGCGAGAAGGCTTCTCTCGATATTCGAGAAGAGGCGAGTTCTAGAGACTATACGCTTCGCTAACTAGAAACGATAAGAGCAAGATCGAGGTTTCAGGAAGATTAAAACAAGTACCTCTAAATTCTGCAAGCGTAACGATCTGAACTCTCGCTCTTCGGCTTTTGACCTTACTCGCTCCTTGAGCGAAGCGTCCTCACCTCTCGTCCCTGCTCTTCACGCAAAAAAAAACCCAGCAACAAGGCTGGGTTTTCAATTTTATCAAAGTTGCAATCAGTAATCGAATTACTTGATTTTTGCTTCTTTGTAAAGAACGTGCTGGCGTACAACAGGATCGTATTTTTTGATCTCCATTTTGCCTGGCATGTTACGTTTGTTTTTGTCAGTTGTGTAGAAGTGACCAGTGTTAGCAGTTGATACTAACTTGATTTTCTCACGTGCGCCTTTAGCCATTGTTCAGATTCCTCTTAAACGTTCTCGCCACGAGCACGCATATCTGCAAGAACGGTTTCGATACCTTTCTTGTCAATGATACGCATACCTTTAGCGGTAAGACGAAGTTTAACGAAGCGTTTTTCGCTTTCTACCCAGAAACGATGAGTTTGTAGGTTCGGCAGAAAACGACGCTTGGTGGCATTTTTTGCGTGTGAGCGGTTGTTACCAACTGCAGGACGCTTACCAGTTACTTGGCATACTCGGGACATTGCTGTCTTCTCCAAATCGTTTCAGCTCGATATCACCTTGGTGGCGAAAAACCACTAGAAATTCCATAGGAAATTTCTAATTCAAGGCTATCAAAGGTCGCGCATTATACTAAGTGATTGCGCATTGCTCAAGACCCTAAGGGATCCTTTTTACGGTTTTTTGTATTTTTTTTATTCAATCGGTAAAAAAAACACTCAAATCCATCCTCTTTCGGCAAAAGAGACTATTTCTCCATCACCGATCACAAAATGATCAAGGACTCGGATATCCACCAATTCTACGGCATCAGAAATACGTTTTGTAATTCTTCTGTCGGCTTGACTTGGTTCGGCTACACCGGAAGGGTGATTATGCGCTAAAATGATGGCGGCTGCATTATAATCTATCGATCTTTTTACAACTTCTCTCGGATAAACGGCAGCAGCATCGATTGTTCCTTCAAATAATATCTCCCCTTTTAGCACTCGATGTTGATTATCAAGGAACAAAACATAAAACGCTTCCCTATGCCTATCTCTTAACATCCGAGTTAAATAACGCTTTGTATGTTCAGGACTGGTTAACGCATCTTCTTTTTCAATCTTTTCAAATAAATACCGTTCCGTCATTTCAACAACGGCTTGCAGCTGTGCAAACTTTGCGGTTCCCAACCCTTTATGACTGCAGAATTCATTTTCATCAGAACTGAGTAACTTCCTTAATGAGCCGAACTCCTTTAATAGTTTGTCTGCCAGTTCAATGGCATTCATTCCTTGGATCCCTGTTCTTAAAAAGATCGCGAGTAATTCAGCATCCGTTAATGACTTTGGTCCAAGGGCGAGTAACTTCTCTCTTGGTCGAGATTCTTCTGGTAGGTTCATTAATGACATAGTTTTCTCAATTAATAGCTTGCTATCTACACAGCCTACGATGTCTAAATCTTATGCGCTTTCTCGATTACTTAGCCTTCGGCAAGCTTCAAACCTTGATTGCAATTATGTTTTTGGTCATTTACTTGATGGAAGAGATTGGAAGTGCATCACTCTGAAAAAAAATTATGATATGGTTAGCGCTACTTTATGGTGAACCACTTAACAGGGTAATTAGTGTCATGGCATCTCTTGCAGGGAAACGAATTCTTCTTGGTATTAGCGGCGGCATTGCGGCTTATAAATGTGCAGAACTGACTCGTCGATTGATTGAACGCGGCGCTGAAGTTCGTGTAGTAATGACAAAAGCAGCAAAAGAGTTCATTACCCCATTAACGATGCAGGCGGTTTCTGGCCACCCAGTTGCTGATAGTTTACTTGATCCTGCTGCTGAAGCATCAATGGGGCACATTGAGTTAGCAAAGTGGGCTGACATTGTTTTACTTGCTCCTGCAACAGCTGATCTAATCGCTCGAATGGCTGCTGGCATGGGTAACGATTTATTGTCTACTTTAGTTCTTGCTACGGATTCTCCTGTCGCGGTTTCTCCTGCGATGAACCAACAGATGTATAGCAACATTGCAACCCAAGAAAATATAGCAACACTCGCTCGTCGTGGCATGCACATTTGGGCCCAGCAGCGGGCCAACAAGCTTGTGGCGATGTAGGTATGGGAAGAATGCTTGAGCCAATGGAGTTGGTTCATTTATGTGAAGATTTTTTCCAAGCTAATTCTTGTGAACAAGCAAAAGTTGATGAAAAGCCACTTAAAGGCCAATCTCTACTAATTACTGCTGGTCCAACTCGTGAAGCGATTGATCCTGTTCGTTATATTTCTAATCATAGCTCAGGGAAAATGGGATTTTCTATTGCAGAAGTCGCAGCTCAATTAGGAGCTAAGGTCACTTTAGTCAGTGGCCCTGTTAACCTTGCGACACCAGAAAACGTGAAACGCATTGATATTGAAAGCGCAGAACAAATGCATGAAGCGGTAATGAAAAATGCACAATCTCATTCTATCTTTATTGCATGTGCTGCCGTTGCTGATTTCAGACTAAGCCAAGTAGCAACTCAAAAATTAAAGAAAACCGACGATGAAGATGGCATGACTCTTCATATGGTTAAGAATCCAGATATTGTCGCTTCAGTTGCAGCATTAACGAGTCAGCGTCCATTTACTGTTGGTTTTGCAGCTGAAACTCAAGATGTTGAAAAATACGCTCGCGGTAAATTAAAACGCAAAAATTTAGATATGATCTGTGCGAACGATGTATCAGTTCAGGGACAAGGCTTTAATAGTGATAACAACGCGCTTCACCTATATTGGAAAGAAGGTGATAAAGCGCTACCGTTAACGACGAAGTCGGAGTTGGGTAAAGCGATTATGCTTGAGATCGTAGAGAAACTGTAGAAGCAGAATTCAGGACGCTTCGCGCAGAGGCTTTAGGAAGAGCTAGAGACTATACGCTGCGCTAACTAGAAACTATAAAAGCGTGAATGGCAGATATCGTAAGTCATTCGATTTTAGGAGAAGCTAGAACTGAACTCGATGCGTTTTTCCTGAAACCTGCTCTTCAATAGGAGCGAAGCGATCTAGTTAGCGAAGCGTATAGCCTCTAGTAACGAACAACCTAGCTCCACAAAAAATAATAAAAAATGACAAAGGAACCGTAATGGCGACCCCAAGAAAACCAAATCGTCGCGATGAAATACTACAAGCTTTAGCTGAAATGCTAGAGTCAAATGAAGGCGCAGCTCGCATTACCACAGCCAAATTAGCAAAACAGGTTGGTGTATCAGAAGCTGCGTTATATCGCCATTTCCCAAGCAAAGCCAAAATGTTTGAAGGCTTAATTGAGTTTATTGAAGAATCTATTTTTTCGCGTGTTAACCGCATTCTTGAAGATGAAAAAGATACTTTAAAACGTATTGAGTTATTATTAAAACTTCTGCTCGCCTTTGCTGAACGTAACCCTGGATTAACTCGAATTATGACAGGTCATGCGCTGATGTTTGAAAATGAACGCTTAAGAAGCCGCATCAATCAAATATTTGAGCGTATTGAACTTCAATTCAAACAAATCTTACGTGAACGTAAATTACGTGAAGGGAAAGCATTCCCAATTGATGAAAGTATTTTAGCCGCTCAGCTTGTAGGTCAAGTCGAGGGGAGTTTCTGTCGTTTTGTCCGTTCTGATTTTAAATATCAGCCGACTGAAAACTTTAACGAATATTGGGCATTACTCAGTGCTCAGATCCAATAATTAATTAGATAAAATAGGCTCACGATGTCAAAGTATCCAGCACCTAAATTCTCTATTGCTCTTCTACACCCGAAATATTGGGGGGTATGGTTTGGATTCGGATTCCTTTTTGCCATCGTCACCCTATTGCCTTATAAAGTAACTTACAAACTTGGTCGCTCTCTTGGGTTACTTGGATTAAAACTCGGAAAATCAAGAGCCCATGTAGCTCGCCGTAATTTAGAACTCGCTTTTCCAGAAATGGAATCATCTGAGCGTGAAGCCATTATCGTTGAGAATTTCAAAAACTCCGGTCTTGCGATTTTTGAAACCGCAATGGCTTGGGTATGGCCTGATTGGCGTGTTGAAAAACATTTTAGCTATGAAAATAGACAACATATTCTCGACCTTGAAGCCGAAGGCCGCGGTGTTTTAGTTGTTTGCCTTCACGCTCTTAACTTAGAGCTAACAGCAAGAGCTTTCACTTTCTTTGCTCCCGGTTATGGTGTTTACCGCCCACATAACAACCCAGCTTACGATTTCATTCAATATTGGGGCCGTACCAATAACGGCAACCAGATGATCGACAGAAAAGACGTCAAAGGTATGTTGCGTGTATTACGTAATGGCGAGCGTCTTTGGTATATGCCTGACCACGATTACAACCGCAATAAATCGGTCTTTGTTCCTTTCTTTGCGGTTCCAGATGCTTGTACCACCGTAGGTTCGGATATCTTAATCAGTGCAAGTAAATGTGCCGTTGTTACTGCATCGGGCTTTAGAACTTACAATAATTATCACTTACAAATTGATAATGACATCAGTGACCAATTTCCGAAGAAAGATCCCGTTGGTGTTGCTACGGTAATGAATAAAGCGGTAGAACGTGTCATTTTACGTTGTATTCCTCAATGGATGTGGCTACATAAACGTTTTAAAACAATGGAAGACCCAAACGTTAAAAAAGGCATCCGCTACGATTAGGGCGTGTCAGGACAAATAATGAAAACCAATTTAATCACACGTGAAGGCTTTAATAAGCTACAAGATGAACTCACGTTTCTATGGAAAGAAGAACGCCCAGAAGTCACAAAAAAAGTGACTTGGGCGGCTAGCCTTGGTGATCGCAGTGAAAACGCTGATTATCAATACAACAAAAAACGCCTTCGTGAAATAGACCGCCGTGTTCGCTATCTTCGTAAACGTTTAGACCAAGTAAAAGTGGTCGACTATTCCCCACAGCAAGACGGAAAAATCTTTTTCGGTGCGTTCGTTGAAATCGAAAACGAACAAGGCGATATCCTCTCTTTTCGCATCGTTGGTCCTGATGAAATATTTGGCCGCAACGACTATATCTCTATCGATTCCCCAATGGCTCGCGCACTGATCAAAAAAGAAGTGGATGAAGATGTGATTGTAAAAACGCCTGATGGGGATAAAGAGTGGTTTGTGAATTCGATTAGGTACTAGGTGTAGGGACAAGATTCGAGGACGCTTCGCTCGAGGGACGAGGAAGATGAGGTTTCAGGAAGAGCGAAATGGTGATCGTTGAAATTACAGTGAGCGACCTGAAACCTGAAACCTGAAACCTGAAACCTAATTAAAACAGCCCAATCACACGCTTTAAATAAATTAAATAAAAAGAATCAAAATGATAATAAACATAATTGCTAAAGAACTTAACGTTCGCCCTCAACAAGTTTCTGCTGCCGTTCAACTGATTGACGAAGGTAGCACCATCCCATTTATTGCTCGTTACCGTAAAGAAGTAACAGATGGCCTAGATGATACGCAACTTCGTACGCTTGATACTCGTTTAACTTACTTACGTGAGTTGGATGACCGCCGTCAGTCGATCTTAAAATCGATTAAAGAACAAGACAAACTGACGCCTGAATTAGAACGTGAGATTTTAGATGCGGACAGCAAAACGCGTCTTGAAGATCTGTATTTACCATTTAAACGTAAGCGTCGTACTAAAGGCCAAATCGCCATTGAAGCGGGTATTGAACCACTGGCTGATTTACTGTGGACACAGCCAGAGAATACACCTGAAGATGCCGCTCAATCTTACATTGATGAAGAAAAAGGCTTTGCAGATACTAAGGCAGTATTAGACGGTGCTCGTGCCATTCTTATGGAACGCATGGCAGAAGACGCAAACTTACTTGAAAAAGTACGTACTTATCTAACTGCTAATGCTGAGCTTGTATCTAAGATGGTGGATGGCCAAGAGCAAGCGGGTGAAAAATTCAAAGATTACTTTGATCACCATGAAGCATTAACGAAAGTCCCTTCTCACCGTGCTCTTGCTATGCTACGTGGTCGCAATGAAGGCTTCTTACAGCTTTCTATTAACGCTGACCCAACTCAGGAAGAAGGTGCTCGTGGCTCGTACTGTGAAATCATCATCGCAAATCATTATGGTATTACGCTAGGTTCTCAACCTGCTGATTTATGGCGTAAACAAGTGATCAGCTGGACATGGCGCATTAAGATTTTAATGCACATGGAAACGGAATTAATGGGTGGTCTAAAAGAACGCTCAGAAAACGAAGCGATTGATGTATTTGCTACTAACCTTAAAGACCTATTAATGGCAGCTCCAGCAGGTCTTAAAACGACACTTGGACTTGATCCAGGCCTACGTACAGGTACGAAAGTCGCCGTGGTTGATGCTACAGGTAAAGTACTAGCAACAGATACGATTTACCCTAACCAACCCCATAATCAAATTGCAAAATCAGCACAGATTATCGAAGCATTAATCAAACAACACAATGTGGATTTAATCGCAATTGGTAACGGTACAGCTTCACGTGAGACCGATGCTTTTGTGGGTAATCTACTAAAAGATGCTGGTCTATCAACGGCGAAAATCATCGTAAGTGAAGCGGGTGCATCGGTATATTCTGCTTCTGAATTAGCAGCGAAAGAGTTCCCTGATTTAGATGTATCCATCCGTGGTGCGGTATCTATCGCTCGTCGTCTGCAAGATCCTCTGGCAGAGCTAGTAAAAATCGACCCTAAAGCCATTGGTGTTGGTCAGTATCAACACGATGTAAGCCAAAGCCAACTAGCGAAAAAATTAGATGCCGTCATCGAGGACTGTGTAAACGCCGTTGGTGTTGACGTAAATACAGCCTCTCCTGCTCTATTAACTCGTGTTGCAGGTTTATCAGCAACGATTGCACAAAACATTGTGGATTACCGTGATGAAAACGGTCGCTTTGAAAACCGTACGACACTGAAAAAAGTCGCTCGTTTAGGGCCTAAAGCCTTTGAACAATGTGCTGGTTTCTTACGTGTAATGAACGGTAAAAACCCATTGGATGCTTCTGCGGTTCACCCTGAAGCTTACCCAGTAGTAAAAACCATTGCTGAGAAAAATGGCAAAGCTATTGATGCGATTATTGGTAATACTGAGTTTTTACGCTCGGTTGCGGCTAACGATTACATCAGTGCAGATTTTGGTTTGCCAACAGTCACTGACATCATTAAAGAGCTAGATAAGCCGGGTCGAGACCCTCGTCCTGAGTTTAAAACAGCCACCTTTGCTGATGGCGTAAATACGGTATCTGACCTTGAATTAGGCATGGTATTAGAAGGTGTTGTATCAAACGTAGCCAACTTCGGTGCATTCGTTGATATCGGTGTTCACCAAGATGGCTTAGTTCATATTTCTGCATTAAGTGATACGTTTGTTTCTGACCCTAGAGAAGTCGTTAAAGCCGGTGATATTGTAAAAGTGAAGGTTATGGAAGTGGATGTGCAACGTAAGCGTATCGCTCTTTCTATGCGTTTAAACGATAAGCCAGGAGAAGACAATCGTCCTCAACGCCAATCAAATAAACCACAACAGCGCAATGAGCGTTCTCAAGCGCCAAGACAGCAACGTAATAACGATGTTGGCGGCGGTGCAATGGGTGGTGCGTTTGCAGCTGCTTTTGCGAAGGCGAAGAAGTAAGTTTCGAGGGACGAGAGCGCTGCGCTTCTAGGGGCGAGTAAGAGCAGAGAAAAAGGTTTTAGGGTTCAGGGCGCTATGCTTGCAGGTTTCAGGTGTGCTCGCTTTTGATCTTCCTGAAACCTGAGACCTGAATCCTACGCTCTCCCTCGCTCCTCGAGCGAAGCGTACTCACCTCTCGTCCCTGCTCTTAACCCCTTAAAGCACCGCCAATATATCCGACGGATTATTCGGAACCACAGCCTTATCATAGTGAAAACTTATCACACTACGGCGGCGAACCATTCGTCCCATCTCTTCAAGTTTATCTAATAAATTCTTTGGCAAATTAAAACGGATGGTATAACCCGTTCCTTCACCTTGAGCGTAAGTATCCAACGACAACAATCGAGCTAATTTAGCTAAATCATCATCGATATCATACAGAGTGGCGAAATGAGGTTTAGGCTCCTCTTTCTCTTCCATCACATCATAACCAGGGTGATCTGATGGCTCCCAAGCATCCCGCTTATGTTGCTTATCATCACCTTTGATTGCTTTTTCAGATGTGGTTTCGCTCATCTTTGTCGTCGGCGCAACAGGCTTTTTAACACGGTTTTCACGTGCTACTTGTTCTGTTGGCAGATTAACAGAAGGTGCGATAAGCGGCACACTGACACTGTTAGGTGAAAAGATCATAAAGCGTTTCCTTAACTAAATAAAAACTAAGCGTGTTGATTTAAAAAAGTGCGTAGCTCAGAAATAAATTCGTCATTATGCGAAATAAAAGGTGCGTGTGATGCTTGCTCAAAAACGATTTTAGCCGAATTCGGCATAAGTTCATCCATATCATGAGCGACTTTAATTGGCACCAATCCATCCAGTCGTCCATACATACGACATACCGGCATCGACAATTGAGATACAGCTTCTCGTAGATCTATATCGGCCAGAATCATTAAACCTGTAGCTAATGCTTGCTGATCAGGCATAGGCCTTGAAAATACAGCCTTTTTTACTAACTTAATGTCTTGCTTAGCATTAGGACTACCCATAGCTTGTAGTGCCATAAAGCGCTCAACGGTTAATGTGAAATCGGTTTTTAGCTGCTCAGTAAATTGTGATAATACGAGAGGTTTTATGCCTCGCCAGCCTTTCTCTGCTGAAAACCGTGGTGAACTCGCAATGGTAATGAGTTGTGATACTCGCTCGGGAGAAGTTAACGCAGCTTTTGTCGCAATCAATCCCCCTAATGACCAACCTAACCATGCAGCCTTTTTAGGTGCTTGAGCAAGAACTTGTTTTACCATTTCATCAAAATCAGCACTGCCTAACTCTGCACTGTGACCATAACCAGATAAATCGACAGTATGCACACGATAATGCTGGCTAAGCTTTTCAGATGTGGTCTGCCACACCGCTCCATTCATTCCCCATCCATGAATGAGAACCAGATCGGAACCTTCGCCTTCCGTTTGCCAATAAAGAGGTGTTGTCATCTACACTGCCTGTTAATGATTAATTAGTATGGGTGGTTTAGTGTTCATCAGGTGGATTAGAAGATCAATACAAAAATTAGGTGTAAGTCATTGTGACTTTTGCTCACAAGCAATGCCACCATCTGAAACAATTTGGTGCCAAGCTTGCTTAGATTTAATCAAAACAGTGCCTCGCTGTCAGCGATGTGGTTTGCAAACCGAGCATGAGACCGATGTCTGCGGAGAGTGTCTTTTGCACCCACCACAATGGGACCGCTTATATTGTGTAAGTGATTATTCTGAACCATTACGCGAATACATTAATAAACTTAAATACGCTCAACAGTTCTGGCTCGCCCAAGATTTAGGCGTATTACTCAGTAAGCACATCCCAGAACCTGCCCCTCTAATTCTTCCTGTTCCTCTTCATTGGAAACGATTTTGGTGGCGTTCTTACAATCAAAGTGATCATTTAGGTTGGACATTAGAAAGGGAGTTCAATCTTAAGTGGCCCACCACTCATTGTAATAACAAGATATTGAAACGCGTTAAAGCGACAAGGCCTCAACAAGGTTTATCTCGTTCGTTTAGACAAACCAATTTACTCGGCGCATTTAAAATCACTCAACCAATCAAAGAAAAACACGTTGCTCTTGTTGATGATGTGGTGACAACAGGTGCAACGATTAATCTGTTGTGTTTGGAATTAAGGAAAGCGGGAGTTGAGCGTATTGATGTTTATACGGTTTGTAGGACGGGGCGGAGTTAGAAACTATAAGAGCAAAGGCGAGGTTTCAAGACGCTTCGCTTTTTGCTCTTATAGAAGCGAAGCGCTCTAGTTAGCACAGCGTATAGTATCTAGAATACTTCCTCCATTTACCCTAGTTCTACCTCTCTAAAAAATAATAGCAAACGATTGCTTTTCATTAAATTATCTATAAAATACCGCTCCAATTGATTAAGTCTTGAACTTAACAATGCAACCCTATCGAGAAAGGTTCTGATTAACAGCAATCACAGATTGACGCCTTCTCACTTCAAACTCCCATTCAGCGAGATTTGAAGACAACGTTACACTACTAGGAATATCGGCCATGACCGTTAAAAACAGCACCACAAAACCATCTGAATTGATCTATCAATTGGATGATCGTCCACCGCTACCGCACACTTTATTTGCTGCTTTTCAGCACTTATTGGCGATGTTTGTTGCGATTATTACGCCGTCTCTGATCATCTGTCAGACTCTTGGTGTTCCAGCGGCTGAAACCAATACCATCATCAGCATGTCTTTATTTGCTTCGGGCATTTCTTCTTTTATTCAAATCAAAACTTTTGGCCCTATCGGTTCTGGCTTACTTTCAGTTCAAGGCACCAGTTTTAATTTCTTAGGCCCAATCATTGGTGCTGGCCTTGCACTAAAAGCTGGTGGTGCTGATGTTCCTACAATGATGGCGGCAATTTTTGGTACCATTCTTGTTGCTTCAACCGCTGAAATTTTCCTATCTCGTGTTCTCGAATACGCTCAAAAGATCATTACTCCATTAGTCTCTGGCATTGTTGTTACCCTAATTGGCCTTACTCTTATTCAAGTCGGTTTAGTGTCTATGGGTGGCGGATATTCTGCTATGGGCGAAGGCACATTTGGTAGTCTTGATAAGCTCGCTCTTGCTGGCACGGTATTATTAATTATTGTGGTACTAAACCGTGCAACTAACCCTTACCTACGTATGGCTTCTATCGTTATCGCAATGACAGTAGGTACGGTAGCTGCGTGGGCTATGGAATGCTTAATACAGAAATGTCTCATGATGCAGCTCTAATTGCCCTACCAATTCCTATGCAATATGGCTTAGGTTTTGACTGGTCTCTGTTTATTCCTTTGGTACTTATCTTCTTAATCACGGCATTAGAAGCCATTGGTGATATTACAGCAACATCAGAAGTATCAGGCCAGCCAGTGAAAGGGCCTGTTTATATGAAGCGTATTAAAGGCGGTGTATTGGCTGATGGTATTAACTCAGCAATCGCAGCAGCATTTAACAGCTTCCCTAACTCAACGTTCAGCCAAAACAATGGCGTAATCCTATTAACGGGTGTAGCAAGTCGTTATGTGGGGTATTTCATTGCAGGAATGTTAGTTCTTCTTGGCTTATTCCCTGGTGTGGCAAGCATGGTGCAGATCATTCCTGAGCCTGTACTTGGTGGTGCGACTATTGTGATGTTCGGTACGATTGCGGCTGCTGGGGTGCGTATTATCTCACGTGTTGAACTAGACCGTCGCGCCATCCTAATCATGGCAATGTCTTTCTCTATGGGTCTTGGCTTAGCTCAAAAACCTGAAATTCTTCAGTTCATGCCAGAGATGATTAAAAATATTTTCTCATCAGGTGTAACTGCAGGTGGTGTAACTGCGATTATCTTAAATATCGTATTGCCGTATGCAGAAGTGAAAGAAGAAGCAAAACAAGATGTGATTGCTTAAAGGGACTAGGGGCAAGTTCGCTTCGCTCTAAGGACGAGTAAAAACGAAAAAGACCGCAAGTGATTATTATCTGCGGTCTTTTTTATTTTTTACTAGGAACGATACGCTGCGCTGACTAGAGACTATAAGAGCAAGCATAGTTGATGTGGTGAGTTTTTAGGTTTCAGGGCGCTACGCTTGCAGGTTTCAGGTGTACTCGCTTTTGATTTTATCTCCTCCCCCCCTTACTAAGGGGAGGGAACTGTATATTTGATACTGTTATCACAACAATCACCTCTGAACTCTGCTTTTGCTCTTCCTGAAACCTGAGACCTGAACCCTTCGCTTTTTGCTCTTACGCTCTTCCTCGCCCCTCGAGCGAAGCGTCCTCGATTCTCGTCCCTGCTCTTATCCCAACGGAAACTCAACTTGAACCTTCAAACCACCTTCACTTCGGTTTGATAAACTCACTTCACCTTGATGCTGAGTAACAATACGCTTAACAATGGCTAATCCTAGCCCTGTACCTTCACTACCACGAGCCGTATCACCTCGAGTAAAAGGTTCGAACACCGTTTCTAACTGTGCGTTATCAACTCCAGGGCCATTATCTTCAATAATAATCCATACGGTCTTATGGTCGGCAGAAACACTGGTTGATACTTGAATCCAATCACCACCGTATCGAATCGCATTAACGACCAAATTGGTGATCACTCGCTTAATTGCTACCGCATTACCATTAATCGCTTTTGGGATCATGGCGAGTTTGGTTTGAATTTCACGCTCATACCCCCCTCAGCTAATATCACTTCATTAACTATGATATTCACATCCACCTGAGTAAAATCTTGCTTTGCGACAGGCTTTAAATAGTCCATGAATTGACCGATGATCTCATTACACTCTTCCGTGTCTTTAATCATACTTTCAGCAAGGTAGCTATCTTCTGGAGACATCATTTCTGTGGCTAAACGAATACGAGTTAATGGTGTTCGGATATCATGACTAACCCCGGCCATTAATAAAGCTCGGTCTTGCTCTAATTTCTGAATGCCCTTCGACATTTGGTTAAACGCACGAGTCACCGCTTGAATCTCTGATGCTCCTTTTTCAGGTAACGGATCGGGTATTTCACCTTTACCTACTTTACGAGCGGCAGTTTGCAGTGCCATTAATGGTCGATTCTGAATTTTAATAAACGTCCAACCACCAAGAATGACGAGTAGAGCGATAAATAAACTGTTTCTAAAGAGCGGTGCGAAATCATCTTCTTGCAATGCTGATAATGGTATTCGCATATAAAATTTAGGCATTGCTTCACTCTTCATCCACAATACATAACTGTCGGTCCCCAGAATCAAACGAACTTCTGTTGGTGCTCCTAACTCCTGAGTCATCTCTTCACTTAAAAATTCAACCGGACTGGCCTGATAATACTCTTTCATATCAGGATCGTTTTCATCATGAAGACTCACACCAAGCTGCTCTAATAATTGACGTCGTAGAGGCTGCCCTAAATGAACATTTTTACCACTCTCTAGCGTGACATCTTCCGCTAACATTAAGCGTACTTCATAAGCCAAAATGCGATTAAATTGCTGCAAGCTAGGTAATAAGGCGTAATTAAAAACCGCGAGATAAGAGAATACCTGACTGGCGATAAGAAGGGATGCAAGGAGTAAAAGGGTTCTGGCGAAGGTACTTTTCATGGGAGTTCTCTGTTTGGTGATGAATTTGAAGAGAGTTAGAGACTATACGCTGCGCTAACTAGAAACGACAACAGCGAATATGGTTGGTGTTGAAATAACCTAGGTTTCAGGACGCTTCGCTTGCAGGTTTCAGGTGTACTCACTTTTGTTCTTCCTGAGACCTGAAACCTGCTTTTAATGCTCTTCCTCACCCCTTAAGCGAAACGTACTCAATTCTCGTCCCTACTCTTACGCTTCTGCCCCATCAGGAACAAATACATAACCTAATCCCCACACCGTTTGAATATAGCGTGGACGACTTGGGTCTTCTTCAATCATACGACGAAGACGAGAAATTTGAACGTCAATTGAACGTTCCATTGCTGAATATTCACGGCCACGAGCCATATTCATTAATTTATCACGCGACATTGGTTCACGCATGTTCGTCACTAATGATTTTAGAACGGCAAATTCCCCTGATGTCAGTGGCATTGGTTCTTCATTACGGAACATTTCACGTGTACCTAGATTTAAGCGGAATTCACCAAACTCAATCATTTTATCTTCTGCGCTTGGAGCTCCTGGCGCTTCAATAACTTGGCGACGTAATACCGCACGAATACGTGCTAGTAATTCACGTGGATTAAATGGCTTTGGTAAATAATCATCAGCACCAACTTCTAAACCAACGATGCGATCAATTTCATCGCCTTTTGCCGTTAGCATTAGGATCGGCAACATATTATTTGCACTGCGTAAGCGGCGGCAAATAGATAGGCCATCTTCACCCGGCAACATTAAGTCCAATACCATTAGGTGGAAAGTTTCACGAGCCAATAAACGGTCCATTTGTTCACTGTTAGCTACGCTACGCACTTGAAAGCCTTGTTCTGACAAGTAACGCTCTAATAAAGAACGAAGACGAGCATCATCATCAACTACTAAAATCTTATGGTTTTCTTGCATGGGCTTAACCTCAATATATGTCTTGTTTCAGTTTACTCGTAACTTGAAGCAATTGAAGTGGTATTTCATAAAAAATGAGAGATGAAATTGTTACTTTTTATGTAACGAGTTCAAACTTTAAGACTGATTACCGTACCAAACTTGAATTACATGGCATATTGATTGCTTAGTTATAATATTGTCAATGATTATAGATGAGTTCATCATGTTAGTTGGATATAAACGAGCACAATGTAAAAAAGTTCTTGTCATCAACCGTAAAGGTGGCGCAGGCAAATCCACGTTCGCAATAGCAATGGCGTCTTTCTACGCTCATCAAAAAGTAAAAACGGAAATCATTGATCTTGACCCTCAAGGTACAAGCCACTTTTGGGGCAGTAAAACCGAAGGGGTGAGAACGACTCGTTTTTTACCATCATCAAATGTGCCTTTTCTCTCGCTTTACGTTTGGAAGCGGACACTAAAATCACAGTGATTGATTCTCCCTCTAACTTTAGTCGTTTTGAGATGGAGAAGTATATTTCTATGGTTGATAAGATCATCTTCCCTGTCCAACCATCACCAATTGATGTGCACTCAATGCTTGGCTTCATTAAAGACTTAATTAATTCCCCTGCGTTTAAGCATAATAATGTTGAGTTAGCCTTTGTTATTACTCGCTGCAAAGAAAACAACCAAGGTACTGAGTTTGTTCATAAAGTGCTGCAGCATATGAAGTACCCGCTTTTAGGTACCATGTCTGAGCATCAAGCATATCAAGAGATGTTTTCAGAAAAGAACTGTTTCTTAGCTCGCTACCCTGAGCTTGATAAACCGCTCTGGAAGAACATGAAAGAGTGGTTAAATGTCGATATGACACAGACAACAAATGTTGAAGATGAAGCGCAAAAAAAAGTGGCTGATACGACATCAACCACTTACTCTTCTATTTTGAAAAAGCATTATTAACCCTACTTAAAGGGTTTTAGCATCAATTAGATACCAAACTCAGCACGGTACGCTTTTACGGCTTCTAGTTGCTCAGCATTATCGCCTTTCTCTTCTAAGAAAGAGATTAAGTCTGTCAGACTTACAATCGAAATGATTGAGCAATTGAAGTCACGTTCAACTTCTTGAATCGCCGATAACTCACCTTTGCCTTTTTCTTGACGGTCAATAGCCACAAGAACACCCGCTAAATCAGCGCCATTTGCTTGAATGATTTCCATTGATTCACGAATCGCTGTACCAGCTGTGATCACGTCATCAACTAGCATAATGCGACCTTCAAGTGCGCTACCAACTAGGTTGCCGCCTTCACCGTGATCTTTTGCTTCTTTACGGTTAAAACAGTATGGCTTATCTGTATCATGGTGATCAGCTAATGCTACTGCTGTCGTTGTTGCGATTGGAATCCCTTTGTACGCAGGGCCAAATAATACATCATATTCAATACCAGAATCCGCCAATGCAGCTGCATAAAAACGACCTAAACGTGCTAAATCACGACCGGTATTAAATAAGCCAGCGTTAAAGAAATATGGGCTTTTACGACCAGACTTTAAAGTAAACTCACCAAACTTTAGTACTTCTTTCTCAAGGGCAAATTCAATAAACTCACGCTGGTATGCTTTCATTTTCATTCTCTCTTTTTGGTTAATAATTTATAACTTTCAAATTGGTAAGAACAGGTTTCAGGAAGATCAAAAACGAATACACCTGAAACCTGCAAGCGTAGCGTCCTGAATCCTACTCTTGCTTTAGGACGAAGTCCGTCCTCAACTCTCGGAGCACAGCGTTCTCGTCCCTGCTCTTAAAAACACATAAAAAAATAGCCCCTAAATTAGGAGCTATTAAAATCAATTATTCGGCCAACGCCGCTTTCTGCTTCTCAATAATGTCATTGATGCCCTGTTGCGCAAGAGCCAGCATGTCTAACAATTCTTGGTGAGAGAACGGTGCTTCTTCTGCCGTGCCCTGCACTTCAATCATTTTGCCATCTTCCATCATGACAACGTTCATGTCTGTATCTGCTGCTGAGTCTTCTAGATACTCAAGGTCGCAAATTGCTTCACCGTTGTAGATACCAACAGAAACCGCCGCTACATGACCTTTCATTGGGTTCGATTTTAGTTTACCCGTAGCAATCATGTGATTAATTGCGTCAGCTAACGCCACACTTGCACCAGTAATAGATGCTGTACGAGTACCACCGTCAGCTTGAATAACGTCACAGTCAACTGTGATCATTTGTTCACCTAGTGCTTCTAGGTCAACGGCTGCACGTAAACTACGAGCGATCAAACGTTGGATTTCCATCGTACGACCACCTTGTTTACCGCTTGCTGCTTCACGGCGATTACGAGTGTGTGTTGCGCGAGGTAACATACCGTACTCAGCGGTTACCCAACCTTTCCCTTTGCCTTTTAACCAGCGAGGAACGTTTTCTTCAACACTTGCAGTACAAATTACTTTTGTATTACCAAATTCAACTAATACTGAACCCTCTGCGTGTGCAGTGAAGTTACGAGTAAGTGTAATTGGACGGACTTGCTGAGCTGTTCTTCCGCTAGGACGCATGGCAGATACCTTGATTATGACAAATTGTCGCCGATTATACCCAAGTCCAAGAATAAAGCATAGCTCCTGTTTCTCTAGTTACTCACTATTGCGCTTATCTGTTATAGTATCGCGATATTTTATTCATCATCCTTCCTATTGATGATTTGAGGACGCTTACATGATCTACAGTATGACGGCTTATGCACGCCGCGAAGTAAAAGCAGATTGGGGTAACGCTGTGTGGGAAATCCGCTCAGTAAACCAACGTTATTTAGAAACTTATTTCCGTATGCCAGAACAGTTCCGTGGCTTAGAACCTGTTCTTCGTGAGCGTTTCCGTAAGCGTCTTGCTCGCGGTAAAGTAGAATGTCACCTACGCTTTGAAGCAAACAATGCATCAAACAGCGAATTAAAAATTAATGAAGATTTAGCTCGCCAAGTGATTAAAGCAGCACAATGGGTAAAAACTGAATCAGGCGAAGGCAGCATTAACCCTTTCCAAATTCTGCAATGGCAAGGCGTAATGGAAGCTCCTGAGCAGGATTTCGATGCGATTAATAAAGAGCTTCTTGAGCACTTTGAACTAGCAGTAAATGACTTCATTGAAGCTCGTGCAAGTGAAGGTGCAAACATGCAAGCACTTATCGTACAACGCTTAGATGCTATTACTGAAGAAGCAGCAAAAGTTCGTGCTCGCATGCCAGAGATCCTAGAATGGCAACGTAACCGTCTTCTGACTAAATTTGAAGATGCGAAAATTGAACTGGATTCTTCTCGTGTTGAACAAGAGTTGATCCTTTTAGCTCAAAAATCGGATGTAGCTGAAGAGATCGATCGTTTAGATTCTCACGTTAAAGAAGCAAACAGTATTATGAAAAAAGGCGGCGCATGTGGTCGTAAACTGGATTTCATGATGCAAGAGTTTAACCGTGAAGCCAACACGCTAGCATCTAAATCAATCAGCACAGATATCACTGCATCTGGTGTTGAGCTGAAAGTACTTATCGAACAAATGCGTGAGCAAATTCAGAATATTGAATAATTCGATTCTACTAAATATAGATTAATAAAAAGCCCTGAACTTATCAGGGCTTTTTTATGGCTATCAATAACGATACGCTCTTTAACTTACCTTTTGTTTTCTTCTCTCTCCCATACCTAGTGAAAAAAGCTTAGTCCAAAAAGAAGCATCAAGCTTAGTGACTAAAATTCCACAAAGTAGAGGCAACAACAATAAAACAGAGGTAGTAGATATGCTATTTCCCGCAAACCAAACAGAAAGGCTTAAAGCGATAAGAGGGAAAAATAAGAAGCAAATAGATGCTGTAAATGGTGAAGATACTTGACCAAGTTTAAAGTAAGCCACAATGCCACCAACACTCGCAAATATACCCAAATAAACAACAGCCATTATCGAATCTACAGAAAATGTACTCACATCTGGTTGCTCGATAAACATAGACGTAACAAGTAAACATAAAGAAGCGATCAAACTAGGAAGCGCATTATACGTAAGTACAGGAACTCGCTCACAGAACTTCTCAACCAACACATACATGATGGCATGCATAAGAACAGCACCTCCTAGAGCCAAAAATCCAAGCAGATAATCCTCTCCGCCTAAACTCATCTCCTTTGTTAAGATTAAAATTAAACTTAAGACTGCAACAAATAAACCACCGATTTGAATCTTTCTCAGCTTTAAACCTAAGAATAGACTGGATGTAAACATCACAGCGATTGGCATGTTTGCAAAGATAATCGAAGCTAATCCAGATGAAATATACTGCTCTCCAAAAATCATCAAGGTAAACGGAATAGCGAAATAAAACATTGCTACTATCAGCATCCAAAGTCTCTTTCCTTTCGGAAAAAAAAGAGATTGCTTAAACAACTTAGCCAACATGATTAGTAGTGGTGAAGCGATTAAAAAACGCAAACCAGTCGCAAAGATTGGAGGAATCGTCTGAACGGCAAACTCCATTGCAAGCCAAGTTGTTCCCCAAATTAAACACACTGAAACAAACAATAATGCGGGTAAATATTTCTTATTCATAATGCGCTCCTTCTTTACATACAGAGCGAATAGAATGATTACATGAGAAGCAAACGTATTGAGTTAAATAGAAAAATACGTAATTAATAAATCTAAAAGACATTTTCAGATCCCTATCAAAAAGCGAGGTAAATCCATCAACGAATTGATGTACCTGCATGACAAAAAAGCACGCGTGTATTCACGCATAGATATAATTGTGGTGTGACAAAATCGTCACGAGATAGGAATTAACTGATTGGAGGTCGGTAAAGATAACCGAGATCAGCACTTAAGTAGGTAGTAGATACCATAGGAGCTGATACAAAATGATAAGGCGTTATATTAACAAACAGTGAATTACTCACCAGACTGCTGCTTGATGCATGCCCATGAGAACAACATTGCTTTTCAAAACAAGAGCCTCCGGGATCACAACACCCCGACTCTGCTGATGATTGAATATCACCAAGATCTAGATTACAAAAATCAACATGACTAATTTCAACCACAGCGTGATTATCAGAGAACTGAGTTGGTAAATTTTCTACACGAGATGTCGCACTATATAGCGTTAAAACTAATAGTGTCGCCATTAAAATACAAATTGTGGCTATCTTTCTAATTAGCATCACAATATCTCGTTAGACATAAATACAAGAATGAAGATAACGGCATACGACTCACTTCACAATAAGCATTACGTTTTTTTACACAATCCTTACAGCAAAAAAGCACGGTTATTTTCATCAATGCGTTATTAAAACGCCCCTGTAGTTAATCACTACAGGGGCGCTTTATTATTACCAATAAAAAATAGCGTTAAGGCTACTCATCATAATGTTTGTTTTCGTTTATTTCATATGGCCAGTAATGGTGCCCAACACGGATCAATAACGTCGCAGCGGCAAGAATGAATGCGGCTAACGCTAACCAAACCACCAAGGTTGCATCAATCTCTTTCATTCCTAATGTAATGTAACGAGCAATGGCCATCATAGCGATGTAGATAGGATAACGAACCGGGATTTTACCGTTCATCACGAACTGCTGCACCATGGCTAACACTTCAAGGTAGATAAACATTAAAAGGATGTCTGTTAATTGAATTTGCTGTTCGACAAAAACATGAATGAATTCGTTCACCATCGCAAATAAGGTAGCTAGCGTGATAGCAACCAATAATATGGCTTCTAAAATATGAAAGACTTTTAAAAACGGTTTACTAAATGATTTCGGCAGATGAGAAGGCATAACTAAAATATCCACTATTATTAAGGTTGAGGATTAATTAAGCCTTAATGATAGTGCCAACTCGATTTAACACAAAATTATTATTTGAATTAGCGTATTTCTTTCATTCAAATTGATTCTTGATTGTGCTATTCTTCGCCACCCAATTTTCTATGCTTCGCATTTCCTCTCAATATCTAAAAAAATGGTATATTAAGAGAAATGCCATAACTCCCAAGAGAATCTATCATGAGCAAAGGTACACTTTATATTGTGTCAGCCCCAAGTGGTGCTGGTAAGTCGAGTTTGATCTCGGCACTGTTAGAAAGCAACCCAACTTATGCTATGAAAGTCTCTGTGTCTCATACTACTCGTGGTATGCGCCCAGGAGAAACTGATGGTGTTCATTATCACTTTATTCAGAAAGAGCATTTTGAAGAACTGATTCAAAAAGGTGAATTCTTAGAATATGCCGAAGTGTTCGGTAACTACTACGGAACATCTCGAGTATGGATCGAAGAGACCCTTGATAAAGGTATTGATGTGTTCTTAGATATTGATTGGCAAGGTGCTCGTCAAATCCGTGAACAAATGCCTTTAGCAAAAAGCGTATTCATTCTACCTCCATCAAATGGAGAACTAGAACGACGCCTAAATGCACGTGGCCAAGACAGCGATGCTGTTATTGCTAAGCGCATGAGCGAAGCAAAATCTGAAATTTCACATTACGATGAATACGATTATGTGATCATTAATGACGATTTTGATACTGCACAAATGGACTTCCGTTCAATTATCCGTGCAGAACGCTTAAAACAAGACAAACAAACAACGAAATATAAAGGCATGTTAGAAGCGCTATTAGCGGACTAATTTCTTCATATTTCTACGAGTATCTTGTAACCCTAGCTAGAAACTTATACGGGTTACTTGTATACTTTCTCATCATATAACTATTTTTGTTAATAAATTGGAGTCCTCATGGCACGTGTAACCGTTCAAGACGCAGTTGAGAAAATCGGCAACCGTTTCGATCTAGTACTTATTTCTTCTCGTCGCGCACGTCAAATGCAAACTGGTGGTAAAGATGCGCTAGTGCCTGAAGAGAACGATAAAACAACTGTTATCGCTCTTCGTGAAATTGAAGAAGGCCTGATCACTAAAGAATTACTAGATGCTCGTGAGCGCCAAGAGCAACAAGAGCAAGACGCAGCTGAATTAGCAGCAGTAAGCTCAATCACACACAATCGTTAATCTTTATAATCTCTTGTAGATTGTAAAACAGCAAACCTGACGGGGCGAAATTTGGATTTATTCGATAGCCTGAAAGATGTTGCCAAAGATTACCTGCCAGAGCCTCACATTGAGGCTCTTCGTCGATCTTATCTGGTAGCAAAAGAAGCCCATGAAGGGCAAACTCGCTCAAGTGGCGAACCTTATATCATCCACCCAGTAGCTGTGGCTCGAATCCTTGCAGAAATGAAGCTCGACCACAAAACGCTGATGGCTGCGCTGCTTCATGATGTTATTGAAGACACAGAAGTTAGCAAAGAAGAGCTCGCAGAGCAGTTTGGTGATACGGTTGCCGAATTAGTGGATGGTGTTTCTAAGCTGGACAAACTTAAGTTCCGCGATAAAAAAGAAGCACAGGCTGAAAACTTCCGAAAAATGGTCATGGCGATGGTGCAAGACATCCGCGTTATATTGATCAAACTTGCTGACCGAACTCATAACATGCGCACGTTGGGTGCTTTACGCCCTGATAAACGTCGCCGCATTGCTCGTGAAACTTTAGAAATCTTCTCTCCTTTGGCGCATCGCCTTGGTATCCACAATATTAAAACTGAACTTGAAGAGTTAGGTTTTGAAGCCCTTTACCCTAATCGCTATCGCGTATTAAAAGAAGTGGTGAAGTCAGCTCGTGGTAACCGTAAAGAGATGATCCAAAAAATTCACTCAGAAATTGAAGGCCGTATTGCTGAAGCTGGCATCACAGGTCGAGTGATTGGTAGAGAGAAAAACCTGTTCGCTATTTACAATAAAATGAAAAATAAAGAACAGCGTTTCCATACCATTATGGATATCTATGCGTTCCGAGTAATTACCGATAATGTCGATACTTGTTATCGAGCATTAGGCCAAGTTCACAGCATTTACAAACCTCGTCCGGGTCGTATTAAAGACTATATTGCTGTACCAAAAGCCAATGGCTACCAATCGCTTCATACCTCTATGGTTGGCCCTCACGGTGTTCCTGTTGAAGTACAAATTCGTACTGAAGATATGGAGCAAATGGCGAACAAAGGTGTTGCTGCACATTGGTCGTACAAAGAAGGCGATAACTCTAGCACGACGGCTCAAATCCGAGCACAACGCTGGATGCAAAGCTTACTTGAACTTCAACAAAGTGCAGGTAGCTCATTTGAATTTATTGAAAACGTAAAATCGGATCTCTTCCCGAACGAAATTTACGTTTTCACTCCAAAAGGCCGTATTTTTGAACTGCCTGTTGGCGCAACGGCTGTAGATTTTGCTTACGCCGTTCACTCTGATGTTGGTAACAGTTGTGTTGGTTCACGTGTTAACCGTCAACCTTACCCACTAAGTAAACCACTTAAAAATGGTCAAACGGTTGAAATCATCAGTGCTCCAGGTGCTCGTCCAAATGCAGCATGGCTGAACTACGTAGTGACATCAAAAGCACGTACGAAGATCCGCCAAGTGCTAAAAACCATGCGTAGAGAAGATTCTGTAGTATTAGGTCGTCGCCTATTGAATCACGCTTTAGGTCATAACGTATCACTAGACGATATCTCTCAAGAGAATATTGATCACGTTTTATCTGATCTTAAATTAGCAGAACTGGATGACTTACTGGCCGCTATCGGCTTAGGTGAGTTGATGAGTATTGTTATTGCTCGTCGCCTATTAGGCTCTGCTGATGAATTAACGGAACAAACCTCAAACATTGAAACCACCACTGGTAAAAAACTACCAATCCGTGGTGCTGATGGCATCTTACTGACATTTGCAAACTGTTGTCGCCCTATTCCGGGTGATCACATTATTGCTCACGTAAGTCCTGGCCGTGGCCTTGTGGTTCATATGGAAGAGTGTGCAAATGTTCGTGGTTATCAAAAAGAACTTGATAAGTACATGGGCGTTGAATGGGCTGATGAATTCGATCAAGAATTTGATACGGCATTAGATATTGATATCCAAAACCACCAAGGTGCATTAGCTGATTTGGCGAATGTGATTGCAGGTACAGGATCAAATATCCGTGGTATTTCAACAGAAGAAAAAGATGGACGCTTATATACAGTAACCATCGAACTTACGGTAAAAGATCGTAAGCATTTAGCTGAAATAATGCGTCGTATCCGTGTTATGCCACACGCACTTAAAGTACGTAGACATAAGAACTAGATGCGAGGGACGAGGTTCGAGTACGGACCTCGTCCTTTTAGTTAGATCTATACGCTACGCTAACTAGAACGCTTCGCTCTAGAAACTATAAAATCAAAAGCATTACCTATTTAAGAATGACGTTCAACTTTAGTCATATAATGCTCTTATCGTCTCTAGCTAGCGCTAGCGTATAGTTTCTAGTTCCATTTTGACTACCTCTTTCTCGTCCCTAGAACCTAGTCCCTCCAACCTATCTCAAGAATTAAAATTATGAATTTAGAACGCTACCAACGAATTACTTCTGTATTAAAAGCTCGTCAAACTGATCTCACTCTTTGTTTAGAAGAAGTACATAAAGCCAATAACGTTTCTGCGATTGTTCGTACTGCTGATGCAACAGGCATCCATAAAATTCATGCCGTTTGGCCTACAGAGCAGATGCAGATGCTAGGGCATACTTCTGCTGGTGCTCGTAATTGGGTTGATGTGGAAACACATAAAAATATTGAAGATGCTTTTGCTACGCTTAAAGAACAAGGCATGCAGATTCTAGCGACAAATCTATCGGATACAGCAGTAGATTTTCGTGAAATTGATTACACTAAACCAACTGCCATCATTCTTGGAAGTGAAAAAACAGGCATCAGCAAAAAAGCATTAGCAATGGCTGATCAAGACATCATCATTCCTATGGTTGGTATGGTGCAATCGTTAAATGTATCGGTTGCAAGCGCGCTTATTTTATATGAAGCACAGCGTCAGCGTGATTTAGCGGGTATGTATGATCGTGAAGAGAGTATGCTGCCAAAGGAATACATCAATAAGGTGTTGTTTGAACGCGGCCACCCTGTTCTTGCGAAAGTAGCCAAACGTAAAGGTCTTCCTTTTCCGCAGTTGGATGAAACTGGACAAATTATTGCTGATGATGCTTGGTGGGAAACGATGCAGGCTGCGGATTAAGAGTGAGATCTTAGGATTCAGATCGGTCGCAAGCTCCCTTGCAGGATTCAGGGGTGATCGTGGCAACCAAAGCGATCACAATACTGTTCCTCCCTTTTTCACCAATGTAATTTGGTAGAAACTGCCAATATAAGGGGAGGCTAGGAGAGGTTGTAAATGATGATACTTTGTTTGTCTGCATAATATGAAACAACATCACCAACCCCCTCTAACTCCCCTTGTATTCACTATATCGATCTTATAACTATTGCGATAAAGGGGAGAACCATTCTTTGTCACTGTAATTTCAGCGAGCAACTCTGAATTCTGCAAGCGAAGCGATCTAAACTCTGCTCTTGCTATTGCTCTTCCTGAACCCTGAAACCTTTAGGACGAAGTCCGTCCTCGCCCCTAATCTCAATCCCTCATCAACATGAAGGTTCCAGTAAATTCCGCAGCAGGATTATCACCATTACACAAATCGACTTTTACTTTCACTCTCGCACGCTTACCTGATTGCAGACGATCAAAATCCCCTTCCAAACAATTCAACGACGTAATGCCTTTAGGGTTATCAACAATAGGTTGGCGATATCTAATATGGCTATCAACCAACATAATACTGGTGGTATCCAAACCTCGTTCTTTTAGCAATAACCAAACAATTCCCCAAGCGGTTAATGTACCCATGGTGAAAATACTACCAGCGAACATACTATTATGTGGATTAAGGTTGGCATTTAAAATGGCACTGACTTCAAAACGATAACCTGTGTATTGGGTAATTTTAATTCCCATTTTATCGCTGATTGGGATTTCATTTTCCCAACGCTTTTGAAGCTCTGCGCACCAGTCAGGACGTCGCAGCACATCAGCTAATGGATCTAAATGTTTGAGCATTTGTTGGTGACGGACAGGTCCTCTCTCATCACTCAATTCACCTTGGCTAGTAAATCCATTTCCTACATAGAATGGAATTGCATCTTCACGAGCATTACATACAAGGCGCTTGGCGTTCTCTTGGCGTGCATAAGACTCCAGAGCAACCATAATCAATGCACCAATGCCTTTTCCTCGACAATGCGGTGCAACCGCCATATAGCGAATTTGACCGTCATTATCAGGAGTTAAATATAAACGTCCGACGGCAACAGGCTGATCACGACCATCTAAAATCATTCGATGCTGACTCATATCATCATACGCATCGCGTTCAGAACCTTCCGGCTGGCGCCAAGGCTCACGTAAGATTTTCCAACGAAAATGGTAGTAAGCTTTTAATTCAGCTTCTGTTGTTGGTGTAATCAATCGAAACATATAAATCCTTTTATTGTTGTTAGGGGCGAGAGCGCTACGCTTCGAGAGATGAGTACGGACTTCGTCCTCGAGGAAGAGCTTAGGGTTCAGATCGGTCACAAGCTCCCTTGCAGGGGTAATCGTTGTGATTTCAACGAATTAATCTGAAACTAGAAGCTATACGCTACGCTAACTAGAGACTATAAGAGCAAAAAGCGAGGGTTCAGGCTTCAGGTTTCAGGAAGAGCAAAAGCAAACCAAACTCAGTTCTTGCCCTTCCTGAAACCTAAAAACTCACCACATCAACACTCTCGTTCTTATAGTCTCTAGTTTCTAGTCAGCGAAGCGTATAGTCTTCTGCTTTTCCTCGCCCCTCGAGCGAAGCGTCCTAAAATCTCGCCCCTACCCTTACACCTGCAACCAAAACGTCACAGGCCCATCATTCACTAGCGACACTTTCATGTCCGCAGCAAAGCGTCCTCGCTGCGTATGCAACTTCTCTTCACATAGATCTGAGAAGTAATCATACAAGCGCTCAGCGTCCACAGGATGCGCTCCTTTTGAAAAACCTGGACGAGTACCCTTCTTAGTATCTGCAGGCAGCGTAAATTGCGATACAACTAATACGCTACCATTTACTTGTTGCACATTTAAGTTCATCTTACCGTCTTGGTCTTCAAATACTCGGTAAGTTAATACTCTTTCCATTAGACGCTTAGCTTTTGCTTCGTCATCTTCTCTTTCAACGCCCAATAAAATTAATAAACCTTGATTAATTTCACCAGTCACTTCGCCATCTACTTTTACAGCGGCTTCACTTACTCTCTGGATCAGTGCTATCACTTTCTATCAACCCTTGTTGTTCTGTTAATGCTTTTATATCTGACTCAAGTATATTAACGCTGACCTTACCCGTTAGCCATCCTTCAAACTCACCTAAACTTGCGGTAATTTCGGCACCAATAAGAACGATAATCCAACACAAATATACCCAAACAAACAAAATAGGAACGGCTGCTAATGCGCCATAAATGACTTGGTATGAAGGAAATTGCGTTATGTATTGAGCAAAACCCACCTTACTAAACTCAAATAGACAACCCGCAGACATGGCACCAATAAGCGCATGAGTCACTCGAACTTTTTTGTTCGGCACTAATAAATACAAACCAACAAATGCAGAGAATGACAATATGATAGGTAACCAACCCAATAAAGTCCGATAAAAACTGGAAACTATTTCATCATCCATGATCTTTAGTGACGTTACGTATGACGTTGCCGCCAAACTTGCGCCAACCAATAAAGGACCTAAAGTTAAGATCATCCAATACAATGAAAATGAATACATTGGACGACGTTTTTTCTTTACTCGCCAAATGTAATTCAAACTGCGATCTATCGATGAGATCAGCATTACAGAGGCTACAAATAAGAAACCAGAACCGACTGCCGTCATCTTACCCGTATTTGAAATAAACTCTTTTAAGCTCGCTTCAACTGCATCACTGGCAGCGGGTACAAAATTTTGAATAACAAAGGCTTGTACCGTCTCTCCTGCCCCAGAAAAAACAGGAAATTGCGACAATACAGACAGCAGAACCGTAATTAACGGCACCAAAGACAGCAAAGTGATGTAAGCCATATAACCAGCACTTACCGTTAACCTGTCATGAATAACTCTTTGCTTTAAGAAAAGTAGATATGACCAGCCAATCCTCAGCTTGTGTTTTATTTTATCTTCCATCAATTCACTCTTTAACATATATCAACTCTTACATATACCAATCCAAATAAGTATGTGTCCAGATATTGCGTAGGAAAAATAGATTAAAACAAGGCATAAACTGCAATAACTAGTGGGCCTAATTATAAAGTTTATAACGCTGTTATAAGCTATTTTAACAAGCAAGAATGATCATCGACTTATTTGGGTTGGTATTATCATAACAGATAAAAAAAATCCCTTCGTAGTTGCCTACAAAGGGATTTTAAATTTTATTAGATTTGTGATTTAACTAAAAGCTAAATCCAAATCAAGAATTACTTAGGTGCACGACCTGCACGCTTACGATCGTTCTCTGTAAGGTGACGCTTACGGATACGGATGCTTTCAGGTGTTACTTCTACTAGTTCGTCGTCATCGATGAACTCTAGAGCTTGCTCAAGTGTGTACTTGATTGCTGGAGAAAGTACTTGCGCATCATCTGTACCAGAAGCACGAACGTTAGTTAGTTGCTTACCTTTCAGACAGTTAACTGTAAGGTCGTTAGAACGGTTATGAATACCGATAACTTGACCTTCGTATACTTCATCAGCGTGCTCTGTAAATAGACGACCACGTTCTTGTAGGTTAAACAGTGCGTAAGTCAGTGCTTTACCAGTTGCGTTCGAAATTAGAACACCGTTGTTACGTTGACCGATAGTACCGCCTTTGTGAGGACCGTAGTGATCAAACGTATGGTAAAGAAGACCAGAACCTGAAGTTAGAGTCATGAACTCAGTTTGGAAACCGATAAGACCACGAGAAGGCATCATAAAGTCCATACGAACACGGCCTTTACCATCTGGTGCCATATCAGTTAGCTCACCTTTACGGATACCGATGTTTTCCATGATACCGCCTTGGTGCTCTTCAAGAACATCGATAGTTACGGTTTCAAATGGTTCTGTTAGGTTGCCGTTTTCATCTTTTTTGATGATAACTTCTGGACGAGATACTGCTAGCTCGAAACCTTCACGACGCATGTTTTCGATCAGGATAGATAGGTGAAGTTCACCACGGCCTGATACGCGGAATTTGTCTGGATCTTCAGTTTGCTCAACACGTAGTGCTACGTTGTGAACAAGTTCTTTTTCTAGACGTTCAAGGATGTTACGTGAAGTAACGAACTTACCTTCTTTACCAGCAAACGGAGAAGTGTTTACTTGGAAAGTCATTGTTACTGTTGGTTCATCAACAGAAAGTGGAGTCATCGCTTCAACGTTGTTCACGTCACAGATAGTGTCAGAGATTTTAAGCTCGCCAAGACCTGTAATTGCAATGATGTCACCAGCGTTAGCTTGTTCAACTTCGTGACGCTCAAGACCTAGGTAACCTAATACTGTACCTACTTTACCGTTACGTTTAGAACCGTCAGCACTTACAACAGTTACTTGTTGGTTTGGCTTAACAGAACCACGAGTAACACGTGCAACACCGATAACACCTACGTAAGAGTTGTAATCTAGTTGAGAAACTTGCATTTGTAGTGCGCCGTCAACGTCAACGTTTGGAGCATCTACGTTATCAACGATAGCTTGGAACAGTGGTTCCATGTTTTCGCCAGTTTCACCTTCTTCTAGTGTAGCCCAACCGTTAAGAGCTGAAGCGTAAACTACTTGGAAGTCTAGTTGTTCGTCAGTTGCACCTAAGTTATCGAATAGGTCGAATACTTGGTCCATAACCCAATCAGGGCGAGCACCTGGACGGTCAATCTTGTTGATTACAACGATTGGCTTAAGACCGTGTGCGAAAGCTTTTTGCGTAACGAAACGAGTTTGAGGCATTGGACCGTCAACTGCGTCAACGATAAGAAGAACAGAGTCAACCATTGACATGATACGTTCAACTTCACCACCGAAATCGGCGTGTCCAGGGGTATCTACGATGTTGATACGGTGATCGTTCCAGTTAATCGCTGTATTTTTTGCAAGGATCGTAATACCACGCTCTTTCTCGATGTCGTTCGAGTCCATTACGCGTTCTTCAGTCTCACCACGAGATTCTAGTGTGCCTGATTGTTGTAATAGCTTATCAACCAGTGTTGTTTTACCGTGGTCAACGTGCGCAATAATTGCGATATTTCTTAGTTTATCAATCTGTGGAGTAGACATGGATTCAAATTCACTCAGAGCGTGTAGAGCCACCATTGGCACTACTTGGTTTAAAAACGGTCAATAATTTAACAGATTTTAGAGCAAAACCCACGAAATATGTGATTAAAGACACAATTATTTTTAAATTAATTTAATACAGCACACAAAAACGATGGAAAAACAGTCAATTTGCGCTCTATTTTTACCTTCTCAGATTTTACTTCCCTTTTAAAGAAAAAAAATAAAAGAACTTTAAGATCAAATAATTATTTGTAATAAATACATTTCATTACGCTCTTTTCAAATCAATCGTATTGACAAATTTTTGATTTAACTGCTGAATAGCACCTAGAAGTAATTAATAACTTGATTTTACTTTGCACCAAGATAGTGCAAATGGAGATCAAATTGGTGCAAATCGTATTTTTAAATAGGCACCAATAAAAGTAAGTTATTGATATTAATGGATTATTACTTTTGGCATGCTTCTAGCAATGTAGTTTATAACAGCTAAGCTGACCAATATTTATATTATAACACCGGAGGTTATCCTACATGTCAGTAGAAAACGTACTAGCTCTGATTCAAGAGAACGAAGTTAAATTTATCGATTTGCGCTTTACCGATACAAAAGGTAAAGAGCAACATATCTCAATCCCTTCTCACCAAATTGATGCGGACTTCTTTGAAGAAGGCAAAATGTTTGATGGTTCTTCAGTTGCAGGCTGGAAAGGCATTAACGAATCTGACATGGTAATGATGCCAGATCCAGCAAGTGCGGTTCTTGACCCATTCACAGAAGACTCAACACTAAACATTCGTTGTGACATCCTAGAGCCAGCAACACTTCAAGGTTACGATCGCGATCCACGTTCAATCGCTAAACGTTCTGAAGAATACATGCGCTCTACTGGTATTGCTGACACAGTTCTAATCGGTCCTGAGCCAGAATTCTTCCTATTTGATGATGTACGTTTTAACACAGACATGTCTGGTTCTTTCTTCAAGATTGACGACATCGAAGCAGCTTGGAACTCAGGTACAGAATACGAAGGCGGTAACAAAGGTCACCGTCCTGGTGTTAAAGGCGGTTACTTCCCAGTAGCACCTGTTGATTCATCTCAAGACATCCGTTCTGCTATGTGTTTAATCATGGAAGAAATGGGCCTTGTTGTTGAAGCACACCACCACGAAGTTGCTACTGCAGGTCAAAATGAGATCGCTACACGCTTTAATACGCTAACAACAAAAGCGGATGAAACTCAAATCTACAAATACGTTGTACATAACGTTGCACACGCATTTGGTAAAACAGCGACATTCATGCCTAAGCCACTTGTTGGTGATAACGGTTCTGGTATGCACGTTCACCAATCTCTAGCAAAAGATGGCGTTAACCTATTTGCTGGCGATAAGTACGGCGGCCTATCTGAATTGGCTATCTACTACATTGGCGGTATCATCAAACACGCTCGTGCAATCAACGCATTTGCTAACCCATCAACTAACTCATACAAGCGTCTTGTACCTGGTTTTGAAGCACCTGTTATGCTTGCATACTCTGCACGTAACCGTTCAGCATCTATCCGTATCCCAGTAGTACCAAGCCCGAAAGCTCGTCGTATCGAAGTTCGTTTTGGTGACCCTGCAGCGAACCCATACCTATGTTACTCAGCAATGCTAATGGCTGGTCTTGACGGTATTAAGAACAAGATCCACCCTGGTGAAGCAATGGATAAAGATCTGTATGACCTTCCAGCGGAAGAAGCAGCAGAAATCCCAACAGTTGCAGAATCTCTAGATATCGCACTTAAAGCACTAGACGAGGATCGTGAGTTCCTAACCGCTGGTGGCGTATTCTCTGATGACTTTATCGATTCTTACATCGGTCTTAAATCTCAAGATGTGGAAGCAATCAATACAGCAGTTCACCCACTTGAGTTTGAAATGTACTACTCAGTTTAATATTCACAATTTATTGCTGATTAAAGTAAAGAATTGATTAATTTTTAGGCTCGCCTCACAGGCGAGCCTTTTTTATATTGGCAAAAAAGGATTTAAAGGCAACACTCTGTTTTGGTTCGTTTTCTTTATAGAGCCGTTCGAGATTTCATCTCTGTAGTATCGTATGAAGTCATAAGATAATGGCAATCCAATTAACTGAATAACCAAGACAGTTAATTCGATCAGCAATGCATCATCCATGGTGGTAATATGTCTTATAAACAGCTTATATTTCTTATCTTATTCTCTACATCTGCCTTTGCTGGTACGGTGTATACGTGGGAAGACAGTGATGGAACAAGGCATTTCAGTGATTCTCCACCACCAACAAACATCAAATCGAAACAACTCTCTTTATCTACTACTGTTCCTTTAGAGGAATCTTACGATGATACGGCTACATCCGTAGAGCCTGTCGCAAAAAAAGCCAAATCTAAAACACCAGAGAAAAAAGACAAAAAGCTTGAGATTTCATTTAGCAACTTGCAACAAGAAGAAACCATTCGAAGCTCTCGTGGACACATCACCGTATTAACGGATTTAAACCGTAAGTTATCCATCGATGAAAAACTACAACTTATGCTTGATGGTTCCCCTTACGGCCTACCTCAAGCATCAACTGAGTGGAAGCTAACAGGCATAGATCGAGGTACTCACCTTATTACTGTTGTTGCTATCAAAGACGGCAAGAGAATTGCATCATCACCTATTATCACTGTGTATCTACACCGACCGTCTGCAAACTAGAGGAATTCATATAGTTCCATTCTAAAAAGCAAGGTATGATGCACCATGATGGTGCATTTATTAATTTGCTATAAGGATGATGGCGTTAACGATGGATTTCTCAACTCAATTACTTGAACATCAAGTCACAGCAATTTTATTGCTCGATGATCAACGCCAAATTCATTATGCCAATCCTGCAGCTGAGCAACTGTTCTCTCAGAGTGCTCAGCGTATGGCTCAACACGCCTTTGATGATTTATTTCACTCTCCGCAATTTGATTTATCCACTCTCATGCTGCCATTGAACACAGGACAAAGTGTGACTGACAGTGATGTTCGTATCATGATTGATGAACAACCACTTTATATCGAGCTAACTTCTAGCCCAGTTGCTATCAATAAATCACTCTATTTATTAGTTGAAATTCGTCAAATAGAGCAGCAAAGACGCCTATCTCAAGAGATTAATCAACACGCACAACAACAAGCAGCAAAGGTTCTTGTTCGTAGCTTAGCGCATGAAATTAAAAATCCATTAGGTGGTTTACGTGGAGCGGCACAATTACTAGAACGTATGCTGCCTGAACGCGAACTTCATGAATATACTCAAATCATTATTGAACAAGCCGACCGTCTACGAAATTTAGTCGACCGTTTACTAGGCCCTCAAAAGCTCGGAACAAAACAGCCAGAAAACCTGCATGCGATCATTGAAAAAGTTCGCCAACTCATTGAATTAAACTCATCTTACCAAGTAAAGATCATTCGAGATTATGACCCAAGCCTACCCGATTTTGACGTAGATGCGGAACAAATAGAACAAGCAATTCTCAATATCGTAAGTAATGCAGCTGAAGTTCTTAAAAACCAACCTGACGGTACGATTACCTTAAAAACCAGAACGGATTTCCAAACCAACATCTATGGCCAACGTCATAAACTCGCAGCAAAAATAGACATTATTGATAATGGTCCTGGGATCCCTAGCCACATTCAAGATACGCTTTTTTATCCTATGGTTAGTGCCCGTGAAGGCGGTACAGGATTGGGATTATCTATCTCGCAAAATTTAATCGATCAGCATAATGGGAAAATAGATGTCTCTAGCTGGCCGGGAAAAACCATTTTCACCATTTACCTCCCTCTCAAATAAAAATAACCTCACAAAAGGGATAACGGAGAAGCAAAATTATGAGTAAAGGATTTATCTGGGTTGTTGATGATGACAGCTCAATTCGCTGGGTATTAGAAAAGACCTTAACCAGCACCAATATGATGTGTGAAAGTTTTGGTGATGCTGAAAGTGTCATTCAAGCACTAGAGCGCAATGTTCCTGATGTGATTATCTCTGATATTCGTATGCCGGGAATGGATGGCTTATCACTTCTTCATCATATCCAAGAAAATTACCCAGAATTACCTGTGATTATCATGACGGCACACTCAGATTTAGATGCAGCTGTCAGTGCTTATCAAAAAGGAGCATTTGAATACCTCCCTAAACCTTTTGATATTGATGAAACCCTCACGTTAGTAGAGCGGGCTTTAGCGCACAGCCAAGAACAAAAAAAACAGAGCATCAATACTCCGAAAAAGGAGCATCATGTTCCAGAGATCATTGGCGAAGCACCCGCGATGCAAGAGGTGTTTAGAGCGATCGGACGCTTATCTCGCTCATCAATATCCGTTTTAATTAATGGTGAATCTGGTACTGGTAAAGAATTGGTTGCTCACGCCCTACACCGACATAGCCCAAGAGCAAATAATGAATTTATCGCTCTTAACATGGCTGCAATTCCTAAAGATTTAATTGAATCGGAGCTATTTGGTCATGAGAAAGGCGCATTTACAGGTGCAAACTCTGTTCGAAAGGGCCGCTTTGAGCAAGCTAATGGGGGTACGTTGTTTTTAGATGAAATTGGAGACATGCCATTAGATATTCAAACTAGGTTGCTGCGTGTTCTTGCAGACGGGCAATTTTATCGTGTTGGTGGACACTCTCCGGTTCAAGTGGATGTTCGTATCATTGCAGCCACTCACCAAAATCTTGAAAAACTAGTGACTGATGGTGAATTTAGAGAAGATTTATTCCATCGCCTAAACGTCATTAGAGTCCATATTCCCGCCTTAAGAGAAAGACGTGAAGACATAAAGAAACTCGCGGAACATTTCTTACGCTTAGCCGCAAAAGAGCTGGCTGTCGAATGTAAGACACTAAGCCAAAGTGCCAGTGATAAATTAAGCCAATGCGACTGGCCTGGTAATGTCCGTCAACTGGAAAATACCTGTCGTTGGCTAACGGTAATGGCAAGCAGTCAAGAAGTGTTGCCTTCTGATTTACCGTCAGAATTATTCTCCACACCGAAACCTCAACAGCAGCATCAAGTCACTGATTGGCAAGAACAACTTAGTTCATGGGTAGAAAATCAATTGAATCAAGGTGAAGAAGATATTTTAAATAAAGTGATCCCCAATGTTGAACGTATCTTATTAGATAAAGCACTACATCATACGCATGGACATAAACAAGATGCCGCAAAACTTCTTGGCTGGGGAAGAAACACACTAACAAGGAAATTAAAAGAGTTGGAATAAAACTGAAGATTCTGTAATGGCTGCCGATATATCTATAATAAGCAAATTGAGTTATTTAGATAATATCGGTCGCACCATTTATCTAAAAACACAGAACAATGCAGTGTATAGCCAATGACAGAACCAACAAATAAAAAACAATTTTCCTTACGAACCGCAGTAATGCTTCCATTCATTGCTGTATTGTTGGTGACGTTAAGTATCGTTTTTTATACTCAAAATAATAGCTATGAAAAGCTGGTTGGCGATGTAAGCGAAAAGGTACTCACCTCTTACACTCAAAATACCCATGCCGACCTAAACATCTTTTTAAACGCCCCTAACTTTGCTGTAAAAAGCATGGTTAATCAAATTCAGCGCTATCAAATGTATCACCCTAACGATACTAAACAGCTGCAACAATTCTTAAAAGATAGCCTTGAAGGCATTTATACTGGCCTTGAACAAATGGATGTACTCTCTTTTGGTGGAGAGAAAAAAGAATACATAGGCTTTCGCCGAGAGCCTAATGCTGATTTGTCCCTGATGCTTCAAGATAAAAGAACCAATGATGATCTTATTATTTATCGTGGTAGCGAGATGTCTGATGATATTCGCACAGTCATTGCAAACTATGACCCTCGCTCTCGTCCTTGGTATAAGCCCGCAGCTACCACATTAAAACCCTCTTGGTCTAAAATCTATACTAACGCCGATGAAAAAAAAGAAATCACCATCTCAACCATGCACCCTGTATTCTATGATGATGACTTTATTGGCGTTTTTGCAGCAGATGTAAAACTGGATTCATTTAATAAATTTTTATCTCAAGAAACACAACACACCAAAGGGGTCATTTACCTTATTGATGAAAACCAACGCTTAATTGCCCATTCAAGTGTTGGCAGTGTTTTATCTATCGGGACTCAAAATAGTCCAATTGGTTCTCGCTTACTTGCCACTGAAAGCTGTGATGAAACAATTCAACAAAGCGCTACTTACATCAAAACCAACCAGTTAATTAATAATAAAAATAATCACGCTGAAGTTTTCTCTTTCTACTACAAAGGCGAACGCTACTTCAGTCAAATCACCCCTTATATCGATGGTAATAATTTAAATTGGTACATCGTTATCTCAATATCGGAAAGTGACCTTCTTGGCCACCTTCAAGAAGAGCAACGTCGTGGTTTGTTTTTTGGTATTGTTCTCGCTGCTATTGGTTTAATTGTTGGTGTTTATCTTGTTACGCAAGTAACCAAACCTATTTTTACTACTGCAAATGCAGCACGTAATATCGCAAGTGGTAATTGGAATAATAACGTTGAAGCTCAAGGCAGCATCTACGAAACAACACTATTAATGAATGCATTTAATGACATGACCAATAAGCTCCAATCGTCATTTGATGCAATGCGCCAGCAAATTACCTTTGACTCCTTAACTCAAGTTCTCAGTCGACAAGGACTGATAGAACAATGCCGAATCATGCTTGATAAGAAAGATCATTATGAGCAAGGATTGTTAGTTATCGGGATTAATAATTTTAGAGATATCAATGACAGCTTTGGTATTTTAGAGGGCGACCAATTACTCAAAAACATCAGTGAGCGCTTACAGTGTAGCTTTACTCATAACGACATTGCCATTGCTCGGGTTGGTGGTGATGAATTCGCCCTGTTCTTCTCAAAACTCGATGATGTCGAACAACTAAAACAGTATGCTCGAGATATGGAAGGCTGTTTTATGACTCCATTTAGAGTGGCATCAAACAACTCCCTTTTGAGTATATCAACAGGTTTGGTTTATGGTGATTTAAGCTGTGATTCCATGACACTTTGGTTAAGAAACGCCAGCATAGCTCTAGGCCAAGCGAAAAAGAACAACCTTAATATGTCACTGTACACCCCTGAAATGGCAGAGGCTTCATTACATAAAGCAAATATGACCGCTGAACTGTCTTTGGCAATTAAAAACAAAGAGCTTGTCCCTTTTTATCAACCAATAATTGATATAAAGAGTGGAAAAACCATCGGAGCTGAAGCACTAATTCGCTGGTTAAGCCCACAAAGAGGAATGGTTTCACCATTAGATTTCATTCCGTTAGCGGAAGAAAACGGCATGATAATTCCTATGGGCTCTCAAGTGTTAACTCAAGCTTGCTTAGATACCGTTGAGCGTATTAATCAAGGTCTATGGCCTGCTGATTTTCATATGCACGTAAATTTATCGGTTTGCCAATTAACTCAAAATAACTTTTTGGATGAACTAAAATCAGTATTACACAATACAAGTATGGCTCCAGAAAATCTAACCCTAGAAATTACGGAATCACGCTTAGTAAATCATGATAATTCGACCATAAATACTATGCAGAAAATTCGTGATTTAGGTGTGCAAATAGCCATTGATGATTTTGGTACGGGTTATTCATCCCTTGCTTATATTCATAAACTGCCATTTGATGTATTAAAAGTCGACCGTTCATTTATCAAAGATTTGACGGCTGAAAATATCGATTCATCTATTGCAGCAGCCGTATGCAATATGACCCAAGGATTTGATATTACTCTGGTTGCTGAAGGTATTGAGACACAAGAACAAGCTAAATTGTTGGCTTCACTCAATTACCATCACGCTCAAGGTTTCCTCTACAGTCGCCCTATTCCTTTAGAAGATTGGCCAACAGAATAAGTTAACATCACAACGCAATCGTTCAGATTGCGTTGTTTTTAACCGATTTGCTACTGACACATTCCACACTTGTCTCTATACTCTGCTCTAATATCTACTTATATTCAGTTTTATACCAATGCCGATGCACCAATGGAATTGGGACACTTTTTAGGAAAATAATAATGATCATTAAACAGCTTCCTTTAACCGATCTACACCGTCATCTAGATGGAAATATTCGCATTGAAACCATTTTAGATTTAGGCCAAAAATTTGGTTTAGACCTTCCTGCATATGATATCGAAGCGCTTCGTCCACACGTACAAATTGTGGAAGCCGAGCCAAGTCTTGTGGCTTTCTTATCGAAACTTGATTGGGGTGTTGCTGTTCTTGGTGATTTAGATGCCTGTCGCCGAGTGGCATATGAAAACGTTCAAGATGCAATGAATGCTCAAATTGATTACGCTGAATTACGCTTTTCACCATACTACATGGCAATGAAACACAATTTACCTGTTGCTGGTGTTGTTGAAGCGGTTGTTGATGGTGTAGAAGCGGGTTGTCGTGATTTTGGTATTAAGGCTAACTTAATCGGTATTATGAGTCGTACCTTTGGTCAAGATGCTTGCCAACAAGAATTAGATGGCCTACTGACTCAAAAACACAAATTAGTTGCAATCGATCTTGCAGGTGATGAGTTAGGCCAACCAGGTGACCTTTTTGTAAATCACTTTAAACAAGTGAAAGATGCAGATCTTCGTGTCACTGTACACGCAGGTGAAGCCGCAGGTGCTGCAAGTATGTGGCAAGCAATTAATGAGCTTGGCGCAGTACGAATTGGTCATGGTGTTAAAGCCATTGAAGATCCAAAACTGATGGAATACCTAGCTAAAAACAACATTGGTATTGAGTCTTGCTTAACCTCTAACATTCAAACAAGTACGGTTGCTTCATTTGAATCTCACCCAATTAAGACATTCTTAGATTACGGTGTTAAAGCTTGTCTTAATACAGATGACCCAGCGGTTGAGGGTATTGAATTACCTCATGAGTACGAAGTTGCTGCACCAAAAGTTGGCTTAACGCCAGAGCAACTTAAACAAATTCAAATTAATGGATTAGATCTGGCTTTCTTATCTGATTCAGAGAAACAAGCTCTACGTGAGATGGCAGCTAAGCGCTAGAAACTATAGGGACTAAAAATAATATATAACTGGTGTTGTAATACCAACACCAGTCTTCTCGCTTTTTCCCATTCCTTTAACAAAGCGCACTCAACTCTCATCTCTACTTTAAACGTAAAACTGAACAATCTCTCGCCATCCAACAATTGAGACATATTTCTCTTTTCTATTGCTGATAGCATACGCGACTCCATTCTATTAAGTGTGATTCTGGTCGCTATTTTTATGTCATGTAAAAACAACATATCTCTAAAGTTTGCCATTACCGTCCCATTTATGATCATTTTTACTTTGATCATGACAGTGGTACTTAACAGCCAAGCAAGCATTTATAGAGACATGATCAGTCACATCAGTGAAAAGTTATTAGATTCTTCCTCTCGCAGTATTGATGCAGCTCTTTACCATCAATTAGAAGACCCATTAAATGCAAATATCAATATGCGCAATACGATTGAGCGTAATGAGCTTTATTTGCCAGAAAACGCTAAAAAACTACAGCGTTACCTAAATCAAAACTTAAAAAAAGAAGTCAGTACACTTAAACAAGTCGATATCATTGGCTATGGCAATCAAAAAGGTGATTACATTGGCTTTAGAAAAAATAAAAATAACGGCACCACTCACTTACTTCTAAAAGAGCAGAATAGCCACTTATATATTTATCAAGGCGATAATTTACAATCACCAGTACTTAACATCATAAAAAACTATGATCCAAGAACTCGCCCTTGGTATCAAAAGTCACTCGAAGACCCGAAAGCTCGATGGAGTGATATTTATTCAAACGTAGAAGAAAATGAGTCCTCTCTGCTCTCTGCAATATCTCCGGTTTATAATAAAAATAAAGAACTTGAAGGTGTTATTACAACAGATGTTTTACTTACTTCATTCAATAAATTCTTAGATAAAGAAGCCGATGAAATCAACGGGAATATCTCTATCGTTGATAGTAATGGAACCGTTTGGCTACATTCAGATCATAATCCTAATGCACCAATGCATCATGATATCTCGCGCATAAACAGCATTGAAAACCCAATCGTTAAAGAGACGATTCTATATATTGAAAAAGTAGGATTTGATAATGCATTACAAGAAAAAATAATTTCACTAAATATTGATGCTCAAAAACACTTTATGATGATCAGCCCTTTCAGGAAACGTATTCCTGTTGAAGGCTATATCATTGCATCAATACCAGAATCAACTCTACTTGGGGCATTGCCACAGCGACGACAGTTCACCATTATTATTACTGTTATCGCCTGCCTTATCGCTTTTGTGCTTGCGGTTTATGTTATTCGAAAATTAATAAAGCCAATTATTGATACCGCCAATTCAGCAAAGGAGCTAGCTCAAGGTAATTGGGATACACCTTTGCCAATTAATTGCACAACTCAAGAAGTCATGGTTCTAACCCGTTCGTTTAAATTTATGGCAAGCAACCTAAAACGATCATTTCAAGAGTTACAAGATAAAGTAACCTACGACTCACTGACTCATTTATACAGTCGAACAGGTCTCGATAACGTTATATCTCCTGCCATTACAGATAATTCAGGACTCATCTCTTTTACCATTAATGGTTTTCGAGACATCAATGACTCTGTTGGACACTTAAGTGGTGACCATCTTCTTGTTGATATTTCAGAGCGATTAAAAACGCACTATCAAGATCAAAATATAGAAATGGCCCGCATTGGTGGCGCTGAGTTTGCTCTGTTCTTTTATCATATTGATGATATTCAAGAGTTAATTAATTACGCCCAGCAGCTGCAATCTATATTTAATACCCCTATACAATCCGCCTCTGGTGAGGTTGTTATCCAATTATCTACGGGATTGGTTTATCAATTAAATAACCACAATGCAATGCACTGGCTACGTAGCGCAAGTCTGGCTCTTGCTTATGCACAAAGTAAATCAAGCAAACTGGCTGTGTTTGAGCCTTACATGGCCGACATCTCTCAGAAAAAAACCAAGTTAGCTGCGGAGCTATCACACGCAATAAAAAATGAAGAGTTACTCCCTTACTATCAACCATTAGTGAATTTTGAAGACGGTAAAATTCATGGTGCAGAAGCGTTAATTCGTTGGAATTCACCACAACGAGGTATCGTATCACCAAATGAATTTATTCCTCTTGCTGAGGATAACGGCATGATAATCAATATTGGTCGTATGGTATTAAGACAAGCGTGCATCGACACTGCACAAAAAATTGCATCCGGTGAATGGCCAGAAGATTTCGTTATGCATGTTAATGTTTCAACAGAGCAACTGCATGATGGGAATAGCTATCAACGCTTACAAGCCGCATTGACAGAATCAGGTCTTAAGCCTAAAAACTTAAGTTTAGAGATCATTGAGTCTCGCCTATTGAATAACGATGCCTTTATTATTGAGTTATTAAATAAGGTTCGAGCGCTTGGGGTTCATATTGCAATTGATGACTTTGGCACAGGCTACTCATCACTGTCTTACTTGCACACTCTGCCTTTTGACTGCTTAAAAATAGATCGCTCGTTTGTAAAAAATCTAACTCGAGATAATGCAGAAACATCGATTGTTAACGCCATCATTCACATGGCAAAAGGGTTTAACGTTTCGATTGTTGTTGAAGGGGTTGAGACAAAAGAGCAAGCAGAAATATTGGACTCTTTAGGTTGTGATATTGCACAAGGCTACCTATACAGTAAACCGTTACCAATTGAACAATGGGGAGAGTTGTCACACCTGATTCATCATGCTCAGGCGTGACAAAAATAAGTGCGATTACTTAATTAGCTCAACCGCTTCTTTTGCTAATACCGTTACTTTATTCCAATCTTTTGCTGCGACAGCATCTTTTGGTAGCATCCAAGAACCACCCACAGTAGCCACACAATCTAATGCTGTGTAATCATTTACGTTTTGTGGATTAATGCCACCAGTTGGACAGAATTGAACTTGTGGTAACGGTGCCGCCATTGCTTTCAATACTGATGGACCACCAAATGCGCTTGCAGGGAAAAACTTAAGATGAGAGTAACCTAATTCGATAGCTCGAATCACCTCAGAAGGCGTTGCAACACCTGGGATTAGCGGAACATCCGCTGTTTTAGCATGAGCTAACAAACTTGGTGTAAACCCTGGAGAAATAATAAATTGAGCGCCCGCTTCAACAGCTTGGTCATACTGATGCGTACTAATAACAGTACCAGCGCCTACCAATGCTTTTGGCATCGCTTTACGAATTGCAGTAATTGCCTCTAAAGCAACCGCTGTTCGAAGCGTAATTTCGAACACGTTAATTCCACCAGCTGCAAGTGCTTGAGCCATTGGTACAGCGTCTTCCAATTGTTCGATAACCATAACAGGAACAACTGGTGATGCACTAAATACGTCTGAAGGCGAAAGGTTCCAACTCATATTTTTTCTTAGCTCTCTTTACTCATTTAAAATAACCCCGGCATTTTACGCTAAAATCCTACTAATAGCTCTGACAAAGGTGAATTTTCACGCATTTATCATGTCCTATGGCATACTCACTCCCAGAGTTAAACCAACCATGTTGAGAATCCTATAATGAAAACATCATTAACCACTCTAATTAGTGCCACATTGCTATTATTAACAGGGTGCAGCCAACAAACATCAGCACCTAAAAATAATATGGTAGCTCAACAAAATGAGATTAACTCACCTCATACTTTTATGTTGAGAGGTACAGTAATCATTGGTCATGAGTCTCAAAGTATTCAGCCTTGTAATAGTGATCAACAGTACTGGGTAAACCTATCTCCAAGACAATGGAAAGCGGGAACAGACATTCAATCAAGACCTTACCAAGAAATGTATGGTGAATTTATTGGTCATTTTGAGGCTCCACCTAAAGGCGGTTTTTCTAGCGACTATCCTGCTCGATTTGTTGTGTCTCATATTAATCGTTTAGTTGCAGGAGAAGGTCCAAGTTGTGCCCAACCACCACAGCCAACCAAAGCATTTGGTAATGAACCTTTTTGGAATATGCAGGTAAAGAGTGGTGAATTGGTCTTTTCTCAAATGGGAAATAAAACCAAAAAACAACTTATCACCAAACAGGAATTTACTCCGACAAGACGAGAATACCACAGCGAGAATTTCTCGTTAATTATGACAAAAGGCTTATGCAATGACAGCATGGTTGAGTCTATTTATGGTTGGAATTCAGAAGTTACGGTTAATGATACGACCTATAAAGGTTGTGGAACATTAGCACCCAAAGATACTACGCTTAATTGGGTTGGTACTTACCAAGGGACTAGCACGCTAACAACACCAGGGCTCAACATTAATCTGGTTTTAAATCCTGATCACTCGGCAATTACGACCTATGATAATCAGACAGGTGAAGACCCATTAGTTGAAACCGGAGTATGGCAGGCAACTCGTGATGACCATGTACACGTGTTAATGAGCCGTCATCAACGCCAATACTTAATTGCAGAGCGAACATTCACTAAAAAAGGAAAACAAATTCATACGGATAAAGAAACGGTGAATGGCGTTACCTTTCCAATAAAATCAGGGTTAACCCTATTTTCAACCAGTCAATAATGGACATATTCATGACCTGCTCTATTTGTGGATTTACTCATAATTGTATTTGCGCACATCAACCAAATTTAAGCTCAAATATTGAGTTTGCGTTGCTCTATCATGAAAACGAACGCCACAAACTCACCAATACAGGAAAATTGATCCTCAATAGTTTGTCCAATACAACGGAATACACGTGGCAACGAAAAGAACCACCTCAAGCGCTTATTAGTAAAATAAACCAAGCAGATACTGAAACCTGGTTACTCTTCCCAAGTAAAGAGCCAGTTCTCAGTGGTGATTTTCACCATCGACATGACTCAAGCAAAAAACAACTTTTTGTACTGCTCGATGCGACATGGCAAGAAGCCAAAAAAATGGTGAATAAAAGTCCTTGGTTAAAAGCATTACCTTGCTTAGAAATTCAAACTGACGAAGCATCTCGCTATCACTTACGTAGAAATCAAAGTGAAGGTAACCTATGTACGTGCGAAGCAGGAATTGAAGTCTTAGAGATGGTAAAAGAGCCTGAGAATGCTCAAGCTCTTTCATGTTATTACGATCAATTTTTAACGGTGTTTCAAGCTGAACGAAGTGGACATAAGTTTACGTCTTAATGTGTAACGATTTAGGCTCACCTAAAAAGTAACCTTGTAAGTAATCCACGCCCATATCTTCAACAATTGAACACACCTCTTGATTATGAACAAACTCGGCCACAGCTTTGGCATCTAATACATGACAAAGCTGTACCATTTGCTGAGAAATCAAACGTTGTCGCTTATCTTGATGTACATTTTTGATGATTGAACCATCAAGCTTAATCACCTGAGGCTCTAGTTTCATGATCGCATCAATATTGGAATAACCTGAACCGAAATCATCAATAATAATTCGCGCACCTAAGCGTCGGAAATGATTACACACCTCAATGATATGCCCATAATCTTGAATTTGTTCCGTTTCTAACACTTCAAATCCCACTCGCATTGGGTTATCTAAACGGATCATGGATGACTCTAATAAATCTAGTGTTCTATCACTTAATAAATCTTGAGGAGATAAATTAATCGAGAACGTCAAATCATTCGACTGCATGATCTCAAAGATACTCGAAATCATTTCTCTACTTAAGCGAGTATAGAGATGTGTCCCCTCAACAGCTGGTAAAAACTGTCCCGGAGCAAATATTTGGTCGTCCTCTTGAATTCGCATTAGACATTCTGTTGATGCCAGCTCATGAGTATGCGCTTTATAAATAGGTTGCCCATAAACCAATACTCCTTTTGAGAAATCGCTCGATTGACACAAGTAAGCCAATCCAGTTGATTTTGACGAGTACGCTCTTCTTTCATTAATTCTCGGGCATTACACAAGTGGCGATTACGACGCATAGCAATTCGCCTTGCCTCTACCGTTTTTAGAATTAAGTCTTCAGAAGCAATGGTTGGGAAATCACGCCGACTAATAAGGCCTCCAGAAATAGAAACACTTAAATAGTCCACATCATCTAAACCATAAGGTTCAAAATTTTCATGTTCTAGTTTTTCAATAAAACCAGTAATCTGCTTACGTAATACCTCACTGGCAGTATCGCTATTAAATATGACACCCCATTCAGCAATACCAATACTGTAGAGCTCAATTTCAGACTCAATTGCTAAGCCTAAATGCTCTTTCATATAATAACTAATATCTTGCAGTAACTTATCACCGACATGGTAACCATACTTTTCATTTACTTGGCTTAAATTGGTTAATTTAAAAGAGAGTAAATGATCCGTTAACGCTATATGAGAAAGGCGCTCTTTCAGTACCGTGCGATTAAGTAAACCCGTTCTTCTGTCCGTACGATAAGTTTGAATTAAACGCAGTGACTGCTCTCTAATTTTCTCTTCCAATTCAGAGGTCATATGATCCAAATCTTGAATTGAATTTTAATTAATGAGAACAGCGGCGTTAAGTTATGAACACGTGGCGCACGAGAAAAAGTATCGTATTCTGATGCAACTTCTTCTGATTCACTTAACGCAAGGTAGGTTAAACTATGGTGTAAAATCTGCTGATTATGAGATCGAAAAAATTCTCCCATCCCATAAACACCCTGGCATAAACCAACATCAGAAAACGCCTGTAATTCTGTTGATTCAGTACTATTTTCAATCCGCGATTCACAGTTATAAATAAAAATAGATTCAGGTCGTCGATTCGCCAAACGAGCCGCACCTTGGTTCACTTGCTCTTGCGTTAACGACGGATGGTAATACGATAATCTAACCTCATCACCAACAGGCACTTCAGCTGAAAACAATAAATGACCTTCTTTAGTTATTGATTCAACCGTATTAATAATGCGTGCCGTCTCTTCCTCTAGCATTAAAGGAAAAGCTTGAATTTGGCTAAGCGCAAGTGGTTTGTTGTCAGCTAAGTACTTACAATAAAAATCGTATGCAGGAATATGGTCAATCGCTTTAACCACTCGACCTTCAGAAGCAGTAACTCGAAAGTGCTTACCAATGGGATTCCATTCAACAAAGGCTTCATACCAAGCCTGTAATTTTTCACCATGTAAAGCAACAGCAACGATTTGGTTTTGATGAAACTCACCATTAAACAGAATCCAGGCGCCTTCACCTGTATCTGTCGCAACACAACCCGATACAGGAACAATGTAAGCTTGCTCAGAAAAAGCTTCAAAGAGCTTGTAATTGCTTGCAGAGCCATAACAACTAAAAGCAATAACGCTTTTCGTCGTCTGATTAACGGATAGTTTTCTTAATAATTGATGACCAACAAGTGGTTCATTTTCACCATGGACAATTGACGCTGATGTCACGGTTGAAGAATCAAAAGTAGAAATAGATACAATGGTTGATTGAGTGAATACCGAGGAATTGATACTGGTATGAATCGCGCTGAGACCAACGATCTCAGCGTGAGGAAATAAGCACTGTAAAAAGGAATAATAAGTAGATACTTCTTCCATAGATTGAGAAGAGAATATCTGAATTAAACATCCTGATGCCCTCTCTATTAATAGTGAATCACACTCTTCTTTAAGATGCGTAATGCTTTGAACACTAAATGAGAGAGTTTGCATTATTTATTAAGCCCTTATAAAAATAAAATTAACAACATGTCATCCATAACTGAAACGGTAGAAACGTATGCGTTTTATAAAATTAAGGCGAACAAAGGTGCAAAAAATGGAACTAACTACACATTAATTCCTGCAACATATCCACTAGACCATGCCCATTGGAAATTATAGCCACCAAGCCAACCACTCACATCCATGACTTCACCGACAAAATACAAGCCAGGTACTTTCTTAGACTCCATTGTTTTTGAAGACAATTCGTCTGTATTTACCCCACCTAATGTCACCTCGGCTGTTCTGTAGCCTTCTGTTCCATTTGGTAAAACTTGCCATTTGTGAAGTAAAGAGCATAACTCTTGCTGCTCTTTTGGATTGACTTGTTTTAGAGATCGCTCATTAAAAATAGTCTTATTTAACAGAGTTTCAACTACTCTTTTGGGTAATAATTTAGCAAGTGAGTTTTTGATGCTTTGATTTGGGTTGCTCTCTCGCATTTTGTCTAGTTCTTCACTTAAATCGTCATTAGGAAGAAGGTCAATCGTTACCTTTTGTCCTGCTTTCCAATAAGACGAAATTTGTAAAATAGACGGACCAGATAACCCACGATGAGTAAACAATAGGTTTTCTTTAAAACTGCTACCGTTCTCTGATTCCACAACAACAGGAATCGCAATACCAGACAGTTCAGAAAATGCTTCTTTATCTTCTTTATGCAGAGTGAATGGCACTAAGCCTGCAGTCGTTGGTACCATAGAAAGTCCAAACTGCTCAGCAATCTGATAACCAAATGGCGTTGCACCCAATTTTGGCATCGATAAACCACCTGTTGCGACAACCAAAGACTCACACGCTAACTCATCTGAATCAAGCATAAGCGTAAAGCCTGTGTCCGTTTTTTCAATGTCAGAGATGTCACAGCGATAACGGTAATTAACACCAACTAATTCACACTCTTTAAGCAACATATCGACAATCTCTTTTGCTGAATCAACACAGAAAAGTTGTCCATGGTCGCGCTCTTCAAACTCAATTCCGTATTTGGAGATCAAAGAGATAAAGTCCCAGTTGGTGTACTGAGATAAAGCCGATTTTACAAAGTGAGGTTTTGACAGACATAGTTAGTCGCAGTCACATCGTAATTCGTGAAATTACAGCGACCACCACCTGAAATAAGGATTTTACGTCCCGGTTTTTTTGCATGATCAACAACTAATACTGAACGACCACGCTTCGCTGCTTCTGCTGCACACATTAATCCGGCAGCACCGGCACCGATAACGACTACGTCTACTTTTTTCATGACACTCTCACCCAAATTTAGTTGGCATGGAGTGTACTATTATCAGCGCTAGATGCCCAAACTAATTACTAAGAAAAACACCGCAACACTCACAACCAGTAGTGCACTAGACAGCATAAAGAGATAGCGAGCTTTCTCACATTTGAATACAAAGAGCGTATCATGATGATCAAGATACTCTTCTTGCCATAAATATTGGAGTAATTTGGTTTGCTTACCAAAGTTACCATGCGTGGTGAAAAAACCACGTCCATCAACCTGCTGATACAGCAATGGATGTGCCTCTCTCATAACAAAAAGAAGGGTTTTTAGCGTACTTAGATATCTAATAATATTGATACCTGTCACTGTAAATAATGCCAATAAAATTAGGTCGCCACTTATCATACTCACCTCCGACATTCTTGTCTGTGTGCCTGATAAATAACGACCCTTGGTGTACTTACATTATCTGTAGACGACTACATTGCAAAGATTGATATTTATCCAGCAGTGCTATCCATAATAGATGTAGAACCAGATTTCGCTAATACCGCTAAATCTTTATCGATAAAGAATAATGCCTTACCGTCTTCACCTACTAGGTCAATTTTATCCAAAATTCCTTTGAATAATTTCTCTTCTTCATGCTGCTCAGCAACATACCATTGAAGGAAATTAAACGTTGAGTAGTCTTGAGAAGTAAAAGCTACATGAGCTAATTTGTTGATCTCTTGAGTGATCATTTGCTCATGCTCTAACGTTGTACGAAATACATCACCAAGGCTAGAGAATTCCGATTGTGGCGCTTCAATTGCACCTAAAATTGGCATTGCACCGGTTTCGCTAACATAAGTAAACAGACGTTGCATATGCTCCATTTCTTCTGCAGCGTGAGCTCGGAAAAACTCAGCGGCGCCATCAAAACCTTTATCTTCACACCAAGCACTCATCTGTAAGTATAGATTAGATGAGAAAAATTCTAGATTAATTTGTGCATTTAGGTGATCAACCATAGTTTGAGCTAACATTTTTAGATTCCTTTATGAGCTATTTTCATCTGAAATTTTAACAATTATATCATATATCCCTCGTTCTTTGATTAATCAATAACTATCAATCAGAACGAGATCTAAACGACAAAAAAAGAACAATTCTGGTGCTAATCTATAGTTATCAAATAATTCAATTTTGAATTTAAAGGAGATATATCATGAGTTACCAACACATTCTTGTTGCTGTTGATTTAACAGAAGAGAGCAAGGCACTAGTAAGTAAAGCCGTTGGTCTTGCAAAAGCGTTAGATGCTAAAGTTTCTTTTATTCATATTGATGTTAGCTATGCAGAGCTTTATACCGGTCTGATTGATATCAACCTAGCAGAAACACAACACCAAGCGATGGAAGCATCAAAAGAAGCGATGAAGCATCTGGTGGAGTTTGCGGATTATCCTATCCACAAAACATTGGTAAGTAGTGGTGATTTAAGCAATGAATTGACTGAAGCCATTGAAAATCTTGATGTGAACTTAGTGGTCTGTGGGCACCACCAAGACTTCTGGAGTAAATTACTGTCATCAACCAGACAAGTGATTAATACCTGTCCGATTGATGTATTAGTGGTTCCATTTAAAGATTAAGCCATCGCGGCATTAACGTAAACATCGAAACGGTTCTTTTTCGTTTCAATCGCCATTGATGGTTTTTGATTATCTAACCACTCTGCGTAATCAGGGCGCTTAACGACCACTCGTTTTGTCGCCATCAATAATGCCGGTGCCAACAGTGCATCGGCATCGTTATCTGCACCAACTAAAGATTGGAAGACACGCATTTCTTTTTTTACTAATGCGCTTTTCTTTTTGTTCACCGGATGCGGATACATAGGGTCTAAATACACAACATCTGGCTGCACAAAATCATCTTGAGCCATCAATTGCTCTAATGCATCATGACTTGAAGCGTGTAATAACGACATGCGCTCAGCAACCCACACGCCTATCTCTGCGTCTTGTTTTGCTCGAGCTAATCCATCATCCAGCAATGCGGCAACAACAGGATGACGCTCAACCATTTGCACTTTACAGCCAAGAGATGCCAATACAAACGCATCTCGACCTAACCCTGCCGTCCCATCAAGAACAATAGGTGTCGCACCTTTGTTTAAACCAACAGCTTTCGCAATAGATTGTCCTTTACCGCCACCAAATTTACGACGATGAGCCACTGCTCCCGATACTAGATCAACAAAAATTGCACCAAGTTTTGGTTCATCACGTTTACGTAATTCTAGCTGTTGCTCAGTTAACACCAACGCAAATACATTATCTTCATCGTGCTTTAATCCCCAGCGAGCGGCAATGGCCTCTAACTCAGATTGACGATTTGGATCTTCAGACAATAACGCTATTTGCACAGGGCACTCCAACAAGCTTAATAATTAGGAACAGTCAGTGCCTATGGTAATGGATATTAATAAAAACGACTAGATAAAGTGCTCGCCGAATCTCTTATCTTAAGGTAATTTAAAGATTGCCCATTATGTAAGGATGCATCATGAACCAAACTAGCAAAATCGATGATCTCGACCGAGATATTTTACAAGCGTTAATGAATGATGCTCGAACGCCTTACGCTGAACTCGCAAAACGCTTTGATGTAAGCCCTGCAACCATTCATGTTCGTATTGAAAAAATGAAAGCGGCTAACATCATTGAAGGTACCGAGGTGGTCGTTAATCCAAAAACCTTAGGCTACGATGTGTGCTGCTTTATTGGTATTAATCTCTATGCGGCGCGTGACTATCATTCAGCCTTAGCGAAACTCGATGCCTTGGAAGAAGTGGTTGAAGCCTATTACACCACTGGCGCTTACAATATCTTCGTCAAATTGATGTGTAAGAGCATTGAAGAGTTGCAATATGTCTTGATTGATAAACTGCAAGCGATTGATGAAGTGCAGTCGACAGAGACGCTGATCTCGCTGCAGAATCCTATTAGTCGTAATGTGAAGCCTTAAAGACTATACGCTACGCTAACTAGAACGCTTCGCTCTAGAAACTATAGAATCAAAAGCACTAACGATGTAATAAATACGATTCACATCAATAATACTGGCTCTTATAGTATCTAGTTAGCGCAGCGTATAGTTTCTAGTTATTCCTTACCAACCCCTCCTAACCTCCCCTTATATCAACATTACTAATCTCATTAGTTTCTCTCTCAAGGGAGGAACTGTATTGTGACCGTTGTAATTACAGCGCCAAAGGTGGTTCTCCCCTTTAACACTGAATCATTGAAATCGATCAAGCTAATACAAGAGGGAGTTAGAGGGGATTGCTAATACCCAAAGCTAAAAAATAACCAATTCTGAAACCTGCAAGCGAAGCGTCCTGAAACCTTGCTCTTAAAAACAAAAAAACCGCAGGAGCATTAACACCTACGGTTTCAAATTTGCAAACAAGTCACAAGGCTCTTACTCGCCCCTTAAGGACAAAGTCCGCACTCGCTTCTCGTCCCTACGCTTAGATAACTCTCGAAAACTGCTGCTGACGAGCACGATCACGTAAGTACTTATCAAAACACATACAGATATTACGGATCAGAAGACGGCCACGAAGCTCAACATCAATACGACCTTCATGCATTGTTACTAACTCATCATTAATGAAAGTTTGCAGTAATTTAATGTCTTCAGCAAAGTACGTATCAAAGTCTAAATTAAACTCTGCTTCGATCGCTTTGGTATCTAGAGTGAAGTTACAAATAAGCTGTTTAATCACTTCGCGACGAATTAAATCATCATTATCTAAAGCCACACCACGCCATAAAGCATGACGTTGTTCATCAACTTGTGCGTAATATTCTTTTAGATCTTTCTTATTCTGAGCGTAGCTATCACCAATCATTGAAATCGCTGATACACCCATACCTAATAAGTCACACTCACCTTGAGTGGTATAACCTTGGAAGTTACGGTGAAGAACCCCTTCACGTTGCGCTACCGCTAATTCATCATCAGGTAAAGCAAAGTGATCCATACCGATAAACTGATAACCAGCACCTGTTAATGTTTCAATCGTCTCTTGAAGCATTACTAGCTTTTCAGCTGGCGCAGGTAGATCGGCATCTTTAATTTTACGTTGAGCAGCAAACAGAGTTGGCATGTGCGCATAGTTAAATACAGATAGGCGACCCGGTTCCATCTCTAGTACACGTTTGATCGTATTAGCTAGTGAATCAGCAGATTGCTTTGGTAAACCGTAGATTAAATCTAGGTTCGTTGAGCGGAAGCCAAGATCTTTAGCGCGTTGTACCATCTGAATAATGAAGTCTTCATCTTGGTCACGGTTAACCAACTGCTGCACTTCTTTATTGAAATCTTGAACACCAATACTTAAACGGTTGAACCCTTCATCACGTAAGTGAGCCAGCATATCCAATTCGATTTCACGAGGGTCAACTTCGATGCTGATTTCAGCGCCCTCTTCAAACTGGAATTCACCACGTAATAAGGTCATTAAACGAGTAAATTGAACTTTAGTTAGAAACGTTGGTGTACCACCACCAAAGTGCAATTGCGTTACTTTACGCTCAGTAAATAGTGCCGCACGCTGGCGAATTTCAAGTTCTAGTGAATCAAGATAAATATCCGCTTTATGGTGATGACGAGTGATCACCTTATTACAGCCACAGAAGTAACACAGTTTGTGGCAAAACGGAATATGGATATAAAGAGAAAGTGGGCGCTCAGGGTACTGAGTACATGCCATATCAAATTCAGCAGGAGTATACGCTTCGTGAAACTCTAAAGCAGTTGGGTAAGAGGTGTAACGTGGACCTGAGTAGTTATACTTCTCAATGATCTCTTGGTCCCATACTATTTGTTGATTTGACATGACTTACTTCCATCTCTTTATATCTGCACTGACACCATTACCCTGCATCATAAAACATCTGCTTCATAAAGCCGATGACTTCAATGCAGTAGTAAATAGAAGTGTCGATCAGATCATTTTAATATCAATATTTTGATTCAGTGGTTTAACACGATCATGCAGTTGTTGAATTTCTTCTTTAATCGCATCTTGTAGGCGAGCTTCAGCCTTAGTTCGAACTAAGTTATCTTTCATTCGATCTTTTTTCGCTAGCTCTTGCCTTTCATCGCCACGCGCCATGTCTTTTACAACATGGTATAATTCAGATAATGCTGGGTATTCTTTTTCTACATCAATACGCTCATCTTCTTGCAGATAATCCATGATGCAGTACAAACGAATAGAAAGCTCTGAGAAATCACATCGGTCTTGAAGACCTGCTTGGCAAAGTAATACCACATTCTCAAAAATATTGGCGTTACGTTGCTGTATCGCCAATTTTCTATGTTGTTCTTGCAGTTCTTTTTGCTTTTTTAACTTCATCAGTAAGCTGCCAGCATAACCGGCTAACGCAAGAATAATTGCACCACCAAGCAGTGCTAACAGGGTTACTGTAGACATAATTATTTAAAATCATCCATATTGAAGTCATCAAATTCCGCTAGAAGATCATCATCGCTTTTTGCTTTACGCTCTGCGAACTCTGGGAATTCTTCAATTTCTTCTGGCTCTTCGTCATCTAATAGACCTAAACGACCCATTAGGTGTTCAATGCGAGCTAGTTTTTCATCTACGTATTTCTGTAGACCAGTACCTAGGTTCTCACCACTGTCTAGACGATCTAGAAGAACCATTAATTGCGCATCATTCTCTAACATTGCTAGCTCTTGCTCGTTAGTTAGACGGCGCTCTTGCTTAGTTGTTTTTTGTTTTGCTTCAACAACTAATTGAATTGGTTTTTTACTACCAAGACGTGGATCTTTTTTCTGTGCATTGCGACGAGCTTGCTCTGCGTTGCTTTCTGCATTACGAGCACCGGCTTTTAAACCTTTACGTTTTCTTTTACGCTTAATTTCGCGGCTTTCTACATCACGGTCAGTACGGTTACGAGTAACAACAACTGGTTGGCTCGACATTCCCGGCTTACGGGCTTTTTTAATACGGCTCATTACTGGGTTTTCCTCAGTAAAATGACATCTTTTCCAACAAACTCCAGTTCAAGTTGATATTGCTTGGCAATAAACTCAAAGGTTTCAATGCTAAAAAAGCTGACATGGGTTAAATCATTTTTGTAATGCCAAGTGGCAAACGCGCTTTCGTCCCTGGCTAGTTTCGTCATGATACCTAACCAACCTCCAGGTTTTACCAAGCTCAATAACAATTCCAGTTCGTTTTGAGGTTGATAAAAATGCTCAACAGCTTCTGTACAACTGACGAAGTCATACTGCTTATTCAGCACGCTCTTATCTGGGGCGTAATAAATATCATAAAGTTCGACGTGGTGACCGGCCTCTCTCATCATATGAGCAAGTAAAGGTCCAGGACCACACCCAAAGTCTAGTCCTTGTTGAGGTGTCTCACCAACACGTGACAACAAAGGCTCTGCAAATCGTGATAAGAAGGTTCTATACCCTTCATCGTCAAGATTATTTTCATGGAGGTCATAGTGAGCTTTTTCGTTCTCTGCATCTAAACGGTCTGATTCATCCACATAAACAAGATGACATTGCTGGCATCGATAATATCGACGACGCTTATCTTGATGGAAATCATCAGCCTTAGAATGTTGACACAAAGGGCAAGATTGCATGTGAACCCACTCCACTACCTGAAAATTCTAGGGCGGGAAGTATACCCGATACTGGTGCAAAGATAATCGTTTTAACCGATTTTTTAATAAAAAAAACAGCTACGAGAGCTGCTTCTTTAAATTTAGACGTAATGATGATGCGAATTACATTAAATTAATGCAGCCCACCCACATATTTCGATAACGTATCAATGTCTTCATCAGTCAGTTTTTTCGCAATATCACGCATCATTGCATTCATATCATTTGCACGATCTGCTGAACGGAATTTCTCTAGTTGCGCTTTCACATAATCAGCATGTTGACCAGAAATTTTAGGGAAGCCAGATAGTGATGTACCGTTACCACGAGGGCCATGACATGCAACACACGCAGTAATACCACGCTCCATATCACCCGCTAAATACAAGGCTTTACCTTCTGGAATCACCTCTTCTGGTGTTGTATTGTCGGCCATTGGTAACGAGGCAAAATAGGCTGATAAATCCATAATATCTTGCTCTGTTAATGGCATTGCCATACCACTCATTACTGGCTCGAGACGACCTTGCTTACCTTGAGTTTCCATTCCTAACTTAAATTCTTTAAGTTGCTTCTCAAGATAGCCGGCGTGTTGGCCTGCAATATTCGGATATTGAGTCAGAGTACTGTTACCTTCTTGACCATGACAAGCGGCACATGTTGCAGATTTTTGCTTCCCAGCTTCGATATCTCCTTGAGCCCATGTTGAGCAACTAGCTAGGAGAGTTAATATCAGCGCTAATTTTTTCATGACATTCCATTTATTATTATCGTTCCTGCACAATGAGTTACTCTTTTTAACAAGATTTATTTACATTGTGTTGGATATTAAGCTTCCAGTACCGCTCTAAATTGGCTACAGCATGATACAATGAGCGGCCTTTACCGTTTTCATTCTAAGTTTGTCACTAAAAAGTTAATAATGACTAACTTGATGCGGTTATTTTACACATTTTCACAAAAAAGTAATCAGCTGACTACAATAATCCAACTTGGATCATTATCTACAGCTTGGTTTTAGTCGAGACGGAGTTAACCAGTGAGCAAAACTATTCACTACCAAAAGACGCATTTCATTACGAGTGCACCAGATATTCGCCATCTACCTGAAGATGAAGGTATTGAAGTTGCCTTCGCTGGCCGTTCTAATGCGGGTAAATCAAGCGCATTAAATCGCTTAACCAACCAGAAAAGCCTAGCAAAGACTTCTAAAACACCTGGTCGTACTCAGCTTATTAACTTATTTAAAGTTGAAGAAAACTGTCATATCGTTGATTTACCGGGATATGGTTTCGCTCAAGTACCACTTGAAATGAAGAAAAAATGGCAGAAATCGTTAGGTGAATACCTACAAAAACGCCAATGTTTACAAGGTTTGGTTGTATTAATGGATATTCGTCATCCACTAAAAGACATCGACCAACAACTTGTTTTCTGGGCTGTAGACCAAAATATCCCAGTACAAATCCTATTAACGAAAGCAGACAAGCTGAAAAGCGGTGCTCGTAAAGCACAAGTACTTAAAGTTCGTGAAGCTGCTGTTGATTTTGGTGGCGAAGTTGAAGTTGATGCATTTTCATCTTTAAAAGGCATTGGTGTTGATAAGCTGCGCGCTAAATTAGATGAGTGGTTTGCACCTGCTTTTGAGCTAGATGATGAATTCATCGAAGATCTGGATGCAGAATAACCTTATTTAGCACCATTGCCCCTAAGCGACTCTGTTAGTAATGAGTTTGCGAAAGGCAAATAAAAACCCCACCTTAAGCTAAGGTGGGGAAATGGGAGAGATAAAGAGGTTGTTATTATTTTTCTGCCACGCATCATGCTACAAATCCGCTATATATCCAAACTACGACCACTCGCCTATTTTTAATTTAATCAATAAGATTAAAAACAATCCCCAAAAAGACAAAAAGATTGAATCAAAATCAAACTAACACCTAAAAATCAAAAACTTAAGTTAATTAATGAAATGAATTATCAATTTGATAACGTGTAATAAAAATTACATATTGTGGGAAACTTACAAGAAATAAAAAACAGATAAGATTTTTTGGAAGGCCAGAAAGAAAAAACGCCCCAGTCAAAAAGGTTGACTGAGGCGGCTGAATTTAGCCAAATTCAATAACGTGAAACAAAAGGTCTGAAAGATAGAACATCTTTACCTCTGTACCCTACGCAGATAAATGTACAACAAACGAACAGTTTTGAAAACCTTTATTTGTAATTTTTTTTCAGTTTCGTATCAAAAAACACAACAAATACCTGACAAACTTCACTTTATTTTAGGTAAAAAAAAGCCAACGCGTGCGCTGGCTCATAGTTTTAATTTCAGTTGTAACTGAATTACAATTTAATCAGTAACGTAACTAATCGATAGATACATTTATTCAAATGACTGTGACACAAGATTAGTGCGCTTCATCCCAGTTGTTACCAAAACCGGCTTCAGCAACGAGTGGAACATCAAGTTGAGCAGCTTGCTCCATTAGTTCTCTTACTTTAGTCGTCACTTCATCTAATGCGTCTTCTTTTACTTCAAAAACCAATTCATCGTGTACTTGCATTAAAAGATTCACACGATCTTTTCCTTCAGTTTCAACCCATTCATCAACCAAGATCATCGCTTTCTTAATGATATCGGCAGCAGTACCTTGCATTGGGGCATTAATCGCAGCACGTTCTGCGGCTTTACGACGCATACCGTTTCGTGCATTGATTTCAGGTAAATGCAGACGACGGCCATATAATGTCTCAACATAACCTTGTTCAGTCGCTAATAAACGAGTCTCTTCCATGTACTGCATCACTCCTGGGTAACGCTCAAAATACACATTCATGTAATCTTGTGCTTCACCACGAGGGATCCCAATTTGCTTAGCAAGACCAAACGCACTCATACCATAGATTAAACCAAAGTTAATCGCCTTAGCACGACGACGATCTTCTGAAGTCACCTCTTCAATAGAAACGCCCTTCACTTCTGCTGCTGTCGCTGCGTGAATATCTTTACCAGCCGAGAAAGCCGCTAATAGCGCTTTATCTTGAGATAAATGAGCCATAATACGCAATTCAATTTGAGAGTAATCGACTGCTAGAATTTTCCAACCATGAGGTGCAACAAACGCTTGGCGAATACGGCGACCTTCTTCGTTACGAATTGGAATATTCTGTAAGTTTGGATCTGTCGATGATAAACGGCCTGTTGCTGTTACCGCTTGATGATAAGAAGTATGCACACGACCTGTAGATGGGTTAATCATCTTAGGAAGTTTATCTGTATAGGTCGATTTTAGTTTCGCTAAGCCACGATACTCTAAAATCAATTTAGGCAATGGGTAATCAAGCGCCAGCTCTTGCAGCACTTCTTCATTTGTCGATGCCGATCCAGAAGGTGTCTTCTTAATTACTGGCAGTTCCATTTTCTCAAATAGAATGGTTTGAAGTTGTTTTGGTGAATTCATATTGAACTCTTCACCTGCAACTTCAAATGCTGCTTTTTCTAACTCATCTAAACGCTGACCGATTTCAAGTGATTGTGCTGAAAGCAACATATCATCAATATAAACGCCTTTTCTCTCCATACGAGAAAGGACAGATACCAATGGTAATTCAATATCTGTAAATACTGATTTTAGTTTTTCATCGGCTTCTAATTTCGCGTTCAATACATGGTGCAGACGCAATGTGATATCCGCATCTTCAGCGGCATAAGGTGCAGCTTGCTCTAAAGCGATTTGGTTAAAGGTTAATTGCTTTTTACCTTTACCTGCAATTTCTTCAAATGAAATGGTGTTATGTTGAAGATAACGCAATGCCAAACTGTCCATATTGTGCTTACCAGCAACGCTGTTATACACATAAGACTCAAGCATAGTATCGAATTTAATGCCTTTCATTTCGATATCATAACGCGCTAAAACGCTCGCATCGTACTTTAAGTTTTGACCAACTTTTGCTTTATTGTCATCTTCTAAATACGGCTTTAATTGCTCAAGTACCCAATCACGATCGAGTTGTTCTGGAGCATCAAGGTAATCATGTGCAACGGGAACATAAGCCGCTTCACCTTCTTCTACAGCAAATGATAAACCAATAAGGTTCGCCACCATGTAATCTAAACTATCGGTTTCAGTATCAAAAGCCGCAACATCAGCATTGTTTAGTTTATCTAGCCATACACTAAACGCTTCTTTAGTTAAAATCGTTTCGTATTTTGAACGATCTACTTGAGCGGCAATAATTAGCTCTTCTTCTGCATCATCTTGCTTACTTGAAGTTGATACGCTATTAGACGATGTTTCATGTGAAACGATCTTACCGTCGCTTCCATCTAACATTTCAGTTAACCAACGCTTAAAGTTCATTTGGCCAAACATTTGAATCAACTCATCTACGTTTGGCTCTTGTTTAACAAACTCTTCTGGCGTTTTATCCAGTTCAACATCCAACTTAATCGTTGCTAACTCATAAGAAAGGTAAGCCCCTTCTTTGTTATCAATTAGCTTTTTAGCCATAGTTTTAGAACCACGGAAACCAAGAGGTGCAATATCATCAAGATGTTCATATAAAGCATCTAAACCACCAATACCTTGCAATAATGCTTTAGCGGTTTTATCACCAACACCTGGAACACCAGGAATGTTATCCACTTTATCGCCCATTAATGCTAAGTAATCAATAATAAGCTCTGGACCAATACCAAACTTCTCAACCACACCTTCAGGATCCATGATCACATTGGTCATGGTATTAATCAGAGTGACATTTTCATCAACTAATTGTGCCATATCTTTATCACCAGTACTGATAAGAACTGGGATCCCAGCTTTTGATGCTTGAGAAGCTAACGTACCGATTACATCATCCGCTTCTACGCCTGGAATAGAAACTAAAGGCAAGCCCATCGCTTTAATTAGCTTATGTAGTGGCTCAATCTGGCAACGCAGATCATCAGGCATTGGTGGACGATTTGCTTTGTACTCTGGGTACATATCATTACGGAACGTTTTGCCCTTTGCATCGAAGATAACCGCAATACGATCGGTTTCAAATTGCTTTAACAGACTACGAAGCATGTTAATTACGCCATATACCGCACCTGTTGGTTGTCCATCACCATTAGTGAAGTTAGGTGCAGCATGATATGCGCGGAAAAGATAAGAAGAGCCGTCTACTAAAATAAACGGATTATCAGGAATTCTTGCCATAGTCTGTAATATCCAGAGGGTTGATGATCAGTGAATTTCATTCTATACCATGACTCAATAACAACAAAATACTGTCCTTCGCTGCTTTGCTCATTAATTCACATAAAAAAAGAGTTATTCAGACAACCTCCACTTCTGTGGATAACTCTGTTTGTAATTATTTTTTGCTTAATTAACAACTTATTTATCAATCAAGAAAAAAGAAATTAAAAACTAAAAAATCAAAAACTTAGATCAACAAAAACGATCCACAAAGAGATCCTTTCTTGATCATGCTTTGTGGACAATAATATTAAACACACCTTTTTATTGCTAAATTTTTCACCAAACCCAATCGGATTTTTTATAAAATTTCTTGCTGTCAGTTCAAAAAACGGACAAAAAAAAGCGGCGTCTTCTTAAATGAAACGCCGCTCAGCAAAAAGAGAACAATGGTAATACGTTTGTACGTCCACCACTGCTCATGTAGCTGATTTACACTGGAAGCAATGTGAGCAATGTCGTGCCTTCTTGAAATAGTGCGGATAACTCCGTGTGCGTATTCCCTGAAGACAAGTTAATAATAACCATTCTCATTTAGAATGCAATAGGTAAATGAGAAAAGATCTCAACTAATTTCAATATCCCTTTTATTTCAATAGTATAGACAATAAAAAAGGCCAACATAATGTTAGCCTTTTCTTCTTTGGATCATTTTAACTTACACCTGTGAAGGTTGTGTCGCTAATTGATGACCTTCAGAAGTTAACTTACGAGTTAGGTAATTCAGTAGCACGCCGTACATTGGAACAAATAAACCTAAACTGATCACCAGTTTGAAGCCATAATCAACCAATGCAATTTCTGTCCAATGCTCTGCCATAAAGGCATCAGGACTTTGGTAGAAAGCAATGCTAAAGAAAGCCAGTGTATCTAATGCGTTACCAAACAAAGTAGAACATGTTGGTGCTATCCACCACTGCTTTAATTGGCGTAGACGATTAAATACATGCACATCTAAAATTTGTCCTAGTAGATAAGCCATAAAGCTTGCTACTGCAATACGCGCAACGAATAAATTAAACTCGCCAAGTTGAGAAAAACCTTGGTACTGACCTTCAAAAAATACTACCGATAAAAATACGATACCGCTAATGCTGGCAACATAACAAAGAAGATAATACTTCTTGCCATTTTGGCACCAAAAATACGAACCGTTAAATCAGTAGCGAGAAAAATGAATGGAAAGGTAAACGCACCCCAGGTGGTATGAAACCCAAAAATAGTAAAGGGTAACTGAACCAAATAGTTGCTTGATGCGATAATTACGAGATGGAATACAACAAGGAAAGATAAAGCGTTGCGCTGTTGCGCGGGCGTAAATGTACTCATATAAGTACCTTTTTGTCATTGGGGGCGAGGGAACCCAAATTAAACACAAAGCTAAAATCACCGTTTATTTACGTAATGACTCTAGCCAATTTTTAGGGCGGTGATTATACATTAACCGATTTTGATCACAAGATTTAAAAACAACCAAAATGAGCAAGGCGTTAACCAAATCAGGGGATAGTCTAAGCGTACTCACAAACTTCAAAACATCTCTTCTTTATTTATACAAATCGACCATCTGACACAGTTTTCTAAACCAATCATTATAATAATAGCCAAAATTTCGAACGAACCTAAAAATAGGTTCGATAATGAAAATTAATAATAAAATAAGAGGTCGGCTATGTTTGGTGTTTTTAAACCTAAAGCACATATCGCACAACTCCCAACAGGAGAAATCAATAGCACTTATAAACGGTTACGGTGGCAACTTTTTCTCGGCATTTTCTTTGGTTATGCTGGATACTATCTTGTTCGAAAAAACTTCAGTTTAGCAATGCCTTACCTTATCGAACAAGGATACAGTCGAGGCGATTTAGGGGTTGCTCTAGCTGCGGTATCTATCGCTTATGGTTTATCTAAATTCTTAATGGGAAGTGTTTCTGACCGTTCCAATCCTCGATATTTTCTCAGTGCTGGTTTGGTCATGTCTGCTCTCGTTATGTTTTGTTTTGGCTTTATGCCTTGGGCAACAGGCAGCATTACCGCCATGTTTATCTTGTTATTTTTAAATGGTTGGTTTCAAGGGATGGGATGGCCTGCCTGTGGTAGAACCATGGTGCACTGGTGGTCAAGAAAAGAACGTGGTGAAATAGTTTCGGTATGGAACGTTGCACACAACGTTGGAGGCGGGTTAATTGGCCAATGTTCCTTCTTGGTTTATGGGCATTTAATGATGATTGGCGAACTGCGTTTTACGTACCAGCTTTCTTTGCTCTTCTTGTTGCTTTTTTTGTTTGGTTAACAGTAAGAGATACTCCTCAATCATGCGGTCTTCCGCCAATTGAAGAATTTAAAAACGACTACCCAGATGATTATGATTCCGCATATGAAACAGAAATGACGGCGAAAGAAATCTTCTTCAAATATGTTTTTTCAAATAAATTATTGTGGTCTATTGCGATAGCCAACGCCTTTGTCTACCTAATCCGTTATGGCGTTTTAGATTGGGCTCCTGTTTACTTAAAAGAAGCCAAAGAATTCACTGTTGATAAATCTTCTTGGGCATATTTCCTATATGAGTGGGCTGGTATTCCAGGCACCCTTCTATGTGGTTGGATTTCTGATAAGTTATTTAAAGGGAAACGAGCGCCTGCTGGGATTCTATTTATGGCATTAGTGACTATTGCAGTATTGGTTTACTGGTTTAACCCTGCAGGAAACCCAACCGTTGATATGATCGCATTAGTTGCTATTGGTTTCTTAATCTATGGTCCGGTAATGCTTATTGGTTTATATGCGTTGGAATTAGCACCTAAAAAGGCGGCGGGTACAGCGGCAGGATTAACTGGATTATTTGGTTACCTTGGTGGAGCTGTTGCAGCAAATGCACTGCTTGGTTATACCGTTGACCACTTTGGTTGGGATGGTGGCTTTATGATCTTAGTTGCCTCTTGTGTCATCTCTATTGTTTGCTTAACTTATGCACTAATTGGTGAGCAAAAGCATCATAAAGAAAAGATTGAGAAAGAAAGTCACATGGCTTAATCCAAAAAAAACGGCTGTATATTTACAGCCGTTTTCTTTTAAAAATTAAGCAACTTAAAACAAACCAACAATAAAGCTCAGTTCGTCTAGCGCTTCTCCTGAAGATAAACTTTCTAACCACACTGAGTTTGAATAGTGCTCAGCTCGTAGCAGTAAATGCGTTCCTTCAAAATCAATAAGCCATGAATGCAAATCGGCATCCACTTGCTGCTCTATCACCTTTGCATCCATTGCTGATACTAATTGCTTCCCCATGTCATTAAAGGTATCAAAATCGAATTCAGGAATGGCAAAAATAATGCGCCCTACTTCTTTATCAAACTCGATGACTGAAAATAAACTCATGACTTATCCTTGTCCTGTTAAGTGCATTTCAATTAAATCTAAAAATGGATCTGCGTATTTTTCGAGTTTCTTCTGCCCTACGCCATTTACCGCTAACATCTCTCCATAAGAGGTAGGTAAAATGTCAGCCATATCCATTAAGGTTGCATCACTGAATACCACATAAGGCGGTAAGTCATCTCGATCAGCGATGGATTTACGCAGCTTACGTAACTTAGCAAACAACTGCTTATCGTAATTACGATTATTCAATTTCTCTGATTTGGCAGTTTTAGCGGCAATATCCAGTCGTGGAACCGCAAGCTCTAACGGCTCCTGTCCTTTTAAAATCGGACGGGCTTCTTCCGTTAGCTGTAATGTAGAATTGCGCGTAATATTCTGTACCAATAATCCTTTATGAATTAACTGACGAATAATACTTACCCAGTATTCATGGGTGTGTTCTTTGCCAATACCGTAGGTCGATAACTTATCGTGCCCATGCTCACGAATACGAGCAATTTTAAGCCCACGTAGCACTTCCACCACATAGCCAACACCAAAGCTTTGATTTACTCGATAAACACAAGAAAGTGCTTTTTGTGCCGCTTCTGTTCCATCAAATTGCTTTGGCGGATCTAAACACACATCACAGTTACCACAGGGCTTAGCACTGTATTCACCAAAATAATTTAAAAGAACCTGACGACGACAAGTTTGTGCTTCAGCAAAGGCGGTCATAGCATTCAATTTATGGCTTTCTACAAGCTTTTGAGGGCCTTCAGGCTTCTCTTCAACCAGTTTTCTTAACCAAACTATATCGGCAGGATCATAAAGCATGACCGCTTCTGCTGGTAGGCCATCACGCCCCGCTCGACCTGTCTCTTGGTAATAAGACTCGATGTTCTTTGGAATATCAAAGTGAGCAACAAAACGTACGTTGGATTTATTGATCCCCATACCAAAGGCAACCGTCGCAACAACGATTTGAATATCATCTCGTTGAAAGGCTTCTTGAACGTAATTACGCTCATCCAAATCTAAACCTGCGTGATAAGACGCCGCTCGAATATGGTTGTTGCAGAGCTTCTCAGTTAGCATTTCAACTTTCTTTCGACTACCACAATAAATCACACCACATTGATTTTTTTGAGTCGCAAGATAACGAACGATCTGGCTCACCGGTTTATGCTTTTCTAATACCGTATAACGAATATTTGGGCGATCAAAGCTACCTAAGTATTGATGCGGTTCAGGCAAAGAAAGACGATGTAGAATATCTTTACGAGTGGCTTCATCAGCAGTCGCAGTGAGAGCCATGATAGGAACACTAGGGAAACGCTGTTTAATCTGTCCTAGTGACGCATATTCAGGACGAAAATCGTGACCCCATTGAGAAATACAGTGCGCTTCATCAACAGCGATCATACACAAGTTTAGAGACTCTAAACGATCCATAAAATCACGCATCATCACTCGCTCAGGTGACACATAAAGCATTTTGACCTGACCCGAATTCACTCGGTTCCAAATAGCAATTTGCTCTTCACGCTCAATGGTTGAGTTTAAGCATTCCGCTTTAACCCCATTCGCTTTAAGCTGATCAACTTGGTCTTTCATTAAGGATATTAAGGGAGAGATAACTAACGTTAACCCTTCAAAAACCAATGCGGGGATCTGATAACACAGTGATTTACCGCCACCTGTCGGCATGATCACAAGACAATCTTTACCATCAAGAACGGCATTGATGACTTCTTCTTGTCCAACACGGAATTCTTGGTAGCCAAACACGTCTTTTAAAACCGTGTAACTTGGCGACACCTCTTCCATTGGTTGCTCTGCGATCATGCTGGACATAAAAAACTCATCAATAATATGGGAGGCTCATTCTACCCATGCTTATCGGTGAGTAAAAGAGCAATAGGAAAAAACACGGCATATTCGACACTGTATTATCTTCAATACACGATTAAAAAAGCATCTTTTTCTAACGTCATATATACTAGCGAAAATAATAATATCTTTAGAGTGTCACTCCTGACATCTCTTTTTTCTATTTTACTCGCACTGTTAAGAACTCACATATGCCAACAACGACTCTCGAACAACAACGCACTCGCCAGGGTGTCTTATTTGCTCTTGGTGCTTACACCATATGGGGCATTGCACCAATTTATTTTAAAACCATCAGCGAAGTCTCTCCTTTAGAGATTTTAAGTCACCGTGTTATTTGGTCTTTTTTCTTTTTGGCGGCATTACTCTCTTTTTCCAAAGGCTGGGCAACGGTTATCAATACACTAAAAGATAGGAAAAAAATGACTTATCTAATTACAACCAGTGTATTAATTGGTGCTAATTGGCTGATATTTATCTGGGCTGTGAATGCCGGACATATGCTGGACGCGAGCTTAGGTTATTACATTAATCCGCTGCTCAACGTTGTTCTTGGAATGATTTTTCTTGGGGAGCGATTAAGACGGCTTCAATGGATCGCGGTTTTATTTGCAAGTGCTGGAGTGCTAATCCAACTAATAACCTTTGGTTCAATTCCAGTTGTCGCCATTGCGCTTGCGTGTAGTTTTGGATTTTATGGATTACTTCGTAAAAAAGTCGCAATGGATGCACAAACCGGATTATTCATAGAAACCTTAGTGATGTTACCACTTACCCTAATTTATCTATTGTTTATTGCTGATTCTGCGACATCAAATTTTAGTGAAAATACGCTGAACTTAAATCTGTTGCTGATCGCTGCCGGTATCATCACAACGGTCCCATTACTCTGTTTTACTGGAGCAGCTACTCGACTAAAACTGTCTACACTAGGCTTTTTCCAATATATAGGCCCAAGCTTAATGTTCTTGCTAGCGGTCGGATTATATGGGGAAGAATTTAGTGCTGATAAAGCAATTACTTTTGGGTTTATCTGGGCGCATTAGTTATCTTTACCACAGATGCTTTCATGGCTAGAAACAAAAAGAATAAATAACACTAAAGAGCTAGGTATAATTTTGTAACATTAAAATGTATACCTAATTTTTATATTTAGATCTACGCCTATTTATTGCACTTTTTTATACTTAATTAGCAATATATCCGTGAAATTTATTTCTCAATATGTGACACTGGTTTAATAAAAATATCATAAACTATTGATAACATTGTAAATAGGTTCAATATATGGCTAGGTGTAAGAACTGTAAAGCGGAACTACCGCTATTACCATCTAAACGAAGTTTTGTTGAAAGATACATCACTCAACGTAATACAAAGAAATTTAAATGTCACAATTGTAATGAATTACAATTTTTAAGTCCTTTTACGATGAATTCAGATGTGGCTAAATAATAGATAAAAAAAGAGAGCATCTGCTCTCTTTTTTTATTTTATTAATTAAAACCAACCTACATTGATTCTAGCTTAGCGTACTGAGTAACCAACCATTTAATCCCTTCACCATTAAACGCAACTTGTACACGACCTTGTGGTCCTGCGCCTTCAAAGTTGATAATGGTTCCTTCACCAAACTTTGGATGCTTCACTCGCTGCCCTAATGCATAACCTGTTTCATTGAAATTATTATTCACCGCTTTTTGGCCAAAACGACTGTCTGATGAAGCGCTTTGACCATAACTGCCATATGACCCTGTACGACTCACTTTCGCCTTCATACGTACTTCTTCTACGCATTCTGTTGGGATCTCTTTAATGAAACGAGATGGTTTGTGATATTTATCTTGGCCATACAAACGACGCATCTCTGCATACGTAATATAAAGTTTCTCCATCGCACGAGTCATGCCAACATAACAAAGACGACGCTCTTCTTCTAAACGTCCAGCTTCTTCTGCTGACATTTGGCTTGGGAACATGCCTTCTTCAACACCAACCATAAACACAAGTGGGAACTCTAGCCCTTTAGCACTGTGTAATGTCATTAATTGCACGGCATCTTCAAACTCATCAGCCTGACCTTCACCCGCTTCTAATGCTGCATGAGTTAAGAAAGCCGTCAGATCGGTCATCTCTTCTGCTTCTTCAGGTTTTTCAAACTGTCGAGTTGCCGTTACCAGCTCTTCCAAGTTCTCAATACGCGCTTTTGATTTTTCGCCTTTCTCTTGTTCATACATAGCAAACAAACCTGAGCTTTTAATCACTTGGTCAGTTTGTTCATGCAGACGACAATCACGAGTGTCGTCTTCTAGTGCATTAATTAGCTCGATAAAACGACTTAATGCCCCAGCAGCACGACCCGGTAATACTTGCTCTTCAATTAAAGCGATACTCGCCTGCCACATGGTTGCTCCACGCTCACGAGCAGCAAAACGTACTGTCTCTAACGTTTTGTCACCTAAACCACGAGTAGGCGTATTAACAACACGTTCAAATGCAGCATCATCATTACGGTTATTCATTAAACGTAAGTAAGACAAAGCATCTTTGATCTCTTGTCGTTCGAAGAATCGCATACCACCATAAATTCGGTACGGTAAGCCAGCTTGAATTAATGCTTCTTCAAGAACACGAGATTGGGCGTTATTACGATATAGGAAAGCGGAGTCTTCCAACGCACCACCATTATCACGCCACTCTTTAATCTTACCGACAGCAAAGCGTGCTTCATCTAATTCGTTATACGCCGAATAAATGGAAATTAAGTCGCCTTCAACGCCTTCAGTCCATAGCTTCTTACCCATACGCTCAGTGTTGTTACTGATCAATTCGTTGGCTGCATTTAGAATATTGGCAGTTGAACGGTAGTTTTGTTCTAGACGAATGGTTTTTGCACCAACAAATTCATCTAAGAATTTTTGAATATTTTCAATCTGAGCACCACGCCAACCATAAATGGATTGGTCATCGTCACCTACGATCATCACATCACAATCTGACCCTGCCATCATGCGTAGCCAAGCGTATTGGATGTTGTTGGTATCTTGGAATTCGTCCACCAAAATATGCTTAAAACGCGCTTGGTAGTGCTCTCGGATATGCTTGTGATCACGAAGTAACTCATGTGCACGCAGTAAGATTTCAGCAAAATCCACTAAACCAGCACGATCACAAGCCTCTTGATAAGCACTGTAAACTTTCAACCATGTTTGAGTAATTGGATCGTTAAAAGAGTTAATTTGGTGAGGGCGTAAACCTTCGTCTTTTTTACCATTAATAAACCAAGCCGCTTGACGAGCTGGCCAGTTTTTATCATCCAAGTTTTGTGCTTTGATCAATCGTTTTAATAAACGTTGTTGATCATCAGAATCAATAATTTGGAAACCTTCAGGCAGTTTTGCATCAAGATAATGAGCTCGAAGAATACGGTGACAGATACCGTGGAAAGTACCATTCCACATACCACCTGCACTACCATGCATTAGCTCTTCAATACGACCACGCATTTCAGCTGCAGCTTTATTGGTAAAGGTCACTGACATGATAGAGAAAGGAGATGCTTGCTCAATTTGCATTAACCATGCGATACGATGAACAAGTACTCGAGTTTTACCACTACCGGCACCCGCAAGTACAAGCATGTTTTCTAACGGAGCAGCTACGGCTTCGCGCTGTTTGTCATTAAGACCATCAAGAAGAAAAGAAACGTCCATCACATCACACTGGTTATTTATACATGTAGACGGAGTATATACTGAAATGAAGTGAGACCCAAATCTCGGGTCTCTTTTTGCTTTTTAGATGACTTGTTTTACTTTCGCGTGTTGCTGTCCACTACGATATGAATGAATCGACGCCTCTTGTGTATCACCATACACCACCTCATAAAACTGAGGTAAGTTAAAGTTCACCTTATCTGGATTGGACAAATCTTCGTTATTACGACTTGAAGTGTAATAGTGATTAATGCTGTTCACCATATCATCTTTGCTGCCATAACATTGGTGATAGATTTCAATCTTATTCTCTTCATCTAAGACATAAATATTGAAACCATCGTCATCATTTTGCGAATCATCAAAGAAGAATTGGATCAAACCTTCACTCGCAAATGAATCCACCGCATCAGGGATAACCACACCACTGTTATCACCCAAAGGTATGGTGGTTGAACCAATCGCCTTATTGGTAGAAATACTCGAATAAAACTGAACGGAATCTTCCAGTTTTTGAATCGATACACCACGACGCTCAAAGAACAATCCATACATGGTTGAACCAATTTTGATGCCTTTGAAACGACGACGTTTTTCGTTATTTTCAACAGGCTTTAAACGAAGCTCAATACACTCAGCCAGCAGTTGATAAATGTTATTACGAATAATGCCACGCATCTGTTTGCTATAACAAAACACATCCACAGATTCTGGACGAGCAGCATCTTGGTGCATTTTGCACAATACGGTTTTTAACGCATCAAGAATGGCGGTTTCACCGCTAAAGTTTAGTGTTCTCACTTCATGCCATGAATTTCGATACACTAAATCAACGCTGCCAATTAGGTTGTTTTGCTCACTGCCACAACTAAAAATATCCGCATCAGCCTGGTTCATACGCTCAGGTTTCAGTTTCAATCGCTCTGTTGGATCGTTTTCTAAATTAATAAAAATAGAAAGTTGGCGAACTTCACAAGGACTGCCTAATTCTTCTTTGGTTGGCTGCGGTAAGTACACAGAGAAAGTGTTTCTTAAATCGCTCACCATTTGGTAGAACTTATCGATATTCAAATCAGCATCACGAACCACGGCATCCAAACGTGTTGATTCAGTTAGTAGGCCATTAAAGAACGCCCATGCCACTAATTTACTTAAATATCGGTTATGCTCTAAAAATTTAGCGCCCATTAATTCTTTAGCAATTAATGGTTTTTTATAAACGTACCAGCCAGCTTTATTAATACTGTCTTCTGGCACCTCAATAAAACTTAAATCCGCTTCGTGTAAATCTGGTGAAATCTGAGGATTAAGTAGCGTTACCTTACCTGGAAGTTCTTCAAATGCAGCATAAAGCTTACGAGCAAGAATACTGATATCTTCAGGGCTGATCGACGACGTTATGTCATTATTACGCGCAAAACGGATCAAATTTCGGTAACTTTGCATCAAGGCTTCAAGCAGATCGTGGTGTGATTTCTTCACCTGTTCTACTTTCCAAGTACGACGAGAGTCTAACTCTGTAATGTATTCAGAGCTCCATCCCCATTGTGTCGTTAACTCACTTAACGCCTTACGACGCCATTCAACTGAGCCTTGACCTTGTCTTCTTGAAAGCTTCTCATGTGTTTTCAAATAGAAACTACGACGAACCAACTCTAAACGAGACATATCATTGGTTCGTTCAAGATAACGAGTCACTTTCTCAAGCATCAGGTAGTACGCATCCATCCCATAAAGATCGGGATCATCGGCAAAGAATCGGCGTTTACTATCAATGCTTAATAGTTGTGTATGCGGGTACTCCCAAGAATAAGCTTCTAATAAGATCGCTTTTAACACCGATTTAAACGGTGAATCGATACTTTTATATAGTTGCCATAAACTCGAGCCAAAATACTCTTCTGCAGGAATATGGTTAAGACGACCAAAATCAATCCATTGGTCACGCTGAATAATCCCTTGCTCACACAACTGATCGACATAATCATCATAACTTTCTTCCATTTCTGGAGGGATAATTTGCCATAGCAATTGCTGTCCACCAAGACATACGGCGGTACGATAAAACTCATCAAGCAAAAGAAGATGTTGTGAAGAACCACAGTTATCACCTGTCATCTCTTCAGAATACGCATCTCTAAAGCGATTCTGCTCCATTAAGAAGAAGTTAGCTTCAATATAAAATTGCAATGCCCACTCGGTGAGTGCATCACATTTTTGTTGTAGAAGTGCTTTTTTCTCGGCAGGAAGATTTTCAGGAATACAAACCCAAATATCGAGATCACTGGCAACGGTTTGGCCAATAGAAGAAGTACTACCCATTGAATACAAACCAAGAATATTACCTTGATTTGAAGTAGATAGAGGATAACGAAGCGTAAGTTGAGCCATCCACTCACGCTGCTTTTTATTTGCATGAAATTGTTTAATACCACTAGGTGCACCTTCAACAAAACCCGGAAGCTCCGAATGATTGAAATGCAATAGCAATGGCAATTGATGGAAGATCTCTTGCCCAAGTGGTTTCATTAGTGCTAAAGCTCGCTCTACACGTTGTTCCGTGAGGCGTTGCTGTCGAGCAATTAATGTTTCAATATAGGTTTGCAAATAGAAAGCCTAGCTAATCTTTGTCATCTAAGATGATGGTGAATATTGAACAGCATTCGTTCAATACCGACTATAAAACGTGATCAAGATAACACTTTTAACTTTAGACGTAAAGTTTAGCGCATCACTACAAAAAGTAATACCCTTACCTTTTGCGCTGATGTTTTTAACCCATAATCACACTGTTGTCATCCTGTATTTTCACCTCACCCTCAAGTAATGGTAGGATAAGGTAATTATTTTGATCGGATACTACTATGTCACAGCAATTACCTGTTCGTATCGCCACTCGTAAAAGCCCTTTGGCTCTATGGCAAGCCCACTTTGTTAAAGATGCACTACAAGCCGCTCACCCAGGTTTGGAAGTTGAATTGGTTACTATGGTAACGAAAGGCGACATTATTCTTGATACGCCATTAGCAAAAGTTGGCGGAAAAGGCTTATTCGTTAAAGAACTTGAAGTTGCGATGCTAGAAGGCCGCGCAGACCTTGCTGTTCACTCAATGAAAGACGTGCCAGTTGAATTTCCTGAAGGTCTAGGTCTTGTTACGATTTGTGAGCGTGAAGACCCACGTGACGCATTTGTATCGAACACTTACAACAATATTGATGAGTTACCTCAAGGTGCCGTTGTTGGTACTTGTAGCCTACGTCGCCAATGCCAACTTAAAGAAGCTCGTCCTGATCTTATTATCAAAGAATTACGCGGTAATGTGGGAACTCGTCTACAAAAACTGGATGATGGTAACTACGATGCGATCATTCTTGCTTGTGCTGGTTTAATTCGTTTAGGTCTAGAAGACCGAATCAAAAGTGCAATCGAACCTGAGCAATCATTACCTGCTGTAGGTCAAGGTGCCGTTGGTATTGAAGCTCGCTTAGATGACGATCGCCTTCGTACTTTACTTGAACCTCTAAATCACCCAGAAACAGCAAACCGAGTTCTGTGTGAGCGTGCGATGAATAACCGCTTAGAAGGTGGTTGCCAAGTACCAATCGGTAGCTACTCACTAATTGATGGTGACCAAATTTGGTTACGTGCTCTTGTTGGCGAACCTGATGGCTCAGTGATGATCCGTGGTGAAGTATCTGGACCGGTTTCTGACGCGGAAGCTTTAGGTACTCAACTTGCAGATCAACTTTTAAACGATGGCGCGAAAGAAATTTTAGAACGCCTATACGCAGAAGCGTAACTATGACGATTTTGGTGACTCGCCCTGAGCAAGAGAGCCAAGCTTTATGTGATGCCTTGAATCAATCAGGGCATCCAGCTATTTCTCACCCTCTTATCACCATTCACCCCGGCAATGAACTGTCTCAACTCCCTAGACTATTTTCTTCACTTAATGATGGTGATTTTATTATCGCTGTTAGTCAGCACGCTGTTGAACACACGCAAAATTATTTAAAACAGCTACAATTAGAGTGGAAACAGGGGGTTAATTATATTGCGGTCGGTCAAAAGAGCGCTCAACACCTCAAAAAGTATATTTCAGATCCAGTACACTACCCAACCCATAGCGACAGTGAACATTTATTAGCCCTTCCTGTCTTACAAAACGCGACAGGGAAAAAAGCCATTATTCTTCGAGGAAATGGCGGACGAGATCTGATTTATCAAGTTCTGAACGATCTCAATGTGGACGTAACATATTGTGAGGCTTACCAACGTCAAGCCATCGCATTTGATGCATCCATCAAAACTCGAGAGTGGCAAGAAAAGAACATAAACACATTGATTGTGACCAGTGGTGAACAACTCTCTTTTTTCACCTCTCAATTTGCAAGTACAGATTTAAAGTGGGTACTGAAGCTTAGATTATTGGTACCAAGTGAGCGCATTAACCAGTTTGCAAAAGAACTTGGTTATCAACATATTGAAACGGTTGGCGGAGCCTCTAATTCCGACTTGCTGCACTATATCAGTGAGCATCATTATGATGGGATTTTCAAATGACAAAAAATAATAATACAACACAGCCAACCGAAGATAAGCCGGTTGTGACTACAGCCCCTGATATAAAAAAAGAGCCAGAGAAAACCACCACTCACTCTGCTTCTAACACAGAAAATATTGTCGATAAAAAAGGCCGTCGCTTAGGGACTGTTGCCATTATTATCTCTATTTTATTCAGTGGCGGTGCCTTCTTAGCATCGCAACAACAAGTTACCCAACAACAAATCCAAATCGCTCAACTTGAGCAAAAATTAAAAACAGCAGATACCACGCTTGATGCAAAACTGGTTGCAGCAGAGCAGCGCATTACCGATAAAGCAGATGAGATTGTACGTAAGGCGACGGTTCTAATGCAGCAACAAGATAAGAGCATTGCTAGCCTTCAATTGGCGATTGCTGATATCAAAGGTCGTCGTCCAAATGACTGGTTACTTGCAGAAGCGGATTACTTAGTAAAAATGGCTGGTCGTAAATTATGGTTGGAACATGATGTGGTCAGTGCAACGCGTTTAATGGAAAACGCAGACCAACGAATTTCTGCATTAAACGATCCAAGCCTTACACCGCTACGTCGCGCAATGGCTGATGACATTGCGACATTAAAAGCGATCCCATTAATTGACCGTGATGGCTTAGTATTAAAATTAAATAGTCTAGAACAACAAATTAATAAACTGCCATTGGCAAGCGCCGTTCTTCCAGAAGCTGATGCTGTCGAAGAAAAACACGTTTCAACCAACATTAATGATTGGCAATCAAACCTAAAACAATCTCTTAATGATTTTGCTGGCCACTTCATTACATATCGAGTTCGTGAAGGTAACGTTATTCCACTACTTAGCCCTGAGCAGCATTTTTACTTAAAAGAGAACATTAAAGGCAAATTGCTACTGGCATCTAAAGCACTTTATCGTGAGCAAAGTGAGGTTTATGCAACATCACTAGAAAGCGCAAAACTGTGGTCTTCTCAGTACTTCCAACAAGATGATCCTGCAGTGAAAAGCTTTATGGCTCAGCTAGACTCTTTAGCAAAATACAAAGTAGACGTTCGTTATCCAAAGAAAATGAAGACTCAAGCGCTATTGTCGGACTTCATTTCAGAGCGACTTCGCCGTAATGTTCAAGCGATTGGTGACACCCCAAAAGCAACAGTAAAACAGACTGAAGCAACTGAAGGAGGTAAATCATGATCCGATTACTTCTTCTGGCGATTGTCTTAGTCGGTGGATTAATCGTGGGAACGACCTTTGCTGATCAACAAGGCTATGTATTGATATCCGTTGCTAATACGACCATAGAGATGAGCTTAACGACCTTAGTGCTCTTTATTGGTGCTTTGATTGCTGGCTTGTTCTTACTTGAAATGATCGTGAAGCGTATTCTATCTGTGAGTAATTATACTCGTGGTTGGTTTAGTGCTCGTCATTTGCGTAAAGCTCGTTACAACACCTTTAAAGGTATGATTAAACTGCACGAAGGTGAATGGAAAGAAGCTGAGCGTCTAATTACTAAAGGTGGGCGTCATAATGATTTCCCACTATTAAATTATTTAGCTGCTGCAGAAGCTGCTCAAGGCCGTCAGCAAATTGATCTGAGAGATAAATACCTACAGCTAGCATCAGAACAAGATGACAGCACATTAGCGGTTGCATTAACCAGCGCTAAACTGCAAATGCGCCAAAAACAGTATGAACTGGCATTAGCGACCTTACAGTTTGTTAAGGTTGATTACCCTCGTAATCCGGTTTTATTAGAACTACTAAAAGAGTGTTACCTTGCATTAAATGAATGGCAGGCTCTAAAAAATATCATTCATCCATTAAGTAAAGCTAACCTAATTACGGACCAACAAGCCTTAGAGTTAGAAGAAAAAGCAGAATGTGGATTAATGGCCGTAATTGCGACCAATAAAGGTACCGCTGGTTTACTAGAACATTGGGATGCCTTACCAAAGAAACTTAAAAAACATGTTCCAATTCTGATTTGTCTTATCCAACAATTACAAGCACGCAAAGCAGATTCAGAAGCGTACATTATCTTACGAGATAACTTAAAGAAACGAGCGGATGATCGTCTCGTTGCGCTACTGCCTACACTAAATCTTGCTGATTATCATCCAGTAACCGTGTTGCTTGAAAGCATGGCAGATTACGATGTTCGTAACCCAGTAATTCAAAGCACATTGGCACAGCTTTATATGCGAACACAAAAATGGCAGCCTGCACGTGAACATTTTGAGGCTGCATTAGCGATTCGTGAAGATATGTCTGATTACGCCTATCTTGCACGAGTATTAGATAAGCAAAACCGCAAACAAGCGGCAGCAGATCTTTCTCGTAAAGCACTGACTATGGTTGATGATAAAGGCTAATTCGTTTTTATAACATCCATAAAAAATGCCACTCATTATTGAGTGGCATTTTTATTGATATTTGTTAGAAAGCTCGACTAAATAAATGCGAATGCATCACCAAACAGTTGTTCTTTCTTCGCTTGTTTTTCTGTGGTGAATTGCTCACGTGCTGCACCAGCCATTTCAAAGCGACCTGCGATATAAATATCCATATCTGCTAGTGAGTTAAAATCAGCTTTTACCGCTTCTAACACATTACCCGTTTTACCTGTCCAGCCTTCACTTTTCTCAACCACTGGCACAAACGTAATATGGCTATGCGCTTGAGCAATGGTCTCTAATTCTGCTTTTGCATACAGTTGGCATTCATCACGACCACCCCAGTATAGGTAAATTGGTTTTTGAATCTTTTGGCTAATGCAGTGATCAAGAATTGAACGTACATAACTAAAACCTGTACCACCAGCAATCAATAACATTGAACGCTCGCTGTCTTCACGGATCCATGCTTCACCATGAGGCGCATCAATTAAAATATCACCACCAGTTTCTAGTGCCGATTTCATTGATTCAACCACTTCTCCAGCATAAGCATTGTGCTCTGCGGCACCAATATGTAACTCAATTTCACCCTCGTGGCGACAAGGACTACTTGCGATTGAGAATGGGCGTTTATCTTTTTCACCCATAACAACCGTTAGGTATTGGCCTGCTTTAAAAGCAACAGGCTGTTCTGGGTGAAGTAAAATTCGAAAAGTATTACAAGCCAATGGCTCGATAGACTTTACTTTGCAATTGATTGGCATGACTTTCCTTTTTCAGCTGATGCCTTTTTAATATGGCATTTGTACGCTGTCATTATTATGTGTATTGAGCATTAAACTCTAATTATACGGGGAGGATTTATTCTAACAACAGCACTAAATCACTTTTTGCTGTTGCCTGACACGCAAATACCCACCCTTCTTGTTGTTCTTTATCGGTAAGAAGAGGCTCTAGATCGTATTCGATTTCACCCTCTAATTTTTTGCATAAGCACATAGCACATGCGCCGACTTGGCATCGGTTTGGATAATTAATTCCCGCCTCGAGTGCCGCATCAAGAATAGTTTGTCCTTCTTCGATGCTAAATTCTTTTTGCTGTGGTAGTAGCGTTATTTTTTTCATTACACTTAATTTATTGATTTTAATACTTCACTTTATTCAGTGAAATGAAATGTCTTTCCGCAAAAGCAGAATGGATTTAATTGATGTTGATAGCTTATCGATAGCAACAGCTGTTTTGCTACAAGACATTACACTTCACTAAAATAGGTAGTAAACCAATTCTTATTTGAAAATACCTAATTCATCCCAAATAGAGTCAATTTTAGCGACCACTTCAGGATCTTTCTTGATTGGTGTTCCCCACTCACGAAGACATTCACCTTCCCATTTATTGGTGGCATCTAACCCCATTTTTGAGGTTTCACCTTCGCTTTGTAAGAATAAAGTATCTCTCGCCGGATCCATTCGTGTTGTTACCGCCCAAATGATGTCATTCCAATCACTCACATTGACATCATCGTCACACACAATCACAAATTTGTTCTCTTCAAATTGAGCCCAAATGGCATCCATGATTTTCTTAGCATTACCTGCTGCCTGTTTATTGATGGATACAACCACCATATTGGCATTGTCATTCTGCAAATGAATTTCAATAATCTCAGGACACGTTTTGGTTATTTCAGCGATACACCCTTCAATCTGCTCACTGCTTGTTAATGAACATTCCACATTTGGTGATAACGCTAATTCTGCCTCCCATTTTTTCGTGATATCTAAGCCCATTTTTGAGCCTAATCCCACCACAGGTGAAGCAAAATCTAATGAATCTATCGGCGTATTTCCTATCATCAAACTGTCACGAGCCGGATCCATATGCTGAGACATTGCCGCCGTTACTTGTGACCAATCTCGAGCATTCACCTCTTCATCGCAGACCAATACAAACTTGGTATACATAAACTGACGTAAGAACGACCATACTCCCATCATCACACGCTTAGCATGTCCTGGGTATTGTTTCTTCATTGTCACTACCGCCATGCGGTATGAACAACCTTCTGGTGGAAGATAAAAATCAATGATTTCAGGAAACTGCTTTTGTAAGATCGGCACAAATACTTCATTTAATGCCACACCTAATACCGCGGGTTCATCAGGTGGACGGCCCGTATACGTACTGTGATAAATCGGCTCTTTACGCATAGTAATGTGCGTAACCGTGAACACATGGTGCTTTTCAACTTCATTGTAGTAACCGGTATGATCCCCATAAGGGCCTTCATCGGCAAATTCTGTTGGGTCAATATAGCCCTCAAGGACAATCTCAGCACTTGCTGGTACTTCCAAGTCATTACTAATGGATTTGGTTATTTCGGTTCTGCTGCCTCGTAGAAGGCCTGCAAACGCATATTCCGATAAGGTGTCAGGTACTGGCGTTACTGCACCTAAAATCGTTGCAGGATCGGCACCAAATGCTACAGAGACAGGGAAAGGTTCTCCTGGATGAGTTTCCATCCAGTCACGCAAATCTAACGCACCACCACGGTGAGCAAGCCAACGCATAATCACTTTGTTTTTACTCAGCTTCTGCTGACGGTAAATACCTAAGTTTTGGCGTTTTTTATGTGGGCCTTTGGTGATCGTTAACCCCCACGTTAATAACGGAGCCACATCATCAGCCCAACAGCTCATCACAGGAACTTTATCAAGATCAACATCATCGCCCTGCCAAACAATCTGTTGGCATGCCGCTTTACGAATGTTCTTCGTTGGCATGTTCAAAACTTGCTTAAAAACTGGCAATTTATCTAATGCATCTTTAAAGCCTTTTGGTGGCTCAGGCTCTTTTAAGTACGCAAGTAATTTACCAACTTCACGCAGTTCCAAAACGTCTTTGCGGCCCATGCCGATAGCGACACGCTCTGGCGTACCAAATAAGTTAGTTAAAACCGGAATATCATAGCCAATTGGATTTTCAAATAGCAAAGCAGGACCACCCGCACGTAAAGTACGATCGCTGATCTCTGTCATTTCATAATGAGGGTCAATGGGGTGTGAAATGCGTTTTAGCTGACCAATATCTTCCAAATGGCCGATAAAATCACGTAAATCCTTATATTGCATCGCTATCTACATCTAATGAGTTTGAATAGATTATACCCAAACAAATGAATATGCCCAACCTACTTAAAAGTCATAACCTAGAACCAAAACACATTTTTCCAGGCAGAAATTAACCTATATTCAGAGGACTAACCCCTACTAATTCTGAGATAAAGCAAACTTTACGTGCTGACTACGAACATTACTGCTATTACCTACCAAACTTTCTAACCAAGAAGCATGTCCATAATTCGCTAAGTGCATTGCGACGGCACCACCATCCTGAATATGATCAAGTTTCGCTAACAAAAAATGCTGAACCTCTTGCGGCAGCGGATGAAGTTGAGCAAGTGAAGCAAAAGCACTCTGCTTCAGTGATGGATTTTTAGTTGCAGCCATTAGTTGCTCTGTCGCAAATGGATCAGGTGCTAATCTCGCTAAACGATTAAGCTCATTGATACTGTATTGATCGGTTCGCATACGCCATAACATCTTATATATTTTAGGATTTTTAGATACTTGAGCTAAACGAACCATCACTTCAGTGGTTGGCAACCACACCGATAATGTGTCGTCCGTAATTTGATTAACAAGATAGTCTAACGCTTCTGGCGTAAGGCTATCTAATTCAGCTAACACAATAGATTGACGTACACGTACTTGATGAGGTTCACCCGTTAACCATTCAGATAATATAAGGCGCTTTTCTTCAGCAGCAAGAATGAAGTCCAATACTTGTTGTTCTTTCTTCATCTGATTTAATACACGAGCAGCAATACTTGAATAATCAAACGCTAACTTTGTCACTACATAACCATCACCTTGTTCTTTAATGGTATAAGTTGGATGCAGCGTTAACTGTTCTTTTAACCAAATACTGGCTGTTGGAGATAAGATTAATCTTTCTTTTTCAATGTATTGAAGCAACATAAAGCGTACCGCTTCTTGCTGTGGCATAGAAAGACGATTAAGAGAAAAGTTTAATGTTGTGGTGTCATCATCAATAAGATATTGATGCAGTTTTTCCACCTTCTTCTTGAGTTGCTGATCATTCAATAAACTATTCTTAAAGTTTGGTTGAATCTCAGAGGCTAATACTTGCCCAAACAGCAAACTAGTAAAAAGGAAGATAGATGCTAACAGTCCTTGTCGCATAAGTTACTCCCTGAAATGAACCCAAGTACAATACTGAGTTCAAACTTAGTACAAATGATAATGCGATCAAATTAACATTTAATCAACAAAAAACGCTACCATAGTGGTAGCGTTTCATTATTTTTGAGCTATAAATCTAATAAATGAGTCTTTTATCAATTACTGACGACGCATCGCATCAAAGAACTCATCATTTGTTTTCGTCATTGATAGCTTATCAATTAAGAATTCCATCGCATCAATTTCGCCCATTGGGTGAACAATCTTACGTAGAATCCACATTTTCTGTAGCTCATCAGCTTTAGTTAACAACTCTTCACGACGAGTACCTGAACGGTTAAAGTCGATAGCTGGGAATACACGTTTTTCCGCAATCTTACGGTTTAAATGTAATTCCATGTTACCTGTACCTTTAAACTCTTCGTAGATAACTTCATCCATTTTAGAGCCAGTATCAACAAGTGCTGTTGCGATGATAGTTAAGCTACCACCTTCTTCAACGTTACGTGCAGCACCAAAGAAGCGCTTAGGACGGTGAAGTGCGTTTGCATCTACACCACCAGTAAGAACTTTACCAGATGATGGAATCACTGTGTTATATGCACGAGCTAGACGAGTGATTGAGTCAAGTAAGATAACTACGTCTTTCTTATGTTCAACAAGACGTTTTGCTTTCTCGATAACCATTTCAGCAACTTGAACGTGACGAGACGCTGGCTCATCAAACGTTGATGCAACTACTTCACCTTTAACTAGGCGTTGCATCTCTGTTACTTCTTCTGGACGTTCGTCGATAAGTAGAACCATCAACTCACACTCAGGGTGGTTATGCGCAATACTTTGAGCAATGTTTTGAAGCAACATTGTTTTACCCGCTTTTGGCGGAGCAACAATAAGACCACGTTGGCCACGGCCAATTGGTGATGCTAAATCAAGAACACGTGCTGTAATATCTTCTGTTGAACCATTACCACGTTCCATGCGTAAACGATCGTTAGCATGTAGAGGAGTAAGGTTTTCAAAAAGGATTTTATTACGTGCGTTATCAGGACGGTCGTGGTTTACAGCGTTTACTTTAAGAAGAGCAAAGTAGCGTTCGCCATCTTTTGGTGGGCGAATCTTTCCGGCAATGGTATCACCAGTACGCAGGTTAAAACGACGAATTTGGCTTGGCGATACATAAATATCATCAGGACCCGCCAAGTAAGAACTGTCTGCCGAGCGAAGGAAACCAAAGCCATCTTGCAGAATCTCTAGAACACCGTCACCGAATATATCTTCGCCACTCTTTGCGTGCTGCTTAAGAATAGAAAAAATAATGTCTTGTTTTCTTAGACGAGCTAAGTTTTCTAGGCCTAGTGTTTCGCCAAGAGCAACAAGGTCCGATACAGATCGGTTTTTAAGTTCAGTAAGATTCATAGTGGTAGGTAGTTGTTTAGTCAAAATCAGATTCTATCTTTAGTTGATTTAAGAATGAATGACCTTCGAGCTCGGTCAAGAAATGAAATCGTATAAATTACGCGCGATAAATTATCACTTATTCGGTTTTTAGTCTAGGGGGTTAACCCTATTTATGGGCTTAGCTTAGCTCAGATAAAACAAAACCGCACATAATTTTTCATTATATGCGGTTCTATCTGACTTAATACCATCCTAAATTATAGGTTTGCATCAAGAAACTCTTTAAGTTGAGTCTTTGAAAGTGCACCCACTTTCGTTGCAGCTACGCCGCCATCTTTGAAAAGAAGTAGCGTTGGAATGCCACGAATACCAAATTTTGGTGGTGTACCAGCATTTTGATCGATATTTAATTTACCAATCGTTAGTTTGCCTTCGTACTCATCAGCAATCTCATCCAGAATCGGGGCAATCATTTTACAAGGACCACACCATTCTGCCCAGAAATCTACTAGTACAGGGCCTGCAGCGTTGATTACACTTTCTTCAAAACCGCCATCTGTAAGCTGCAAAATTTTGTCGCTCATCGTCAACTCCAACGTTAAATTTAAAGGCTGATTTGATGATAACCAGCAAATTGATTCTCTATTTGAATGGAATCCGTTTCGTATTGCAAGCTTTAACTGATATTCTATAGCAATGAAAAAGACGCACATCACAGAGCAAAACTTTGCCGACCTAGGTTTACAGCCTCAGGTTATCGATGGTTTGAATACAAAAGGGTTCATCAAATGTACCCCAATTCAAGCTAAGGCATTGCCGGTACTGCTCGCCGGCCAAGACATTGCAGGCCAGGCCCAAACGGGTACAGGTAAGACGCTAGCGTTCCTTACTGCTACTTTTAATCACCTATTAACGACACCAGCACCTGAAGGTCGTAAAATCACACAACCGCGTGCCATTATCATGGCTCCGACACGTGAATTAGCGATTCAAATCTTCAATGATGCTGAATCACTTATCGCAAGTACAGGCCTAAAAGCGGCACTGGCTTACGGTGGTGAGCGTTATGAAAAACAACAACAAGTGATTGAGCAAGGTGTTGATATTTTGATCGGTACAACCGGTCGTATTATCGACTTTTACAAGCAAGGTCACATCGACTTTAAGATGATTCAAGCTGTTGTTCTTGATGAAGCCGATCGTATGTTCGATTTAGGTTTTATTAAAGATATTCGCTTTATCTTCCGTCGTATGCCTGCGCCAACAGAGCGTTTAAACATGCTGTTCTCTGCTACATTATCTTACCGTGTGCAAGAGCTTGCGTTTGAACACATGCAAGAGCCAGAGCACGTTGTTGTTGAGCCAGAACAAAAAACAGGTCATCGCATTAAGGAAGAGCTTTTCTATCCTTCAAATGATCATAAAATGGCATTACTTCAAACACTTATTGAAGAAGAATGGCCAGATCGTGCGATTATCTTTGCAAACACAAAACACAAATGTGAATCAGTTTGGGGTCACCTAGCTGCTGATAAACACCGTGTTGGTCTTCTAACTGGTGACGTTCCTCAGAAAAAACGTGAGCGCATTTTAGAAGAGTTCACACAAGGTAATGTTGATATCTTAGTTGCTACCGATGTGGCTGCTCGTGGTCTACATATTCCACAAGTAACGCATGTGTTTAACTTTGATTTACCAAACGAAGCAGAAGATTACGTTCACCGTATTGGCCGTACAGGTCGTGCTGGTGCAAGCGGTAACTCTATTAGCTTCGCATGTGAAGAATACGCAATTAACCTTCCTGCTATCGAAGAATATATTGAGCATTCTATTCCACAATCTGATTACGACGCTTCGGCATTACTAGAAGATTTGCCAGCTCCACTACGACTTCAACGTCGTCCACAGCAAAATCGTCGTAATAACAATGGTCAACGTCAAGGCGGCAACCGTAAGCATACTCGCCCACGTCAACCACGTAATACTCAGTCGTAAATTGAGCGCTCAGTAAAAAAGTAAAAGGATGTTATGAAAAGTTCAACAATGTCACCAATGTATGCCGCCATCGATTTAGGCTCCAATAGCTTCCATATGCTTGTTGTGCGTCATATAAATGGTAGTGTGCAAACCATGGCTAAAATTAAACGTAAAGTTCGTTTAGCTGCGGGATTAAATGAAAATAACACACTCAGCCATGAAGCTATGCAACGTGGGTGGGATTGTTTGAGCTTATTTGCAGAACGTCTGCAAGACATCCCTGTAGAAAATATTCGCATTGTCGGTACAGCAACGCTGCGTGTCGCTAGCAATGTGGATATCTTCTTAGAAAAAGCCAATCAAATCTTAGGTCACAACATTAACGTGATCGAAGGCGAAGAAGAAGCTCGTATGATTTACCAAGGAGTTGCGCACACTTCAGGTGGTAATGGCCGTCGTTTAGTCGTTGATATCGGCGGAGCAAGTACAGAGCTAATTATTGGTGAAGGCTTTGAAGCACAAGCACTCACAAGCTTAAAAATGGGTTGTGTAACTTGGCTAGAAGGCTACTTTAAAGATCGTGCCCTAACCCAAAAGAACTTTAATGCAGCAATTGCCGGCGCTAAAGAGACGTTAGCTCCAATTTTACAGCAATATACTGACCTAGGTTGGCAGACCTGTGTTGGAGCAAGCGGTACGGTACAAGCATTGCAAGAAATTATGTTGGCGCAAGGCATGGATGAGGTCATCACCTTAGCCAAGCTAAAGCGCCTTCAAAAGCAAGCAATGCAATATGAACACTTAGAAGAGTTAGATATTGATGGGTTAACACTTGAGCGAGCATTAGTGTTCCCAAGCGGTTTATCCATCCTTATTGCTATTTTTGAATTATTGAACATCGATTCTATGACTCTAGCTGGCGGCGCGTTACGTGAAGGCCTATGCTACGGAATGATCGATGAACTGCAACACGATGAAGTGTGTCAACGCACAATAAAGAGCACCCAACAACGTTATCAATTAGACGTTGACTACGCTCAACAGGTCACTGACCTCTCAATTCAACTTGTGCAGCAATGTGGTAACGACTGGCTTATTGAGCCACAAGCATTGCCATTGCTTACTGCGGCAACTCAGCTTCATGAAATTGGTATGTGTATTGATTATAAAAAAGGTGGAGAGCACTCAGCCTATTTAATTAACGCACTGGATTTACCAGGTTTCACTCGTGCTCAAAAACACTTACTTGGTGAGTTATTACGCCGTTACCGCGAATATTTCTCAGCCATGCCAACTCAACATGCCGTTTCTGATATCTCGGCTCAACGCATGCTACGTATTTTACGTTTAGCGATTATTCTCACTCATCGTCGTGATGTGAATTTAGCACCTACTGTAACGCTATCAGAAAAAAATGATGTTTTGTCATTGTCGATTGATGGAGCTTGGTTGGCGGCAAATCCTCTAACGAGATCTGAGTTAGAGATCGAGGCGGATAAACAGACGAATATTGGTTGGGAGTTGGTTATAGATGCTAGGGACTAGGGACTAGGGACTAGAACGCTTCGCTTCTATAAGAGCAAAAGCAAGTGCCTTACTGTACAGGTTTCAGGAAAAATAAAAGCATGATGATTAACTAAAATCATCATGCTTTTTTTATTTTTTAGTTGAAGAACTTAAAAGATGCAAAGTTCTCGCTCTTATCGTTTCTAGTTAGCGCAGCGCATAGTATCTAGTTAACACCAAAGCTCACCACATTTCCCCTGAAACCTTTAAGCAAAGCGATCTGAACCCTGCTTTTTCTCGTCCCTACTCTTACTTCTTCTCTTCCGCCAACCACTCTGCTACATCTTTCGCAAAGTAAGTTAGGATGCCATCAGCACCAGCACGCTTAAAGCACAGTAGTGATTCCATCACCGTATCGCGTTCACTCAGCCAACCATTCATGATAGCGGCTTTATGCATCGCATACTCACCAGATACTTGGTAAGCAAACGTCGGAACTTGAAGTTCAGTCTTAACACGACGAACAATGTCCAGATACGGCATACCTGGTTTCACCATCACCATATCCGCACCTTCGTTGATGTCCATAGCAACTTCATGAATTGCTTCATCACTGTTTGCAGGATCCATCTGGTAATTCTTTTTATTACCACCTTTTAGGTTAGATGAAGAACCCACTGCATCACGGAAAGGACCGTAATAACAAGACGCATATTTTGCAGAGTACGCCATAATTTGTGTATGAACGTGACCTGCTTTTTCTAGCGCTTTACGGATTTCACCAATACGGCCGTCCATCATGTCAGACGGAGCCACCACATCAGCACCCGCTTCTGCGTGCGATAACGCCTGCTTAATCAGAACTTCAGTTGTCACGTCATTCATTACGTAACCATCTTCATCGATGATGCCGTCTTGGCCATGAGTTGTGAATGGGTCTAAAGCCACATCAGTAATCACACCAAGCTCTGGAACATGTTCTTTTAGGGCTTTAACTGTACGTTGAACTAAACCTTCAGGATTGTAAGCTTCAGCAGCACATAGACTTTTAACGTCTTGAGAAACCACAGGGAAAAGTGCAATCGCAGGAATACCTAAATCATAAAGACGTTGCGCTTCTTCAAGCAGTAAATCGATAGATAAACGCTCAACACCCGGCATAGACTCAACAGACTCACGACGATCTTTACCCATAAGAACAAACATTGGATAAATCAAATCATTTACTGTTAGTTGGTTTTCAGCCATTAGTCGGCGGCTAAATTCATGTTTACGCATACGGCGCATGCGACGGTTTGGAAACGCACCAAGAATGGATACAGACACACTGTGCTCCTTTTTGTATTTATGATGCTTTCCAATATATACCTATCGAGTGGCTAATCGTAGTCTTTCAAGTGACTTTTTCGTATAGATCTGATTTTTACTTTGAACTTGGTATGATAGAAGCCATTATTTTTTGTTTTAGGGTTTCACCATGATAGATACTCACGCTCATATTTATGCAAAAGAATTTGATGAAGATAGAGATGCTGTTGTTCAGCGCGCACTAGAACAAGGTATTAGCAAAATTCTACTACCTAACATCGATTTAGAATCTATCGAACCAATGCTCAAAACCGAAGCAGCTTATCCTGATGTTTGTCATTCAATGATGGGATTACACCCTTGTTATGTGAATGCTGATGTTAAACAGACCTTAGCAACTATTCACTCATGGTTTGAGAAGCATAACTTCATTGCAGTAGGTGAAATAGGTATTGACCTATACTGGGACAAAACCTTTAAAGCAGAACAAGAGATGGCATTTATTACCCAATTAAATTGGGCAAAAGAAATGAAACTGCCTGTTGTTATTCACACTCGTGATTCTATTGAAGAAACATTAAGCTTATTAAAACAAGAGCAAGACGGTTCATTATCTGGTGTTTTCCACTGCTTTGGTGGTTCAGTTGATGAAGCAAAAGCCATTAATGATTTAGGGTTTCATTTAGGCCTTGGTGGTGTGTCTACCTTTAAAAATGGCGGGATGGATAAGATTATTCCTCATCTTGATATGGATTATTTAATCCTAGAAACCGATTGTCCTTACTTAGCACCCGTTCCACATCGTGGTAAGCGCAATGAGCCTGCGTATACGCAATTAGTTGCTCAACGTGTAGCGGATTTACGTGAAATGAGTTTGGCTGATGTGGATGCGATTACGACGGCGAATGCGATGAAATTGTTTGGGATTTAAGAAATCGCTTAGCTTAAAGTATCTAGTTAGCGCAGCGTATAGGCTTTTGCCTTTCCTTGCCCCTCGAGCGAAGCGTCCTCGCCTCTCGTCCCTGCTTTTTTACTTTGCTCCATAAGAAAAGCCCCACTAGATTTTCATCTAGCGGGGCTATAACTTTACTCGCAGCAGTCCGGCTACTAATGGTGCTCCATGCATCAAATCCTTGATAGTATGCTGAATCCGTCAGCTTATTCCTTTCGTCGCCATCCTAGCGGTGTCCATGATCTATCCTGATCCGTTAACAATCCTTAGTTAACTCTCTTCGCTTGTTCCTTGAGCGGTGTCCTTTACATCGTCCTGATGTGCAGTCCATTTACCTCAATCCTAGAGGTGTCCATTGTCTTTCCTTAGTAGCAACCATCCTAGTTACTATTGCGTCCATTCAATGTCCATTTCGCTATCCATGCCGATTACTAATCCTAAGTAACCGAGTGCCTCATCCTGAAGCGTACCAAATCCTTGGCTAGTTCCTGTTCCGTGTCAGCATCCTTCCGACACCAATAAGATTACGCTTTTCACTTTTTTCAGCAATAGACTAATTTCAAATAATTGCAAAAAAAAATATAACCCCATCCCCAAACAAACACAAAACATTAAATATCAATAACTTAATAAAAAACAGAGAGAAAACAGCGCAAAAAAAAAGCGCTAAATCTCACTCGCTTGTGAGAGATCTCGCACAAGCGGTTTCCTGTTTGTCTATTTATCTCTATAAAGCCTCAAAAATAGAGCGTGATCATGATCACTTAACTCACTTTGTATGGTTTAAAGCAGGCATAAAAAAAGCACTGATAATCATCAACGCTTTTTCAATATTCAGATTTTCTATCAAGCATTATGCTTCATCTTGTTCCAAATCATCTTCATTATCCTCTCTCACATAAAAGCGTGAGAAGAACAAACCAATCTCAAACAAAATACACATAGGTACTGCCAGCAACGTCTGAGAAATAATGTCTGGTGGTGTCAACATCATACCTACAACAAAGGCACCAACAATAATATATGGACGCTTTTGTCTTAACGTATCTGGGTCTGTAGCACCAGTCCAGCATAGCAAGATGATGGCAACAGGTACTTCAAATGCAATACCAAAAGCCAAGAACAATGCTAAAACAAAATCAAGATAACTGGCGATATCAGTTGCTACTTGAACCCCTTCAGGTGCAATGGTTGTAAAGAAACCAAATACCAAAGGAAATACAACGAAATAGGCAAATGATACACCGGCATAAAACAGCAAAGAGCTAGAGAATAGTAACGGCATGATGAGTCTTTTCTCATGCTTATACAGTCCAGGAGCTACAAATGCCCATACCTGATAAAGAATTACTGGAACAGCGACAAATATCGATGCCACCAAAGTCAGCTTTATGGGCGTGAAAAATGGTGACGCGACATCAGTTGCTATCATAGTTGCTCCCTCTGGCAGTCTTTCTACCAAAGGCGCTGATAAAAACTCATAAATGTCATTAGCAAACCAAACTAAACCTAAGAACACGACAATAACTGCAATGATTGCTTTTAATAGACGATTTCTTAACTCTAGTAAGTGCGCTAACAACGGCTGAGAGGATTCAACTGATGACATAATTACTCTGCTTTCGTTTTAGAAGTTGAGTCAGATGCTGCAGAAGAAGAGCTGTCCGCACTTGGCGTTTCTGCTTTTTCTTCTTCTGGTTTTGCATATGGACGAGTGACATCTGCTGCCGCTTGTTTTAACTCTTCTACTGATTTTTTAAGATCAGGCGATAAGTCATCCATATTCATCTGTTCTGCTTTGCGCAAATTCTCTTGAAGTTCTTGTATCTTCAATTCTTGTGACAGCTCATCTTTGACGTTATTCGCCATGCTTTTTGCTGCTCCAATGAACTGCGCAACAGAGCGGATCGCTTTTGGTAAACGTTCCGGTCCTAATACAACTAGTCCAACAACAGAGATCAGTATCAGTTCCCAAAAACCGATATCAAACACTTATTATGCCTGCTCTTTGTCGTTTTGCTTTTGTTTTTCTACTGTTTCAGCTTCTTTTTTCTCTAAGTTTTGAGGTACAAAATCAGCGTCTTTTTTCGCTTCTTTTGCTGGCTCATCTTCACTTATCGCTTTTTTAAAGCCTTTAACTGCAGAACCCAAATCACTACCTACACCACGTAATTTTTTCGTACCAAATAACAGAACGATAATTACTGCAATAATAAGAAGTTGCCAAATACTAATACCACCCATGCTTATTTCCTCAGCGTGTTAGGGTTAAAAAATTGCTAAATAAAGCGACGTTTAACGACGATATGCTCGCCAGCTAAATAGCCAAAACGCAGCTCCTGTAGCAGCACTAATTGATGCTAACACAGTAATGTTACTGGTTAATAACACCGCAGAACAAATCAGAAGTGTGGCTCCAACATTAAATAGGAATTGCCCTTTTGCTTGTTGACGCTTACTTTGACGGTAACCTGCGTAAAGTTTATCCATTCGTTGATTAAGAACTTTGCCCTGGCGCAAACTGTCATAAACTAAATCTGGCAGTTCGGGTAATTTTTCAGCCCAGAATGGCGCTTTCTCACTCAAAGCAGTCACAAAGGCTGCCGGTCCTACCTGTTTTGCCATCCACGTTTCTAAAAACGGTTTGGCGGTTGCCCATAGATCTAATTGCGGATAAAGCTGTCTGCCTAGTCCTTCTACGTACAACAATGTTTTTTGTAACAAGACTAATTGTGGTTGCACTTCCATATTGAAACGACGCGCTGTATTAAATAAGTTCAACAGCACATGACCAAAAGAAATTTCTCCTAATGGTTTTGCAAAAATGGGTTCACATACCATTCGAATAGCAAATTCGAATTCTTCAACATTAGTGTCTGCCGGAACCCAACCAGAATCAACATGTAATTGCGCAACTTTATGATAGTCACTATTAAAGAAACCCAATAAGTTTTCTGCTAAATAGCGTTTATCTTCCTTATTGAGTGTTCCAACAATACCACAGTCTAATCCGATCCATTGTGGATTTTCTGGATTATCTGGATTTACAAATACGTTTCCTGGGTGCATATCAGCATGAAAGAAGCTATCTCGAAACACCTGAGTAAAGAAAACTGAAACACCACGTTCAGCCAATAACTTCATATTAGTGCCGTTTCTTTCAAGCTGCTCAATGTCTGATACTTGAATACCGTAAATGCGCTCTGACACCATAAGATGCTCAGAGCTTAAATCTAAAATGACTTCAGGTACATAAAGTTCTTCACTGCCTTCAAAGTTTCTGCGCAGCTGCATTGCATTACTGGCTTCTCTTCTTAAGTCTAGCTCATCAAGTAAGGTTTTTTCGTACTCTTCAATGACTTCAACTGGTTTTAAACGACGAGCTTCAGGAATATGTTGTTCAACTAATCTCGCCATGCGATACATTAAGCGAATATCAGATTCGATGACAGGACGAATATCAGGGCGAATTACTTTAAGAACAATTTCTCTACCCGAGTCTTTTAACTTTGCGGTATGTACTTGAGCAATGGAAGCAGAAGCCAACGGCTTAATATCAAAATCGGTAAACCAATTATCGAGTGGTCCACCTAATTCCATCTCCATTTGATCTTTCGCTAATTGTCCGTCAAATGGCGCAACTTGGTCTTGAAGTAACGCTAATTGGTCAGCTAAATGAGGAGGAAAAAGATCTCGACGAGTCGACATCATTTGACCGAACTTAATCCAAACAGGACCGAGCTCTTGTAATGCTAGACGTAAGCGTTCACCAAGTGGTTTTTCAGGATATTTATTTTTAATCCAGAATAAACCTTTACGTAATCGCTTTGGCAATTGAGTTAACGCATGTTCAGGTAACAGCTCATCTAACCCATACTCAAGTTGAACCTTAGTGATGTGATATAAGCGCTTTAACTCAGATGGCGTCATGCTTGTTCTAACCCTGTTTTTTGTATTAGACGAGATAAACGAGCATCTAGCTCTGTAAATTGAGCTTCAACATCGGTTACTTGATCGCAAAAGTGAGCGATTTCTAATGGTGCAGGTGCCATTTTCCACTCTTCAGTAAGAACTTCTGCTGCATGGCGAGTTTGACGTGTGATCTGTTTTTTCACCCAGCACGCTCCACCTTTTACTCCACTAACTAAAGTATGAGCAACAATATCACCAGTATATTGAGATAATTTATCTTCAACATCTGGTTTTAACTCTTCAAGTAATGCAGAAAATTGTTGAGCAAGTTTTAAATCGCCTTCCAATACCAACTTATCTTGTTTGATAAGTTGAGTAATATTATTTTGATCACGCAGTTGTGGCAAAACAGAAAGATTTAAAGCTAAGTAGCAATCAACAGAACCTTCGAATCGAGAAAGAATATCAACTTGTAGGTGACTAAATACAAAGAAAAGATCCTTGTTCACTTCATTTAAATGAACATGAATAATCTTTTCTTTTAAACGATGCAATGCCGCTTTGCTCTCTGGTGATTCTTTTAACAGAGTATTTAACCCTGTCTCCATCACGCCTGTTACGAATGGTTCTAATGGCATTATTCTATCCCTTAAAACTTGTAACCACGGTGTAGAGCAACGATACCACCCGTTAAGTTGTAGTAATTTGCTTGCTCAAACCCTGCATCTTCCATCATGCCTTTCAGTGTTTCTTGATCTGGGTGCATACGGATAGATTCAGCAAGGTAGCGATAACTGTCTGCATCATTTGCGATGATTTCACCCATTTTTGGTAATAGGTGGAAAGAGTACGCATCGTAAATTTTTGATAACGGCTCAAGGATTGGTTTTGAAAACTCTAGCACTAATAAACGACCGCCCGGTTTAAGAACACGGAACATCGAACGCAATGCTTTATCTTTATCCGTTACGTTACGAAGACCAAAGCTGATGGTAATACAATCAAAATGGTCATCAGGGAAAGGCAATTCTTCCGCATTTGCTTGTACGTAATTTACATTACCTACGATGCCCATATCGCGTAGTTTGTCACGACCAACGTTTAGCATTGAGTTATTAATATCAGCAAGAATAACTTGACCTTTCTCACCAACAATACGTGAAAACTTAGCCGTTAAATCGCCAGTACCACCAGCTAAATCAAGTACTTTATGACCTGGACGTACGCCACTACAATCAATCGTGAATCGTTTCCAAACACGGTGAACACCACCAGACATAAGGTCATTCATGATGTCGTATTTTGCTGCTACAGAGTGAAATACTTCTGCAACTTTCGCTACTTTTTCTTCTTTAGCGACTGTAGTGAAGCCGAAGTGTGTTGTTTCTTCAGCCATGTTCATCTTGTCCGTCATTTTTCGTCCTCTAGAGATAGGTTCGCTGAATCCGGTCTCTCTGAATTCAACAGCCCTCTAGTCTACTTTATCCAACCCATTATCACCAAGTGTTTGCGTCGTATCGGCTTCAAAAGATTGGTCAATAAGACGGCGATTTATGTCTCTCTTCACTTCAACACCGAGTTCTTTAAAGCTTTCAGCTTGACGAATTAGGTTCCCACGCCCACTAGCCAATTTATTCATTGCCCCCTGATAACTTTGATTCGCCTTATCAAGTGCACCACCAACGGCCTCCATATCATCAACAAAAAGACGCATTTTGTCATACAGTTTACTTGCTCGCTCTGCGATGATTTTGGCGTTTTGGTTTTGTCTCTCGTTACGCCATAAATTACTGATGGTTCTAAGCGCAACCAATAACGTTGTAGGACTAACGATAATAATATTCTGTTCCATCGCATCAGAGATGAGCGATGGGTCAGCCTCTATCGCAACTTGGAATGCAGGCTCTACAGGAATAAACATTAAGACATAATCTAAGCTGCGTAAGCCATTTAACTTGTGGTAATCCTTTTTACTTAATCCACGTAAATGAGCTCGAATGGCCATTAAATGTTCATCAAGCGCGTGTTCTTTTTGATTAAAATCTTCACTGTTAAAAAAACGCTCATATGCCACTAAGGTCATTTTTGAATCAACCACGACATCTTTCTCATCAGGTAAGTGAACAATCACATCAGGATAAAAACGCTTACCGTCTTCGTCATCCATACTGACCTGAGTATCGTATTCGTGCCCCTCTCTAAGGCCGGATTCTTTCAATACTCGTGAAAGAACAACTTCACCCCAATTACCTTGTTGTTTGTTGTCGCCTTTAAGAGCATTGGTCAGGTTTACCGCCTCCTGTGTCATTCGCTCATTAAGCTGTTGTAGGCTACGAATTTCATGTACCAGAGTGTGGCGCTCTTTAGCTTCAAAACCAAAACTGTCGTTTACTTGTTTTTTAAATCCTTCAAGCTGCTCTTTTAATGGAGATAACAAACCTTCTAAACTCACCTTGTTTTGTTCATCAACCGTTTTGGTTTTCTGTTCAAACAATTGGTTGGCTAAATTTTCAAACTGCTGCTTTAACCTTTCTTCTGCTCGCTCAAGTAATTCAATCTTCTCTTGGCTTGCTTTGCGTTCTTCTTCATTACGTGCTTCTTGTTCTCTCAATTCGGCTTCGACATTTGAATTTGCTTGGCGAGAAAACTCGAGCTGCTGAGTTAAGTACTCTTTTTCTTTTTGAATAGCATCAAAATAACGCAGCTTTTCCATTGCCGCCATTAAACGCCCATGAGATTGCTTTTGCTCTTGCGCTAATTTATCGCGCTCAAGATCAAGCTCATCGAGCTCTTGCTGCTGCTTTTCAACTTGTTGGGTTAATTGATGCAATTGAGAATTTGCCAATTTTTTTTCTGATTCTAACTCATGCTCCAATAAAGCTAGCTCTTGCTGATTTCGACTTTTTGTTAATACATGAGCAACGGCATACGCGATACTAGCGCCTGCAAAACCAAACAATAAATGCCCACCAAACTGATTCAAAAATTCCATAACTCACTCAATGTAAACACGAATTACCATAGGATATTTTGATACTGGATAAATGTCCAGTTAACACTATTTTTCAAGCACAGGTACACTCCAGATCCAAATGGATTTTTTACTGAGAACAATAACAATGAACGAACGTCGTGCTTTAGGATTTGGTGTCGCTGCGGTTCTGTTGTGGTCAACCGTTGCCACTGCTTTTAAAATCACTCTTGAGCATTTTACGCCAACCCAAATGCTAACCATTGCAAGCGCTGTTTCTATTCTGGCTCTAGCTGGTGTTGCTGCTTATCAAAAAACACTATCGCAACTGATTGATACCTTTTTAGCTAACCCTTTGTATTACATTTTATTAGGTGCAATTAATCCCCTTGCTTACTACTTGGTTCTATTCAAATCTTATGATCTATTACCGGCATCTCAAGCTCAGCCTCTTAATTACAGTTGGGCAATTACCTTAACCTTAATGGCTGCGGTTTTTCTTGGACAAAAAATACGAAAACAAGATTGGATTGCGTGTGTTTTAGGCTATCTAGGTGTAATCGTTATTGCAACTAAAGGTGATGTGCTTGCATTAGAATTTGATAGCCCTCTAGGTGTGGGCTTAGCCTTATTCTCAACATTATTGTGGGCGGGTTACTGGATTCTTAATACGAAAAATAAAGCAGATCCTATTCTTGGGCTTTTACTTGGTTTCTTAGTTGCTCTACCTGTTGCGATAGGTTTAAGTATTTATGAAGGAGCACCATGGGCTCAAATACCAATGAGTGGTTGGGCTGCGGTTTCTTACGTAGGGTTATTTGAGATGGGCGTTACCTTTGTTTTATGGTTGTCGGCATTACGTTTAACACAAAATACGGCACGAATTAGTAACCTAATTTTTGCCTCTCCATTTATCTCTTTGCTGCTACTAGCCAATATCATCGGAGAAGAAATACACCCATCAACATTAATCGGATTAATTATGATTGTGTGTGGTCTACTGATCCAACAGTTCTTTGGTAAAAAGGAAGAGCGCCAAACAGAGCAATAATTGCAATGTGAGTAATAAATAGAGATTTACTGAATACCTAAAAAACAAAAAGCAGCGTATATACGCTGCTTTTCTATTTTAATTACCTAACCAAAATTTGAATTAAGGTTATTATTTATTCTTACTCGCTAAATAAGCTTGGAAGTCTTCTAACGAAACCCCTTCTTTTGCCATTTCTTCAGCCAGTTTTTTTGTCGTTTCACCTTTACGCTCTTCAATTACCACTTGGAATTGGTAAATCAGATCACGCAATGTTGGAACAGACACTTGTCGCGCAGCGCTTCTTACGCGCTCTTGGCTTTGATTACCTAGTTCAGAAAGTAGTTTACCAAACATGAGTTTTTCTGGTGACTCTTCCATTTGCTCTAGGACACGAGCCATTTCAATAACGGACATCGACATTGCGTGTTTTGCCTTTTAATTTTCAATCAACAGTAATTAAGTGCTGAATATACACTGAAACCATAATTAACTGAATATATTAAAAAGTAAAATTGCTCTTTTTCTGTTCAAATTATGCGAATTACTGCGTAACGGTTTCAGAATGCCAACGTTGGCCTGTTTTAGTTAATAAAATCAGCAAACCTGGGATAAGAAGCCACATCATTAGGGTTAAGAGTTGTGCAGATGGGAGTGCTAATCTTTGCATTGTGCCAACAATGATACCTGCACCACTCATTTGAAATAACCCTAACAATGCGGCAGCTGTTCCCGCTCTATCACCAAATGGTGCCAGCGCTTTACCTGCTGCTGAGCCAAGCACTGATGCATAGCCTACAGAAGCCAAAAATATTGGGACCATAAACGCCCAAGCTTGCTGAATATGTTGCATACCTAACATTAAACCACCAGATATCGCTAGTATCGTTAAGCCAGATAATAAAACTCGTTTTGTTCCAAACTTGATCATGAACTTAGGAGCAATAAAGCAAACTGCAATATTGATCGCTGCATTAATCGCAAACCAATAGGTAAACTCATTCATAGTCAGCCCTAATTGATCCATCAAGAAAACAGGTGCTGAAGTAACATAAGCTAAAATAACCCCCATTGATAACATGCATAAAGAAGCATGGAACAAAAAGGTTGGATTCTTTAATACAGACCAATAGCGAGATGGACTAATAAGTTTCCCTGTTTGAACTGTATTTTCCGGTTTTGTTTCTTTGTAGTTAGTAAGAATTAAAGCAAAACCAACTAAAGCAAAACCAGCCATAAAACTAAAATTTGAACGCCAGCCGAAATGATGAGTCAAGTAGCTACCTAAAATCGGAGCTAAAGCAGGAATAAAACAGATAGCGCCGTTTAAATAGCTGATCATACGCCCGCCTTTCTCTGCACCAAATGAATCTCGCACAGAAGCAAAAGCCGCAACCGAGGTAGCACAAGCACCAAAACCTTGTAATAACCGAGCCAGTAATAGCATTTCCATCGCTTGTGCAAAATAAGCTAATACTGCACTTAAACCATAAATAACAATACCCGTTAGTGCGATTGGTCTACGACCATAGCGATCAGCTAATGGACCTGCAAATAACTGCCCTAAACCCATACTAAACATAAACCAAGTAATCGTATCTTGAGCCATTGTTGATGGTACATGAAACTCTGCCGCCATCGCTGGTAAAGCAGGAAGATAAATATCAATAGCTAATGGGCTGAACAATACTAATACCACCATTAATGTGATGATTTTTTTGTCCGATACTGATGACATTGATGTTGCTGAGTGAGGTGTAACTGGCGTATGCATTGATAACTCCTAAAATGATTCGAGGAGTGTACTCAATTAGAGATATGAACAGAAATGGTTTATATTCAGATCTAACATTCTTATTTGGAATATCTCTATGTTTTTCGAAAAACTGGCAAAGATTGATCTTAATCTTCTTCTTACGCTTCATTTATTATTAGAAGAAAAAAGTGTCACCCGTGCAGCTCAACGTTTGTGCTTAAGCCAATCTGCCGTTAGTAAAAACTTAGCGAAATTACGCGAACAATTTAACGATCCACTTTTCTCTCGCACATCTTATGGTTTGCAACCCACTGCAAAAGCACGAAACCTTCAAGAACAACTTCACACGTTATTAAGTCACTTAGAAAGTATCACTGAAGCATCAAATTTTGATCCTAAAAGCAGTCATTATCGATTTCGCTTAGGTTTGGTTGAAAGTACTTATCCATTACTGCTTCCACACTTCATGTCATATATTTTAAACAAAGCCCCTAATGTCATGTTAGATACTCATGCATGGGATACCAACACATTAAAGAAACTTCAATCTGGTGAAATGGATATAGGTATTACAGGTAAAGACCTCGACCCAAAATACGCCAATATCACTATGCATACGCCTGAAGATATTTGCAGCAAAGAAATTTATAGAGATAGCCAAATGTGTTTGGTTCGCCGTAATCATCCTGTATTAAAACAAGAATGGACGCTAGACACTTACCTTCAACAACGTCATGTACAAGTTCGCTGTGATGGTAAAGACCAATGGTTGCTTGATTACAAATTAGCAGACAGAGGACTAGAACGTAGTATTGGTATTATTGTGCCTGATTTTAATAGTGCTGCGAGCTTATGTACTCATACCGATTTAGTTTTCACAGCACCAAGCCACTTTATAAAATTAATAGCCAAGCAACTTAACTTAGTTGTATTACCCTTGCCTACAGACTTACCTCAAATGGCATACACCCTATTTTGGCATCAACAAAAAGAGAATGATGCGGCAAATTGTTGGCTTAGAAATACCATAATTAATCACTGTAAAGATTTATCAATATCAACAATTGCAGATGAACACTAAAAGCGCTAGGTTATAACTCTACAAAAAACATAACTAATTTCTGCCTCGTACACACGGACAGAGTCATACCAATTAATCACAGGTATAAAAGGACACTCAGATGCACCCACAAACTTCTCAGCGTGTTGAACAACTACGTACATGGCTTGCTCAACAAGATTTCGATGCCTTAATTATTCCTCATGAAGATGAATTTCTAGGTGAATATATTCCAGAGCATAACGAACGTTTGCATTGGGTTACTGGTTTTACTGGTTCTGCTGGTGCGGCTGTTATTACTAAAGAAAAAGCGGCTATTTTTGTGGATGGCCGTTATACCGTTCAAGTTCGTAAACAAGTGCCTGCAGATGTATTTGAATATCGTCACCTACATGAAGAACCACTGCTTGAATGGATTAAAGACAGTCTTACTTCGGGTTCAAAAGTGGCAATAGACCCACGCATGCACACAGCTCAATGGCTAAAAACAGCATCAAAAAATGTTGAAGGCGTTGTAACTCTTGAAGCAATCGCCACTAACCCTATTGATGAGTTATGGTTAGACCGCCCAGAAGTTAAAGTGTCTGATGTGCGTTTAATGTCATTAGAATTTGTCGGCCAAAGTTCTGAAGACAAGCGTAAAGAAATTGCAAAAGAAGTCTCAAAGAAAAAAGCTGACGCTGCGCTATTAACACAACTAGACTCCATCTGTTGGTTATTGAATATCCGTGGTTTGGATGTTTCTCGCCTACCAGTACTTCTTTCTCATGCCATTATTCACGCAGATGAAAGTGTTGATTTTTTCCTAGAACCTTCACGTCTTCCTGCAGAGTTTAATGCTCATGTTGGCCAAGGTGTTCGAGTTCACCAACCAGATGCCTTGCAAGCAACATTAGAATCACTTGCAGGTAAAAAAGTTCTAGTTGATTCAGCAACATCAAACGCGTGGATGTCATTAGTCTTAAGTAATGCGAACGCAGAAATCATTGAAGCATCTGACCCATGTTTACTACCAAAAGCCGCTAAAAACGAAACGGAAAAAGCAGGCATGCGTGCTTGTCATGTTCGTGATGGCGCTGCTATGGCTAAATTCTTAACTTGGTTTGACGCAGAGATTGAAGCTGGCACTTTACACGACGAAGCTGTTTTAGCAGACAAACTTCAAGCATTCCGTGAAGAAGACCCCTCTCTGGCTGATTTAAGTTTCGATACTATTTCTGCAGCTGCTGGTAATGCGGCAATGTGTCACTACAATCATCAAAACCAACCTGAACCAGGTAAACTACAAATGAACAGTTTATACCTAGTTGATTCAGGCGGTCAGTATCCAGATGGCACAACAGACATCACTCGAACATTAGCGGTTGGTACACCAAGTGATGACATTAAACAGCAATTTACTTTAGTTCTTAAAGGCCATATCGGGTTAGCAAATGCTCGCTTCCCTAAAGGTACATGTGGACATCAATTAGACATCCTTGCTCGCCAACATTTATGGGCGCAAGGTTATGATTATGATCATGGTACTGGCCACGGTGTTGGTCACTTCTTAAGTGTCCATGAAGGTCCTCAACGTATTGCTAAAGTAGTAAATAATACAGCTCTTCTTCCTGGAATGGTGCTTTCTAATGAGCCAGGTTATTATCGTGCAGACGAGTTTGGTATCCGTATTGAGAACTTAGAACTAGTCGTTGAAATTGAAACTCAAGGTGACTTCTCGGTTCTTGGATTTGAGTCTTTAACACGTTGTCCTATCGATAAACGTCTGATCAATGTTGATATGCTAAATCGCCCAGAGTTAGCGTGGTTGAATCACTATCATCAGAAAGTCTGGAATGAAGTTAGCCCTCTTGTTGATGGCGAAGTAAAAGAATGGCTTAGACAAGCGACCGATGAATTAAGCTACGAAAGCTAATTCATTAAAATACAACAATAAAATGCCACGTATTTACGTGGCATTTTTTTAGTAAAAAATATATGTTCCACGTGAAACATGGTTACAGTTCAAATTTATTATGTAATTTATTTCACAGATACAAACATTTTGCGCCACAATATCTAACTAACAATAAATCACTCAATATTATTAATACAAACCATAATTTGGTCACATACAAAATCCTCTTTATACGTAATCCTTCCTTGGAATTTAAAGGAATATAGGACTACACATAATGAAAAAAACACTTTTAACTCTTTCGATTTCAAGCTTTCTTTTTAGTGCATCATCCCTCGCTTCAGCTCCCAATACAGACTTAAACTTGATGCCATACCCTCAATCAGTAGAGTTAAATTCAGGCCAATTAGAAATTACTAGTGATTTCAGTATTTATATTGATGGTTATAAATCAGAGCGCATTCAGCAACTTGCCTTACGTATTATTCAACGTGTAGAAGCTCAAACTGGATTACCACTACTTACTCCTTTTGCTTCATCTAAAAAGGAAGCGACGCTAATTATCGATGTGAGTAAGGCGGCCAAAAATAAAATTCAAGATAACGACATTGACGAGTCTTACGAATTAACCATCAATAAAAAACAAATCATTTTAGAATCTGATCGTCCATACGGAGCACTCCGTGGTGCAGAGACTTTTCTTCAATTAATCAACACATCCAAAGCGGGTTACTTTGTTCCTCAAGTAAATATTGAAGATGAACCCGTTTCCCATGGCGTGGAGCTTCATTTGACTCCTCTCGTCACTTTGTCACCGTTGATACAATTAAACGTCAGATTGATGGTTTTGCTTCCGCAAAAATGAATGTCTTTCATTGGCACCTATGGGATGACCAAGCAATCCGAATTCAAATCGAAAGTTACCCTAAGCTGTGGGAGAAAACTGCCGATGGTGATTTCTATACAAAAGAAGAAATCAAAGACGTTGTTGAATACGCCCGCCTACGCGGTATTCGAGTAATTCCTGAGATCTCATTGCCTGGTCACGCTTCAGCTGTTGCTCATGCTTACCCTGAATTAATGTCTGGAGAAGGTGAACAATCTTACGATCAACAACGCGCTTGGGGTGTTTTTGTTCCTCTAATGAATCCTATTAACCCTGAACTCTATGTCTTCTTCGACAAAGTATTCAGTGAGGTAACTGAGCTGTTCCCAGATGAATACATTCACATTGGTGGTGATGAGCCAAATTACCAACAATGGACAGATAATAAAGAAATCCAAGCATTCATCGCAGAAAATAATATTGATGGTAATCGTGGTTTACAGTCATACCTAAATGCACGCATTGAAAAAATGCTAAACAAGAAAGGTAAAAAGATCATGGGCTGGGATGAGATTTGGCATAAAGATCTGCCAACATCGATTGTCATTCAAAGCTGGCGTGGACATGACAGTATTGGTCGAGCAGCAAAAGAAGGTTATGCCGGATTGCTTTCAACGGGGTTCTATTTAGATCAACCACAACCAACCAGCTACCATTATCGTAATGACCCTATGCCAAAGGGACCACAAGTCGATGATCAACTGCACAGTGGAGAAACATTCGAAACCTACACTTGGCAGAAACCAAGAGGCAAAGGTGGACCACGTAAAGGTACCCTAACTATCATTACCGATAAGAATGGTAATGCCCGTGCCTTTACAGATTACAACGGAAAATCACGAGCTAAAGTCGATATCATAGAATACACCAAAGGTGAGTCATTCCGTGGTCATTTTGATAACTTCATGTCTTACACCGAATTTAATCTAATCTTTAATAACGGCAACATTAAAGAAGAAAGCTACCAGCTAGTCGGAAATGTTCGCTGGCCAACAACAGGTAAAATAACCGCAAGTTCATCAATCAAGAACTCAGTGATTCCAGCTCCTAATGGTGGCTATCCTGTTGCTTTAAATAAAGATGAAGAAAAACTTATTCTTGGTGGTGAAGCTGCTATCTGGGCAGAAAACTACGACGACCTAACCGTTGAAGGTCGAATTTGGCCTAGAACTTATGCCGTTGCTGAACGTTTATGGTCAGCTGAAGAGCTTACCGATGAAGACAGCATGTACCAACGCCTACAGGCAATGGACAGCTGGGCAACGATTTCTGTTGGCTTACAACATCAAACCAATAGCTATAAGCAGTATTTACGTATTGCTAACGGCGGTGATGTGTCTGCACTGATGAGTTTTGCAAACTATGCAGAACCTGCCCAATACTATGCTCGTAACTGGGCGAAGTATAATTCTACCGATCCAAAAGGAGAACTATACAATCAATACGAAAGATTAAATCGCTTTGCAGACGCAGTTCCAGTGGAGAGTTTTGCAGTATTAGAAATGATGAAACTTGCAAAGACGGCGATCAATGATCAGAGTGATTTAAAAGCACTACAAAAACATTACCAAACTGTCTTAGAGAGTGCGCAAAAATCAGAAGTCATGTTTAAAAATAATGTATCTTCTTTAGATACTGTACTGCTAGCCCAAAAACATGTTGAGGTAGCAAAAGCAACGTTAGCAGTTATTAATGAGCTTGAAAAAGGCCAACAACCAACATCGACACAACTAGATAACCTATTATCTATTACTACAAATGCATCAGGAATGTACGATGAAATGATTGTTGCTATTGTTCGCCCAACAGAAGAGTTAGTTCGTCAGTTACGTAAGTAACTGAACTAAAAATCAACAAACTAAATAAAGTACTACTTAAGTTAAGTAGTACTTTAATTTACTGCTCTCAGGTTATTTTTATATCCAATTTAATAGATGTCGCTTGCTTACAATATGCTAAATAGAGGTAAACCCTCGCTCCCAGTCCTTCCAAACCGGTTCAAACCCCCTCGCTTGTACCGCTAAAGAAACAGATTCAGCAGATCGCTCATCACTAATAGAAAACTGTTCAAGCTCTTGGTCATCATTTGCATAACCACCCGGTTGTGTTTTCGATGCAGCGGATATTGATGTGATACCTAATGGCAATACATTATCTCTAAAATGTTCAGACTCTCGAGTGGACAATGACAGTTCAACCTCAGGGTTTAACAACCGATAAGCACAAATTAATTGCACCAGTTGTTTGTCACTCATTATTGATTTTGGTTGCAGCGCACCTTCACATGGTCGCAATCTTGGAAAAGAAATTGAGTAACGAGTCTGCCAATATCGACGCTCTAAATAATCCAAATGCGCTGCCACAAAAAAGCAATCTGTTCGCCACTCTTCTAGCCCAATAAGCGCCCCAATTCCAATCTTATCAATGCCCGCTTTTGCCAATCGGTCAGGCGTTTCTAATCTAAATTTAAAATCGGTTTTATTACCACGAAGGTGATGCTCCGCATAAGTAGATGGATGATACGTTTCTTGATACACCATCACCGCATCCAAACCTAAGGTTTTTAATTCTGCATACTCTTCTTGTTCTAAAGGCTGAACTTCCATTGCGAGATAATTAAACGACTGCTTTATCTGCGGTAATGTTTGACGAAAGTAATTCATCCCAACTTTGGTTTCATGTTCTCCCGTTACCAAAAGAACACTATCAAAATTCATCGCTTTAATCGCCATCACTTCCTGTGCAACCTCATCTTGGTTGAGCGTCTTTCTCTTAATGCGATTCTCCATTGAGAAACCACAATAAGTACATGCATTCGCGCAAAGATTAGAAAGATACAAAGGAATATAAAAACCAATCGTATGACCAAAACGTTGGCGAGTTAATCGTGCAGACTCTTGAGCCATTTGTTCAAGATAGCTTTCTGCAGCAGGAGAAATTAAGGCTTTAAAATCTTCAAGATCTCGTTTGGATTTACTTAGCGCTCTTTCAACATCATGATACGTTTTACTATAGATAGAGAGCTTAACTTCATCCCAATGTAACTTTTCCCATTCATCAGTAAATGTCATTTCATTCACCTTAATCAAGAAATGCCGTTAATGGACTAGAAGCAACGGCTTGAGTGTTGACTGACGCCAACCCATTTTCATAAGCTAATCGGCCAGATTGCACAGCTAATTTAAATGCAGTTGCCATTGCGATTGGGTTTCTTGCAGCTGCAATCGCAGTGTTCACAAGCACAGCATCAGCCCCCAGTTCCATTGCCAAAGCGGCATGAGATGGCGCACCAATACCTGCATCAACCACTACAGGTACTCGAGCTTGGTCAATAATAATCTCTAAAAAGTCACGACTGACAATACCTTTATTTGAACCAATAGGCGCACCTAATGGCATGACAGCAGCACAGCCAACCTCTTCCAGTCGCTTACATAAAACGGGATCTGCATGACAATATGGCAAGACAATAAACCCTTGTTTCACTAACTCTTCTGCTGCGGTTAATGTTTCAATTGGGTCAGGCATTAAGTATTTGGGATCAGGATGAATTTCCAATTTAAGCCAATTTGTCCCTAATGCTTCACGAGCCAGTTGTGCAGCGAAAATTGCCTCACGAGCATTTTTAGCACCAGACGTATTGGGTAATAAGTTAATTCCAGCATCCACAATCGGCTTTAATATATTGTCTTCAGGGTTATTCACTTCAACACGTTTTAACGCCATTGTTGATAATTCAGAACCAGACTCTATAAGTGCCTTTTGCATAACGTTGGCATTTGGAAACTTTCCTGTTCCGGTGAATAAACGTGATCTAAACGTCTTATCTCCAATGGTTAATAAGTCATTCATGTTAGCCTCCAGCGATTGCTTGAAATAAAGATATGGATTCACCCTGTGATAACCCACGCTTTTGCCACTCTGATCTCGGTATTATCTGATTACTGATTGCAACAGCACATCCTTGTGTATCAATACCATGGTATTCTAAAAATGAAGATAATGTATGCGTGACCTCAACTCGATAAGACACACCATTAAGTTCTATTGACATTAAATCACTCATGACAAGTCTCTCCTTTTGAGTGTGTTTCACGTGAAACATCATTAGTTACTGTTGAAGCACAGATTGAACATTGACTGTCTTTTGGAATTTTTATCGATGACCAAGCCAAAGAGCGGCCATCAAACTGATGAATGGTGCCCCATTTCATGTAACTCGGTTGAGTAAGGTATTTAATGGTTTCTAATGCCTGTAAGTTTCCTATCATGCCTACCACCGGTCCCACAATTCCGAACGACTGACAGTTTTGTGTTTGGTGGCTTTCAGTAAAAGGAAATAAACAGTGATAGCACGACGTGTTTTTTTGCGTGACCTGATTTGAAAACAACATTAACTGCCCTTGCCATCCAATTGCTGCACCAGAAATAAGTGGAACGTTATGCTTTACACATGCAGCATTAGTTTCATGTCGTGTTGGCAAATTATCAGAGCAATCCAAAACCACGTCGACTTGATTAATAAAACGGGATAACTCTGGCTCTGTTAACTTATGGCTGATCACTTCAATATGAGTTGTACTATTCAACCCTTTAAGTTGCTGCGCCATTGCCATCGCTTTATTTTGATTTAAGTTGTTATCGCGATACACCACTTGTCGCTGTAAGTTACTTAATTCAACTTTGTCTCCATCAGCAATGATTAATGTACCGACACCAGAAGCGGATAAATACATTCCAACTGAAGAACCCAATCCGCCACAACCGATTATTAGAACCGTACTATTTCTTAATGCTATTTGCCCTTTATCACCAATATCAGGCAACATAATTTGACGGCTATAACGCAGAAAATCTTGGTCACTTAACCCTTCCATTAACTGGTTACTCACAAGCAACCTCCTGTAGATTTTCTTTTCTTGGTTCAGAAATGATGGCGTTAAATTTCGCGACGGCCTGCTCTGTATCCTCAGCCTCAGTAATCGCTCGAACTACCGCAATACTATCAACACCGGTTTGCCACACATCATTAGCAACGGAGAGATCAATACCGCCAATCGCAACGGTCGGAGTATCACCAGCTAATTGTTGATTCTTTGCAAGATTGGTCAAACCTTGTGGTTGTGATGGCATCTCTTTCGTTGGTGTCGGAAAAATATGACCAAGCGCTAAATAGCTTGGATTTAAGGCTTTTACTTTTAATAGTTCACTATCATCGTGTGTCGACAAACCAAGACAAATATTCGCCTCAGCAATCGCCTGTAAATCAGCAACCTCTATGTCTTCTTGTCCAAGATGAATACCAAATGCGTTGTGCTTAATAGCTAACTGCCAATAGTCATTGATGAACACCTGAGCATCGTATTCGCGGCCAAGCCTAATCGCTTTTATAATCTGTTGCTCTAAGTCTGCTTGTTCTGGATTCTTAATTCTCAATTGGATTGTCTTTACATCGAGCTTTAATAATTTTTCTATCCACGACACATCATCAACTACGGGATATAAACCAAACTTACTTTTATCAATATTAGGGAATGCAAACATTGCTGTCTCACCTCAATTCCGTATACAAAACTAAGGGATGTTCCACGTGAAACATCCCTTATTATCATCGTTATTCAGCTTCAACTGCAGGATGATAAAGTTCAGACCCAGACGCTTTAAATTCTTCTGACTTTTGACGCATCCCTTCTAGAGGGTCATCTATCATCTTAATTTCAATTGCTTGGTCTAAAGCAACTTGTTCCGAATCTTTAGCGTACTCTCTGACTTCTTGTGAGATCTTCATTGAGCAGAACTTAGGCCCACACATTGAACAAAAGTGAGCAACTTTGCCTGATTCTTGCGGTAAGGTTTCATCGTGATATTCACGAGCGGTAATAGGATCAAGAGACAGATTAAACTGGTCTTCCCAACGGAATTCAAAGCGGGCTTTTGATAATGCGTTATCACGGATTTGAGCACCTGGATGACCTTTGGCTAAATCCCCTGCGTGTGCTGCTAACTTATAAGTAATCAAGCCAGTCTTCACATCGTCTTTATTTGGTAAACCTAGATGTTCTTTTGGCGTTACGTAACACAACATGGCACAGCCGTACCAACCGATCATGGCAGCACCAATACCTGAAGTAATGTGATCATATCCAGGAGCAATATCTGTCGTTAGTGGCCCTAGTGTATAAAATGGCGCTTCATGACAATGTTTAAGTTGTTCATCCATATTCTCTTTAATCATGTGCATAGGAACATGACCTGGACCTTCAATAATGACTTGAACATCGTATTCCCACGCAACTTTAGTTAGCTCACCTAAAGTGCGTAATTCGGCAAATTGCGCTTCATCATTAGCGTCAGCAACAGAGCCCGGACGCAAGCCATCACCCAAAGATAAGGCCACATCGTATTTAGCACAGATTTCACAGATCTCACGGAAGTGTGTATAAAGGAAGCTTTCTTGGTGATGAGCAAGACACCACTTAGCAATAATAGATCCGCCACGAGATACAATCCCTGTGACACGTTTTGCTGTCATTGGTACATAGCGAAGCAATAAACCAGCGTGAATGGTAAAGTAATCAACCCCCTGTTCAGCTTGTTCGATTAAGGTATCTCGCATCACTTCCCAGTTTAGGTTTTCGGCTACACCATTCACTTTTTCAAGAGCTTGGTACATTGGAACCGTACCAATTGGCACCGGACTATTACGTAGAATCCACTCACGTGTTTCGTGAATATTTCGGCCCGTAGATAAATCCATCACCGTATCACCGCCCCAACGCGTTGACCAAACTAACTTCTCAACTTCTTCTTCAATTGATGAACTCACCGATGAGTTACCAATATTAGCGTTGACCTTAATTAAGAAATTACGACCAATGATCATTGGTTCTGCTTCTGGATGGTTTATGTTTGATGGGATAATTGCGCGCCCTTCAGCAACCTCTTTACGCACAAATTCAGGTGTGATTTCTTTTGGTAAGTTAGCCCCAAAACTATGACCGGGATGTTGGTGATTAAGTTGCTCATCTGCAAACTTCTGACGACCCATATTTTCACGAATCGCTATGTATTCCATTTCAGGAGTAATGATTCCCTGACGAGCGTAATGAAGTTGAGTGACACATTGTCCTTGTTTCACTCGACGAATCGTTGGTAAATTTCCATAACGAAGCTCATCAAGAGTTTCATCCGCTAAACGCTCTTGCGAATAAACAGAGCTCACGCCATCAAGTAACTCGGTATCATTTCGCTCTTCTATCCATTTTTGACGCAACTTAGGTAATCCTTTGTATACATCGATATCGTAGCTTGGATCGGTATACACACCTGAAGTGTCATAAACTTGGATAGGTTCATTTGGTTCAAAAATTGGTGATTCTTTGGTACCACCAACTAAACTGTCAGCTAATGAAATCTCTCGCATAGGAACGCGAATATCAGGACGAGAGCCTTCAATATAGACTTTATTTGAATTCGGATATGGTTGAACCGATAACGATTCAATATTGGTTTTAGCATCTAAACGTGCTTGTTTACGACTTGACGACATAGCAAAATTCCTTGATAAAAATAGAATAATTGCTTGCCGGATTTGAGTTGTAGCAAGAGGTTCTTAGTTTATGCTGCAGAGAATATCTGTCTGTACTGTTATGCCCACAAGTTAAAAAGAATAAATAGCAGCTAAAATTCAGCTACGTCTGTACCTTTCAATCTGTAGATATGGTTTCATAAACTGAGATGTAAATTGTCTCTTGTTCCCTTCGCAGGTATTAGCCTGATCAGGTTCTACGGATCCCGCACTGCGGTCTCAGCTCGTACTTTAAAAAGCACTAAGCACTCCGACAAGTTTCTTTCAGATCGTTGAATCAAAATCTGAACGTATTCGGAGTATAAAGAAAGTATGCAAGAAATGAAATGGAAGACAAAAAAGTTATCAAGTGGTTGGCTGAGTTTGTGAGTGAGCGCATATAGAGTTTTACATATCGACAATCCATATTAAACCTTGTGTGCTTCGCAGCAAAAAACCACCTTTATCATCGGTAGCTCTTACACCACCAAATACAATGTTATTTTTTGTGGAGAAGCACATTAGGTTCTAATTCTCTCTACCAAGTTCTAATCTAGATAAACCATCATGTTTCACGTGAAACTATTTGTCTTTTTTAGTTAGCTTATTCGCTAGGTGTTTTAATGACGATGAATTATGTTCACGATATGACCCTATTTTATTTAGGCCGTCATGATCACGACCATGCTCTAATGTTTTAGAAACAGCAACACGTTGCGAAGAGTAAATACCGGTATGACCACTAAAGTAATAAGCCGTATAACACGCTAATGCGAAATAAGGTAAATACTCAGCACCAAACAGTTCCACACCCATAATCGTACAAGCTAATGGTGTATTGGTTGCAGCTGCAAATACAGCAAGGAAACCCAGAGCAGCAAATAAATCAACCGGAGCCCCCATAACCCAACCTAAGAAGTTACCTAACGTAGCACCAACAAAAAACAACGGTGTTACTTCACCACCTTTATAACCAGCAGCAAGAGTAATCGCAGTTAATACCAATTTTAAAATCCAGCTATACCACTCAGCTCCACCTTCTGTAAATGCAGAAGTAATACTCACCCCACCATCACGACTTGGATAAACACCAATACCAATGTAATCATAATTGCCAAGTAATTGCGTAATGATGATGACCATCAAACCACCCACAACTACAATCAAATATGGGTTCTTTAATGTTGCGTTAAACAGGTCTTTAAAGCCATGAGTTAACTCACCAAACAAATAACCAGCAATACCAAAACCAATTGCAGCAATAATCACTTTAGCCATTAATAAAAGATCGATATCAACAGCATGACCAAACAAGGTGCTAACCTGATCAAAGTTAATTAAATAATGCGTATGATGAGCACCCCAAGCCGAAGCGACCACATTAGCTAAGATAGCAGCCAATAGTGCAGGAATGATGGCATTGAACTTAATACGCCCAATAAACAATACTTCAAGAGCAAAAATAGCCCCAGTAAAAGGCGTTCCAAAAATAGAAGCAAAACCAGCAGCAACACCTGCGGTTAGCATCATTTTTCGGTCATCTTCAGATAGCTTAAAGACTTTAGATAACCAATCTGTTGTTGCACCACCTATTTGAACAGCCGTACCTTCACGACCAGCAGAACCACCAAATAAATGCGTTATCACCGTAGTAAATAACACTAATGGCCCCATTCTTACTGGAACACCTTCCCCTGCTTGGTGAATTTCATCCATAATTAAGTTATTACCGCCCGCCGAATTTTTACCCCAATTTCGGTAGCTATAAACAATAGCTAAACCGGCAATCGGTAATAAATAAATCAGCCATGGATTCGCAATACGAGCTTGCGTCGCTTCACTTAGTAACCATAAGAAAAATGCGTTAAATGACCCTACCAATAAAGCAACAGGTAGAATTAGTAATGACCAACGAGCTACTTGAAATAAGTTTTGAAAATTTCGATTAAGAGGATGTGCCATGGATCTCTATCTTTAAATAATGGTTAAACAAAAGGATAGACGATCTTAGAAGAGAAGAGAAATAACAAACTGCTCTACCATAGACGGATCTACCCCAATACGATCAGACTCACTGATCAGGGTAACGCTATAGTAGGAATCATTATCTCTAAAAATAGAGCGGTTAAAGGTGGAAATCCATCACCCGTATTTAGCATAAGAACCAAACAACAAGCGGAATGCTACTCCTATCATTTTCAAATGGCAAATAAAAAAGGCACACCTTAGGTATGCCCTTTCAAACTATTCAGTAAATCATTTACCAAGTTAATACAGGAGTGTATCCACTCACCATGTTTGCCATTTTAGTGTTAACTTTTTCGAATCCTTTCCAAAGTTTTTTTGTTACTGCTGTTTTTTTTATTCTTGGTTGCTGTTTGCCATACATTTCTTCGTTAAGCATTTTTTTTGCAGCCATTTGACCAAGATAAACAGTACCTAAATCGTAACCCATTTAAACAAAACCCTAGATGATTAATTAAGCAGCGATTTTACTATCTACGCCCTAAAAAACAAGATATAGATCACAAAAAAATCAAATTGGAGTCGATAGATACTTAAATTGATGACTGTTTTTACCAAATGAATATTTGATCAATCTATTTATATCTTCTGCATTAACTGAGTTTGCTGTTTCTGAAATACCAAATAGAGCTTCAATTCCGTAGTTATGTATGGTGTAACGATTTAGCAGCCATGCTTGTTGAGTGCTGTTATTTTTTAATGGTTCTAAATCAACCACTAGCTGTTTAGCTGCAGCATTAACTTCATTTTCTGTTACCCCACGTAATAAATCTTTTATTACCTTATCAATGGCAGATTCAATAAGCTCTGCATTCTTAGGGTCAACTTGTGCCCCCATAACCCAATGAGGCTTAAACTCACTGTCAGCATTCACCATAAGCGCATATGGAGCATAATCTAAACTGAGTTCTTCTCGAACATAGTGCATCAATCTCTTAGATACTATTCTTTGCAGCATATCCTGAATAAAAATGGATTTTGCAGAGTGATCTTCCAAGCCCTGAACCGCTATAAACTGAGAAATATAATGACTACTCTGTTCGGTATTTACCGCCATGCTAATACTCGGTACAGAATCTGACTTATAAGTAACAGCGTAATTCGTTTTCTCTGCAGCACCTAAACGTATATTTGCTAAGTACTGACGAAGTAATGGTTTTAACTCTGACGGTTTTAAATCAGCTACAATAACTAACTGATAATTACGATTCTGTTGAAATAATAACTGATGTACTCGTTTAATCTGTTCACTAGTAACGAGATTTACATCCTCCCCATCGAGTAGTTGATGTCGATTAATAGAAGAATAAGTGTTCCTATTAATAGCTTTAGTAAACTGACCAAGAGATGTAGAGATATAAGCATCTCTGTTTTGTTCAAACTCCTGCTTTACCGCTTTTAACTGCCCTTCATCAACATTAATTTCAGACATAATTGCAGTAATTACAGCAAACGTCTCAGCAAGCCCTTCCTTATCCGTAATTCCTTCAAGACCGTGATGAGTAAAATTAATAAAAGGATAAAGCTCAATACCTTCATTTCTCAAATGAGCATCTAACTGAGAGCCTGTGAATTTACCAAGACCGCTACGAGTCACTGCTGGTATGGCAATATTCGCTGCTGGTATCAACTCTGAAGGCAATGCTGCTATTCCGCCTTGGCTTGCTAACGAAAACACCACGTCATCACCGGCATCGGTTTTTCTCAAATAAAGAACATTTAATCCGTTATCTAGTGTCCAGCGAGTTAAATCAACCTCCTCAAATAATTTAGTTTCAGACAAAATCATTCCACTGCTCATTGGAACAGGAAAAGCGGCACTAACATTATTAATTAGTGGTTCACTTCCCGATTTTGCATACACAGACTTTAACTCAGGAATACTTAATTCTATTTGAGAGAGAGATTCAACGGCATCAACACCAATAGCAAATTGGTATGAAGACGAAAGCAACTCATCAATATGATCATTAACAACCTTCAAATCTGTCGCTGCTAAAAATGACGTCAAACTTGCCTTGTAATCTAAACTGGATTGACTTATCTGCTGACTCACAACACCATTAACTCTGTTTTCAACATGATCATAAGGCGTTAAGTTTTCAAGATTTGCATCAAGATTATCAAGTTGATAATGATAAGGTTGAAGTAAGTTATCCAACTCACCATGTGACACACCATGATCTCGTAATGAAGCTAACGTATCTAAAAATAGTGTTTGGCTTTGGGTTCTATAACTAGCAGGAAATGAAACTGAAGAAATAAAATAGCGCTGATCAGATACATAGTAATCCATCGAGTAAATCCATTGAACAGGCATTGCAGCGTCAAGGAATACACCACCTAACCTTTGCTGAATAATTGAATGAGCAATTTCATCTAACCATAGTTGATGCTGCTGTTCTCTTGTATTTACTCTAAAATCACCACGCTCAATAACCAGAGCAATACTTGGTGGCTCACCACTTGCCACTTTAGCAATAAAGTCATTTTGATTTAGAGACTCTAATGGCATCGTACTTACACCTGAAGAGCCTTTCTTCCAACTTTCAAAATGTTTAGTTATCAGTGTAATCGCACCTTCAAGAGTAACATCGCCACTAATAACAATTTCGGTTAATTGAGGTTGATACCACTGCTGATAAAACTCTGCAAGTTGTGTTGGGGACGCAGATAAAACCGACTCCTTATTCCCAATAGGATCGCTATTTTCATAAACAGTTCCTGCGGTCATATGCTCATAAAACTGAGCCGAAATAGGCTTATCTTCTAACCTTGAGTAACGAAACTCACCAAGAATAACCTCTTTCTCTTTTTCCACTTCTTTAGATGACAGTTCAATACCATCACCAATATCTCTCATCCAAACAAGCGCATTGTTAAGCTGAGAGTTATCAGGTAAATCAAGTTTATACACGGTTTCAGAATAAGAAGTGTAAGCGTTAATATCCGCTCCAAAACTTAATCCTGCATCTTCAAATAGAGAGATAACATCATTTTGCGAAAAGTGTTCGCTACCATTAAAAGCCATATGCTCTACAAAATGAGCGTAACCTTTTTGATTTTGTGTCTCTTGAAATGAGCCGGCATGAACAATAAAACGAATAGATACTTCTTTTTCTCGATCAGGATAAATATGATAACGGAACCCATTATCAAGCTGACCACTGACCCAACGAGGATCAGATTTAAGTTCTGTAACTGATGTGGTTGCACATCCTGAAATAAACAAGCAAGCAATAAACGCCAACCAATAACCTTTCATAATACATCCTGGTAATTATATTTATATTTTATAAGTTACGTATCTGAATATAAATTAAGCATAATTGCAAGATATAAAGGGAAATAGTTATTATTATCAATAAGGTATTGATCTCGTTTATTTTCTCAAACCCCAGATAGCAAAAAGGCTTGTACCTTTCGATACAAGCCTTCTCTAAATATGGCAGGGGTGGAGAGATTCGAACTCCCAACACGCGGATTTGGAATCCGCTGCTCTGCCAATTGGAGCTACACCCCTGTTGTGCGTGCTATTGTAATCACTTCAATAATAAAATCCATACTTTTGAAGCTAAAAATTTGAATCTAAAACAAAAATTCTACTTATATCGCACTATTTTATCCAAAATGGGTAAAACTTAACCGCGTTTAATCTTCTCTACGAATTGATCAACTCGTTGCCAGTTAGTGTATTCAACTTCCTTAGTTGGATCCGTTTCACCACCTGTCATTTTCATTATGAATTGAATCATGACACGATCAAACCAGTTATAGCGAGGATAAAACAATGCACCAGCAAACGTATCCTGTAACGCAGGAACCCAAGGCGATTTAAGTAAGAACTTCTTAAAGTACACACTCGTTTCAGGCGTATCTTTCCCCTCTTTACGAGCGGTTAAGTTAACAATAAAGAACCCAGCCTTAGCCTGTTCTAATTCCGTTTGGTACTTAGTGATAAATTGATACAGCTTTTTATTTAAGTGGCCATAACGAATTGAAGCACCAATAACAACACGATCATAATCAGAAAATGAAACCGATAGCGGTTGGTGTAAATCAACTAATTCACACTGAACATCACTTCCTAACTTTGTCGCAATGTAGTTCAATATTTTAATCGTTTGACCTTCACGACTTGAGTGAAGAAGTAATACTCTTTCCACAGTAAACCCTTTAATCTGTTGAATTATAAAAACTAGCTACGCCAAAACGTCGGTGTGAACAAAATAAGAAGCGTAAATACCTCTAAACGTCCAAACAGCATAGCGATAATCAGTATCCATTTTGCGGCATCATTTACTTCACCAAAGTGAACCGCAACTTCACCCAAACCTGGTCCTAAATTATTCAATGTTGCTGCAACTGCAGAGAAAGCAGTTAATTCATCAATCCCTGTAGCAATTAATGCCAGCATACAAATAACAAACACCAAGGCATAAGCAGAGAAGAAACCCCATACCGCATCAACCACACGCTGAGGTAATGCTTTAGTTCCAATCTTAATCGTATAAATCGCTCTTGGGTGAATCAATCGCTTAATTTCACGCATGCCTTGCAATGACAGTAATAAAATACGAATCACTTTCATACCGCCACCGGTTGAGCCTGCACAACCACCAATAAAAGAAGAAAACAGTAATAAAACAGGTAAAAACAGTGGCCATTCAGCAAAGCTAGTCGTCGTAAATCCTGCTGTCGTTGAAATTGACACGGTTTGGAATAACGCCTGATCAATTGCGGTTCCGACCGAGTTATATGTATTGTGCTTTAGCAACAATAAAAAAGTAATTAAGAATAAGAGAATTTGAATGAAAATAAATGCTCTAAATTCAGGATCACGCCAATAATATTTTGGATGAACACCACCCGATGCAAACGCAGCAAAGTGAAGTGAAAAGTTACAAGCTGATATCAATAAAAATACGACCGTAATAGCGTTAATCACAGGGCTATTAAAGTGCCCCATACTGGCATCATAAGTAGAAAATCCACCAATCGCTATGGTTGAAAAACTATGAGAAATAGCATCAAACCACCCCATTCCGGCAACCCAGAATGCCAATGCGCAGGCAATAGTTAAGGTTAGGTAGATATACCAAAGCACCTTTGCTGTTTCCGCTATACGTGGCGTCATTTTGGAATCTTTAACTGGACCAGGGATTTCAGCACGATACAGCTGCATACCACCAATTCCTAGAACAGGTAAGATAGCCACAGCTAATACAATAATCCCCATACCACCAAACCATTGGAGCAATTGGCGATAGAATAAAATCGCTTTTGGTAAATGATCTAACCCAGTTAGTACCGTTGCACCAGTTGTCGTTAACCCTGAAAATGATTCAAAAAAGGCATTAGTTACCGAAATATCTGGTGAACCTGAAAACAAAAATGGCAATGCTCCTGCACTACCGATTACCATCCAAAAAAGAACGACAATTAAAAAGCCATCACGTGATTTTAATTCATGTTTATGCTGGCGGTTAGGAAACCAAAGAGCCCCGCCACCAGCTAATAATAAAAAGAAGGTAATAACAAATGGTACACCGGCACCATCACGATATATAAACGCGATAAAGGCAGGAGCCAACATGAAAAAACTGAATACCGCGAGTAAAATACCCACGATTCGAATAATTGAACGAAACTGCATGGTTTATTGGACGCTTGACGTCACTCATATCCTAAATAATTAATGGTATTTGAATTTCATGTATCTGAAGGAAATTCAATTTTTGCGCCACTCTTATTGATAATGGCAATCTTAAATTCTTCAATAACGCGCTTTTCTAACTCAACGCTCATCACTACCTTATCACTGTATTGTGCATCCACTTGAATACCTTCAAATTGACTCAACAAAGTTTCGACCAAACTCACTAAGTTATAATCACAGTGCAAAATAACCGTATCAGTAATTCTTTTTTCTTCAGTTTCTATCAGTTTTAATGCTTGTTGAACTCCGCCGCCATAAGCTTTTACTAAACCGCCAGTACCTAAACGCACACCACCGTAATAACGTGTAACAACCGCTGTTATCTCACCGATACCGCTGCCACTCAATTGAGCTAATATTGGTTTGCCTGCAGTACCAGACGGCTCACCGTCATCACTGAATCCCCATTTCATAGAATCTTCAGGTCGACCCGCAACAAACCCCCAGCAGTTATGACGAGCATCTGAATGCTTAGCTTTTATTTCAGCAACAAATGCTTTCGCGTCATCAACGGAAGACGTTCGAGCTAAATACGTTATAAAGATGCTTTTTTTATCTCTTCTTCAAATACCACCATCGCCTTGGGTACTTGATATGGCTGGTCATTCATAGCTTACACTGATAGCAAAAACGGAACCTTAAAGTGTATCACTTCTGTCGAAATTTACTCTTTTAAGCTGATGTTTATTCTCGGTTTACATCAAACAAATTTGTGATCAAACAAGATAAACGTAAACAAATTGTTAAATTTAATTTGAAATCTGTTTAAATAAGAACCAATATTAACTGGTCAAACCAGATTAATATAATAATGAATACACCTCTCTGGTTTTTATTTCATGGAGATAGAAAATGATTTATCAAGGTGAAAACCTCTCTGTAGACTACATCGAACCGGGCATTGCTCACTTAGTATTTAATGCTAAAGGCAGTGTAAATAAGCTCAACTTAGCCACCCTACAATCGGTTGGTGAAGCCATAGATGCACTCTACTCACAAAAGGACTTACAAGGTCTACTTCTATCATCAGATAAAAGTGCATTTATTGTTGGTGCTGATATTACGGAGTTTCTTGGTTTGTTTGATATTCCGACAGAAGAGCTCAGTGATTGGTTACATCAAGCTAACGCCATTTTTAATCGTCTAGAAGACATTCCAGTACCTACTTTATCTGCTATTACTGGATTTGCTTTAGGAGGCGGTTGTGAATGTGTCCTTGCTACGGATTTTCGATTAGCAGATGAAACGGCATCTATCGGTCTACCCGAAACACAGCTTGGGATCATGCCGGTTGGGGTGGCTCAGTGCGCTTACCTCGCTTAATTGGTGCCGATCCTGCAATGGAAGTCATCACAACGGGTAAGCCAAAGCGAGCAAAAGATGCCTTAGCTCTGGGAATGGTTGATGGTGTTGTTTCACGTGAAACCTTGATAACAGATTCTGTCACTATGCTTAAAAAAGCGATAGAGGGTCAACTGGATTGGCAATCTCGTCGTACACAGAAAAAAGCACCATTAAAACTCTCTCCTCTAGAGGCTGCAATGTCATTTAATGTCGCAAAAGGCATGATAATGAAAATGGCAGGTAAACATTATCCTGCACCAATGACAGCAGTAAAGTCCATTGAAAATAGTGCCTTCATGGATCGTGATGCTGCACTTGAAGTTGAAAATAAAAACTTCGTTGCACTCACTCAAACAGATGTGGCTAAGTCATTAGTTGGTATTTTCTTAAACGATCAATTAGTGAAGAGTAAAGCGAAACAAGCCATAAAAAATAGTGAACCCGTTACTAGCGCAGCGGTTCTTGGTGCTGGAATTATGGGTGGAGGTATTGCTTATCAATCCGCATCAAAAGGCGTCCCTGTATTAATGAAAGACATTGCTCAACAATCATTAGATTTAGGCATGAATGAAGCCTCTAAACTACTTAATAAACAATTAGAACGAGGACGCTTATCTGGTTTAAAGATGGCACAAGTACTCTCTTCTATTACCCCATCACTAAACTATGCCAGTATTGAAAACAAAGATATTGTCGTAGAAGCCGTCGTTGAGAACCCAAAGATTAAAGCTGCAGTATTAGCTGAAGTTGAAAATGAAGTGAATGAGCATGCCATCTTAGCCTCAAACACATCGACAATACCTATTTCCTTACTAGCAAAATCATTAAAACGCCCAGAAAATTTCTGTGGCATGCACTTCTTCAATCCTGTACATCGGATGCCACTCGTTGAAGTGATCCGTGGTGAAAAAACGTCACAGCAAACCATTGATCGTGTTGTTGCTTACGCTTCTCAAATGGGAAAAACACCTATTGTCGTCAATGACTGCCCTGGATTTTTTGTTAACCGAGTTCTTTTCCCTTATTTCGCAGGGTTCAGTTTGTTGCTTCGTGATGGTGGTGACTATCAACAAATAGATAAAGTAATGGAAAAAGAGTTTGGTTGGCCAATGGGACCAGCTTATTTACTTGATGTGGTTGGAATTGATACAGCACATCACGCACAAGCCGTCATGGCACAAGGCTTCCCTGAGCGAATGGCAAAAAATGGACGAGATGTGATTGATGCGATGTTCGAATCCGATCGCTATGGTCAAAAAAATGGAAGTGGTTTTTATGCATATAGCATAGATAGAAAAGGCAAACCTAAAAAGAACATTGATGAAAGCACAGCAGGCATTATTGCGACAGTAACCAATACAACGCAACCTTATACATCAGAGCAGATCAGTGCTCGCATGATGATACCTATGATTAATGAGGTCATCCGCTGCTTAGATGAAGGAATTATTGCCTCTCCTGCAGAAGCTGACATGGCATTGGTTTATGGTTTGGGCTTCCCTCCATTTAAAGGAGGTGTATTCCGCTATCTTGATGCAATTGGATTAACCACTTATCTCGACATAGCAAAAGAATTTGAACATCTAGGTGCCGTTTATCAAGTACCAGAAAGCATCAAACAAAAAGCAGCCGATGGTGAATGTTATTACCCAGCGCCTCAATCATTATCAGCACCGTCAGCCTAGGGAAGGATTAATCATGAAAAACGTAGTTATTGTTGACTGTATTCGAACACCTATGGGTCGCTCAAAAAACGGTGTATTTCGTTATACTCGCGCTGAAGATTTATCAGCGCATCTAATGAAAGGTTTGCTTAAACGAAACCCAAGTGTCGATCCTAATGAAATTGAAGATATCTATTGGGGATGTGTACAACAAACGTTAGAACAAGGCTTCAATATTGCACGTAATTCCGCACTGCTTGCCGGTTTACCACAAAGTATTGCCGCAACAACCGTTAACCGTTTATGTGGCTCATCCATGCAAGCTCTGCATGATGCATCACGTGCCATTATGGTTGGCGATGCCGAAATTTGCATTATTGGTGGCGTTGAACACATGGGGCATGTACCAATGAACCATGGCGTTGATTTCCATTCAGGACTTTCAAAAAGTGTTGCTAAAGCATCAGGAATGATGGGATTAACGGCTGAAATGCTAGGTAAAATGCACGGTATATCTCGAGAGCAGCAAGATGCCTTTGCGCTCGCATCCCATCAAAAAGCACATAAAGCAACGATTGAAGGCTATTTTGATTCGGAGATCCTTCCAATAGAAGGTCACGATGAAAATGGCGCTTTAACCTTAGTCACACATGATGAGGTCATTCGACCTGAAACAACATTAGAAGGATTAGCTGCATTACGACCAGCTTTCGATCCTGCAAATGGTACGGTTACAGCAGGCAGTTCATCGGCATTATCGGATGGCGCATCAGCGATGCTAGTTATGAGCGAAGAGAAAGCCTATGAGTTAGGTTTACCTATTCGAGCGAAAGTTCGCTCAATGGCCGTATCTGGTTGCGATCCATCTATTATGGGATACGGCCCTGTTCCAGCGACGAAAAAAGCATTAAAACGTGCCGGATTATCACTGGATGATATTGAGTTATTCGAACTGAATGAAGCGTTTGCCGCTCAATCACTACCTTGTATTAAAGATTTAGGCTTACTTGATGTGATGGATGAAAAGGTCAACTTAAATGGTGGTGCTATCGCTCTTGGTCATCCTCTGGGTTGCTCTGGATCTCGCATTGCCACCACATTAATCAATAACATGGAGCGAACTGGAGCCAAGTTAGGTGTTGCGACAATGTGTATTGGATTAGGGCAAGGGATTGCTACTGTGTTTGAGCGCCCTTAATACTAAGTAAATTCAAACGTTAAAAACAAAAAAAGTCGCTCTCTGTTCTATGAACATTGAAGCGACTTTTTCTTTCTATCTATAGCTGAGTGCTATAAACAGACTACTTTTTGAATGTAGTTTTTGTATCACGAGATTGGTGGAACCAAAAACGCTTTCTGCCTGTTGATTTAGACATGAGATATCCTTCTTAACTTAAGTATAAACATGCATCAAAGTGATGCTTTCGTTTAGCCTGAGAAGAGATATTTATCTTATGTAATTTATACTAGAGAGATTGTACGTCCTTTATCTTTCTGCTTTGTAACGGAAGCAGCCTAACAGCATTAGTTAGGTATAAAGCCGACGCATTTTCACAACCTCGATTGCACACGGTCACATTACATTATAAATAGATCCAGTTAGGCTTATTCGTTGCTAACGATCTGCTGAAATGTTCAATTATTAATGATTGGAAAAGTGAAATGAAACACGGAGATAATACTTTTTTGAAGATATTTCTGAGGGTTTTACTTGTACTTATTGCTTGTATTAATAACTCTATACATTAGAGCAAGGCGCAAAATTACCACGAACTAGAAAAAAGTAAAGATCTTATTTTCATTTTTTTGTTTATTTTCTAGACTAGTGATCTATGCATAAAACGCATATAGCTCATGTTTAAGTATCATTTTTTTTCTTTTCAAAACTCACCTACACTTACTCTCATTGGTCAAACAGACCGTTTGATGTTCGTTATTATCCTTATTGGAGTTCGTTATGTTTAAAGCATTAGTTCTAAATCAAGAAGATAGAAATACAATTGCAGCAGTTACTGAGATCGATGAATCTCAACTACCTGAAGGTAATGTTAAAATCGACGTAAACTACTCTTCTCTTAACTACAAAGACGGCTTAGCGATCACTGGTAAAGGACGCATTGTTCGTAACTTCCCAATGGTTCCTGGTATCGACTTATCAGGTGTGGTTTCTCAATCAGATGATCCTCGCTATAAAGCGGGTGATGAAGTTGTTCTTACTGGTTGGGGTGTTGGTGAAGGTCACTGGGGTGGTATGGCTGAGAAAGCAAGCCTAAACGGTGACTGGTTAGTACCTATGCCAAAAGGCCTAGATGCTAAAAAAGTAATGGCAATCGGTACAGCTGGTTTCACGGCAATGCTATGTGTACAAGCTATTGTTGATGCCGATATTAAACCTGAAGACGGTGAAATCCTAGTAACGGGTTCAAGCGGCGGTGTGGGCAGTGTTGCAATTACACTTCTAAACCAATTGGGTTATAAAGTTGCAGCAGTAACAGGCCGAGCTTCTGAAAATGGCGAATTACTAAAATCTCTAGGTGCTACTCGTATTGTTGAGCGTAGCGAATTAGAAGAACCAGCAAAACCATTAGAAAAACAACTATGGGCTGGCGCTATCGATACTGTTGGTAGCAAAGTATTGGCAAAAGTATTAGCACAAGTAGATTACAACGGCGCAGTAGCGGCATGTGGTCTTGCTGGTGGTTTTGATTTACCAACAACGGTAATGCCATTCATTCTACGCAATGTTCGCCTACAAGGTATTGACTCTGTAATGTGCCCTCGCGAAAAACGCATTAAAGCATGGGAACAATTAGCTGAACTACTACCAGCATCATTCTTTGACCAAGCAACAAAAGAAGTGTCTCTTGATGATGCTATCCAAGCTGCTGAAGACATTACCAATGGTCAAATCACAGGTCGCGTAGTTATTAAAATCTAAGTAGTTATTAAAATCTAAGTAGTTATTAAAATCTAAGTAGTTATTAAAATCTAAAAGGTTTAAAACTAAGTCCTACCTAACTTAGTTTTAGATAACATCAGTAATTCAAGGCAGCATAATCGCTGCCTTTTTTATTATGCAAAACCAATATCTTCAATACGTTTTTCAATTAACTTACCGCACTCTTCTTTAACCACTCGTCGTAGCCAGGTTTGAGCTGGTGATGTATCACAACGCGAATGCCAAATCAGTGAATAATCAAACGGAGTAAATTCAAAAGGTAATGGTTTAATCACTAAATCGTAGCGTTCAGCCACTAAATACGCCAAATCTGCGGGCACAGTGATCACCAATGGCATTTTATCGACAATCGCTAACGCCGCTTCTAAATGATAAGCCCTAAGTACTTGTCTTCTTTCTCTTTGTCCTGATAAAGCCGCATCAATTAACGCTTTTACTCCATCGCTAATTGCTATCATTGCATGTGGCAAAGACAGATAATCATCCAAGGTCAGTATTGAGCCAGATAACGGATGATTTTTAGAGAGTAAACACAACACACCGACCTGCCCTAACACTTCCTGTTTAAGTGGTAATACAGAGCCGATAGGACGACAAATTGCCATATCTACTTTTTCAGTACTGAGTTGCTTAAATAAGTTTTCATGATTTAAAGGTGCAAACTCTAATGAGATATTTGGCGCTTGTTCATAAATTTTTGGTAATGCATAAGGTAAGATTGTTTGCATTGCATAATCAGTGGTTGCGATTAAAAAATGCTGATCACAATGCATAGGTGTAAAGTCGCTTGGTGTTAACAACTGACGTAATGATTCTAATGGGAGGTTTATCTGCTCATTAATCTCTAACGCTTTTTGAGTTGGAACTAAATGCTGCCCCTGTCGAGTAAATAGCGGATCCCCTAATAAATCACGTAACCGCCCTAATACTCGGCTCATTGCCGACTGACTCAAATTAAGTCGCACCGCAGCTTGGCTAACACTGTTTTCTTCTAACAATACTTTAAGTGCAATTAACAAATTTAAATCACGACGATAAACTTCTTCTAATTCCATAACCTTACCTATTAGGCTTAATCTACTTAGTGAGTGTAACTGTTTTCTGAATAAAAAAAATCCCGCATTTCATTCAACTCTTATTTGGTATTAAGAATGATGAAAAAACGGGAAACTGGAGAGTATTTTTGTTTTTTAGAAGTAAGTTAAGAATCTTGTTCTTCCGCAGTTTCTGCTTCTGACCATGTTTTTAATTCTACCGTTAGCGCTACCATCACAGATGCCAAACTAATAAGTGGAAATAAACTGATGTTTTCAGGAGTACGCAATACTAATGAACTAATAGTAACAAGACAAAGAACACAATAAATAGTTAAGCGATCTATTTGAGTAAGCATAATGACGATCCTTCTGTTGCTTTCTAACCGAGAGTTAGAATGGATAAAACAACAAGTTAACGTTCCAATGTTAATTTGTTGTTAAATTTAATCTACTCCCTTTTCAGTTCTTTGCCAACGCGTATTGATTATTTTTTTTACAGCAGTATGATCTCGGTCGCCTTTAACTGTAAAGAGATACAAACATGACCATCAACTTTGATACAGCAACACAAACACTAGAAGCAGAAGGATTACGCTGCCCAGAACCTGTAATGATGGTTAGAAAAACGATTCGAAAGATGGAAGATGGTGAAACACTATTAATTAAAGCCGATGACCCATCAACGACAAGAGACATTCCTAGTTTTTGCCGTTTTATGGATCACGAACTTATCGCAGAAGATACTGATTCCCTTCCTTATCGTTATTTGATCCGCAAAGGACTTTCAAAATAATACGAACAAAAAAGGCAACCATAATGGTTGCCTTTCTCTTATAAACTACGTATTGATATCTCGTGCTAGCTTTTGTATCACTTCAATTTGATTCTGTAAGTTTCTCAACTCTTTTCTCATCGGTAATACATAATGTACCCGAACCCAAGCATCAACTGACAATCCTGTTGTAATGATTGCACCAACCACCATAGGTACCCACATATCAGTAAGTACCATCCCTAATAAATTAAGAGCTAATGCGACAGTAAATAGATAGCATTGACTTTGAGGGGATATAGCTAAAAAACGAGTCATGATAAGCTCCTTTCCTTAAGAAACATCTACCAATACAACTTATTCTAACTGTAGATTATCACCTCTAGAACAAAAGCTATGTGCCTAGTATCACACTCTTATTCTGATTTTATTAAACTTTGGTGACAACTTAACTATTCACCAGTGTAAACAACCATCACATTGTCTGACTTATTTTTTCGGATAAAAGCATAGTAACTATTGTTTTCAATAACCTGATATTCTCCATCAGATAATGCAGAGTGGTTTGCTCTAAAAGCTAATAGTTTTTTCCAATGAGACATAAGAGATAAGCGTAATCCAGTCATTTGACCCCAATTCATCTCGCTGTAAGCCTCACCGCTTTTAGCCGTTTCATCGCCATACCAAATAGCAATATTACCTTGTGATAATAAAAGAGCTGAAGCCGTATCTCTGTACTCAGAGTAATTTGCTTCAGATAGCTCATCTAAACCACGTTCTTCAAACCAATTAATCGCGTATAGATCATGTGATTTCTCAGTCGTAGATAAACGATAAGTAAATTGACTAAAACACTGGTCTTTATTTTTCTGCATCGACACTATTTGCGGTTTAAATGATTCCTTCTCATTTAAATCAACAACTAGGAAAGAAGAGGATTCAAGTGCCTTATATTGATTATGTGTTTTCCATAATTCAAAAGCTTTACTCGCACTCGCCTCTATCTTTTGGGTCAATTGTGGTGTTGAATCCGATAAAACCACCCCATCAATGCCAAATTTAGCAACCCACGTCGTTATCCATTGAGTTAGTACTTCATTTTTAGCTCGACTCACTTGAGCTACATTGGTTACGGGTTTATTTGCAAAGAACTCAGGCGTGGAAATATTACCTTCACTACTAGGATCTGACCACGCAGGTGACCACCACTGTGGTACTTGTCCATTTTCGTCTTTAAATGCATCAAGATAATTAGTCAGGTTTTGACCATCTTTCGGTTGCCATTCATTCCAGTAACTAGGAAGGTCACTTCCATCTTTAGGTTGGATATTAAATTGTTGTAAGTCTGCAAGGCTTGGCTCTGATGGAACGGTATCAACACTCCATACAACTCGCATACCTAACTGATGAGCTGAATCCACAAATATTCTCATCTCTTGCTCAGTACCCATATTGGTATCAAGCTGAGTCCAATCTAATGTAGCTCCACCTGCATATGGGTATTCAGGAGAATTACCGTTTTTCCCTGGAAGCCAACCATGCACTTGCTCTAATGGCGTCGAAAGCCAAAGAACATCGACACCTAACTCAGCTAAATAATCTAGTTTTTGAGTAAGTCCTGCGATATCACCGCCTTGAAAACCTTGTGCCGTTTTTTGTCGACCATAGCTGTGATCATTCCAACTGTTACCATTAAAGAATCTATCCGTTGCGATGTGGTAGAAAGTCGCATTCTTCCATTGAAAAGGGACTTCTTCTTTTTTTGATTCTAACAGCAATAAGCCACCACTATGACGACTTGGCGTTAAAGTAACGCTACCATTTTTCACTTGAGCAATGCGCCCAGTATAAGCATCGGTGACAACCTCACCATCGGCCCACAAATCAGAAACAGCGACAGTTACAGGTTGAATGCCTAGCTGAGGACAAATGATATCTACGCTATCAGCTGCATCGTTATTAGTTGACTTGGCTATGTCAGATGATGGATTTGATGAGTTTTCTGATAAAGAAGAATTATCAGTTGATGGCGTACTTTGACACCCAACTAATAAAGACAGCGAAATAAGTGTTGCACAAACAGACAATTTCATCGAAATCAGAAACCTAAAAATAATAACAGTGACTCAATTGTAGCCATTGTTAACAACATTATTAATCTCTAATTTTCGAAAATACGATATTTAGACAAAAAAATACCCCGCATTAGCGAGGTATTTCATTTGATAAGGCTATTTCTTATTTTTGAAGAAGAGAAATATCAGCAATATCTAAGAATAAGTTACGTAGCTTATTCAGAAGCGTTAGACGGTTTGTCTTAAGTGCTTCGTCATCAGCCATAACCATTACGTTATCGAAGAACGCATCTACAGGTTCACGTAGTTCTGCAAGACGACTTAACGCTTCTTGGTAGTTACCAGCTGCAAATACAGGTTCTAGCGCTTCAGCTAAGATTTCAACTTTCTCAGCTAATGCTTTCTCAGCATCTTCTTGTAGAAGAGCAAGATCAATCTCTTGAGCAAGCTCACCATCAAATTTAGCTAGGATATTACCAACACGCTTATTCGCTGCTGCTAGTGATTCTGCTGCATCTAATTCACGGAAGTGAGATACCGCTTTCACACGCTTATCGAAATCAGCTGGTTTTGTAGGACGACGAGCAAGAACCGCTTGGATGATGTCTACACTGAAACCTTCATCTTGGTACCATGCGCGGAAACGACCTAACATGAAGTCAATTACGTCAGTCGCTACATTTGCATTCGATAGTTTATCGCCAAACAGAGATTGTGCTTTTGCAACAAGATCAACTAAATCTAAGTTGTATTCTTTCTCAACGATAATACGTAGAACACCTAGAGCCGCACGACGAAGTGCAAATGGATCAGAACCTTTAGGTGCTTGACCAATACCGAAAATACCAACAAGCGTATCTAATTTATCCGCCATTGCTACAGCAGAAGAAATATCAGTACTTGGTAAATCATCACCAGCAAAGCGTGGCATGTATTGCTCGTAAAGAGCTAATGCTACTTGCTCATCTTCACCATCATGAGTTGCGTAGTGCATACCCATTACACCTTGTGTATCTGTAAATTCAAATACCATAGATGTCATCAAGTCACATTTAGCTAAAAGACCTGCACGTTGAGATTTCTCAACATCAGCACCAATTTGTTCAGCAATGTAACCTGCAAGCTCAGTAATACGGTCAGTTTTATCTTTGATCGTACCTAATTGCTTCTGGAAGATAGCTTGTTCTAATTCAGGTAGACGGTCGATAAGCGGACGCTTACGGTCTGTATTAAAGAAGAACTCTGCGTCAGCAAGACGTGGACGAACTACCTTTTCATTACCTTCAATAACATGACGAGGCTCTTTAGACTCAATGTTAGATACGAAAATAAAGTTAGGAAGCAGTTTCTTGTTCTCATCGTATACAGGGAAGTACTTCTGATCGCCCTTCATTGTGTACACTAATGCTTCTGAAGGTACTTTTAAGAACTCTTCTTCAAACTTAGCAGTAAGAACAACAGGCCATTCTACTAATGACGTTACTTCTTCTACAAGATCGTCTTCTAAATCCGCTTTACCGCCTACTGCAGCTGCCGCTTTTTCAGAATCAGCTAGGATGATAGCTTTACGAGCATCGTAATCAGCCATTACTTTACCGCGCTCTTCTAAAATCGCAGGGTATTGAGCAGCAGAATCAATCGTAAATTCAGATTCACCCATAAAACGGTGACCACGAAGTGTACGAGCAGAACTCACGCCTAAGATAGAACCTTCAATCAGCTCGTCACCTAATAGGATAGTCAGTGTTTTTACTGGACGAATGAATTGAATGTCAGAGTTACCCCAGCGCATTGCTTTAGGGATAGGTAGGCCAGCTAATGCTTTTGCTGCAAAATCAACAACAAGCTCTTGTACTGGTTTGCCTTTTACTTCTTCTTTATGAAGTAGCCACTCGCCTTTGTCTGTTTTTAGACGATCAGCTTGTTCAACCGTAATACCGTTACCACGAGCCCAACCTTGAGCCGCTTTTGTTGGGTTACCATCAGCATCAAATGCAGCAGAAACAGCAGGACCGCGTTTCTCAACTACTTTATCTGCTTGGCTTTCTGCTAGTTCAGCAACTTTAAGTGCTAAACGACGTGGTGTTGCATACCATTTAACACCTTGGTGTGCTAAATCAGCTGCTTTTAATTCTGCTTCAAAGTTTGATGCAAACGCTTCAGCTAATGAACGAAGTGCTGTTGGTGGAAGCTCTTCTGTACCTAATTCAATTAGAAAATTCTTCGCCATGATTACTTCTCCTCGTTCTTCTTACACATTGGGAAACCTAGGGCTTCACGTGATGCATAGTATGCTTCTGCAACCGCTTTAGTTAGGTTACGGATACGAAGGATGTAACGTTGACGTTCAGTTACAGAGATCGCTTTACGTGCATCTAATAAGTTAAATGCGTGAGCTGCTTTTAGGATGCGCTCATAAGCAGGAAGAGGAAGCGGTTTTTCTAACTCTAAAAGCTCTTTAGATTCTTTTTCACATTGGTCGAAGAAACCAAATAAGAAATCAACGTCTGCGTGCTCGAAGTTATAAGTCGATTGCTCAACTTCGTTTTGGTGGAAAATGTCACCGTAAGTAACGGCAGTACCATCAGGACCAATGTTCCATACAAGATCGTAAACAGAGTCAACTTCTTGAATGTACATAGCAAGACGCTCAATACCGTAAGTGATTTCACCCGTTACTGGTTTACACTCAAGACCACCTACTTGTTGGAAGTAAGTAAATTGCGTTACTTCCATACCGTTTAGCCAGATTTCCCAACCTAAACCCATGCACCTAGTGTTGGGTTTTCCCAGTTGTCTTCAACGAAACGAATATCGTGAACTAATGGGTCGATACCAAGCACTTCTAGAGAGCCTAAGTACAACTCTTGAATGTTGTCAGGCGATGGTTTCAAAGCAACTTGAAATTGGTAGTAGTGCTGAAGACGGTTCGGGTTTTCACCGTAACGGCCATCAGTAGGACGACGAGATGGTTGTACGTAAGCTGTTGACATTGGCTCTGGGCCAAGTGCACGTAAACAAGTCATCGGGTGAGAGGTGCCTGCACCTACTTCCATATCTAGAGGCTGTACAATGGTACAACCGTTTTGTGCCCAATAATCCTGCAGCGCGAGGATCATTCCCTGGAAGGTTTTGATATCGTATTTTTGCATAATTTAATTCGCGCGATTCGTTAGTAATAAATAAAAATATAACAAGTAACTATACCTTACGAGGCTCTTTGGGAGTAGCAAAAATAAGCACTTTCTTAAAATTCACCGTGACTTTACATGCTAAGCAATAAAAATGGTGATTATCTTGCCTCTTTAACTCTGTTTGGTGTTGAGGTATGTTGTTAAAACAATCAATACTCAGACTCAACAATTAGCGCGGTAGTCGTAATGAAGTTTACTCAATTTGGCGAAAAATTTACTCGTTACAGCGGGATCACTCAATTAATGGATGATTTAAATGATGGTTTACGTACACCTGGAGCCATCATGCTCGGTGGTGGTAACCCTGCTGGTATTCCCGCCATGCTCGACTACTTTAAAGACGCCTCACAAAAAATGCTCGATTCTGGTGAGCTCATTGCGGCAATGGCCAACTACGATGGTCCTCAAGGTAAAGACAGCTTTGTAAAAGCATTAGCAAAGCTATTAAAAGAAACTTACGGTTGGGATATTTCAGAAAAAAACATCTCTTTAACGAATGGCTCTCAAAGTGCTTTCTTTAGCTTATTCAATCTATTAGCTGGTACTTACGCGGACGGTTCAAAAAAGAAAATATTACTTCCTCTTGCACCGGAATACATTGGGTACGCCGATTCTGAGTTGGAATTTGATAGCTTTATTTCTTATCGTCCTGAAATTGAGTTATTAGACAATGGACTCTTTAAATATCACGTCGATTTCAGTCAACTCACCGTTGATGAATCCATCGGAGCGATTTGCGTTTCTCGCCCTACGAACCCTACAGGTAATGTAATTACAGACGAAGAAGTCATTAAGCTAGATAAATTAGCGCGTGAAAATAACATCCCACTGATTCTAGATAATGCTTATGGCACCCCTTTCCCGAACATTATCTTTGAAGAGGTCACACCATTCTGGAACGACAATACCATCCTATGTATGAGTTTATCTAAACTAGGATTGCCGGGATTACGCTGCGGTATTGTAATTGCAAATGAGAAGATGACCGAAGCCATTACAAATCTAAATGGCATTATCAATCTTGCTCCTGGTAGTGTTGGTCCAGCAATGGGATTACACATGATTGAATCCGGTGATTTATTACGTTTAAGTGAAAACGTAATACAGCCTTTCTATCGTGAAAAGTCGCAAACAGCGGTGAACATGCTACAAACAGCGATAACTGATCCACGTTTCCGCATCCATAAACCTGAAGGTGCTATTTTCTTATGGCTATGGTTTGATGAACTGCCTATCACGACGATGGAACTGTACAAACGCTTGAAAGCGCGTGGTGTACTCATTGTTCCGGGTGAATACTTCTTTATTGGACAAGATGACAGCTGGGAGCATGCTCATCAATGCTTACGTATGAATTACGTTCAAGATGAAGACATGATGCAAAAAGGCATTAATATCATTGCAGAAGAAGTGCTTAAGGCCTATTCAGAGTAAATAAATTTGTACTCATGACTCATTGCTTTTTCTAATACCCGCTGTAATAAAATACAGGCACAAAAAAAGGCGCTATCACAGCGCCTTTATTTTCAATAATAAATACTGTTAAGTATTAGCCTTCAAGCAAGTTATTGCCATTAATTGCAATCTTACGAGGCTGCATTGCTTCTGGAATTTCACGCTCTAAATCTACGTGTAATAATCCATTTTCCATCGTTGCGCCCACCACTTTCACGTAATCCGCTAATTGGAATTTACGTTCAAAGTCACGCTCAGCAATGCCTTGGTATAAATACGTTTTTTCTTCAATGTCTTTTGGACGTTCACCACGAACAATCAGCATATTCTCGTGTTGAGTTAAATCGATTTGATTATCAGCAAAGCCAGCTACCGCCATAGTAATACGGTATTTATTTTCAGATTGCTGTTCAATATTGTACGGAGGGTAACCGCCATTTGTTTTTGCCGAATGATTTTCCATTTGATTGAAAAGACGGTCAAAACCAATTGCTGAACGGTACAGAGGTGTGAAATCTACATTACGCATAATACTATCCTTTAATTTAAGCAATAGTGAGTACAACTACCCCTAACTTTGGGTCCTTAGTTGACTCTAATAAATTGTAAGACTTTCCTTTTTGGACAAGTCATTTTCAGAAGACCCTATCGGCATCCTCTTCATAACTAGATATGTGGTTTACTGTTTTTACTTTCAAGAGATAAAGGCTATTTATTTTTCGATTTAAACCAAAAACACCACTAACTCTATGAACAATAAATAAAAATAACGCCTCAAATTTCAGATAAAAAAAAGCACCGCCAACAGCAGTGCTTCCTCATATATCTAAATTCTAAGTTGAGATAAATTGCCGCTGTAATCGCTTAGTTCAAGGAGAAGGCGCGGAGCTTATGAACATAAGTGGGCACCTTCGACACAGAAATCAGTGATTACAGCAAATATTTGCTCAGATTAGATGTCTAAGTTAGATACGCGTAATGCATTCTCTTCAATGAAGTTACGACGAGGTTCAACTTGGTCACCCATCAATGTAGTAAACAACTCATCAGCCGCTACTGCATCGTTAATCGTTACTTGCATCATACGACGAGATTCTGGATCCATCGTTGTTTCCCAAAGTTGCTCAGGGTTCATCTCACCCAGACCTTTGTATCGTTGTAGAGAGAAACCACGACGAGACTCTTTAGTTAACCATGCCAATGCATCTTCAAAGCTAGAAACTGGTTGCTTACGCTCACCACGTTGTGCGTAAGCACTTTCTTCTAGAAGACCATCTAATGCTTCAGCTAAATCAGCAATACGTGCGTACTCTTTAGAGTTCAGTAGATCAATACTTAGTACATATTCATGCTCAACACCGTGAGTACGAACAACCAGTTTAGGTTGATATGCATTTGCTTCTTCATCAAATAAAAGAGCAGCATTGTATTGGCTTGCACCTACTTCGTTTGCATTTAACTCAGCAACAAACGCTTCGGTCCATGCTTGCGCAGACGCTTCATCAGCACACATTTCTTGTGTTAAACGACCTGTGTAAACAAGACGATTCAGCACAGATACTGGGTAACGACGAGACATACGATCAATTAGCTTCATTACACTGTTGTATTGAACAACTAGATCTTCTAATGCTTGACCTGCAATTGCTGGTGCATCAGCATTAGTAAATAGAGATGCATTATCAAGCGCTAATGCAATTTGGTATTCCGCCATTGCATCTTCATCTTTAATGTATTGCTCTTGTTTACCTTTCTTCACTTTGTAAAGTGGTGGCTGAGCAATATAGATGTAACCACGTTCAATAAGCTCAGGCATTTGACGGTAGAAGAACGTCAGAAGAAGCGTACGAATGTGAGAACCATCGACATCGGCATCGGTCATGATGATGATGTTGTGGTAACGTAGTTTGTCTGGGTTGTATTCATCACGACCAATACCACAGCCTAGTGCAGTAATCAGTGTACCCACCTCTTGAGAAGACAGCATTTTATCAAAACGAGCTTTCTCAACGTTTAGGATTTTACCTTTAAGAGGTAGAATCGCTTGGTTTTTACGGTTACGCCCCTGCTTAGCTGAACCGCCAGCAGAATCCCCTTCCACAATGTATAGTTCAGATAGACCAGGATCTTTTTCCTGACAATCTGCTAGTTTGCCTGGAAGGCCAGCGATATCTAATGCACCTTTACGACGAGTCATTTCACGCGCTTTACGAGCCGCTTCACGAGCACGAGCTGCATCAATGATCTTCGAACAAACCATCTTAGCTTCACTTGGGTTTTCTGCTAAAAACTCAGACAGTTTTTCACCCATTGCTGATTCAACCGCTGATTTAACTTCAGAAGAAACCAGCTTATCTTTTGTTTGGCTTGAGAATTTTGGATCAGGAACTTTTACAGAAACAACAGCTGTTAGACCTTCACGAGCATCATCACCAGATGTCGCTGCTTTTGCTTTCTTAGAGAAACCTTCTTTATCCATAAACGTGTTTAACGTACGTGTTAACGCAGAACGGAAGCCTGCTAAGTGCGTACCACCATCACGTTGTGGAATGTTGTTAGTAAAACAGTAGATGTTCTCTTGGAAGCCATCGTTCCATTGCATAGACACTTCAACAGAGATACCGTCTTCACGCTCTGAATCAAAGTGGAATACTTTTTGGTGGATAGGTGTTTTATTACGGTTCAAGTGTTGTACAAACGCTTGAATACCACCTTCATACATGAAGTGATCAGCTTTATCTTCTTCACGCATATCTTGTAGCTTGATAGATACACCAGAGTTTAAGAAAGACAGCTCACGAAGACGCTTAGCTAAAATTTCATAAACAAATACTACGTTAGTAAATGTTTCTTCACTTGGCCAAAAACGGATTTTAGTACCCGTTGTATCTGTTTTACCAATAACCGCTAATGGCGCTTCTGGCTCACCATGGTGGTAAACTTGTTGATGAATCTCACCAGCACGGTGAATCGTTAATTCTACTTTTTCAGATAGGGCGTTTACTACAGAAACACCTACACCGTGAAGACCACCAGATACTTTATAAGAGTTATCATCGAACTTACCACCTGCGTGAAGTACCGTCATGATAACTTCTGCAGCTGATACGCCTTCTTCAGGGTGGATTGCCGTAGGAATACCACGACCATCATCGCTTACTGAAACTGAATTATCTTCATGGATAGTTACAATGATATCTTTACAGTGACCAGCAAGAGCTTCATCGATTGAGTTATCGACAACCTCAAACACCATGTGGTGAAGACCTGTACCGTCGTCGGTGTCGCCGATATACATACCCGGACGCTTACGTACCGCATCTAGGCCTTTTAGTACTTTAATACTCGATGAATCATAATTTTCTGACATGAGTTACTCTCGCGTTTTTATCCTTGGGCTATTTTGCCATGTTCAATCTCGAACATCTTGCTTTCATCATCATGCATATCTGCAATCTGTTCAGCAGTAATCGAACTAATAAACACCTGCGCCTTTGTCTGTTTCAAATATTGAGCCAGCAATTGGCGACGATGGCTATCCAGTTCAGAAGCAAAATCGTCTATTAAATAGATGCATTGCTTTCCTGTTGCCTCAGTTAAATGTTGTCCTTGTGCTAATCGTAATGCACACACCATCAACTTAAGTTGACCGCGAGACAACACATCCTCAACAGGAGTGCCTGCAACTTTAATTCTTAAGTCGGCTTTATTTGGGCCGCCAACGGTATAGCCCAGCTGTTTATCACGCTCAAAGTTCTTCTTGAGCAATTCTGCGTATGGGGTTTCTCTGTCCCAACCGCGATAGTATGACAGCTTTATGTCATATTCTGGTAAGAATGCCTGACATATTTGTTGAGTTGCTTCAGATATGTGATTGATGTAATCCACTCGCCACTGATCGATCTTCTCAGCCAGTTGAGCAAGTTCCAAATCCCAATAACTCAATTCACGATAGCTATTTGCCGTTTTTAATAATGCATTACGTTGTTTGGTTAATCGCTTCACTCGGCTCCATGCATCATAAAATGCAGGTTCCACGTGAAACACTCCCCAATCGATAAATGCACGGCGAAATTTAGGGCCATCGGTAACTAATTCAAACCCTTCAGGGTGAATTAATTGAAGTGGTAACACTTTCGCTAATTGTGCCAGTTTTTGACCACTTTCTCCGCCTATTTTAACCTCAGTTGTGCCATCGCGCTGTTTATTTATACCAATAGGTAATTCAAACAGCTCTGGAGTGGTAAATCGTCCATGAATAAAAAGCTCGTCACAGTCATTTCGAATAATTCGACCTGTTAACGAGCTCTTAAATGAACGCCCATGTCCGAGCAAATAAATCGCTTCAAGGACACTGGTTTTTCCACTGCCATTAGGGCCAATAACAAAGTTAAAGCCGGATGATAATTGAATATCACACGTCGTTATATTACGAAAATCATTAATGATTAAACGAGATAATGGCATCGACGGTTAAAATCTACAGACGGATTGGCATAACAACGTATTGTGCTTCATCATTAGCACAATCTTCCACTAACGCACTAGCATTAGCTGTTGTCATTGAAATTCGCACACGCTCACATTTTAGAGTATTCAGAACATCTAATACATAGCTTACGTTAAAGCCAATTTCGATATCATCGCCTTGGAAATCCACATCTAGGATCTCTTCCGCTTCTTCTTGTTCAGGGTTATTCGCTGTAATACGCATTTGGTTATTTGCTAAATTAACACGAACACCACGGAACTTTTCATTTGATAAAATAGCTGCACGCGCAAATGCTTGACGCAGTTCATCACAATCCGCTTCAAGCGTTTTATTACTACTTTGTGGCATTACGCGTCGATAATCAGGGAAACGACCATCAACAAGCTTAGAAGTGAAAACAAAGTTATTCACTTCTGCACGCACATTTGAATTACCAAACTGTAAAGTAACACTCTGATCGGGTGAGTCAAGTAAGCGAACTAGCTCTTGAATACCTTTGCGTGGCATGATCACTTGTTGCTCTGGCAATTCAGATTCAACCGGCATATTACATACCGCCATTCGGTGACCATCTGTTGCAACCGAACGGAAAATATTACCTTGAGTTTCAAACATCATACCATTTAGGTAATAGCGAACATCTTGGTTAGCCATAGAGAATTGAGTGCTTTCAATTAACTTGCGCAGTTGTGCTTGAGAAAGTGTAATTTCAACTTCACTCTCCCAACCTTCGATGTTTGGAAAATCATTTGCAGGTAATGTAGCAAGAGTGAATCGGCTACGTCCTGAACGAACTAAAACACGATCACCTTCTAATACAATGGTAATGTTCGCACTATCAGGCAAACCACGACAAATATCTAAAAACTTACGAGAAGGAACAGTAACTGCACCTGCTTCAAAATCACCTTCTAGAGTAATTTTGCTGATTAACTCAACTTCCAGATCGGTTGCTGTCATCGACAACTGACCATTTTCAACCTGAAGTAAGATATTTCCTAAAATAGGCAGTGATGGACGGCCACCAAGGGCACCAGATACTTGTTGCAGTGGTTTTAGTAACAGACTGCGTTCAATAGAAAATTTCATAATACTCGTCTATATATAAAGTAGGTTATGGCTTACGATGACAATGTACGAATTAAATTAGAATAATCTTCTTTAATATCATGACTTTCTTCGCGAAGTTGCGCAATCTTACGGCAAGCATGTAACACCGTCGTATGGTCACGACCACCAAACGCATCACCAATCTCAGGTAAGCTGTGGTTAGTTAACTCTTTTGACAGCGCCATTGCAAGTTGACGTGGGCGAGCAACAGAACGAGAACGACGTTTAGATAATAAATCCGCCATTTTGATCTTATAGTACTCAGCAACAGTTTTTTGAATATTATCAATCGTAACTAGCTTTTCTTGTAACGCTAATAAATCACGTAATGCTTCACGTACAAAATCAATCGTAATTGCACGACCAGTAAAATTGGCATTCGCAATAACACGATTTAATGCCCCTTCTAATTCACGTACATTTGAACGTAAGCGCTTAGCAATAAAGAAGGCAACTTCATCCGCTAAATGAATTTGGTGATCTTCTGCTTTCTTCATCAAGATAGCAACGCGGGTTTCTAATTCTGGCGGTTCAATCGCAACTGTAAGACCCCAACCAAAACGAGACTTAAGACGATCTTCAACCCCATTAATTTCTTTAGGGTATCTATCTGACGTAAGAATGATTTGTTGATTACCTTCAAGCAACGCATTAAAGGTATGAAAAAACTCTTCTTGAGAACGCTCTTTATTTGCGAAGAATTGAATATCATCGATAAGCAAAGCATCAACACTACGGTAATAACGTTTGAATTCTTCAATCGCATTATTTTGCAATGCTTTAACCATATCTTGAACAAAACGCTCAGAGTGCATATAAACCACTCGAGCATCCGGCTTACTATCAACAATAGCATTACCGACTGCGTGCAATAAATGCGTTTTACCTAAACCCGTCCCCCCATATAAAAAGAGAGGGTTATAAGCTGTACCAGGGTTATCAGAAACCTGACGTGCAGCCGCCAAACCAAGTTGGTTCGATTTACCTTCAACAAAGTTAGTAAATTTATGCTTAGGGTTGACGTTTGAGCGATGGTTTAGATCCGCAGCAACAGGGCCTGCACCCTCAGATTCCCAAGGTTTATGGACAGATTGACGCGCTTGAAGCTGCGCTGGAGCCGAAGTTGCCGCAGCAACATCAGCAGCAGTCTGCTTTGGTACAGCAGGAGCAGATACAGGTTTACTCCCCACCTCAAAACGTAAGGTAGGAATATCATTACCACAGAACTCATTTAATAATGAGTTAATGCTATTTAAGTACTTATCACGTACCCAATCGAGTACAAATCGATTCGGTGCAAATAGCGTTAGGGTATTGTCATTTAATTCTGCTTGTAGTGGTCTAACCCACATACTGAATTCTGCGGAAGGTAATTCTTCTTGAAGGCGCTGTAAACACTGAAGCCAAAGCGATGAAGACACGGACAACCCCACTCATAATTAATTTCAAAAGGTCGTTAATTTTATACTGTGGATAACTATAGTGCCAGTGTTAGATCGATGATCCAGTGAATAAGATCGAAGTTATTCACACTGATCACGCTTTTTTACCTAGATCAACACACTTTTTACCTGACTTATACCCAAAACCATCAACAATGCGGAAAAAATGATCATAATTTAATGATTTAGTTATTACACATAACCATCGGGTATTTAGAGCTCAGTCGCAAAAAAAGTATCATCCTAATACTGAATGAATAATAGGAGTATCAATCATGAAATGGACGAAGAATATCCTCGCAGGATTAGCACTAACATTAGCAACCACTCAATTTGCACAAGCAGCAACAGAAGTAAAAGTGGGGATGTCAGGACGCTATTTTCCATTTACCTTTGTTAAGCAAGATAAACTGCAAGGATTTGAAGTCGATTTATGGGATGAGATTGGTCGCCGCAACGATTATAACGTTGAATACGTAACTGCTAGCTTTTCAGGTCTTTTCGGCTTATTAGAAACGGGGCGAATTGATACGATTTCAAATCAAATTACCAAAACCAAAGAACGTGAAGCAAAGTATCTATTTGCTGACCCTTATGTCGTAGATGGTGCGCAAATTACGGTACGTAAAGGCAATGACAGCATCAAAAGCATTGATGATTTAAATGGTAAAACCGTTGCCGTTAATTTAGGTTCAAACTTTGAGAAATTACTGCGTGATCACGACAAATCAGAGCAAATCAATATCAAAACATACGATACAGGTATTGAGCATGATGTTGCTTTAGGACGTGCAGACGCTTTTGTGATGGATCGACTTTCTGCAGCTCAATTAATCAAGAAATCTGGTCTTCCTTTGCAACTAGCTGGTAAACCATTTGAAACCATTGAGAATGCATGGCCATTTGTAAACAATGAAAAAGGCCAAAAGCTACAAAAAGAAGTGAATCAAGCATTAAACGCTATGAGAGAGGATGGTACATTAGCAAAAATCTCTCAGAAATGGTTCGATTCAGACATCACTCAATAAGCTAATCTGATCGCAAAGTAAGCGATTACTCACCATTCATCAAATAAGCCCACTATATTACTAGTGGGTTTCATCTTTCTTTGAATTACCCACTTTACTTCTAAAAATAATTACAGAGAGCATTATGGGATTTGATTTTACCTACATGATTGAGTTGTTACCTATATTATTTAAATATTTAGGTACCACAATGGAAATGGCGTTATGGGGATTACTCTTTTCCTTAGCCCTTGCGTTAGTACTCGCTAACTTACGAGTATTTAAAGTGCCTGTATTTGATCAACTAAGCCAACTCTATATTAGCTTCTTTCGAGGAACGCCATTATTAGTGCAGCTTTTCCTCCTTTATTACGGACTTCCTCAAGTCTTTCCTATCTTTGTAGGATTAGATGCATTTAGTGCCGCAGTTATAGGCCTTACTCTTCATTTTGCAGCCTACATGGCTGAGAGCATTCGTGCGGCTATTATTGGTATTGACCGTAGCCAAATGGAAGCTAGTCTTTCTATTGGGATGACAACATCTCAAGCAATGCGCCGAATAATTTTACCTCAAGCAACTCGCGTCGCTCTGCCTTCTTTAATGAATTACTTCATCGATATGATCAAATCCACCTCTCTAGCTTTTACTTTAGGTGTTGCAGAAATCATGGCAAAAGCACAAATGGAAGCCTCATCTAGCTTTAAGTTCTTTGAAGCTTTCCTTGCAGTAGCACTTATTTATTGGGGAGTTGTCGTTATTCTGACTCGAGTACAAATTTGGGCCGAAGAAAAACTAAATAAGGCGTATGTACGATGATAAAAGTTAAAAACTTACATAAGAGCTTTGGCGACACTCAAGTTCTTGCAGGAATAGATCTTGAAATAAATAAAGGAGAGATCATTGCTGTTATCGGTTCTAGTGGAACAGGTAAATCCACTCTGCTTCGTTGTATTAATTTTCTTGAAACAGCAAATAAAGGCGTGATCAGTATCGGTGATGTCAGCGTCGATAGTGAACAACACACAAAAAGTGATGTGTTGGCTTTGCGAAGAAAAACTGGGTTTATTTTCCAGAATTACGCTCTTTTTGCACATTTAACTGCTCGTCAGAATATTGCAGAAGGCCTAATAACTGTCCACAAGTGGAGAAAGGACGACGCTCTAAAAAAAGCACAACAAATTTTAGATGATATAGGACTCGGTGATAAAGGAGATAATTACCCTGCGGCTTTATCTGGAGGTCAACAACAACGAGTTGGTATTGGCCGAGCTATGGCATTAGAAACTGAACTACTATTATTTGATGAGCCCACGTCAGCACTGGATCCGGAATGGGTTAATGAGGTGCTAACTTTAATGAAAAAACTGGCTACACAGCACCAAACGATGCTAGTTGTCACTCATGAGATGCAATTTGCAAGAGAAGTAGCCGATCGTGTCATCTATATGTCTGATGGAAAGATCGTCGAACAAGGAACGCCAGAGCAAATTTTTGGTTATCCACAGGATCCTAAATTGCAGAAATTCTTAAATCAAGTTGGGATCGAATAAAGATCCTTGCGCTCTGGCTCACAAAACGTATAATTCACCATCCGGAAAATACGTGGAACCTCTTGTTGACTATTTATGAGTCAATGATTACAATTCCGCCTCTTTGTTGAGAGGCGTCGGAATGTACGTCCCACGCCGGGTTTAATTAAACCTAATAACTACTGATCAGTAATAAGGTAATACCAATGAAACGCACTTTCCAACCTTCAGTTCTTAAGCGTAAACGCTCTCACGGTTTCCGTGCACGTATGGCTACTAAGAACGGTCGTAACGTAATTAACGCTCGTCGTGCTAAAGGCCGTAAGCGTCTATCTAAGTAATCCTAGATTATTTTGATGAATTACGATTTCTCTCGGGAGTTACGCTTGTTAACTCCCGAAGATTACAAATTTGTCTTCAAGCAAGCTCATCGAGCTGGCTCGCCTCATTTCACCATTCTTGCTAGAGAAAACTCTCTTTCACACCCTCGTTTAGGTCTCGCTGTTCCTAAGAAGCAAATTAAAACTGCTGTTGGTCGCAACAAGTTCAAACGTATCGTTCGTGAAAGTTTCCGCAATAAGCAACATTCCTTACCTGCGAAAGACTTTGTAGTTATCGCTAAAAAGAGTGCTCAAGAATTGAGTAACGAAGACTTCAACAAGCTATTAGACAAATTATGGCATCGCCTGTCTCGCCCTTCTCGTGGATAGCAATCGGTCTTATCCGTTTTTATCAACTCGTCATCAGTCCAATGATTGGACCTCGCTGTCGATTTACTCCAACGTGTTCACATTATGCAATTGAAGCACTAAAGTCACACGGTTTAGTAAAAGGGTGTTGGCTATCTGGCAAACGTCTATTAAAATGTCATCCTTTGAATGATGGGGGCTATGACCCCGTCCCACCCAAGCAGCATAAAGACAGAGAACAATAACGATGGATACCCAACGTAATATTCTGTTGCTCGCACTGGCTTTAGTTTCTTTTTTACTTTTCCAACAATGGCAAGTAGAAACTAATCCGCAGCAACCAGCTACAGTTAGTACCGTTCAACAAACACAAACGGATGGTGATGTTCCAACTTCTTCAACAGCAAACAGTGATACACCAGCCGATTCAGCACAGTCTGACAAGCTGATCACAATCACAACTGATGTGCTTACTTTAAAAGTAGATACATTGGGTGGTGACATCATTGAATCTGTTCTTAATAAATACGACGCAGAACTAGGCTCTAAAGCTAAATTTGTTCTTCTTAAGAACGACGCAACACACAGCTACGTTGCTCAAAGTGGTCTAATCGGTCCTCAAGGTATCGATTCAAACTCTGGTCGTGCTCAATTTACAGCACAAAAAACAGATTACGTTTTAGCTGAAGGCCAAAACGAATTACGTGTTCCTTTAACATTAGTGAAAGACGGTATTACTTATACTAAAACACTAATCCTTAAACGCGACAGCTACGCTATTGATGTTGATTACACGGTTGATAACCAATCTTCAGCACCAGCAACTGTTGAAATGTACACAAACCTAAAGCAAAACTTAATGGATGATGGCGGTAGTCTTACTATGCCAACATACCGTGGTGCTGCTTATTCAACAGAAGATACACGCTATAAAAAATACAGCTTTGACGACATGGAAGATAAAAACTTATCTATCGACATGACAAACGGTCAAGGTTGGGCGGGTATGCTACAACACTACTTCGCTTCAGCTTGGATTCCTCGTAACGTAAATGATGCAAAACTGACATCTCGCGTAGCAGGTGACTATGGTTACATTGGCGTTCGTATGCCTTCTGTAACTATTCCAGCAGGTCAAGAAGCAACACTTTCTGCAACACTTTGGACAGGTCCAAAACTTCAGAAAGAAATGGCTGCTACAGCACCTTACCTAGACCTAACTGTTGATTACGGTTGGTTATGGTTTATCGCTTCACCACTTCATAAACTATTGTCTTTCATCCAAGGCATCGTTGTGAACTGGGGTCTAGCAATCATTGTTCTTACTTTCATCGTTCGTGGTGCAATGTACCCACTAACGAAAGCACAATACACATCAATGGCTAAAATGCGTATGCTTCAACCTAAGTTGACAGCGATGCGTGAACGTATTGGCGATGACCGTCAGCGTATGAGCCAAGAAATGATGGAGCTTTACAAGAAAGAAAAAGTAAACCCACTAGGTGGTTGTTTACCAATTCTTCTTCAAATGCCAATCTTCATTTCACTGTACTGGGCATTAATGGAATCTGTTGAACTTCGTCATACTCCATTCTTTGGTTGGATCACGGATTTATCAGCACAAGACCCATACTACATCCTGCCATTATTAATGGGTGCAAGTATGTTCTTAATCCAGAAGATGAGCCCAACAACAGTAACGGATCCAATGCAACAGAAGATCATGACGTTCATGCCTGTTATGTTCACTGTATTCTTCTTATGGTTCCCATCTGGCCTAGTTCTTTACTGGTTAGTATCAAACATCGTAACGTTAATTCAGCAAACTCTGATTTACCGTGCTCTAGAGAAAAAAGGCTTACATTCTAAGTAACCTTTCACTCTTGAAGTAAAACAAAAGGCGGCCATTGGTCGCCTTTTTTGTTCAATGAGCATACAATATCAGTAAGCAATAGACATAAAGAATAATCATGACACTACATACAGACACCATTGTTGCACAAGCAACAGCACCAGGCCGAGGCGGCGTTGGCATCATTCGCGTATCAGGTCCAAAAGCAAAAGACGTTGCGCTTGCTGTTATTGGTAAAGAACTAAAACCTCGTTACGCAGAATATGCGCCATTTAAAGATGAAAATGGATTGGAGCTTGATCAGGGTATTGCTCTTTACTTCCCAAACCCACATTCATTTACCGGTGAAGACGTATTAGAACTTCAAGGTCATGGTGGTCCTGTCGTCATGGATATGCTAATCAAACGCATTCTAAAGATTGATGGTATCCGTACAGCACGTCCAGGAGAGTTCTCAGAAAGAGCTTTCTTAAACGACAAAATGGATTTAGCTCAAGCAGAAGCGATTGCTGATTTAATTGATGCAAGCTCTGAAGAAGCGGCTAAATCAGCCTTAAATTCATTACAAGGTGTTTTCTCAAATAAGATTAATACCTTAGTTGAATCGCTTATCTATCTACGTATTTACGTTGAAGCAGCAATCGACTTCCCTGAAGAGGAAATCGATTTTCTTGCCGATGGTAAAGTCAGTGGTGATTTACAAGGCATCATTGATAACCTTAATGCGGTTCGTAAAGAAGCGAACCAAGGTGCCATCATGCGTGAAGGTATGAAGGTTGTTATCGCAGGTCGTCCAAATGCAGGTAAATCTAGCCTTCTTAACGCATTATCAGGTAAAGATACCGCTATCGTTACCGACATAGCTGGTACAACCCGTGACGTGCTTAGAGAGCACATTCATATTGATGGTATGCCATTGCATATTATTGATACTGCAGGCCTTCGTGAAGCGTCTGATGAAGTTGAACGTATTGGTATTGAAAGAGCTTGGGATGAAATAGCCCAAGCTGACCGCGTTTTATTTATGGTTGATGGAACAACAACAGACGCAACAGACCCTAAATTAATTTGGCCTGAATTCCTTGATCGTCTACCAAAAAACATGGGAATGACAGTGATCAGAAACAAGGCGGATCAAACCGGTGAAGATCTCGGTATTTGCCATGTTAATGATCCTACATTGATTCGCCTATCAGCAAAAACAGGTGAAGGGGTTGATGCACTGCGTAACCATTTAAAAGAGTGCATGGGCTTCTCGGGTAACCAAGAAGGTGGCTTTATGGCTCGTCGACGCCATCTAGAAGCCTTAGAAAAAGCAGCTCAACACCTCGATATAGGTCAGCAACAATTAGAAGGTTACATGGCGGGAGAAATCCTTGCAGAAGAACTTCGTATTGCACAACAACATTTAAGTGAAATCACCGGTGAATTTACCTCTGATGATTTACTTGGACGTATATTTACTTCATTCTGTATTGGTAAATAAAACCAATATTAATAAGATTAATAATGGGCCTATGTAGGCCCATTTTTTATAGGATAAATTCATGAAAAAAGTATCTATTATTACAGGAAGCACTCTAGGTGGTGCTGAGTATGTTGGTGACCATCTTGCTGATTTATTAGAAGAAATGGATTTTTCCACCGATATTCATAATCAACCAAATTTAGATGATATTGATATTGATAGCTTATGGTTACTCGTTGTATCAACTCACGGTGCTGGTGATTACCCTGACAACATTAAACCATTTATTCAACAGTTAGAAAGCGTGACTCAGCCATTATCGAGCGTTGAATTTGCTGTTGTTGCTATCGGTGATTCAAGTTATGACACTTTCTGCGCAGCAGGAAAATCACTTCAAAATACCTTAAAAGAGCATGGCGCTATCGAAAAGTACCCTCTATTAGAGATAGATGTAACTCAAAATAGTATCCCAGAAGAACCAACAGAATTGTGGCTAAAACAACACATTTGTTAATAAAAAGTGTTGTCCGATCTATAAAAGTTATTAAATAGATGACACCTACTATGTGGATAACTATAGAAAGATCCAGTGATCAAGTTATAGTTATCCATTGAATAAGATCTAACGCCCTCCCCCCTTGTGGATAACTAACTCTTTTGTCCTCAAGCTGTCCGATCGAAGATCAAAGAAAGATAACAACTTTGGATCCATCTAAAGTATATGATCCTATTGATCATTTATCACTTATCCACAGAGATCGACGATCTATATAATAGATCTAATAAAAGATCTCTTTAAAAGATCTTATATATATTAAGTGATCTT